>CAWACJ010000005.1:0-443052 GCA_963780665.1 uncultured Methanocellaceae archaeon | reverse complement strand
AGAAGCTCAGGGTCAAGCTGGGTCTCACGGAGAACCCCCCGACGACTCACATGTACCCGGAGTATATACCTGGCATCCAGAAGATCCTGGACGCAACTGGCTTAATGGCCATCAAGGCAGCAGTAGAGGGTGGTAAGCAATGAGCGCAAAGTCATCATTATTCTTAGGTTGCATTGCCCCTAACAGGTATCCGGGCATTGAGGCCGCGACAATCAAGACTGCAAAGAACTTAGGCCTCGAACTGGAGACCTTGAAGGGAGCGGGCTGCTGTCCCGCACCGGGCGCATTCGGCTCTATGGACATCCTGACATGGGAAGCTCTGGCGGCAAGGAACATTTGCCTGTCGGAGAAGATGGGGATGGACTGTACCGTAGTGTGCAACGGCTGCTACAAGTCATTATACGATGTAAATGAGAAACTCAAGGAGCACCCGGAAGAGAAGGAAAAGGTCAACAAGCTGTTAAAGCTCGCTGACATGGAGTACAAGGGTACCGTCGAGGTCAGACACGTCGCAGAGCAGCTCTACAAGGACGTAGGCGTCAAGAAGATCAGGGACAGCGTCGTCACGCCATTGAACGGCATCAAGGTCGCCGTACACTATGGCTGCCACATGCTCAAGCCCGCCAGGGACAGGAAGTTCGGCTTCTCCACGGAAAGACCGACTTTCTTAGATGAGATGGTCGAAGCTCTGGGCGCAAAGAGCGTAGACTACAAAGAAAAGATGATGTGCTGCGGAGCAGGCGGAGGAGTTCGCGGATACAAGATCGATTTCGCCCTCGACATGACCAACGAGAAGCTCAGGAACATGCAGGCAGTCGGAGTCGACTGTATCGTGGATGTCTGCCCATTCTGTCACCTTCAGTTTGACAAGGGCCAGGCGGAGATCGCCGAGAAGTTCGGTGACACGTACAACATACCAGTGCTGCACTACGGGCAGTTACTCGGCCTCGCGCAGGGCATGAGCCCGGACGAGCTGGGACTGGATGCGCACGCGATTAAAGTAGACGCATTACTTGATAAGATTGTGTGAGGGAAAGAAAATGGCGAACGAGAAACAACCAAACAGAGTTGGAGTCTTCATCTGTCACTGCGGTACCAACATCGCCGGTGTCGTCGACATCGAGAAGTTAAAGGAGTACTCAAAGACACTCCCCAACGTAGTGCACGCTGACAACTACACTTACATGTGCTCAACGCCGGGCCAGGACAAGATCAGGACCGCCATCAAGGAACACAACCTTGACGCAGTGGTCGTGGCAGCCTGTTCCCCCCGTATGCACGAGCCGACGTTCAGGAAAGTATCCGCATCAGCCGGACTGAACCCGTTCATCTTCGAGATGGCGAACATCCGTGAGCAGTCCTCATGGATCCACATGCACGAGCCCGAGAGGGCAACCGAGAAGGCACAGGATATTGTCAGAATGTCCGTTGCAAGGGCATCATTGCTCGAGCCTCTCGAGTCCAAGACAATACCTGTCGAGAAAGCCATAATGGTCATCGGCGGCGGTGTCGCGGGCATTCAGGCAGCGCTCTCGCTGGCTGACTCAGGGATCACCACGTATCTAGTCGAGAGGGAGCCGACCATCGGAGGCAACATGCCCCGGCTGGACAAGACTTTCCCGACCCTCGACTGCTCGGCGTGTATCCTCACTCCGAAGATGGTGGATGTCGAGAGACACCCGAACATCAAGCTGCTCACCTACTCAGAGATCAAAGCGGTCGACGGTTACATCGGTAACTTCGACGTTACGGTCACGAGAAAGGCCAGAGGAGTCAAGGAAGCCGATTGTAATGGCTGCGGCGACTGTGCGGCAGTATGCCCGGTCACCAAAGGCAACGAGTTCGACCTCGGCATGGGCCCCAGGAAGGCCATATACGTACCCTTCCCGCAGGCAGTGCCATTAAAGTACACCATTGACTTCGACAGCTGCATCAAGTGCGAGCTTTGTGTCAAGAAGTGCGGAGATAAAAAGGCCATCGACCTCGAGATGAAGCCAGAGGATGTTCACATCAAGGTCGGTACCATGATCGTAGCCACCGGATTCGACCTGTACGAGATACAGAAGAAGGAAGAATGGGGCTATGGCGTATACGACAACATCATCACGGGCTTACAGTTCGAGAGGCTGATCAACGCATCCGGCCCGACTGGCGGTAAATTAATCAGGCCATCGGACGGCCAGAAGCCACACATTGTGGCCTTTGTGCTGTGCGCAGGGTCGAGAGACCAGGACGCCAACCCGTACTGCTCTCGTGTATGTTGTATGTACTCGCTGAAGCACGCTCACCAGATCATGGAGAAAATGCCGGGAACTATCCCCTACATCTTCTACATGGACATCAGGGCGTTCGGTAAGGCATACGAAGAGTTCTACTACCGTATCCAGAACGAGGGTGCGAAGTTCATCAGAGGCAGGGTTGCCAAGATTCAGGAAGACCCGGCTTCGAGGAACCTCATCATACAGGCCGAGGACACGCTGCTCGGAACCCCGATCGAGCTTGAGGCCGACATGGTCGTCCTTGCAAATGCGATCGTACCGAAGGCAGAGACCGAGCATCTCAGGGGCATCCTGACAATCAGCAAGAGCCCGGACAAGTTCCTGCTCGAAGCTCACCCGAAGCTGAACCCGTTCTCGACTTCGACCGATGGTATATTCCTCGCTGGCTGCTGCCAGGGACCAAAGGATATCCCCGACACAGTAGCGCAGGCAGCCGGTGCGGCTGCAGCGGCACAGATCCCTGTCAACCAGGGCAAGGTCACACTTGAGCCCATAGCGGCAAAGGTGGACGAGGATCTATGCAGCGGTTGCGGCGTATGCGGCAGCTTATGCCCGTACAAGGCAGTTACCCTGAATGAGATCGAGGATGGTAAGAGAAGGGCGAACGTGAACGACGCCATGTGTAAGGGTTGCGGCACCTGCGGTGCGGCATGCCCGTCCAAGGCGATCACGATGCAGCACTTCAAGAACAACCAGATCAGGGCGCAGATCGCTGCTCTGTTCACCCCCGTAGGAGGTGTCTAAGATGGCTGAAGAATTCGAACCTAAGATACTCGGCATTCTCTGCAACTGGTGTACCTACGCAGGCGCAGACCTGGCCGGTACCTCGAGAATTCAGTACCCGCCCAACGTCCGTGTCATCCGTGTGATGTGCACCGGCCGTATTGACCCCTCGTACGTCATGGAGGCATTCAGCCTCGGTGCGGACGCAGTGCTCATATCCGGCTGCCACATCGGCGACTGTCACTACATTGCCGGAAACTTCAAGGCAAGGCGCAGGATCGCGCTGACCAGGAAGCTCCTACAGGAATACGGCATTGACCCAAGAAGGCTCAAGATGACCTTCGTATCAGCCTCGGAAGGAGCGCTGTGGGGAGAAGTCGTCAAGGACATGGTCAACACCATCAAGAAGCTCGGGCCTAGCCCAGTACAGAAGAAGTCCGACCTGCATGCGGGACCGGGAGCGGCCCACGCAGCAGACGATGATCTTGCAGAGATCGCAAAATTCAGCGCTGGAAAGAAACTGGAAGCCGCGCCTATTCAGAAAAAGGCGTAAATCAGGCATCCCGTATAGGAGACCCGAACATGTCTGACTCTATACAGGAGAACTCGGGGGATCATATGATCCTCCGGGAAACCCTGAACAAGGTCATGAGATTAACGGCATCCCACGTTGGACAGAAGCATCACTGAGGTGAAAATATGGCAAGGGCAAAAGTAGCAACAAATGAATTATTGATCAAGAACGGGTTCGTATATGACCCGGCCAATGGCATTAATGGTGATGTCAAGGATATCGCTGTCCAGAATGGCAAGATCGTGGAAGCCTCTAAGCTCACGACCGGTGCCAAGGTCATTGACGCTAAAGGAAAAGTCGTCATGGCCGGCGGTATCGACATTCACACCCACATAGCTGGACCGAAGGTCAATGTGGGCAGGATGTACAGGCCCGAAGACAAGCTTCACGATCCTGGCATGGAACACGCCTCTAAGTTTATCAGAGGCGGAGGAGGATTCTCAGCTCCATCCACATTCGCGACGGCGTACAGGTACGCCAGGCTTGGCTACACGACAGCAAACGAGGCAGCAATGCCCCCACTGCTGGCGAGGCACACGCACGAAGAGATCCGCGACACGCCGATCCTGGACCAGAGCGCGTACACGCTGCTCGGCAACAACTGGATGGTGATGGAGTACATCAAGAAGGGTGAAACAGAGAAGCTTGATGCCTTCGTCGCATGGATGCTCAAGGCGACCAAAGGTTACGTCATAAAGATCGTGAACCCCGGCGGAACAGAAGCTTACGCCTGGGGCAAGAACTGCGTCTCTATTGATGACTCAGTACCTTACTTTGACGTAACACCGAAAGAGATCGTTAAAGGCCTCGCGGCCTCGAACGAGAGGCTCGGTCTGCCACATTCAATACACATCCACCCGAACAACCTGGGACACCCCGGCAACATAACCACGACGCTCAAGACTTTAGCGTTGACCGAGGACATACCCACCTATAAGAAGGGCGGCAGGACACAGAACATACACCTGACCCACGCACAGTTCCACGCATACGGCGGAACATCCTGGAAGGACTTCACTTCCGAGGCAAGCAAGCTGGCAGACTATGTGAACTCGCATGACAACATCACCACCGACGCGGGCTTCGTCACGCTAGACGAGACCACGACGATGACAGCTGATGGACCTATGGAGTTCGGACTGCACCAGCTCGGCCACCTCAAGTGGGCGAACGCAGACATAGAGCTGGAGACCGGCTCAGGTGTCGTGCCAGTGCTGTACAGCGAAAAGTCTCACGTCAACGGCATCCAGTGGGCCATCGGCCTGGAGTATGCGCTCCTCGTCAAGGACCCCATGAAGGTCTTCATGACCACGGATCACCCGAACGGCGGACCGTTCACCCGGTACCCGACCGTAGCCAGCTGGCTCATGAGCAAGAAGGCGAGGGACACGAAGATGGCATCGCTACACAAGTGGGTGCCGGAGAGGACAAGCCTCGGTGATATCTCTCGTGAGCTTGACTTCTACGAGCTCGCACAGATGACCAGGGCAGGCCCCGCAAAGTCGCTCGGCATGGCCAAGAGAAAGGGCCACCTCGGCGTTGGCGCAGACGCGGACATCGCGATCTACGCGATCAACCCGAAGACGACCGACTTCACGCAGAAGCCAGAGCTGCTGGTCAAGGCGCTCGAGAGCTCAGCATACACCATCAAGGGCGGCGAGATCGTCGTCAAGGATGGAGAGATCGTAGGCCTCGCGGCTTCGACCAAGACCACCACGTGGGCAGACGCGGACGGCTTCAACAACAAGGAAGTCGCCAACGACATCGTCGAGAAGTTCCTGAAGTACTACTCGCTCACGCTGAACAACTATCCGGTGCAGGACGCATATATTCCGAACCAGACGGTTGTCAAGTGCGGACCGCTCGCGGGAGGTAACTAAGATGCAAAAGATCACCTTAACTCCTAAGGCGGACGAGAAGTACCTCGTTCTCGAAGCTGACTGCATAACCCCTGACAACTTCGCAGGAAAGACGCTTGAAGAGATCGCAGAGCTACAGGTCTGGGAAGGCAACACTCCCTGGCCACTCAAGAAGTTCTTCGAGATCGGCGGCTCCAACGAAGTCGCACAGACGGCGGCCGATGTCGCGATCGTCATCAACGGAGACATCCCGATGGTCAAGTACGTCGGTACCAAGATGACCGATGGCGCGATCCTCATCAAGGGCAGCATGGACATGTACTGTGGTGCCTGGATGAAGGGCGGCGACATCATCGTCAAGGGCAACGTCGATGCGTTCTGCGGGATCCAGATGGAAGGCGGCAACATTGTCATAGAGGGCAATGCAGGTAACCACCTCGGCGCCTCCTACCGTGGAGACTGGAGAGGCATGAAGGGCGGCAACATCCTTGTACACGGCAATGTCGGCAACGACACGGGCGAGTACATGATGGGCGGCACGATCACCATCAAGGGCAACACCGACATCAACGTGGGTGTCCATGCCGGCAGAGGCATCGGACCCAAGGACGTCGGCGGAAAGATCGTCGTCTACGGCAACTGCCCCGGAAGAGTGGGCGGCCAGCTGATACGCGGCAACATCTACGTGCTCGGCAAGATCCAGGACATGATGCCCGGCTTCACGCTAAAGGAGAAGCAAGAGATCGACCTCGAGGGCGACGGCAAGAAGATCGCTTTCAACGTCTACTCGGGCGACAAGGGCGAGTCCGGAAAGGGCTCCCTGTACGTGAAAGCATAAAGACTTTAAACCGATGTGAACATCTTCCTTGTGAAGATGTTCGCACCTTATTTTACAGAACGGAGTAACACCACGATGACCTGGTATAATGCCATCGTAAACTCGACCGATTCTACGACTCAGTATTTAAAAGATCACTATTCCGATGTCATCTTCCGCGTCGTGGGCCAGGAAGAGCGTGACGGTAACATCATTCGCACATCCGAATTCGTCAAGGACGGAAAGATCATCGTCCATTCGACGGTAGAGATGCCCGTAAACCTGAACCCTCCCGAGTTCATCAAGCTTATGCGACTGAGGGTAAAGCCGATAGGTGACGTGCTCAAAGAGAACGGCTATCACGTCGAGAGACGGATCCTATCCAACGATACGATCTTCAAGGAATATGAAATGAAGGGCGACGTATCTATTAAAATTACGGAAATATACTACGATATGTGATTTTATCACGGTTTGTTGATTTATCCATTGTAGTATACCTTTTTTGTGATGCCAGAATTGTTATTACAGGTGCGCCCCGGGAATAGCAGAAGGCATTTAAACGAGACATTCGACTTAGCCGAAAAGGCGGGGTTCGACGGTATTGAGCTTGACTGCTCCAGGCTGGAGATCAGCTCGGAGGACATATATCTCTGCTCGGTCGATCACGATATTCCCGTAAAAAGTATCATTGTCCCCAGGGCCACTTTCAAGAAGCCGGTACACTACTTACTTCACGGCGATATGGATGCTCACCTGGTCTTTCATACGTTCAAGCCTGAGATCATCGTGTTCGGGATACCGAATACTCCGATATTCAAAGATCTATCTTCGTATATGTTCAGGGATCGCATATTGTACTATAAGGAGCTATACGGTAACGGCGTACTTTGTATAGAGAACGGGGCCCCTATGGGTAGCCTGAGCGTGCAGCCCATCATGGATGTAAAGAAAATACGCGACTTCTGCTATGAGCATGACGTTTTCATGTCCTTCGATGTCTCTAACTGTGCAGCTTCCGGCAGAGACATCATAAAAACTTATGATATGATATGGCCGCGCGTCAAGAGCGTCCACATCGGCGACTACGGTGGTCATTCGGGCAGAGGGCATATGACACCTGGCGGAGGTTTGCTGCCACTAGGCACGCTTTTTTCGCATATGGCAGCGAATGGCTTCGACGGCAAGATCTCAGTGGAGCTTGACCCGGCAGAGCTAGCCTATAAAGACGAGGGGGACAAGATCATATTATTTAAGGAGCTCATCGGTTTCGTAAAGAGCCGCCTCGAGAAAGCGAGTGTGAAAAGTCGGGACTTTACATAAAAATAAAGGGCCGTTTATCGGCCTTACACTTATTTTACTATTTTTTCGAGTGCTGCCACAATACTCTCGAGCTTATCAGCCGGTATGCCAACAATTAGTTCTTCATCCGCTATCTTAGCATACTTTCGAGAGCCGTCACATCCGAATGTGGCATTCATCTCACCGGTATTGTAGACCTGTGCTACCGCATCCGCACATAGAGACTGTATGCCGGAGAAGCCGGCGATATTGCGTCCGCCGTTCTCGTAAATGTTCGCCTGGGATATTTTCAACAGCTGCTTCGGGTCTCCGATGATCACGATGACGTCGGGTGTGAAGCTTGTATTCTCGAGTGGCGCGTACATAGTAGCGAAGAAATGCTTGCCCGTCTTCGGCACAGCTTCCATCGTCTTTTTAGCCGCCTCGAGAGTCTTGAACCGGCCGAGCCCAAAGTAAAATTCTCCAGTCTTGATCTTTTCCGGAGTTTCCATAACGCCGAGCGCGCCGGCGCCTCCGGCGCAGGCGTGATGGTCTTTGGTAGCATAGAACGTGGCGCCGCCGCGAGCCTTCTGTACCATCTCGCAGTGCCTGAGCTTCTCGGTTATTTCCGGTACGCCCGCTGGTATCTCCTCTTTGCCATTGACCAGCTTAACGGCAACAGGTGAGCCTTTTAAGCCTAAGATCGTTTTCAGTTTTGAAGATAATTCCTCGTAGTTAGACATAGACGTCTACCTCTTAACATTGTTAAGTGTCATATTTGCGCTGAACACTTAAAGCCTTTTTGAATTCTTATAAAATATAGCGTCTTTCTAAAACCAGGCGGATAGCGTCTTCTGTTTGGTGGTCTCCGATACTGCCGTTTCCAGCCGCTCGAGCACTTTATCAACGCGCTCTTTCGAGAAGCTGTGCTCGTCGCATAAGAAATGCTTGATCTTTTCAGGCTCGGGCTTTCCCCACTTGATGCTGTAGTCGTCCGTGGTAGGCGGGTGCAGGAAAAACTCCTTAATAGATTCATAATTCTCGATCGTCTGCCCCAGCTCGGCTAATATGTCCTGCATGCTGCTGTGTTTTTTCACCAGCTTGAGGGCGGTCTTCGGCCCCACTTTATAGATTCCGGGATTATAATCGGTGCCGATGAGGATCCCCATGTCTATGAGCTGTTCGCGCGTGATGTCCAGCGTCTTCAGTACTTCTTCCAGCTCGATGATCTCGGGCTTCACTTCCACATATATGCCCTTACGCGGCAGCTTTCTTTTACCCGTTATGGCAATGTTCCGGACAGTGTGAGGCGCGCCGAACAATAGCGAGTCGAAATCCTGAGAGCCCACATAGTCTGCGGCTCCTTTTGACACCATATAGGATGCCTGGGCCTCGCCTTCCGAGGGCGCAACTAAATACGGTATTCCCATTAAGCCCAGCAACTCTTTTGAGTCTTTTATGATCTGGGCGTTTATGCTTGTGGACGCCTGAGCATACTTGTATGCGTCCGCGCTGCCGGCTGCTTTGGCAGCTTCATACATTTGTTTTGCCGCCTCTCTTATTTCTACGCGTGCTTTAATGGTCTCCGCCTTGAACGAGGGCGGCCTGCCGTCGAATACAAATGCGGGCTTGATCCCCTGTTCCACCAGGTTCGTCACTCTGTAGATGATGCCGGATAAATGGGATGTGACTTCGCCACGGTCGTCCACGAGCGGCGTGCCGTCCATCTGCCTGATGATGCTTAAAAATTGATAGAGTGTATTGAACGCATCGATCGCTATGACTTTTCCATTCAATTCCTTAAGCTCTATTTCATGCCGGGGCGCAAGCTCGCTAAAATCGACTCCCATGTTCGTCTCCAATATAGAGCAGTGCCTTTAAAATATTTATACGTGGTGAAATGGTTCGTTAACCTAAGATACAATGTATTATGTTAATTGTGTCATTATTGTAAAAGCGTCCCGGGGCGGGTGTGTAAAAACAGTGGCCCCCAACGCAAAGACGCGAAGAATTGGTTTAGTATATGCTTCCGGCGGCTTTAAGACTAATATAGTCGTGATCTTTATCCTTAGTAACTGACGATCATTAAACTCGGGTGTCTCGAGCCGCCGGAGGCATATACAATACAAATAGAGTCTCCCGGCCGCCGGAGGCTTTACAATAACACCTTTGCGTCTTTGCGTTGGAGTTCCTGGCTTGCGCGACGTATCGTCGGCCGGATGCTGAATCTTTACTTAAATTATCCCTAGTGTGTACTGGGATTAACGATCGGCTTTCTGTCAAAGAACGGGCTCTTGCCCGATACACTCAATGGCACGCCGTAGGCCATTGTAACTCTCATATCCTTGAACAAGCCGAGGTTTAGCGCCGCCCTGCCCGCCGTGAACATGATCCGGTTATCGATATGATGGATAGAGGCGATCTCCACCGCAGAACCCACCGCAGTGCCCAGGTCGCTCGCGCTGAGCGCGCATGCTGCGCCTGCCTTAGCATTTTCCGCACAGTTCTTGAATCCGCAAAAGCCACATACCGGTATGTCCAGCTGGATGGTTTTCTGGCCGAAGAGCACCACGGCCTGGGCCGCCTTCACGTTACCGGAGTCACGCTGGAAGAAACCGATGTCGTTCTCCTTTCCGATGCGCATCATTTCGTTCGCGAGTGCGTCCTTATCTTCACCCGTCAACACTAGCGTGCTCAAATTATCCGCGCCATGCGCCTTCGGCGCTGTCCTGGCGGTCGCACACATGAGCGACGCTACAGTTTCTACTGCTTTTTGTTCCATCTCTTTTTCAGTAAATATCATGAAAATAACCTCTTAATGATAACGCATTTATAAATTTAAATATGGTGTTATATCGGTCACTGCGATACCTATAATGTCTGTCACACTGCTCGATACGAGTGTGAATTATTCTTTTATGGCTTTAACCGTATAGCCTAATGCCTTTACGATGCCTGCGAGATCCTCCGGCTTCGCCTGTTCCGGATCATAGGTGACTTTTGCCTTGCCCATCGAGAATAAAACTTCGGCGTTGATAACGCCCTTTGCCTTCTTCAGGCCGTCCTTGATGGCGGCCGCACAATGCTCGCAGTGCATTCCATCTATTGTAATCGTGAGTTTCTTCTCTGCCATAGTTAAAAGTAAGGGTATGAAAGCCAATAAACTTTCTCAATTAAGAAATATCTTGTATAGGCTTATAACAGACTTTACAGAACTTTTAAAATATGTTTTACGAGCATCAAAAACATATAATGGAATATCGCATTTAGGTTTCTATGAAGCAAATACTCATATTGACAATAATATGTTTAGTGATGCTCATGGCCGCCGGCTGTCTTAGCCCAGTCGTGAATACACCGCTTCCGACATCCGTCCCTTCTCCGTATACGGCTTCTCCTATTGTCTCATATAACCCAACGCCGGTCTCTACTCCATATACGGCGTCCCCGATCGTCTCATATTATCCAATGCCAGTCCAGATTAATAATACTGCATATTATAATGTCACCGGTTCAGTTACAATGAGCGATGGCAAGGTGCTGAATGGTTATACAGTGGCTGTGACATGTAATGGTGATAATGATGTCTCAGACCAGTATTCTGGCCTTACTGATGCGAATGGCTCGTTTAGAATTAGCTTCAGCGCGCCACGGGGACGTTATAACAATTTCAGTGTTACTGTGATCAGTCCAAGCAAACAATTAGTATACCAGGATCGAGAAAACAGGCCACTCGCCGGCGATGAAACCGCCGAAATTATGCTTTAACTTTTTAGGGAGAAAATTATTCAATAGAGCCCAAAGCAATTTAAAAATTATTGAATAATTTTTATCTGGGATGCTCTACGAGCCATATCGGGTTCCCGTACAGGTCCTCGATCCGCGCCTGGATGCCGAATGGTGCCTTTCCCGGCTCCTGTGTGATCGTTACGCCCTTAGATCTTAGCTCGTCGCATGTCTTATTGCAGTCATCGACTTTAAACATCAAAGCAGCGGTTTTACCTATCAACCCTGTCATTCGCTTTGCTTCGGCTTCGCCATGCATTGCAGCGCTGGGCACATGAAGAATTATTTCCGTACCCTGGCCTTTCGGAGCGACGGTCAAAAAGCGCATTCCCGGTACCGGGCTAACGTCCGTGACTTTTTCAAAGTCAAGCTTTTTTGTATAAAAGTCCAGTGCTTCGTCGTAGTTTCTGACGAAGAGCATTACATGGGTCATGGTTTCGATCATATATACCTCGATATCGTTGTGTAAATTCCCACACATTATTTGAATGCTGGTTATTTTTAACTCTTCGCTCTAGATTATGGCAGCGACCTTTGACAGCATATTCTAGCTCCCGCTAACTTTACAGAACCCTTGAAAAAGCTTTGCACCTTTATATTAATGACTTGCTGAATTAGCGGTTGGTGAAACGGTTGGTACGGATTGACCAAACCTAATCTTTATTATTGTAAGTCTTGTTAATAACAAAATAGGTCTTGTGTTCAAGGAGGTAAAACATGGATGACATTTCACCGAAAGAAGCGGCGTTAAACGTGAAACGGTGGCCTAAATATCCCATAGTCGCGGGTCGTCGTCATACCGTTGCTATTAAATCCGACGGAACGGTGGTGGCCGTGGGTGATAATAGAAAGGGCCAATGCGATGTAGGCGACTGGCGTAATATAGTAGCGGTCGCGGCTGGTAATGTTCATATGGCAACGAACACGGGGAATTCTCATACCATCGGGCTTAAATCGGACGGCACAGTTGTTGCTATAGGTTGGAATAATCATGGCCAGTGCAATGTAAGCGACTGGCGTGATATTGTGGTGGTTGCGGTGGGGTGGCGTTGTACCTTCGGGCTCAAATCGGATGGTACAGTGGTTGCCGTGGGCCGAAATAATGAAGGCCAATGTGACGTAAGCGACTGGCGGGATGTTGTGGCGGTCACGGCGGGTGACTGGCATACTGTCGGGCTTAAATCGGACGGCGGGGTGATGGCTGTGGGTAATAATGTGAACGGCCAATGCAATGTAAGCGACTGGCGCGATATAGTGGCAGTTGCGGCAGGTTACATTCATACCGTCGGCCTTAAATCGGACAGCACGGTGACAGCGGTTGGTTTGAAAAATGGTGACCAATCCAACGTAAGCGACTGGCACGACATAGTGGCGATAGCGACGGGTAGTTATCATACCGTCGGCCTTAAATCGGACGGCACAGTGGTTGCTGTGGGTTGGAATGAATATGGCCAATGCGATGTAAGCGACTGGCGTGATATCGTGGCGATAGCGGCGGGTTGCGTCCATACTCTCGGGCTTAAATTGGATGGCACGGTGGTTGCTGTGGGTTGGAATGAATATGGCCAATGTGATGTAGGCGGCTGGCGCGGTATCCAACAGCCCGGCAATTAATTTTCAATATTAATAAGTAACTGTTCAGGGTTGGGCGTGCGGAACGCGCGATGTAGCCTCCGGTCGTTTTCATCCTTCGCCTTTAACTTAATTTTATAGTTCACACCAACCGATTCACCAACCGCTATTTCACCGGGTAGTATTTTATTATCAACCTGAGTTTCACCATTGCCCGTATCTGCACCTAAAGTCGATTTTGCTCATAAAGTCCAAATTCTGCACGTAAAGTCAAGGTATTAGCCGTTTTTGGTATATTGCTCGGTAATAGAAAATCCTATTGGAGCGGCTTTGCACCTAAAGTCCTTAGTCCGTATAAAAAAAATAAAAACTGTATTGGGGCCTAAGCTAGATGACTCGCTTACGTATGTGATGACGTCCAGGTCCCAATGTGACCGTTAATGAACCTTTAGTTCGGGCGCGTATCTCTTAACCCACTTTTGGGCCATTATCTTCCTGTCGGCAACGACGATGATCACTCCCACGATGCTGAGGACTACCATGACCAGAGCTATCGTGTGTAGACCGTTATCGTTGACGCTCTGGCGGAAGAAGATGGAAATGAGGGCCGATGAGGCGATCGAGCCGATGTAACCGAAGGTACGTATTAGACCCGAAGCAGTGCCGATTTGATCTGCACTGACCTGGGTATACATAGTCGTCTGATTCGCACTGACGCTCGTTCCAAGGGTAACCCCGAAGATCAAGGTGATGACCACCACCCATACGATAGGAGTGGTCGTGCCGATCAAGAGCACACCGGCAGACGCGATTAGACAAGAAATCGCAGCCACAATCAACGGGGCGCGCACTAAGTTCATTCGTGAGATCGGCAACGCTAGTACGCTTCCGACGAGAGACATGGGCAGCAGGAGGAGGCCGGCATCTTGAGGTGAAATGCCCCGGGCGACCTCGATCCATTGCGTGACACCATATAATACTGTGTAGACGCATAGCGTTCCCAGCGCGAACCGCAGGTAGGTGAGAGTTAATCCCTGGTTCGTGGCTAATAGGCGAATATCAATGAACGGATGGCGTGCCCGTAGCTCCCACCAGACAAGGGCCAATCCTATCAGAATTGCCAGGCCAAGTGCGATCCAATTTGGCGTTGGCAATGCCAGGAGAAACACCAGGAGGGCTATCATTGTACCGCTAAAGCCAATAATGCCGGCAACATCGATGCGGGCCGCGATTTCCCGGACCGTTCTCGAACCTTCGATTGGTTGGTCCCGGGGAATCCAGAGCACTGCCATACTCAGTGTGATCAGAGCTAAAGGGACGTTTATTAAGAACGCGGCCTGCCAACCCCAAATCGCGACGAGAATACCGCCAAGCGGCAGCCCGAGAGCAGGTGTCACCAACGCGGTGATCACGAGGCCTCCAAGCACGCCACCGGGAGGCTCGGTCATACCGGCCCATTCAGCACGACGACGGATAAGAAGCATAGCCGATGGATAGCCCGTCGAGGTGCCTAGCCCTATCAGGACTCGGGACACGATCAATGTCATCAAGTCATGGCCCAACCCACCCACCAAACCGCCAAGCAGTACGGCCAGGATACCCGCCAGGAATACCCGTCTTGGCCCGAACACCTCCGATAGCTTTCCGGCGGTCGGTTGGGCGATAGCACTTGCTAAATATAGGACTGCGACAAGCACTACAGTCTGTCCTACGGAGACATGAACGGCAATGGATATCGATACTAAAGCGGTCGCAATGATCGAACTATTGACGGAATTCAGTGCGGAACCTATGAACATGGGAGTCAGGAACCGCCACCCGAACGGGGTCTCGCTCCCAGTGGATCGGGATAGTTTGTTTTTAAACATTTCGATCTCCATGTTCTAGCGATTATTTTTCCAGTGTTCGCATTCACTTATTTTATTCATAGTTTAACACTAATGCGCCTGCATATTCACCGAGGTTATCTCTTGTAATTTCTACGCTTTGTTTTCCTGGTTTTTTACAGTTTCCCATAACATCGATAAATTTATCCACGCCTGCCATCATCGGGGGCTTGAATTTATCTGTCCTATAATGCATCGGTATCACTACTTTTGCGTTCAATAATCTCGCTACTTTAGAAGCTTTTTCTGCATCGATCGTCGCTGACCCGCCTACCGGTATCATGAGCACATCAACGTTTCCTAACACTGCTACCTGTTCTTCGGTCAACATTCGGCCGAGATCTCCGCAGTGGCAAACAATCAGCCCGTCGATGGTGAATTTAAAGATGACGTTCTGTCCTCGGGGGAACCCGTGAGATGTTAATATTCCTGTGATGTCTATCCCCTTTACAGAATATTTACCCGGTTTATTTATGTGAACAAAGTTTCCTTTTATGCACTTAACGTTATTATGGTCTCCATGATTGTGGCTAATAGTAACGATATCCGCGGTCACATCCGGTAACTTGTAACGAACGAGCCAGCTCGCATTGAACGGATCCGTGACGATCTTCATTCCCGTAGCTGTTTTCATTAAAAAACATGATTGACCAAACCATCTTATCTCCATATTCTCTCTCCTCCATTATCCGTTCCAACTATCCAACGGCAGTTACCCGTTGTTTTCTCAGATATACTGAGATATATGGAAACATATTTAATCGATACATAATACATTATGCAATTACAACAAATGTCAGGTTATCTATAAATTGATTATTTATCTTATTGATATACCATGGTATATGCGATAATACCATAATACTATAGAGGTGGAATGATGAGCAGCAGGCCAAGAGCGAGGGGCGCCAAGGAGCCATCGGGGAGAACCAAAGCAGCGATTCTATTATTCCTGGCCAGGCACGGGGAAAGTACGTTCACTGATGTTCGTGAGTATTTACTAGAAAAATATAATATCAGGAGTGCGAAGGACATCCGCATACATCTCGTAGATTTATCGGACGATACTAAGCTGGGGTTTATCGTTAAAAAGCCTAACGGTAACGGAAACGCCTGCTCATATAAGGTCAGGGAAGGGTTCAATGACCTGAAACGGCTTTTCAACTACTTAAAGGCCCAGGGAGCCGGGCCAGAATTGATGCAAACCAAAATCTTCATTGAGTTCACCTCGTCTAAAAACTTCTTCAAACAAGTCCAACTCAACGTACTAAACAACTTCCTAACAGACTTTTGCAGATGCCTGGACAGGGCCGAGTATATTGCCCTGCTCAAGGACAGTATGGGGCACATCCCCCCAGAGCATAAAGAAGTTTTTACAATCTGGATAGAAAGAGTAGGAAGACAGGATAAGTCTGACTCACTCTCACGCAGCTTCATTGGCTTGATCGAAGCCTTTGGGTATCCGGATGGAGAGCACCTTGCTGAGGACCAGGTACAACGAATGATAAAAAAATGCATTACAGAGGTGGGGCATGATAGCGGCGAATCGCTACTCTCAACCATCAGAATACCCGACAAATATCGTGAACAGATCACGACCGTAATGAGACTTTCTCCTAGTGCATTTGACTGTGTCATGAACCTGAACCTGAGTAATCCTCTATTCCCACCCAATCTGTACATGGCATACGCGATCAGCCTGTTATTGTCAACGGACGAAGATGACATATCACCGATAATCACTGTTAAAGAATGCTGCGAATACAACAGGAACATGCCGCGAGCCTTTCAAGAGCCACCCATTCTAGTAATCGCCCGGTCATTTTTCGTCACCGACCTCGTGACAGGCCACCTAACGATAAAAGAAGTACCAGAGGAAACATTGCGCCTGATCTTCTCAGAACGAGGCCGGGATCATTCTTTATCGAGTTTTTCTGCGTAGGCGGCCACTTTCTTAGCGGCTCCGGACATGATCGGATCATTAAAGCCCGGTAGCATGATCTCATAGTCCAGGGCGCCGATCTTCTTGATGGAGGCCAGCGACTTTTCCTTTTCCACATCGTAGTTGAGCGGCTTGACGAAATCGCCGCCTTTCATGCCCAGCGTATCGCTGGAGAAGAGCAGTTTCTTCGATGGGCAGTATAACCCGATATTTCCAGGGCTATGCCCGGGAAGCCCGAGGACCGTAAGGCCGCCCAGTACCGGGATGGTGTCCCCATCCTTGAGCCGCTGATCCACGGTGGCCGGCGCGTACTTGATAAAGGGCCGCAATAAAACTAGCAGTAAACTATTGGGCAGGTTCATTTTCGGGAAAAACAAGGGCTTCTTGCCCTCAATCGTGTCGGCATCCGCCTCGCTAGCCAGGACCTTTGCCTTCGACATGTCGCACAGGGCTTTAAGGCCTAGAATGTGATCGATGTGGGCATGAGTGATAATGATACGCTTGATATCAGACGGACCATACCCCAGATATTTAATCGCTTTAAGGATAGGTTTTTGGCTGCCACCCATGCCAGCGTCCACCAGAGTGACGCCGTTGTCTATAATAACATAGACATGGGCTCCCTTTACGCCGTCTACCACATATATTTCCTGTGTTATTTGCGTCATAGAATCACCTACTTTTCATGTCGTTCACGGTGACTGTGGGGTGGTGATACCGGGCTATGCCGGCCGAGTGCCGGCCTATCTCGACCGCGGTATTGGGGCACCAGTGGAAGCAGGCCAGGCAGTGGGTGCAGTTGTTGCCCCAGGTCACGTGGTTATCGACCTCTTTGATGTTGCCGACAGGGCAAATTTTCACGCAGGTCCCGCAATGCGAACACCGGTCCGTGACGTTGAACTGTCGGGGTAACCGGTAGATGTACTTGGCGAAGGTGCTGCCCAGGCTCCCGATAGCTTTCATCTGGAGCCCGCCAGCCCGCTCCAGGTCGCGACGCTCCTTCCGCTTTATGGAAGCGATAATTTCGCCGAGCTTCTCATCCGCTACCCTGACGGCATCTTCCCGCTCCGCGGGTGGCGTGATCAGGTTGGCCATGATGTAGGCGTTATCCGGCATGACTAGTCTATAGCCGGCGGAGAGATGGCTCCCTCGTTCCCGAAGAAGCCGGTCCAGTGTCAGGAGCGAGCAACCCGCCTTGCCACCACAGGTAGCGACCCCGAAGACGAAATCTTCCGGGCCAAGTTCCAGCCTTTTTACGAACTCCTGTACTATCGTCGGCATGTTCCAATAGTATACGGGAAACACGACCCCAATGACGTCGCCCTTGATATCCGTCTTCTTCAGATCGTCCGGCCGGGCCATATTGACAACCCGGCAGTCTTCCAGCTGTCCGGCTATCGTTCTCGCCACGTGAAGCGAGTTTCCCGTCCCGGTGAAATAGTAGATCGTTGCTGACATATCCTATCCTCTCTTCTCCGCCCTATCGCACTTCAAGAACACGCAATCGAACAGGTAGTCGACGTTTTTCTTATACTTCATCATGATCTCCCGATCGAACGCATAGTAGGTGTGGTTGCCTTCCTTTCTGGCCCGGACGATCTTCGCGCTCTTCAGCGTCCGCAAGTGCTGCGACGCGGCCGGCTGGGTGATGCCCAGGAGGTTCGCCAGTTCCGTCACGCTGACCCGATCCATGTCCTCGGATGCCAGGAGATATATTATCATCATCCGGTTGACATCGCCTAGCGCTTTGAACATGTCCGCAGTCTCTTCCAGGAGAACATTATCGAAATTACACACCATACCCAATCAAGATAAAAACATGCGTATATGCTTATATACTTATTCATGCCCTGGGCTTTGCACAAAAAGTCCTTATTCTGCACATAAAATCCACATTTTAACCGACTTTAGGTGCAAAGCCCCTTAATTAGAAATCTTTATATACTTTAAAGTTTAGTGTAACAGTGTTATGTTACGCTAGTAACAGGTGATGACGTATGGATGAAAACCTGATATCGAAAAAAGAGCTGCTGGACATCACGGGCATCTCCTATGGCGCCCTCTATCGGTGGAAGCGCAAGAACCTGATACCCGAGGAGTGGTTCATTAGAAAGTCCACCTTCACGGGTCAGGAGACGTTCTTCCCCCGCGACAAGATCCTTGCCAGGATCGCGAAGATCAAGGACATGAAGGAAGACCTGTCACTGGATGACCTGGCGGACGTGCTGTCACCGAATCTTTCGTCGGTGTCGATGGTGTCGATGTCGAAGGAAGACCTGGTCAAGCGGAACATCGTTACGGGCGCAACCCTGGAACTGTGCACCCAGCTGTATGGCAATGTGGAGGTCTTCGCGTTTGAGAAGATCCTTTTCCTGTATGTGCTCGATAAGGCCTTGCAGTCCGGCGATATCAACATCGAGGAAGGCAAGCTGCTGCTAAGCACGCTGACGGAGAATTACGCAAAGCTCGGAGGGAAGAGCTGCGAGCTGATATTCCTGAGAAAAATGGGCGTATCGACCTGCTTTCTGGTATCGGTCCCTTGCGAGATATATTTTGAGCCCGGCGCCCGCGTCGTGTTGAGAACCAACATCCCGGAGCGCGTGGAAGAGCTGAAGATCGGCCTGAGTTAAGGAGGAAAGAACATGAGTACGGATAATAGAGGGGATATGAAGTATTCCGGGCTGATGACGATGCCCGGGGGATCGTATAAACGCGTGAGGCTCGAGGGTATGATCACCATCGATGGCGACCTGAGCTGCGATGATATCCGGACCGAAGGCTTATTCACCGGCAATGGAACGATGAAGTCGACCTCCGGGAAGTTCAACGGTAGCGCGAGCGTCAAGGGCTCTATGGAGTCCGACGACGTAAGAGTTAACGGGGAGCTCAAGGTCGGCGGCAACCTGTCCGTCCAGGATATAGACCTGGAAGGCAGGCTGCACGTTAAAGGCAACGTCGCGTCGGAGAACATTGACATGAGGGGCGAGCTCAAGGCCGGCGGCAACTGCGACGCAGAGGTCTTTAATTGCAAAGGCACGTTCAAGATCGACGGGACCTTGAACGCCGGGGATATCAAAGCCAGCCTGTATGCGGCGGCTCATGCGAAGGAGATCGGAGGCGAGAAGATCAGCATCCGGAAGGGCGATAACAAAGCAATAGGTATCCTGTCCAGCTTGTTCACCCCGTTAATATTCGGTAAAACGCATCTCACCGTCGAGACGATCGAGGGCGACGATGTTAGTATCGAGCATACCACCGCAAAGGTAGTGCGTGGCGACAAGGTCTCCATCGGCGACGGCTGTGAGATCGACCTAGTCGAGTACCGGACGGACTTCAAGAAGACGTCGGGCGCTCGC
Source organism: uncultured Methanocellaceae archaeon (assembly GCA_963780665.1). Lineage (GTDB taxonomy): Archaea > Halobacteriota > Methanocellia > Methanocellales > Methanocellaceae > Methanocella. The sequence continues at coordinate 422,977 of CAWACJ010000005.1, read as the reverse complement.
GTCAAGAAGCAAGTGAAGGTATGAGGAGTAGAGAACATGGTCGAAGAACGCAGGCGAAAACTGTCATATAACGGCACGATATGCGGGACGATGGATGTATCCGGGCACCTGTACGATAAAGTATCTGTCAACGGCGATCTATCCGTGAGCGGTGACCTGGACTGTAACAGGCTGGTCGTTAACGGAACTTTCAGCGATGAGGGCACTTTAAAGACGAAAAGCGGGTCGATCAATGGCGAAGCTATCGTAAAAGGGGACCTCGAAGCTACCCAGATGAGCATTAACGGGCAACTCGATATCGACGGCGATGCGAACATAACGGAAGTGAAGATCCGCGGCACGATAAATTCGGACGGCAGCATGATCTCTGAAAAGATAGACTTACTGGGGAACATTAATGTCAAGCATGACTGTAACTCCGAGACCTTTGTTTCCAAAGGGATATTTGTCATCGGCGGCTTGCTGAATGCCAACAATATCGACATTAACCTGTTCGGTAAGTGCAAGGTGAAGGAGATCGGCGGAGAGACGATCAAGATCCGAAGGATGCAAAAGGAGCTATTCAACCGGGTCTTAAAATATATCGTGCCCGAATTCGATTTCGAGGGTAGTCTCATCACCGATACTATAGAAGGCGATGATATTTACGTCGAGTATACGACGGCAAAGACCGTACGCGGCAATAACGTCAAGATCGGAAAGGGCTGCGACATCGGGCTCGTCGAATATAAGGATTCTTTTGAGCAGGATAAAGACTCACAAATCAAGGAACACGTAAAAACAGGAATTTAAAGCTGAAAGGAAGCTGAACGGTAAGAAGATCATGACCTGCTAGTGGCATCGCTCGACATAAAATAGGATGTCGGGTAGACCATAAGACCGTTATGAACGGCTAGTGGCATCGCTCAAACTTACTGCATAAGCTCCGACTTAAAAAGAAACGGTGATTAGAAATGTCTGAAACTGTAATAAAAGTTGAATCGCTTGTGAAAAAATACGGAAAATTTACCGCAGTAGACGGTATTTCCTTTAACATAAAGCGGGGAGAGATCTTCGCTTTCCTCGGGCCGAACGGCGCGGGCAAGACCACCACCGTCGAGACCATGGAATGCCTCAAGACGCCCACGTCGGGCTCAGTGAATATCCTTGGCTATGACGTGAGAAAGGATGAGATGAAAATAAAAATGAAGATAGGAGTGCTACCGCAGAGCTTCAGCACTTACGACTGGCTCACGGTGTGGGAAAACATCAACTATTTCGGTAAGATGTACCCGAAGCACGCGGACATCGACCAGCTTATCCACATATTCGGCCTGACGGAGAAGAGAAACTCGCTTTTCAGGAGCCTGTCCGGTGGCCTTAAGCAGCGCGTCGGCATCGCAATCGCGCTGATAAATGACCCGGAGATCGTTTTCCTGGACGAGCCGACGACCGGGCTTGACCCTAAGGCGCGGAGGGACGTATGGGCGGCCATAAAAGACCTGCAGAGCCATGGGAAGACTGTGATTCTGACGACGCATTATATGGACGAAGCATATTACCTGGCAGACCGGATCTGCATCATCCACAAGGGAAAGATCATTGCCGAAGGCACGTCAGAGGACCTCATCAACCAGTATGGCGGCGGCAACACATTAATCATCAGGGAATGCAGCGCGGAAGCCCTGGAGCATCTATCCCGCGACGTACCCAACAGCAGGATCGTAGGGAACGACCTGCAGGCACACCTTCCGGAAGGGAACGGCATGGAGAGCATCATCAAGGCCGTGTCGGCGATCAATGGCGATAAGCTGTCCTGCAAAGAGATATATGTGAAAAAGTCCTCGCTCGAGGACGTATTTCTGAATTTGACCGGAGAGGCGCTGACCGAGGGGGTGCAGTAGATGTTCCTACCGTACGATATCGAGTGCAGCTTAAAAATGCTCTTCCGCAACAAGGGATGGATATTCTTCACGTTCGCCTTTCCCCTGATATTCTTCCTGATCTTCGGATACTTGATGGGAGCGCCGTCAAGCGCAACGACGCTATATTACGTCGACCATGATAGCTCAGCCACATCACAAGCATTCCTCACCGCGCTAAATGCAACGGGCGCCGTGAGCCTCCAGGATGGCTCCGGCATGGATCTGGCACAAATGTTAAAAGACGGTAAGATAGCCACATACCTCGATATACCGCAGGGGTTCGAGAATAGCGTGATGGCCGCCCGGCAGGGAAATTCTTCCGCCGGCAACATGCAAGTATACTATGACAGGTCCAAGCCCGCGTCCCTGGCCACCGTATCGGTCATCGGACAGGTCCTGAACGGCTTTAACATGCAGATTGAAGGCGCGAAAGAAGTGATGACCGCTATCCCGCATGACGTAGCTACGGCAAGCATCAGCTACCTGGACTTCCTGCTGCCCGGCATCATAGGCATGTCCATCATGTCCACGTCGCTATATGGTACGGTAGGCGCTAGCGCCAGTAACCGCGCAAAGGGCGTCTTTAGAAAGCTGGCCACTACGCCGATATCTGCCATCGAGTGGAATGCGTCGAAGATCATCTACCAGACCATCGTGATGGTTTTAACTGTGGCACTGTGTCTTTTAGTAGGATGGCTGGCCTTCGGGATACACCCGGCCATAAACCTGTCGACCATAGTATTCGTGATCGCGGGCTCCATGGCTTTTGCCGGGTTAGGCATGGTGATAGCCAGCTTCGTCAAGGACGAGGAAATGGCCATGAATGCTGCGAACATGATCGGCTTCCCCCTGATGTTCCTCTCGGGCTCTCTCTTCCCGGTGGACCAGATGCCCTGGTTCCTGCAGATCATTGCGAAGATATCGCCTTTGACGTACCTGAACGACGGCCTCAGGGCGGCAATGGTCACCGGTAATAGCTCTGTAATACTGACCAGCATGGCGATTGTCTGTGTGCTTGCCATCCTACTATTCGGCCTAGGCGTCGTGACGCTGAAATGGAAGGACGACTGAGCTATATGAGTTATAACAAAAAATTTGATTGAAAAAGATGGGGTTGGCAAGCAACCCCCAATATTTTTTTAACCCAGTATTGCTTTGAGGTCCTGGTCCGGCGTCGTGATGGGCATGATGTTGAAGTTCTTCACCAGCACGTCCAGTACAGCCGGCGTGATGAACGCGGGCAGGCTTGGTCCAAGGCGTATGTCCTTTATTCCGAGGTACAGCAGCGAAAGCAGGATCGCTACGGCTTTCTGCTCGTACCAGGACAGCACCATCGACAGTGGCAGCTCGTTGACGCCAACCTTGAATGCATCCGCGAGCGCCATGGCGATCTTTACAGCCGAATATGCATCATTGCACTGCCCGACGTCGAGCAGCCTCGGAATTCCGCCTATGTCGCCCATTTCAATGTCGAAGAACCTGAACTTGCCGCACGCGAGCGTGAGGACTACGCAGTCCTTCGGGACCTTCTCCACGAACTCCGTGTAATAGTTCCGGCCCGGCTTAGCGCCGTCGCAGCCTGCGACCAGGAAGAAGTGCTTGAGCTTTCCGGCATTTACGGCATCGATGACCGCAGGAGCGACGCTCATTACTGTGTTCCGGGCAAACCCGACCATGACAGTCTTTCCCTCGGTGTCTGCCGGGAATCCGGGCATTTCGAGCGCTTTCTTGATCACTGGTTCAAAGCTGCTGTCTTTCAGGTGCATTGCTCCGGGCCATCCGACATTTCCCAGGGTATAGATATTGCCCAGGTAGGTCTCCTTCGGCCTCTGGATACAGTTGGTGGTCATGACGATGGGGCCGGGGAACTCCGCAAATTCCTTTGCCTGGTTCTGCCATGCCGTACCGTAGTGGCCATAGAAGTGCGAATACTTTTTCAGGTTGGGGTACGCGTGCGCAGGAAGCATTTCGCCATGAGTGTATATGTTGATCCCCATGCCTTCCGTCTTCTTGAGCAATAGTTCGAGATCCTTCAGGTCGTGTCCTGAGATCAGTATCGCCTTGCCTTTCTTTGCCCCCAGCGGCACTTTTGTCGGCGCCGGGTGTCCGTACATTCCCGTGTTGCCCGCATCGAGTAGTTCCATCACCCTGATGTTTATCTCTCCGCATTTCAGCGCGAGGCCCACCCATTCGTTCAGCCCGAGGCTCTTGTTTCCTAACGCAGCGAGGCCCTCGTGTATGAACGCGTAGACTTTTTCGTCCTCCTGGCCGAGGATCTGCGCATGGTCCGCGTACGCCGCTATTCCCTTGATGCCGAATAACGCGACATGTTGCAGCGACCTGATATTCTCATCAGAAGCAAACGTGTCTGAATTTAAGCCGACCTTCGTACCCTGGTCGATCAAGCCGTTCAGGTCTTTAGCTGGCTGATATGCTGCCGGACCTTCCTTGAACTCGACCGTGCTGCCCGATTGCCTGGCACTCTTCTTCAAGTTCTCGCGAAGCTCCACGCAGAGATTGATGATCTCCGGGAATCTCTCCGCATCGAAATCCACGTTCGTCAGGGTCGAAAAGAGCGCCTTCGCCGTAAATATGTTCACAGCCCCGTCATTCACGCCGGATTTACGTGCCTCGACCGCGACTTCGGATAGCCCCCTGATGGCATATACCACCAGGTCCTGAAGTGCAGCCACGTCTGCGCTCTTACCACATACACCGGCTTTCGTGCAGCCTTTGCCATTAGCCGTCTGTTCACATTGATAACAAAACATACTTGTTGCAGCCATTATTCTCTCCTCTTTTTCCGCATTTTCACGTTTTTATGTTCGTATTCATACGTACTTATTATAGTTCGTACTTATACGTACTTATTATAAATAATTATTGCATGTAGGCTTAACAATATTGTAATATTAGTTCGATAATACAGAACAGTTCGGCATATACGAACTTATTTATACTTTGGGTGAGGAAAGTCCTGTGATGCAGGAAAAGCTGGAGATATACACGGCAAAGAAGGGCATGATCGCCATCGAGAGCCCTATCAAAAATAAGATATTACAGAAGCTCCAGGAACGCGATCTCACGTTCGAGGAATTAATAGAAGCGTGCGGTAAAGCCAAGTCCACCATGTCCGTTCACCTGAATGACCTGCTGGATATGGGCCTTGTGTATAAACGGGTCGACACGAATGACCGGCGCAAGAAGTATTTCGGGATCAACACGGACTTGATCGTCAGCTCGAAGACGCCCGTGAGCGTGCACTATGATAAGATCCTGCAATCGGTACCCGCCTCTGTGGGCGATAAATATACATTTCTAAAATCACTGTTCCATTTAGTGCGCTCGGGCATGGAATCGTATGGCGTCGACACCAGCCCGGCATTAAAAAAGATAGGCCGGGACGTGGGAAAGAAGCTGGCGCCGAGGTTCAAGTCCACGACTGCGCCCGAGTTATTAAGAGAGGTCGCCGAGTTCTGGGAAGCCCAGGGGCTTGGCAGAGTAAGCGTCGTAAAGGGCGACGTGCCCACAATCGTCGTGGACGATTGTTTTGATTGCAGCACCATACCGAACATCGGGCAGACCCAGTGCTCCATGGACGAGGGGATACTGGAAGCGATCATCGAGGAAAAGCTGGGGACGCGGTGTTCCATCGAGGAGACGGAATGCTATGGAACCGGCTTCCATCACTGCAAATTCATCATAAAAATGTTCTAAAGCATTGCTTTTTTCACCCGTCGCTATACGATCATTCGCACATCAAAACGACAGGTATCGCTATCGATTTAAGTCGCTACACAGGACATATTTTCATATTAATGAAAATAATTATCTAGTAAAAAATCAATCATTATGCATGCGATTACAAAAAGAAGAACTGGCCACGGTGGCCATACTGATATGTGCCGTAGCCGCCGTGGGAATCTTATACGTATTCCTGAGTGGCAGCACTCACGCGCAGTACAGCGCGAACAGCAAGGACGGCGACAGCATATACGCACAGGGCACGCTGCTCTCGAAAGATTACACCAAAACGGGCGGACACATCGTGATGAGTATCAAGACCGATAACGGCCCGCTGAGCGTTTTTGTCCCTGCATCGTGCGACACGTATAGCATTGCCGATGGCGCACAACCGGGGAAGAGCATCAAGGTGACCGGGAAACTGCAGACATACAACGGGGGAAAGGAGATCGTGGCGGATTCCGTATCGAATATATAACCATAAGGACATAACTAGAAACAATGGTCATGGGCCGCGTTACTATCGTCAAAGGAGATATCATCGAACAGAAAGTGGACGCCATCGTGAATGCAGCCAATCCTACGTTATTAGGGGGCGGAGGCGTGGACGGCGCAATACATATGGCTGCAGGGACGGAGCTACGCGAAACGTGCAAGAGGCTTCACGGCTGCAAGCCCGGCGAGGCAAAAATAACGAGTGGCTACCTGCTGCCCGCAAAATACGTGCTCCACACGGTCGGCCCCGTGTGGCAGGGAGGCATGATGGGCGAAGCACTGACGCTCGCCAGCTGTTATAAAAACTGTCTCAAGCTGGCTGCCGACAATGGTGTTAAAAGCATTGCCTTTCCCTCGATCAGTACGGGGGCATATGGCTATCCGGTTGAGCTCGCCTCCAGGATCGCGCTCGCCGAGATCAACGGCTTTTTAAAGGAAAACGCGAGCATTGAGAAAGTAACGATCGTTTGTCATGACGAGCACACGTTCAAGTGCTATGAAGACGCGATAAAAAAAGCTATATAAAAGAGAAAGTAAAGGGCGATGCCCTTTACGCCGGCACGAACTTCGTGCCGTAATAGATCATGCCCTTGTCGCCGTCCTGTCCGATCTTGCGGAAGACTGGCCTGACACGCATGCCGATCTTGATATCTGCCGGCTCGCAGATGACCTGCGTCGTTACGTTGGGGCCTTCGTCAAGCTTGACGATCGCAAGGACATACGGCTTTCCGCCGATCCAGCTCTCGCCCGGCGTGTATATGGTCGAATAGGTCACGACTTCGCCGGTGCCCTTGAACTTGTACTCCACCATTTTGCCCTGCCTTCTGCAATCCGGGCAGAAGCGCCTTGGCGGGAAATAGAATTTACCGCAGGTCTCGCACTTTGTTCCGATCAGGTTATAACGTGCGGGGATCTCTCTCCAGAATCTTGGGACGCTCATATTATCTCCTCCTCTCGTTCGAGAATATATGACAAACTGCCGTGCCGCCCGTGCCCCCCACGTTATGGGTCATGGCTAGCTTAGCACCGCTTACCTGTCTCTTTCCCGCCGTGCCTCTGAGCTGCTCGGCGCACTCGACGGCCTGCTTGATGCCCGTGGCGCCCACGGGATGTCCGCACGCTTTTAAACCGCCGGAAGTGTTGATGGGGATCTTTCCGCCGATGGCGGTCTCGCCCGCCAGCGTGGCCGGACCTCCCTGTCCCTTCTTGAAGAATCCAAGATCTTCAATGGCAACGATCTCCGCTATTGTGAAGCAGTCATGAACCTCGCAGAGGTCGATGTCCTGCGGAGTCACCTTCGCCATATCGTACGCCCTCTTGCCCGCCGCTACGGATGCGCCGAACGTACAAATATCGGCTCTGTTATGCAACGATATCGTATCAGTCGCCTGGCCGGACCCCAGTATATAGACCGGGCTGTCGGTGTACTTCTTAGCATCTTCTGCCGGGGCCACGATGACCGCGGCCGCTCCGTCCGTTATGGGGGAGCAGTCGAACAGCGTGAACGGGTCCGCCACCATCGTCGAGTTAACGACCGTGTCTATGGTGATCTCGTTCCTGAACTGGGCTCTCGGGTTTCCCATGGCATTGTGGTGATTCTTAACGGCTACCTGGGCAAGCTGTTCTCTGGTCGTGCCGTACCTGTGCATGTGCAGCCTCGCTACCATCGCGTACAGCGCCGGGAACGTCGCTCCCATAAAGCCTTCCCACTCTCGGTCCGCTGCGGATGCCAGCGCGTCCACGGTCACGCCCGTCTCGACGTCGGTCATCTTCTCGACACCGGCAGCCACGACCACATTGTGGTATCCTGAAGCTACCGCCATTACCGCGCTCCTTAGCGCAAGGCCGCCCGAAGCGCATGCCGCCTCAACCCTTGTGGCGGGTATGTGAAGCGTTGACGCAAGGCCGGTATAGTCAGCTATCAAGGAGCCTATATGCTCCTGGTTCACGAACATGCCGCCGCTCATGTTGCCGACGTACATTGCCTCGATCTCTTCGCCATTCAGCTTCGCGTCTTCAATGGCCTGTGCTCCGGCTTCGACTACGATATCCCTGAAGGACCTTTCCCACATCTCACCGAACTTGGTGCATCCTACACCTATGATCGCAACATCTCTCATTCTGTCACCTCTTAACTGTCCACGTTTATCTTACCCTTGTGCTTGGCGTAGGTTGCGTAGTCAACATACTTCGCATCCTTGATGTAATCCCACGTCTTCGGCGCAAGATCCTGCACTTCCGTAATACGGTCCGTGACCGTCAGGTCAAACGAGTCGCTGCCCGCTCCCGAGCCGAATGAAGTGACGAACACCCTGTCGCCCGGCTTCGCCACGTCCAGTACTGCCGAAAGGCCCACCATGCTGGCGCCCGAGTACGTGTTCCCCATCTTCGGGCAGGTCAGCCCCTGCTTGATCTGCTCCTTTGTGAATCCCAGCGTCAGGGCAGCCTTTGTTGGGAATTTGCCATTCGGCTGGTGGAATACTGCGTAATTATAATCGCTCGGCTTAGTGCCCTGGTGCTCGAGCATCATCCTCGAAGCCGATAATACATGCTTGAAGTAGCCTGGGTCTCCCGTAAAGCGGCCGCCGTGCCTCGGATAGTCCGCGCCTTCCCTTCTCCAGAAGTCAGGAGTATCGGTGGTGAACGAGCACGTGTGGTTTATGACCGCGATATGGTCCGTCTTGCTGATCACGAAAGCTGCTCCGCCCGCTGCCGCCGTATACTCTAAAGCATCGCCCGGGGCGCCCTGTGACGTATCGGCGCCTATGGCCATCGCGTTCTCGGCTATTCCTGCCGAGACCACTCCCATACATGTCTGTATGGCCGCTGTGCCCGCTTTACATGCAAACTCGAAGTCCGCTGCGGTCATCTTCGGGCCTGCCCCTATGGCCGCCGCGACGATGGTCGCTGTCGGCTTCACGGCATACGGATGGCTCTCGGAGCCCACGTATATCGCGCCGATCTTTTTCGGGTCCGCGCCTCTGGCAATCGCGTTCCTTGCCGCTTCCACGGATATTGTCGCTGTATCCTCATCCATGTCGGGCACCGATTTTTCGGACACCATTAAGCCATTCTTATAGTCGTCCGCGTCATCTCCCCATACCTTGGCGATCTCCTCAACCTTGATCCGGTAACGGGGCACGTAAGCTCCATATGCACTGATTCCAAGCGTCATTCTTTCAATCCCTTTAGTGTGTTCATAATTGTGTTGATATCCATACTCGAGCACATGAGCGGGAACGTTTCCGCTTCCGCTATCTTCTTGGCCACCGGGTCTATCTTAGCATGATCCAGGCCGTGTAATACCACGGCGGCCGGCTTAAGAGTAGATACGCGCAGCGCCACCATTGGCGAGCGCCCGGTGGAGACGTTGCAGAAGATGAGGGCTCTCTCCGTGCTCCAGCCGTATAATCGATAAAACTCGTTCGAGCTCATCTGAAAAATCGCGTTCAAGCTGTCGATGATCGTATATCCGTTGATGTTCCTGTCAATGCTGCCCGATATCGTGTCCGCCTCTATGAGCCTGGCGAACCGGGACAGCTGTATAGGAGACCGGTATTCGTGGATATCCAGTATCACGTTTGAGTTATACTGTTCGATGAGCATGCTCTCGTACGCCCTGATCTTGTGAGAGCCGGCTTTCACGTCGATGTCCAGCATCGCCTCGACCAGCTTGCTGATGATCGTCGTACCCGGGGACCTTCGCCTGCCGCTTTCATAGTCGCTGATGACCGAGGGCGATACACCCACGTGGTTCGCCAGGTCGATCTGCGACACCTCGAAGCTCTTCCGCCATTTTTTTATGGTCTCTCCGGGGTTTTGCGACAGGGTGATCTCGCCAGCCATTTTCTCGGCAAGCCTTGCCCTCAGGTCGACAATGTTGTTCTGCATTAGCGCTTAAAATGTAGTCCTAGTATAAATATTTTAATGTAGTCAAATTCGACAATTGTCGTATTTATTGAAAATTGTAAAATTTACAACGGGATAAACGATTTAACGTATACCCAGAGGCTGAACGACAACCATCTACGTATATCTTCTGGTGGCCGATGTGTAGCGCAATCCAGGAGCTCCGACACAAAGGCGCAAGGACGCAAAGAATTGGTTTAGTATAAGCCTCAGGGGGCTATGTATTGTATACTGTTTGGGCGTACTTGGGACGATATTTTAACCACAGAGGCACAGGGGCACAGTTGATTTTATGGTTACGCCTCCGGCGGCTAGGCGGTGCATGGTTTCTCATTATTCACAGCACTAGGTTCGGATAGCTTACACAAAATATATTCGCATGGCCGCCGGAGGCGTAACCATAAAATCAACTGTGCCTCCGTGCCTCTGTGTTTAGCTATGAGTCGCCGGGCTGCCGGAGGCTTATACTAAAACGTTCGCCGTGTCGGCATGGTTCCAATTAATAGATAAATTGAAAAAAATATGGTTTTACCACAGCTTGACGCCGCGGATGTTGCAGCCGCTCTCGACCACGCTGCCGACGATCTTGCCGTCGGTCATCTTGACGATGCGGCCCGCCTCTTTCTTGGAGGCCACGATCAGATAACCCATGCCCATGTTAAAGGTCTTATACATCTCCGCATCCTCGACGTTCCCCTGCTTCTGGATGAAGTCGAAGATCGGCGGGACGGGCAGCGGGTCGTTAAAGTCGAAGCCATACTTCGTGATGCGCTTTAAATTTAATAAGCCGCCTCCGGTGATATGTGCCATGCCCTTGATCTCATAATTCTTGAAGAGCTTAACCACCTCGGCGTAGATGCGCGTCGGCTTCAATAATTCATCGCCTATTTTTGTCTTCTTATCGTATGGGAGCTTATCCGTGTATTTCAGGCCGGAGTCCGCAATTATTTTTCGCACGAGGCTATAGCCGTTCGAGTGTACGCCGTTCGACGGTAATCCGATGACTGCGTCGCCGACCTTTATTTTTTCGCCCGTGATGACCTTCTTCTTATCCACAGTACCCACGGCGGTGCCTGCAAGGTCGAAGCCTTTGATAATGTCCGGAAGGGAAGCGGTCTCGCCACCGATGATAGAGATGTTCGCCTGTCTTGCGCCCTCGTTGAGGCTTTCGATTACCTGCTTTATTAGCTTCTCATTGGGCTTCTCGATAGAGATATAGTCGACGAAGGCAAGTGGCTCCACGCCCATGACATACAGGTCGTTCACGTTCATGGCAATGCAATCGATGCCGACGGTGTCCCATTTTTTCATGGCGTCGGCGATGATGAGCTTGGTGCCCACGCCGTCTGTGGTCATGGCAAGCGCGAACGCTCCCAGGTCGATCAGTCCCGCGTAATGTCCCGCCTCGCCCAGGGGGGCGCCGAAGCCCTTACGCCTGAATGTCAAACCCTGTATGATGCCGGACTTGATGCCTTCCAGCTTTTTCACGTCCACGCCGGAGCCGGCATACGTCATGTGGCCTTTGGCCTTCTTACCTTCCATGATTGAACAATAGGCCGGTACATAGATAAAATTTTTTATTGCTAAATAATGTAAAGCTTAGCATACAAAAAGTAAAGTTTTATATACAATAAGTAAAGTATACTTTACATATGCGAAACCACTTGAAGGAACTCAGGGCTAAATTCGACATGACCCAGGAGGGCCTGGCGGATAAGGTAGGGGTTTCCCGGCAGACGATCGTCGCCATTGAGAAAGAGAAGTACGACCCATCCCTGCCGCTAGCGTTCAAGCTCGCCAGGTGTTTCGGCGTAAAAATAGAGGACATCTTCGAGGAGGGAACTGATGTTAAACTTTAAAGAGTCGGTCGTCTCAATCATCTTATTCCTGACCTGGCTGGTCATCATGCCGATCATAATCGTCAGAGAGTTACATGAATTCGCGCTCTGGGCTATCGCCATTTTTGCTCTGGTGATGCTTGGCATGCTGGTATCATTCCTTTATAGCCGTAGGTCCAGTGCACTGAGAGGCCTGATCCGGGACGAACGCACGGAAATATATTCGCTAAAGGCATCTAGAAATGGATTTTTAATGACTGTCGTCTTGACCGCCATATTGACTGTGGCGATCTGGGCAAGAGGATCGCATATTGAAGCGTTCGACCTGCTAATCTGGATATGGTCCTGGGCGATTGGGGTTTATATGTTATCATATCTTTACTATGTTATGAAGGACTGACTTAGCCTTCATAATGTAATTATACTACTTTTTTTAAATTCATAGATAGTGATGATATGAGTTCCACAGTCAGTAACAGTTTGATCCTCAGCAGCGGATCATTTGAGCCTGATCATGAGATCCCGGTGAAATATGCCTGTGACGGCCTTGATATTTCACCTCAGCTTTCCTGGGAAGGCGCGCCCGAAGGCACGGAATCCTTTACGCTGATCATGGACGACCCGGATGCCCCTGGCGGCACATTCACGCACTGGGTCATATATAATATATCGGCTTCCAGAAACGAGCTGCCGGAAGGCGTGGATGCGGATAAGATCGTGAAAAAAGGCTGTTCCCAGGCGCTGAATGATTTTCGGATGGCCGGCTATGGCGGCCCGTGCCCGCCTCCGGGCAGTCCTCACCATTACCATTTCAAGCTGTATGCCCTGAACACAGTGCTGGACGTGCCGTCCGGCATGTCCAGAAGGTCGATCGAGGCGGCCATGAGAGGGCATGTTATCGCGGAAACCGAGATCATCGGGTTGTATAAGCGAAAAAAGTAACAGGCCGGTCAATAGCCAGGCTTTAATTCCTGGTCCTCCACCGGACGGAAATTAAGTCAGTGATCTCTAATAAGCCGCAGCTACGGGCTTTTTATGGGTGCTTTACATAAAATCTCTTTGAATAGATATTATTCAATTACATAACAATTAATAATGACAAATTATATCTACAATTAGTAACGATTAGTTGTTGGTGTTATATGAATGGTCAACGTTCAAACGCTTGAAATAACTAAGGATACAAAACCCGCCGGGGCATCGCCCCTGGCAAACCCGGGCCCGCTGGGCCTGATGGGCTTCGGTATGACCACGATATTATTGAATTTACATAATGCGAACCTGATCGCCGCAACGGGCCTTGGCATGATCTTCGCCGTGGGCATATTCTATGGCGGCATCGCACAGGTCATTGCAGGCATCTTAGAGTTCATAAAAGGTAACACTTTCGGTATGGTGGCGTTCATCTCATACGGCATGTTCTGGCTCTCGCTGGTGGCGCTGTTAATCTTCCCGAAGCTGGGATGGGCGGCGGCAGTCGATGGTACATCGATGGCGGCTTACCTGGCATTTTGGGGCCTGTTCACCGCATACATGTTCATCGGTACGCTGAAAAAGAACCGGGCGATCCAGCTCGTGTTCGGCAGCCTGACGATCCTGTTCTTCCTGCTCGCCATGGCCGATCTCACCGGGATCGCCTGGATCAAGACGCTGGCCGGATATGAAGGTCTCTTGTGCGGGCTCTCGGCGGTCTATCTCGCATGTGCCGAAGTCATCAATGAGGCGCATGGCAGACAGGTGCTACCTATCGGTAGCATCCTATAATTTTATACGAAGATTTAATGTGCTCTTATAGCATTTTACCCTGGATCACTATGGCCCTGAGAGAAGACATTTTTACGGCGATGGAACAATACATGATGAGCGCGCCGCAGGAGTGGAATACTATCACCGCTCAAAGCTTACGACAAAGCCTGAACGCTAAAGAAGAGCTCTTTTTGATCGATGTCCGGGAAGCGGGCGAGTATGAGGGCGGCCACATACAGGGCGCCATTAACATCTCGGTCAACGAACTGCCGTCACGCGTTAAGGAACTGCCGCAGGACCGTAATGTACGGATGGTCACATATTGTGCCACCGGCAGGCGCTCAGCATATGCGACCATGTTCCTGCGCGTATATGGCTACAACGATGTACGCACGCTTACTGGCGGCATACGGGAATGGGTCACATCGGGCTATCCGGTTGAGAAATAGTTTTTTAAAATGCAATGCGCCTGATCTTTATCACCGTATAGATGACCAGCGGCACCATGAACGCGAGCAGCCAGAGAAAAGCGGTCGAAAGCGATGAGCGCTCTGCGAAAAAGCCCACCACCGGGAAGACGACCATGACGGCTGCGCCCGTAAGCTGGCTCTTGAACGATAATATGGTGGCCCGATTCTCCGAGGGCACACGCGAATTGATCAAATCGCTCAGGATCGGCCAGTAGGCAACCACGAAGATCGTGGCGAGGAACAAGAACGGTATGGCGAATACGGTATCCAGCGATGAAAGCATGGCGTAGGCTCCGAAGATCATGAGTGGTATAAGCACGAGCACGTCCTTCGTGGGAAATCTCGCCAGGGCGTTCGCCAGCCTGGCGCCGAACGCCGCAAAAACGGAGTCTACAGCCAGTATGATGCCGATAAAATAGATCGGAACGCCCATGCCCTGAAAGTAGCTCTGGCAGTACATATATATGGTCATGTCCACAAGCGTGATCGAGGTATATAGGATTAATAAATACAAGATGAGCGGCTTACTGGCCACCTCTTTTACGGAGCTAGATAAGAGCTTCCTTAAGCCGAGCTTGTCTCCAGGCGGCCCATTCACCGCGATCCCCCTGGTCTCCGAGAACAGTAGCGCCGGTACAATGGCTAACAGCAGGATGATGAGCGATGCGTAGTACACGTTCTCGAACCTGTCGCCGGCAATAAAGCCGCCCACGGCAATGCCGAGTGCCGTACATATAAAAGACAGGGCCAGGATATTGCCGTAGATTCGCTTGTAGTCCGCACTCTTTCCCGTGATCTGGCAGCTTTCATACGTGATCGATTCCGAGGCTGAATTGTAAAACACAAGCGATGCAGCGCCGAAAACAAAGCTTGCGGCATATCCGGTGAGGTCTCCTGACACTAATATCAGGATGTAGCTGAGCACCTTTGTCACGATACTCAACATGATACTTGTCTTACGCCCGAGTATGTCGCCGATCGCACCTGCCGGGATGCCGAAGAGAAGCTGCGAGAGCTGGAATACGGACTCCACCAGCCCGATCTGTACCAGGCCAAGGCCTCGATAGCTCAAAAAGAGCATCCATATACCCTTGTCCAGCTGCGTATTAATTAGCATGGTATAGACATAATTAAGCTTGATGTTGCGCCCGATCTTATCGAGCATGTCGTCGGACATGGTAGCCTTAGAGATAAAGGTATAATCGGATATAAGCGTATATGATATTCACAATATTACAGGCTGAAACAGTCCTGTTTGGATACTAATCGCGCATCGGAAAAAAGATCCATACGAACTAAATACGTCCAAATTGAGGCAAATGGGCCGTGCGATTTAGCAGGCCCCCCAATTAACTTGAAACATTTACGATTTTATCGTAGAAATTATACTTATACTTCTTTTATGGACACCTTATCGCCCTTATTATGGCCGACTAGCTGGACCTTGCGGCCGTTCGCCAGCACGATGTCCCATATCTCATTTGTGTGGTCCTTGCTCCGCATCGTCAGCGTCTTGGCCTCGAAGCCCTGGCCGACCATGATGGTCCTTACCTGCGCTTCGCCGCCCTTGAATTTCCCGACGGTGACGGTCTTATCTATCTTTCCACTCATATGATCATCTTCTTGTTTTTGTACGGCTAAAGCATAAAAGCGTCAGCCGACGGGAACATATACGCATGGTTTCAAGTCTTAAAGCTATCGTTTTCCAGCCTCGCCCACATGATTGCTGCGCAATTTTTATATACAAGCTATAGGAATGCATATGCTTTCGTCTATTGTCGGCTAGCGCATGGCCGTAGGATTTATTTTTATTATATATATATAATTAGAATATATCCAGAAAAAAGTCGATAATATGAAAATAACTGAGCTTTGGCCATGCAATTTGAATGATGATATATTTATAAAAACAGAGCGATGTAAGCTCTTCCAAAGGTTTTAATATCCTCAACTACCATTAACTATATACACCTATGTAGCTCGTTTTGCATTGCCATGTCATGCAATGACATAACAAATAAGAGCATGGTGCCTGTAAGGAGGGTCAAATCAAATTGAATAGCAACTATGCAAAGATGTTATTATGCGTTACGATTATTTGCGCGATGTTTGTCGCGTTCAGTGGTTGTACGAGCACGTCGCCAACACCGACGCCAACGGCTGTTCCAAACGCTACGGCAACGGCCGTTGCAAGCGCTACGGCGACGCCGAATGCAACTACGAATGCGAGTGCTTATAACTTCACGACAATGACGCCTGGCGTGCTGTCCATCGCTACAGATGCCAGCTACGCGCCGTTCGAGAACATGAACACGTCCACGAACCAGGTAGAGGGCTTCGACATAGACTTGATGAACCAGATCGCGAAGGAACTGAACGTTACGGTCCAGTATACCAACCAGCCCTTCGACGGTATCATCCTGTCGATCCAGACTCACAAGTATGATGCATCCATCTCCGCATTCACCATCACCGGAGAGAGGCAGAAGACCATCGACTTTACCGACCCGTATTATGAGAACCGTGGTCAGGCACTGGCAGTAAAGACCGGGCAGGACAACATCAAGAGCCTTGACGACCTCAAGAACATGACCGTAGGCGTGCAGTCCGGTACAGTGGCGCAGACCGAGGTAGCCAACTACACGACCGCCGGAAGCTTGAAGGCATACACGCTAATGCCGGACGTTATGTCAGCTCTTAAGAAGGGCGAGGTACAAGTGGCGGCTGGCGACTACTCTGTCATGAAGCCGTATATTGACCAATACCCCGGCGACTATCAGTTCTCCAACACCACGGTGAGTGGCACGGAGTACTTCGGTATCGTTGTCAGCAAGGATAACCCGGGATTGACCGCAGCCATGAACAGCGCACTGGCTAAGATCAAGGCTGACGGCAGGTACGACGCAATATATAAAGTATGGTTCCCGTAAACCTTAAGGCACGGTCATCCGTGCCTTTTACTTTATTTTTTGAAAAAAGGGGCGAGCCATTGCCGAAAGCTATCATACCTGTTTTAATGGAAAGGCTTATAATATGTGAATTGGTTAACAAAGTGGGACGAATAAAAAGGTGTCGGGTTAAAAAAATGGTGCGGTGGTGTTGTTGAATAAAAAACTACAATACATTAGCGTATTGGCGTTCGTATTACTTTTATCATTGATATGCAGCCCGTTGCTAGCAAGCCCTGCGCAAGGCCAGAGCAGTAACAACATGGCTATATCCATTACCGTTGAGAACAGCTGGATGTCACGTATGAATAACGCATCCATCTATATGGATGGCTCCCTTTTGGGTGTGACGGATACCCGCGGGAATTTCTTGATCAATGGTTATACTGCAGGGCATCACAATATCACAGTCGTTAAAGCACGGGTATGATAATAGCTCGGTAGAAAAAGATTTCAACGGCCCCGACGCTCTCGAGATAAAGCTGAACACGTATAAATCCCCCACAGCCGTTACTATTATTGTCGAGGATGACAGGGTATCAAGGAGTAAGATTTCCGGAGCTACCGTCTATGTAGACGGCGCGTTCGCAGGCGTAACGTCCAACGGGACAGGCCAATTTATCACGACGCTATCACCGGGCTTACACACATTTGCCATATCCAAGGATCAGCTGGACAAAAACACCACTCAGATCAACGTAGTGCCTGGCTCCACATATGAGATATTGATGGCAGGCGGCGGCAGGCGGCTCAGCATCCTTGACGGCCAGTTATTCATATATTCGCTGTCGAAGGAGATCACCTACGGCCTGGTGACCACGCTTCAGCTATCCATCATCGCTTTCGCCATAGGGATATGCATCGGCTTGCTCATGGGTATCGGGAGGACGTCCGCCAACCGTGTATTACGCTACGCCTCATCGATCTACGTGGAAGGCGTCAGGGGACTCCCCATACTGTTACAGCTACTATTCATCAACTTCGGGCTGCCTTTCCTCATTCAGGATGTTACAGGGCAGCAGTTCAACATCAACGCGTTCATGGCCTGTATCATCGCACTATCCGTGAACAGCGGCGCGTACATGGGAGAAATATTCAAGGCCGGCATCCAGGCCGTGAACAAGGGCCAGACTGAAGCGGCTAGGTCGCTGGGCATGACGCCGAACCAGTCGCTGCGCTACGTCATCCTGCCACAGGCAGTAAAGATCGTACTGCCGCCGCTGGGCAACGAGTTCATCGCGCTTATCAAGGACTCGTCCATAGGCCTAGTCATCGCGGTCACTGAGGTAACCATGGAAGCAAAGCTGATAGGCGTTGAATACTACAACACGTTCACCCCGCTGCTCGCCGCCGGATTGATCTACCTGTGCATCACGATCCCGCTGGGCAAGCTAGTCCAGTACATGGAGTACCGGTTCAACACAAGCTCGCAGAGGACTGATACCACTAAGAAGAATAAGGTGCCCGAGCTACCGGAGGAGATCATATGAGCGAGTACATGGTAGAGATCAAAGACCTTCGTAAGAACTTCGGTGACCTTGAGGTGCTCAAGGGCGTCAACATGAATGTCAAGAAGGGCGAAGTGGTCGTCATCATCGGCCCGAGTGGCTCGGGCAAGAGCACGATCCTACGATGTATCAACCGCCTGGAAGAGCCTACAAGCGGAAATATCCTGATCGATGGCATAGAGATGACCAGCCCGAGCACCGATATCAATAAAATGCGGCAGCGTGTCGGCATGGTCTTCCAGCAGTTCAACCTGTTCCCTCACCTGAATGTGGTTCAGAACGTCACCCTGGCGCCTTTAAGGGTGCAGAAAAAGACCCGGGAAGAGGCAAACGAGCTTGGCATGGAACTACTAAAGAAAGTTGGCCTGGAGCATAAAGCCTATAACTTCCCCATGCAGCTCTCTGGCGGGCAGCAGCAGCGTGTCGCAATAGCCCGCTCGCTGGCCATGAAGCCGGAGATCATGCTGTTCGACGAGGTCACCTCCGCCCTGGACCCGGAACTGGTCAAGGAAGTGCTGGACGTCATGAAGAACCTGGCCATGGAAGGCATGACCATGATGGTCGTGACGCACGAGATGAACTTTGCCCGCGAAGTGGGCGACCGGATCATGCTCATAGACCGCGGCGTCATCGTCGAGGAGAACACGCCAGACCAGTTCTTTACGAACCCGCAGCAGGATAGGACCAGAAAGTTCCTCAGCATGATCAAGAACTGAGCCCTCCATTTTTTTACAAGGCCGGCCGGCAGTTATTTTTATAAAAAGTCGATTTGATGCCAGGGCTTCCCTATGAACCGGCGCGGAGGAAAAGATACTGGTTGCATAGTCTCGATAAGCGCCGGTTTCATGGAAGTTTGAGGCGGCTGTTGCGTTTTACAGCTTCGTCTGTACTTTGTTAGTCTTGCTGGCTTTTAATGAAATCAGCCAGTTCTTCTTTTGCTTTCATAGCACATTTGCATCCTGGTTTGCCATAGTTTTTACAATCTTTCTCACAGTTACAATCCATTTTTATCACCTGTGCGGCGTTGCGGGTGCCGCGTTCTTACAGACAACGGAATGCAATTAGGTCGTAATAACGAGTTCCCAAAAAATATTAGGGGATGTTAGGTTTCACCTAACATTGTTAGGCCGGGGCGTCTCCTACCGATTAAATACGGCATTCTACGAGCTTAGGGGCGCGCTTGTTCTCCATATCGGAGACAAGCTGCTTGAGGCGTTCGAGCGAAATCGGGCTCAGGTGGTGCTCCATGACGCAGGCATCCTTGTTGGCTATATCGTCCGGCACGCCGGCCAGCGTGAGCAGGCTTACCAGCGTGTCGTGCCTGTCTTTCACTGCTCTGGCTAACTGAGCGCCCTTCTCCGTGAGCAATATACCGCCGTATTTCTCGTAACTGATGAGCCGTAGCGACAAAAGCTTCTTCAGCATTTCCGTCACGCTCGGGCACTTGACGCCCAATTCACAGGCCAGGTCTTTGACTCTGATGTAGCCTTTTTTCGTGTGGACATTGTAGATGGCCTCCAGGTAGTCCTCTGTCCTTTCCGTCAGCATGATCCTCAAATTTATTCGCATGATATAAAGCGTTTCCCTAAAAATTTAGGCCAGCCTAAATCTATCAATTTTACGATTACCGTTTTACTAGAACCCGGGCATGACGGGCTGGCGATGTAAAATTTGGTATTAATAAAATATTGCAATCAAAATTTTACATACAGCTATATTTTTGACTCGGGATTTATCGGTGGTGATGAAGTGTGATAGGTATATCCGATGAAGAGAAAAAGAGAATGGAATCCGCGTGTAAGTGCCCGGAATGTCCGACCAAGCCTAAGGCAGAGGTGAAGAAAGTCTATTGTTATAATGACAAAAGCGAGGCGAAGCCCACTGCCGTAGCCTGCATATGCCCGACATGTGACGTATATAAGAGCAAGAATTTCACGGGGACCAACTACTACTGCATCGTCGGCAGGCCGCTGACAAAGATCGTGGGCGCAGAGGCCGGAAAGGCGCTGAGTGGAAAGTAATAGGGCGCCTCGATCGATATTTTTGGCAGTTCCCGGGCGACTCCCAGGCTATTACCTGGGCGATCCTCGGCTGTACTGCCATTGTTTATACACTCTTGTTTAAGGTAAGCGTTTTTTCTAACAAAGCTCCCTGCACCCGGCATCATTCCCTCGTCCTGTCTCCGTGTAGAAACAGACCCTTGAAAAATCTCACAGGATGAATAAAATATCTATACTCCTAGACGCTTATTGGTATTCTGTGAAACTAAAGACCATAATCTTTGGGCTCGTGTGCGTGCTTATCGCACTGTTCAGCCTGCCGGTCTGGTTCATTGCCCTGATGGCAGTGATAGCCGGCCGCAGCTGGTCCATTGCTTTCGGCTTGATCGGCCTAGTCATGATCGCCATCGCCGCGGCCGCAGGCTACATGGCATATCTGTCACTACAGGAAGAAAAGATGGGTGATGCCAGGTATCACAACATGGAGCGGCAGGTGCTCACGCTCGCTAAAAAGAATAAGGGCACTGTCACTGTTGCCGATTTAATTAACATCGGCTTCGAGTCGGACGAGGCGGAAAAGACGCTGGACTCGATGGCGAAAAAGGGCATCTGCGACATCAACCTGGACGCAACGCAGCTCTCAGGCATCACCACGTACTCCTTCCCGGAGCTCATACCGCTTGGAAAATACGAGGACACGTCGAAGGTGTGAAACATGGACTGTAGAAAGCCTATCATTCTGCTTACATTCATCGCGCTGGCGCTGGCGCTTGCGACGCCGGTGCAGGCACAGACCACCAGCTGGCAGGTGAACTACCAGCACGTGATACTCGACGTACAGCCGAGCGGGCAGGTCGCGATGACCTACGAGGTAGACTCGGTCATCCAGCAAGGCGTGTGGAACGAGGTCTGGATACCGCAGACTGATTCAAGTCAGCAGGTAGTCAGCGTGGTCGACGGTAATGGCCAGAGCCATACCTGGCGTATCGGTCAGAGCGGCGGGGAAACATGGATCATGGTCCAGGGATTCAACCTGAATCCCGGCGACCACGTGAACCTGAAGATATATTCGACGCTCGACCCGTTCGTATATACGTCAGATAAGGCAGGCTACGACATTGTCACATTCACGCCGCCCTGGTGGGACATGACCATCACGGACACGCAGGTGAAGTTCTACCTGCCAGGCAACATCTCGAAGGACCAGGTCTTCACGGGCACGAAGCAGTACGATAACTTCGGCGTGGATAACGACAGCACATGGGTCTACTTCCAGAGCACCTCGTTAAGCCCGAACCAGCAGTTCACGGTGGCGGTCAGCTTCCCCGACTCGTACATGAACGCGGGCGCCGTGACATCGAGCAGCGGCTCTACTGGGGGCTCTTCATCTGGCAGCAGTAATGGCATCAGCTCTGCGGCCGGGATCATCGGCGGCATCCTGTCATTCATGTGCGCCAGCCCTGTCTTCTTCATCATCCTGATCATAGTCATCGCCTTTGGATTCGGCCAGTTCGGCCGTAGCTCCTATACCTCTCCGGTGGTCAGCATGGACGGCATCGGAATAAACAAGGACCTCGACCCTGTCGAGGCGGCGACTTTGCTGCGCATCGACCCGAAGCGCGTGCTCACCATGGTCATGTTCGACATGATGAAAAAGGGCAATGTCAAACTCATATCCACAGATCCTATCCGGCTCGAGCTGGTCAGCCGGCAGGATCTGAATTATTATGAAAAGCTCTACGCGGATGCAATTAAAAATAACTCCCTGGACGAGGACGGCCTGCTGAACTGCTTTAAGGTCCTGGCAAGGCGCGTGGTGGATAAGACACGGCCATATAGTCGCAAGGATACAGAGCTTTACTATAAGCAGAAGATCGACGAGGCATGGGCTGCCATACAGGCGGTCGACACGCCGGAATTAAAGCTACAAAAATACGACACGAACATGATCTGGCTCATGGCGGACGAGCAGTTCAAGCAAAAGACCAGCGACTATGTCGCGAAGGCACCGGGCAGCGACCGAGTCTATGTGCCCCCGACCTACTGGTGGTACCCGTACTACTTCGGTATGCCGCACTACTATGGCGGAACCGGCGTGCC
Organism: uncultured Methanocellaceae archaeon; assembly: GCA_963780665.1. Lineage (GTDB taxonomy): Archaea > Halobacteriota > Methanocellia > Methanocellales > Methanocellaceae > Methanocella. The sequence goes on along the minus strand of CAWACJ010000005.1, from coordinate 400,315 downwards.
GCAACAGACGGGCGCACCCACGCAGACGAGCGCGCCATCTACGGCCGGCAGGCCCACGAACACGACCACGGCCAGCGTGGAGAGCTTCGCGAACTCCATCTCCAATTCCGTGGAGGCGACGTCCGCCGGAGTAGTCGGTAGCGTGGAGAAGTTCGCCGGCATTCAGAATGCGGCCAACGCACCCCCGGCAGTGAAGAGTGTACCGACGTTCAGGAACACCGGTGGAGGAGGCTCATGCGCCTGCGTATCATGCGCCTGCGCCTGCGTATCCTGTGCATGTGCCTGCGCATGTGCCGGCGGAGGACACGGGTGCACATGAAGGAGGCTTACTTATGATAAGGACTAAGATCGAGAACACGCGGCTGCACTTGAGAGAGGAAAAGGACGGCACTGGCATGTTGATCATCAACGCCTCCCAGATACTGTACCTGGACCGCATCGGAAAGGACTTCGCCAAACATTACATCCGGTATATGAAAAAGCCGCCCCTGGTGGGCAGCGTAAAGGACAATGTCATCATGCGGATGATGCTGAAGTACCGGGTAAAAAAATCTCAGGCCGAGGCCGACTATGACCGCATCACGTCGACCATCTGGGGCATCACCCAGGGGAATGCCTGCCCGTTCACCTGCTTCGACGTTAAGCTCAAGGAGCCCGAGTACGGCAAGATGAAGGCGCCCATCCGCATCGACCTGGCGCTCACGTACCGGTGCAACAATAATTGTCCTCACTGCTATGCGGGAGGACCGCGTGTAACCAAAGAGCTGACCACCGAGCAATGGAAAAAAGTCATCGGGAAAGCAGATGATTTCGAGGTTCCCAACATTGTTTTTACGGGTGGCGAGTCGCTCATGCGATCCGATCTGGACGAGCTGGTCGCCTATTGCCAGAGCAGGGACATCGTCACCGGCCTCATTACCAACGGCCGTTTATTGACGAAGGAACGTGTAGCTTCATTGAAGAAGGCAGGCCTGGACTACGTACAGATCACCATCGAGTCCCCGGACCCGGCCGTACATAATAAGATGTGCGGAGCCGACTCTTTCCAGGAGACCGTGGACGGTATCAAGAATAGCGTGCCCGAGCTATATGTGACCACGAATACCACGATCACGAAGTCAAACGCCGGCACAATGGTCGAGCTCATCTCGTTCCTTCACTCGCTCGGCGTGAAGACGTTCGGTGTTAATGCGATCATACGCGCGGGGCGCGGCAAAGACACGGAAGGGCTAACTCCCGAGGAGCTTAAGGTGCTGCTCCCGGACATCGTCAATAAGGCCAACGAGCTCGGCATGGAGTTCATCTGGTACACGCCTACGAAAGTATCACCAGCTCAACCCCGTAGAAATGGGACTTGGGATCAAGGCCTGCTCCGCTGCCCGCCTGACCTTAGCGGTCGAGCCCGATGGCGGCGTGCTGCCCTGCCAGTCTTACTTCAAGCCTCTTGGCAACGCGCTTACCGACGACTTCCCAAAAATGTGGGACAGCGAGCTGGCATTGTGTTTGAGGGGCCACAAGTACGTGTCCGAGCGCTGCCTCAAGTGCATCCAGTATCCCATGTGCGGCGGCGGCTGCCCCCTCGATCTTTCCTGTGGGTCCTAAGCAGCGAATAAACGCATTGCCTGGCTGCCTGAGGCGTTTATATGCATTCGCAGTATTCGCCGTGGTTCTACAGATCTAGAATGTTTTAATAAACTGTGGCCATGCAGGCCATGAGGGCAAAAAGCCAAACTGTTCAGAGAAGATGTAGGGCAGGATGCTGTAAAATTGTTCGATGGTTGCATGCCATCCTGTAAGGTATTCCGACATGTCGGGCATGTTAGGCTGGTAAGCCGGTACTGGCGTGGGCGTAAAGCTTCCATGCTCTCCGGTACCCGGCGAAATCGCGGGCTCTCTCGCAGACGGCTCCGGCGTAGGAACGCCTCCCGTCTCTCCCGTTTGATCGGGCTGCTGCGGATTATATCCGCCTGGCTGCGACATATTCGATCGCTGGGGCGTATAAGCCTGCTGAGGCTTGGCGCCTGTTTGTTGCTGTTGTTGCAGTTGTTGCAGTTGTTGCAGTTGTTGCTGCTGTTGTTGTTGCACATATGCCTGCTGTTCTGCGCCATATGCCCCGGCTGGAATCGTAGGCATCGTAGCGTTATTCGTAAGGCTTTTATTCGAGCTTCCGCCTATGTTTCGCATGCCCGCTCCTCCTCCGCCTCCGGTGGCGTTCTTACTGTTGTCCACCACGCCTCCGGGCTTGAATGCTGATATATAGCCGCTTGCGAACAGCGCGACCAGGCCGATGATCACCGCTAATGAGGCTACCACTACGATAAGCTTCAAAACGTCATGTGCCAAAGACCTTCACCCAATGATACGTTCTTATAAGAGGGAATAAATGTGACCGCAGATTTCAGCGGTATTCATGAATACGTGCGCTTTTCATACATTTGCTCGTATAATTCGTGTATAAAAAGCGACAAACTATTAGATGATAAATAATTATATAAAAATTGTTTTATACATGAGCGCTAAGGGTAAAGTTTCTTATTCTACCACCAAAACGGCCAGAGGCCTGCCGATGACGGCAATACTGATCGCCTGTATATTACTGCTGGCACTCTTCGTCAGGATGCTGCCGGTCATTTATAATATCTCTAGCGGTCACGTGCTTTTCAGTGGCCTGGACTCCTATTATCATATGCGCAGGATCGTATACACGGTCTACCACTTCCCGTCCACGAACGTGTTTGACTCTTATGTGAATTTCCCGACAGGTTTCCCCATCTACTGGCCCCCGCTCTATGACCAGATATCGGCAGGACTGTCTCTTTTGGCTGGGCTGGGTCATCCCGGCAGCTTCACCATCGAGCTGACTTCAGCCCTTGTGCCAGCGCTCATTGGTGTGCTCTCCATCATTCCTCTCTATTATATCGTCAAAGACACGATGGGTAAGCATGCAGCCGTGATCGCAGCACTCATCATGGCAATAATCCCTGGCTCCGTATATCAGTCCCTCTTCGGCGCCACGGACCATCACGGGCTGGAAGTGCTGCTTTCGCTGACTATGTACTTGCTGTTCATGCGAGCCTTATCTGGCGTACATGGAGTAAAGCCTGAAAATATCATCAAGCAGAAAAAGCCGCTGGTATATGCCGCTCTGGCAGGAGTGGCCATGGCGGCGATGATATTCGCCTGGGATGGCGCACCGATCTTCATCGGCCTAATCGTCATATACTCATTCGCGCAGTACGCCTACGACGCATATACGAATGAACGGTCCTTCTACCTCACCATCGTGGGCTCGGTCGCAACGCTTGTCGCGCTCGCTATTGTAATGCCGTTCGTAGTCACGGGCAATGGGGCGTCACAGGTCACCGCGCTGGTGATCTCATGGTTCCACATTCTCTATCTGCTCGCTATCCTTTTGTTCTTCCTGGTGGTGGGCAGCATATCCGAAGCGTCAGCCCTGCGCGCCATGCCATGGTATTCACTGCCACTTTCAGCACTGGGTCTCGCATGCTTGCTTGCGATCTTGCTCAGAGTCCTTGCCCACGGGTTCTACTCCAGCATCAAGGAGGGGCTCGTATTCCTGATCGGGGGAAACAGCGTTTTAAGCACTGTGGATGAGCTGCAGCCGCTATTCGTCGAGAGCGGCCGCTTCTCGATGCTCGTGCCCTGGTCGTTCCTCTCTACGGCAATGGTTCTTTCTATATTCGGCCTACTCGCCTATCTCATATCCGTAAGAGACAGGAAGCTCAAGCACATGGACATTTTTATCATCATATGGACGGCTTTTGCCCTGGCGCTGGGGCTGCTTCAGCAGAGGTTCATCTACGTGCTGGCAGTGAACGTCTCCGTTTTTGCCGGGTACGCGCTTTACCTGGCGCTCGATGCTGCGGGCCTGGACCGGCATCTGGCAGCACAGTCCAGGGCTACCCAGGATATTCGCGACAAAAGACAGAAGTCAAAGACTGCCTCAGCAACGCCCGCGCTCACTTTGATCGCTGTGGTCTCATTCATTCTGCTGGCTCCTCTGTTTATCAGCAGTGTCTCTCTGGCGCTGACGCCCGAGTTCTACGCCTCCGACTGGAATGACGCATGCACCTGGGTAAAGGACCATACTCCGGTAACTTCTTTCACTTATTCAGCCGATAACGGGACACATCCGGAATACGGCATCATGAGCTGGTGGGACTACGGCAACTATATTTTGTACAGGGCCGAGCGGCCGGCAGTCGCCAACAACTTCCAGACGGGCATAGAGAACGCCTCCCTGTTCTTTATCGCTCAAAACGAGACGGCCGCTGACGCCATCATGGACAACTGTAGCGCCCGCTACGTGATGGCCGATAACAGGATGGGTTCGCCATACGCCGGCGTACCCTATGGTATCTTCGAGAACATGCCATACCTCGCAGGCGACAATCCGAATAGCTACCACATGCGCGTTAATGCGTCCGCCCTCACTGTAAGCCCTAAATATTATAGTTCCATGTACGCAAAGCTGTTTGACTTCGACGGCTGTGGATACAAGAGCGGATCGGGCAATGTCACGGGCGGCCTCGAGCATTATCGCCTTATATATGCCACTAACGGTGCGGACCCGGTCAAAGTGTTTGAGTACGTGAAAGGGGCCGGGATCACAGGTATGGCTCCGCCAGGCTCTGAAATCGAGCTAAGTGTAAATCTCTCGCTGCCCGATGGCAAGCGGACATACTATGGTACAGCCACGGCCGGCGGTGACGGATCTTATCGCTTTATTGTTCCATATTCGTCGGAAGACGGGACTTATGCTGTCCGCTATGGCAGCTCGGTCTCTCAAGTCGAAGTGCCGGAAAACGCTATAGAGAGCGGCAGCACGGTCATCGTTACATAGGCTGGCTACAGGCGCTCATTGAGCAAGTCCTTTTTAATGCTACCTAGGCACGGTCAGCGATAAGCATTTAATGACATAGCTAGATGTATACTCTGGTTTTATCATGGGCAATAAGCGTAAAGTATCCGGCGCTGCGCACATTAATGAAGCGCAAAAACAGCTTACTCGGGCGAATGTGACGCCTGAGTCCGGTCAGGATCACAAACAGTCAGCTGTTACAAGCAGATCACCTGAAGTGCACAGGTCCTTCGGCAATCTCCTGTTGCAATACCGTACCGCGCTCCTACTGGGTGCCGTAATGGCCATTGCGCTAGTCATCAGGCTACTGCCTGCCGCCTTTAGTTTCGTCAACGGCCACGTGGTCTTCGCAGAGTTTGATCCATACTATCACATGAGGAGGATCATGTACACTGTCGAAAACTTCCCGAGCGTGAGCTCATTTGACTCTTACGTTAATTACCCGCTTGGCTACATCGTAGGCTGGCCGCCACTATTCGACATACTGGGCGCTGGCCTTTCGCTCATCGCAGGGCTCGGCCACCCGAGCGATTTCACCATCGAGCTCACGTCCGCGTTGCTGCCGGTCGCCCTCGGCGTGCTCTCCATCGTTCCCCTATATTTCATCGTCAAGGACGCCATTGGCAAGAATGCCGCGTTGATCGTGTCGCTGGTCATGGCGATCCTTCCAGGCTCGGTATTCAGGACGATTTTCGGGTTCACGGACCATCACGCGCTCGAAGTGTTCCTGCTTTTACTGACGTACCTACTCTTTACCAGGGCCGTGACTTCGGCGAAGGCCGGAGGCCTGAGCCTATCTAGCCTGATGAATGTAACAGGCCTGCAATCTCAGAAAAAGCCGCTCATCTATGCCGCTCTCGCCGGTATCGGCGTCGCTTCCATGGTGTTCGCATTCGACGTGTCTGCCCTGTTCGTGAGCATCCTGGTCGGATATGCCTTCGTCCAGTTCGCCATCGACTCGCTGGACCGTGTTCGCTCACAATACCTGGCCATTGTAGGCACGATCGCATCACTCGTCGCGGTATTGATCGTGACGCCGCCCATCATCATCAGCCCCGCAGGACAGCATTTCGAGATCTCGATGGTATACCTGTCATGGTTCCACATCTTCTACCTGCTGGGAATGGTCGGCTTCTTCGCGATCATGGGCGTGCTTTCGGACGCGCTTGCTGCACGCAAAGCCCCATGGTACCTGGCCTCCGTCATATTTGCGATCTTCGCCGGCATAGCCGCGATCGTCGCTGACCTGGCGTCGCCTCAGATCTTCGTCGAGATCGGGCAGGGCCTCGGGTTCCTGTCAGGCAGCGGCGGAATGGCGTCGAACATCAGCGAGATGCAGCCGCTGCTCAACTTCTCGAGCTCCGCATGGTATATTGTCCCATGGGACTATTTCTCCGTCGCCGGACTGCTGGCCGTCCTCGGCCTGGCGGCGTATCTGCTCTCTATTTTGCGCGGCGATAAATTGAAGAACATCGAAATATTCTTCCTCGTATGGACGGCTGCTGTGGTGGCAGTGGGGTTATTCCAGACGCGCTGGGTCTATTTACTGGCGGTGACCGTGTCGATATTCGCCGGGTATATCCTGTATGTCGTGCTATCGCTGGCAGGGCTGGATAAGGTACTTAGCCCTGAGGAAATGAAGAGCAAAAAGAAATCCTCCAAATCCGGATCTGCCCTGATCACGCCAGCCCTGGTAGGCGTATCGATCATAGCTCTCGTGATCCTGATACCGGTGCTCGACACCAGCATCTCGATTGCGGACACGCCGAACCAGTTGATCCTGAGCTGGTACGAGGCATGCTCATGGGTGAAGGACAACACGCCTGCCACGTCAAACTTATACTCTGCCGACCAGGGCACGCAGCCCGGCTATGGTATCATGACCTGGTGGGACTACGGCAACTATGTCCTTTATGCGGCCGAACGGCCTGCCATCTCTAACAACTTCCAGACCGGAATACCCAGTTCTTCGCACTTCTTCATCGCCCAGAACGAGACTTCTGCGAACGCCATCATGGACAGCGTGAATGCGCGCTACGTGATGGTGGACAACAAGATGGGATCGACGTATGCAGGAGTCGGACTCGGCATCTTCGAGAACATGCCGCAGCTGGCCGGCGACGATACGGATAGCTATCACATGTACTACTATTCGCTACAGCCATCGGGGATTATGTCGTCCATGGACGGCAGTGAAAAATACTACGACACAATGTACTCCAGGCTCTATAATGACGAAGGCATGGGCGGTAAAAATAAGCTCGGCAACGTGACCAGCGGCCTGGAACGCTATCGATATATCTATGGTAATGACGGCGGCGATCCGGTCAAAGTATTCGAGTACGTCAATGGCGCCAGGATCACAGGCAAAGCCAACCCCAATGCCGTAGTGGAGCTACGCCTTAACATCACGTCCCCGAACGGAGATAAGACGTATTACGAAAGAACGACCGCTGACCAGCATGGCGCGTACATCTTCACCGTACCTTATCCCACCTCGGATTCGTCCATGCCGGTGAAGACGGGAGATGCGTATACGGTCACGTCGGGCCTGGCATCGACCAAAGTGCAGGTGTCCTCCGATGCCGTGAATGCCGGCGCGACCATTACGGCAGGTGACCTGTTATGAGAAAGCTCGTACTGATACTACTGGCACTCGTCCTGCTCTCCATGCCGGCCTATGCGGCTGACTGGACGCAGTCGAGGGCGGACGCACAGCATACATCGGATGCCGGAGAGGCGCTGCAGCCGCCCCTCACAGTGGACTGGAAAATAAATGTCGGCGGCTCCATTGTCGCTTCTCCCATCGTATCGAACGGCACAGTCTATGCTGTCTACTATGACAAGGGCACTGTCTTCGCGCTGGACGACAAAACAGGCGCTCAAAAGTGGAAGTTCCAGGCAGAGAGCGGCTCGATCGAGTCCACTCCCGCCGTGTCGAACGGCTCTATGTACGTCGGGTCCGATGATACCTACGTGTATAAGGTAGATACCGCCAGCGGGAGTATGATCTGGCGGTCGAGCGTGTACAGCGGCATGTACTCCTCGCCCTTAGCGTATGATGGGAATGTCTATATCGGGACGAACAGCGGCGATTTCTACGCGCTTGACGAGGGAACGGGCAACCACGTATGGTCACTGAGCAACATAACACAGTCGTCGCCAGCGGCGTGGGACGGAAAGATCTACGTGGGAACTTACGGGTATCAGGACTCCGTAAAAACACTGGCGGGTATCCCCAGCAGCGGGTCCACTGTAATGCATGGCAAATTCTACGCGCTTAACGCGTCCACCGGTGCGGTCGTATGGTCCTATGATGTCGGTGACGACTATATTCATTCCTCGCCTTCAGTCTATAATGGCACAGTCTATGTGGCCGCACACAACGGCACACTGTACGCTTTTGATACAGGCACGGGCAGCGTGAAATGGACATATGATCTTGGATATGCGACGGATGCGTCCCCGTCGATAGACCCGGCCACCGGAACGGTGTTCATCGGTACATTTGGCGGCCATATCTTCGCGCTCGATGCGGCCCAGGGCTCGGAAAAATGGATCTCGGCATACTATGGCCCGATATATGCATCCGCTGCGGTCTCGGGGAACGTGCTGTACGGTGCCACACAGGACGGCATACTCTTCGCGCTGAACGGGACGGACGGCTCAGGCTTATGGACCTATAAGACAGGCGCGTCCGAAATTTTTGTATCACCTGCGGTTGCCGATGGCCATCTGTTCTTCGGCACTACTAACGGCGATATGTTCGCATTCTCTCCGGCCGGAGTGTCGGCAACGCCGTCCCCTCAGGCATCATCCACCGGAAAGACTGCGTCAACGCCGTTCGTTGACGCCTTCGCTTGCATAGTGCTCTTCGGCGTCGCGCTGCTCATAAAGCGAGGACGCTAGATATATTTATAATGAAACGAAATGTAGGCTAAGCCGTCTTAAATTATTGAGCAGTTAAGGAATGTTGATCATGAAAGTCGTCATACCTGCGGCAGGGGCTGGAAAGAGATTATATCCGCATACGTATACGAAGCCAAAGCCAATGGTATTCGTCGCGGGAAAGCCGATCATCGGACACATACTGGATAATATGATCGACCTCGACCCGGAAGAAGTGATCATCGTCGTGGGGTACATGAGGGATAAGATCATTTCGTATGTGGACGCGAACTATTCGAGCGTTTTTAAGAAGATCACCTATATCGTGCAGGAGCATGCTCTAGGCCTCGGGCACTCCATTTACGTGACCAGGGATGCCGTGGCAGACAGTCCTATAATGATCGCGCTGGGCGACATGATATTCAAGGACGGCTATAGCGAATTCATGAAGCTTCACAGGTGTAACGATAAATGCTCAGGCTCTATCGGCGTTAAAAACATAGACGACCCAGAGCACTATGGCATCGTGTACCTGAACGACGATCGCTCGATCAAGAAGATGGTGGAGAAGCCGAAACATTCCACATCACACCTGGGCATCGCGGGCATATATTTTATCGAGGACTCGAGGAAGCTATTCGAGGCGCTCGACCACCTCATGTCCTCCCATCCGCCAGGCGAGATACAGCTGACCGATGCGCTACAGCTCGCCATAGAGGACGGCTCGACATTTAAGACGTTCGAGGTTAGCAGCTGGTATGACTGCGGCCGGCCGCAGTCGCTGCTGGATGTAAATCGTATTTTATTGGCCGAACACAAGGTTTCGGATAACGGGTTCAAGAGCGCCATCATCATTGAGCCAGTATCGATCGGAAAGAACGCGAAAGTGGAAAACTCCATCATAGGGCCGAACGTCTCTATATCGGAGGGAGCGGTCATTCAGAATTCCATCATACAGGACAGCATCGTGGGAAATAATTCCGAGGTAAAATATATGATGCTGCGCTCTTCCATAATCGGCGATGGCGCAATACTGATAGGCAAGTCGAACTCTCTGAACATAGGTGATTCTTCTACTATAGAATTTTAAGGTGTGCACATGGCAAGAACATCCGTTGTGGCGGGCGGTGCGGGCTTTATAGGCTCACACCTCTGCGAGTATCTCCTGCAAAAGGGAGAGCACGTGATCGTGATCGATAACCTTGGAAGCGGGGATAAGGGCAATATCAGCGGCCTTATGGGGAACGACCACTTTACTTTCATCAAGCACGACACCCGAAAGCCCCTGAAGATCGAAGGGCATGTAGACCACGTATATAACCTTGCATCAAGGGCTTCGCCTGTAGATTTCGCCAGCCATCCGGTGGAGATCATGATGACCAACAGCCAGGGCACCTATAACCTGATCAACATGGCCATAGAGCACGAAGCGAGCTTCCTCATGGCCTCCACATCGGAATCGTACGGGGATCCAGACGTGAGCCCGCAGCCGGAGACCTACTGGGGACACGTGAATCCCGTCGGCCCAAGAAGCTGCTACGATGAAAGTAAGCGGTTCTCTGAGGCGCTGACCATGACTTTCATCAGGCACCACGGCCTTAATGGGCGTATCATCCGCATTTTTAACACGTATGGGCCTCGCATGAGGCTGGACGACGGCCGAGTCGTGCCCAACTTCATGACGCAAGCGCTCGCTGGAAAGCCTCTGACCGTCTATGGCGACGGCTCCCAGACACGCAGCTTTTGCTATGTGTCCGACCTGGTGCGCGGCATATACATGATGATGCAGGCAGATACGAAGGGCGAAGTGGTCAACCTGGGCAACCCGAACGAGATGACCGTGCTGGAGTTCGCTAAAAAGATAAAATCGCTCACAAAAAGCGCTTCCGCTATCGAGTTCAAGCCTCTCCCTGAGAACGACCCCTTACAGCGCCGGCCGGATATCACAAAGGCGAAAAAACTCCTCGGATGGAAGCCAGAAGTAGGCCTGGACGAAGGGTTAAAGCTGTCCGCGACGTATTTCAAGGATAAAATGCAGACATTTATTAAGTGAATATATTCATTTGAACTAAAAGGAGATACTTTATGATCCTTGTCACTGGTAGCGGGCTGCTGGGCGCGGAAGTAATAAGCGTACTGGGCCGGGAGTTCGAAGTGGTCGGCACGTACAACTCGAAACCGAAAGAGGGAGCAGTACGCCTGGACATAACGGATCGCAGCGGAGTATTCGATGCAGTCGGGAAAGCCATGCCGTCCGTCATCGTGCATACGGCCGCGCTGACGAACGTGGATTATTGCGAGAGCCACCACGACGAAGCGATGGCTATTAACGCGCTGGGAACTAAGAACGTGGCCGACGCGGCAAATAAATTTAACGCAAAAATGATCTACGTCTCCACGGACTTCGTGTTCGACGGCAAGGGCAGCATGTATCGTGAAGACGACCCCGTGAACCCTATTTCTTATTACGCTTATTCAAAATTGCTTGGTGAATACTATGTGTTGGGCCTGGATAATTACGTGATAGCACGCACTAGTGTCGTCTACGGCAACGCCCGGCAAAACTTCGTTACCTGGGTCCGGGACTCGCTGAAGTCCGGCACGAGGATCAAAGTGGTCAACGACCAGTTCAATACGCCCACATTGTCTACAGACTGCGCCGAGGCGATCATGGAATTGGTGAAGAATTGCGCACAGGGCGTATACCATACGGCAGGCTCGGAACGCATCAGCAGGTTTGAATTTGCCCGGAAAATAGCCTGTTTTTATGGCCTCGACGAAAGCCTGATCGAGCCAGTCACCAGCGCGACCCTGAACCAGAAGGCCAAACGCCCCATGGATTCCTCTCTCGATACGACGAAGATAAATAAATTCCACAGGATGCTTGATATAAAGCAAGGCTTGACAAAAATGGACGCATCCGACCATTAAAAATATTATCAGCCTGTAACTATCTTATTTTTTAGGCCAATGCCATGAAAACTACATGTATACCTCTCGCACACAACGATTAGGCTGTCCTCAAGCAGAATGCTCGAAGAATAAGGCGGGTATATGGATGAGGTCATTATTGTTAATGACGGCTCAAAGGGTCAGATCGACGAGATCGCTGGGATTTTGCGCCCAGATAACCATAAGTCAAATATATTAAACACGATACGAATAAGTCGAGCCAAAGGCGATACGCACAGGCGTGAGGGGATCCGTCGATGGTATTTTTATCTTTACTAATACCGACTACACATACCCTGAACGCAGTATACGCTAATGTGTAGTGCCTATCGAAAAGGGCGTCCATACGATGCTTTGTGCCTGCATATTCTCCATGCTCATCCCTTATTTCTGCTACAACAAGATCAGAGATACGCAAACTGTCTTCATCGTCATAGGTATCTTTGTTCGGCGTATTCGGTTTATGATAAGCTCATGCACGGCACTTTGCTCAACCAGTGTTACCCGATGATGGCCAGACATACATCATGGTGTTTGTGCTCTCGTATCTCTTTTTGGGCGAACATTTAAGCATTATGAGTATTGCTCGGTGTAGAGCAAAAATTGACAGGATCTCTCGTAATTATCAAAGGCGTGCGAGCGATGAGTCTCAATAGAGCTGTTTGAATCTGGCGTGATCATGCACAAAGGACAAATGTTTATTTATTTAATGATCAGTAAAAGTATCTCTATGAAAAAAGAGGATATTTTCAGGGATACTAAAAATTTCTACCTGAATGGAAAAACTTGCATATCACCATTGCTCCTCGAGTTCGCCAGGAATAACGCCGGACATAAATTACTTGATGTAGGATGTGCGACGGGGGAGTATGCTAAAGAATTAAAACGACTTGGTTTTGACGTCGTCGGTGTTGACATCAATCCCGAATATGTTAAGCAGGCCATGGATAACGGCGTGGAGTCTTACGCCATCGAGGGCCAATCGTTAACACAAAAGTTCCCTGAAAAATATTTCGATACTGTTCTTTTATTCGAAGTGCTGGAGCATGTCGACCGACCTGGCGAGATCTTAGAACAGGTAAAAAAAGTTGCTAAGAAGAATATATTGATAACTGTGCCCAATTGTACGGGCTATTCCGAACTGAAACGTTATGGCTTAACGTTCGAGCATATGCTGGAACAGGACCATGTGAATTTCTTCACGAAGGATGATCTGAGCGAATTATTAAAGAGCTATTTCGACCGGTTCCACATTTATGAACGTGAGCCTCTATTCCTCGGAAAACTTGGGCTTCCTGCGTGGCTGTATTATCCGATAAGCGCCGGGTATGCGCTCAAGCTGGTAAAGCCGAAGATCTCCTATCGGCTATACGCGATAGTCGAACTATAGGCCATCGTATAATATGCGCCATACCATCGTTGATCTGCGATAATGTGCCCTGTAGTATCCTAAGAAATTTACTGTTCCGATTTTTTTCTTCAGTATTATCTTTGACAATGATGAAACGTCATTTTTTAAGTTTGATCTCCTGATCATGATCAGGACAAATACTGCTAAACGTGCAAAAAGGTATGGAAATAATTGATGTGCTATGGGAAAAAACTATGAGAGCCAACGGACGTTTGGGCCCTTCTTATATACGGTTAACGATAAATCGTATGGCTTCTGCATATCGGTAACTGTCGATCATTTTCATGAATCGCCCATATCCCACGGTAGCGGGAGCCAAAGGATTAAGTATATAAAGATAATATGACGGTATGTTTTCCTCAATATATGAGTATTATAAACAATAAAGACGGCTGACTGGCATCTTTGATATTCTTGGACAGGTAATGCAAATGATCTCGATCGTATGCGTCTACAACAAAGAGTTGATTTTTAAAGAAAATTTGCTAAAAGGCCTGGAAAACCAGTCTGCTAAATTCGAGCTAATAAAAGTGGATAACACGAATAATGCTTTCAAGTCGGCAGCCCAAGCATTGAACTACGGGGGAAGGCAGGCAAGCGGTAAGTACATCATGTTCGTCCACCAGGATATCTTCTTTCCCTCACCCGCGTTACTCGAGCACATGGAGCAGGCGCTCAATGATCTCTCGAACCCGGGTATCGTCGGAGTTGCAGGCGTCCGGGGCGAGGACGGCGTGCTATCAAATATCGAGCATTGTGTCCCTCCGAGACCGGCCGGCACCCTCCTCATCGATAGGCCAGAAAAAGTGCAAACACTCGACGAATGCCTTCTGATCATCCCGAGGTCTGTTTTTAGCGAGATGCAATTCGACGAGGAGGTCTGCGATAACTGGCACCTATATGCCGTGGAGTATTGTCTGAGATGTCATGAGCGTGGACGGGACGTTTACGTGATACCCGAGCACCTCTATCATGTGACCTACAGCACCAATTTAGATTTCGAAAAAAACATCTTTAACCTTTTTTCCCCCGGATCGCTCCCGAAGGGGTATTATCCGACCCTAAAAAAGGTTTTAAAGAAGTATAGAAAGTCCTATCCGGTCATATATACGACATGCGGAGTATGGAAAACGCGCCATCCCCTGATCTTTCAAAGGCTCTCTTATATCGTGATCGCAGAGCTGATCTATTACAAGCAAAAGTTCCTGAAATAGCCATGGGTATCCCTGAAAAAACATTCAGGAGCACATGCTAATCATGCTTTTTTCGAGAAGGGCGATGACATGATTTGATAGTCATCGCCCGATATTGACTTCAGAAGACGATAGTGGGAAATAGATCACAGCCCGGATGCGCACTACTGCAACGAGTTGAAATCACGAGCGAAGTATACTACCGTCTGTATTAGAAGATTACAATCTATCATTTATATTACATCGGTCACTCGTGGTTACTTTTACTGCAGGCTATGTTGGAAATATCGACTGAGTTCGAGAGCACTTCGGTGGATGTACTTTTTCCGACAAAACTTATTATTCGTGAATATACCCGAGTTTATTTTTATCTACGATTGTTGTTTTTATAAGAGATATAATACTTATGTAAATAACCCAGTGTGATGTCCATATCATCTTTATCGATCCCTTGTAAAACGTAAAGTGAAGCAAAGTATACGACAGCTGCTGTTGCTACGACGAGGAACAGGTTCTGGCCCGAGAGTATCAGGATAAACAAGGCCATGAGCATTGCCGCCGCCACCACTTTAACCGAATCCAGAAGGGTACCGGAGGTCAGCTTAAACCCAGACCTGCCACATATCCAGGCATAGAGCAATAACGATGCAAGCTCGGTCAGTAGCGTTGCGACTGCAGCCCCGACGTAGCTATATTTCGGTATAAGTACGAGATTTATGACCAGGTTCAGGATCATGCAGATGCCCGCGATCCGCATCGCGGCTCGTTGCATGTTCGAAGAGCCGGCAGCCGTGCCGTACGCGTTACTCAGGAAGATGAATACTGCCGCCCAGATCAGGATCTGCAGCACGACGACCGACCCGGCGAATGACGAAAATTGATCGCCAGACATGAACGCCATGATACGGTCCGCCAGAAGCGTTACTCCCACAGCCATGGGCATCGAGAGCATGACCATGTACTTGAAGAATTTGCGGAACGCAGCATGGAGCGAGTCCTGGGATGTCATATAGAACCGGGACATCGTCGGGAATATGGCCGAGCTGAACACCTGGGGCACGAACAGCACGGCCAGGAATAGCTTAAATCCGCCATTGTAGACGCCGACGGCATCATACCCTTTGAAAGTCTCCAGGATTACGGAGCCTATCTGGTAGAAAAAGGCGCCGAACACGGCGGTGATGCTGAACGGTATCGTTTCCTTTATATCCCAAAATTTAGGGTCGAAATATATGCCGATTTTCACGAACTTACTTGCACATGTCCAGATACAATACAACAGCACCGCCGCGCTGGCGAGGAGAAGCCCTATCGCAAAACCCAGGACACTGGCCTTCAGATAGATCGCAACGCTCGCGACGACCAGGAGCATTACACTGTTCAATATCGACCCATATGACTGGTATTCCATGCGCTCATGCGCCTGAAAAATAGAGTAGAATACCTGCGACATTGCCGTAAAGACAATGGACAGCGCGACGATATAGATCGTATATGTCGCATCCTGGCTCTCACCCTTCAATTGTACAGTCGTGAACAATAAAGCAAGCATGACGAGCGCTAGCATCAGCTTGATGACGATAATATTACTCAGATATTTTTTCGACAGCGACCTATCCCTGGATACATCCCTGGTCACGAGTGTTGTCAGGCCGAGGTCCATGATCACGCTAAATAAGCCAGTGATCGACTGTGCATATGAAAGCACGCCGTACTGGCCCGAACCCAGGTACGACTGCGTCATCTTCAGATATAACACGCTGATGATGAGCGAGATGACCTGCGCGGAGAATAGAAATACTGTGTTTCGGGCAACATTCCTTACATCGCTCATCTAGATCATCGATCATCCTTTAATCGTGTTTGTATTATTTGGCTCAGTCGTCCGCATATCTGGTTCCAATCGAAATTTTTTGTTATGTATTCCTCGACGGCCGACGATTTCTCCCTTAACTCATCCTCATGGGATAGCATATACCTCAATGTCCTGGTAAAGCACTCCATGTCGTCCACAGGGCATAAATAGCCCAGCCTGCCGTTATCCGTAAGGTCCCTGGTCGACGGTATGTCTGAACTGAGGAAGACTTCGCCGAAGAACCCGGCTTCCACGGATGCCAGGCTCAAGCCTTCGAACCTCGAAGGTGATGCGTGCACGATCGCTCTGCTATAATACTCATATACGTCTTTCCTATCTTTTAAAAACCCTAGATAAATTACCCTATCCCCGATATCCTTATTTCTCTCAAGATACTCTTTGAAATACTGCTCGAAGGATCTATCCATAGAGCCGATCATGACCAGCTTCCACTCGGGGAAATCTCTCGCTAACGATGCAAAAGCTTCTAATATGATCTCTGATGCTTTTTGCGGATTACCGATCCTGCCCGCGTGCAGGATCATCTTTTCCTTTTGATCGAAATGCCTTATATTCGGCAATAATTTTTTCGCATCTACTCCATTCGGCAAATAATATATGTTGTTTATAAACTCTTTAAAATATGGGTGTTTCTCTCTAACGAAATCGTATAGCTGCTTTGACTCAACACTTACAATGTCGAACGTGAGTAATTTGTAGATCCGGGACGTTTTCAGCCTGGACGGGTCTTTGTTATATATATTCTCAATTTCTGGGTGCAGGTCGAGCTTGAGGTATATGATACCTTTCGGGTTGACCGCCCTATAGATTAAACCGACGATGAGAGACTCATCCTTATAATGATATAGCTGGAGTATGTCGATTTGCCGGCCATGCCTGACCATGAACGGCAGCGCCTCCAGCGTGGTGCACAGCGCCTCGATGGCCCTGGAAAATATCCCGCCGGCCTTTGGCCTTAAGACCTTCGTTAATATGCGGCATCTGCTCTGGCCGATAGGGCATATTTTTAAGCCTGGCGTTTCTTTTTTGAGGTATGGGTAATCGCCGTTATTATAGCTGATCACATATGATTCATACCCGAAGTCGCGGTGGAGAACATAGGGGATCATGCCGATATCTTTCGTTAAGTGAATGTTTTCGCAGCCCGGGAAGAACGTCGCGAAAACGATGTTGCCTTCCTTACCCACCTGGACCCCTCCTATCCGCACCTTTTTAACCAACAGTATTTGTTGTTTATATAGTTATAGATTAAAGAGAATAAGGCCGCAAAAGGATTATAACGTTTACGCGTTTATCAATGAAAATACCGGGGTTATCCATGAGGCCTAAAGTCGCGATCATCGTCCTGAACTGGAACAACAAGGAGGACACCCTTGATTGTATACGGTCGCTACAGGGTATCGACTATCAGGACCACGAGGTCATTCTGGTCGATAACGGCTCGACTGACGATTCGGTCAGCGCCATGAGGCTTGCCTATCCGGCGCTGGAGATCCTGGAAACGCATAAGAACCTGGGCTTCGCAGGCGGCAACAACGAGGGAATAAAGCTCGCACTCCGGAAAGGGTCGATTACGTCCTGCTGTTGAACAACGACACAGTCGTGGACCCGAATTTTTTAAGCAGGCTGGTCGAGGCCGCGGAAAGCAGCCCGGGCATCGGCATCGCCGGACCGAAGATCTATTATTTTACTGAGCCGAAGCGGATCTGGTTTGCCGGCGGAAAGATCAACTATCGGTCCGGGAACACTAGCCATATCGGCGAGCATGAGCTAGACGAAGGGCAATACGACCAGGTGCGGGATACGGACTTTATGACGGGCTGTGCGATGCTGATCAGGCGAAAAGTGCTTGACGACATAGGCTTTCTAGATGACCGGCTGTTCCTTTATTATGAGGATAGCGATTTCTGCGCGAGGGCACATCGCCGAGGCTACCGCATCATCTTCGCGCCTTCTTCGGTGATATGGCATAAGGTCTCGAGCACTGCTGGCAAGATAAAGGATATACAGTTTTATTATGGCACGCGGAATATGATCGTCTTTGAAAAGCATAATGCCAGGACGATAGATCTCCTGGTATTCGTACCATACTACCTTGCCAAGTTCGTCGTCTATAACACAATGGCGGCCGCAATAAGCCTCAATTTTTCAAGGGCCAAAATGATACTAAAGGCCGCTTATGAGGGTATTACGAGCTAGCGCTCTTAGAATTGTTTTAAGATCTCAACGTATTTGCCCACCGTGTTCTTCGTAGCAAAGCGATCAACGACTTTTTGCCTAACAGCCGGATCAGCCTTAATCTCATTAAGGTGCCTGATCAGCGCTTCCTTGAACTCGTTATTATTATTGGCTAGCGATCCGTAGAATACGACCTCCGGGTGCGAGCAATTATTAAACGTCACGGCCGGCTTTCCCATGAATTGCGCCTCGATCACGGGCCTATCCTCTCCCTCCCAGGCCGAGCAGGTGGCATATGCGGCGGCGCCGGCATAATATGGCCACACATCCTGTACGAAGCCCAGCATGTGCACGTTGCCCACTTTTTTCGCTAGCGCTTTCAGCTTCTCGTCGTATCCCTTATCCGCTTTCCCGATGGTGACCAGGTGCACGTCCTCGCCCAGCTCTTTCCTGGCCTCGCCGAAGATCTCGATGAGCTTATCCACGCCTTTATACGGCGTGTGCCTTCCTACGTAGAGGATATACTTCCCGAACTCTTCGCAAGGCTTGATGTCGCCCGTTTCAGGGAACTCGATACCTGAGGGCAGGATCTGCATTTTTCCCCTGTACAGGTACATCCTCTTGAAACCCTGGCCGATGTAGTTCGATATGGGCAGCACCATGGCCGCTTTTCTGGCGGCTATCATCCTGAACGCATGGACTTCTCCCCACAGCATGAGCTCTTTTCGGCTGTGCAGGAGACTGGTGAGCGGGGCGTTCCCATGGTCATGGAGCAAATGCGGCGTTCTCATCATGCTCGCCACGAGGTCGAATGGCAAATAGTGCGTAGAAATAAAATCAAACTTCTGACTGTCCAGCTCTTTCGCGACAGCGCGCATCTGCAGCGGCTTATTCGCCGGATAGTGCGTGATCTCAACCCCCGGCACCGCCATGTTGGATACGATGGCCGCAAGCTTGACGTTATGATATTTTGACAGCTCGCGGGCAAACTCCGCGACCGTCACGTCGATGCCGTTTCCTTTCGACAGCGAGTACGTAGCCACGCAAATGTTCAGGGTCTCCATATCACACAATCCTCTTCAGCCTTTAAAATCACTAACGCTCATTAACATATCGACGTAGCGGCCCATCACACAATGCATCTCAAAGGATTTCGCTCTTAGGGCCGCATTATTCGATAGCCTCTCATATGCTATTTTATCCTTTATTAGCATACGTACATTCTCGGTCAGGCCATTCACGTCATCAAGCCTATACACCAGGCCCGCATTTCCCGCCGTCTCCGGCATGGCCGCCACGTCGGGCACGATGACGGGCTTTCCCGCTGCCATGGCCTCGACGATGGGCACACAGAACCCCTCATGCCTGCTCGCCGTGACCCAGGCGTCACACGCCGCATAATAGTCCGGCAGCTCATCATCGCCGAGACGGCCGGCGAACGTCACAATATTCTCGACGCCTAGCTTCGTTGCGAGAGCATCGAGCGGCTCGCGCTCGGGGCCTGCGCCCACGACCATCAGCCGTACTTTGTCGCTCTTCAGCGCCGCCGTCGCCCGTATCAGGTCATCCACATGTTTCAGGCTCGCAAGCCTGCCCACGTAAAGGAGTAGAAAGCTGTCGCCTATATTGTATCGCGCTCTTATTTTCGCCCTGTCGCCCGCGGCGAACCTCTCGAGATCCACGCCTACGGGCATCGCGACCAGCTTAGAAGCGTCGACGCCCGCGCTCTTTAATTCTTCGACGACAAAGCCACTATCAGCCTGCACCAGGTCGCTGCGCCGCATGGAGAGAATGTATCCTGTTTTTCTGATACGCGCTAAAATTTTCTCCCTGAATCCCGATAAAAATCCGGGCGGAGTGAGGCCGTGATATACCCATATCAGCTTTAGGGCCGGGTTATAGCGTCTCGCCATGTGCGCTGCAGGAAGTGCGCCCACATCCGGCCCGACGAGCAGGAGCATGTCATAAGCGGCCAGCTCTTTTGCCAGCGTTCCCGTCCTTAGCGCTACTGTAAAATTCGATGCCAGGCTGTGGCCATCGCGGCCTGCCATGAAATATATGACGATTCCCGGGATGGGCGGGCGCTCGTACGCAAAAGTAAATATGGAGACTTTTCCGCATATTTTTTTTAGCTCAGTCGCCGTGGCTGCGGTGAAGTTTCCCTGCGCATCTTTATCAACGAGCCGTGTCGTCACGATCGCTATATCCACGCTATCGCCCCGCGATCTCTTCGATGAGTGCTTTGTATTGCCCGGCGATCACTATCCAGTCGAACTTTTCGACTGCGCGCTCGCGCGCACGCCGGCCCATCGCATCCACGGATTTCGAGTCGCCGGACAGCTCGATGATGGCGTCCGATAGTGCACGTGGGTCCGCCGGCTTCACCAGCAGACCGGTGTGATGGTCGTCCACCGTATCCGTCATGCCGCCCACTTTTGTGCAGATCGTCGGCCTGCTGCACGCCATAGCTTCCAGCACTGCGATACCATAGGGCTCCACGACGCTGGGCTGCACATACAAGTTAGCGCTGCTGTATACGGGGGGCATCTCGTAGTTTGGCACGGGCGTCTCGACAAAGCGTACCACATCGTTCAGCTTCATCGATGAAGCCATAGCTTTGAGCTCGCCTTCGGCAGGGCCTCTGCCCATGATATATAGTATGACGCCGGGCCTGCTCTTTTTAACGGTCTCCATAGCCTTGATCAGATATTCCAGGCCCTTATACGTGTGCAGCCTTGCCACCGTCAATATCTTAAAATCGCCGTCTTTTAAAGGCGTCTCTCCGGCTGTGGGCTTGAAGAGGGATGTATCGACGCCCACGTTGATGACCTTGATCCTGTCGGCAGGCACATTCAGATCTTTTTCAGCGAACTTTTTAGCAGCCGTACAGTGCGCCGTATACGCGGTCGCCCCGCGCCTGACCATACCATTCAGGGTCGCATCGAAAAGGCCAAGTATAAGACGCTTCTTTCCCTCCGGGAAATACGTGCGCTCGGTAGAGAGTACCGTGGGCACTTTTTTCCTGCGGGCCGCCAGGTATGCCATGTGGCATATGGGCTGGTAGTCCTCCTGCAGCAGGACCACATCATAGCCACCGCTCTTGATCATCCTGCCGATGGATGGCACGATGGGGATCTCGCCCACATCCAGTAACGTTTTCAGGTACTTTACGTTGAAGTTAAGTGATTGCCGTATGTTCTCCTTGCCAGCCGCCATCTTTTCACGAGGTGCTTTACCTGTCGAGGCGAGCACATCGACTTCCACGCCAAGGCGCGAGAGGCCGTCGGCAAGCCCGAACTCATTGCCCCGGACATACGGCGTGAAATACGGGACGACGATGGCAATTTTCATGGACTGCCTCCATATACGCCGAGGAGCATGTCGGCCACCTGGTCCCAGTCCAGTACGCTCTTCGGCACTTCCTTGAACTGAGCGGTTTCGATCAGCTTCGCGAGGGCTTCTCCGTCGACGGGAAGATCTACGCCCTTGCAGGTATCGCCATCCACGAACTCTTCGAGCGCGGAGCCGTTCGCGACGATGCAGGGGACCCTGGCGGTGAGCGCCTCGGCCACCGTAATGCCATAAGCCTCTGACGTGGAGAGCATGATGAAAACATCCGCCGTCGCATACCATCGTAACAGGTCGCTGCGCGACTGCCCTTCTAAAATGGCGAGTTTGTCCTGCACGCCAGTGTCCTTTGCTTCCCGGAGTAAAGCTTCTTTATATGGTCCCTTACCGATGACCAGTAATCGATGCCACGGTAAGAACTTCAGGGCACGGATAGCGTACTGTACGCCTTTGTACTCCTCCAGCCTGCCGACATAGAGGATGATCTTCAAGCCCTTTGGCCATGGCTCAGCGAGCCCGAATTCTGCTTTGTTCACCCCGTTGGGCACCACCGATGTCTTTTCGCACGACATGGGAAAATCTCTGCATACGAGGCGTTTCTCATACTCTGAGACACAGACTACGCGGTCCGCTTTTGTGAAGATATGATTAGCGAGAATTTTATAGGGTTTCAGTAAAAGATCCCTGAGCCATGTATGGCCGTGTCCATGATAATGGGGCGTAAAAATGAGCTTGCCTGTTTTTGCGTACGAGGCAAACAGCGCAGGAACGGCATGATACCCATGCGCGTGTATGATGTCAAAGCCCTGGTCTTTCCTTAAATACGAATACATGGGGGGTGAAAGATAATAAGCGTCGCCCGGCGCGAATGCGGGGAAACGCAGCACTTTTACGCCGTCGAGCATCTCGCTCCGGGGCAGCTTACCGGAAGGATCGGTGGTGATCACAGTGACGTCGTGGCCCCGAGCGACGAGTCGCTTGCTGACCTCGGCTACATGGGTCTCCACTCCGCCTATGTCCGGGCTATACCTCGGACAGACTTGCGCTATCCTCATTTATATCACTTGATTAATGGCTATCCATCGTTCATGCACCATAAATATATTTCGTCATGGGTAGGCACATGAAGCTTAAGAAGGCACTATTCACTAAGTTAATTAAGACACTATACGTTTATCACAAAGACACGAGGACACGAAGGCACGAAGATAGTTTAGTATAAGCCTCCGGCGGCTGGGTGATGCAATGGTTTTGTGATATGCCCCCGGCGGCCATATGACTAGTTAAAGTCATTCTTTTAATCTCTAATTATCGGGAATTACTAAACTGAGTATCGCATAGCTGCCGGAGGCTTATACAATAAAAATATAGTCGCACAGCCGCCGGAGGCTTTAACTAAACGAAGTCTTCGTACCTTTGCGTCCTCGTGTCTTTGTGATAAACGTATAGTGTCTTATGTATCTTTGTGGGTAGTGTCTTCTTAAGCTTCAAGTCTTCTTAAACGCGTATTTTATATAGCGGGAGGTAGGATAGTCGGCTTGACAGTGGTGCGGATGAGCGGAAAGACCAGGGTATGTGTCGTGGGCCCTTCGAAGAAGTTTTTGAGCGGCATAAGCTATTACAACATACGTCTTGCGAACAGCCTTTCAGGCACGTTTGACGTCTCCGTTGTCTGTTTCAGGAACCTTCTCCCTAAAATGCTGTTCCCGGGCAACAAGCACGTGGGGAAAGACCTTGCCGACCTCGATTATAATAACAACATTCCAGTGTATAACGGCATGGACTATAATAACCCGCTGACCTGGTACCGTGCCTACAAGTTCTTAAAAAAGGAAAAGCCAGACGTCATTCTTTTACAGTGGTGGACGTCCTCGGTGGCCCACATGCACCTTTTGATCAGCTTCATTAATTCGCTGTCCATAAAGGCAAAAGTGATTGTCGAGTTTCACGAGGTCGTGGACCCGTTCGAGGAATCCGTGCTTCCCATAAGGATATACTCACGTATTATGGGAAGATCGCTGGTCAAGCGGGCAGATATGTACGTGACGCACTCCGAGTCGGATAAAAAGCTCATCTCAGAAAAATACCACATCCCCGGAGAGCGCATCCAGGTCGTACCCATGGGCCTTTTTGACCACTACAAGGCAGGGCCGGGAAAGGGCGATGCCCGGCATAAGCTGGGCATAGTCGACGATTACGTGATACTGTCCTTCGGGCTGATACGCCCGTATAAGGGAAACACATACCTGATCAATGCATTCGGAGAGCTGCCGGGCGAAGTGGCCGCGAAATGCCGGCTGATGATCGTGGGCGAGATCTGGGAAGATCGGCAGGCCGTCGAGAGTGCCATCGCAGCCTGCAGGCATAAAGACCATATCACGCTGGTGGACCGCTATGTCTCTGACGAGGATGCACAGCTATACTTCGCGTCGTCTGACGTGGTCGTGCTGCCCTACCTGAGGGCATCCCAGAGCGCCGTCGCACATACTGCCATGGCATTCCGGAAGCCGATCATCGTGTCAAAAGTAGGGGGGCTGCAGGAGTCCATGGCGGACTATGCGGGAACGAACTTCATACCACCCGCAGACACGGAGGCGATCAAGAACGCTATCATGCACTTATACAGCGAGCGCCCAGGAGAGTTCGAACCGCCGAAGAGAGGATGGGATGTGATCGAGAAAAAATACGGTGAAGTCATAGCTTTATTAAAAGCGAAAGATAACTGATTGGCGGGGCTGTCCGCTTATGAACTTATATTTATAATTATGGACGAAAGGTATATGTAAAATGGTGCTTATTCACCAATAACCCGATAATATCGAGGTGAGCCGATGGCGAGATCAGGAAAGGGCAAGAAAAAGGACATAAAAGATACGGCTAAGACGCAAGCTACAGCCGAGAAAGAAACGCAAGCTGTGAAAACACAGCCAGTGATCCCAGACGAAAATATAACCGGGCAACTAGCTAAAAATAAATCACAACCTGTTACAAATTCGGCGATCAGCGAGCAAGCCGTACAGGCAGAGCCTGTAAAAAACGCCAGCATTGCCGACCGGATCGTTAATTTCGCCAGGTCCGGCATCTCGATCTATACGATCATCGTCGCTATCTTAATGGGCTTTATGTTTTATTTGCGTGCTGTGCCGACCCATGATCAGGTCTTTACGAACTGGCCCTGGATCGACGGCACCAATTACGTGAACGTCGCCTCAGACGACGGTGTTTTCCATATGAGGCTGTTATTTAACACAATCGCCCATTTCCCCACCAGGATCCTGTACGATCCGTTCACACATTTCCCGTATGGGAGCCCGGTGCACTTCGGCCCTCTTTTTGAGCTGATCCCGGCGACGGTCGCCATCATACTTGGCCTCGGCCACCCGAGCACGATGCTCGTCGAGACCGTGGCGGCATACTTCCCCACTGTCCTCGGTGCACTATGTATCATCCCGACTTACTATATCGGCAAGAGGCTGTTCGGCAGGGGTGCCGGATTGCTAGCGGCGCTGACGCTTGCCTTCATTCCTGGCACTTTCTTCTGGCGGTCCATCCTCGGAGAGACGGATCACCACGTGGCCGAAGTGTTCTTCATGGCCTGTACGGTCGCCTGTATGGTCTATGCGCTGTACGAGGCTAAAAAATCGAACATAACCCTCGAACATATCAAGAATAAGGACTTCAAGTCCATCAAGGCCCCGCTGATCTACGGCGCCCTCGCCGGCCTGTTCTTCGCCGGATACCTGCTAAGCTGGATAGGCGCGCTCATACTCGGGCTTATCTTCATCATTTACTTCACGATCCAGGCGATCATAGACCACCTGCAGGGCAAATCGCTTGATTATCTTTTGATCATCGCGACACTTACGTTCGGCATACCGGCACTGCTGGTACTGCCATACTCGCTCCAAAGCTTCAGCTTCGAGCTGGCAGCATATTCGATCACGCAGCCCGCCGTCCTGGTGATGGGCATCATAGGCGTAGGGATCATGTGCTGGTTATCGCGTGTCCTGAATCACAACAAGGCCGAGAAGATATTCTTCCCTATCACTCTTGTGGGCGTGGCCATTATCGGCGCGCTGCTGGTTTATTTGATAGCTCCGTCGCTATTTGGAAGCGTAGCCTGGGGATTGAACGTGTTCCACCCGTCCGGCGGGGAACTGACGGTCGGAGAAGTATTGCCTACATACTACGACCAGTCAACCGGAACGATCTCCGCGGCGCCGTTGTGGAATAACTTTTTCTTCACGACTCCCGTCTTCGGCTTTATTACGACACCAACCTGGATACCATACTTATCCGGCATGTTCCCGCAAATACCGATCATATTCACATTTACGGGCGTCGCCTTGATCTTACTACTCTATCGGGTGATCACTCGTACCAGGGCGGCTGAGTTGCTATTCCTTGTGTGGAACATAATAATGCTGGTAGCGCTCATATCACAGAACCGTTTCGAATATTACTTTGCGGTGAACGCGTCCCTGCTGATGGGCTACCTGGCATACGAGGCGCTTCATGCTCTCGACTTTGATAAGCTCAGGCAGAACTTCTACAAGAAAGTCAAGAATTTCGAGGACTTTTCAAAGTTCGTGAACAAGAACCTCGGAAGCTGCATTTCCGTAGCACTTGTCGTTCTCATATTCGTGGTACTGGCGGCATACCCGGCATTGCCCATGAGCGACCCGAGCGGTGCGAGTAAGCAGGGCGTGCTATTCCAGACTGCTAGCGCAGGCGGCCTGGGCATGCCCTACGAGTGGTTCGAGTCGCTGAGCTGGATGAAGACAAATACGCCGGACCCGCAGGGCAGCCCGATACAGTCGAGCTTCGACTACTTGAATGGCACCTATACGGAGCCGGCGAACGGGGCCGAGTTTAATTATCCGTCGAGTGCCTATGGTGTCATGAGCTGGTGGGACTATGGCCATCAGATCGAGTATGTGGGGCAGAGGATCCCCAATGCTAACCCGTTCCAGGCAGGCATCATCGAGATGAACAACACGGCGGGCCCGTCGTACTTCTTCACTTCACAGACAGAGCAGGCGGCGTACGATAACCTGAACAAGCTAAACTCCAGATACGTGGTCATAGACAACGCGATGGCAACAGGCAAGTTCTATGCGATCACCGCCTGGATCAACGATACTAGCGGCTGGATGGATGCCGGCAGCGTGAATCTGGGAGGCACCCAGGGGTCCGTAACACTTGGCTTTGACTCGGCTAAGTTCCTGAATTCGACCATGTATAAGCTGTACTACGGGGACGCAGATGGCATGAGCCACTTCCGGCTGGTCCATGACTCCGCCGGCAATTACGTGATCACCTTCGGCTATGCTAACCTGCAGACCCAGCAGATATCACAGTACGCGTCTCAGACCAAATCCAATTATACCGATGCCATGGCCTTTTATCAGATGGCCTCCACCCCGACGTGGATCACCAAGGGCACGGAGCTTGCCTATGACGCCAGACTGCCCGAGAAGAACGTGAAAGTGTTCGAGAAGGTCAAGGGCGCTACGATCACGGGCAGCGCGCCTGAGGGCACGCAGGTAAATGCGAGCGTGACGTTGCAGTCCGGTGACAGGCAGTTCACGTACACGAATGGTGTGGTCGCGCAAAACGGTACCTATTCGATCACCGTGCCATATCCGACGGAAGCGATGAACGGTACTGGCTACAGTTCGGATGTCGTGCCCATTTCGAAGTATACGATCAGCTACGACAACACGACAAAGACCGTGGACGTCCCTGAGAGCGCTGTCATGAACGGCAACACCGTACAGGTATCGTGATGAATGACGACGTGTGCATCCTGATCCCCACGCTGAACGAGGGGAAAACCATAAAGGGCCTCGTGGAGAGGTTCAAGAAACTTGGCTTTGAGGATGTGCTCGTCATCGACGGGCACAGCTCGGACGATACGGCGAGCCAGGCCGAGGCGTCGGGAGCGCGAGTCGTCATCCAGCAGGGTAAGGGTAAAGGCACGGCGATACAGCAGGCGTTCAACCTCATCGATAAGGATATCACCGTCATGATCGATGGCGACGGCACTTATCTGCCGGAAGAGGTGGACAGGCTCATCGAGCCCATCCGGTCAGGCAAAGCTGACCAGGTGATGGGCAACCGGTTCGCGAACTACGAGAAAGGCGCCTTTACCAGGCTCAACCTGTTCGGCAATAAGCTATTGAATGCTGCGTTCAACATCGACTATAAGGTCAACTTGAACGATATCCTGACCGGATATCGCTCTTTTAATAAGAAAACCCTCAGGATGGTGGACCTGAACCAGGCCGGCTTCGGCATCGAGGCCGAGATGACCGCAGAATGTATCAAGAAGGACCTGCGCATCATCGAGGTCCCCATCACGTATAGTGCCAGAGCCGCCGGGGCACCCACAAAGCTGAACCCCCTGGAGGACGGCTTCAAGATCGCCTACACGATATACAGGCTGGGCAAGACGTACAACCCGATGCTCTATTTCAGCCTGCTGGGCGCCGCGTTCGTTATCGCAGGGCTGATCGTAGGCATTTATGTCACGATCGACTGGTTCAAGGCGATCAACCATTTTCCGCTGACGATCCTGACTGCACTGCTGATCATCACGGGCATACAGATATTCATTTTTGGATTCCTTAGTGACATGATCGTCCAGGTGCAGCGCGAGACTTTACGAGAACTGCGAAAACACTGAGCGCAGTATCTCCAATTTTTAAGACTCTAAGTTTAGGGAAGGCGCTATCCACTAAGATCATTAAGGCACTATACGGTTTATCACAAAGGGCTTGAAGGCCATAAAGGTCACGACTACTTATTATATAAGCCTCCGGCAGCCTTGTGATGCATAAGATTTGTCTTTGCATTTCTGTGTCTATATTGTTTCATATACTGATACGAAAAAAGCTGTCCTTATAAATCTTTATGATCGCTGCTAATGTTGTTATATTTTGCAAAATTATATCACGGCAGCAAGTGAATTTTTCAATTGACGAATTATCGATGGGAGATATATCATGCCAGAGTTCTCAAACCCATTCGCAGGCGTTGCCTACGGTAGAAAGCTGACGAAAGAGGAATTGATCCGGTCAATACGCTACAGTATCGCTGCGGAATATGAGGCTTCACAGCTATACTTGCAATTAAGCGATTCGATCGATGATAAGGTATCGAAAGCTGTACTCGACGATATTGCCGAGGAAGAGCTCGTGCACGTGGGTGAATTTTTACACCTGCTCAAGTATCTTGCTCCGGAAGAAGAGGTATCTTACCAGAAGGGCTACAAAGAGGTCGAGGAAATGATCAAGAAAGTTAAGGGAAATAAATAACCATCTCAGATGCTAAATCCAGTCGGGTACTCACATTATCGCCCTGCGCGGCCATAATGAAAAACTATATAGCGAATCAAAAACTTATCAAGAACAGAATATGCAGGATTGCTATTATCTAGTAGCCGTTCTAATCAAAAGCAGTGCTTATTCATGGCAAATGACGGGCCAGAGACCGCCATTCTACTAATACCAGCGTGATAAGGATGTCAGTTTCAAGCAAAACGTTTACGGTTGCGCTATTATTCATAGCGATCCTCGCGGTCATCGTGTATATGCCCATGTCTGTAGCCGCTAAAGCTGAAAATACGACTAATAATAACTCAACGACAGCTACGCCGACGCTGACTGTCACCGCTACCCCGAGCCCGACTGCCAGCCCGTCCGCGAGCCTGACGCCGACTCCGATAACGGGGCCTATTTTCTCAAACGCTTACTGGAATAACGACCACGTTACGGTCACGGCGACAAATAACAGAGAGGAGCAGATCCAGGTCACGGCGTATCTCGGCAGCACGTCAAATAATACGATATATATTGTAAAACCAGGCGTTACGCAGACACTCGACACGCCCTCAATCAATGCCGCGAGCGGCCAGATCCTGCCGTTTGGCTTTATCGCTGCATACGCGAACGGCACAGAGCTGACTTCCGACTCGCTACAGAGCACCGTTACTGTGATCAAGGGCGCAACACCTACGCCTGTGCCCCAGGAATCCGTGATCCTGAGCGGCACCATCGTTGACTCAGCCAGCCAGGCGCCTGTCGCCGGCGCAGAAGTCGATTTCCTTTCTACGACCTACGGCAAGCAATACCCGCCGGTCATCACCGGTGCTGACGGTACGTTCACCACGCCGAAGATGTATCCGGACAGCTACCAGATCACCATAAAGGCTGACGGCTACAAGACCGGCTTCGGCACCACGCAGATGGTCGAAGGTACGAAGATCATCGCCCCGATCGCTATAGATCACTTACAGGCGCAGGCACAGACGCCGACTCCGGTCATCACCCCCGTGCCATCGCCGACTTCCGCTATTGATAACTGGAAAGCGATCATCTATAACCCGACCGTGTGTGTCGGCACGATCTCTTCATTGATAGCGGTCGTCCTGGGCAGCATAGGCATATACGAATGGCTTTCAAAACAGCGAGCAGCCAGGAAAAAGGCCGAGAAGGAAGTCGCGGATAAGGAAAAGGCCGAGAAGTTAGCTGACGATATGAAAAATGCAAGCGAAAGTCATCTTGCAGAAAAGCTGGCCGAGGATAATAACAAGCTATTCGAGGGCGACAAGAAATAAGCCCTCGCAGTTCTTTTTTCTTTTATTATCATTAAAAAGGCACGTCATTGATTTCTTTACCAGCCTTCGCAGATATTTTTGCTTATGCGACTCGACGGCCGTAGGCCGGGGAATTCTACAGAAATAACCCAAAGGTTAAAATATCTTTACATCGATTACATTCTGGAATCATCATGTTTAGAAGGAATCTTTTTATTTGGTGATGTCAGGTTCCTTGACACCACATTGCGAGACGGCGAACAGACCCCCGGCGTAAGCCTGGAGCCCGAGAAAAAAGTATGGATCGCTAAAAATTTAGACCTACTCGGCGTCGACGTGATCGAGGCCGGATCGGCCATCACTTCGGAAGGCGAGCGTGCGGGCATTAAAGCGGTCGTCAAAGAGGGGCTGCGAGCCGAGATATGCAGTTTTGCCAGATGCGTGAAAAGCGACATCGACTATGCTCTTGAATGCGATGTAGACTCCGTGCACCTCGTAGTCCCGGTCTCTGACCTTCACATCAAAGAAAAGCTGAAGAAGGACCGCGAGACCGTCAAGGACATGGCCGTTAAGATGGTCGAGTATGCCAAAAAGCATGGCCTGGTCGTAGAATTATCCGGCGAGGACGCTTCGCGTGCGGACCTGGACTACTTGATCAGCGTCTATAATGCAGGCATCGAAGCCGGCGCCGAACGGCTGTGTTTCTGCGACACGGTGGGCGTGCTCAAGCCTGAGCAGACATACGATATTTTCAGGCGCATGGCCGATGAGGTAAAAGCACCCCTCAGCATCCACTGCCATGACGACTTCGGCCTGGCCACGGCGAATACCATAGCGGCACTGAGCGCAGGCGCTGCGCAGGCACATGTGACCGTCAACGGCGTCGGAGAGCGAGCAGGCAACACGGCGCTCGAAGAGGTAGTGGTCGTGCTGAAAGCTTTGTATGGCGTGAACACGCGCATACAGCTCGAGAGCTTATATCCTACGTCTAAGCTGGTCAGCCGGCTTATGGGCATACCTGTGGCGCCTAATAAATCGCTGGTAGGCGATAATGCGTTCCGCCACGAGTCGGGCATCCATACGCATGGGCTGATCGCCAATACGATGACCTATGAGCCCATTACTCCCGAGACGATCGGCCGCAAGCGACAGATCGTTCTCGGTAAGCATACGGGCAGGGCAGGCGTAGAGATGGCACTCAGGGAATTCGGCCTGAGCCCCACCGTCGAGCAGCTCGAGCAGATCACGGAGCAGATCAAAGTGCTGGGCGACAAGGGCAAGCATGTCACGGACGCCGACCTCATGTCCATCGCGGACAGTGTACTGGGCATAAAGACGGAAGCGAGAATTAAGCTTATCGACTGCACGGTCATGGCGGGCAATCGCGCGACGCCGACCTCCTCCGTAAAGGTCACCATCGATGGCCGCGAGGTCATCGAGTCGGGCGTGGGCGTAGGCCCGGTGGACGCGGCGCTGAACGCGCTGCGCAAGGCCATCATGGGCGTTGCAGACATCAAGCTGGACGACTATCGCGTGGAAGCGATCACTGGCGGCACGGATGCGCTGGTCGACGTCTGGGTGAAGATGTCCCGCGAAGGCCGGGTCATCAGCGCCAGGGGCGCGGGGCCTGATATCATCATGGCATCGGTGCAGGCGTTCGTCGAGGGAATGAACCGTTTGATACAAGAAAAGAACGGCATCTCGGCAAAAACAGCGCCGCATAAGCCTTCAAGTCCCGGCATGCCGGTGAATAAGTAAAATATACCGGGTCTGTTATGAACAATAATGATAAACTATTAATAGGTACAATTTGTTACCTTTCAGGCGCAGTAAACCACGAACAGGAGGTCAGCAAGTGAGTGCAGGTGCATCCAAGAAAATTCCCGGCGCGCGATCTTTGATCAAGTCCCTGGAATGCGAGGGCGTCGAAACTATTTTCGGCTACCCTGGCGGCCAGATCTTGCCGGTGTATGACGAGCTGTACGATTCCAGCATCCGTCACATACTGGTGAGGCACGAGCAAGCGGCAGCACACGCCGCAGACGGCTTTGCGAGGGCTACAGGGCGCGTAGGCGTATGCCTGGCGACCAGCGGGCCGGGGGCCACGAACTTAGTAACGGGCATCGCAACCGCTTACATGGACTCCATTCCCATGGTAGCCATCACCGGACAGGTGCCGACCGCGCTGATCGGCAACGACGCCTTTCAGGAAGCTGACATCACGGGCATCACCATCCCCATCACGAAGCAGAACTACCTGATCAAGGACGTGAAAGACCTGCCCCGCACCATAAAAGAGGCATTCTTCATCGCGTCCACGGGCAGGCAGGGGCCGGTACTGGTGGACATCCCCAAGGACGTGCAGTCTAACCTCGTCGAATTCTCATACCCGGAAAAGATCGAGCTGCGGAGCTATAAGCCAACGTACTCCGGGCATCCCCTACAGATAAAAAAGGCATGCGACCTGATCGAAAAAGCCGAGCGCCCTGTCTTATACATCGGCGGCGGCGTGATCGCGGCCGGGGCATCGGAAGAAGTCCGGCAGCTTGCGGAGATGATCATGGCGCCGGTGACGACCACGCTCATGGGCAAGGGAGCATTCCCCGAGGATCATCCGCTCTCGCTTGGCATGCTGGGCATGCACGGCACACGCTACGCGAATTACGCGATCATTGACTCTGACCTGATCATAGCGGTCGGCGCGAGGTTCGACGACCGCGTCACGGGCAAGATCGACAGCTTCGCCCCGAACGCGAAGGTCATCCACATCGACGTGGACCCTGCGGAATTGGGTAAGAACGTCCGCGTGGACGTACCCATCGTGGGCGACGCGAAGCTGACCCTTAAAAAGATCGTCACCACGCTCAAGGTAAAGCTCCCGAAGACGGCGGAGTGGAACCGCAAGATCGAGACGTGGAAGAATGAGTATCCTCTCGAATACGAACAGGAGTGCGGCGACCTGAAGCCGCAGTGCATCATCCAGCAGTTAAACTCACTGGTAAAGGACGGCATTTTCGTTACAGAGGTCGGGCAGCACCAGATGTGGGCGGCACATTACATTCAGACCTTGCAGCCTCGCACGTTCATAACGTCCGGCGGATTGGGCACCATGGGCTACGGTTTCCCCGCGGCCATCGGTGCCAAGGTCGGCTGCCCGGACAAGAGTGTCTGGGACATCGCAGGTGACGGCAGCATCCAGATGAACATCCAGGAGCTGGCGACCGCGATGGAGAACGACATCCCGGTCAAGGTGGCAATTCTGAATAACAGGTATCTGGGCATGGTCAGGCAGTGGCAGGAATTGTTCTATAATAAGCGCTACTCGTATACGAACATGAAGGGCCAGCCTGACTTCGTCAAGGTGGCAGAGGCTTACGGCGCAGACGGTATCCTGGTCGAGCGCGCAGCGGACGTCAGGGACGCCATCATAAGCGCGCAAAAGAGCGATAAGCCGGTGTTCATAGACTTCAGGACCGCCAGGGAAGAAAACGTGTTCCCGATGGTCCCTGCGGGCGCGGCCATTAACGAGTTCGTGAACCAGAGGAGGATGAAATAATGTCGAACGGAAACGGCATCGAAAAGCCCCACACGCTATCCGTGCTCGTGGCCAATAAGCCCGGCGTGCTCACGCACGTCTCCAGCCTGTTCAGCCGCCGCGGCTATAACATCGACAGCCTCACGGTCGGCGTGACCGAGAACCCGGACATTTCCCGCATGACCATCGTGGCGCACGGCGATGAGCACGTCATCGAGCAGGTCACCAAACAATTAAACAAGCTGATAGACGTCATCAAGGTGGTCGAGATCGCCCCCCACGAGTCAGTAGACCGCGAGCTGGCACTCATTAAAGTATCTGCGGACTCGAGCAGCAGGTCCGAGATTATCCAGATCGTCGACATCTTCAGGGCCAAGATCATCGACGTGAGTGCCAAGAGTGTGGTCATCGAAATTACCGGCGGAACGGATAAGATAGACGCACTCGAGGAACTGATGAGGCCGTTCGGCATCAAGGAAATGATCCGGACGGGCAAGGTGGCGCTCATAAGGGGCGGCAGGCTCACGCAGTTCGACAAATAATAAAATTATCTTTTTTCCATTTTTTTATTATTATTATTTTAGTATCAACTCTTGTATAAGCTCTTAAATAGTAATGTTTTTATTCTGTTGCTGGTATACACACTTATTGAAATTTTCATTTGATAAGTTTCAAATGCGCAAAAATATAGCACAGTGGAGATGGGGGGAAGTGTGGGATACCACTGGTAAGATTGAGGGGCAGTTTAAATGCCCGTGTAAGCGGAGCGTGGCAGCGATAAGCCTGCCCTATGGAGCTACGCCGAAGATCAAGGTCGGATACCGTATAGGCGGCCAGTATGAGGTTTACCGCGTGCTGGGTGGCGAGGGCAAAAGCGGCATGGGTGTCGTCTATGTCTGCTATGACCATGAGGCCAGGGAGATCTGCGCGCTCAAGACTTTTCAGGATAAATATCTCGACTCCGGGACGGTCAAGGACGGCTTCAAGCGCGAGGCGCTGGCATGGGTGCAGCTCGACTGGCATCCGTATATCGTGCGTGCCATAGGCGTGAAAGAGCTGGACTACAGGCTTTTTATCGTGCTAGAGTATGTGGCGCCGGATGAGTCCGGAAGGAACACGCTTACACAGCACTTGAAAACGCCCATTGCACTATCGCAGGCACTGGAATGGTCCATCGAGTGCTGCCTCGGTATGGAATATGCGGCTTCAAAAGGCGTAACGCCACACCGGGACATAAAGCCCGATAACCTGATGATCGCCAGGGACGGCACGCTGAAGATCACCGATTTTGGCCTCGCCAGGCTCTGGGACGGCACAGCCATAGAAAAATTGCTCGCGATCGAGAGCCGGCATGATG
Source organism: uncultured Methanocellaceae archaeon (assembly GCA_963780665.1). Lineage (GTDB taxonomy): Archaea > Halobacteriota > Methanocellia > Methanocellales > Methanocellaceae > Methanocella. The sequence continues at coordinate 365,096 of CAWACJ010000005.1, read as the reverse complement.
CCAGTTTCCTGCATTCCATACACAATCAATCCGTAGTGGGCACGACGCCCTATGCGGCTCCGGAACAATTCGAAGGGCAGAGCGACATCCGCAGCGACATATACAGCTTTGGCGTGGTCCTGTTTCAGATGGCTGGTAAGGGCAAGCTTCCTTTCGATTGTAATAGCTCTGAAGAGTATCATGAGGCACATAAGAGCAAGCCTGTGCCTAAATTACACTCACGGCTTTATCCGATGATCAGTAAGTGCATGCAGAAGAAACCGGCCGACCGGTACGCAAATTTCGGAGAGCTCCGGCGGGACCTCGAAAAACTCTACCGGTCGCAGACCAGGGCCGAGCCACCGTCATCGCCCACGAAACTCGAAATGGGGGCCTGGGAATATAATAATAAGGGCCTGTCGCTCTATAATGTCGGCCTGGTGGATGATGCCATACGCGAGTACCGTAAAGCACTTCGGCTAAAGCCGGATTTAGCCATCGTTCATAACAACCTCGGGATCGCATTGAGCGATAAGGGCATCAACGATGGCGCAATGCATGAATATAAGGAGGCGCTTCGTCTTGACCCGTCCCTGGCCATCGCCCATAACAACCTCGGGACAGCGCTCAAGGCTTCAGGGGCCATGGATAAGGCTATCTTCGAATACCGGGAGGCGTTGCGGCTAAACCCGTCATATGCGGAAGCATATAATAATCTCGGCCTTGCCCGTATCGCAACGGGGGACATGGACGGTGCCATGAGCGAGTATTCAGAGGCCATGAGGCTCAGGCCGGATTTTGCCGAAGCGCATAATAACTTCGGTATTTTACTAGCCCGCAAGGGACTGTGGGATGAAGCGATCACAGAGTACATGGCAGCGGTCCGCCTGAAGCCCGATATGGCTGCCGCGCATAACAACCTCGCGACGGCGTTCAGGGCACGGGGGAAGCTTGACCAGGCGATCAAAGAATATAAAAAAGCCATCGAGATTGACCCGGCATACGCCAGAGCCCACAACAATCTCGGCATTGCCCTCTTCCTGAAAGGGCAGACGGACGAAGCGATCAGAGAGTATCTCGAAGCGCTACGCATAGACGAGGACCTTTTTTCTGCGTATAAAAACCTTGCCGACGCACTCTATGAGTCAGGCAGGCTCGACGAGGCCGTGGAGACTTACAGAGAGCTCATCAGGCACAAACCGCTTGCCGACACTAAGGGAGGAAATGCGCATGGATGAAATGCGCATATCCGAAGGCGCCTCAAAGGCATGGGACGTGGCCGTGGAAGAAGCTGCCCGATCTAAGTACGGCCAGGTGGAAAAGGAGCATCTCATGATAGGGCTGTTAAGCCTGGAAAAGAAGCTGGGCATGTCGGAGGTGGGAAATGATGCCAGGCTGATGATGCGCGCGGAGAACGGTGCGGTGGAGAACGTTCTGTACGGGGCGCTTGAAGGCCACGACGTGGCAGTGGCGCGGCTGCGCCGCAGTATCAGGCAGGGGCTGGACGAGGGTAGAGAAGCGCCGGAAGACGTGATCCACCGAAGCGAAGCCTGTAAGAGGATATTCGACCGTGCGCTGGAGCTTTCACCTTATAAAAAAGAGGCGTCCTGTATACATTTATTAGCGGCAGTCCTGGAGGACCCGGGGCCTGTGATCGAGCAAGCGCTCCTGGAAGAAGGCATAAAGGTCAAGGATATGATCGAGCCGGCGATGGCCTGGGTGACCCTGGCTGAGAGCGGTAGCGACTGGGCCTCTTTGATGAAAGATAGCGACAGCTCCGAAGGAATACGATCGCCTATTAACTCATGGCTCGGTAAAAATGGCAAAAACGACACCAGGCCGCTCGAGGAATATGCGGCCGCTAAAAGCTACCTGGGAACATACGGGCGTGACCTGACACGGGAGGCACTGGAAGGCAGGCTCAGGCCGTTCGCCGGCCGCAGGCAGGAGCTGCTGCAATTGATCCGGATATTCGGGAGGCATACGAAGAACAACCCGGTGCTCGTGGGCGAGGCGGGAGTCGGTAAGACCGCGATCGTCGAAGCGCTGGCCATACGTACCGCCCATGGTAAGGACCAGCAGATGCTGGGCGGCTATCACATCATCGAGCTGAGCATGGGTTCTCTGCTTGCTAACACGCGGTACCGGGGAGAGTTCGAGGAGCGGCTCACGAAGATCATCGAGGAGGCCCAGGCAAGGCCCGATATCATTCTATTTATCGACGAGATCCACGCTATCGTAGGCTCGGGAAAAGGCGACGGCTCGGGTATGGACGCGGCAGGCCTCCTGAAGCCTGGATTGGCCCGCGGCCTGCGATGTATCGGCGCTACGACGCTGGCCGAGTACCAGCGGTATATAGAGGCTGACCCGGCACTGGAGCGGCGCTTCGAGAAGGTCATCGTAAGCGAGCCCGGCCGCGACGATGCTATGCTCATGCTGCAGGCGCTCCGGCCAAAGCTTGAGGAGCATCATGGCGTGCATATAGGGGAATCCTCCCTTGAGGCTGCCATAGATCTTTCAATACGATTCGACGCCGACCACCAGCTGCCGGATAAGGCCATCGATCTTCTGGACAGGGCTTGCGCCGGCGCCCGGATCCCATCGCTGAGCTTCAACGGCTATGGCAATGAAAAACGCGAAGTGGACGAGAAAGCCATTGCTATTGCTCTTTCCGATAAGACCGGCATTCCTATGGAGATCATAGCCTCGAATCGATCTATGCCTCGATCCAGGCTGCTGGAGTTGGAGCCTTTCCTGAAAAAGAAGCTTGTAGGACAGGACGACGCTATCGGGCGCGTATGCCAGCGGCTCCAGATCGCGTATGCAGGCCTGGTCAAACGATCAGGGCCCATCGCCGTGCTCATGTTCGCCGGCCCGAGCGGCGTCGGCAAGACGGAGCTTGCCCGATGTGTAACAGAGTTTTTATTCGGCAGTGCGGCCGAGATGATACGTTTCGACATGTCCGAATATATGGAAGAGCACAGCATATCCAGGCTTATCGGCTCGCCGCCGGGCTACGTGGGCCATGAGGAAGAAGGACAGCTAACAGGCAGGCTTCGCTCAAAGCCATACTCTGTGGTGCTCTTCGATGAGGTAGAGAAGGCCCACCCCAAAGTTCTGGACCTGTTTTTACAGCTGTTCGACGAGGGGCGGATCACAGACTCAAAGGGGAGGACTGCTGATGCTTCAAACGCGATCTTCATCATGACCTCCAATCTGCGGCCACAGGGCTTCAATTACGGAGACATAGAGGCCGGGATATTGAAAAAGGCCATGCGTGGCCAGCTAAGACAACCCGCTGCTCCGGACTGCGGAATGCCATTCAAGCCGGAGCTCCTGAACCGCATTGACGACTTGATCATATTCCGTTCGCTGGATGAGCATGACGTTCGCGTGATCCTGAAACGTATGATGGCAGGCGTGTTCCTTGACCTTGAACGCCAGCAGGGAATAGAGCTATCCTGCTCCGGCGAGGCGGAATCATTTCTCGCATGCATGGGGTACAACCCCGAGTGCGGCGTTCGCGAGCTGCGGCGAACTGTCGAAATTTTCATAAAGGCCCCACTGAGCAAGCTCATCCTGACGGGCGATTTAATGAAGCACAAGCGGTGGCAGGCCGTATATGAAAATGACCGTATCAGGATCGTGCATTCATAAAATTTTTGCAATGTACCTTAAAGTATATCTTAAAAATCAATAATTCACATCGATCATGCTCACCAAGTACTCGAATCCACGGTTTCAACACAAAGACACGAGGAGCACGAAGTAGCACAAAGATTGTTTTTGTGTTAGCCTCCGGCGGCTGGGCGACTTGATTTATGTGCGTGGTTGCGCTGAATGTTTTAGATATGCCTCCGGCGGCCAGGTGACTCATTGCTAACCACAGAGGCACAGAGAACACATAGAACGTTATTGTTCAGCCTCCGGCGGCCGGGTAACTATTATTGTACTAGCAAATTGAACCATTGATTTGAGAATCATGAGAAACCATGCATCATACAGCCGCCGGAGGCTGAACAATAAACACTCTGTGTTCTCTGTGCCTCTGTGGTTAGCAATGAGTCCCAACCACGCACAAAATAAATGCAACACCATTCCGCCGGAGGCTTATACAATAAAAATAGAGTCCCCTAGCCGCCGGAGGCTTATACTAAACTAACTTTTGTGCTACTTCGTGCTCCTCGTGTCTTTGTGTTGAAACCGCGAACTTCGAGAACTTAGTGAGCTTAATACGACACACATTATTCTTTATGCAGTGCATATAACTTCACCATGATTGACGAGAAGCTTTTCCCGAGGCTCGCCGAGGACGTGATGCGGGCGATCGACGTCAAGGACGGCGATGCTGTTTTCATCGCGGGCGGCTCGCACGCGCAAAAATTTTTAGAAGAGATCGGCATACAGGTGGCAAAGCGGGGCGGACAGCCATTTATCAGTGCCGTGTCCAATGATTATCAGAAGCGTTTACTTGAGACCAGCACCATTCAACAGCTCAAGCTCGCGCCCAAGATCATGCTGGGAGTCGCGCAGGCGATGGACGCGTACGTGATCATAGAGGCTTATAGCGATCCTTCGATAAAGGCGCTGTTCCGGGATAAAATGCAGGCACGCTCCGAGGGAAATTTCCCGGTACAGCAGATCGTATACGGTAAGCCCGGAAAAAGGTGGGTGTACATGGGATGGGCGACCGAAGGAATGGCGAAGATGTACCGTGTATCGCTGAGCGATCTGGAGAAGCTGGTCATCGGCGGCTGCAACATTGACTATGGGAAGCTGAAAGCCGATTGTGAGCACGTGATGAAGGTGCTCGCGAACGCGAAATACGTCCACGCCACCGACCCGCACGGCACGGACTTCAGGCTGGACATCGAAGGGCGGAGGCTCAACCCTGACGATGGCATGCTGACAAATGAAAAGATCGCCGTAGGTGACCTGGGCGGAAACCTTCCGGCAGGCGAGGTATTCGTGGCGCCGGTCGAGACATACGGCGAGGGCACGATCTATTGCCCGCTGACCGTAGATGACCTGACACGTGGCACGATCATCGAGGGAATCACCATTAAATTCAAGGACGGTACGCTCCTGCCGGATGAGTGCACGGCCAAGGTGAACCAGGGCGTGTTGCGCGACACATTTCATAAGATGGTCGAGAACGACATGCAAAAATATAATGCGCCAAACGCGCTGAAGGTGGCCGAATTAGGCATAGGCCTGAACCCCGTCATCGACCGCGCCATCGGCTATATCCTGACGGACGAGAAAATCGGCGGCTCAGTACACGTGGCCTTCGGGAGAAGCGACATGTATGGCGGCAAAGTCTCGAGCAATATGCACTGGGACTTCGTCACGGCGCCGGATGTCACGCTCGAAGTGGAATACAAGGACGGCACAAAAAAACTACTGATGGCGGACGGCGTACTGGTGCGGTAAGATGCCTTCGGATCGACTATAAAGAGCTAAAGCATCTTTATGTCCCTAAAAAAACTATGGGCCTACATGGTGCTCTCATAGACATCCAGCAGCTCGTCGACGATGATGTTCCAGTCGTATACTGTGTCCACTAATTTTTTCCCCTGCCCGCCCATCCATTTCAGGGCGCCAGGCTTGCTGATGATATCAGTGATACACCATGCGATCGACTCAGGATAAGGCCGCGCCTTGATGCCATTGACGAAATTGTCGATGATGTGCACGGCATCGGTGCCGACGACCGGCTTGCAGGAGTCCCATGCCTCGAGCACGACGATGCCAAAGGGCTCGTTTCGCGAGGGAACGACCAGGATGTCGCACGCGTTAAAGAGCCCTGTCAGGTCTTCGTCCGAGACATAGCCGGTGAAATGGCAGGACTTGTCGACGCCCAGGTCTTTCGCGAGCTTCTCGCATTCGCCTCGCATGTCTCCCTCTCCTGCGAAAACGAACTGCGTATCCCAGCGGCCCTTGAGCACCATGGGCACAGCTTTCACCAGCATGTCGGGGCCTTTCTGGTAGCGCATCCTTCCCACAAAAAGGACCAGGGGAGCCAGCGGGTGAATGCCGTATTTTTGTTTTACTGTGCCTACGTCCACGCTCCTGCACATCTTCTTCGGGAAGATGCCGTTGGGTACCAGGCTGATCTTATATGATGGTATATTATAGAGGAACTGTACCTCTTCCTTGAGCGCAATCGAGGTGACGATCACCTTTTTAGCCTCGTATCCGCCAAGCCACTCTCTTTTTGATATCTCCTTTGCGTCGTGCCAGGTGCCGTATTTATTTCCATTCCTGCCCCATTCCGTCGAATGGTACGTGAGGACGAATTCTCTGCCCTCCTTATGCTTTATACGATTCAGGGCATTCACCGGGTGCCAGTCATGGCCATGCAAAATATCGAAACGCCCGAACAGCTTTTCTACGGAATTGAAACGGTCTACGAATGCGTCGCACATGGAGTCCATCTGGTGCACGATGCCGTCGGACTTGTCGTTTGCAACACGCTGGTATCGTACGCCGTTGATGAGATCATACGATCCGAGATCTCCCCTGCGAGTGAATACGTGAACCTCGTGCCCTTTCGAAGCTAGCGCTTCGGATATTTCTGAGACGTGCGGGGCTAGGCCTCCTACTTTTATGCCATACAGGCTCTCCCAGGCGAACATCCCTATGCGCAAAGTCTCCATAGATAGCATTTATTATATTATTACTAGTATATAATACCTCGATTTTTAAGGCCGGAAAAGCATATATGGCCTGCCGTATCTCATAATCACTCATGAAGTCCTCCCCACAATGCGCATCCTGCCTTATGAATCGAGTTTTATATGAGGCGGAGCTGTCCGCCGATGACCGTTCTCTCGTGTTTAAGGCCGTGGAGGGCGGCCTCGAGTACCTAAAGGAAAATTTCCATGAGGGCGCGAACGCCATCGACATCTCCACGGGCATACACCGGAAGGCATACTCGATCCTGAAAGATAAGGACCCGTACCGCGAAAAAAAGGCGGAGAGCAACGACATCGCATCGGCCATGATGCCCGAGGTCAGGGCGCGCATCGCCAGGGCGCCGGAGAAAGAAAAATTCAGGCTTGCGGTGCTGGCGTCGATCATCGGGAACACCTTCGACTTCGGCGTGCAGGGACACGACGTGCGCGAGGGCGACTTCGGGGCGCTCTTCGACGAGCTGTTCAAGCACGGCCTGGACGTGGACGACACGGACAAAATAGAAAAGCTCGCAAAGGGCGGCGACGTTGTGTATTTGACGGACAACTGCGGCGAGATCTATTTTGACGAGCTGGTGCTCGAGCAGTTAAAAGAAATGAATGCCCGCGTTACGCTCGTCGTCCGGGGCGATTATATCTTAACGGATGCCACGATGGACGACGTGCACGCCATGGGCCTGGAAAAAAAAGTCGACCGCGTGCTCACGACGGGCTCCAACGCCGTAGGCGTCAGCGTGAAAGAAGCTCCCGCCGAGACGCTGGACGCTATGCGCCACGCGTCGGTCATCATCGCGAAAGGCATGGCGAACTACGAGTCCCTGTCAGAGGAAAATTTCAAGCCGATCGCTTATCTGCTCAGGGCCAAATGCGAGCCCGTGGCAAATTCGCTCGGGGTAAAAAAGGGCATGAACGTGGCGAGTCTAGTTATCTGAAGGTTTCATCGTTTTTCCCGCACACTCTCGTGAGTTGCGGGCCTTCCAGTAGCACTCCTCGTCATCACAGAGTAAACGGCCGAACATCGCCTTCTTTGCGTCCTTCCCGCACAACTCGCATTTTTTACCCTTCAAAAAGTCACTCATATGGGATACATAACATTTTTAGTCTTATAAATATATTACATCGTTGCTATGGAAGGACTCCTGTCAAAAGTGTACGATGCGAAATGGATCATCTTAGGACTGATACTGATCCTGGTGCTCCTCTGGGTCGCATGGCCTTTCGTGAACGTGCTCTTTTACGCGATTTTCCTGTATTACGCTACTCGTCCTCTAAAGCTAAAGCTCAAGCCTTACATCAAGAACGAGACTTTACTGGTCACTACGTGCATGTTTTTGCTGGTATTGCCGATCCTTATCATAGTGGCTTATACGCTGCTCCTGGCCGTGGCACAGTTTAACGGGGTCGCCCAGAGCGTCGGTCTTCAATCGCTACAGGAAGGGCCTCTGGCTAATATGAGCGTTGTAGTGTCCAACATTCAGCATACCATATCGATAAATGACATCAAGTCGGGTAATTTCAGCAGCATCGTGTCGCAGAGCTGGTATCAGACCCTATCCGGCTACTCAGGCTCCATTGCAGGCATCCAGGGCATCCTGTACTCCACGGGCATGACTATCATCAACCTGACCTTTAAAGTATTCTTAATGATCATTATCGCGTTCTACATGTTACGGGAAGACAACACGCTGATAATCTGGTTCAAGTCTACGTTCCCGGCCCTAGTCCAGGAACGAGACGGGCTGCTCGTGAGATACATGAAAGCAGTAGATAACGACCTTCAGAAGATCTTTTTCGGTAATATTCTGAGCATCGTGTTCTTTGCATTCCTCGCTGTCTTTTTATTTACCATATTGAACACCTTTTCGCCCGATCCGACGCTCAGCATACCATCTCCCATCCTGTTAGGCATTCTCTGTGGGGTTTCGGCATTACTGCCATTGGTCGGCATGTTCGTCATCACGGTACCCATGTTCATTTACATCCTGATACAGGCGCTCATGGCGGGAACGCTAATAGCGAACCTGGGTTATTTTGTACTGATGGTTCTGGTCGTGTTACTCTTACTCCAGGTGCTACCCGGCTTTTTCATAGGCCCCATGATGGCTCGCAGCCAGGTCAATACCGGGCTGCTGATGTTCGCATACATCCTCGGCCCGATCGTCTTTGGCATCGCAGGGATCTTCATCGGCGCCATTGTCCTGGTACTGCTCACGCAATATTTCAAGATCATAGTGCCACAGCTGGCAAAAGACGACTTGCAAAAAATTACTTGAATGCGCCTGTAGGGCCGACAGGAGCATTAAGGATTTAAGTAAGGATGCATCTTTAACCTTTGATCCTAATGAGCAATGTCGATAAATACCTGTTAATATTTGCGAGATTCGTGGTAAAACACTGGCTGGCGCTGGTGAATGTAGCAATTGTCATCTTTATTTTGCCGATCCTGCTGGCTCCGTATTTCATGTCGACCGGCTCGCCGATCCTGGTATCGATCGCCAACTCCATCATGTTCGCGTATCACGCGACGTGCCATCAGCTGCCTGAACGTTCACTGTTCATCTTCGGTCACGAGATGGCGGTCTGCTCGCGGTGCTTTGCCATATACACTACATTCCTCGCAGGCTGCATTCTTTTCTATTTCCTGCGAAACAGGCTGAAACCCTGGGATATCAAGCTGTACATCATATTATGCATCCCGATGGCCATCGACGGCTTTGCGCAATTATTCGGCGTGCCGATCCCGAGGGGCTTCGACGCTAACGGTCTCGTCTGGTCCACGTTGAGCAATAATGGCTTGCGCATCATCACCGGCGCCATCTTCGGCTTTGCAAGCGCGCTGTTCACGCTGCCGTACATGCAGGAGATCTTCGAAATGGAAGAAGAAGAGCGGAAAGAAAGGGAAAAGAAACAGCTCGCGGAAGCACACTTAGCTAAAGAAACTAAGTAGTGTGCATACGAACTCCCCTTTTTTTATATTATTTAACCCGCTTTGTAGAAGTCATTGTTAATTCATTTTTATATCGGCGGCCACACCATCGCTATGAGCCGTTTAACGACGCTATTCACGCCTTTCGTGTCGCCCTTCAGGCAGACGCCGATCAACTCAATCAGGGCATACATAAAAGGAAGGGCCCAGGCGATGCCGTAGGCGTATCCGATGCCGTAGGGGAAGCCTGTGGCGAGCCTCAGCAGGTTCGTACTTTCGCGCCAGCCGAATAGCTGCGTGAAGCCATCAAGCGCCGTAGGGACGAATAACAGCGCGAAGAGCAGCCAGTTCATCTTGAACTCTCGCTTGCCATAGCCTTTCAGCCGGAAAAAGACCAGGCCTAGCGCCGTGGCGATATAGATCGAGGCACAGCGAGCGCAGACTGGCATCTTGATATCGTCAAAGAACAGCGATCGGTATGGGAGCTGGTGGCAGAAGAAGGAAAAAAACTGGTATATCGTATCCGAAATGAATAAAAATTCCGTATTATAGCGGCTCAGTGATAATAGTATCCATGGCACGAAGATCGCAACGGCTATGACAATGTAAACGATCGTGGCTACATCGTAGATAAGCATCTTGAGGTTGGCCATGTTACCAGAATATGGTAAGGCGATGCCGGTATAAATCGTTTTACAGCCTATGAACCGTTATACTGAACTTGTCATAAGCATAGCGAGGGCGCCGCAGCGCAAGTGGTAAAAATTGTAATAAAGATCGTACGTAATATAACGTAATTTACCTCAAAGTTTAACCTGGGCAATTCATATTTACTATAATCTCCCACAAATTAATAGTTAAAGTTTTAAGTCGATGGCCTTTGATTCACCCTTAAATTGCATGTTTAAGCATAACTTTATTCTTAGACTTGAAGTTGAACATTTACTATTTTAATTAATTATTTAAACCCGGTCAATGTGGCATTGATTGGTGCGATGGATGGTAATGCGGAAGATCATGGCAGTTATCGGGCTGGTCGCCCTTCTATTGAGCGTATCGGCGCCGGCGATGGCCGGGGACACGGATCATGCGACGACGAACGATCATAGCGCGGACAAATACGTCTCAAAATACAGGGACGCGATATTGGACAACGCCCTTTCCATGAACAAGAAGGCTCAGGGCCACCATATCGGATTCGGGAGGTCCATGGAACATCAGATCTATAGCCCGAAATACTGGGATGAGCTCTACATGAACGGCCGCCAGTACTGGAAAGTCAAGGCAGGTATCGACGAGGCGCAGGCTATCCGCGACGTGTTCGACCAAAACGGAGGATATTATAAGATCGACTGCGCCGCGGCCATAAACCTGATCGTGCTCAAGTCGAAGCTGGATACCATCGGCGACGATAAATTCAACAAACATTTCTATAACCTGATCGTCAAGGGCTGGGAGCTCCATACACAGCCCGGTGGGAAGGAATGGAAAGAAGATAAAAGTCTTGAGATCCAGGAAGGCAATGAGTATAGCCTGGGCGATGTGGACAAACTGGAAGTGGGAGACTATGTGTATTACAAGAACCCCAACCCGTTCGTACAGGGCCGCGCGGAGCAGGGTGAAAACGCTCTTTACCTTGGCGAGGACAACGAGGGGCGTCCGACGTTCTTCGGGCTGAACATCGGTATTTATAAAGGTGCGATATGCAAGTTCGGGATCCTGACCTCCGTCAGGGGCAGCATCGACGAACAGGCCTTGAAAAAACTGGCCGAGTCATAAGCCTCCGGCGGCCGGGCGACTCATTGCTAACCACGGAGGCACAAAGAGCACAGAGACGTTACTGTACAGCCTCCGGCGGCCGGGCGACTATTTTTTGGAGAATATATTGGACTTTTGATTCGGAAGCTGAGAAACTAGATCACCTAGCCGCCGGAGGCGTAACCATAAACACTCTGTGCTCTCCGTGTTCTCCGTGGTTAGCCATGAGTCCCAAACACGTCCAAAAATGAAGTATCTAGCCGCGGGAGGCTTTACATAAATTAAGTCTTTGTGGCCTTCATGTTGTTCGTGAATATCTCGAGAAACGTCGTCGCACCTTTAAAAAGCTTAGACCTCTAAGCTTTTTAATCTTCATACGCTTACAAATCTCCCTAATAATACTTTAACAAACGGCATGTTATATGCCTCTTTGTTTATTGGCGTTTTTTATTGTAGAGTAGGAAGAAGTTATACTTTTTTTCGCAACATATAATATGCTACGTGCAAATTATAATATTAAGAGGAATTTGAAATGGCGGACAAGATCAAAGTTGCCCTGAATGGTTATGGGACCATAGGCAAGAGAGTCGCAGATGCGTTGATGCGACAGGACGATATGACGCTTATCGGCATCGCGAAGACCAAGCCCGACTACGAGGCATATGTGGCAAACAAGAAAGGCTATCCTATTTACGCTGTCGATCCCGCAAAGGCGGAGTCAAAGTTCAAGGCCGCCGACATATCGATCGCAGGATCGAACATCGATATGATAAAAAAGGCGGATATCGTCGTGGACTGCGCGCCTGAGGGCATCGGCGAGGAGAACAAGAAGATCTACCAGCAGCTGAACAAAAAGGCGATCTTCCAGGGCGGCGAGGAGCACGAAGTCGCAGGGACGTCTTTTAATGCGGCGGCCAACTACGATGAAGCGGTAGGTAAACAGTTCGTACGCGTCGTATCCTGCAACACGACCGGCCTGTGCAGGCTGATATATGCCGTGGATTCCGCGCTGGGCGTCAAGAAAGTACGTGCCGTGCTCGTGCGCAGAGGAGGAGACCCGGATGATATCAAGCGGGGACCGATAAACGCGATCGTGCCCGACCCCATAAAATTACCGTCGCATCACGGCCCGGACGTGCAAACTGTATTGCACAACCTCAAGATCGACACGTCAGCCATGAAGGTGCCCACCACGCTCATGCACATGCACTTCGTGAATATGAACGTGAAGGCAGGCGCTTCCAGGGAAGACGTGATAAGTGCGCTGAAGAAATGGCCCAGGCTGTTCCTCATACCGTCATGGTACGGCATCAAGTCCACCGGCGACGCGATGGAGCTTGGCAGGGAGCTTGGAAGGCCCAGGAACGACATGATGGAGAACTGTGTCTGGGAAGAGTCCGTGACCATAGACAATGAGGGAGAAGTAAACCTTTTCCAGGGTATCCACCAGGAGTCGGATGTCATACCGGAGAACATCGACTGCATAAGGGCGATGACGGGCATCGAGAAAGACAAGATGAAGTCGATGGATAAGACCAATAAGACACTGGGTATCGGCAACTATAACCCGTGGAAACTTACTCCGCCGTGATAGGGCTATTAGCCCTACTCTTTTTTTAGAGGCCGTGATGAATGCGATAGATGTAGTGGTGTCCGGTCGCGTCCAGATGGTGGGCTTCAGGGCTTTCACGCGCCGCAATGCCATAATGCTTGGCGTCAAAGGCTATGTGGAAAACATAGACGACGGTAAAGTACATGCTGTTCTTGAGGGTGAAAGCCACCAGGTAGAAAAGCTCCTCGAGATGGTCCGGCAGGGGCCGAGATCATCGCAGGTGCGGGACGTAATGGTCAAGGATATCGAAGAACAGGGATATTCGGGCTTTGAAGTCCGATAGCCCCATCAATTATATTAAAACAAGATATTTTTCATTATGCATGTCATGTTCCGGGCCGATATATTTTTAAAACATCCATGATCGTCCCGGCGAGCAATTGTAGCGATAATTCGAGCCCTTCTGACAGTTCTTCCCTGTCGGCAATGACCTTCGGCTGTACGCCTATCATGAACACGTCTGCGCCAGTCTCCTCTTTCAGATAGCCCATGATCACGTCCAGCGATAAATTATGGACTGAAATGCGTCTTTTCTCCACGTCTTCTATTTCGAGCGTCCTGGCATATCCGGGCGGATTGTCGTCGAATTCTACGGCATCGATAAAAACTATCGCCTCGGGCTTAAGACGCTTGATAGCGCTCGTATAATTCTCAGGGGTAAATCCCCCGTCGATTGCGTGAGAGACCTGGCCTTTTAGCATGTCAATGAGCACGGGCCCTATACCATCATCTCCCCTCATGCGGTTCCCGACTCCTACAAAGACGATCTGGTCCAGGCCCTTGTCGTGAAATCTATGCGAAAGGTCCGTTTGAAGCCGTGCAAGCCATTCATCCTGCATATTTGTCACATTCCTTCATATCCTTATACCATATAACACGGCTGCGCCGAACTGGACTGCCCCGGAGGCAAGCCCGGGGAACAGGCCTACGACGATACATAGCGTGGCCATGAGTAGTATCGGGACCATCATATAGAGCGGCGGGTCCTTCACGTCCTTATGCTCGTCCTTAGGTTTTCCCAGGAATATCACGTAGAAGGCATGTATAAGACATATGAACGTCAGCCCGCTTGTGATCCAGCCTATAATGCCGAAGATCGTGAGGTTCATTCCCGGGATGTTGATGAGGACCGGGTACCCGGCCTGGATCGAGCCCTCGTAGATCAGCTCTTTGCTCACGTAGCCGTTTAATAGCGGTACGCCCGCCATGGATAGCGAGGCTATGAGGAAACAAATGGCCGTCAAGGGCATTTGCTTGATCAGGCCGCCCATCTTATGGATCTGCCGCGTATTGATACTGAATATCAATGCGCCTGTGATCAAAAATAAGCAGCCCTTGAAGAGCATGTGGTTCATGATGTGGAACATCGCGCCATAGATGCCCAGGGGCGTCGCCAGCCCGAATCCCAGTATGATGTAGCCCATCTGGCTGACGCTGTGGTACGCAAGCAGCCGCTTAAGATCTTCCTGCAGCAACGCCATGATCACGCCGATGAGCATGTTGAGTATACCAAATACTACTATGATGATGAAGATCGTTTCGAAACCCGACATCATGTAGAACGGGTATATCGCCTTGATCATGGCAACGACGCTCGCCTTTATCAGGATGCCCGACATGGTGGCGCTGATAGGCGGCGGCGCCTCGGAATGTGCGGAAGGAAGCCATACGATGCCAAGCGGCAGCAAGCCTGCCTTCGTGCCGAAGCCGAAGAAGAACAGCATTGCAAGAAGCATTTTATCATTGTCGCTGACGCTCGCCGGATTAAGTAAATGAAGATCCAGCGTATGGCTATCATTATACAGGATAAAGGCGCCAGTGACCACGAGAATGACCTCGATGATGCTGATCGCCAGGTACATGTTAGTCGCCTTGATGGCACGCTTCGTCCTGCCGAATAAAATTAAAACGGCACTGATCACTGTCGCCGCTTCCAGGAACACGAGCATGACGATCACGTTATAGGTGTTCGCCAGGCCGCTCATCATACCGATGAGCAGCAGGTAAGCGATAAAATATGTCTTATCGTAGTGCTTTTCATCCTTATAGACAAACGAGTAGAAAATGACAAGCGTGCCGATGAACGTTATAAGACAGCAAATGAACATACCCGGCGCATCCAGCAGTATCGGCCCGTATGCCAGAGGCTTCGTTATGCCGTTCATCAACAGGATAAAATACGACACGTTAAAAATGAAAAGGAATGCCGAAAATGCGACGAGGAATGTCTCCTGTAGTTTCTCCGGGTACTTGACGAGGTAAAGTGTGATCACGGCGCCGAGCATGGGCAATAAGACAGGTGTCAGCGCTAGAAGTTCAATCATCGTGGTCTTCCATTCTCTAAGCGGCTATCGTACAAGGCTTTTACGCTTGTAGAAAATATAAAACCTTTGTATTTTTTTAAAAATTAGTGTTTAAAGAACGGTGGTGGTGTGACGTGACGCATTATTGGCTTATATGTATGATCCAACTGTTTAGAGATGTCATGACTTTCGAAGCTAAAGGGAATGGAGGGAAGCAACATGTAATCCTTTTACCTTCGATCATATCGTACTGGCACACCACTTCCGGTCTATTTGGGAGTCTATGGCTTTAGAATTATCCTGTCTGGCAAAAATGAATTATACACGCGAGAAGTCAAACATATGTCAAATATTTAGCGGCATAGACCCATATCGTTGTAAATCAAGCGTCTGTATTAAGATATGGCCGTTTTTTTCTTACGTATAGCGCTTACCGACAAACATCTAACTGTTCTAAGCAAGCCATGACAGCATAATAAAAAAAGAGAAACTGGACGGCGCTCACTTGTTTATGGGCGTGCCAGTTTTCCTGGTAAGCTCGGTATATGCTTTCATGAGCTTCTTCGTAACGGGCCCGGGCTTACCGGTGCCTATGATACGGCCATCGATGTTCGTTATGGGCCCGATCTCAGCGGCAGTGCCCGTGACGAATACTTCGTCCGCGGTGTAGAGGTCAAAGTAGCCCAGGTAAGCCTCGACAATCTGTATCTTTAGCTTTGCGGACAGGTCGACTACTGCGCCCCTGGTGACCCCGTTCAAGTTGATCTGCGTGAATGGCGTGTATATGATTCCCTTTTTCACCAGGAATATGTTGTCGCCCGACCCTTCCGCCAGGTTGCCGCGCACGTCGAAGATGATCGCCTCGTCGCCGCCTTTTATGTTGGCCTCGATCTTGGCGAGGATATTGTTCAAATAATTAAGCGACTTGATGTTGGTGGGAAGCGCCTCTGGTGCGTTCCTGCGAATGCTGACCGTGACCGCTGTCAGGCCCTTTTCGTACAGGTCGCCATACATGGCGCCCCAGGTCTCGGCGATACATATGATGGTGGGCTTCGGGCATTTATTCGGGTCCAGCCCCAGATTGCCTTTGCCTCTCGTGATGATCGGCCTGATATAGGCGTCTTTCAGGTTATTCTTTCTCAGCGTCTCCTTGATGATCTCCTTCATCTGCGCTTTGGAGACAGGCGGCTCCAGCATGATCGCCTTAGCGCCATCGTACATCCTGTCGATATGCTCGTCCAGCCTGAAAATCCTGCCATTGTACGCCCTTATGCCCTCGAAAACGCCGTCACCGTATAAAAGACCGTGATCGTAGACAGAGATCTTGGCATTCTCCTTCGTGTAGAACTTGCCGTCGATGTAAATATATTCGGTCATATAGACACCCTCGAATTAACAATAATCACCATTGAAGAATATAACCCTTATTGTTACACGAGGTTCCTGAGTTGTCGGGCGGGATAGAATTCCTGATCTTTATAATAAAAAAGTCGTTCTTTTGGACATTTTAAAAAAATATTAAACGGGTCGACGGTTTACTGTATGATGTCATACATGAAGTCTAACTGCTGCTGGACCTGGTCATTCTTGACCGGGCTATCGATGGTCCCTGTCAGCATGTACGATGCCTTGCCATTCACGAAGACGATCGATGTGTCAGCCATCGTGGCCGAGACTAAGCTCACGTGTCCGGGTGCGAAGACTACCGAGGCGCCTCCCGCTAAGGGATTATCGTGGCCGTCAATGCTGTTCGGGTTTATATACGCCGCAGAGCCCGCCATTGCGGGTGCTGCGCTCAATACTATTACGGCACATATTGCCATAAATATCGATAGAGATATCAAATTCTTCATATTAATGACCCCGAAAGCTATGATAACACTTCAAACGCCGATAAAGTTTTCGATTTTCCACCGGGTTTAGGAAAGGCTATAATACTGCGTACTCATTATCACATGAAGCGCGGGGAGACACATGGCTGACGAGAAAACGATGGCGATGGGGGACGACGACCGGCAGTTACGCATAGCTGCAGCCCTGAAGTGCGGGCTGGAGCTGGTGATCGATGGAAAGTTCAGCGAATCCCTGATCATGTTCAATGAGGCCATCAGGCTCGATGCGGCCTGCGGAGAGGCATATAACTGCAAGGCGCTTGCGTTAATGGAATCGAAACATTATGACGAGGCGTTCGGCTGTTTCGAGAAGGCCATCGCCACGGATCCCGGCAACGGGAAGTACTGGTATAATAAAAGCTTATTATTTCGATCGCTGGCCATGTACGAGGATGAGGCGCAGGCCTGTCTTCAGTCTCTAAAGCTCGACCAGGGTAACATACAGGCCTGGTATGGTTGCGCGAAAGCTTTCGCGCGAACCGGCGACAGCTCCCAAGCGATCGCTTGTATGGAAGAGGCGCTTGCACTGGAGCCAAACAACGCAGACATGTGGTATACCCTTGGCTCATACCAGACGTGGACCGGCATGCTGGATTCATCGCTAAAGTCCTTTAACCGTGCCATCGACGTCAGCCCGGATCACTCAGGCGCATGGTTCGCCAAAGGCGAGTCGCTGGCGCTCATGGGCAACTACGTGGGCGCGGCGGACAGCTTCGACAGGGCCATTCAGCTAAACCCGGGCATCGCGGAGGCGTGGTACGGTAAAGGCATGCTGTATGTGCGCGAGGGGAAATACGACGATGCGCTTGCGGCGCTCGATCGCGCGATTGAATATCGTCCCGATTACAGGGACGCATGGTTCTACAGGGGCTGTGTGATGGAGATCCAGGGCAGAATGACGGAAGCGCTGGAGAGCTACGATAGGACGACGTCGATCGAGCCGAGGAGCCATGTGGCGTGGTTCATGAAAGGCGTGCTGTTGGGGCGGATGGAAAACTATGAGCCGGCTATCGGGTGCTTCGACAAAGCGATCGAGATCAGCCCGCAGTATGCGGAAGCGTGGTATCATAAGGGCGTTTTTTCCGGTATCATCGGGAATAATGAAGAGGCTGCACGATGCATGTCGAAGGCCATCGAGATAGACCCGAATTTCAATCCTGAAGGTCATGCGCCCATCGATAACCAGGAATAACTTTTTATTTCGTGATTGAAGTATGGCCTGATCGATGCCTGCGACCTCCTTAAAAATAGTATTTTATCGTATGGCTTCCTATGAGACACTCATGTACGCTCAAGAGTTCGCAAAGTTCATCGATCACACTAACGTGAGGCCGGACGCAACGGAGCGGGACATCGAAAGACTATGCACCGAGGCGATTGAGTACGAATTCGCTTCTGCCTGCGTGTCTTCCTGCTGGGTCCCTATGGTGAGGCAGCGTTTGCGTGACACGGACATCAAAACGTGCAGTGTAGTAGGCTTTCCATTTGGCGCGTTGACTTCACGTGCAAAGGCGTTCGAAACGAAAGAGGCAGTCGCGAGCGGCGCGGACGAGATCGATGCCGTCATCAACATAGGCTTCCTGCTCTCCGGGCGGGCCGCACAGGTGCAAGCCGAGCTGGACGACCTGGTTGATGCGGCGGGGGATGCGGCCGTCAAGATCATCATAGAGGCCTGTTACCTGAGCGACGAGCAAAAGGTCCTCGCAGGCACGCTGGCCAGGGATGCGGGCGCTTCTTTTGTCAAGACCTCCACCGGATACGGCACCGGGGGCGCAACAGTGGAAGACATAGAACTACTCAGGAAGAAAGTGCCCGGCATAAAAATAAAGGCCTCAGGCGGCATACGTACGTTCGAGGGAGCTAAAAAACTCATAGAATCAGGCGCATCAAGGATAGGCGCCAGCTCCGGCCCGACCCTGATGAAAGACTTCAAATGAGGCAGCCCGTAATAAAGCTATATATAACTTTTTCCCGCGCACGCCAAAAACCACATACGATAAATGTAAAAAAATGCGAATATCAGTTAACCATTCTTTAAGCGATTAAAACTTATTTTGTATTTTCATTTAAAAAACCGATATTCTTTTAAGCAAGTAGTTTTATACAAGGTATTAAAGCATAAGTGCTTCCCGAGTTTGCTGTATCTTAGCATTCGCTTGTATAGCATATGTCTATATAAATCTACAGAAAAGCGGGATATTTAGAGGAGGTATAATTTATGGCCACTTTCGGTATTGAATTTGTTCCAAACGAAACTGTACCAACAATAATAAACTATTGTAAGTTTGCAGAAGACAATGGATTAAACTATTTATGGATCACGGACCACTATAACAACCGTAACGTCTTCGAGATGTTAGCGCTCATTGCAGCGAACACCTCGAGGATCAAGATGGGCCCGGGCATCACCAACGCATTTACGCAGAGCCCCGCAGTCACGGCATCCGCTATCTGCACGATCGATGAGATCTCAAACGGCAGAGCAACACTGGGCATCGGCCCCGGCGACTTAAGCACGCTGCCAAAGATCGGTATCCCAATGGAAACCCCGGTCGCAAGGTTATCTGAGGCAGTCGGCATCATCAGAGGCCTCTGGGCTGGCACACCGGTCAGCACCCCGGACAACAAGGTCTTCAAGTTCGCAGGCGCAGCACTGGCATACAAGCCCAAGCAGAAGGCAATCCCAGTATACATAGGCGCACAGGGCGAGAAGATGCTCGAGACCGCCGGCAAGATCGGCGACGGCGCATTGATCAACGCATCCAACCCGAAGGACTTCGCATTCGCAGTGCCAATCATCAAGAAGGCAGCCGGCGAGAAGAAGTTCGACATCGCAGCGTACACCTCGTTCTCAATCGACAACGACAGCAAGAAGGCAAAGAGCGCAGTCAGGCCAGTCGTCGCATTCATCGCGGCAGGCGCACCTGTACCAGTCCTCCAGAGACACGGCCTTGACCTCAACGCAGTCAACACCATCAAGGGCGGCCTCGCAACGGGCGACTTCAAGACGGCCTTCGGCGCAGTCAACGACGCAATGATCGACGCGTTCTCCATCTACGGCACTCCGGCCGAGATGAACGCCAAGATCGCAGACCTCGAGAAGATGGGTGTCACCCAGATTGTCGCAGGCTCCCCGATCGGCGCGGACAAGAACAAGTCCATCCGCCTCATCGGCAAATACATAATCCCGTAAGTGGAGAATTCTCCACTTTCTTCTTTCTTTTTTCATTAACAAATTCATGGCTTTAGCTGACGCCATCTAGCCATGACGGCATCAGGTCCAGGGACCTGTTCATCAGGTTGTCGCTCTGGTTCATCAGGTCACGGCCTTTTTGGAAGTACATGTAGGCAATAGAAGAGTTATTGTTCTCGCCGGCAGCGTTCGCAAAATTCGCCGATGCCAGGCTCAGCACGTACGTGCTCTGGCTGATATCGTCCGCGAAATCGCGGTCAGACTGGTTCGTTGCGTATTGCGCCATATTTTTATAATGGCCGGAAGCCAGCCCGTACTCCTGCTCCGCGTCCATATAGCTGTCTACCGCGTCCGAATAGTTACCCTGGTCCCAGAGATCTGTCGCGATGTCGAAGCTGTCCTTGGCTGTAGAATGGTGTAGCAGCCCCTGCTGATATTCATTAATATATTGTGTCGTCGTGTCGTTTGCAGCCGCAACGTCTTGCGACACGCTATTCTGTGATACGTCGCTTTGCCCGCTGCCAGTGCACCCGGCCAGAATGGCGGATATGATGACCATGGATACCAGGAATATCTCTCGTTTCATTTACGCACGCCCATTTAACGTTTATTTGTGCTTGATAAAATCATTAATCCGTAAATCAGGCGAACACCGGCTGGCGTATAGGTGATTGGAGCGCTTGGGCGTAATGCGTGCTTTTAAGGACAGGTATATATGGGCTGTGGGATAATATGAGTAAAAATCAATAGAGGGATGAATTTGCCGGATGGGATACAGGCAGATGAATATTCGCAGGTCTTCGGGCTGCTTAAAAAGATCGATAAAAAAGGCGCATTGGGCGAGGCCCTGGCACTTGAAGCGCAAAAATACTCTATTGTGGATCTCCAGCGGATCAGCGCCGGGCTGGCCAGGGAGATCAACGGTCTGCCATCCCCCTATAAAGAGAAGATAACCCCGTATTTCATAGAACAATTTTTTAAGCGATATTACCGGCTGATCGGGATGAACGATTCCGGCGCGTTCACGGATCTAAAAGACGAGATAAATGAAAAACAGCTCTATCTTGACTATTGTGATGCTACGGAAACGAGGAGAAGAGATCCGGAGGCTCATAGCTTCATCGACGAGCACGACCCGGAGCACGGACTATTCTATTTCATCGTTAATTGCTTTGCCATGTTCGTCCTGGAGGAGCCAGGCCATCCGGTCGGCATGCCGTTCCCGGGCGGCTTCAAGGTCGAGAAGAGAGAAGGCATGTACTATTGCCCGATCCGCGAGAAAGAAAAAGACTTACCCTATTCGATATGCAACTTTTGCCCGTGCAAGCAGGCGGACATCTAAAGCGGCAACAACGTTTTAGCCTTGTAGGTCAACATGTAAATAATGCATGATGATATTAAGCTGGGCTTTTCGACGCTCTCCGTTTTTATGAAACCTCCCGAGAGTTGGGAGGACATTGCGCGACGGGACGATTTTAACGCGCTGGAGATCCTGTGCGAAGGGCCCATGTGGCCCCGGGCAGGCCTGTGGAAGAGCACCATAGAAGGCATGGGTGGCAACGGCATGGAAATCTACATGCATTCGCCCACGATCGACCTGAACCCGGCAAGCGTGAACCGTGGTATCCGCGAAGAGACCCTGAAACAGCTAAAGGAGTCCATCGACATGGCGGCCGGTATCAAGGCAAGGTTCGTGACCACGCACCCTGGCGTCATACACAGGCCGGACCCGTTCATACTGGACATGTGCAGGGAGTTCGCCATGGCCGTGCTAGGCGAGGCCTCGGACTACGCGAAAGAGAATGGCGTCGTCCTGTCCATCGAGAACATGCCCTTCCGTAAAACCTATCTATGTGGCACCAGCGAGGAACTCGACTTGTTCAGGGAGCGCTGCGGCAGTAACGTGACGATCGATGTCGGCCACGCCATACTCAGCCCCGACCCCATGTCATTTTTAAGGCTAAAGAATATTTCTTATCTCCACGTCAACGACAACAAGGGCGATAAGGACTCGCATCTTTGCCCTGGCGACGGCATATTAGACTTAAACATGCTTAAGTGCTGTAATCGCATGATCATCGAGCTGAACCGCTATGACAACGTGCTTCGCGCCCGGGACATCATCCTCGATACTCTTCAAGTGCACTAAGTTCCCGAAGTACCTATTTTTCACAACAAAGACACAAAAATGCGGAGATTCACGAAAAATTTTTGGTATAATCCTATGGCGGCCGAAGGCTTATATAAAAAATAGTAGTGCCTTTTGGGAATTCTTAAGCCGAGTGCCTTAAATCAGTAGGTTTAGTACAGTTATGAGAAAATATATGACTTCACACGTTAAACAGTGTGTAATATATCTGGGAAGATCATGACTGAGGTAATAGTCCACGACCCGGATCTTTGCACTGGGTGCCGCCAGTGCATGACCGCGTGTTCTTTTAGGAATTATAAGACCTATAATTATGACCTCTCGCTGTGTAAGATCGTCGACGGTCCCCATGGCGAGTTCGTTAGGGTATACTGTCAGCATTGCAGGGACCCGATGTGCAAAGCCTCATGTCCGGCGGAAGCGATTAAAAAGGATGATGTCACCGGTTTCGTGACCATTGATAAGATGCGCTGCATCGGCTGCAAGGCTTGCATGTGGGCGTGCCCCATCTCGATACCACAGATGGGGAGGGGCTTGAAGTGCATGGTCAAGTGCGACATGTGCGGCGGAGACCCTGAATGCATCAAGGTCTGCTCCGCCAAAGCCATTAAGCTCGTGGGCAGGGAAGAAGGAAAGGAGATCGTAAGGAGGCTCTGTAAATGAAGGAGCTATACCCGTGGAGACGGCCCGTGAAGATACCACTGCCCGCCTCTGTAAAAACTCAACTGATAAGGCATTTCTCGATCGGGCTGCTATACCCGATCACGGATGAGGCGATGGAAGCAAGGGAGAAGGCAGGCCTGGACGCGATACCTCCCACGGCACACCGCTACCATGAGGCGGTGGACGACATCCAGAAGATCATCAAGGCGATGGGCGTCGATAAGAACGTAGGCTTAGACATGGATAAAATGGAGTTTAAATTCAAATGACCGATCAAATGGCCCCTGGGGCAAAGTATGCGCATTTCCTGGGCTGCGTGATGCCCGCGAAAATGCCGTGGGCCGAGTCGGCCATCATGAAGACGCTGCCTAAGCTAGGCATAGACTTGACATATCTGGAGAAATCCACCTGCTGCCCCAGGGCGGGCGTGTGGATATCCGTTGACAAGCGAGTGTGGCTGACGCTGGCGTCATACAATTTATTGCAAGCAGAGCAGGAAGGCAGGGACGTGATGGTGTCCTGCAACGGATGCTACGTCACGCTGTACGAGGCGAACAAGCTGCTGCGTGAGGACCCGAAAGCGCTCGCAGAAGTGAACGAGTACCTTGCGGCCGCCGGAAAGAAGTTCGACGCGAACATACGCGTGCGCCACCTGCTCGAAGTATTGTACGAAGACGTAGGTATCGAGCGCATACGAAAAGAAGGAAAGAAGCTTAACATTCGCGTCGCGATACATCCCGGATGCCACATGCGCATATTCGAGGACGGACGCCTCGTGCGGTATTTCACCGAGATCGTCGAAGCGCTTGGCGTGGAGATCGTGCCTTATGGTTTGGAGCGCATGTGCTGTGGCCTGCAGGCAAACCTGGCGGACAGGGATTTCGCCACCTATGACCGGGCCAAGAGAAAGTTCGACGCCATCCAGAGCACTAACGTCGACGCGCTCGTGATCGTCTGCTCGGGATGCTACGACCAGTTCGAGCGGGCTATAGCAACGCTTCGTAAAAAAGACGATTATAATTTCGACATACCCGTCGTACACCTGGCTGAGCTGCTGGCTGTCTCGTGCGGGCTTAAGCCGGACGATTTCGGCATGCGCTACATGCGGACCGCGCCGGTGGACAGGCTAATAGAAAAGCTGGAGAAAAACGTAAAAATTGAGGCACAATAAAAAATGAAGCCATATTTCGTCATCGCGATACTGATCCTCGTGACCAGTGTCATGGGAGCCCTCTTTGCGGGCAGCAGCTATATCCTGCTGTTCCTGTTTGCAGAGCTAGCATCGCTGGTGTCATTCTATATATTCTTCTCAGTCATCATCCCCACGCTGTTCCCGGAGTACAGGAACGTGGACGAGAATTTCAACTGCGGGGCCAGCGAGCTGTACCTGAACCCCGAGGAAATGTACGGGCCGAAGACACCATTCGGGGGGATGAAAGATAAGTAAGTCATCATTGAAACTGGACATCCGCGAGATAAAGTCCGATACCGTCGGCGAGCACGTGAGCGAGCTGCTGGATAAAGGCGGCCGTTTGATCTATGTCTCCGGCGCAGATATGGGTGTCAAGGGCATAAAGATCAACTACTACTTCGGCTTCGACCACCAGGAAAAAGGGAAACACACGATCCTTCGGACCTACCTGGACAGGGAGAACCCGGTCATACAGTCCATCACGCCGATTACCACGCAGGCGGACTGGTCCGAGCGCGAGCTCATCGAGTTCCTGGGAATAAAGGTACAGGGCCACCCGAACCCTACTCATTTGTGGCTGCCTCTGAACTGGGAAGACATGTATATGGGAAAGCCCGAGCCCAGCCATGAGACGGAGCATATTAACGTAGCTCCTGTAAAGACACCCAAGGAGAATATCGTTACACTGCCTGTGACGGCCATACCGTATGGGCCCTATCACCCGGCGTTCATCGAGAGTAATTTCCTGAAGATGTCCGTGGAGGACGAGGTGGTCAAGAATGCGGACCTGAAGCTGGGGTTCAACCACCGGAGCGTCATCAAGCTGATGGAGCGCCGCGACTATTACAAGAATATCTTCCTGGCTGAGCGCATCTGCGGGCTATGTAATGCCCATCACGCGCTGACCTTCGCCCAGACGGTGGAGGAGATCGGGTCCATCGACGTGCCTTTGAAAGCGAGGCTCGCGAGGACGCTGCTGTGCGAGATGGAGCGTATTCAGAGCCACCTGATGGCGATCGGATTAATTGGCGACCTGACGGGGTTCCGCACCATGCTCATGCACTCTATCCGCGTAAGGGAGGAGATGCAGGACAGCCTGGAGGTCGTCTCCGGCCAGCGGATCATCCACGGCCTGATCACGATCGGCGGCATACGAAAGGATATTACTGCCAGCCAGGTTGATTTCATCAGCTCGAAGATCAAGATCATGGAAAAGTCCGTCCCGGAATTGTTCGACCAGTGTCTCTCAAATGATGTATTGGTCGAGCGGCTTCATAACGTGGGCGTACTCACGCAGGAAAATGCCGTCAAGCTGGGCGCCGTCGGCCCCACGGTCAGGGCAAGCGGCATCGGGATCGACGTGCGTAAGAACTCGCCCTATGCGGCCTACGAGGACGTGGACTGGGATATCATCACCGAGCACGATGGCGATTCCCTGGCAAGGATGAAGGTCAAGATGAGGGAAACGCTCATGTCGATGCGCATCATCGAGCAGTGCTGCGATAAGATAAAGACCGCTCCCCCGGACATCATGGGAAAGGTGAGCGAGCTCCCGTGTGCAGAGGCGATGGCGAAATCCGAGCCTCCCCGTGGTGAGTTACTCTACCACGTCGCTTCCAACGGCACCAACACCCCCGACTTTGTCCGTATCAGGGTGCCCACCTTCGTGACCGCTCACGTGCTGGTGCGGCTGATACCGGGCTGCTGGGTGGGCGACGTGCCGGCCATCATGGGCAGCATCGACCCGTGCTTCTCCTGCACAGACCGTGTCACCATCATTAAGGATCATAAGGAAAGCGTCGTAGATATGCGATCGCTGGGAGAATAGACAGTGTTCGACCTGACGTGGCTCAACCCGGTCATAGCGTTCATCATAGGCATATTAATAGCCTTTAAGCTGCGAAAGATCACAGCCCGCGTGCAGCTACGCCGGGGTCCTCTGATATGGCTCCCCGCCCGCTGGCACGACATCAACCGCAGTAAGGTACTACAGCCCCTATATGATATATTGAAGCTATTCAGCAAGCAGACTATCATCCCGCATACGGCGACGCCGCTGTTCATTCTCGGCCCTATCTTCGCGCTACTATGCGCCATAGGCGCGACACTGTTTGTGCCGGTAGCAGGGGTCTCATTCGACTATTCGTTCAGCCTTGTCGTGCTGTTCTATTTCCTCGTCTTCGAGATATTATGCATTATCGTGGGAGGCATATCGAGCGCTTCCCTCTTCGCGGCCATGGGTAGCGTCCGAGAGGTGGAGCTCATGCTGGCGAACGAGATACCATTCATCATAAGCACATTCGCCCTGGCACTCACCTATCATACGCTATCGATCCGGCAGATGATGGGCTTTAACCTGCTGGCTAATCCTCTGGCGGCGCTCGCGATGCTGATAGCGATCCTCGTGAAGCTGCATATAAAGCCGTTCGACATCCCCGAGGCAGAGTCGGAGATCGTGGGCGGGCTCACCACGGAGTACAGCGGAAAGCTGCTCGGCGTGCTGGAAACTACAAAAGTCATCATGACATTCGTCTTGTGTGCATTGTTCGCTGACCTGTTCCTCTGGATTCCATCGACAGGAATATACGCATGGATCGTATTCCTGCTGGGTATCATAGCCACAGGCCTGACCCTAGGGTTCGTGAACTCGCTGTTCGCCAGGTTCCGGATCGACCAGGCGACGAAGTGGCTGTTCCGAATTTCCACGCTAGTATCGATCCTGGCATTCGGATGGGCATTCGTGGGAGTGTATATACTATGAGTATCATCGGAAAGCTCAGCGCGTATGCCTCGATGGCCTCGAACTTCTTCAGAAAGCCCGTGACTGTCCATGATACCTATGGCTTCACTGCGGATAATTTCCGCTGGCTGCCAAGGCGAGACGCCGACCTGTGCACTGGCTGTGGCGCATGTAACGAGCGCTGCTCCAGCGGCGCCACGAGCATAAAGGATGACGGCGAAAGCAGGACGATCTCTATCGACAGCCTGCAGTGCATCTTCTGCGGACGCTGTGCCGACGTATGTCCGGAGCGCGCCTTAGACCCCATCATACCGCCAATGACGGACGAGGAAAAGAAGGCAGCAGAGCACGACCCGGACGCGTACGCGAAGTACACACAGCGCGTGAGCCTGTCGCACGGCTCCGAGGAGAAGAAGCCAACCGTAGACACGACGCTGAAGCTGCAGAGGTGCAGCGCTTGCGGCGAGGTCATGCCCGTCACCGAGAAATACTTAAAGGTCGTCAAAGAGAGGACGCTGGCCAACCTTCAGCCG
This sequence comes from uncultured Methanocellaceae archaeon, assembly GCA_963780665.1. Taxonomy (GTDB): domain Archaea; phylum Halobacteriota; class Methanocellia; order Methanocellales; family Methanocellaceae; genus Methanocella. The sequence goes on along the minus strand of CAWACJ010000005.1, from coordinate 337,461 downwards.
GAGACGGCCGCAGTCATCGAGAAGGACATGGAAAAGTACCTGACCGTATGCTGCAGCTGCCGGCGGAAATACAGCTTAGAGTGGGACACGCACCCCAGGAAGTGGATCTGATGAGCAGCCCGATAAAGAGATCGCCATGGATATATCACGCGCACGCCGGCGGATGCGTCGGCTGCGACATAGAGCTTCTTGCGTGCATGGGCCCTCGATACGATCTGGAGAGGCTCGGCGTCAAGTGGGTAGCCTCGCCCAGGTTTGCCGACATCCTTTTAGTTACGGGCTGCGTCCCGCTGCACACGAAGCCGTTCCTGGAGCGCGTGTATGCCCAGACGCCGGAGCCGAAGCGCGTAATAGCAATGGGCGCCTGCGGGTGCTCATGTGGCGTATTCATCGATGAAGAAAATTATTCGATCGCCGGCCCCGTAGAGAAGATCATCCCCGTGGACGTGAAGATACCCGGGTGCCCGCCCAAGCCTGAGGCCATTATCGATGGGATACTAAAAGTGATGCGTAAGTTCTGAGCTTTTTTCGTTTTGGTGCGTTGAAACCTTCAATTTGCATACGCATCCTACCATATCATATGGAATCAACAAAACAGCCCTCAAATTTATTCGTCATTTGACGATTTCAACTACCTTCAAACCTACATGCGTAATTCGTCGCATCTTTTCGTTTATTATTTCAAAATTAGTCCTGTGTGGCCGGGTTATAACGCTAAACAATTATAATATATAATAGTAAATATAACATAATTATGTCTGATCTATTGTCGATTACTCTCATAAGGCTTATTTAGATAGACAGATATTGTACATGTAAAATCGTTAAGAATGCTACACATTATACATTGGAGGACGTAATTTGAAGGAGATACGGATACATGGGCGCGGCGGTCAAGGCTCTGTCACCGCAGCTGAACTCATCGCCGTCGCGGCGTTCGAGGACGGAAAGTGGAGCCAGGCCTTCCCGTACTTCGGAACGGAAAGACGGGGAGCGCCAGTCACCGCGTTCGCCCGGATATCGGACAAGAAGATCCGGCTCAGGAGCCAGGTCTACGAGCCGGACTACGTGATCGTCCAGGATCCCTCACTGATCCCAGGCGTCGACGTGGCGAGCGGCATGAAGCAAGACGGGCTTATCATCATCAACACGGAGAAAGACCCGTCTGCGCTGAAGATCAACACCCATGCGACCGTAAAGACCATCGACGCGACTGCGCTGGCCATCGAGATCATCGGCAAGCCGATCGTAAACACTGCGCTGCTAGGGGCTTTTGCAGGTGCGACCGGAAACATACGCCTCGAGTCCATCAATAAGGCCATAAAGGCAAGATTCCCGGGAAAGATCGGAGAAACAAACGTGGCCGCTGCCAAGCGAGCCTTCGAGCAGATGAGCAGGTGATCGTGATGGCGAAAGAAAAGTTGACGATCGGCGTGGTGGCCATGCCGGGCACCACGATGAGGTACCACACGGGCGGCTGGAGGACTTTCAAGGCCGTCATCAGCCATGAAAAATGCATAGGCTGCAAGCGATGTGCGGATGCGTGTCCCGACGGAGCCCCGTTCGAGTGCGCCCATGATGGGAAGAAAAAGAAATTTTGCGTTAATTATGACTACTGCAAGGGCTGCGGCATCTGTGCCTATGAATGCCCGGTCGACGCGATCGAAATGGTAATGGAGGAGAAGTAAATGGCGAAAATGGCAGTCATAGAAGGCTCACATGCGGTCGCTGAGGCTGCAAAGCTTTGCAGGCCGGCAGTGATCTCCGCGTACCCGATCACCCCGCAGACACACATCGTCGAAGACCTGTCGCAGATGGTCGCGGATGGCGACCTGATGAATTGCGACTACATAAGAACGGAATCCGAGTTCTCGGCCGCGTCTGTCATACTGGGCGCACAGGCTGCGGGTGCGCGCACGTTCAGCGCCACCTCGAGCCAGGGCGCAGTGCTCATGTATGAAGTGCTATTCGCAATCGCCGGAATGCGGCTGCCATGCGTGATCGCAATGGCTAACCGGTCCGTATCGGCACCTCTTTCAATATGGAACGACCACCAGGATGCGATCTCAGCGCGTGACAACGGCTGGATCCAGCTCTGGGCAGAGGATTGCCAGGAGGCGTCTGACCTGATCGTACAGGCCTTCAAGATCGGCGAGGATCACAGGATCATGTTGCCGGTCATGGTAAACATGGACGGCTTTGTCATCACTCACACGTATGAGCCGATCGAGGTGTTAGACCAAAAGATGGTGGATGAGTTCCTTCCGCCCTACAAGCCGGTGTACGCCCTGGACCCGAAGAACCCGGTCACGATGGGCGCGCTGGCTCAGCCTGAGACCTATACGGAGGCCAGGTTCATGGTGCACAACGCCCAGATGAACGCCAAGGCGGTCATCGAGGAGGTCGCAAAAGACTTCTCCAAAAAGTTCGGCCGATACTACGGAGGCCTCATCGAGGAATATCAGATGGACGGCGCTGAAGTCGTACTCATTGCCATGGGCTCTGTCATAGGGACCATGAAGGACTCGGTGGACGAGATGCGCAGGGACGGCATGAAGGTGGGCATCGTCAAGGTGCGCGCTTACAGGCCATTCCCGGTCGAGGCGCTCAGGGATGCGCTCAAGGATGCGAAAGTGGTCTGTGTCATCGATAAGGATATCTCCATGGGAATGGAGGGTGCGCTCTACACCGATGTAAAAGCGGGCCTCTACAACAAGTCCGGTGCCGAGATGCTCGGCTTCGTGGCCGGCATGGGCGGCAGGGATATCACGATCGACGATGTGAAGAATATCGCGAAGAAAGGCTTCAGAAAGCTCAAGGGAGAAAATGTCTCCGAGTTCGAGTGGCAGAAGCTTGACACCGAGATCTTACCGGAGGGGATATAAATGGCGGCACTTGAAGATCTATTCGCGTCGGGCCACCGGGCCTGCGCAGGCTGCGGTTGCGCTCTCACGCTAAAGACGCTGTTACGTGTAACGGGGCCCAATGTCATCATCTCCGAGGCGACCGGATGCATGGAAGTCGTATCCACGCCGTGGCCTGAGAGCTCCTGGAAGGTGCCCTGGATCCATTCGCTGTTCGAAAATGCCGCGCCGGTCGCGGCGGGCATCGAGGCAGCCATCAGGGTGATGGGCAAGAAAGGCGACACAAAGGTCATTGCCATCGGCGGCGACGGCGCGACTTTCGACATCGGGTTCGGCAACCTGTCCGGCGTCATGGAGCGCGGCCACGATATCCTGTATCTTTGCTACGATAATGAAGCGTACATGAACACGGGCATACAGCGCAGCGGTTCGACGCCCTATGATGCGTCCACGACCACTTCGCCGTCAGGCAAGGTTTCATACGGGAATGTCAGGCCAAAGAAGAACATACCCGCGATCATGGCCGCTCACGGCATCCCGTACGTGGCCACTACCTCCATAGGATATCCGGCGGACTTCACCAAGAAGGTCAGAAAAGCGCTCTCCATCGAGGGCCCTAAGTATATCCAGGTACATGCGACGTGCACGCCCGGCTGGGGCGTCGACAGCGCCATGTCCATCGAAGTCCTTCGCCTGGCGGTGGAGACTGGCATGTACCCGCTCTTCGAATACGAGAACGGCGAGATCTCGAGCGTCCACAAGATCAAGGACCGCAAGCCCGTAAGGGAATACCTGGAAAAGCAGAAGCGCTTTTCGCACTTGTTTAAGATGCCCGGCGGCGACAAGGAGATCGAGAAGATACAGCATCTGGCCGACCTGAACGCGGAGCACTTCGGCCTGGATGTCAAGTCCGAGCCCGAAGCAGCCAAGAAGGGTGAATAAATGTACGTTGGAAGGTTCGTCTGCGCAGGAAAGATGAACGGCAGGCTATGGGCAGGATACCGCGTATCGTCGCGCTCTTTCCCTAACCGCCATGCGATCAAGCTGAACGAAAACACGGTCGCAATTATGCCGAAGGATGTGAAGGACATGGAAAAGAGCCCTTACATATCCTATAACTGCGTAAAGATCGTCGGTAACGCCGCAGTCGTGACCAACGGGTCGCACACGGACACCATCTATGAAAAGATCGCGATGGGCTATCCGGCGCGAGACGCCCTCGCCTTGAGCCTGCTGGCTATGGACTATGAAAAGGACTCGCTGAGCACGCCGAGGATCGCCGTCGTGCTTAAAGATGATGCGGCCTTCCTCGGCATCGTGACGAAGGACGGGCTTAGCGTTAGCGGCTTTCACCTTGCCGATGGCGAGTGCATGATGGTCTCCACCTATGAAAAGACCGTTTTTTCGCCGCTAGTAATAGATGCGACCTCGGCTGACGATGTGGCCAGAAAGATGTTTGACCTGACATTCGAGAACCCAGTTTGCGCCGCCGCTGTGTATCAGGTCGACGACGGTTTCGAGATGGGCGTCTACAACGGCCAATAGCTGCCCATTTTTCTATTTTTCGAGAAGTTTCATAATGGGTTTTTGCCTGTATTATGATGGGTAGCCAGGCATAAGGGCCGGATTCTCGTCGAAGATGTTTTATAATGTATAATTTATATAATAACTTCTAGATCCCGATGAAGACATCGAAGGGGGCAATACCGGCATTGAAGGGCTTATTCGATCATGTAGTCGAGCCATTATGCTATTTTAACGCCGACGGGGCGCTTGAATATGCGAACGCAGCCGGGAGATCCATTCTCGGCGTTGCTGACATGACCCGGAACCCATTATTTAATGAGCTGATGGATGTGGAAGGGCTGAACTTTCAAGGCGTCATGGATAGCCTGGGGCCTGGCATGTCTTCCGGCTGCATCGTCGGCCGGGTGAAAAATGCAGAATCCCGCCCTATATCGATCAATATCATGCCTATCGAGTGCGATGACGGACGGTTCTCCGCCCTTTGTGCCATCGCCGGTGACGATGATACATCCTGCGATGAAGACGTGTACAGGCAAATTTTTAAAGACTCGCCGGACGCCGTTTTTATCCTTGACTTAGACTTGGGAACAGTTCTCGACTCGAATATCGAATCGGAAACTCTCTTTAAAAATAAGCCGGAAGATATGAAAGGAAAAAAATTTAGCTCTTTCTTTTTGTTAAAAGAAAGACAAAGACTTGAGGCTATGATCAGCGGTCTCGTGCCGGGAATATCCGATACCGGGGTATTCTTACTGGACGGGGAGCCTTTGTTGCTAGAGATAAATGCGCGATCATTCACGGTCAGCGGAAAACAAATGGCTCAGATAAGAGTGGTTAATGTCAGCGAGAAAGAGGTCAGGCAACGCAACGAAGAGCTTTCCGCTATCAACTATATCAGCGCGACTGTGAACAGCTCTCTCGACCTGGAGGTCATGCTGGACCGCACGATACATAAAGTATGCGAAGTCACAGACATGGATATAGGGTGTATATTTTTACTTGGCGATAGCCCTGACATGCTCACGCTGTACGCCTATGCCGGCCAGATGAAGCCGTATCCGACAGGAAGCATGAAAGCTAACCAGTGTGTAGGAGGGACGGCAGTCGTTGAGAAAAAGCCCATCGCTTTCGAGGATTTTTCCAAATGCCCGGAAAACGGGACGGGGATGCGAATCTTCAGGAACGCCGCTTCCGTAATATTCGTGCCCATCATGTTCCAGGGCAGGGCGCTCGGTGTCATGGACCTGGCATCTAAAAAACACAGGCGCTTCACTCAGGAGGACATCAGGCTGTTCTCCAGTATAGCGAACACGATCGGAGCTGCCGTGAACAATGCGAACTATGTGAAGTATATTAATGCGCAAACGAAAAAATTCTCGCTGTTATTCAAGACATCGGGCATGCTTTCTTCTACCCTGGAATTGAAAACAGTATTAGACTGTTTTGCTCAAAATGCCGCAGATGCATCCGGCTCGGACACCTGCGAGATCTTTTTTCTTGACGAGAATACCGGCATGCTTCACGGAGAGCGCGCGTATGGCCTCGACGAAAATACGGTCAAGAAAGATTCGATAAAGCCAGCCGGCGCCATAGAAGAAGCTATCGCCGCGAAGCAGGCGCGCATTGTGCATGACACATCGAATGACCAAAGCCTTCCGGCGAGATTCGTCGAGCGGCGCCATATCCGGTCGTTCCTGTGTATGCCACTCGTGAATCGCGATCGGGTCACTGGCATCGTACTCTTATTCACGAAGGGCAAGACACGCACGTTCTCACCACAGGCGATCGAGGTGACGACGATCATGTCGGGCCAGGCCGCGCAAGCCATCGATAACGCAAGGCTTGTGGATAGCATGCGGAAGCGCAACGATGAATTGAAGCGTGTCTATGAGATACAGAGAAGGATGACCCAGAGCATCGACCTTGAAGAAACGATGCAGAGCATCGTGGAGAGCGCGCCGCACATCACGAAGCTTCCCTATTGCGTGATCTTCCTGATGGACCCCTCTAACGAGCGGATCATTTCAGTAAAAGCCACTGAAGCTGTCGCGACAAAGTTCGGCAAGCTTACGTTTAATATGCGCGACCTGATCGCATCCAGGATCGCGATGAAGGAGCGCAGGCCGCTTTTCATCGAGAATGCCCCTCATTTCAAGAACATCGCAAAACATGTGGTCGAGCTGCTGGACATGAAATCTGTCATAGTGTTGCCGCTCATCGCCAGGGACAGAATACTTGGCATCATGTGGCTCTACAGCAGCGAGGAGATCGTACATTTTGACAGCGACGACGTCCGGAGCGCCGTGGCGTTGTCGGACCAGGCCGCGATCATCATAGACAACGCACGGCTCTTCAAGGAGCTCGAGGATTCCTATGAAAAGCTGAAAGACCTTGACAACATGAAGATGGAGTTCTTCACACTGATCTCTCATGAGCTGAGAAACCCGCTGGCGGTCATCAAGGGATTCGCTGAGCTGTTATATGATGGCGTGCTCGGTCCGGTGAATGACGGGCAGAAAGAGCGGCTAATTAAAATTAAGGAGAGCGTGGACAAGCTCACCGATATGGTGAGCAAAATGTCGGACATCTCGACGCTGGAGACGAGACATTATCCCATAGACCGAATGCCCACGTCGCTCAACGAGCTGGTCAACGACGTGGCGAATAGCGTCGACTTCATAGCAAAAAGCAAGCACGTCGACGTCCACGTGGACGTGCCCATGGGCCTGCCGCTTGTGCCGCTTGACCGGGCTAAGATAGAGCAGGTGCTGTTGAACTTGATCAATAACGCGATCAAGTATACGCCATCAGGCGGGCAGATCTTCGTTGATGCTGTAGACAGGGATCGAGACGTCATAGTATCAATAAAGGATACGGGGATCGGCATTCCTAAAAGAGACCTGGATAAGATATTCACGGGCTTTTACCATGCGGGATATAAGCTCTCCTATGAGTATAAGGGCCCTGGACTGGGGCTGGCCATCTCTAAAAAGATCATCGAAGGCCACGGCGGCCACATATGGGCCGAGAGCGAAGACGGAAAAGGCAGCATATTCTACTTTACGTTACCTAAAAGCGTACCCGAAGACTTAACCACACGAACCGAGGCAAAAACACAAAGCGAGTAACTAACCACGGCAGTACAACAAAAAACTTGAGACTTGTTTTAGTATAAGCCTCCGGCGGCTCTGTGTTACATTTTGTTTGAGCTTGTTTGGGATTATATATTAAACACAGAGGCACAGTTGATTTTATGGTTACGCCTCCGGCGGCTATATGATGCAGGCATTTTTGCATTTATTCAATTCGAGGTTCAAAGAGATGACATAATATAGAGTCGCCCGGCCGCCGGAGGCTTTACAATAACGTCAGCTGTGTCTCCGTGCCTCTGTGTTTAATATAGAGTCGCCCGGCCGCCGGAGGCATATACTAAACCGATCTTTGTGAAAATTCGTACACTCAGTGTCTCCATGGTGGCGACTATACTTTTTACACACCCGGATGTTGGAGGATTATATAAAAATCGCTATTATTATGATCTAAAAAAAGGTGTTTGGGCAGCTGATGCTGCCCGTAGCGTATTAGAGGATGATCTCTATGTCGAGTTCCTCTGCGAGCTCCTTGTAGCGGTTACGGATCGTAACCTCGGTCACGCCTGCCACGTTGGCCACTTCTCTCTGTGTCCTGCGCTCGCCGCACAGGATCGAGGATATGTAGATGGCTGCCGCAGCGACGCCCGTCGGGCCTCTGCCGCTCGTAAGCTCCTTCTCTGCCGCCTGTCTCAGGATTTCGACGGCACGGCTCTGGACTTCTCCCTTAAGGGCCAGTCCCGAGCAGAACCTGGGGACGTAGTCGATGGGCGACGTCGGCATGAGCTTCAATCCTAGCTCACGGGATATGAACCGGTATGTCCTTCCGATTTCCTTGCGGCTCACTCTCGACACTTCGGCGATCTCGTCCAGGGTCCTGGGCACGCCGTTCTGTCTGCAGGCTGCATATAATGCTGCGGCTGCGACACCTTCGATGCTTCTGCCGCGGATCAGGTTCTTCGTGACCGCCTTTCTGTATACGACGGCTGACGTTTCCCTGATGTTACGCGGTAAGCCCAGCGCGGAAGCCATACGGTCCAGCTCGGACAGCGCAAAAGCCAGGTTTCTCTCTGTCGCATTGGATACCCTTATACGCCTCTGCCATTTCCTCAGCCTGTATAGCTGAGCCCTATTCTTGGATGAGATGGACTTGCCGTACGAATCCCTGTTTCTCCAGTCGATCATGGTCGAAAGTCCCTTATCGTGGATCGTGAAGGTCATGGGCGCTCCCACTCGAGAACGCTTCATGCGCTGATCGTGGTCGAAAGCCCTCCATTCGGGGCCCATATCGATGAAATCCTCGTCGACGACCAGGCCGCACTCGTTACAGACAAGCTCGGCGCGCTCGTAGTCGTGGACAAGCTGGCGCGAACCGCATTCCGGACACTCGACGATCCGTTCTTCGGTCTCCCCCTTCTCTTTTTCAGACTCCTTCTTGACATGTTCGAGTACGGGTTCTTTTTGAATTTCCTTCTTTTCTATTTCTTTAATTTTCTCTATCTCTGCCACGCTTTACACCTTCTATGCCGTATATACACGGTCGTTAATCAGCGCCTTTGCCTTTGATACTGGCATTCGCTTATCCAGCCTAACCGAAACATATGGAGAGCCCTCGGGCCCGAATATATCATAAACAGCGCCGACCCTCTCCATTTTTGTGGTTACTACCTTCGTGTTCATTCTTGGAAGTGTGCCATCTTCCAAACGAATAATGAGGTTACCATGAGTCGATAAATGTAAAACTTTACCAAGCCGCTTCAAAAATCGTCACTTCCAAAACTATAAATAGTCTCGCCTCATACTATAAAAACTTTACGCAATTATTAATAAGCTACGCTATGCGTTGGTTTTGTACTGGCGGTAGGCGACCGTCTTGTATTTAGTTTCATTATCTATTTTTGAGTATGCTAGATAATAAATCTTTCGAATTTTTCAGCGCTTCTTCCGCTTCCCGGGCAGACAGCCCTGCACCACGCGCTATCTGAATCGCTCTTTCCCGTGTGATCAAATCCTCGGGCGCATGGGTATCCGTATCGACAACGAGCTTCGCGCCTGCCGATCTAGCGATATGCGCCACATGCCCGTTCGTGATGTTGTGCCCCAGGCGTGCCGTGATCTCCAGCCTTATGCCGTTGGATGCCGCGATCCTCGCTTCCTCCTCCGTGATAAAGCCCGGATGCGCTAGAATATCGACATCGGGACATTCCACAGCGGCCAGGTTCGTCAGCGGTGCCACCGGCTCTACCGGCGTTTCCCCGTGGACGACCACGATGTCCGCGCCCAGCTCTTTAGCCCGCGCGGCTAGCTTTGCGATCATCCCTGGAGGCACGTGCGTAAGCTCGACGCCCGCCAGCACCTTGATCTCGTATCCCTCTTCGAGATAGCGCGCTTTCTTGCCTGCTTCGATAAGGGCCTCCAGGTTTGTAAGATCCGCGTGGTCGGTGATGGCGATGGCCTGGTAGCCGAGTACTTTTGCACGCCGCACCAGCTCGCTAGGCAGCAGTTCCCCGTCGCTGAAGATCGTGTGCGTATGAAGGTCTATCATCAGTAAAGACTCGTCCATGTAATATTTATTATTTACTTAGGGCCTGAGAAACTTTAAAATGTTTTCCAGCATAAGCTAAGACCTATGGCGAACAAGCCGGAAATAAGAACAAATCAAAATATATCATCAATGTTACCATTGACAGAGAAACAGATCAGCGTCCTGATCATAGCCGCAATCGTATTGCTAGCATTTGCCGTCAGGCTGTATGGCTTGATGGATGCCGGGCTTACCTGGGACGAGCCGACTACAGTCACAGCGGGCATCAGCTATGTGACCGCCATCACTCAGTTTAATTTTCACAGCGGCGCATGGGCCATGAACTATGAGCACCCGCCGATCGGTAAATATATTTATGGCATTGCGATCTGGCTTTTTAATTTCAGCGATACGAATTATAATGGATATGTCGTCGCACGCTTGATGAGCGTTATCATGGGCGTCGCCACCTGCCTGCTCACATACCTGATCGGTAAAGAGTATTTTAACAAAGAGATCGGGGCAATATCCGCGCTCACGCTGGCCGTTATACCAGTTTTCGTCGCTCACACGCAGATCGCTGCGCTGGACGCGCCGATCGCGTTTTTCTTCACGATGACGATGTACCTGTTCATGCTCGCCCTTAAGAAGAACCGTGCCCGCTATTATGTTGTGGCCGCAATCTCATTAGGCCTGCTCATCGACGTAAAGCTGAACGGGTTGCTAATATTACCGATCCTGGCGATCTTATACCTGATACACCGGCATGAATACCTGAAGGTAAACAAGCCTAAAGCAAAACACATGGAAAAAGGAAAGGCTAAAAAAGAGCTACATACTCAGAAGAACCCTGCTTTGGAGCTGATCAAGGCATATATCCCGCCAAGGGCCTTTGCAAGCTTCTGCCTGATCGTCGTGCTCACGGTATTTTTACTATGGCCCTGGACCTGGTTTAGCACGGTAGATCACTTAAGTAAGACATTGGACCACTGGACCTATATCCCGGCAGAGTTCTTTTTAGGCTCTGACGCACAGCCTCCCGTCTATTATTACATAGTCTATTTCATGGTGACCACGCCGCTTTTACTGCTCATACCGATGGCCATAGGCATCTACGCGGCAGCTCGTTCCAGGAACGTTTTCAAGTACGCGATCCTGCTATGGCTCATCGTGCCGTTCGCCTACAGCTTTTCCAGCTTCAAGCAAGACGGAATGCGCTACATAATCATGATATATCCTGCAGTGGCTCTACTGATCGGGTATGGGCTCCATGAGATAGCGGGGGTGATCTCGAAACTGGACGTGCCCATGATGCTAAAGAAAGCGGCGCTTCCGGTACTCTGTGCAGCAACGGTCGTCTATCTTATCATATGCCTTGCATCGGTGCACCCGTACTATCTGGATTATTATAACTCCCTCTCCGGCGGCTATCAGCAGATCCACGACGACCGCTCACTAGTCTTCGGATGGTGGGGAGAAGGTATCTACAATGCGGAACAATACGTGGACAGTGCAGGGAATAAAAGCACTACTGCTTTTGTCATGACAATGCCACAAGACGCGACATATCAGTTATATGGGTTTCAACCAACTTTCATACAGGTCAGCGTAACGAACCAGTCATCCCGGGAGTATATGATGAAACTTTTACACCCGGATGCGCCAGGATCACAGAACGCATCATGGAGAAAAACAGATCCGTCTTTTAAGCCAGACTATTTGATCACCAACTTTAACGCCGAAGAATATTATAACGTGAGCGTGGATGAAAAGCACTTCAAGCTCGTTTATACTTCAAACGTACAGGGCGTGCCAATAGCTAAAGTCTATAAAGTATTGTAGGGGCTAAAGTTACTGTTTATTGCCCCTCATTTTTATTATTTCGGCGCCGATCTTATCCAGTAACACCGACTTAGGGCCGATATTACTAATGGTCACGTAGCCGGTCTTTTCCATGGGCTTTGCCGGGTGTGCCTTATCATTCACTAGCTCCGGGCTTAGCTCCAGCTTTTCGGCCGCACGCTTTATCTCCGATACCTTGGGCGACTTTATAGAATGCTCCTTTTTCGTCAGCCTGCCTTCTTTTCTCGTCCGGTAAAAGTCAAGATACACGGGCCATACGATGATCCGCTTTGCCTCTTGCATGTCCTCTTTTTGCATCAATAATAGGTTACCCTGATACGCTATTTAGTTTTCCTCAAAGAGATGAAAATTTAGTTTTCCTCAAAGAGATGAAAATTTATTTTTCATCTAAACGATGAAACTAATTTATAATGATTTTTCATATAAGACTAGCAACAGATTTATAACGATTTAGCGCGTATCGTTAATTGCCAATACAATGTATAGCCTGTTGAACACGGTATAGTTGTTAGACACGGTTGAGTTGTTGAACACGGTATAGTTGTTAGACACGGTTGAGTACATTGCACATGGGCTTGCGGCGAGCCTTAAATCGCCGCACTTACTCTTATCAAAACCGCTTTTTTATCACAATAGTAAAAAGATCGTTTATAGTTCGTTAGAGAGTCTTTTTATATACTTAGTTCTTTTATTGTATGCCTACTAAGGTGGGGTAACCCGGGGGGGTTATGGCAGAGCGCATAAATATAACCGGCATTGACACGTCGTGATATCGTTTAGGGCCGACATCATCATTTCCGGACGGTAAGACCGTTGTTGATTGCGTAAGCCATTTCATGCTTCTTCATCGTGAAGAAGAGCCGATGGAGTGTCTTTAAGGGGGCCACTCCATCCCTATTCATGTGGGCGAACAGATCATTTATCCTTTAATGCCCATCAGCTCATCGGCTTTTTCTGATGCGACCTTTACAGCTTCTTCTACCGTGCGCTGGTCGACGTCCGCCGTGCGTGACGTGACAAGCTGGATGTCGATAGTAATATCCGCGTCGTCCTTAGAGACCGAGATCTCCAGATCCTGTATCATCTTGGGAGGTACGACTGAATTAACATAATCGAAAGCTGCCTTGTAGACCGCCTCAATGATCTCTTCGTCTATCATATAGAAAAGGAACGTTTTTAAAAAGTTATATTTAGGAAGCTTCCTTACCGCTCGGCGTTCCCTTGCCCAGTGCCTGCTTTATTTGCTCTTGCAGCTGCTGGAACTTTGCCTGGATACGCTCTTCCTGCCTGGCGAGCGACTTCATCCTGACGTCCAGGGAATCCTTCTTCTCTTCAAGGTCCTTCTCGACCTCGTCCTTCTTTGCCTTGATCAGTAGCTCTCCGGCAGCCTTGTAGATCACAGCTTTATCGTCTGCCTTCTTGACCTCTTCGAGAGCCTTCTCGGTCTCGTGGAGCATCATCTCGACTTGGTTCTTTTGCTGGATCAGCGCCTGAGCCTGCTGCTGCACCTGCTGCAGCTGGGCGAGCTGATTCTGGACCTGTGGTGGTAGTTCATTCATGATGTCACCTTCGTATTGAGCATCTCTTCGGCGATCTTGACCAGGCGCAGCCATGTATTTATTGCCGCGCGTAGCGAAATGATATCGTCCGCCGTGATAAATAAGTTAAGCCGGCCTTCCTGGACGCTCATGTTCACTTTTGAGCGCTCGGACGGAACGGCTTGGAGCTCTGGCTTCAGCGATTCATATACTGTAGCGGAATGGTCGCCGAGCTCGAACTCTAGAAATACGGTGTGCATGCTAGCACTTATACGGCTTTAACCCTTTTTATGGCGGTCGGCCGCTCCTTGACCAGCACACGGTGCCCGCAGTACGGGCACCTGACTCCGCCGTATTCCTTGTCTAGCTCAACGATGTGCTTGCAGTGTGCACACTTGTATACCATTACTCGACCTCTTCAACTGCCTTCTTGACGTTGCGGGCAGCAGCTTTGCCGACCGCCGTCTGTGGCAGGTATGTTCCGCCGGTGTAGCTGTATTTGCACTTGGTGCATGACCAGATCCCGGTGCCCTCTCTCCATACGGACATGCGTCCGCACTTGGGGCACTTGTGAGCCTGCCTCATGTTTTCTTCGATATCGGCGACAAGGGCCCTGACCTTACGGCCATACCTGCATCCAAACCGGCCCGCGCTGCGGGTCTTCCTTCCTTTTGCCTTTCCTACGGTCATTTTTGAATACCTTCCAGTTTCTCTCTCAATACGTTCGCTTTCTCTTTTGCGATATGAACGATATACTTTAGCTGGTCTGCGGTCAGCGTTCCGACGCCGCTCTTCTGCATGCCCGCGAGCGCACCTTCTTTATTGGTGATCACGGTCAGCTTGGTCGATGCGACGCTTTCTTCGTCCAGGCTCGGGTCAAGCATGATGACGCCGCCGATGTTGACTGCGGTGACACCAACCGGGATGTCGTTCAGCGGCAGCGGCGCGTCTTCGCCCAGGCCGAACTTGGCGTTCGGCATCTTCGTGCTCATGAGAGCAGCGATGGCGCCCAGCGACGCGGCATCCATGAGGTTGCCATCGTGGTCGAGCACGTGAACGTCTATAAAGACCATCCAGACTTTCTGTCCACTTTCAATGCACAACTTAGATAAATCTATCGCTTTAGATTCACGCACTCCACGGTCCACCACTCGAGCCAGCTCGATCGCGTCCTCCCTTGGGGGGCCGCTCTCGAAACTCGGCGACGCTAGCGGAACGAGTTCAAGGTTCGTGATAATGACACCGGTATCCGGCGTGTCCGGGAACGGCTCGCCGGGCTGCATCTTTACGCCTACGATGACCTGGGAGTTCCCTATTTTTACTCTCGACGATCCTTCAGCCTTACCGATCACGCCGGTCTCGACGCTGATCGTACGGAACTCGTCGAACTTGCGCCCGTCTGCTCTGTCGCCCTGGTTTGCGAGGCTATAGATATAGTCGCGCTTGATCTCTGCAATGACGTCTTCACTCATTTGGGGAGCCTCCTTCAGGGCTGGTCATCTGTTCACTTGCGGGCTCTGCCGCGCTCACGGTCTGGCCGTACTTATCGATAAGGGCCTGCTTCTGCATCTCGTGGATCTTTCTGCAGCCTTCCATGGCCATATCCACTGCCGTCCCGAACTCTTCCTCCGTCAGGTGGCCGTCCATCTGGCAGAGCGTGATCTCGCCGAACTGCGTCATGGCGATGGGCAGGTCAGCATCTCCGTAATTGTCCTCGTCCTTGTTCAGGTCGAGTACGATCTGGCCGTCAGCCTTACCGACTGCACATGCAGATACGAGGCATTTCATAGGTATGCCTGCATCCGCCAGCGCTACTGCTGCCGCGTTAATGCCTGCAGCCCTGGTGCCTGCGTCTGCCTGTAAGATCTCAACGAAGATGTCGACGGCCGAGCGCGGGTATAGCTCCTCCAGAATTACTCCTTCGAGCGCCTCCCGGCTTACCTTCGAGATCTCAATGCTTCTTCGGTCGGGTCCCGGCCTCTTTCTCTCTTCTACCGAGAACGCGGCCATGTTATACCTGTAGCGCACGATCGCGCGCGATGCGTTCTGCAAATGCCTGGGGTGAACCTCTCGGGGGCCATATACTGCGGCCATTACCTTGTTCCCGCCGAACTCTAGATAACAAGAACCGTCCGCCCTTTTCAGGACGCCGGCCTGGAACTTGATGGGACGTAGATCATTCGGCCCTCTTCCGTCCAGCCGCTTCCCATCGATGATCAATTTTTCTGGTTTTGTCATTATACACTCCTCAACTTTTCCAGCTCTGTATCAATAAATGCTTTAATGCTGTCCGTTAACCCGGTCGTGTGGGCCTCGCGCTCGATCTTAAAGATGGTGCGAATAGCCAGATCCACGCGCTTGTCGTCTCCGTTTAGCCAGATCCTGCCGTTCTGCCCGACGAATATGCTGCAATTCAAATCCTTCTTCAGCATGCTGATCATCGAGCCATTCCTTCCGATGATACGGGGGATCTTGGTGTGGGAGATGTCGATCACTCTGCCCTGGTGCAGGACCTTCAGGTTCTCGTCCCGTAACGTGAGCTCCACCTTCATGGTCGGGTCTACATCTGCGACACGGGCGAGAATCAATTCGCCCACGTGAAGATACTTACCCATGTTACCAGCATCAACGCGCTCCGGGAACTCTGAAACATGTAGCATTCCCTCGTACGGGGAGTTGATGTCGACAAACCAGTTTGAAAAGGTCATGTCGTTCACCTTCCCTATGACGAGGTCGCCTCTCGCAGGAATATATCTCCCCGAGAGCGGTATGACCTTTATGTTGTTTCGCCGGTCCACGAGACCATAGTTAAGAGAGTAGACTTTGCCGCCCTCCACATAGGTCCCCTGGCTTGCCAGCTTCGGGTCTTCCGAGAGCAGGTCTCCGGGCACTACCACTTCTCTTTCCACCATAACGATTCCCTTAAATTATCATTGACGGAGTAGTTTCGTCTCCGCCTCGCCCTTGGTTAATTTATTTACAAGGTCATAGAAGTCCGGCTGCATGCCGGCTGGTATCTGTATGACACCGATCCATGAGCCGTCGTTCTGCCACTCATCTCTTAAGAGCTTGCCGAACGCCTGTATTTCGCCGAACGCGCGGGCCGCATGGTTACCTGATATCTTGACAGCGATCTTTACCTCCTCAAACCGTATGGGTATCAGAGGGCGGATCGCCTTCATTGCTATGTTGACGTTTTCCTCCACCGATTTCATCAAGTCGATGTGGACGCCCGCTTCGTCCATCGCGCGTTCTATGCGCGCCGGCGGATGCGGACCCATCGTCTGTGGGTTAATGGCGTTCCTCGAAATAAACGTTATGACCTGACGCCTTTTCTCCTCCAGCATGCGATGGCGCTGTTCGGCCGTCAGGTTGATCTCGCCTTCCATGATTATTTTTTTGGCGATATCAGAAATATTGGTGGTCCCGAAGGCCTTTATCAGGTCTTCTTCGGGCAGCCTGTCGCCACGGGACGCGTTTGAGAACACGTCCTCGACGGCCAGGATGTCTTCCACCTTGATGTCAGCGCCTTTTTTCAGGTCATAGGCGAGATCGGGGTCCACGAGGACCTCGAATAGCTCCCCGTGAGTCCTGAGCTTCGCAACAACCGCCTTGTCAAGCGCTACCATTTATATCACACTTCATTTTAGTCTTCTTTCTCAGGCTTCTTCTCTGGCTCTGCACCCGGCTTGACTACGCCCGATTTTTCTATGTATTGCTGAACTTCTTTCTCGCTCAGCTTTCTGAACTTGCGGGTCTTGTCGTCGATGATGCCGATCTCGATCGTCGGCATTTCGCCCTTAGATTCCATGGACTTGTATAATGCTTCAATGCCGAGGAGAATGACCTCGTCGATGCTCATGGTAGTGCTGTAGCGATTCTCGAGAAGCTCCATTACGGTATTGCGGTTTGCGCCGATGGAGACTGCCTTGTACTCGTAGAGAGCGCCCGAAGGGTCGGTCTCGAAGAGCCGCTGGCCGGTCTCGTCGATGCCCGCCAATAAGAGAGCACTACCGTACGGCCTGACACCGCCATACTGCGTAAAAGTCTGTATGTGGTCCGAGATCTTCTTGGCGAGCACTTCAATGCTGACGGGCTCGCCGTAGGTAATATGGTTTACCTGGGCTTCCACCCGGGCACGGTCGACCAGAGCCCTGCCGTCTGCCACGAGACCGGACGCAACAGCGCCGATATGGTCGTCGATCTTGAAGATCTTCTCGATGGATTCCGCCTCGAGCAGTTTGGTGGAAATCCTCTTGTCGACCAGCATGGCGATGCCATCCTTTGATTTCAAGCCCATGACCGTAGCGCCCCTGCGTACGGCTTCCTGGGCATAGTGGACCTGGAATAGTCTTCCATCGGGGCTAAAAACAGTGATAGCCCGGTCGTAACCCATCATCTGGGGTGTCATCTGCTGCATCTATTTTCACTCCTTTAATGACTATTAGTTTTTAAGTCTAAAGAGGTTACATGTACATAACGTGCGTTCGCGCGTTTAAGAACCTCTTTATTGTCCGGGACAAGTTCCAATTCTTCTCCTCTCTCCTTCACGACGATCCCGGACAGAATTTCACTGCTTACTTGCATAGAAAGGATATTAGTGGATGGTATGTTTTTAATGGCAATATATTTTTCTATGGCCGACTTTATCGTTCCGCTGATGCCGAGCACGCGGATGGCCGCCCTGTTACCTCTTATGGAGCATACTGTCGACATGGCTGCTCTGGCCGTCTCGACCGCCCCCAGGTTTACCTTGATTATGCCTCGGGAGCCGTCAAAATCCATCAGGCGATATCCGATCTCGCTGCTGCCCACATCGCCTATCAGTGTTTGTGTGGCGAAGAATATCTCGTCGAGCAGGGCCTTCCGGTCGATGGGCTCGCCCGCTTCAGAAATGACCTCGAACGCTACGTAGCGCTTTTTTTCTCGAAGAGATGATGGCAGGATTTTCATACGCATCTGAATACTATATCCTTGTACATAATATTAATGCAAATAGTTCGGAGGACATACTGAGATATTTACGCTTAAGATATCGGATAAGGGTCAAGCGACTTTGAATTTAATGATATCTCTCACTAGCAATCTCATATAATTGAAATTCACCGTAAGACCGGCGCGATAAAAAATCTTTCATCTATTCGATCAGTACGATCGCATAGCGGTTCGGCTGGCAGGATTCGTCCTTTAATACCTCGATGAAGAACCCGTTATTTCGCACGGTGTTATAAACATCGATGCCGCAGGATTCCATAGACGGGCGGGCTTGTTCGGGATGGACACAATGATCCATGTTGCAGCTGTCGCATATCATGCAGGGGCCTTCTCCTAAGGCGAATGCTTTATGATATCCCCCCAGGAAAATCTCGCGCTCGAGGGCCGAGACGATCTTGGTTGGGTTTATTTTACTATCATAGCCCTTTTTAAAATGTATCAGCAAGGCGTTTTCGTAGCTATCGAGCAGCTCCCTCGTCTCCTTAAAAGTGGGCGAATTAGGCGGACAGCACAGGCTGGTACCATACATCCCGCAGCCGTAGCGGCACTTCCACCGGACCCACGGCGCGGTAACGATGGTTCCTGTCGTAATGATCTTTGCATCCGTCGCGCCCAGCTTGATAGCATTTTGCACAAATTTCTTATAATCGTCCATGCTAATCCGGCCTAAAAATAAGTTTTTAAGCTGGCTTGCCACGGTTGTTTCCCATGCGTGTAGCCAGGTTCGGATCCGAAACGCGGATCTCGTACTCGTCCTTTTCAAAGGCCTTCATGGCCGGAGCGATCAGCTCGGCCGTGGTGATGCCGAAGTATGTCTGCCCGCGGGCTTTCCTTGCGCCCTTATCCAGGTTCGTGTCGACCATGGGCGGGATAAGCTCGAAGACTTTTACCGACGTGCCTTCAAGCTGCTGCCGGAGCGTGATGCTGAACGAGTGGACGGCGGCTTTCGTCGCACAATAGACCGGCATTGGGGCCATGGGATAAAAGGCCAGGCCCGAGGAGACGTTAATGATAGCGGCTTCCTTCTGCTTCATCAGGTGAGGCGTGAAAAGTGCAGTCATATACACCAGTGCCCGCAGGTTCACTTCTATCTCGTCCTCGCCATCTTCGGATCGGTGCCTGAGCAAGTCCTCGGTACCTTTCTTGAAGTCGATCATTCGCTGAATTCCGGCGTTATTGACCAGGATGTTCAAATCCTTGAAATTTGAGACAGCCCAATCGTACAGCGCCTCTCGCTCCGTTTCTTTCAGAAACATCGCACTTCCTAACATGCATTTTGGGCAGCTTGTTTTTCGCCTGGTTCAGGCTTTCATCGGTCCTTCCGCATACGATGACCTCGCTTCCCGCGTTTATGAAATATTCAGCCAGGGAGAGGCCAATGCCCGTCGCCCCGCCGGTGATCAATACGGTATTTCCATCAACCTTCATTAAATCAAACCTCCGGAGTCGTGGTTATTTTGTCCTGCTGAACAGGTAGCTTCCCACGATGATCATGGCCACGTCGAAGCCGATGATGATCAAGATATCCACCCACAGCGGGAAAATCGTAGTCCACTGGCTGCCCATCGTTATGGCACGCAGCGCATCCACGGAATACGTCAACGGGTTCACATAGAATACCCATTTCAGCCACGAGGGAAGTGTCGCAACCGGGAAGAGCGCGCCGCTCAGGAAGAACATGGGCATGTTCACGAAAGTCACGATAGCGCCGAAGTTCTCCAGGCTGTTCAGGATGCTCGCGATCGCCAATCCAATACACACGACGCCTATGGTGATCAGGATCATTAGCGGAAGAATCTCCGCGATCATGGCCACGCTAAGAGGTACGCCGATCAGGAAGCCCAGGAATAGTACGATGACGCCCTGGATCATGGCGCTCGTGCCCACGCCGAGCATCTTTCCCGTATAGATGGAAAGCCTCGATATGGGCGCCACCAGGATCTCCTTCATGAACCCGAACTGCTTGTCCCAGATCACCGAGATGCCCATGAACATGGCCGTGAACAGTAAAGTCTGGGCAATGATGCCGGGAAAGATGAACTCCTGGTAGTTAAAGCCGGTGCTGTGCCCCAGGGAAAGCCCAAGGCCCGTGCCGAAGATGATCAGCCATAGTACCGGAGTGACCACCGAGCTCACTAATCTCGTGCGCTCGCGCAGGAACCTGAGCAATTCTCGTTTCCAGAGCGTGTAGATGCCGCGGACTTCGCTCATCTGACCGACCTCCGCCGTACGGCGGCCATACCGCTCAGCTCTTTGCTGCCCTCTCTCAGAGCCTTGCCTGTAAAGTGTAAGAAAACGTCGTCCAGCTGAGGTTCCTGAAGCGAGACCGAGTCGATGAACAGGCTGTTCTTGCTGGCAATGTCGACCACGGCGGGGAGGACCGTGTGTGCATTATCGACGGTCATCTTTACCTCTTCGCCCACGATGACGGCGCTTTTCACTATGTTAGCCTCTTTGATTTTTTCGAGGAAAAGCTCCTTTTTCTTGGTCGTCACTATTATCGTTTCTCCGCCAAGCTGATTTTTAAGGTTTTGG
The DNA here is from genome assembly GCA_963780665.1 of uncultured Methanocellaceae archaeon. Taxonomy (GTDB): domain Archaea; phylum Halobacteriota; class Methanocellia; order Methanocellales; family Methanocellaceae; genus Methanocella. The sequence continues at coordinate 316,526 of CAWACJ010000005.1, read as the reverse complement.
GGAGTGTCCAGGGCCACGATCTTGCCGTGGTCGACGATTGCGATGCGGCCGCAGAGCTTGTCCGCCTCCTCCATATAGTGCGTGGTCAGAATGATCGTGATGTCTTCTGTCTTGATCAGTTCCCGGATATATGACCAGATGTGGTCCCTGCTCTGGGGATCCAGGCCGATGGTGGGCTCGTCTAAAAACAATATCTTAGGATAGTGAATGAGGCTGCGGGCGATCTCTAATCGTCGGCGCATGCCGCTCGAGTATGTATTCATCAGGTCATCGGCCCGGTCTTCCAGCTCGACCAGCGCCAAAACAGTATTGATCCGCTCCTTTTTCACATTCACTGGAACGCTATACAGGTCCGCATGCATCTCGAGATTTTCACGCGCGGTTAGCTTATCATCGATACTGGGGTCCTGGAACACGATGCCGATGGACTTGCGTACTTCCGATGGATTTTTTATGACATCGAATCCATTGACGATCGCTGTCCCGGAGGTCACCTTCAGGATCGTACATAACATGGATATTGTCGTGCTCTTACCCGCACCGTTCGGGCCCAGCAACCCGAAGATCTCGCCTTTGTCGACGCTGAAACTGATGCCGTCGACCGCCGTTAAGTTACCAAATTTTTTTGTTAAGTTTTTTGTTTCGATAATATGGCTCATGCCGCGCCTCACTAATCAATTATCCTTTGGGTTGACCAAGAACTTAGATATAGTTTTTGTAACTTTTATCGGGTGATAGTAGATATAGCCTGCTGAGGCCTGTTCCGGCTACAATGGCCATTGCAGACGGTCAACCATGATCAGATAAAACAATTAAGCATCGATGTTGATTTCAAAGCGTGAATGATAACATCACACTAGCTCAACGCCTTCCATGACGTAGCCGGAGCCCGGCGTGTTGCGCTTTAAAATTAGAGAAGGATAGTACGAAAGTCCTTTGACCGCGTCATTTTCACTCATGCCGAATAATCTGGCCAGCGCGATCATGCTGCGCACATCCCGTAGATCATAGATCGACATGGCGCCGGACGTAAGAACAAACGGCGTCTCGTATTTCTTTACCAGTGCGAGGTTCGTGCGATAATTCGACAGCACCCTCACGCGGCTGCCGCCCTTGTTACCTATAATGGGCGAGAGGTCGAAGCCGATGGCGATGTTCTTGTCAGCGGCGAGCTTGGCCAGGATATGATTGATACCACTGGTCTTGCTGTCCTGCGGGTGGATCAAGATGTCAATCCGGTCATCCTCGCAGGCAGAGCGGTTGATGGCCTCGTCGCCGCCGTGCACGGTTAGCACGGTTGCCCGAGACCTGTAGCGGTCCGTCAGCTTACGTAGCTCGTTGCCGTTCTTGGCATAAATCTCGACGCCCTGTATGACCTTGAAGTCTTCCGAGGGGATATATCGCTCTGCAACATTATCGAAGAAGTCGGAGTGATTGGATATGCCGATGCCCGAGTAGCCGTAATTCCGGGCTAGCAGCGCTAATCTGGAAACGGTGCTCGCGCCCTCGGGATATGAGTGCAGGCACAGGTCATAGTACCTGTCGCCGTCATTCTTCGGCATGGAAGTATTCCCTCACCTGCTTTAGCGCAAGCTCATATTTGGCGGGATACGTTGCGATCTTCGCCCTTATGGAAATGGCGTCCTCGGCGTACGTGATGCGCACGTCGCCCAGGTAGGCATCCTGCTTCGACAGCCGCAGATAAAAATTAGTATCTTCGCTGACGCGCTGCGGTAATTCATTGATCAGCTCTTTAAGATCGGATTCAAGCAGCGACGTTCGTAGAAATTCCATGTACTGCTCGGCGGCCTTCTTTTCAATACCGGCTCGCAGAATGATGATAGGATTATCAAAATAGCCCCTGGTCTCTTCCTGCTCGATCGGGGTCCCGAGCGGAAGTACGTGTTCAAGGGCCTCTACGACCCTTGAAACGTCTTCTGTCGCGTGTGCTTGTGTCCTAAAAAGGATATAGTGGATCATCGCGACTGATGCTTGCTCGGCGAGTGATGCCTGCCAGGTCCCTTATGGCTCGTAATGGACGGCCTGGTCTTTTCTGTACCCATGCCTCTGAAGGTCATGCCTCTGCCCTTCTTTCCAGCGTGCGTCAGGCCTCTCTCTGCCCTTCCGCGGTGGGTGCCCTTCGTGATCCACGTGAGGTTCTTATCACTCTTGATCGAGGGGTGGTGCGGGTCCACTAAGATGATCTCGTACCACTTGTGCTTTCCATCCTCTCCAACCCAGTATGAGTTTAATACTTCCATGTTCGGGAATCTGCGGGTAGCGCGCTCTTCTGCGATGCGCTGAATGCTCTTACCCCTGGTCAATGTCCTCAGGCCCATGTTCTTGGACTTGCGTCCTCTGATGTACCTGGACCTTCTGCTGCCGCCGCGCCTGATGTGCGCCCTGACGACGATGATGCCCTGCTTTGCCTTATAGCCAAGCGCCCTCGCTCTGTCGAGCCTGGTGGGCCTCTCTAGTTTAACTACGGCCGGCTCCCTTCTCCATACGGGCAGCCTCTGCCAGAAAAGTTTACCAACGTAGGTTTTGTCCGGGGATTTCCACGCGTCCCCGATGTAACTGTACATCGATTTAACCATTAAGTTTCGTCTCCGATAAAAGTTTCAAGGGTTCAGCTTAGTTCTTAAGCCACATTCCGGCGGGATCACTCCCGCGACTGAAACTGTAGTCCAATAAACAGGTACTAGGATATAAATATTTCGTGCTGACAAAATGCCCTCTATGGGTTTGTAGTCTTTACCATCAGCACCGGGCAGGGCGCCTCCCTGACGACCCTGTCGGCAGTGGACCCCAGCAGGAACTCATAGTAATATGACCTTTCCGTGGCGCCGATCATCAGCAGGTCATAGTCTTTTTCCGACTCTTTTAGTATGGCGTCGGCCGGTGCGCCTTTCTTGAATAGCCTGGACGCCTTGACGCCTTTGCCGGCGAGCCTTTTGACCAGCGGGTCTAGTACTTTATCGGCGGCGGGTTTGCTGTCCCCGACGTAGAGGAACGTCACCTCGCCATTACTTTTAGAGGCCAGTACCTCGGCCATCTTGACCGCTTCGAGGGCGTTCTTATAGCCGGATGTGGGCAGTAATATTTTATTGTATTTTACGGGCTGGTTTTCGATGTAGCGCAGGACCACGGTCTCGACGGGCGCCTTCCGGACGACCTCGTCCACCTTGCTGCCGAAGATGGACTCGCGCTTTTTCCTGTAAGTCGAGCTCGCGAAAAAGAGCAGGTCGTAAGTGGAAGCCGAGATCTCGTTCAGTATACCCTCTACGACGGAGTTCGCGTTCTTGACCAGGTAGTTCACTTCCAGCCCTTTCTCCAGTGAAAGTACCTGTGTCGCCGATACGACGCTCATGGCGCGCCGCCATTCGACGGCGGATATAGGCAATTTATCAGACGCGACGATGTACAGCAGAGTGATCACGCCATCTGGATTTAGAAAATTATCCAGGAATTCCACGATGATCTTCATGTTTGACTCCTGGGAGATCGGTATCAATATTCTCTCATACATGCTACGACACCCTGTTCTCTTTCATGTCCTTCAATGCGATGTTCAGTTCCAGCACATTCACATGCGGCTCGCCCCAGATCCACATGAACCTGTCCTGCTCGTGCTTTTGTATCAGTCCCCTCACCGTGGTCTCGCTGATACCGCTCTCTGCGGCCACCCTTGGCACCTGCATCATCGCATTATCGATCGATATGTCCGGGTCGAGGCCGGAACCGGAGCCCAGCACGGCATCGGACGGCACCGTCGAGGCGTTCGCCGGCATCCTGGACTCGACCTGTGCGAGCAGGACTCCGCTGTCCGGGCCAAGGTTCGAGGCGCCAGAGCTCGATGCATTATAGTCTACGGCCGACGGCCGCGAATGGAAGTACCCGGGGCCAGTGAAGTTCTGGCCGATCAGCGCGGAGCCTATCACAGAGCCATTATCCGTCACAGGGCTCCCGCCGGCCTGCCATGGGAACGCAACGCCCGATATGATCGTGATCGCCAGCGGGTATAGAACGCCGCATACCACGATAGCCAGCAGGCATATGGCTACGCTCGAGTAGATAATCTTTAGATAATTCACATTCCCACCAGCTTGCTTATCAATATGTCGATTAATTTAATGCCCACGAAAGAGCTGAGGAAGCCTCCGAAGCCATAGATAAGCAAATTCCTTGTCAGCATCTGCGACGCCCCGACCGAGCGATATTTGACGCCGTTCATGGCGACGGGGATCAGCATCGGAATGACCAGCGCGTTAAAGATCAATGATGAGATGATGGCGCTTTCCGGAGACGATAGCCTCATGATATTGAGCGCTGCCAGTGCCGGGAAGCTTGGCGCAAAGATGGCAGGCAATATGGCGAAGTATTTGGCGACGTCATTCGTAACGCTGAATGTTGTTAGAGCCCCGCGCGTGATCAATAACTGTTTGCCGATGGTCACGACTTCGATGAGCTTAGTGGGATCCGAGTCCAGGTCGACCATGTTAGCGGCGTCTTTTGCGGCCGAGGTACCGTTATTCATGGCCAGCCCCACGTCCGCCTGCGCAAGCGCAGGAGCGTCGTTCGTGCCGTCGCCGGACATGGCCACGAGGCGGCCGGTCGCCTGCTCTTTTTTGATTATGGATAATTTATCTTCGGGCACCGCATTCGCGATGAAGTCATCTACGCCGGTCTCTCGTGCGATGGCGGCTGCAGTCAGCTTATTATCGCCAGTGCACATGATCGTCCTGATGCCGATGCGCCGTAGCTCCGCGATACGGTCCTTGATGCCCGGCTTCACCAGGTCCTTGAGCATGACAAGGCCCAGTGGCTCGTCATTCACGGCCACAGCCAGAGGCGTGGCGCCGCCTCTCGCGATATCGTCAGCTTGAACCCTTAGAGCATTGGGAAAGTCCTTTACGCGCTTTGAGATGGAATCAATCGAGCCCTTCAGGTAAGTCGTGCCGTCCTTCGTGATTAGCCCGCTCACCCTGGCCTCCGGCGTAAACTGTATGGGCGTACAGCCATCGGCAAGCGACGGGTCGCTCTTGTATCCGAGCTTGTCGCCCAGCGTGATGATCGACCTGCCCTCTGGTGTCTCATCCACAAGCGAAGCTATCATCGCTGACTTCGCTATGTCGTCCAGGCTCCGTCCTGGCACCGGGATGAACTGGCTGGCGTAGCGGTTCCCTATGGTCAGCGTGCCGGTCTTATCCAGGATCAATACGTCGATGTCGCCCGCCGCCTCCACTGCCCGGCCGGACTTGGCGATCACGTTGACCTGGGTGACGCGGTTGACCCCGGCGATACCGATAGCAGGCAGCAGGCCGCCAATGGTCGTTGGCATCAGGCAGACGAATAAGGCGATCAGCACGCCGGCATCAAGCAGAATATTATAATAAAGCCCGGTAGGCACCATTGCTATGACAACGACCAGCAGCACGATTGTCAGGGATACCAGGAATACCATAAGCGCAAGCTCATTTGGCGTTTTTTGCCTTTCGGCGCCCTCCACCAGGCGTATGATGCGGTCCAGGAAGGTATTCCCCGGCTCCGCAGTGATCTGGATATTGGCATCGCCGGAAAGCACTTTAGTGCCCCCCAGCACCGAAGTCCTGTCGCCGCCACTTTCCCTGAGCACCGGCTCCGACTCGCCGGTCATCATTGACTCGTCCAGTAAAATAGCGCCGTGAACCAGGCTACCATCACCGGGGATCGCGTCGCCTGCCTTCACGACGACCGTATCACCCTTCTTGAGCATTGTGGAATTTACCTCCACAATTGCCCCGTTGGGCCCGATCATTTTTGCCATGATCTCTTTTTTCATCTTGCGAAGGCTGTCCGCCTGTGCCCTACCCTGCGCTTCGGCGAGCGCCTCGGATAGGAACGAAAATTCGATGGTAAAGAACAAAATGACAGTAATGATAACATAGTCAGTCCGGCTGAGCACTGTACCCATAACATCCTGGAACATGGATGGGAAGATCGCAATAAGCGCCGTGATGATGAAACACATATACAGGATGAAAACTACCGGGCTTTTGACCACGTACCGTGGATCGAACTTGACCAGTGAGGAACGGAGTGCGTCTTTAAGCAGCTTCGGGGAGAACCATGACCTCTTCATCATCATATCACCTCAACCCGAATATCTCTGCGATCGGTCCCAGTGAAAGCTCCGGCAGGAAAGTGATGGCACCCACGATGATGATAATGCCGACCAGGAAAAGTGCAAACGTCAAATTATCCGTCCGGAGCGTGCCGATGGTCGCTTCAACGGGCTTCTTTCTTGAAAGTAGTCCCGCCACACCCAGTGCAGCTACTAGAGGCACATACCTGCCCAGGAGTATGATCAAACCTGATACGATGTTGAAATATAATGTCGTATCCCTGATCCCGGCCATGCCTGATCCATTGTTTGCCGAAGCGGAAAGGAACTCGTACATGATCTCGCTGAAGCCCCGCGGCCCGGAGTTTAGCGCGATCGCGTGAGCCGGGTCGAGGAGCATGGTCAGTGCTGTCGGGGTAAGCACGAAGATGGGATGCGCTATGATGATCAGCGCGATGAGCTTCATTTCATTCGGCTCGATCTTCTTGCCCAAAAATTCCGGGGTTCTCCCGACCATCAGCCCGGCTATAAATACGGAAAGCAGGATGTAGATGATCATGACATCCAGCCCGGCCCCGATGCCACCCGGCGTACATTGGGCCATCATGCCGAACATCGCGCCCAGTATGGACCAGGGCATCATGGAAGTGATCGAGGCGGAAGCTGCGCCGGCCTGGACATAGGTGCACACCGCCGTGAAAAATACGCTTTCGTACCCGGAGAACCTGACCTCCTTACCCTCAAGATACCCGGACACCGATTGTACGGCCGACGGTAAATACGGGTTAGAAGACTCGCCGTACATCATGATGAGTGACACCGGGACGAAGATGAGCAACATAACGGCCAGGATCAAAAATCCCTGCCTGCGGTTCCCTATCATGATGCCGAAAGCGGATGGCAAGGCGAGCGGTATCAGGAGCGTGAAGATGAGCTCCAGCACGTTCGTCAGCGGCGAAGGGTTCTCGAACGGATGGGCCGAATTTACGCCATAATAGCCGCCCCCGTTCGTCCCGATGGATTTGATGGACTCGAATGATGCGACCGGACCCAGCGGTATGGACTGCACCGCTCCGGTGATGGTCGTCACATCGAGCGTCACGCCCAACGATTGGGGTATTCCGCATGCGACCAGGACGAGTGCCAGTACGATGGACAGCGGGATCAGCACTCGTATGAGGCTTCGCTCCATGTCCTTAAAAAAATTACCCATCTTGCCATCCGTGGCCTTCAGCCCTCGTATGATAGCGAACGATGATACCAGGCCGGTGGCAGCAGAAAAGAACATGAGCGTCGTAAACACGAGCGCCTGCCCGATCGGGCTGAACGTATCGCCCGAATAGTGCTGCTGGTCCGTATTGGACGTGAACGAGGATGCCGTGTGGAATGCCAGGTCGAGGCTCATGCCGAGCGACCAGAGGGCCAGTAGTGAAAAAACCCATAGTATGGCGTTAGTCAGGAGCAGCGAGATCACGTACTCCTTCCAGTCCATTTCATGCCCGTCCATGCCCCGGAGCACCCATGAGACAGCCTTTTCAATAGGCCCGAACAGCCTGTCGAAATACGTTGGCCTGCCCGAAAAGATAGCCGCCAGGTATGCGCCGACAGGTATGGAAAGCAAAACGGCGATCAATACGATCAGCATGCCCTGGAGCGCCCCGAAAAGAAATCCCATATGCCGACACCTAAAACTTCTCTGGATGGATCAATGCATAAGCCAGGTATGCGAACGCCACGATTACCGCTATGGTCACTACGTAAGCTCCGATCGTATTGTCATCTCCGCGCCGGCACTATCCATACTTCAATTAGATTTCATGGATATATCATTTAATAGACCATAAAACGCCACGAAGCGGATATCCATCATGGGTCGTGGCGTGATCTGCCGATTATATGGCATCATTCGAAATTTAATATAAATAGCTGACGCACAGGCATTGCATACCGATATAAATAGCTTACGCCATATCAAGGTATTAAAAATAAAACAAGAATGCCCATAGGGCATATAATATCGATGAAATTTACTTCTTCTTGGGCGCAGCCTTCTTTGTAGCCTTCTCCGCCGTCTTGGGCTTAGTGCTGCTGCCGCATCCGCATCCGCATCCTGCCATAAGTATCACCTCTTGTAAGGTTTGATAAAAATTATTCGCCTTCATCGTACATATACTTGGCTCTTAATCAAGCAACAAGTCGGCTAACTCGGTGATCCCGACACCCTTTTTCAGGTTGGTCTTGAGGATCTTGATGTTTGAGTTGTGCCGCTTCATATCGCGTTCCATGCGCTCGATGCTCGCGCCTACGGCCTCTGCCAGATCTACTTTGTTGATGATGCCGATCTCGCACTCGCGGAACATTGCGGGGTGTTTATTTACTACGTCATCGCCCTCGGTAACGCTCACGATCACGACACGCTTGTGGCTGCCCACAGGGAAATCGGTCGGGCACACCATGTTCCCGACGTTCTCGATAAAGAGAAAGTCGATGTCGTCGAGCGGTAAGTGGTGAAGTGCTTTATGCACCATGTGCGCATCCAGATGGCATTCCGTACCCGTGTTTAAATTTTGCGTCGGAATATTCAACGCGTGAATACGCTGGTAATCGTCATCGCCGTAGCAGTCGCCCACGATAGCGCCCACTTTCAGGCCCCGCTTCTGAAGAAGGGGAGTTAATTTTTCAACGAGCATGGTCTTACCGGAGCCTACTGCTCCCAGTATGTCGACCGCTTTCACGTGGTGCTCGTCCAGGTGCTCGCGGTTCTCCTCAGCCTCGCGACGGTTGGCCTCGGTCACGTTCGCGCCCACTGAAACATCAATCTTGTGCAAAATATCACCTTAAGAATTAGAGATAGTTGAATTGTCGTGCAATAAATATTTGTCGGCTTTGGTAAGGGCACTAGGTAGAATGTATATCTCACCCGGGCCCAATGGAAAACGTTAAATCGTTGCAACTAATAGTGGCGAATATAACTTTCATTGGAGCATTATCATGATCAAAGGCGAGGCTCTTTACAGCGGTAAGGCGAAGACGGTATACGCGACGGATGACCCGAAGCGCTATCTCGTCAAGTTCAGGGATGACGTGACTGCAGGCGATGGCGCTAAAAAGGCAAACATGAAAGGCAAGGGCTACTACAATGCGCAAATTTCCTCCCGGCTTTTCAGGCTTCTGGCGGACAACGGGATCAGCACTCATTTTATCAAGATGGTCACGGAGGATGAGATGCTTGTGCATAAGTGCGACATGATCAAGCTGGAGGTCATACCCAGGAACATAGCCGCAGGTTCCATCGTGAAGAATTACGGCTTTAAGGAAGGCCAGAAATTCTCCAAGCCCCTCATTGTTATTGATTTCAAGAATGATGCCACACACGACCCGATGATCAACGATGACATCGCGATCGAACTGGGCATCGCCACGGAGAAGGAGCTTCGGAAGATCAGGAAGATATCGCTGGGCGTCAATGATATTTTGCAGAAATACATGAATGAGCGCGGTTTACTGTTACCAGACTTCAAGCTCGAGTTTGGCAAGGTCGGCAAGAAGATCGTGGTCGCTGACGAGATATCCCCGGACTCCATGAGGCTGTGGAAGATCGGCACCAACCAGAGCCTGGACAAGGACGTCTTTAGGTTTGACAAGGGCGACCTGATGACAGCCTACGATCAGGCTGCACGCATGATCTATCCGGAGTTATTCAAGTAACTCGGGTATCCTTTTTGATTTTCTATTTTTGTTGAATTATTAAAAATAGCATTTTCTATCGACAAGTATTATCGCCGTAGCATGCCGTTTCCAGGCTGGAGAGGCTTGAGCGTGGATAAGAGCGAGAGAGAAAAGATGATGGCAGGCCTGCTATACAAGGCGTCGGATGAAGAGCTGGTCTCGATGCGAAAAGCCACCAGGCGGCTCCTGGAAGCATATAATGCCAGTACGGTCGACGAACCCGAAATCAGAACTGACATATTAAAAAGGCTATTCGGAAAAGTGGGCGGCTCGACAGAGATCGAGCCCCCGTTCTACTGCGATTATGGCTCTAACATTCACGCGGGCGACAGCCTTTACATGAACTTCGGGTGCGTCGTGCTTGACTGTAACAAGGTCGTTATCGGCAATAAAGTCCTCTTCGGTCCATATGTGCAGGTATATGCCGCTTATCACCCTACGGACCCGGATACCCGGAGGTCGGGACTGGAACTGGCTTCGCCCGTCACTATCGGTAATAACGTATGGATCGGCGGCGGCGCGATCATTTGCAGCGGAGTGACGATAGGCGATCATACGACGATAGGCGCCGGAAGTGTAGTTACACGGGATGTGCCGCCAGGCGTTGTGGCCGCGGGCAACCCGTGCAGAGTGATAAAAAAATTATAGGTCACTTAAGAATTGTTCGCCTACTTTCGAGTTAAAGACAGGCGGGTCCCATAGCTCTGTCAGCTCCGTGCGCGTGCACGTAGCCCGCTCTTTTTTTATGGGATCGAAGCCTTCCTTCGTGATTTTTTTCTTGTAAATAAAAACCCCTTTACGCTGCCATCCCGGAGTCTCTCCCAGGTTTACCCCCCGCTGCCACATCATTTCGTGTATGTCCTCGAATTTCATGCCATGCAGCTTCTTCGAGGCCTCATGCTCGCCCATACCCTCTTTTACCAGCGTGTAGAACCCGTAGGATTGCATGTGGTTCCGCCACGCCTCGGACTGCCGCATCTTCAGGTACTCGACCACCTCATCGCCGTGCAATGGTATGATGCGGGCATCGAATGCAACCGGGGTCTCCGGCTTTAGCGCCAGCGTGAGCGCACTGGCAACATATGAAGGTATCACGGAGTCTAATTTTTCTACACGGCCGTCGAACGGCAGCTCATAGAATAATAAATTGATCTCATCAGAAAACGTGAAGGCCCATTCAGGCGTCAGGCCGCTATCTTTGATCAAGGATCTCGCTGCAGACACCATGCCCTGCGCGAACCTTATATCATAGGGCTTCTCGAAGCCAAAACGGCTCAGGCTCTCCTTGAAGTTTCTCCCGTCCGCGCGCACGATCACCGGGGGAAGCGCCTTAATATCCTTATAGATCTCGTGTCTGTCCGTCATGTCGCACAACACTAGCTTTATTTACCCGTTAAGTATATTACCATTTTTCATACCGGAGGAGAGACATGTCACTGCCAAAAATACACATACCGGAATATGACCACAGGCTGTGGATACTGTTCTTCGGCATGGGCCTCAACCAGTTTGGCATGTCCATCGTGATGCCTTTCATCTCCATATACCTATATTACTACCAGGGCATATCTGCGGCGCTCGTCGGCTTCGCCATATTCTTTTCATCATTTATCGGCGCGATCTTTCAATTGATCGGAGGGGAGCTGTGCGACCGCATCGGCCGCCGGTCCACGTTCATCATCGGCCTCGTCACGCTGATCGCGAGCTTTTTACTGTTAGCATGGGCGGTCAGCGCGAAGGCACCGTATACATATTACTTGCTCATCCTATCGATGACCAGGATAGCTACCGGGCTATTCCGCCCCATACCGAATATCATAGCCGCGGACATCGTGCCGTCCGAAAAAAGGCTCGAAGCTTTTTCACTATTGCGAATAGGACAGAACGCCGGTTTTGCGCTCGGGCCCATGGTGGGCGGAGTCATGGCACTGCTGTCATATTCATCCATGTTCTATTTCACGGCGGCGACGAGCAGCGTTTACCTCATCATCATACTCTTATTTATCAAGGATACGCGCACCTGCGCCCCGAGAAACAAATTCACGCTCGGGGACATCAGCAATATCACCAAAGACCGGGCATTTGTGGCCTTCTGCCTGCTTACGCTCTTCGTGTCCATCGTGTACTCGCAGATGTATTCGCCGCTATCCGTATATGCGAAAGGCTTTGCCGGCTTGAGCGAGCCTGAGATCGGAATGCTATTTGCCATCAACGGCATCATGGTCGTACTCATGCAGTTCGTGGTCACCAGGATCATGGACCGATACAGCCTGACCATGTCCATGGGTATCGGCGTATTATTATACGCCATCGGTTTCGGGCTGGTCGCCTTCTCGAACAGCTTCCTCATGCTCGGCATCTGCATCTTTATCGTGACGCTTGGCGAATTAAGCTATATGCCCCCGAACACGACGCTGACAGCCAACATGTCCACGGAGCAAAACCGGGGACGATACCAGGGATTCAACGGTCTCCTCAATACACTCGGATTCGCCGTCGGGCCGCTCATGGGGGGCATTCTGATCGACAGGCTCGGCGGCACAACGTGGCTGATCGTCATGGCTTCCGGGATCATCGGCGCAATCGCGTTCATATACCTGAAAAAGCTTGTACCGGACGAGAAAAACAACATAGCACTCTAAGTGCTCGAAGCTCACTGGTTTTCATCACGGAGACCAGTAGTTCCGTGTTTATTTTTTTTATCGTTTGAATATGTAGTAGTTGGTTTGTTGTCTGTCCATACGGTATCACTAAGACACGAAATTGTTTTTAGGTTTTTAACACTAAAAGATAAAACCCACTAGAGCACGGTTAAAATACAAAATGCACTAAAGCCCTATTAAATGATTAAATGCTCTAAAACACGGTCTAAGAAACAAAGGAAGCGTCACGAAAAAACGAACGGCACCAATATAAGAATCCAATGTATTCCTCTTTTATGATCGGCCATCCGGTAAACGGATGGCAAATGATCTTTTCTATCAATTAGGCTTGATCGATATGTGTCAACATGAATCATCACATGTGATTTGGTCAGCTCGCATGAATTTGTTTCTTAAACTTGTGCAGTTCGGGTTTTAGTGGCACTTACTTAGTTTCTTAGACCGTGTTTTAGAGCATTTAGACGTTTAATAGTGATTTAGAGATTTTCACGTTTTAACCGGCTCTAGAGCTTTAGTATTTTAGTGTCAAAAAACTAAAAAAATTTTGTTTCTTAGTGCTACCGTATGGACAGACAACAAACCAACGGGAAAACAAACGCTCACAACATAAACACCGAACTATTGGAGTCCATGGTGAAAAATAGTGGACATAGTGCTATTTATAGCGCAAGCTAAGTAATGGGCTTTGAATTTACCATAAGGACAATAGGACTTGAAAAGAAGGTTAAGAAGAGCTAAAAGCTCATAGCTTACTGTACTTCTTCGGCATCTTCTTCCTTGCCGGCTAAGCTCGCCTGAGGCTGCCGTATAATGACGATGTCGCCAGCCGCCAGTACCCACCTGTACGGTATGATGACGCCTTTTGTCTCGACGTCGAACAGATCCTTATTAATGTTACCCAGCGCCAGTCCCGAGATCTTCCTGTCGTTAGCCTCTAGCTGGACGTCCTGTATCTTTCCCACATACTTACCCTTATCCGTATAGACGTTCAGGTCAAACAAAGAGGTGATATCAGCAATCATTAAGACTCCTCTCCCCTACTTATGGCCCTATAATGATATATACTTTGTTAGATAATACCTAAAATTACATGAAGACCTCGCTCAAACTAGGGAGCGTGATGGGGATTCCCATCAAGCTGCATTATACCTTTTTAATCATATTACCAATAATTGCATACTCGTTTGCGATGTCTCCCGCGCCGCTTGGTTTTAATAATGTGCCCGATGTATGGGTGAAAGCCGCCCTGGGAACGATAGCGGCGATCATGCTATTCCTGTGCGTGCTCGTACACGAGCTGGGCCACTCCTATGTGGCTGTAAAGAACGGCATTAAGATCAGCGACATAACTCTCTTTCTATTCGGCGGCGTCTCCGAGATGGAGGAAGCGCCGAGAAATCCGGGCGTAGAGATGGTCATGGCCTTTACTGGGCCGGCCATCAGCATCTGCCTCGGCGTCATTTTTACGGTACTCTACTTTTCCGTGCCCGGCTTAAGGGGAGATATCTACTTTGGTACGATGACAGCGCTGCTGGCGTATATGAACATCGCGCTCGGCATCTTCAACATACTTCCCGCCTTTCCCATGGACGGCGGCCGTGTGCTCAGAGGATTCCTGGCACAGCGAATGCCGTATATCAAGGCGACGAAGATCGCCGTTGCCGCGGGGAAGATGTTCGCATACCTGCTGGCGCTGCTGGGGCTTTTCACCTTCCCGACGGGCATTTGGTTCATCATCATCGCGGTGTTCATTTTCATAGCCGCAAGCGAAGAGGAGAACGCCACGGTACAGTCCATCACGCTTGAAGGGATCAAGGTCAAGGATATCATGACGAATGAAGTGCACACGATGGACGCGAACGCGACGGTGAGCCAGGCTTTCGATACCATGTTTAAGATGAAACACCTGGGATATCCGGTCCTCGATAACGGTAAGATCGTAGGCGTGGTCACCTTGACGGATATCTCGCGGGTGCCCGCTAATGCCAGAAATACGGTGCCGATAAAAGACGTCATGACCAGAAAAGTTATAACGCTGAAGCCCGAAGATGATGCGTTCGCGGCTCTTCAAAAACTGTCCTTGAACAAGATAGGGCGGCTTGTCGTCATGGATGGCGACAGGATCGCGGGCATCATATCCCGCACGGACATGCTGAAAGCGCTTGAGCTGTACGAGGTCACAAGAAACGGATGACCCTCGAACAAACGAGATAACTATAATATCATGTTCAATTAGATAAAATGGCTAAAGCCATTCTTCGCAGTACCAATGTCGTAACAAATGGCGAAGGTAAATGCAGTAACGCTAAGGTTGGCGCACGTCAACTGCGGCAATGAATATAATCACGGTAGTGAATTTTGCATGGACGAGAAGGAACAGGTACTAAATACGGAGACTTCGATAACTCCGAAGCCGGCGATCTCCTTGAATCCGATTGATAATATCATACTCGTGGGAACCGCCCACGTTTCCGAGAAGAGCGTCAAAGAGGTGGAGGAAGCCATAGAGCTCAACCAACCCGACGTAGTTGCAGTAGAGCTGGATGCGCGCCGGTACCAGGCGCTCAAGGAAGGAGACCAGCAGCAAAAAGAGATAAAAATAAAGGATCTTCTCAAGGGCAACAACATGCTGCTCTTCATGATGCAGTGGCTTCTCGCATCCGTGCAGAAAAAAGTCGGCGCGGAAATGGGTGTCAAGCCAGGGGCCGAGATGATGGCCGCTATTGATGCGGCAGAGAAGAAAGGCCTGGAAGTAGCGCTCATCGACAGGGATCTTGGAATTACGCTCGGCCGATTCTGGAATAAGATGAAGCTCCGTGAAAAGTTCCGGATGTTCTATTCGCTCATACTTGCGTTCATGGGCTTCGGCACCGACGAGATCGACATGGATAAGATCACGCAGGAAGACGTGGTCACCGAGCTGGTGGAGGAATTACGGAAGTTCACGCCCACGGCCGCGATCGTGCTGGTGGATGAGCGCGACGCGTACCTGGCCCATAATATTCTGGAGATCGCGAAGACGAAGCGTGTGCTGGTCGTCATCGGCGCAGGGCACAGGGAAGGCATCCGGAAGTACCTGCATAACCCGTCGTCGATACCACCTATCGAGTCGATCTCTACTGTTCCAAAAAAAAGAAAGATACCATGGCTTAAGATCTTCAGCGCGCTCATCATTCTCTCGGTAGTGGCGATCTTCGGGCTACTGATCATGTCCGGCTTATCGCTGGAACAACTAGCCCTAGCGCTCGTCGTGCTATTCCTGGCACAAGGCGTCCTATCGGCGCTACTTGTAGCTGCGATCGGCGGCCACTGGAAGTCGATCTTAACGGCGTTCGCCCTGGCGTGGTACGCATTCCTGAATCCGGTGATCGCGATCGGCTGGCTTGCCGGCGTGGTCGAGGCTACGCAGCGCCCGCCTACGATGGAAGACCTGAACACGCTCATGGGTAACGAGGATGACAGCATGCTCGATGCGATCAAAGGCATGTTCAGGAACAGGCTGTTCAAAGCAATCGCGGTGGCGGCGGTCGCTAACATCGGCAGCATGATCGGCACGGTAGTGGGAGCGGCGATCCTCTACACCTATTTTGGCATACATCCTGTCGAGCTATTACAATCAGGATTGTCGAACGGCTATCATACATTATCCGCCTGGATCGGCACGATCCTTTAGATGATCGCTTGATCTGCGATCATCCATTTTTAAAAAAATCGGTTCTTGTACGTTTTTTGACAGTTCAGTTCTGTTTTTTAGAAAAATTGTCCTTAATGTATAATAAGTTAAATTTTTTCTATTATCGCTGTCCTATCCCTCGATGCTCATCATCGCGCTTGATCTTTTTCGAGGCTGTTTCAATGGCGGCGATGACGCTGTTCGTCGGCATGATGGTCGCTACGGGAATTCGCACGATCTTCTCGATCGTGTAGCTCACGATCGGAGCACACACAAGCGCCTGCGCGCCGTCGCGCTCAGCTTTTATGGCAGCTACGATGGCGTCCTCGATGTTCATTGCGGAGTACTCGCGTACGATCACGCGGCGTCCGCCCACGTCCATCTCGCGCTCGCTGATCCGGTCCAGAACGGGCCGGGCCGCGATCACGGCGATGAACTTTTCGCGGCTGAGGCCTTCGATCGTGCGTATGGCTTCAACGACGTCTCGCAGCGTGCCAAGGTTCGGGTCGCGGTCGCCGTTCAATATCTTATAAAGCGTGCTGGGCGATATGCCGGAGCGCTCGCCGAAGTCAGTAATGCTGAGGCCGAGGTCCTTTTTTATGACCCTTTCAAGCGTCTTCCGGAAATCTTCGTCGGATTGAAATGCCGCTTCAACGACTTCATCTGCGATAGTCATATGATCATTCCTTAAAGTATAAACTTTTTAATAATATTCGTACCTTAAGGATAATAAAGCATTGCCTTGGGGAAAACTTATAAATCGATTTATCCTATAGTTCATTTAATAATCGGAAGGTAAAGCATGGCAATCGATAACATTCTTGAACAGATCAACCAGGAAAAGATCACCAGAAGGACTATTCTAAAGGTAGGCATCGCTACAGGCGTCGGCCTCGCAAGCCTCTCGGTAGCCGGGTGTACGAGCCCGGGAGTCACTCCGTCAGTAGCGCCAACAGCAGCGCCATTAAAGTCGCTGGTTCCGAGCGGATGGCTGCCATCGGACCACCAGGCAGCCATTTTTATCGCGGATGCAAAGGGCTATTTCAAGAAATACGGCGTGAACGTACAGCTGCAAAAGTTTGCCGCCGGTCCGGCTTTGATGCAGCAGGTAAGCGGAGGCAAGCTTGACATCGGGTTCGCCGGCGTGGCCCCCATCATATCGACCATCGACAGCGACCCGACGATCAAGATCGTTGCCGCCCTCCAGGGAAACGGCTCGGGGATCATTGTCGGGAACGATACGGGAATAAACAAAGTCGCGGATCTCGATGGCAAGAAGATCGCCGTGCCTAGCGTAGGCTCGATCCAGGACATCATGCTCAGGCAGCTGTTAAAGAACAATAATATCGACTATTCAAAGCAGAATATTAGCGCTGTCGGGGCCGGACAGATGCCGGCAGCCATCAGCGCCGGTTCCATCGATGCGGCATTCACCTGGGAGCCATTTGTGACCCAGGCGGAGATGAAGAGCCTGGGCAAGGTCCTGATACGGTCGGAAGATATCATACCGAACCACCCATGCTGCGCCATAGCTACGACGACCGCAATGATCCAGCAATACCCGGATACTTTGAAGGCATTCTTCCAGGCGCAAAATGATGCGACTCAATATATTCTGAACGCGGCCAACGCGCAGGATACGGCTGCGACCATATCTGGGCCGGACTATCTGGCCGATGAGGCTGCCATAGAGGCCGCCGCTCTACCGAAAATACGTTTCCTGGCCAAGCCGGATGAGGTATTCATATCGGGTACGGAGTCTTTCGCCAAGGAGATGAAAGCGCTCAACCTCCTGAAGAAGGATCACGACAGGAGCGATATATTCGACCTTTCGCTGATAAACCAGGTAATAAAGTAAAATCTCCGGTAGAGCCTCCGGCTCTACCCAATAAATTTATTTTCTATTAGAATGGATTGTATGGCCATGCCCAATTTACGGAAGATACTCCTGCAGTTATCAGGTATCATTTTAATACTCATTATCTGGGAGCTGGTAACGGCGGTTCTGGGTATGTTCAAGTGGATATTGCTCCCTCCGCCTACCGATGTGCTCATATCAATGGTGCAGATGATCGGCGACGGGTCGCTGTTCGTGCGTGCCGAGTGGAGCCTCTTGAGGGTACTACTGGGATTCGTGGTAGCGGCATTCATCGCCGTACCGCTGGGCGTCGCCATGGGCTGGTCGCGCAGCGTCATGTACGCCGTGAACCCCGTCATAGAGATATTGAGGCCAATTCCGCCAATCGCGTGGATCGGCCTGGCCCTGCTGTGGTTCGGCATTGGCCTGAGCTCCGCGGTCTTTTTAGTCTTTATAGGCGCGTTCTTCCCCATTTTACTGAATACGATCGATGGCGTGCGGAATGTCGAGAAGCGCCTGATCGAGGTAGCATATACGTTTGGCGCGAACGACTGGGAAGTACTGACCAAGGTCGTCGTTCCGGCGGCGCTGCCGACTATTTATACGGGCTTACGGGTCGGCATGGGCATCGGCTGGATGTGCGTCGTGGCCGCTGAAATGATCGCCGCAAGATACGGCCTCGGCGAGCTGATACTGGATTCTTCAAACCTGCTGCAGACCGATAAGGTCATGGTAGGCATGATCACCATAGGCATTCTTGGGCTGGCGATCAACTTCCTGTTTGAATGGTCCGGCGTCTGGCTGTTCAAGTGGCAGCAGAACATCGGCAAGGAGGCGTAAATGTCCGAGGATATCCGCATCGTTGGCGTGAACAAAAATTATATGTCCGGCGGCAGGTCAATGCACGCCGTCGAGAACGTATCGTTCGACATCAAGGACGCCGAGTTCATCTGCATCGTAGGCCCTTCCGGCTGCGGCAAATCAACGCTGCTTAGGATGATCGCGGGACTGGAGCCGATATCGGGCGGGGAGATTTTCGTCGGAGCTCAGAAGGTCACTAGCCCATCGCCTAGTATCGGCTTTGTATTTCAGGAGTATACCTTGTTCCCCTGGCGTACTGTCCAGAAAAATGTCGAGTTCGGGCTGGAGATGAAAAAGCTGCCCCCGCAGGAGCGAGAAAAGATCGCGGCAAAATACATCGATCTTGTAGGCCTGACGAAATTCAAGGACTCATATCCCTACGAGCTTTCCGGCGGCATGAAGCAGCGGACAGCCATAGCCAGGACGCTGGCCGTGAACCCCGAAGTGCTATTGATGGACGAGCCGTTCGGTGCGCTGGACGCGCAGACGCGGAACATCCTGCAGGAAGAGCTGCTGGACATATGGAGCAAGGAGCGCAAGAAGGTGCTCTTCGTCACGCACAACGTGGACGAAGCCGTATTTTTAGCCGACCGCGTCATCATCATGACGGCAAGGCCAGGCCGCATAAAGGAGATCGTGGACATCGATATCCCACGCCCGAGGATACGCACAGAGACTGAAGTGAACAAGGTGCGCACATCGATCTTGAAGACTCTCTTCGAAGAGGTCCAGAAGCTCTCAGACCATTAATTCTCATATGGTAACCTATATATGCATGCAAGTACTTACTTGCATGCCATGTGCCCGATTGACGAAAATATCCTTGACGCGGCGCTTGCCGTATTAGCCAGAGAAGGCTACGGGGGAGCCACGACAAGGAAGATCGCCGAGGAAGCGGGCATAAACGAGGTAACTCTTTTTCGCAAGTTCAAGAGCAAGGAAAATTTGATAAAAGAGGCCAAGACCCTGAGCATGAAGCGCTCTCTGGAGAATATGGATAGGACCTTCAGATTGATAGAGGGCCAGGACTTCGATACGAGCATCATCACGCTCGGGAATCACATATCCGACAACGTGAATAAAAAGACCAACATGATAATCACGGCCATCGCGGATCTGCAGAAGCTTCCGGTATGTGAGAGAACAGCCCCTAGGTACTCAACGGCCATGCTCGATCACCTGACAAAATACTTCGAAGAGCAGATCGAAAAAGGAAACATGCGCGGCGTGGACCCGAAGATCGCGGCGTTGAGCTTTTTTAGCTATATATTCTATATGAACTTCATTGGTAAGCTCAACGGCCAGGACCCTGCGGATAACGGCGATCGGACGATGGAAGAGTTCATGGACATATTCATGAACGGCGTCCTGGTCCCGGAGAAAAAAACTGTATGAACATCTGTTAAAACGGTGACGATACTATGCCAGATGAAACGATCACTATAACCAATACGGCTAACGTAAAGCCGGCCCGAAAGGGCATAGATTACAAATGGATAGCGTTATCGAACGTTATCATTGCCACGTTGATGGGCACAATTAACGGCAGTATCATCATGATATCGCTGCCAGCCATTTTCAACGGCATCCAGATAAACCCAATGGCACCGAATTCGTTCCAGTATCTTTTGTGGATACTCATGGGCTACGGTGTAGTCACGGCGACGCTGCTGCTTACCTTCGGCAGGCTATCGGACATGTACGGAAGGGTCAAGATATTCAAGCTCGGATTCCTGATCTTCACGATCGGCTCCGTCCTGCTCTACCTGACCCCGGGCACCGGGGACGCTGCAGCTATAGAGCTGATAATCTTCAGGCTCATTCAGGCAGTGGGCGGAGCCATGTTCATGGCTAACGGCAGCGCCATCCTGACGGACGCTTTCCCTGCCAGCGAGCGGGGCAAGGCGCTCGGCTTTAACATGGTAGCCGTGATGTCCGGCCAGTTCATAGGATTGATACTCGGCGGCATACTCGCAGTGTACGACTGGCGCCTGGTGTTCCTGGTGAGCGTACCGTTCGCCGCCATAGGCACGATCTGGTCATTCCTCAAGCTCAAGGAAACCTCCTTTAGAGCCCCGAAGACCAAGATCGATATATGGGGCAACCTGACGTTCGTCGCAGGCCTGGTAAGCCTGCTCATAGGCTTTACCTATGGCCTGATGCCTTATGGAAAAGACGTCATGGGCTGGAGCAGTCCGTGGGTCATCGCAGCCATTGTCATAGGCGTTGTATTGTTGGTCGCTTTCCCCATAGTCGAGAGCCGGGTAAAGTCGCCTATGTTCAGGCTAGGCCTTTTTAAGATACGGGCCTTCTCATACGCGAACCTCGCCGGTTTCCTCAGCGCCATCGCCAGGGGCGGAGTCATGTTCATGCTCATCCTGCTCCTGCAGGGCATTTGGCTTCCACTTCATGGAGTCAAGTATGCCGATACCCCGCTATGGGCTGGAATATACATGTTACCGCTAACGTTTGGCCTGATCATCATGGCCCCGATAGCGGGCATTCTCTCGGACAAGTACGGCCCCAGGTGGATAGCTACCGGCGGGATGCTGCTAGTGGCATTATCTTTCCTGCTGCTGGCGCTACTGCCGTATGACTTCCAGTACTGGGAGTTCGCGGCCGCCCTCCTGCTAATGGGAATTGGGAACGGCATGTTCGCCTCGCCCAACAGCGCCTCTATCATGAGCTCAGTACCCCCGGAGGAAAGGGGCGTCGCCTCGGGTATGATGTCCACGTTGATGAATACCGCGTTCTCAGTGAGCATGGTGCTCTTCTTCACCATTGTCATTGTCGGCCTAACGAACACTTTCCCGGGAGCCATGTCCAATTCGCTCTCTGGTATCGGTGCAGTAAAGCTCGCGCCTATACTGGGCGCTATACCGCCGACAGGGGCGCTGTTCGCGGCATTCCTGGGATATAACCCGGTTACAGCAATACTGGGCAGCCTCCCCGCCACTGTCTTAAGCACGATACCGCAGCAGACGATCACGGCCCTGGAAAGCAGCACATGGTTCCCGCAGACGCTATCGGATGCTTTCATGCCATCCCTCAGGCTGTCATTCTACGTAGGAGCGATACTGACCATCATAGCGGCCGTATTGTCGGCGATGCGCGGAGAGACATACGTGCACGAGACCCATTCAAAGCAATCTGTCGAAGTCGCAACGGATGGCGGCTCCGAAATAAAGAAGAAGGAAAACTAAGTAAAATATTTTAGCCGGGCCTGATTATGGGGCCCGGTCAGCTTTTTTATAATGCATTTAGCGCCCGATAGTTTCATCTGATATGACATTTAAATATTAATGTAAATATATCATGTGATCATTATGGCGGAGCGGCTAAAAACTGGCATTCAAGGCCTGGACGAGATGACGAAGGGCGGGTTCATCAGGGGCGACACGGTGCTGGTCGCCGGGCCTCCTGGCACAGGTAAGACGACGCTCGGCCTCCAATTTTTAATGCAAGGCCTGTCCGAAGGCGAGAATGGGCTATTCGTTACGATCGAGGAGACGCCGGAGAAGATCGCGGAGGACGCGATGAACCTGGGCTGGGACTTGAAAAAACTTGAAAAAGAGGGAAAGTTCAAGCTCCACCAGCTTCGCTCGGAGATGCTCCAGTCGGGCGGTGTACCTATCTTGCAGTGTATCGACCTGGCAAAGGGCATGAACGCCAGGCGTATCGTGGTGGACCCGATCTCACTTTATTCCCTGAATATCGATGAGCCGGACGAGCTCAGGCGAGAGATATACACGTTTGTCAACTATATGAAATCCAACGGCATCACTTTGATGCTCACCCAGGAGATACCTGAGATCATTACGCGGGTATCTCGCATTTCCGACTATGGGATCGAGTTCATCGTCGATTGTATCATCATGCAGCAGTACGTGGAGATCGAATCGGAAATAAAAAAGTCGATCAACATCCTGAAGATGCGCGGCACGGATCACGACAAGGCCATACGAAGGTATGAGATCACGCGCCACGGCATGGAAATATTTACGAGGTTTGAGGGATACGAAGGGATCATGAGCGGCATGGGCAGGAAGACAGGGGCGGAGGCGTTCGTGGAAGCGTTCAGAAAATAGTGATATCATGCCCGAAACAGACACATGGCTCGCCCTGCTGATCATCATTTGCGAGATGACACTGCTCGTGTTTCTATACTGTATAGGCCGCTTTTATGAATATAAATTCAAGGACCTCACTCGCTATAGATGGCATTTACTGCCCGTGATCGTGTTCGCCGTCGCGCTCATCGCCTTTTTTGCGTTCGCTGTGCCACTGGAGTTTATGGTATTGCTCACGAACACATCCGTGCTGGCAGTCGTGCTGACGTTCAGTGTCTTTTTATATTTACGCATGACTGGGGTGTCAAAGTGACCTCACCAGTGGCTTTTTTTAATTGGGGCATAGCGGGCCTGTCACTCGTCTCCATGGCCATTATATTAAGGGAGCTGAGCAAGCGGCTTGGCCAGGCGCTGCACTTGAAAAAATATTATTTACTATTTGATGCGGGCATTTTATTGCTGCTGGCGGCCATGGCGGCCATGATCATGGGGGGCGTATCGACCGAAAATGAGCTTATATCGGCATTATCGAGGCTGTTGTTCTTTGCCGGCACACTGCTCATCGTCGGCACCACCGCCAGATACTGGGCGTGGGTCATACCTGAAGTAATAGAATCGTCTAAGAAATAATCCTTGTATAGAGCATCGTCCGTTAATCTATGTTTTATTTTACTATCCTGTAGATACATATATGCCGATGTATCCGTTTTTCTGAAGATTCTTCTACTCTTTGCAAGGTCTTATCTCATTATAAAATATTATTGTCTTTAAGCGATATCATTGCAGGTATTTAGTATACAAAGTTTTAGTCAATCCAGGCGGCAGGCGGACAAATGAAGACGTTGATCATATACAAATCAGTACATCACATGAACACAGAAAAAGTGGCGAAGGCTATGGCAGAGGTTTTGGGGGCCATGCTGGCGCAGCCGGAAGAGGTCGATCCGGCCTCGCTCACAGACTACGACCTGATCGGCTTCGGCTCTGGCATTTACGCAGGCAAGCACGATAAGGCGCTGCTGAATTTAGTAAGTATACTGCCGACGCAGAATAAGGCGGCTTTCGTCTTCTCCACCAGTGGCTCCGGGGGGAACCAGCATAAGGTGCTGCTAGAAGCCCTCCGGCAAAAGGGTTTCGCGATCAGGGGCGAGTTTGTCTGTGCCGGCTTCGATACGTTCGGGCCGCTAAAGCTCATCGGCGGGATAAAAAAGAGCCACCCAGACGCCAAAGACCTCGAGAATGCCCGATCATTCGCTAAGAGCCTGATGAAATGAAGCGTTAAAGAAAGGTCGCGGAAGATGAAATTGTTGGGGTGCCTGAAATGACTGTTGGGAGATTAATTGCGGGTGTATTAGGCTTTCTAGTCGGCATGTTGGCAGGTTACGGCATAGGTGCCTTTATGGATGCCTTTATGTGGAATTTCAATAATCATAATAAGAATTTAATTATGCCCCAGCTATTTTCATCGGGTCCGATAATTTCAAGCTATTACACATCAAACACATACTATCTGGGGATCTTACTATTTTGCATAATCCTTTTTGGGCTGGGTGGTGCAATTTTGGTAGCTAGCAAAGCTAAATAAAAACATCATAATTTTATTGGACTTCATTAATGGCATGATCATATCAATGAATGAATATAGATATGGATTTCGAGAATTCGCAAGGAAACACAAAACTTCTTATTATCCCGATGTTTAGCAACCGATTGCACATACAGGCAAAATATTATGACCCATGAACTTACTATTCTATGTAATATTGGAAATGCAGTCATAGATAAAGCTTGAATAATCAGGCATGAAAAGGGGATTAACATGGCAACTGAACTTCGGCAAATAGCGTTCTTCTTGATGGGGCTTGCCGCTATCTGTCTCGTTATATCGTTCAGCGCATATCAGCTGACGACCTACGACTCGATACGCAGCATTATCGGCGAGACAGCGGTACAGCCTTCGGGTATGTCAAGCCTGCACTCGCAATACAACGACTTGCAGAATTTTTTAACGGGCAGCACCGGTGATATCTTCAAGTATCACTTCGCGGGCAGTTACATCAACGTCACGCGAGCACAGGTACAGGGCAAGAGCGAGCAACAGTGTAACAGCCTGGTGCTCGATTCATTTACTAAAAGCTTTTACACGGGCACCGATACCGGTGATCTGAGCTTCGCATACGGATTCGTTGGCTCTGGTGCCAACGCGATCTACGCCTTGCTGGCATTTATTTTCTTCATAGTGTTCGCCGGCTTACTGGGCGCGGCGTTCACCAGGCAATGGTTTGATAATAACGTGGAACTGCTCAAGAGTTCCGGCGTGATGATCGTGGCGGTCTGTATCGTGGCATTTTTCGTCTTCTTGATCCTGCCGGGGATACTCAAGTCGATGATGTGGAGCACACTGTACGGTAACACACTGCACCAGGAAGTCCTGCATGTGGTCGAGCCGCGCGTAACTGCCACATTTTTAGTGAACACGCTCATCGTTACGCTGGTAGGTGCGGTCTTCTATGGAGTCGGATTCTTCATAGGCTTCGAGGAAAAGGAGCACGAAGTGAGCACTGAACGCCAGTTTGAGAGAAAGGCTGCCAAGCCTCACGAGCAAAGCGTCATAGTCCGGGATGTACCGAGCAAGCCGGGCCGCCGCCAGCTCTGATAGTTAATAGCATTAAAGCTGACCTCAGTCAGCTTTAATGTGACATTTTTAATCCTGCTTCCTCGATACGCTGCCGTATAAGCATAGCGATATGCTCTGATCGGCCTAAAGGTTCCATGTAATAGATCTCTTTACCCGCTACGACGTCGTGCTGCTGTCGAATACCGAGGGCTTCGGGTATGGTCACTTTCGTGTGATACCCATGCGCCAGAAGCAAAGGCATGACGTACACGCAGTCGGCTTTTATGTCTTGCATGACATTTTCAACCCGGGGCTCCCGCTCCAGATAGTATGCGCGAACTTCAGAGAACTGGCCAGTGGACTCGAAGTATTTCACATAATATGGCAGGACATCGTCGTCATTATATTTACTGCCATGGCCCACAAGCACTAACGCGTCAGACATTAGGTTTTCCCTTAAGCGCTTCCTTGACTAGTTTTATGGCACACAGGTCGCTGCACATGGAGCAGGTATCGCTCTCCGTCATGCGCGTGCCGCGGATCTGGCGCGCCTTCTCGCCATCGATGGCCATGCACATCTGGCGCTCCCAGTTCAGCTCATTACGCGCCTCCGACATCCGGTAGTCCATCAAACGGGCGCGCTCCCGCTGCCCTTCTTTCACCGTATCCGCCACGTGTGCGGCGATCCGCGATACGACGACGCCTTCCTTGATGTCGTCCGCCGTGGGGAGCGCAAGATGCTCCGACGGCGTCACTATGCATAAAAAGTCAGCGCCATACATGCCCGCTAGAGATCCGCCGATCGCTCCCACGATGTGGTCGTAGCCCGGCGCGATGTCCGTGACCAGAGGGCCCAGAAGATATAATGGCGCATCCCTTGTTAATTTCTTCATAGCCATAACGCTAAAGCCGACCTCGTCTATCGGGACATGGCCCGGCCCTTCGACGATCGACTGAACGTCGCTCTCGCGGCATTTTTTCACCAGCTCGCCTAGCGTGATGAACTCCATGAACTCGGAACGATCGGCGGAATCCGCCATGCAGCCGGGGCGCATGCCGTCCCCGAGGCTCATGGTCAGGTCATACTCCTTCGCGATCTCCAGCAAATAGTCGAATTCACCGTAGAAGGGATTTTCCTTTTCATTATGTAGCATCCAGGCGATCGTGAGCGCGCCGCCGCGGCTTACGACGTTCATAAGCCTGGGGTCCGCCCTGAGCCTCGCGAGCGAAGCCAGATTTACGCCGCAGTGTACCGTGACGAAGTCCACGCCGTCCTTCGCATGTTCCCGGACCGCGTTAAAGAAGTCGTCCGAGGTCATGTCAACGACACTTTTGCGACTCCTGCATGCGCTGTATATCGGAACGGTGCCGATCGGGATCTCGAGCTCTTTAGCCAGCCTCTTACGGACTGTATCCCTGTCGGGCCCGGTCGACAGATCCATCACCGCGTCGGCGCCATATTTCACGGCTACCTTGGCCTTTTCCACCTCTTCGGCGCAATTATCGAAATCCTTCGACGTGCCCACATTCGCGTTCACTTTGGTCGACATGAGCTTTCCGACCGCACGGCCCGGAAAGCTGCGATTTGCATTTCTCGGCACTGCGACCAGGCCCTGAGCTATGAGGCTTCGCAGGCGCTCCGGATCTATGCCTTCTCGCTTTGCGATTTCTTTTATATCGTCCGTGATACCGTTTTTCGCGTCCCTGATCAACATGATTGCCCTTCCTGTTCACCTATAGCATTTATAGTATAAAACCCTAAACACAATTGAAGGTATTGTCCTATGCGCATAGCCAACGTGAATGGAGTTTCTTACGATTCTAACGCATATTTTATTGATGCGGGACGTAAAACTCTTGTGGACGCGGGGATGGACGGACAGCGCGTGCTCAAGAAGCTTCCCGCAGGGCTTGATCTTATTATACTGACGCACTGCCACTACGACCACATCGGCGCAGTGCCGGAGATCGTGGAAGCCACGGGAGCTAAAGTAGCCATACACGAGAAAGACGTGCCACTGATCAGTAACGCAAGAGCCACCGCAGCGCTCATGTTCAACGCAAAGCAGCTGGCTATCAAGATCGACATAGTCCTGAAAGACGGGGACATCATCGACCTGGGAGATGCATCGCTCACCGTGATCCACACGCCAGGCCATACTCCGGGAAGCATATGCCTCTATGATCCAGTTTCGAAAGCGCTTTTTACGGGTGATACGGTATTTGAGGGCGGCAGCTTTGGCCGTACCGATATTGGCGGCGACGAGGAACAAATGATCGCCTCGCTTGAAAAGCTCACGAAAGTCAATGCGACAGCACTTTATCCTGGCCACGGCGGCGCCGTCACAAACAAGGTAAAAGAGTCACTGCTGGCATCCTATGATAATGCCCGGCATATGCTTTTATAAAGAAGTATAAGCTTTTATAAATAATAACGTTTTTCAAGGGCTATAAGCCCCGGGAGGCTTGCGCCTCCCGGTCAATAGCTTAACCCCTGTATTTTAATGATCTTTTACTTCTTTCGGCTTACCAGGAACATTGCACCAAGCATGCCGATCGCTGCTATGATGATACCAAAGCCAGGCGACTGCGATTTTGTAGGCGCTACTGTAGTTACTGGCTTGATGGTCGGTGTAGTGTTCTTGGTCACGTTCAGCGGAGCCGTCACATTGCCCGCGGGGATAGTGGTCGGGATCGCTGTAGCAGTTACCGCAGCACCGGATATGGGCATCGTCGTGGCTGCACCGGGCTTACCGGTGACGACCTTCACGATCTGGCCCGATTGATCGTAGACTACCGACTGGTTGGACAATACAGGTGGCACATACTCGGTCGCGTACCAGTTCTGCATGTCGCTGTGGTCGATGAATGCTGGATCGCTCTGAGTCACGTTACCGGTAGCGTTAGTTCCTGGCGTGGGCGTCGGCGTCGCAGTTGACGCAGTGTCTGAATTATACGTTACCGAGTCGACCGAAGGGCCTTTGGTTGCGCCCTGATTATTGATCGATAGGGTCACGTAGGTGGGCACGAAGCCGTCGATAGTTGTCGATCCAGCGCCGGCAATGCTGATGGTGAACTTCTTGCCATCGGTGGACGAGATTGTTGCCGTATATTGTGTGTTCGGACTGACCGAGCTGCCCAGATTTGCAAGTGAATTCTGCTGATTCTGGGTTACTATTAATGCGTTGTTATCCTTGCTGTACCCGACAAGCAGGTCGTTACTGTCGCTGATACCGTTTGCGACACCGACGAATACATCGCTCGAAAGGTTATTGACCGTAAACTTGAACGTAGCGGTGAACGACCCTGCAGAATTTGTGTTTACAGGGTGGATCGCACGGACCCAGTTAGAACCGTAGTTAGACGTGATCGGACCACCGTCCAGTCCCGACAAGATGCCGCTCATCGTCTGCCAGTTGCCAGTGCCCCAGCCAGTGCCATCGGCAAAAGCCAGGCCTGCGCTAATCGCTATAACCGTTATCACCATAAGAGTTATTATTACCCTCTTCATTTTGTTCCTCCTTATAATCACTTACTGTACAGGGGTTTATTCCCTAGCAAATCTCTATTACCGGGCAATGTATCAAGCCTTATTGGAAAATATAGCGGATTATATCATTTATTCCGTATAATAAACGATTATATAAATATAGTGTGATAAATAGGCGCTAGAGCGACGATGTTATGTATTTTTCTAAACGCATATAGAAAAAAACCTTATAAATATAATCAACGTATATATAACAGTAAAACGTATTTATCTATATTATCGGTCGCTGCGATCCGTTTTACGTGCCCGGGCTCATCGTGGTATATAAATCTTATTGGCTATGACTCGACAAATCTCTCACATTTTTTATGATCGCATATTGAAGCTGTTCGACGCGGACGTATAATATTATGCATGTTATATTATGATATCTGCAAGCGCTTTATAATAATAATTACGATTTTTACCTTTTACATAATATAATTTTTATTATAGTGCCGATTTTTCTTTTATTTTATCAAGCATAATTCGCGATTAACAAGAATAACCCTTTCAAGTTAAAACTTATAACACAGACTATTAGATGACTATGTCGTACAAATCGGTCAAGGATCTGGACGCTATCGATATCAAGATCATCGAGAAGCTGTGCCAGGACTCTAGCGCTTCCCTCGCTGACATAGCGGAAGATCTGGGTGTCTCTGCTTCGACGATACACAAACGCATCAACACGCTCAAGGATAACAACATCATAGAGCGGTTCACCATCGTGTTTGACCCCATGATCATCAACTTAAAGACCGTGGCCTTCGTCGGCATCGAGCTCGAGAGAGACGCTCTCATGGGCAAGAAGAAAGAGGAAGTCCTAGGCTCCCTTTCCCGGATCCCATACGTGCTGGAGATCCACGAGACGCTTGCGCCGTTCGACCTGATCATGAAGCTTCGCACGAAGAACGTGGAAAAGCTTCGCAGTGTCATTACGAGCATAGCATCGATCGACGGGATCATGGCGACAAACACCATCCTGACCACGAACAGGATCATGGAGCGCTTTATAGAGATACCTGCAAGCTAACGAAGGTACTTACCGATCATAATGCATTGAATTTTATCAAAACCGGATAGACGATAGCATAACAAGACGTGAATGAATCAAATTATCATCGTTTTTATCAATATCGGGCCATAGCTCGCATTTCTATATACGATTTAGGGGAAATGCAATTTTTATTCCAGAATAGCTAAATAATTTACATTGTTATCGTAATTTATGATAATAAATTGACTAAACAAGGAAAGATATATATAAGTATGGCTAGCAATGGATATGTAGTTTAACGGACGACAGTGAATTGCATGAGCTCAAAATTCAAAGGCAACCTGGATGAAACGGACCTCTTCATTATCAAGAAGCTCTGCGAGGACAGCAACACTCCTCTGGCTTGTATCGGCGAGGAATTGAA
This sequence comes from uncultured Methanocellaceae archaeon, assembly GCA_963780665.1. Classification (GTDB taxonomy): domain Archaea; phylum Halobacteriota; class Methanocellia; order Methanocellales; family Methanocellaceae; genus Methanocella. Next base: position 285,999 of record CAWACJ010000005.1, on the reverse strand, counting down.
CGTATCGCCTTCGACAATTCACAAGCGGATCAACAGGCTTGTAGAAGGAGGCGTAATTGAGCGGTTCACGATACTTTTCGACCCGTGTATCCTGGATCTAAAGACCGTGGCTTTTGTCGGCATCGAGCTGGAACGCAGTGCGCTCGTCGGTAAGAGGAAGGACGAGGTCATCCGCGAGCTGATGAACACTCCGGAAGTCCTGGAGATATACGAGACGCTTGAGCCTTTCGATATCATGCTAAAGCTCAGGACCAACAACGTGGACGTTCTCAGGGAGATCATAGGTAATATTTCCGGCGTACAGGGCGTGCTCTCTACGAATACGATCCTGACGACCAAAAAGATCATGGAGACTCCCCTGAAATATGAGACTATCATGTCGGGAAAAAAGGAGCGGAAGGACAGCTCGCAAGAGTGAGTCTTTTGCCGCGGCGTTCAAGGAACGCTTTGAATCCTTTAAAAATAAATCCGAAGATATAGATTACAAAAAACGGAATGCTGAGTCTCGGTAGAGGCTTAAAAGCCGTATGGGATTTTTCTGGTATATCGCGCTAAGACTGCGAATTTTTATTCAACATCTTCAGTGATTCCGTGTTTATTAAGTATGCGTTTGTCTTTTTATGGTATAGACTGATAACGAACCAATACAGAATGAATGCTTACAATACAAAAACAGAAAGATAGTCCAAACTTGAAATTAAAAAAGGGAAGTTATAACGAAAAATCGTTAATGGATGTCCACATAGGACATTTCACGTATCGATTCCATGATGATGATCGTCTCATAGCCTGTCAGTCCGAGCGAGGCGATCTTGTCCTTCATGATACGCTTAAGCTCGTCGTAGTCCCAGGTGGCGATCAAAAACGTCAGGTTATATTCGCCGCTCGTGTGGTATACCTGCAGGACGTTCTCGATCCGCATTAGCTTACGGGTGACGTCGTCGAGCTTTCCAGGGTCGACACGGCATTTTATGATCGCATAACAATCCAGGCCAGCCTTCTTTTTGTTTATTACGACAGTGTAGCCCTTGATGACGCCTTCTTCTTCCATGATGCCGATGCGGTCCCTGACTGTGGACTGCGCTCTATCGATCTTTTTAGCGACATCCTTATAGGTCATCCTGCCGGACTGCTGAAGTATATTTAGGATCTTTTTGTTCATTTTGTCGATCTTCATCGCATCGTCCTCAGCAACAGTTTCATATAATAATATAATTAAAGGGATATTAGTATATAAATATTCGTTTTTAAATCATACGTTTAAGTAGTATATGTTTGCGCCGGGTAAAAACCTTACTATTGTAAGGGCTCGACAATAATTATATACCAACTGCCGCAAAAAGGTTATACAGTAATCAACAATGTTAAGCTTGCTAACATCGTTATCAATATAGTTGTAATTGAATGCAATAAATCAGGATCATATGGTCATTCAGATGTTTCAAGAATCCGAGGGAGTTCTTTTATGGGCCTTCAACTGATCAATACGGGCATCGACGGCCTTGACAGGCTGCTGGGAGGGGGCATACCGAAGGGATCGACGGTGCTCGTTTCGGGTCCGCCGGGAGCGGGTAAGACCGTCGTTTCGCTAGAGTACACGTTCAAGAGGGCGAAAAAAGGCGAGCGAGTGCTTTTCGTCAGCACCTGCGAGCTTCTGTATAATATTAACAGGTTTGCTTCGAGCATGTCGTTCTTTGACCTCAGCCTGGTCAAGATCGGCATCAACCTGGACTATTACGGGCCAAAGGAAGAAGGCGGCTTCGTAGAGTTCTGGGATTATTCGCTGGGCCCGGTGATGGATGAGCAGTTCGCCGGCGATATATTCGACGTCATACAGGAAAAGGTCAGCCTGCATAAGATCGATCACCTGGTCATCGATTCCATCTCGGCCATCAACATGTTCATGGGGGACGAGACGGAAAAGCGTAAAAAGCTATTATTATTCATGGGCTGGGCGTCCCGGTCCGGCTGCACGACCATTTTAACGGCTGATACGGATTCCGGAACTGAACAGTCCCTGACAGACGGAATAATAAATTTAGGGCGCGACGGCGTGGAGATGCGGACGATCGATATCTCGAAACTCAGGGGACAGCGCCACATGTCGGGCAGGTATTTGTACACGATCGACCAGGACGGCATGCATGTGCTCATACCCGGACTGAGCGAGCGCCCGCCCCAAGATGCCGTAAGTACCGGCATTGCTGACCTGGATGCGAACATCGGCGGCTTGGCCCGCGGCTCGGCGTGGCACTTTAACGTAAGGGATGCCGGAGCGTATAAAATGTTGAAAGATGCGCTTGAGCACATAAAAGTGAACGGGGACATACAGATCACGTTTTCAACTGATGTTGCGGGGCAAGAGAAGGCCGAACTATCCTCCGACGGTGTCATCGATGTCTGGAACCGCGGCGGCTATGTGCTAATGCAAGTGCGAAAAGCGCCATTTGCGCAGAGCTTCGAGCCGTTCATCCTGAAGCTGCAGAATGGAAAAATAAGGCTGATACCGCTGTGACTGCTCCCACTGCTAATGCTTGTGGGCTTTTATGGTTCTTAGCCAACAGACTGCAATCCCAGTCTGAGAATGTTTATGGCCGCGTTCTCGTCCCTATCCGTTGTTAAGCCGCATCTGGGACATTTGTAGATACGGTCGTTTAGTTCCATATCGACTAAGGTTCTGCATCTGCTGCACGTTTTAGTGGTGTTTGCTGGGTTGACCATTATCACGGTTGTGCCAGCGCTTTCAGCCTTGTACTTCGTGATATTGAATAACATGTTCCAGCTAGCATCACTGATACTCTTAGCAAGACAATGGTTCTTGATCATTCCCTTTATGTTGAGGTCTTCGAATGCAATCAGGCCATACTTATTAACCAAGACACGACTTAGTTGGTGAACGAAGTCATACCTCTTGTTAGCAATGCGTTCGTGAACACGACGAACGACACGAATAGCCTTCATACGTTTCGGCGAGTTTTTATCCAGCTTGGAAAGCTTTCGCTGAACTCTTGCCAGTTCCTTTTCCTCCGTTCGGAAGAACCTTGGATTAGGAACCTTAACACCATTGGACAAAGTGGCGAACGTGGTTAATCCCATATCGATGCCGATAGCCGGTATCTGGTCTTTCGATATGACCATTAGTTCACATTCTACGGTCAACGAGGCATACCACTTTCCAGTACGATTCCTTCGAATGGTCACTCGCTTAACTTCGCCATCGACTTCCCGGTGTGCTCGGACATACACATCGCCAATCCTGGACAATGTGAGTTTGTTACCGGAGAACCTGAATCCCATCTGAGGATACGTGAAGCTATCGTACCAGCCGTATCCCTTGAACCTAGGATAGCCGGGTTTCTCGCCATTCTTGACACGGCGGAAGAAAGCCCTAAAAGCCAGTTCGACGCGCTCCTGAACCTCCTGCAAGGTCTGAGAGAACGCCTCCTTTAGTTCGGGAGCATTCTCCTTCCAAACAGGTAACAAGTTATGCGTAGCATAGTTCGAGACACTGACATGTTCTTGCTCGTACTTATCCCTGCGATACGCCAACGTCTCATTGTATACCTGTCTACATAGTTCAAGCGTACGCTCAAGCTTTGTGATTTGAGCCTTGGTCGGATAGAGCCTGAACTTATACACCTTATACATTAGACGTTACTATATGATAATTACATAAGTATTTGCTGGTGATATCAATCCGAAGGGAAGACTAGATTCATCCCACGACTAAAGCCAGTGGGTTTTCTCTCGCACTCCACTCAGTTTCTCATAAGGTCCATAAACTCTCTTTTTTAAAGAATCTAAACTTAGAGTCATAAAAAAAATCGCATTTTGATAATTCTGACAACTCAAGTAAAAAAGAAGCCGGGCGTCCCGGCTATTTATTTGATAGTAAGATCTTTCCGTCTTTCATGATCTGCTTATTATCGACCCACATGGACGGCCTCATCACTAGACAATCCTGGTGGATCATTGCATTGGCGTCGTTATCGTAGTTTGAGCCGATGGCGAGATGGATAGTCTTGCCCAGCTTCTCATCTTCCAGTAAATTACCCGTCATCTTAGCCTTGTAATTAATGCCGATGCCGAGCTCGCCGATGTGGCGCGCATTACGCTCCTCGTCCTTCAGCCCTTTCTCGCGTGCCATCTTCTCACCGTGCTGGATCACCTTAAGCAGCTCTTTTGCCTCGACTCCGCCCTCCACGGAAGAAATATAGCCATCTTTCATGGTGAGCTTCACGGGAGTCTTCGGGATCACCGCGTTTGGCACGAGGTCTACGGTACCGTCGAATACGATGGTGCCGCTCACGCCTTCGATTGCCGGCGAGATGAACGCTTCCCCGGCGGGCAGGTTACCGCCTTTTCCCGGCGTTCTGAAGTCCCCGTCATCCAGAAATGCCTTGCGGTTTTTGATCGATATATAAGTATCTGTGCCGCCGGGAGCTGTGATATGAATTTCCTTGTGCCCGTCCAGTGCTTTTTTCAGTGAAAGCGCTTTTGACTGCATGTCCTTATAATCCAGTGCGACGCAGCGCTCGAACATGTTCACGGTAGTTGTAGGCGACCAGAATCCTCGTATACGCCTGTCGCCGTCCAGTAGCTTGTCGAAAAGGCTCGTATATTTCTTACCGTCCCGGCCGACGTATCCGACGGTCAGCCCGAACGGGTCCTTACCCATCTTGTTAGCCGAAAGTGATACGACGACGTCCGGCTCGGCCCTTAACGTCTCGAGCACCAGCCGCTCAGCATACGTGTAGGTCGTTTTCATTTCCTGTATAGCCATCGTGGGCTTTCCGCCCATCTTTCTGGTCACATCGAAGATCGCTCTCGCTACGGGGAACACGTCGCCCTCAAAGTTGGTCACTATCAGTACTTCTTCTCCTTCCCTCAAGCCAACAACGTCTCTCATAGCCACCGTTGCGGCCTCAATAAGCTTAGTCAAACGTACATCTCCGGAATATTTTTCTAAAATACATTATAATTCATCATTTTTAAACTTGTTGAGGAAGGGCCGAGCATGGATCGACTGCGGCGAATTTTTTAGTATATGCCTCCGGCGGCCGGGCGACTCATAGCTAATCACAGAGGACACAGAGAACACAGAGTGTTTATTGTTACGCCTCCGGCGGCCAAGCGACTATGTATTATGTGAATAAATTGAACCTTTAATCTGGATGATGAGAAACAATGTATCACGCAGCCGCCGGAGGCGTAACAATAAACACTCTGTGTTCTCTATGGTTAACAAATAGTCCCAAACACGCCCAAAATAAATGCAACACACGGCCGCCGGAGGCATATACTAAAAAAGGTTGAAAGGTCTTCGCAGCTGCTTTAAATTAATACAGCGAAGACCACGACGCCGATAAGTACCATGATCAGCGCATGCTTGAGGCCGCTGAACAGGTTACCGGCACCCATCATACCAGCTATGATGCCCGAGAAGAAACCCTCGATCAGCACTGCATGGTAGAACAAGGTCTTCAGTGTGCCCGAATCCACACCGTTGAATGACATGCCCATTGTGTTCATAGACTGTATACTCGAGTCCATAGGCACGTTCGGCAGCACTGGAATGAATACAGCCACTAGCGTGTATATGATGTATAAAAACACGAAGAACGAGATGTAGATGATCAACACGTATAGTAACATGTTCGTCGACCGCTCTTCCTGTAGTAATTGTGTCGATCCTGAGTCGGCGCCAGCGATCTCTAATGTCTCTTTTATATCCCCAGTGGACTCACTCGCCTCTGTGATCAAAGTCACTGTGCGACTTATGGAAGGCGTGCGCACACGATACTCGAACCGAACGAGTGCATCTTTTATGTCTGCGCCCCATTCCATGTCCGTGACCATTTTTTTCACCTCTACATTGAGGACGCCGAGGTTTGATCTGAGGAGAGACTTAACCGCCTGCGCAAGAGTCAGCCCGGACTCATTGACGCCGGCGAGCCGCTTGAGGAACTCCGGTATAGTGGAATCGAGCTTCTTGATCTTGTACATGCGCAGCTCCCAGAAGATCGTAAATGGCAGTACTGCGACGAATAGTGCCAGGACCGCGATGCCATCTACGCTGGCGATCGCTTGTACTGATGGTAAGCCAGGGTGAATAGAGCCGAAAAACGCGCCCGGTGACGAGAGCGTTGAAAGGTTGATACGGCTCGCCAAAGCTACAAGGACGATGATCAGTGCAGCAGGTACGCTGACTAACAATACAATATACGGGCGTTGTATGAGTGCCCCGAATGGATTGTCCACGAATCTTTTCACGCTCAGGCGAAGCCTGGCCCGCTGAAGGATATTTTCCTTGGGCGCCCTGACCATGCGGTTCACGTCCTTGAACTCATTCAAGACGCGTGTGGTAGTGAAAAATTTGGTATGCTCGCTGCTCAGGCCGATGATCGAGAGAAGCCACAGGAACATTACGGAGCCGATCGGCAGGAACACGTAAATGATCATCTCCAGCTCGCCTACGTTGGAGGTGCTCATCATGCCGATGACCACCAGGATCACGATCAGGAATAGCGGCCCCGCAACGAATGCCGTCACGTATATTTCGGCGAACAGGCTGAGTATCTCCATGAGCGACTTTTGCTCTTGAGAGGCTATGGACCTGTACATTTGCGATCGCGTATGCATGAACGTCGACAGGTCGCTTCCGCCCTCCATCAGGCTGGCCAGGCTTTCGAAGAAATTTTTAAGCTGATCGGATGGGCTCGTTGCCGCGGTCCTTTTGAGGGACGTGATGACATCAAGCCCTAGCAGGTCGACGCCTCTGACAACTGTCTCGATCTCGACCGCCACCTCGCCATAGATATCCTTATGGTCCTTAATGGCCCGGAACACGTCGATAAGGCTCATGCCGCCCTTACTCATGGCATACATGAACGTGACGGAATACGGCAGGTACATGTTTATTTCGGACTCTCGCGACTTTGCCTTGAGCTGGGGGAATAGCGAATAGATCAATATGCTCGCGATGAACACGCCCAGGAAGGCGACGAGCACGATAAGGAACGCCATCAACAGCGTGTTACCCAGGAGGGCCCCCAGCGGGTTCCCTTCTAGCGTCGCAGGGACGCCGAACAGCTTTCCGTCCGCAGAATTCGCCAAGATCCTGACGATCAGCGCTGCGACCAGGGCTGCTGCTGCAAGGCCGATCAGCAGGCTCATGAAGAACATGCGCGACACGTAAATGTCCAGCGGTGTCGTCACGTTGGCCTTCTTTAAGTCCAGCTCCAGGTCAAAGTAATCGGCGCGATGCTTACGAGCGTAGTTGCCGAAAGCCCTGTATGCGAATTTATCATAAGAATGGAAAATCCTGGTGGCCATTATAGTATTACTCCTGTATGGCCAAGAGATCTTTTAGGGCGTCCTTATCGACCATCTCGATCACCTTATCCGGCATCATGTAATATGCGTGTACCACCACGCTCACGCTCTTGTAGTCTCTCAGGTTCTTGTTCATCAGGTACTCGAGCACTTTTGCACGCCTTGCGATCTCCTCTGACATGCGAGCGCGGTCCCAGCCGCGTTTCTCCATGATGTCGGCGAGCACCGTCGAGTCTCCGAGGCGCTCATACGAGTCATCCACGGAGTTCCACTTGTATAGCTCGTTGATCCGAAGGTTATTGGTCTTCTGATCGATGCCGGTGATCTCCACGATAGTTTTTACACGGCGGGCGCGCTGGCCGTTCATGTACACAAGCTGCTGGATACAGACGATGTTGAGCGCCTGTAGCATCATATTGGGAATATTAATGGGATCGTTGAGCAGACGGTTCACGACCGCCTGTATGGAGCCTGCATGCATGGTCGAGTATGTGGTATGGCCAGTGTTCATGGCCTGGAACAGCGTTGCCGCCTCTTTACCGCGTATCTCGCCCACTATGATGTACTCGGGCCGTTGTCGTAATGCGGCACGTAACAGCTCGAACATGTCGATCTCGCCGGACGCGTTTTGCGATAAGGCTTCACGGGTGAGGTCGGCGACCCAGTTGCTATGGTACAATGTCAGCTCGCGGGTATCCTCGATGGTGATGACCTTGGAGGTGAGCGGTATGAACAGGGAGACCGCATTCAGCGATGAGGTCTTGCCTGAAGCCGTGCCGCCCGCAAAAAGCAGGTTCTTGTTATTCTCGATGGAAAGCCATAAATACGCGAGTATTTCGGGCGTCATGGTGTTGTGGCGGATGATGTCGACCGGCGTGAACGGGTCGGGCCTGAACTTACGGATCGAGAACGAGCTGCCTCTGGTGGTCACTTCTCGGCCAAGCGTAGCTTCCAGGCGAGAGCCATCCGGCAGCGTGGAATGCGTGATAGGGTTGGCCACCGATATGTGCTTGCCTCCCAGCTGCACCAGCCTGATCACCATGGAGTTGAGCTCTTCCTCGTTGTAAAATATGATGTTTGTCTTGATATTCATGTACTTGACGTGGTACAGGAAGATCGGTATATTGAACCCGTTACAGGATATGTCCTCGATCTGTGCGTCCTTGAGCAACGAATCGATTCGGCCATAGCCGATATAGTTACGTTCCAGGAAATAGAATATTTTCTTATATACCTCATCGGTGAGCTTGATGCCGTATATACTGAGCAGTGTATCGCAGACGTCCTTGAGCACGCGTCGGCGATCCACTTTCTCGGCATCCACCGCGCTTCGGAGCAATATGTCTCTCAGGTCAACGTAGAGGCGTTCAAGCAGCTCAGCCTCAAAATCAGTCAGCTCGGGCTCGCAGACGAAATACTGGTACTCCAGCGTGTTGCTGTTGTACATGATAGTGATGAATGCGAATGGCTCATAGACCCAGTAGCGCTCGATCTCTTTAAACCCCTTAGGTGGTACGATGCCATTGGGCGGTGTCGACTTTTCCTTAGGGACCTGAGGCTCGTCCACGCTTTTTTCCTTGATCGATCTAATCAGGTTCTGCAGGCTATTGTCGTCAGTGACGGCTTTAGGGCCCTGATCCGCATCTGACTTTGTTTTTTCCACTGCCTGAGGTATCGCCGTACCCGTGTTAGCCTCTGGCGTGCTGATCACAGCGCTACATAATAAGCTGTTTAATGGCTTAAAATCGCCAAAACTAATGCCATATCGCCCAAGGCTACTAAAAGAGGTGTTATCGCTGCTCATTCTATCGATGTTATAACTTGCTGGGATATAACCTTTACTATTTTTAGTTATTATTCTATAAAAATGCGAAAAAAGTGGTGAAATCTTATCACAAATTTGAAATATTTTTTCATATAATCGATAAAAACGATAACTTGAGAACAGTTTATGGGCAAACTTAATATGCTAGTATTGCGACAAACTAAATATACTTATATAGCGGTTCTTACAGACTTGTTTATTATATTCTCATCACATAGCGGCAGGTAGGCATATGGATAATATCATAAAAAAATTTCCGACGGGTATATCGTCACTCGATCCGATCATTAAGGGAGGGATCCCGGGCGGCTCCTTCATCTTAGTACTTGGCGAAGTAGGCGCCGGAAGCCAGGAGTTCATCTATACCTCCATGCTCGGGCTATCGCAGATGGTGAAAAACCCACCGAAGCTGAATGAAACGGAATTACCTAAAAAGATCTGCTATATCTCACTCACGAAGACCCGGGAGAATATCATCCAGGATATTGCCACGATGCACACTGCGGACATAAAGGACGTGGAGGATAACCTGATCTTTGTCGACCTATCCGAGCAATACTTCTCGCGGTCGCACGTCCCCCCCGCATGGACATCGTATACAGGGGACATCTTCAAGGCAGGGCAGAGAAGGAATAAGTCATTGTTTAATTTATTCGTGGAGACGCTGGATCAGCACGCTACTAATAATATAGTGGTCATAGATTCACTGACCGACCTGGTCAGAAGCTCATACTCGGATAACTTCACATGGAACGATCTGGTGTCGCTGCTAAAGGGCATGGAGCGTATGGCAAAGCAGTGGAACTGCGTGATCTATGCGCTGATGACAGCCGACATCTTTGAGAATAGCAAGCAGGAGGAGGTGTCGGATTGCGTAGACGGGGTGCTAGTGTTCGCCTGGGACGTGACGGGAGTCAACCAGAGGCAGCGGACAATGTACATAAAGAAATTCAGGGGCCTGATGCCGTACCTGGAGGAAGACAACGTGGTCAAGTTCGAGACGAACGTGACGGCGAAGCACGGGTTCGAGATTTCCAATATCCGGGAGATCATGGGCAAATGAAGCTGCTAAGCACAGGTGTGCTCGGCCTGGACGAGCTGTTGAACGGGGGGATACCCGAGAACCACATTGTGGTCGTCTATGGCGGAATGGGCACCGGAAAGTCCACGTTCGCATTACAGTTCGCCGTAAGTGGCCTTAAGAAGGGAGAAAAGGCCATTTACATAAGCCTTGAAGAGCGCGAAAAAGAGATCGTGGATACAGCCAGGAGCTTCGGCTGGGACATCGAGCAGTACATGCAGAAAGATAATGAGACGCTGAGGCTTGTGAGGCTGGACCCCAACGACGTGAAGGTCACCCTGAACAGGTTCAAGAACGAGCTTCCCGCGACGATCAAGTCGTTCGGGGCGCAGCGGCTTGTGATCGACTCCATAACGCTGTTCGAGATGATGTTCTCCGATGAGGCATCGCGCAGGCTGAATTTGTTCGAGATATTCGACCTGATCAAGGATACGGGCGTGACCACGCTCGTCACCTCGGAAGTCTCCACGACCGACCTCAATGCGTCGCGCTATGGCCTGGTCGAATACGTTTCAGATGGCGCTATCATGTTCCGCACGATACGGCAGGATAACCTTCGCGAGGCCAAGCTCGTCTGCGAGGTCGTCAAGATGCGCAGGCGGAAGCACTCGCGTGCGATAAAGCCATACGTCATATCCAGCGACGGTTTATTGGTGCACACCGACTCCGAAGTATTCTGATCTTTTATATTTTCTTGACTTTATTGAAGAGCAGGCCCTGCACATATAACTGCATATTCTTTATATAATATTAATGCATTTATTATTAAATATCGAATCAAGTGTCCACATGAAGGTATCGCATGAAAAATACTGGAGATATGTATAAAGCATCGAAAATTATATACGGGGGCCTTCGAGATACCTCATACGTATTTATAGCGAATAATCATGCCTGAGACCAAAATATTTTATATGTTTAGCAAATTATAATATTATATTGCTACAACATAAAAATTCTTGCATGCCGTAGAAAACTTTATTTCGTATAAAAATAATTATTAAAAAATAGTAATCGTTTACATAGTGGAGGTTCACCATGACGGACGCAATGCCGCTGAAGCGACACAGACACGGGGGCAACTGGAAAAATAATGTCGAAGACGACCTGAACAGGCTGCTAGAGCAGAACGGCGTCATGGGCGCCATTGTGACCTCGAAAAACGGCGACATCATCACGCAGGCCTTCAGGGAAGTGCCCAAGCACAGGGAGAACGCGATGATGCAGCTGGTGAAAAAGACCGTGCAGACGATCAACACGATGCGAAACGTGCCGCTGCGCAGGGTCATGTTCGAGACGGACGACGGATCGGTCATCCTTTATAATGCAGAGAACATGATCATCGGATGCCTGCTGGATAAAAACTATGACCTCCTGTCGATCATGCTGGAGATACGCACGGTCGGCGACCTCGTGGGCAACCATCTGAATAACGGCGATCTTAGCGAAAAAGAGCTGGAAACTATCGTGAACAGGAACCGGGACGAGTTCAAGACTTTCGCCTCTGGCTTTTTAAAGATCATTAACGATCATTGGGGCTCAATTATAGCTGACAGATTGGTAACAGAACAAATGGCCAAACAGGCCTTAAGGTGATATCGATGAAGAAGCTTAAGACTGGTATTTTAGGATTAGACGGACTCCTCGACGGGGGATTTAACGAACATTCGGCGACTATACTTGTCGGTTCCTCGGGTACGGGAAAGACCACTATGGCCCTGCAATTTTTAAGAAAAGGCCTGGAGACCGGAAGCGAAGCTATCTACATTACGCTGGAAGAGTCCAAAGAGCAGATCATGGCCGAAGCGAAGAGCATGGGCTGGGAGGACATCGGATCCTACGTGGACCAGGGCTCACTCGTATTTCTTGAGGCGGCAGGAAAAGACCTGGCCGATTTCATCAAAGAGGAACTGCCTCAGTTCGTTAACGACTGGAAAGGCTCAGGAGCACGCATTGTCGTGGACCCCCTCACGCCGGTCATATGGGCCTATAACGATAAGTACGAGCAGCGTATGCTCGTCTCCGAGCTCTTCAAGGAGACCAAGAAGGTCGGCACGGTGCTCAGCACCATCGAGGAATACAGCTCATCCGGGGAAATAGGCAACGAGACCGTCATACCCATGTACCTGGCGGATACGATCATCCGTATCTCTGTCCTGGGCCTCGGCTCAGCCGGGAACCGCATGCTGTACGTGCCAAAATCCCGACAGTCATGGCACAGCGAGATATCCTATCCATACAGGTTCGTGCTGGGTATCGGCGTGGTCCTCGACACCAGCGAGATGGACGGCAAGCGTGTTAAGAAACTGACGCCGGATCTGAAGATGAGGGTCAATGAAGCTGCAGCGGGCCTGTCAAAGCGTGAGGCGGAGCGCATTAAGGACACGGCCAGGTATCTGGAGCACGCTGACCTGGGCGATATGGAGCCCGAGCAGATCGTGAACATGTTGATAGCGGACTATAAGGCGTCGGAAGAAAAGCCCACTGAAGAAAGCAAAATCGCGAAGTGAGTACCCCTCACTGCAGACATAGGAGGGGTAGGGCTGAAACAAATGGTTTGCCAGAAGTGCGCTAGTACCAAAGTTAAGATAGTCCCGTTTGAGACAGAGGGGAAAAAATTCGCCGTATGCGATGATTGTGGTAATGTACAGAGCATCGGCATGAACCTGAAAGAGCGCTATAGTAAGTGGAAGCAGTACCGGGAAGCTCCCGCAAGGTAGGCTTCCGCCGTCTTTTTTTATTCCATTGATTTTTAGGCATATTACTGGAATATATAAAAAATATCCGACAATAGCCAGGGTATATGTATATAATATTCACCTGTAAGAGAAAAGTATATAAATTAAACAATTATAGGGTATCTTACCTGTGGAATTGGTAACTTCCAGAGGCAAAGTTGTGCTATAGGCAGAAGATATCACCAAAAACGGCATTCGGGCCGGGGCGCCTAACCCCCCTAAAAACGATACATTGCTCCGGCTCCGCTTGCATCCCCATCATAAGTTGTCCGTCCATGGACAGCCTATGATATATGGAAACCAAGATCAAACCTGGATGCGAGGTTTTTCTTTTATACCTCCCAAATCCCCCTCGCATCCGCTTCCATATAGGAGAATTATCATTTGATGTATGTGGCCCGCAATAAATAACCATTACGGTCTTTAATCCGGGTATATAAGATTAGACTCCACAGACAATCCGATCCATCTTTAATATTATTTTCATTATGGTGTAATTAAGTTTAAGTCCTTAGTCGTAATAGAGTATATGGGGATATTATGGGAGAGGTTCAAGTTTTAATGAGAGAAGATCCGATACCAAAAAGAGTCGAAGAAGTAGCGGCGCTGGCAGCCGATGCAGCTAACAGCGTACGCAAGGAGCTAGGGCCTTGCTTATTAGGAAGCATATATGAGCTATGCTTTTTGCATGAACTGAAAAAGCGAGAACTGACTGTAAAGACCAATGTTCTCATGCCGGTCACATATGAGGGGACGCGGATAGAAGAGGGATATCGTATAGGCTTCCTCGTGGAAGATTGCCTCGTGGTGGAGATCCATGCCATCGATATGCCGACCCCCGCCCACGAAGCCTATGTCCTTACCCGGCTGAGGCATAGCGGCTATAGGATCGGGCTACTTATTGACTTCCAGGCAAGGCGGGCCAGCCAGTTCATTAAACGTGTATCTCTTTGATCTCACTAGCTGAGATCAAGTGATATATCGGCCTCTATAAAATATTTATAGAGGCCTTTAAACTTTAACCGCTTATCGGAGTAATATACAAGTGTCTTCGCATATCCAAAAACTTTAAATGTCATCACACATATCTTATCAAAGTCGGGGGCCCGTGGTCTAGTCGGCTAGGACATCGCCTTTACACGGCGGGGATCAGGGGTTCGAATCCCTTCGGGCCCACCATTACCGATTCATTTTTTCAGTTATAGTTATTTTGAGCTTTATTATCCTAAATGTCCGTTTATCGGCGTTGAGCGGGATGAATCTATAAGACCATCGCTTGGCTTATATTTCTTGGAGAAGCCAATGGTCGTCAGCGAAATATTATCAACTGCATGGAATATCATCACGAATGTCTGGTTCTTGATCATCCTCGTCCTGATCATCATACCGGTGTTACAGCGCTTCATGGTCAACAGCGCTCGCCAGAGGATTTTACAGCGGATCTCGCGCGAGCGCCACTCCCAGGTGATCACGCTGATCCAACGCCAGGAGACTATCGCTTTTCTTGGCATTCCCATCTCGCGCTATATTGATATTGACGACAGCGAGGAGATCATGCGGGCTATCCGCATGACCCCGGCGAACACGCCGATAGACCTGATCCTGCATACGCCTGGCGGCATCGCGCTCGCAGCCACGCAGATCGCGGTCGCGCTCAAGGCACACCCCGGCCCCAAACGAGTGATCGTGCCACATTATGCCATGAGCGGGGGAACGTTAATAGCGCTGGCGGCAGACGAGATATTGATGGATGCGCACGCCGTACTGGGTCCGGTGGATCCACAATTGGCGGACAGCACAGGCGCCTATGCCGCTTCATCGATCATTAAGGTCGTACAGGAAAAGCCGATAGAAAAGATCAGCGATCGCACGCTCATGTTGGCCGAGGAAGCAAAGAAGGCGCAGGCACAGATGAAAGACCTGATCCGTGAGCTCATGAAGGGTAAATGCGGCGAGGCAAACACCGACTTGATCCTGGAGGAGCTAGTAAGCGGAAAATATACGCACGATTATCCGATCTTTCCGGAAAAAGCGAGACTACTGTTGGGCGACTGTGTCAAAGTCGGCTTACCGCCGAGCATCTACGAGCTGATGGATTTCTATAAGATGGAGACAGGCGGCCGTAGGCCGGGAGTCGAGTCCATACCGCTCGAGCCGCCGCAAGAATAGCGCCGATGATCAACTACGAAATCAACTAAATACACGAATTATACTACAGAGATGCTAAGAACGCGGCCACGGGGAGCTAAATAGCAACAAAAAGTCTTGATCAGAGCTTGTTGAGCTCGAAGACTTCGTGCAGCAGCTTCACGGCCCGCTGTGCGTCTTCCTTTTTAACGATGAACGAGATGTTCGCTTCGGAAGAGCCCTGGCTGATCATGCGGATGTTTATACCCTCCTGGCCCAGGGCGGTGAACAACCTGCCAGCTACGCCGGGCGAGCCTGCCATACGCTCGCCGACCACAGCGATCACGCAGACGCTATCGTTGCAGGTAATGTTATGAACAGTCTCCAAATTGAACTCTTTGGCGAGCGCAAGCATGGCGCGCTCCGCCTGCGCGCCGTCGATAGCGAGAGATACGTTAAACTCGCTCGACGCCTGGCTGATCATGATGATATTGACCTCCTCCTTGCCAAGCGCGGAGAATATCCTGCCTGCGATGCCTGGTGTGCCGGATAGCTCTGTGCCGCTGATATTGATCAAAGCGATGTTCTTGATCATGGTCACGGCCTTGATGAGGTTCTTATGGCCGGAGTCGTCATTCATCAGCACGACCGTGCCCGGGTGGTCAGGCTGGAACGTGTTCAGCACTCTGACGGGGATGCCCTTCTTCACAGCGGGCTCGATGGTCTTCGGGTGCAGCACTTTGGCACCAAAATAAGACATCTCCATAGCCTCTAGATAAGTGACTACGGGCAGCGTCCTGGCGTCCGGCACGATCCTCGGGTCGGTGGTCATGATGCCGTTCACGTCTGTGTATATCCATATCTCGTCGGCGTCGATGGCCGCGCCGAGGATGGACGCGCTGTAGTCAGAGCCGCCGCGGCCGAGCACCGTAATAGTGCCCTTCGCATCAGCCGCCACGAAGCCCGTGACGACGGGTATGCAGTGCTCTTTCAACAACGGCAACAACTTTGCCTTGACTTTAGTTTCCGTGATGGGGTCCGGCCTGGCGCTCTCGTACTTACTGTCAGTCGTTACGCCGGCCTCTCCACCGGAGAAAGGCCTGGATTTTACGCCCAGGTCTCGTAAAGAGCCACTCAGGATAGGCACACTCATGCGCTCGCCGAACGAGTAGATATAGGCCAGTGAGCGGTTAGTTAGTTCGCCCAGGTAGCAGACACCGATGAGCGCGTTCTTTAGCTCGCCCAGGCGCTGGTTTATCTCCGACGAGACTTCTTTTCGGATCTTTTCATCCTCGATGGCACCTATGATAGCAGCCTCGTGCCGCTTTATCAGCTCGTTGAAACCGACTTCAATCGATTCTAAGCTAGACGTTTCCTTAGCGGTCTGCGCAAGCTCGAAGAGACGGTCCGTCACGCCGGTCATGGCAGACGCTACGGCAACCACTTCATTATCCTTATCGTGGTATTTCTTCACGAGCTTTGCGACGTTCCTGATCCTCGGGCCGTCTCCGACAGACGTCCCGCCGAATTTCATGACGAGCCTCATAGTCCATCACAGTTTGCGAAAGTATCCATTATTATAGGCTACATAAAGCTCATGGGTATATGATGTTTACGGATAGAAGCACATAAAGCGCTAAACGTACTAATTCAAGCTCTTTTTGAGGCATTAAAAAAATTGCATAACGATATATGCCGACAATTAAATATTTTAAATGATGGCTGTAGTCGTAGGTACTAACGTAAGTAAGCGTTTTGGGGACCTGCAGGCCGTGGACCACGTCAATTTTTCGATCGAGCCCGCGGAATGTTTCGGTTTTCTGGGGCCGAACGGGGCGGGCAAGACCACGGCCATGAAGATGATCTATTGTCGCCTGATGATAGGCGACGGAGATATCCTTGTAAACGGCATCAGCGTTAAGATCGATCCTAGAAAGATCAAGAGCATGGTCGGCGTCGCCACGCAGGAAGACGACCTGGACCGTGATCTGACCACATTTGAGAACTTGAAGGTATATTCGCGTTATTTTGACATACCTTGGCCCGTCGCTCACAAGCGTATCGACGAGCTGCTGGCTTATTTTGGCCTGGATAAGAAACGGGATACACCTGTGGACGACCTCTCGGGAGGCATGAAGAGGCGGCTGACGGTAGCGAGGGCGCTGGTCAACGACCCTAAGATATTGATCCTGGACGAGCCGACGACGGGGCTGGACCCGCAGGCGAGGAGGCAGATCTGGGATACGGTGATCAAGCTGCGGTCCGAGGGAAAAACGATCATCCTTACGACGCACTACATGGATGAGGCACAGGAGCTGTGTGACAGGATCGCGCTCATGTTCGGAGGCAAGATACTGGAGTATGGCTCGCCACGCGATGTGATCGACCGCGCGGTGGGTAAGCACGTATGCGAGCTCTACACAGCCAACGAGGAGCAGGTAAACGGTGTAAAGACCAACATGGCCGGTAATATCGAGCAAATCGGCAATCGCCTGTTCGTTTACGGTAATGACGGAGAGGCCTTGCGGGAAAAGTGCGAGGCCATGACCGGCTTGCGGCAGAACGTGAGGCCTGCGACGCTCGAGGACGTTTTCTTGAAATTTACTGGAAAGGGATTGAAGTGAGAATGGAGATGCCGACATGGCGTGCGCGGCACGTCTGGTCGAGAAACTGGGACGTTTTCAAGAAGTTTGCAGTCACGAACATATTGCCGTATTTTGCCGAGCCGCTTCTGTATATTTTGGCAATGGGGTATGGTCTCGGGCTATTTGTCGGGCAGATCAGCGGCGTGAGCTATGCGGAATTTCTTGCGCCCGGAATCCTTTCGTCTTCCGTCATGTTCGCCGCGTCCTATGAGTGCACGTACTCTACGTTCGTGCGCCTGGTCTTCCAGAACACGTTCGAAGCTGTATTATGTACTCCGCTGATGCCCGAAGACATCGTGGCAGGCGAAGTGGCCTGGGGAGCGACCAAGAGCGTCATCAGCGGCATATGCATCTTTATCGTGATCCTGCTGATGGGCCTCGTAAAACCCTCATCTATCGTTGTCATCCTGCCGATCACGATCCTGGTAGGCTTGATGTTCGCGTCTTTGAGCATTTTCTTTACGTCCATAATGCCGAACATGGACGCATTTAACTATTATTTCACGCTGCTGGTCTCTCCGATGTTCTTGTTTTCAGGCGTGTTCTTCCCCATCGACGGCATGCCGGCTATCGTAAAGACAATAGCATGGTTCCTGCCGCTCACGCATGCAGTGAATATCATACGCCCGGCAGCCGAGGGCATATACTCGGCGAGCTTTTTGCCTGAGATTGTCTGGATGCTTGTGTTCACGGCGATATTTTATGTTATATCAGTCGTGCTGATGAAGAGACGTCTCATGCAGTAATAAGCTGTGTACTAGATCATAAAGATAAAAAAATTAGAAACTGCATAGCTCTCGAACATCATTGCCCATGGCCGCAGATTACACGTGTGGGGGACCTGTACGATCCCGGATTTGCGTCGGTGTGTCGTACAGGTGCCAGTTGTTTTTTTTACTCACCGAATGTCCATTCTCATGAACGCCACGTAAGAAATGGCAAACGCGGCGACCAGCTCGACCAGCAAGGAAATTATCTGGATCTGCACATGTAAGATCGAGTCCAATAGAGAGTAGTCTTTCTGAGTTACGGACCCACCCGACAGCAGCGAGGTCGACGATAATGCGCTGCTTATATCCGTGGGCCTCTTGGAAACGAGCGTCGAGCCTATGCCGCCCGAGCCCATCCCCATGGTGCCCCCGAAGTCGCCATACGGCGATATCATGTCGATGGCATCCGTGATCTGGTATTCTTTAGCCATGTAGCTCAGGTAGTTATTAGTGGACATAGTCGAAGTACTGGTATCTGCACTGGCATATGACGAAGCGTCAGCCATCATCGAGTATGTGGATGGCGCGGGTCCGTAGACCAGCCCTGCGACTGCCGTCCCAATCTGGATCGACATGAACGAGAATATGATCAGCACGAATGCGATCCATACGGAGCTGATGACCGCCGTGGTAGTGTCGCGCGTGATGGTCGACATCATCAGCGATATGGCGAAGAAGACCATACAATACAGGATGGCAGCCAGGAAGAAGCAAGCGATCCTCAGCAGGTCGTCCATACCGGGCACGATACCCTTGAAAAGCATCACGGCAATGGCCAGGAGGAAAACCGAGCCCATCGCCACCGAAAGCGTCACCAGGGCGCCCAGCGTCTTGCCATTGATGATGGCATCGCGGTATATGGGGCTTGAGACCAGGAACTTGATTGATCCCTTATCCTTCTCCCTTGAGATCACGTCGAACCCGAGCGATATGCCGAGCATCATGCCCACCAGGGTAAATAGCATCACCATGCTCTGGAATACCTGGATCACCGACGGCATCGGCATGGTCGAAAGCGACAGCAGTACCAGAGAATTTGTGGTGTTCATAGCGTTCTTATAATCGTCCAGCTGTTTGTTGTAAGAGTCGAGCCCCGTGAGGAGGCTGAATACCATGAGCAGGACTAAGATCGCGAATATGATCAGGAACCTCTTGCTCGATAAGTGATCTCTGAACTCCTTTTCAGCGATGACGAGTTCCGGCCTCATGTTAGCCACTCCTGTAAACTGTCTCGAGGAATAAGTCTTCCAGTGATTCCATGTCGAGCCGCAGCTCTTCTATGCGCAAGTGATTCCCGGCCATCTCGTCGATGATAAAATCCCTGATATCCGAGCGGGCCTGTATTGCAGCCATGCCGTCTTTGTATACGGCACTGACGATATCCGGATTGTCCAGTTTCGGCATCGTACCAGCCACCTTCACGATAATGTTATAGCGCTCTTCCTTGCGCATTTTCTTTCTGACCTCATCCTGCGTACCCTTGGCTATGACCGTTCCCTTTGAGATGATGCATAGAGAGTTACAGACATTGTGGACTTCCTCCAGGTTGTGCGATGAAAAAAAGATCGTCTTACCCATGGAAGCCTGATCCTTGACGACTTTCCTGAACTGGACAACACCTTCGGGGTCAAGCCCGTTGGTCGGCTCGTCCATGAAAATGACCTGTGGGTCGTTTATCAGCGCCCGGGCCAGACCTAGCCTCTGTGCCATGCCCTTCGAATAGGCGTCCACCGGCTTTTTAACATCCGACAGCCCTACGTACTCCAAAAGGCTTTTGATCTTCGCATCGGCATCCCTAATATTGTAAAGCTTTGAAAAAAATTTGAGGTTCTGGGCAGCTGACATATGCCCATAAAAGCCGAAGCCGTCCGGGAGATAGCCTACCATCCGTTTTATCTTGATCGGATTTTTAGCTACTTCAATATCGTTGATAAAGCATCTGCCGCTAGTCGGCTCGACCAGCCCGATCATCATGCAGATCGTCGTGGTCTTACCCGAGCCGTTCGGCCCTATAAATCCACAGACTTCGCCTTTACCGATCTCGATGTTCATCGAGTCCACGACCTTCGCGTCGCCATATGTCCGGGTTAAATTTTCAGTCCTGATCATTGAGTTCATCCCTTAACATGCTGGTTTACTCAAAATTGTGGCCGGGAATTATCCCCAGCCATTCAGGTCCAATTCCATCGCAGTACCCTGCATGGAATATAACATCTTCACCGGCACCGGCACATTTGGCGCCATCCATACGGTGCCTGTACCCGTGACGTCCGTCCAGGTATACTTCGCAGCCGTATATGTGCCGGCAGGGACGGTCACCGATTCACTCCCGGCGCTGGTCAGTGAATTGTTCCCTAAGGACAATATCGGGTCCTGGCTTCCCTGCCCTGTGCCCTTCGTGGCGGGCATATCTTGTTCCGTGACATTGTCATCCATCATGATCTTCATGTGTCCGCCGAGAATGTCGCCGGTCGAGGGGTTCGTATATAGTTCAGTGACTGTGGTCATGGTACTATTATTAAAAACCATGTGCATCGTCTCATTATACCGATTCGCCTTAGTGCCATTATAAGTGACGCCGAAATCCGTCCTTATGTTCTCGCCGATAGCTTCCGTACCCATCATGACTGCGCTCATGTTATAATCGTACCAGCTAAGTTTGCTGTAGTCCACGAGTGATTTAATCGTCAGATTTCCTGCCGTTGGCGTAGTGGTCGCCGGGCTGGAGCTCGGCGACGTGCAGCCTGCCACGATGATGGCCGCAAGAATCGTTAACATTAGAATTATACTACCATAGCTTTGCTTCATAATACCCTCCCTTTCCCGCCCTATGGAGTGTAACGCCGTGTAAGACGTTTATCACTCCATTGAGTAACGAGCGTATAATACTTAATGGGTTAAGATTATTTAAAATTAATTACATAAAGCACAATAGATATAGTATAGGAATGACGTTTTAGTGCGTACCGTAAAGAAAAGGCTGGAGTATAATGGCTTTTTGCTTCTGATGGATCTTAAAAAAATAATTAAGGATGCCTATTGCCTGCGATTTATTAAGCTTTAGGAGCGGGCTCGAGATCGTCCTTATCGCATACGACGATGCCGTACTTGCCAAAGTCGACTTCGTACATATTCCTGCCGCTGCCAGCCATTTTGTAGACGATCGTGCCTGTCGCGCCTTCGGGTATGATTCCACCGACAAGTGATTCTTTAATGTCATGCCGCAGCACTACGTTGTCTTTGACTCGCATAAAACAATCTTTAATAAAAATGCTTTATATATGTTTAAGCTTTTGCTCTCCCGGAATATTTTGTAGTGCCTGAAAACTCTTATAAGCTTACCTCGCGTCTATCTTGCCTATGGGCCGTTTTGTGGCAATGACGATCGCGGGCTCTGATTCCGGCGGAGGCGCCGGTATTGAAGCCGATATAAAGACTTTTCAGGCACTTGGCGTGCATGGCACGGTTGCCGTCACGGCCGTCACGTCTCAGAACACGCTTGGCGTGCAGTCTGTTTTTGATATTCCGCCTCACGTGATCGCAAGCCAGATCGAATCGGTCATGGGCGACTTCGACGTGAAATATGCTAAGACCGGCATGCTGTCTCGAGCCGAGACGGTTGAGATCGTGGCTAAAAAGATCGCGGATCATCAGCTAAAAGTTATAGTCGACCCGGTGATGGCAGCCGAGTCTGGCGGCAGGCTGCTGAACCCGGATGCAGTGGACACGCTAAAAAAGAAGCTGTTGCCGATAGCCGAGGTGACGACGCCTAATACGTTCGAGGCATCCGTGTTATCAGGCATTGATATAATAGACTTGAAGTCGGCGAAGAAAGCTTGCAAGGTCATTTATGATTTTGGCGTGAAGAACGTCATGATCACGGGCGGCCACATGGGCGGCGTCGATGTTCTATATGATGGCGACTTCAAGCTCTACAGAGGCAAGCTAGTCAAGGGCGGCACGCACGGAACAGGCTGCACTTATGCGGCTGCACTGACCGCATATTTAGCGCGTGGAGAAAACATAAGAGACTCTTGCGCCAAAGCGAAGACGTTCGTGAAAAAAGCAGTCCAGAATTCAATGGACGTAGGGCACGGTGTCGGGCCGGTAAATCCCGGCGGCAAGAAATAATATATAACATTTTCAAAGGTCATATCGCCAGGCGTATTTGACGACCTTTTTCTAAACAAGTGGCGGCGGTCGGCGGTGGCGCGTGGGTCAACCAATGCGTCGTAAAGCATGGAAAACAATCATAGTAATATTACGGCATAACTAATGCAATGGTCGCGGTCGGCGAGGCGTTTTGGGCATCAGTCGGCCGAAGGCCGATGCGAAGATGACGGGGTAATGGACGCGGCCGCTGGTGGCCGCGTCGCTTAGCGCTTGCGGAGGGAGGCGAGCGAAGCGAAGCCGACCGAGGGTGCGAGCGCGACCCCGGCATCGAAGCACCCAAAACGACGAGTAGCGAGTGAACGAAGAGAGCGAGCGTCGCACCCGCGAAAACCCAGATAAACAATTTTTGATTTTACATCGCATCCGCGAAAATATTGAAAAACAGTATCGTTAAAAAGAAATGGTTTGGTTTCTTAGTGTCGGAGGGGGGATCCGAACCCCCGACCTCCGGATGTCTCAGGTTATGGCATTTAATTCAAATACCCTATGAGTCCGACGCCCTAACCAGACTAGGCCACTCCGACATAATGGCATACTGTAGATATTATCTAACGATATAATTGTTGCGGTTTACCTATTCCACTGTTACCCTATATATACGTTATCGGAGATGGCAAACTTACCCACAATTAATGTCGCATTTTAATAGTCTATTTCCGCCGGTTCCGCGTTTCCACGTGGTCCTCATATCCGATGTAAACTACGTCGGCGTTCGTGAATATGCCATGCTCCACCAGGCCGGGAATACGCGATAGGTCATCGCTCAGCATTGCCGGGTTATTGATCGTCCCGAAGTCACAGTCCATGATGACATTGCCATTGTCCGATATGATCGGCCCGTCCTTACCGCTGCCCGTCCGCATCGAGCACTTACCGCCAAGCTCTGCGATCTTTTTCTCCACAAGCTTCCACGAGTACGGCAGCACCTCAATAGGAACAGGGTGAGAAAGCACGTCCACGATCTTCTTCTCGTCCGATACCACTACGAACTGTTTGGCCGACGCGGAGACGATCTTCTCCTTCGTGTGCGCCGCGCCACCGCCTTTGATAACGTTCAGCGAAGCGTCGATCTGATCGGCCCCATCAATGTCGATATCAAGCTCCGGTTCATCGATCAGAGACGCAAGTGGAATGCCCGCCCAGATCGCCAGTGCTTCCGAGCCGAAAGACGTGGGCACGCCCACGATATCTAGTTCCTCTTCGACGACACGCTTGCCAAGTAATTTAATGGCATATGCGGCAGTAGATCCTGTGCCCAGGCCCACGACCATCCCGTCTTTCACCAATTCGCACGCTTTCTCGGCCGCATTCTGCTTCGCCCGATCACTACCCGAAAGATTCTTCATACAATGCGCATAACGAAGGCAAAACGAAAATAGGTTACGCCTCCTGCGGCGTATACTCAAAAAATTTCGTGGTCTTAATGTGATTGATAAAACTTCAGCCACCGGAGACGGGCGGGAAGAGCGCGAGCTCATCGTTATCTTTTATGTGTGTCGAAGTATCTTTCACGGTCTGGCCGTTCAGGAGCACGTTGACGTAGGGCTTGACCTTGCCGTCATGCAGCATGAGCGGCCCGAGGCCCGGATAGGTCGAGATCAGCGCGTCGATCGCATCCCTCACCGAGTCGCCATGGACATCCAGGCTAACGTCCTTCTTGCGAGTGACTTCACGGAAATTGGCGAACAGCTTTACATTGATCTTCATTGTATGAGACAAGGCTGCGTCAGGAATAAATAAATTTTGGCGTCATTGTTCGCTAATCTGGTTCTCAAGTTTCGAGTACTGGTCCATCAGGGACTTCATGTCCAGGGAACCGGTCACATCCACCACGCCGATGGCGGCTATGGCTTCGCCGTTCTTTTTTATGGGCGATACGCTGACAGGGATGCCTTTATAGACACCTGCACTGGCACGATCTCTTATAAACGTGTTCTCAGCTATGGCGCGCTCCAGCATCGGGCCTGTGTAGTCCCGCGACACGACCTTACCACCTTCGACGCGTACGCCGTGTTTATTCTTACTTCGGGCGGTGACGGGCAGTCCGCCAAATAGCTCGTGCACGCAAATGGCGATAGGCTCGAGGTCTTCTGCCGTGGAGCTGGCTGTGATACAGATCTGTTGCATGCATATAATATTCGAGTTAAAAAATAAAACGTTTTGTATTCAGAGTTTTAGCTGCTTTTCTATATGAGCCCTAATGTCTATGAATGATTTCATCTGCAACAGCCCGGTAGTATCGATGATGCCGACCGCTGCGATCGTTTTGCCATTTTTATCCTTGATGGCCGATGCAAATATAGGTAACCCTGCGTGCCTGCCTCCCTCAGGCTTTACACATGCACAGTTTTTTCCCTCGAATATCTCGTTCAACGCTCTGCTCTCGTAGAACGAGTCGCTGATCAGGCCGTCCTCTATGATGATGCCGCGCTTGTTCTTACCCTTGATCACCACGGGCATGTGGCCCGTGATATGATGTATGGACATCGCCAGAGGCGCGAGGTCCGGGCCTGAAGCGTCTGACGATATTCTTAGTATATCCATGGTCATCAGTTTAGAATGACAATAAACTTTTTAAAAAAGTTTGCGGCTTAAAACGCGATGTAAATAGCCGATGGTTTTAGCGAGACAACGTGCGATGATGAAATAAAAAATACGTGCCCTGTGTCGCCGGAGTACGGAAAGATTTTAATAGTTACTTGACAACTTCCTATGGATGCTGGACTTAGCGTTCAACGATACGTTATTCATACGCGCGCTAGTAGGCGTCTTTGTCATAGTGAACCCATTCGGCAACGTGCCGATCTTCATTTCTCTCACGTCCAGGCTCACCTCCGAGGAGCGCAGGAACGCCATCATTAAATCCATGATCATCGCGACCGCCATTTTGCTCGTGTTCGCCCTTATCGGTAAGGTGCTGTTCGATCTTCTTAACGTCACCCTGGACTCGCTGCGCATCGCGGGCGGCCTGCTCATGCTCGCCATCGCTTTCGACATGCTCATGGGCAAGAGCCCGGCATCGCGGATCGACGAGGCGGAGGAGCGCGAAAGCGTGGCCGTCACACCTATGGCCACTCCGCTGCTCGCGGGCCCGGGCGCCATGACCACCGTAATGATCTACATGAACGATGCCAACACACAGGTTCTCAAGGGCTCGATCCTGGTAGCGATACTGATCGCCATGGCGGCGGGGTTCCTTATTCTTATTAACTGCGAGACAGTGTATAGCATAATCCGAAAAGACGGTGCTCGTGTCCTGACTAAGATCATGGGTATTGTCCTGGCCACGATCGCCATAGAGATGGTCGTGAATGGCCTTCTCCATGTATTCCCGGCTCTTATCTAAGGCAGGACTTTATGAAAGCAATAATACAATTATGAATAAGTATTTTTTAATAAATAATATATAAACTGTTATACATTGCTCAACAAAAAACAGCGAATGGATTATTTAATGAGTATGCTAAAGATTACCACCACATTAGCAGTATTTGGTTTTGAATAGAAATCTATATAGTGGGACATAACTTAAATATTCTGGCCGTTAAATATAACAAGATAAATTTACTGTTAAATACAAAAAGTGGTACTTTAGTAAGTGGTGTAGCATAAGTTATATGATATTGATGTATCTAAGAGGCAGTATCAATATAAGATTGACGATAACTACAACCATTGGGGGCAAACTATGCTAAGCGTGGCAATAGTAGACGATGAGCCGGATTTGCAAAGGCTATATCAGCTTGCCCTATCTTCCAGAGGCTATCAGATAGCCTTTGTCGCCAATGACGGCACTGACGCGGTAGACAAGAACCACAAGTCCCCCGCACAGGTCATAATCATGGACCACCGAATGCCGACTAAGAACGGTGTCGAGGCCACGAGAGAGATACTCGCAGAGCGGCCGGATACGAAGATCATATTTGTCTCTGCGGACGAAGCTGTGGAAAAAGAGGCTCGGGAAGCCGGAGCCGTACGATTTTTAAAGAAGCCGATCTCGCTGAAAGAGCTACAGCGAAATATCGACGAGGTCGCGTGTCTGCAAACTAATTAAAAAAACTAATTAAAAAATGAGCGAGCGTTTTATCGAATGAGCCCGCCCATGGACGCCGTGGTCACGTTTCTCGCATAGCGAGCCAGGTATCCTTTTAAGATCTTTTTCCGGGGCTTAAACGCCTTTTTGCGAGCTTCTATCTCTTTTGCGGAGAGCTTCACGTCTAGCCTTTTTTTCGGGATGTCGATCTCGATCACGTCGCCTTCTTTAAGAAGGCCGATCATGCCTCCGTCCACCGCTTCAGGTGTCACATGCCCGATGCATGGGCCCCTCGTGCCGCCTGAGAACCGGCCGTCAGTGACAAGCGCCACGGACTCGCTCAGCCCCATGCCTGCGATCGCGGACGTCGGGCCCAGCATTTCAGGCATGCCCGGCCCTCCTCTCGGCCCCACATATCGTATAACGACTACGTCGCCCGGCTTAATTTTCTTGTGCTGGATGGCTTCGGAACACTCGTCCTCTGAATCGAATATTCTGGCTTTTCCAGTGAACTTAAGCATCTTATCGCTGACAGCGCCGCTCTTCACCACTGCGCCGTCCGGCGCCAGGCTGCCGTACATGATGGTGATGCCGCCGGT
This sequence comes from uncultured Methanocellaceae archaeon, assembly GCA_963780665.1. Lineage (GTDB taxonomy): Archaea > Halobacteriota > Methanocellia > Methanocellales > Methanocellaceae > Methanocella. The sequence continues at coordinate 258,673 of CAWACJ010000005.1, read as the reverse complement.
CTTGTGTACGGGGTCCTTCATGCCGTGGATGACCTCCGAATTCATCACCTTTGCTTTCTTCGCGATCTGTTTAAGTGATTGGCCGCTTACCGTGGGGCAGTCCTTGAGCAAGTGCGCGATGTTGTGCATCACCGCAGGTATGCCGCCGGCCTCTTCCAGGTCCTTCATCGTATACGGGCCCGCCGGCCCCATGTGGCAGATGTGGGGCGTCTCTTTGCTGATGCGGTCGAAATCCTCCAGCTTCAGGTCCACCCCACCTTCTATTGCGATCGCCATTAAATGTAAAACGGTATTCGTGGAGCCTCCGATGGCCATATCCGTGTGGATGGCGTTCTCGAAAGACTTGCGAGAGATGATATCCAAAGGCTTTACATCCTCTTGAGCAAGCTGAACGATCCGCCTGCCGCTTTCGAATGCGATGCGCCCCTTCGAGCTGCTTACCGCATGCGATGCGGCGCATCCCGGCAGCGAGAGGCCCATAGCCTCCGTCATGCAGGCCATGGTGTTAGCGGTATAGAGGCCCTGACAGCTGCCGCAGCCCGGGCAGCAGGCATCCTCCATGCGTTTGAGCTCATCCTCGGTGATCTTGCCGGCCAGGTAATTGCCGATGCCTTCGAACGAGGTAATGAACGTGATATCCTTTCCGTCCAGCCTGCCGGGCATCATCGGGCCGCCCGTTACGACGATCGTGGGCACGTTCATGCGCAGCGAGGCCATGAGCATCCCGGGCACGATCTTGTCGCAGGTGCCCAGCATCACTATGCCGTCAAACCGGTGCGCCTGCACCATCAACTCGATGGAGTCGGCGACGATCTCCCGGGATGGCAGCGAATAGAACATGCCTTCGTGCCCCATGGCAATGCCGTCGCAAATCCCAATGACTCCGAACTCGAACGGCACGCCGCCCGCCTCGCGTATTCCCTGCTTTATTTTTTCTGCCAGCTCTCTTAGATGCTTATGGCCTGGCACGATCTCATTCCAGGCGTTGGCAATGCCGATGAACGGCTTATCCATATCGGCATCGGTGACCCCGACCGCCTTGAGCAGCGCCCGATTCGGCGTCCTTGTGATCCCTTTTTTGATCTTATCGCTTCTCATGACCATGATCCCTGTAAAAGTTAATCTATTTCCATGATTTAAATTCGCATACCGTACCAGTACGGCTTTCGATATATATGGTGCGGGCGTTTAAACCCTTTGCGGCGCACAGCGGCCATAAATTAACATAAAGCAGTACGTACTTATAAAATCAAAAAATGAGAACATATTTTGATGGCCGAACATTGCATCGTGGAGATCTCAATATACCGGGCCGTGCTCTTCGACATGGACGGCGTTATCGCGGATACCACACCCCTGCACTATGAGGCATGGAGGAGTGCATTCGAGCCACTGGGTATCATCGTGGAAAAGATGGACGTATATCTTCGGGAGGGCATGGCGACCAGGACGATGGGAGAAACGATCGCCGAGGCGAAAAACAGGCGACTATCCCCCGAAGAGCTGGACAAGATCGTCGAGAATAAGACGACTATATTTAATAAAATGGTCGCTGAAAATGTAAAAGCCTACGACGGTGTTATAGAAACCCTGCGCATGCTTCGCAACAACGGTATGAAGACCGCTCTCGTGACAGGAAGCCGCCGCGTCTCGGCGGAAGCTGTCCTGAAAAAGATCGGACTAGAAAGCGCGTTCGACGCTATCGTATGCGCTGAAGACGTGAAACATGGAAAGCCTGACCCGGAGCCATATGAGGCGGCGATAAAAAAGCTGGACATAAACCGGCTTAACTGCATCGTGGTAGAGAATGCGCCCCTGGGAATCGAATCGGCAAAAGCGGCTAAAGTAGATTATGTCATCGCCGTGGCGACGACCTTGCCGGAGTCTTATTTATCGGAGGCGGACGACATCATGTCATCCATATCCGATCTCGAGCAATGTCTCGCCCAGCGGTTCAAGGCGAGGCCGGGAAGAGCGAGCGTTTAAATTTACAGCTTATCCGGTGATATGCGGCCGCTCATGATCATATGGTCCGCGAGCACGAGCGAGATCATGGCCTCCACGACTGGAACTGCCCGCGGGACGACCGACGGGTCATGCCTTCCTTTGATCTCTATGACCGCATTCTCTTTCTTGCGTAAATTGACGGTCTGCTGCGGACGAGAGACGGATGGCGTCGGCTTGACCGCCAGCCGGCAGACGATGGGCATGCCAGTGCTGATTCCGCCCAGTATGCCGCCTGAATGGTTGGTGCGCGTTCGAACGATATCGCCATCCATATAAAACTCGTCGTTCATCTCGCTGCCCTTCAGGTGTGCCACCTCGAACCCGACGCCGATCTCGACTCCCTTGACTGCCCCGATCCCCATGAGAGCGCCGGCTAGGTCCGCGTCAAGCTTGGCGAACACGGGCGAGCCGATGCCCGCCGGAACGCCCACAGCGACGGCCTCGATTATGCCGCCAACGCTCTCGCCGTTGCGCTGTGCCGTGCGAATAGCTTCCTCCATCGCACCGGCGGCGTTCAAGTCAGCGCACCTGACCGGGTTCTTGTAAGTGTTATTGATGATGTCGTCCAGCGTGACCTCTCCGGCCTCGACGTTGTGGATCGCTGTCGTATGCGCGTAGACGTATATGTCTTTGAGTGCCAGCAGCTTTTTCGCGACAGCCCCGGCAGCCACGCGGCTCAGCGTCTCACGTCCGGATGAGCGGCCTCCTCCCCGGTGATCCCTGAGGCCGTATTTAGCCATATAGCCGTAGTCGGCGTGCCCGGGCCTCGGCGTATCTTTGATGGCCTCGTATGCAGACGATTCGGCGTCCTTGTTCCTGACGAGCATGGCAATGGGTGCGCCGGTCGTCCTGCCCTCGAAGACTCCCGAGAGGATCTCCGCGTGGTCTGGCTCGGAGCGCTTTGTTGACAGCGCGCTCTGACCCGGCCTGCGCCTGTCAAGCTCCGCCTGGACGTCCTCTTCGCTGAGCGATAGCCCGGCCGGGCAGCCGTCCACCACCGCGCCGAGCCCTACGCCGTGGCTCTCCCCGAACGTGGTCACTTTAAGAGCCCTGCCAAACGTGTTGCCGCTCATAGCTCCACCTTTCCGCCCAGCCGCTTCAAGTCGCTGAAAAATCCAGGGTATGAAATGCTGACAGATTCCGCCGTGCTTATGGTCGTCGTGCCCGTGGCCATGAGGCCTGCCGTGGCCAGTGCCATGACGATACGGTGGTCGTCATACCCCTCCACCTCTGCGCCCTTTAGCGAGCCGCCCTTGATGATCAGGCTGTCGCGGAGCTCCGTGATGTCCACACCCATCTTTTTTAATTCGGTCGCCATGGCATGCAGCCTGTCCGTCTCTTTATACCGCACATGCTCGGCGTTCACTATGCGCGTCTCGCCCGTTGCACAAGCGCCCAGCACGGCGAGTGTCGGCACAAGGTCGGGTGTGGCGCCCACGTCCACTTCGATGCCTTTCAGCTCGGATTTTTCCACCGTCACGGAGCCTTTTTCCTGGTCCCAGTATACATTAGCGCCCATGTCGAGCAGGTGTTCCAGAATGGCAGAGTCCCCCTGCTTGGACGGGAACATGTTCTCGACTGTGACTTTTCCGGCCAGTGCACCCGCGGCCAGCATGTATGATGCGGACGAAAAGTCCCCGGGGATGTGGTAATTGCCCAGGTTGTACTCCTGGTCCGCCGGGATCTCGAACTCCTTGAAGTTCGTGGCTATATGCCCCCCGGCCTTCTCGAGCATCTCCATAGTGACTTCCACATATGGCTTCGATTTTAGCTCGCCCTCGATCATGATATTCGTCTCTTCCCTGGCGAAGGGGCAGGAGATCAATAAAGATGAGATGAACTGAGAGCTGATACCGCCGTTTATCGTGATGTTGCCGCCCTTGAGTACGCCATGGACGACAATGGGCGCCGTGCCGGTGCCGCGCGTCGAATAGCACACTGCCCCAAGGTCGTTGAGTGCTTTTATCAATGGGCCGTTCGGCCTCGTTCTCAAGGATGCGTCGCCCGTGAAGACGGTACCGCCATCGGCCAGCGCCGCCATGGAAGAGCACAGGCGCAGCGTTGTGCCGCTATTAGCCGCGTTGATCACGTCGTCGGGGACGCGGGGCTTGCCGATGACACCGGCAATCTCGATCACGTCGTCCTTGATCGATATCTCGGCCCCTAGCGCCCTGCAAGCGCCCACCGTGGCCAGAGTGTCCGCCGATAGTAATGGCTTCTCTATTTTCGCATATTTCCCAAGGCTTCCGATGACGATCGCCCTATGCGTGTAACTCTTAGAGGGGGGCGCCTCTACTGTGCCCCAGGCCTCGGATCTGCTGACTTTTGCGATCATGACACGACTCCGAAACGATATAAAGACATAAAAGATAATAAATGCACGGTCTCAATTGCTTGGACACGTGGTAAGTCTTATGAAGACACGAGACTTTTTCCCAATGATACTTCTGCGCAGTATCCTCATGTCGGAAGAGTAGTTTTAATTTCTTTGCAATTAATAAAGTCTTAATAGTATTAAGAGATAAATGATTGTTATACAAAGGGTAGTGAGGTAATCCATAGACCCTGGTTCATAGAGGATAACTTATGCTCATTAATAAGATTGACCTGGAACTGGAAATGCTTGAGAGGCACCTTCTTATCCTGAAGTGCGTGGTCAGGGAAGAGCCCATCGGCATCATGAAGCTGGCAGAGATCACTAAGCTCCCCAAGCATAAGGTCAGGTACTCGCTACGCGTGCTGGAACATGAGGGGCTGATCGGCCCTTCGATGCACGGTGCCGTGACCACAGAGAAGACCAGGCCGTTCATCGAGTCGGTCGGCAACAGGATAGACAGCGTAGACGCTAAGGTCAAGGAGATCAAGCGTCTATCAAGCGAAATATAAAGGATGGATGCCATTGGGCAGGATCGTTTTTATCGGTGCCGGGGCCGTGGGGCTCACCGCGGCGTTTATCGTGGCTCGAAAAGATCCCGACGCACAGATCACACTTTTTTCAACGGATGATACGGTCGCATACAGCCAGTGCGGCATGCCTTTTGTGATCGAGGGCAGGATCGAAAGCTTCGATAAGCTCGTGCTGTATAAGCCTACCGTATACCAGGACCTGGGGCTGGACCTGCGTACGAGTACTGCGGTCACGTCGATCGACCTGGAAAAGAAGACTGTGACCAGCGATAAGGGTGACATCGTCGAATACGAAAAGCTCGTGATCGCAACAGGCTCAACACCTTTTAAACCCGCTATTCCAGGTATTACGCTGGAAGGCGTGCACACGCTGCACACGCTGCAGGATGGAAAGGATCTCGGCAAAGCCCTGGAGACCGCGAAAAGCGTCGTGATCATAGGGGGCGGCCCCATCGGCCTCGAGGCCACCCCCGGGATCCTGAAAAAAGGAATAGCGGTCACCATAGTGGAGCGGATGCCGCAGCTCATGCCCTCCGCCCTGGACCCGGACATGACGAAGCAGCTGGAGGACTATATCAAGAGCATCGGTGCAGTCATCGTCACAGGCAAGAGCGTTGATTCCATAAACGGGACGGATCATGTCGAATCCGTGACCGTGGGCGGTGAGAGATTTAAAGCTGACCTGGTGCTACTATCGGCCGGGGTCAAGCCAAATGTCGACCTGGCCCGAAGAACTGGCATTGACATAGGGGCCGTGGGAGGCATAGACATCGACGATCATTTCCGTGTAGGCAGAAAGGGCGTCCGCATGGACGACGTGCTGGCGGCGGGCGACTGCGCGGAAGCGATCAGTGCAGTGACTGGAGCACACGCAATATATGCTGTCGCTGTAGTCGCGAATCGTCAGGGCAGGTACATCGCGGAGCACTTGCTTGGCAATAAAATGCCATACGGGCCGGTGATCTGCCCGACTGTGACTGTGATCGGAGATCTACAGGTGGGCAGCGTCGGGCTTACGACAAGAGCATGCGAGATGGCCGGCATCACGCCCATTTCGCACAAGGCGAAAAGCTTCACCAAGGCACGGTATTATCCAGGCGGCAAGCCGATCGACGTGAAACTGATATCCGACGGCGAGCGTATCGTTGGTGGCCAGGTCATCGGCGAGGAAGATGTGGGCGGCCGCATCAACCTGCTCGCCATGGGCATCCACAAAAATATCACCGTGCACGAGCTTGCGGACGCGGAGACATGCTACGCGCCTCCTGTCGCACCCGTGGTAGATCCGCTGACGTACACGGCGGAAACTCTGGAACTGAAGTGTAAAAGATTAAAATTGAAAAAGTAAGAAAATAGCTGATATATTACTCGCCGCGGATCGCGTCCATGTGCTCGATCCTCTTGCGAATGATACTTTCCTTACCGATATCATGCCTGCAGTGGAACTCGCCCTGCACGTTCGCCAGGCCCATCTCTGAGAGTAATTCGGCTTCTGCGATGGTGTCCGCGACCCCAACGATGGCCAGCGACCTGGACGATGTTGTGTATACCTTATCGTCCCTGGCGTTCACGCTTGCGTAATAGACTATATATTCCGGCTTTTCCGTGACGGTGAGCGGCGAATCTTTTTGCGGGTGCTCGGGATATCCCTTCGGGACAATATACTTACAAACCGTAGCGCTGCGCTCGAACTCTATATTCATTTGATCGAGCGAGCCGTCTATGATGGCCTGGCAGATCTCAACGTAATCCGTCTTCAGGAGCGAGAGCACGTTCATAGCCTCGGGATCCCCGAAGCGCGCGTTATACTCCACGACTTTCATGCCTTCCTTCGTGATCATGAACTGGCCGTACAGCGGGCCCTTGTACTCGATGCCCATTTCGCTTTTTAGCGCGGCGACTGTCGATCCCATGATCTCGACACCTTCCAGGTAGTCTTCCATCATCATGAACGGCAGTAGTTCCGTATGGTCCGTATAGGAGCCCATGCCGCCCGTGTTGGGGCCCTGGTCATCTTCGTAGGCGCGCTTGTGATCCTGTACCGTCGGCATCGGTACGATGTGTTTGCCGTCGACGAACGCCTGTATGGTCACTTCTTCGCCTTTTAGTCGTTCTTCGATGACTACGCGGTCGTTCTTAAGAATTTCTTCCAGATACGCCTTACCTTCTTCGAGTGTCTTCAGGTGCTCGCCCATCACCTTGACGCCTTTTCCTCCGGTCAGCCCTGCTGGCTTGATCACGCTGTCAGGGAACTCCTCAAGATAGCGATAAGCTTCACCGATATCCGAATATACTTTAAATTTCGGCGTGCCCTTGATGCCGTTCCTGGCCATGAAAGTCCTGGTCCACGCTTTGTCGAACTCCAGCCGTGCGGCGTCTTTCAAAGGGCTGGCCGCAGGTATTCCCATGTCTTCCAGCGCGTCCACCAGGCCGGCCGCCAGGGGCGCTTCCGGGCCTACGACGACAAAATCGACACCTTTCTCGTCGGCGTACTGCGCCACGACGGGGACATTCGTCTCCTTTTCCAGTAAGTAATCCACAGCTCTGCGCCTTATCCCCGGGTTCAGGTTGCCCATGACCGCGAATATCTTCGGCTTATACGAGCTTCTCGCCAGCGCTTCTACAATGGCGTGCTCCCTGCCGCCGGAACCAACTACCAGGACCTTCATCGTTACCAACCCACAAGATCAATGTTATTCTATATGATGCTTATATTTGTATACCGAATGTATAAAAAAGGTGATGCTGTCGGGCGACTACGGCTTATGCTCGAGCAGCTCTTTCGATGTGACCAGCGACAGGACCTTGAGCCCTTCTTTTTCCAGGCTTTCGCGGCCGCCCTCGCCCCTGTCCACTACACAAATTACAGTATCCACTTCAAGGCCTGCTTCCTTTAAAGACTGGATGGCACTCATCGCGCCCTTTGCGGTCGTGACCACGTCCTCGATGACCAGGACTTTTTCGCCTTTGCTAAAAACGCCTTCGACGAGCTTGTTCGTGCCGTAGCCCTTCTTCTCTTTCCTCACGATGACAAAGGGCATGCCACTCTTCACGCTTGCGATGGCCGCCAGCGGGATGGAGCCGATCTCGATGCCGGCAAGCCGCTGCGTGCCGGCAGGGATCATCCCGGCGATGCGCTCGCCGATGGCTGCCAGGCACTTCGGGTTCGTCTCGAAGATGTACTTATCAACGTAATAGTTGCTTTTCCTTCCGGAAGACAGTGTAAAGTCGCCGAACTTGACGGCGCCGGTCTCCGTTAGCATTTCAACGAGCTGTTTATCCATAAAGATACACTACCAGGGCACGTTTTTCTTGCCCATCTTGAAGCCTATGATGTTAGTCGCCAGGTGTAATATAGGCGTGATAATGATGACTGTTACGATGACGGCCAGCGTGAAGTTCGCGAAGAACCACGACCAGTCCAGTAAAAGCGTCAGCGCCCACGCGCCGGCGACAAAATCGAGCTGGTCGGCAATTGGCAGCATCGCGCCCCTGTCAAAGCCTATGCGCCGCTTGAAAAAGCTCTTGATGATATCTCCCGAAAGCGCGCCCACCGACAAGGTGATCACGGCGATCAGCGAGAAGCGCATGAAAAGGTCCGGGTCGACGAACGCCGCGAGATGCGGAGCAATATAAGGCGCAGTTATGATCTCTAATAATCCCACAGCCAGGCCGCATAAAGAGCCGAGGATAAAACCTTTATAAGTTTTCCCGTCCCCCAGGACCCGCTTGCCATCGGAAAATTTCCTGCCGAAGTCTATGGGCGTCCCACCGCCGAAGAGCGCTGCAGCGTTGTTCGGGATGTATGCGGGAAGCATAAGCCAGATAGATAAGATGATAAGACCTATGATTTGAGTGACTAGATCAACCATGATATGGCACCATTTCTTAGCAGGTTCAAGAACAAATCAATATCTTTCTATATCTAATTTGTGTGCCTCAAGTTACAAATGGGCATTAGAAATAGTGACTGCTCCCATAGTTAATGCATATGGGCTTTTATGGTTCTTAGCCAACAGACTGCAATCCCAGTCTGAGAATGTTTATGGCCGCGTTCTCGTCCCTATCCGTTGCTAAGCCGCATTTGGGACATTCGTATATACGGTCCTTTAATTCCATGTCGACTAAGAGTTCCGCATCGTGAGCACATTTTGGTGGTGTTGGCTGGGTTGACCATTATCACGGTTGTGCCGGCGCTTTCAGCCTTGTACTTCGTGACGGTGAACAACATGTTCCAGCTGGCATCACTGATGCTCTTTGCAAGACAATGGTTCTTGACCATTCCCGTTATATTGAGGTCTTCGAACGCTATCAGGCCATACTTATTAACCAAGACACGACTTAATTGGTGAACGAAGTCATACCTCTTATTAACAATACGCTCATGAACACGGCGAACGATACGTATCGCCTTCATTCTTTCAGGCGAGTTTTTATCGAGTTTGGAAAGCTTTCGCTGAACTCTAGCAAGTTCCTTTTCCTCTGTTCGGAAGAACCTCGGATTCGCAACCTTATCACCGTTGGACAAAGTGGCGAACGATGTTAACCCCATATCGATGCCGATAGCTGGTATCTTGGTCTTTCGGTATGACTGTTATGTCAGATTCAACTGTTTGGGAGGCGTACCACTTTCCATTACTATTCCTTCGGATGGTCACCCGCTTAACCTCGCCCGCTACTTCCCGATGTGCTCGGACATACAAGTCGCCGATCTTGGACAACCTGAGTTTATCACCGGATAATTTGAAGCCCATCTGCGGGTACGTGAAGCTATCATACCAGCCGTATCCCTTGAACCTCGGATAGCCGGGATTCTCTCCGTTCTTGACATGACGGAAGAAACGCCCTGAACGCTAACTCAACGCGCTCCTGAACTTCCTGCAATGTTTGAGAGAATACCTCCTTTAGTTCGGGAGCATTCTTCTTCCATACCGGCAACAGGTTATGTGTAGCATAGTTCGAGACACTGACATGCTCTTGCTCGTACCTGTCCTTGCGATATGCCAATGTCTCGTTGTATACCTGTCTACATAATTCAAGCGTACGCTCAAGCTTCGTGACTTGAGACTTGGTTGGATAGAGCCTGAACTTGTAGACCTTATACACTACAAAAAATATAGTTACTTATGTATAAATATCTTATCGTAATGTAACTATTATTTGGAGACTCAATCCATCCCACGACTAAAATCAGTGGGTTTTCTCTCGCCCTCCGCCTGGTTTCTCATAAAAAGGGTTGAGAGTCCGCGACTAGCAGACTCTCGGGACCGGATCGCCGAGTGGCGGCTCGATGAACCGCTGGCCGCCGATCTTCGTGCGCATGATGACGCCGCTGCCTTCCGTGACCTCGCCGATGATGACGGCATTCTTGCCGTACTTCGTGCCCCGGATCACCTGTAAAAGCTCTTCCGCCTTGTCCGCTTCCACGCCCATGACCGCCTTGCCCTCGTTGGCGACCTCCATGGGGTCGATGCCGAGCATGTCGGCCGCAGCCTTTACGTCGCGGCGGATCGGGAGCGTTTCCTCATCGATAAAGATCTTGACGTGGCTCTTAGCAGCCATCTCGTTCAGCACGTTTGCCACGCCTCCCCTGGTCGGGTCCTTCATGGCGGTGATGCCGCCTACCTTCAGCGCAGCCTCGATGGTCTTCCAGATGGGCGCTACGTCGGACATCAGCTCCGTGCCGAACTTGAAGCCTTCGCGGTGCGATATGATAGAAATACCGTGATCGCCGATTGTGCCCGTCACGATGATCTTGTTGCCGGGCTTCAGCGTGCAATCTCGAACGGGCTTGTCGCAAATGCCGATACCCGAAGTATTAATGATAATGCTGTCAAGCGCTTCCTTCGGAAGGACTTTCGTGTCGCCCGTGACCAGCGCACAGCCGGCCTCTTCGAGCGCGATGTCGACGCTCTCGACGATCTTCTTAAGATCCTCGATAGAAAAGCCTTCGGGCAGAATGACGCCGTTCGTCAGCGCGATCGGCTTCGCACCCATCATGGCCAGGTCGTTGACCGTGCCCGATATGGATAAGCGCCCGATGTCGCCGCCGGGGAAAAAGATTGGCTTGATGACATGGTTATCAGTGGTGAGCACCAGGTACTTATCACCGAATGGTATGGCCGCGCCATCGTCCAGCGACTCCAGCCCGATGCCGCCCGCATTGTTATGTTTAATATTACAAAATACGCTGCCGATCAGCGACTGCATCATCTCGCCGCCCGCACCGTGGATCAGGCTGACCTTATCGGCGACGTTCGTATGCTTTATGGATAATACCGGCTCTGACTCCTGCATTATATGTCCAGCTCCATCGTCTTCAATTGAATGTCCTTGCCCTCGATGGCTCGTAAAGTTAAGCTGCAGTTCGGGCACGCGCACGTGTACTTGTCGGGAACGGGCCCTTTATAGCCACAATTCTTACATTCGGCCACTGCCGGGAGGACCACGAGATTTAGCTTCGAGCCTTTCAGCATGTTCTCCTCGGTCAGCACCTCGTACATGAACTCGAGCTGTTCGGGGTTGATCATGGCAAGCTCGCCGACTTCCACTGTGACGCTTATGACTTTTTTAGCGTTATTTTGCTTTGCGCATTCCAGCGCCGCGTTCACCAGCTCGGTCGCGATGCTCAGCTCATGCATTCTGCGGTTCCTCTCCGGCGTTAATCGCAGCTATTTCGTCCATGATCTTTTTCATTTCCATAGCTTCTTTCTCATCCACTCTCTGGATCGCGAAGCCGGTATGAATAAGCATCCATTCGCCTACTTTAGGCTCCTCAATGAGATCAATCCTGATCTCCTGCGTGAGGCCGTCGAAATCAGCCACCGCCACATCGCCCTTGATCTCTTTTAGCTGGGCCAGCACTGCAAGACACATGTTAACATCAATCTCCCGTCGATAACCTTAAAAATACGCCGTCTCCGGCGTTCTGCACTCATATTTCTTTGTACGTTGAAATACATTTCCATCCCGATTTAAAAAAACCGTGTTTTTGTTGTGTAACCATTGCTTAAGCTGGTTTTTAGTGATTAAAGCATTATATATTAATTTATTTATAAATTATATATTAGATAATATTCAGTTATGAGGTAGCATATGAAGAGGAATACGTTTATTACAATAGTCATAGGGCTCGTGGTCGTATGCGCAGTGGCGGTGGTGGCGTTGAACATGAACTCGCTGCTGCCCTCGGATAGCGGTGCGGCTGCCTCGAATACAGCGAGCGGGCCCACAAAGGCAGATGTGCTGGAAAATTTCGACACGCTGAAGGAGAAGGTAAACGCTTCGGGCATGTGGTTCGGAGGCGCGTCTCTACAAAATATGAAGGGCGTGGAAACCGCAATGGTTTATTTATATAAGCAATCCGGCGTAGAACAGCAGGACCAGCTAGCTGCCGGGTTCAATGCGCTATACTCGACGTTCCAGACAGAAGACCCGCTACTGGTCGGGTTGGTCGACACTTCCCAGAAACTGAACTCGCAGCAATATAAAGTGGATGTGTACTCGCTGGACAGACCACTTGTGGAGCTATATGCGGAAGGCAATGTCACGAAGGCCGAGATGCTAAAGAAAGCGATCTACGTTACGCCTGACAACCAGAACACTCTCGTCGGCAACGCTACGGAAAAGCCGTCAGCCAGCCCATTACCAAGCCGGCCGAGAAACTTCACGCCTCCGGCGGACAGGCAAAAATACCTGACCGATTACATGAACGGGACTAGCTACAAGCCAGTCAGCGTACAGGCTGGAAGCGCGTCTGACGGTGAGAAGGTCGTTAATCTCATACTGGAGTTGCCGGCAAATTCAACCAATGCCGTCAAGTACGACGAGATCGAGACCGGCTTTAAGGCATGTGCCGGAGCGTATGGCGACTATGACAGGTACTTTATCACGCTGGCACCACAGGCAGGTAGCGAATACCTGGTAGCCGACACTGCCGCAACAAGGGTATTCGACTATGTCGGCGGCGACATCAGCCAGTACCAGCTATACAATAACCTTAACCTGACATACTACACAAGATAAAACAAAAGCGGGCTATGCCCGCTTTTGTTTCTTTTTTATTTTCAGAGTGCTTCCAAAAGCATTATTCATCTATCGAACCTCTATTATTTCGTGGTTAAGCAGGTCACATTCGGAGGGACGGGCTACGCAGAGTCCCGGGGCGAATCGCTATGCGTCCGATGCAGGGGATTCATGGCGCTCTGTGGAAAAAAAGTCTGTCCAATCCTGGTAAAAGCTAAGACGTACATGGACATCGATATCGCGAAGACCAGCATCGCGGGCTCGGCGCCGCCGGCCGTGTTCGTGGGCAGCTATGGCTATCCGAAGGTCATTGCCGGGCCTTTGATCCCGCCCATCTCCGGGGATACCATGCAGATGGACTCGGAAAAGTGGCTGGGGCTTGGCTTCGACGAGATCCTGCGAAACCGTTTCCAATTAGTGAGAAGTAAGACGATCATCGATGCTGCAAGTGCACCGGAGCCAAAGGGTGTCTTAGAAAAAATGCAGGAAATGGTCCTCTCGGAAAAGCCCGTTGGCACGGAGGCGTCCTTCGAAAAGAAGCCGGATTCCAGGGTAGCGTTCTCCATGCGTGAGGCCCCGTCAGGGCCGTCGGCATCTTTAAAAGAGTTCTCTCTCGTGGATAATCCCTCGGTGCCGCACGCGGTGGATAAGGTAGTCTCGGATACGGACTATAAGGCCGCACCAGGCGTCTTCGACCTGTTCACGCACAAGATCGAAGGCCGGCAGATCACCCGCCTGTTCTCCGTCGGGCTGCTCGGCGAAAAGACTAACCGCAAGCTGGTGCCCACAGGCTGGAGCATCACGGCAGTGGACGACATTATAGGAAAACAGCTTGCAGATCGCGTGAAAATAAATAACACCATAGACCAGTACACGGTCTTCAGCGCGAAGGCGCTTGCAAATAATGTGTGCATTTTATTGACGCCCACGACCTGGATGTTCGAAGGCCTGGAGATGTGGCACATGAGCGCACCCAACTATCATGTGGATTCGGATTTTGAGTTTTACGAAGGAAGAAAAGGGTATGCGTCTAACCTGGCGGGGGCATACTATGCGGCCAGGCTACCAGTCCTGGAATACATGGACCGTATCCGAAGGCAGGCAGGCGCGATCGCATTCCTCGAGGTGATGAACGACTGGATCCCGCTAGGCGTGTGGCGCTTCAGGGAACTGGCATATGAAGCGCTGAAATCCCCGCCCGCCCGATTCGATACGCTCGACGGCGCCGTAGGGGAGCTCTCGAAGAGGCTATGCTCGCCCGCAAAGCCATGGCTCAACGCTAGCGCCCTCTACAAGTATATGCGAGAGCAACGCAGGCTTTTTGACTTCACATGATAAAAAGTGAAAATATAATAACATTTCATGCCAAAAAGTAAAATATCTTGTATCTATATGAAAATGTATTTAAGGGATAAGTATAAGTTTTTATCCATGAGTAAGAAGACCGTGACCGAGACCCTTTCGAAACAGATCGAATTGATCAACATCAAGGTAAAGGAGATCAACGATCGTCGTAGGGGCATGAAGATCACGCGCATCGAGGATGAGCTGGACAGGCAGGAGCTGGACAATTACGCGAGATTCCTCGGAGTTAAGCAGGGAAGCGTCAGCCTGGAATCGGCAGAATCAGAAGTCGTGCCCAGGAACAACATCTTTTACGCGACGATGATAGCCTTAGGACTTATAGAGTTATCGACCATCTATTTCACATTCTCCATACTATCCGCCCCGACACCGGGAAATATGGATTATATCATGGCGGCAATGCTCATGGGAATGTTCGCATATATCGCATATACGATGACAAAGGCGCTCCGCAGCAAATAATATTATCGATCTTTTTAAAGCCTGATCATCAGGCACTTTTCTATATTATAAATAGTTTAATAACCATATGCCACATAGGTGCTTTCACCGGGGTATACGCATGCGCAGGGCTTTTTCACCAAAGATCGAGGCAGTCATCAGAAGGCTGAACGAGAAATACGATAGCTCGCTCGGCCGCACCGCATCCGCGAATACCGATGCGATACGCAGGCTGCCAGAGGCTGACGATATCAGGCGGCCGTACTTTCACGACGGCGACCGCATCATGCACAGCAAGGCGTATGCGCGCTACATCGATAAGACGCAGGTCTTCTATCTTATTAAAAACGACCATATCACGCACCGCGTCCTGCATGTCCAGCTAGTCTCGAAGATCGCCCGCCAGATCGGCCGCGGATTGTCATTGAACGAAGACCTCATAGAAGCGATCGCGCTGGGTCACGACATCGGGCACGTCCCATACGGCCATGACGGCGAGAAGTACCTGTCCGCCATATGTGAAAAGCATGGCATCGGCGGGTTTCACCACAATGTGCAGAGCGTACGCGCGCTCGATAAAATCGAAAGCCTGAACCTGACAATGCAGGTGCTAGACGGCATACTGGCCCATAATGGCGAAAAGCACGACCTGGTCATAAAACCCGCGTACGGCAAGACATGGGACAAATTCGATCGCGAAGTAGAGCGCTGCCGGCATTGCGATGAAGGCCACTCCGGAGTCCTGCCAATGACCATGGAGGGATGTGTCGTACGAGTTTCGGATACGATCAGCTTCATCGGGCGGGATATCGAAGACGCGATCACGATCGGGCTGGTAAAAAGAGAGGATATACCCGAGGATTGTGCCGCTGTGCTCGGCAACAACAACCGGGATATCGTGAATAACCTGGTCATCGACGTGATCGAGAATAGCTATAATAAGGAATACATTGCGCTGAGCGAAGAGACGGCCGACGCGCTGAAGCGATTGCGCGAGTTCAACGACGATAAAATTTACCACAACCCCAGGATTAAGTCGGAGAGTAAAAAGATCGAGCGTATGTTCTCCATGCTATTCGATACCTTCCTTGAAGACCTGAACTCGAAGAACGAGGGCTCCAAGGTATTTAAAAATTATATGGAGGCTTTCAAGGGAAGCCAGGGGGAGAATTACTTGAAGGACGCCGCAAACGCGGAGATCGTCAGGGACTTTATCGCAGGCATGACGGACCAATATTTCAACGACACATTCCAGGAGATATACCTGCCCCAAAAACAATCAAAATATTAATCAAAGGATCTTTTTTCCAAGCGCCGACGTAATAAGCCCGATGGCGAGCTTGCCTGTCACGTTGTGCCGATCCAGGATAGGGTTTAGCTCGACCATTTCAAGCGAGCGCAATTTATCACATTCTGAGATCAGTTCCATAGCCAGGTGTGCTTCTCGATAGGTGATGCCGCCCTGTACGGGCGTCCCCACACCCGGGGCTTCGACGGGATCCATGGAATCCAGGTCAAAGGAGACGTGCAGCGCATCTACGCCCTCGCATGCGATCTTCAGCGCCTTTTGCATGATCCGATACATGCCGTGTTCGTCAATGTCCCTCATTGTGAACACGGTGA
The DNA here is from genome assembly GCA_963780665.1 of uncultured Methanocellaceae archaeon. Taxonomy (GTDB): domain Archaea; phylum Halobacteriota; class Methanocellia; order Methanocellales; family Methanocellaceae; genus Methanocella. The sequence goes on along the minus strand of CAWACJ010000005.1, from coordinate 242,305 downwards.
CCTTTGATCTTTTCAGCGTCTCGCGCTCCAGCAGGTCCAGGTCTCTCGCGCCGATCAGGACACAATGATCTTCACTGACGCGTGTCTTAACGCCCATCTTGCCCACCAGGCTTTTGGTGCCCTTGCCGACGGACGCGGCGAAGCTCATGCCGTGAATGTTGCCACTGATCGTGGTCTCCTCGGTGTTAAAGTCGCCATGGGCGTCTATCCAGAGCACGCCGATCTTCTTGTAATGCTTGCTCAGTGCTGCCGTCGTGCCCATTGCAATGCTGTGATCTCCGCCTATGACTAAAGGAAAGCACCCGTCCTCGATGCTTTTACTTACGAAGTCCCGCACCCTGCGGCATGCGGTGATGACCTCGTCATAATTTTTCAGTCGCTCGTTCTTTGGTACGAGGTTCATTAAAGGCTTTGGGGGGAGGTGTATGTTCCCGGTGTCCTCTACTTCGATGCCCAGCTCCATGATCTGTTCGACCAGGCCGTCGTTGCGCAGTGCGTCCGGGCCCATGTCTATGCCGCGCTTATCCGCGCCCAGGTCCAGCGGAACACCCACGATCCGTACTTTTTTCACCATGCCCTTCTTAGCCATAAGAGTCTACCAATGTAAGGCGTTCATGTGTAATAGGCTTTACTATATTGAAGATACCATCATGCTGCCGATATCTCAAGTGTTAAGGCGTATCCCGGGGTTGGACCACAGAGATGCAGTGATGAGTATAGTGAATAGTATGGTTACACCTCCGACAGTCAAGTGATGTATTATCTTTGGGCGTGTTTGGGACTTATTATTAAACACAGAGTGCACAGAGACACAGCTGATTTTATGGTTACGCCTCCGGCGGCTAAGTGATGTATGTGTTCCCATTATTCTCAAATCAAAGGTTACATTCACATACACAATATTTAGTCGCCCGGCCGCCGGAGGCGTAACCATAAAATCAGCCGTGTCTCTGTGCACTCTGTGTTTAATATTTAGTCGCCCGGCTGCCGGAGGCTTATTCTAAATAATTATTTAATAGTATTACATCTTGGCATAGTTTTCGAGCACTTTCTTCTCCGCTTTCCGCAGGTGCTCGACAGCCGTAGACGGCGAAACTCCCATCCGGTCGGCCACGTCCTTGATCGAGGCTCGCCGGGGAGTGTCAAAATAGCCGGACTCGACGGCTGCGCGCAGCGCCTGCGCCTGTTTATCGGTCAGGCCTTCTTCGTCGCCGAAGGAGTCGCCATTGCGTATGTATGCGATGTCCGAGCACTGCTCGAGGGCGTCGATGACTTGTTTGAGTTCCTCGCGCGTAGGGGCCATAATATGCCAGTTCTCTACGCCATCCTTTACTATCGTAGGGCCAACGAACACGCAATTCATCTTGATGATGTTCTCGACTATGGAGTTCTGCTCGGCCCAGGTGATGACTTCTGCGCGATCTTTTGATTGTGAAAGCAATGAGTACTTCTTGATCTCGGGCAGCGATCGCAGGTAAGGCTCCAGCTCCCCGATCATGTTGCTCATGATAGTCTGGTAGCCGTAGAGCTGCCCGTTCGGGAGCATGTACGTGTACTTGACGATGATCGTGGCCTTGAGAGCCCTGGAAATCTTATAGTGCCAGCAATTGCGGTGCCTGATGCCCACACTAACGGTAATGTACGCCATATAAGTATACCAAACCGTATGTGTTCGGTATATCATTTAAAGTCAATGGTCGGTAATAATCACGTGGTGAAATTATGGTCACAATATATTATGATAAAAATGCGGACTTAAAGTACCTGAAGAATAAGAAGATCGCCATCATCGGCTACGGCAGCCAGGGAATGGCCCAGTCCCAGAACCTCAAGGACTCCGGGCTGGATGTCGTTGTAGGATTAAGAAAGGATGGCCCCACCTGGAAGCAGGCAAAGAAGGACGGCATGACCGTGGACACCGTCGAGAACGCTGCAAAGAAAGGCGACGTCATTCAAATGCTGATACCCGACGAGATCCAGGGCAAGGTATACAACGAGCAGATCGCCCAGTACATGACAAAGGGCAAAGTGCTCATGTTCTCGCACGGCTTCAACATAAACTATCACATGATACAGCCGGCGGAAGGCATCGACGTCATCATGATAGCGCCCAAGAGCCCGGGCCACTTAGTGCGCCGTATGTATCAGGAAGGAAAGGGCGTCCCCTCGCTCATCGCGGTCGAGAAGGATTGCTCCGGCAAGGCACGCCAGATAGGCCTGGCCTACGCTAAGGGTATCGGCAGCACCAGGGCGGGCGTGATCGAGACCACCTTCAAGGAGGAAACAGAGACTGACCTGTTCGGCGAGCAGGTGGACTTATGCGGCGGCGCAACGGAGATGGTCAAGGCAGCGTTCGAGACCCTCGTAGACGCGGGCTACCAGCCTGAGATCGCATACTTCGAGACCCTGCACGAGCTAAAGTTAATCGTGGACCTGATGTATGAGGGCGGCCTCGGCAACATGTGGGACAGCGTTTCTGACACGGCCCAGTACGGCGGCCTCACCGTGGGCAAGCGCATCATCAACGATAAGAGCAGGATGGAGATGTGGCGCGCCCTGGAGAAGATCCAGGATGGGGAATTCGCGCGTGAGTGGGTTCTCGAGAACCTGGCTGGCAGGCCTGTCTTCAATAAGCTCACAGAGATGGACCACGAGCACCAGATTGAGACCGTGGGCAAAGAGCTACGCGCCATGATGCCGTGGCTTCAGAAGAAATAAATAAAGCGTTAAAAGACATAGAGACGGCAATAACCATCTCTATGCCCTTTCGTATTTTTTAATATGCCTCGCATTCAGGCTTTTTATAGAATCGGATATCTGAGAAGCAAGTATATTGAGCTGTTTATACATTCCTACATCGACAAAAAATACATTTTACTTTCATATGCTGTTATATTATCAGTATATTGTTCGAGTTTTTTGACCTTACTTTTGTCTATGATTGGTAAATAGCTGGCTAAAGCTATCGCTTTACCATATGATAATAGCTAATTCATAGTAATATATGTTCAGTTAGCTAAGACACAAATTGTATCGCCATAAATTTCAAGAAAAACACCTCCTGCAGGGCAATTTACGTCCGTAAGTATGACGCCGCGCGCCGCGCGGCATGCCACCGCGCACGGTAGAAACGGACAGCATAAATGCAGTGATTCAAAATGTTATACTGAAGAATATCCTGAGAGATGCCAATAATATATTCTAATTAAAACAAATAAATTATGATACTTTGTAACGTATCATTTTAATTTATTCTATATAAATCAAATATTTACCAACATGGAACATTATTTGAAATACCTACGACATAGTCCGATTTTTACACACGATATTACCCGTAAAAAGAAAATCTTTATATACCTCGCTTTGGTAAGATATCTATTGTAAGGCGGAATAAGATCGAGCCGAATCCTAATAATAAGTAAAAAGGATTCGTGATTTGAGCGAAAAACGAAAAACTTTACGAAAAACGTGCTCAAATCTTCGATTTAGATCCGTAAGGAGAGGAAAGAAAATGTCTAAGGCAAATAAGTTCTCAAAAATCGGAAAGAACGATAAGGCTTTCACTGGATTGGAAGCTGCAATCGTGTTGATCGCATTCGTAGTCGTAGCAGCAGTGTTCTCATACGTCATGTTGGGAGCAGGCTTCTTCACGTCCGAGAAAGCAAAGCAAGTCGTACACACCGGCGTGGACATGGCAACATCATCGGTCCAGAGCTCAGGAGATATAGTTGCTTCTGCTGATGATGGAGCGTCTACGGTAAATACGGTTACAATAACACTACAACTCACAGCCGGCGGAAACCCCATTGATCTCAGCAAGACGATCGTATCATTCCAGGACGCTAGCAATTATGTTCCGAATGCCTGGGACGGCTCTGTGGCAGATGATCTTACCCAAGGCACGGGAGTAAATTGGATACACCACTCAACGACTGGTAACATGATCGATGTCGGAGACTTAGTCCAGTTAATAGTCCCTGTCAGCGCTGATAATGTAGGTCCAAACGACAGGATCACGTTAACGGTTATCCCACCCCAGGGCGCAACCCTGCCAATCACGGTAACAATACCGCCCGCAATCCAACAGCGGATGGCGCTATACTAAAACGCCATCTTTTCTTTGTTTAAAGGAAGTAGCATCGAATACTGGATGATATGGTCGTTTAGGGAGGCTTGACAATGATGGACCAGACTGCAATGGAAAATAACATGATGGGTAACTTACAAGAGATACCCGACTCGGAATCGGAAAGGAAGATCGATTCCATGGAGAAAGAGCTCCAGATATTAAAGGGCTCCATCAAGAAGATCATGATCGATATCAGGGAACAGATGAATAAGGCAAATAACCCTTTCCTGAACGTTCAGCAGATCCAGGCCCCGGCAATGCCGATGAATGACCAGATCGACAGCGAAGATGAATTCTCTGAGGAAATTGAAGAGGTGATGCCAGAGGTGAGGAAACCTCAGACTCCCTCTCCTTCCCTGGAGGATAAGTCTAAAAAATGCGCGAAAGACGAGGTCGAAGAACCGAAGGGAATGCTCGAGGAAATGAACGAGCGAATCGCAGAATCATCCCTGAAGCAGTCGACTGAAGCGGCGCGCATGGATCCACAGACGATCATCAAGCTGATGCAGTGGACAAGGACGGTGCTCGTGAAGAACGGCAGCGCCAGGTTCAATGACCTGCTTGACGCTTACGTCTCGATGGGATATATTAATGAAAACGTGAAAGCGGTCATCATAAAGATGAGCAGGCTGGTGACCCCGGACTCTGAGCCGATGCCAAAGGATATGAACATCAAGGAATGCGTCGGTGACATGTACGCGCTATTCATGATCCTGCACCCGAGGGAAAAGGAGCTGGATTCAAGGATGCTCTCGATCATGCTCGGATACGAAGATAACAGTACAAATTTACTGTGAATGAATAACATTCAAAAACGCCTTGTAATAAGGTAAAAAACGTAAAAACGTAATTTAATCTCAGTACTCGGAAATATATCTCGGAAATATATTTCATAAATCTAAATTGTAGTCGGTCATGGACTTGAAACCTGGCTAGCCTACACTATCTAATCTTAGTATCATAAGAAACTCGGAGGAACTTTATCGTGGCATCTGAAGTGATTAGCAGCGCACTATTAATGATAGCGACAATCGTCGCTACGGTAGCTCTGATCAGCGCGGTCATTCCTTCGGTTTATAGCTTGTCAGGATCGATCACTTCGGTCACACACAGCGTAAATACCCAGATGAAAACCGACGTGAAATTCATTTATGAGACGACGGACGATTCAAATCATCTGACTGCATGGGTCAAGAATACCGGCCAGACAGAGATCCCGCTGACAAATTTCAACCTCACTGATGTTTTTTACGGCGATGCCAACGGGGTAATGACAAGGGCCGATCTCAACAGCACGTCAAACCCAAGCTGGAAATTCAGCCTTGAAAATGATAACGGCGACGGCCAGTGGGACCCCGGAGAGACGATCCGGTTGGATGTTACCGCGCCTGCGGATCAGCCATTCGTATCCGGTACGGATTATAAGGTGAGGCTCACACTGTACAACGGTGCGTTCTGCGAGGATTACTTTACAAAGTGAGGCGATTTTCATGGGATTCAGTGCGATCATAGCTACCGGTGTATCTGTCCTCATACTATTGGTTGTCGGGTATTTCCTGCTGATGGGCTTTTCAGGGTCCATCAATAACCTGACTGCGACGATGAAGGATGTCGAGTCCATGAAAGGCGACCAGATGAAGACCAGCATCGCGGTGTCTAATGTAAGCACGAGTGGCCATAACGTCACGTTCGAGATGGACAACAACGGATACACAAAGATCACTGACTTCTCGAAAATGGACGTCATCATCACATTCAATCAGACGATGCCTGACCAGTATAGTAGCTGGGTACAGAAGACTGACTGGTTCCCCTACCGGGAGAACTTGACGGGAAAGGAAAACGCATGGACTTGCGTAAAAATTGTCCCGGATGTAATCAACCCCGGGATCCTGGACCCTAGTGAAAAGATGTATGCCAGTATGTATGTGCAGGATGACCTCGTGCCCGGAAGCCTCGGGTGGGTGGTCGTAATGACGCCGAACGGCGCAACGAGTATGGGCTATTTCAATGTCAAGATCTAAGGAGGAGCTCGATGTCTAAGCGGAATGTGATGCAGGATAAAGATGAGGCAGCAAAGAACGTCCTGTCCACTGGCAACATGGAAATTGATAAGAGGATGGCCAACGGCCTGCCACTTCACTCGCTGAACCTGATCGAGGGCGCGAATGATACTGGCAAGAGCGTCCTGACACAGCAAATCGTCTGGGGCGGGCTGAACCAGGGGTTCACGTTTTCGCTGTACACGACGGAAAATACGGTGAAGAGCATGCTGACACAGATGGAAAGCCTGGCCTTGGACGTGTCCGACCGTTTTGCCTGGGGATACCTGAAGATATACCCGATCCACGTGGAAGGCGTGAAGATGAACGCCAACCTGACGAAGGATTTCCTGAATCGCCTGATTGAACACATAAAGGTGTCGAAGGATGATATCATCGTCGTCGACTCGTTCACGGTCTTTACGATCAGCTCGTCACAGGATGATATATTCAATTTTTTCACAGAGTGTAAAAGCGTATGCGACGGGGGCAAGACGATATTGATCACCCTGCACCAGTATGCATTCGACGAGGACACGCTCATCAGGATACGTTCCATCGCAGATGGTCACATCAAGCTTAAGGTGGAGACAATTGGCGACAGGAATGTGAACATGATGGAAGTGTCCAAGATCAGGGGCGCCAGCAAGGCCAGCGGCAACGTCGTGAGCTTTGAGGTACAACCCGGCTATGGTATGAAGATAATACCATTCTCATCAGCGCAGATATAAGGAGTAATGAAAAATGCAAGTGGAAGTAAGCTTACCGTTCGAGATCCAGAAGGTGCCCGAAGGGCACGACCATACGAACCTGGAGAACTGCGAGCTCTACCGAAGCTTGACGGATGACATTAAGGCCGAAGTACAGAAGAACCCGTTCCTGCTCGACTATCTTCACATGATACCGATTGACATGTTACCGACGTTCTCGGCCAAGCTGGATAGGAAGGCTGGCGAAACAAAAACCCCTAACATGATGTACCCGGTGAGCGACTGCATCTACATTCATATTTTTAGCGACCCGAACGATGTCAGGAACTTCTACATACCAGTCGAGCCTCATTTCATCAATGACATAAAGAAGTACATGAGTACGTTGGAGGAACGGCTGGTCGACATGGTCGCGGACTTCGATCCCCAATCGCAGGAAGAGCGCGAGAAGATCCTTCGTGATTGTATAGCTAAGATCTGCGTAATCGATGCAAAAGGCGCTGCGAACGACGCGAAAAAAATCAATGATGCAAAGGATGCGGAAGCTAAGGATAAACAAGATAAAAAGGATGGCAAGAAGCCGAGCGGTCTTAATATTAAAAGCCTGGATGGCTTATTCGGCAAGTTATCCGGGAACAAAAAGTCCAACGAAAAACTCAACGTTACTTCGGCCGAGTACAAGGCGCTTGAATACCTGATCATAAGGGATAAAGTGGGCATGGGCCTGTTGGAACCTGTCATATGCGACCCGAACATTGAGGATATCACCTGCGACGGATACGGGCCGATCTTCCTTGAGCATAAGGTCTTCAAAGGCTTGAAGACTACGATCGAGTTCGACAAGATCGAGCTGACCAAGTTCGTTTTACAATTATCTGAAAAGATCGGCAAGCCGATCACCTTCGCGAGCCCGATCATCGACGCTACGCTGCCTGACGGCAGCCGTATCAACATCGTGTATGGCGAGGATGTATCCAAGAGAGGCAGCAACTTCACCATACGTAAGTTCAGCGCGAAGCCGCTCAGTATTTTTGACGTGATCGGCTCGAACACGATGGACTACACCATGGCCGCATACCTCTGGATCATGATCCAGGAGGGCATGAGCCTGTTCGTGAGCGGAGAGACCGCGAGCGGTAAGACGACGACGCTGAATGCGATCATGACGTTCATCTCGCCGGATTCCAAGGTAGTATCTATCGAGGATACGGCTGAAGTACAGGTACCGCACAAGAACTGGACCCGCGAGATCACTAGAGGCGCCAACAAGGGCAACAACTCCTCTGATGTGGGAATGTTCGATCTTTTAAAAGCCGCCTTGAGACAAAGGCCGAACTACATCATCGTGGGTGAGATCAGAGGCGTCGAAGGCGCCATCGCCTTCCAGGCTATCCAGACCGGCCACCCGGTCATGTCCACGTTCCATGCGGCATCCGTGGAAAAGCTGATCCAGAGACTTACGGGTGACCCGATCAACGTGCCTAAGACGTACGTGGACAACCTGAACCTTGTTATTATCCAGAGTGCCGTGCGAAGGCCCAACGGCAAGATCGTGAGGAGAATCCTCTCGATAAACGAGATCGTGGGCTTCAACCCGCAGACCAAGGCGTTTACCTTTATCGAGGTATTCTCCTGGGACCCGGTCACGGATAAGTTCATTTTCAGGGGATACAAGTCAAGCTACTTGCTAGAACAGAAAATAGCGAAGAAGCTCGGCGTTCCCGAGAATAAGAACATGGTAATGTATGAGCAGCTGGACAAGCGCGTAAAAATACTGAAAAAGATCAGCGATTCCAAGATCACCGATTATAACGAAGTGTTCCAGATGATCACGAAAGTGGATAAGAACGGTCTACTCAAGATAGAGGTATGACATGGCTGGAGAGTTACCGACATTGGCCCCGCTAAAGCTGAAAAAGAAGACTAAGCTTAGCTCCGTCGATCAGGTAAAACACATCCTCGAGCCAGTGACCACCTACATGGTCAGCTACATGGAAAGCGCCCGCATCGACATCGACATACTCTACATGATCACGTACATGAACTCTATCTCCACAGCCGATATCAGCCGTGACGAGATATTCCGGAGAGTATCCGAGCGAGACGAATTCATCTGCGCTAAGTACATAAAACAGGTATACATGCTCGCGAAGAACTGGAACTACGAGTACAGTGTCGCATGCATGATCGTTTCCCGCAGGGTAGCGAACAAGCGGCTCAAGGATCTGCTGGCACGCCTGTCGAACTCTATGTCCTCGGGCGAGCCTGAAAAAAAGTTCCTCGAAAGCGAATGGAACACAATGATCATTATTTACAAAAATGAGTACGAAAGAAGTCTCGAATCACTTAAAAAATGGACGGATGCATATGTATCGCTACTCGTGTCGATGGCATTCGTAGCAGTCACCGTCCTCATCTCAGTCATCTTATATAACATAGGTGACCCTCAGACAACGATCCTGTCCACGCTATTTATCATAGGGATGGTAGCGATGATGGGCGTATACATTCTGAGGTCAGAAGCGCCGAAAGAGTTCAAGACGCACAACCTGAAATACGCTTCGGTAGAGCGTATGAAGGTACGCAGACTGAGCAAAGTGCTTCTACCAGTAACGGTGATAGTCTCGTCGCTATTGTTACTATTTAACGCCGGCATCGGCGAGGTCCTGATCGTCATCGGCTTATTGATAGCCCCAATAGGCTATGTGGCGATGCAGGACGACAAGAATATTGACAATCGCGACAGGGACTTTTCACAGTTCACGAAAATGACCGGCTCAGTCGTGGGCGGCATGGGCGTGACAATAAAGGAAGGCATCACGAAGATCGACATGAAATCGATCGGCAGCCTGCAGCCACTGGTAAAAAGATTACACGTTCAACTCATCATGGGCATGGAGCCACAACTATGCTGGCTGAAGTTCGTAGGTGCCACGGGCAGCGACCTGATCGATAAGTTCACTTACATATTCATTGACGCCATAGACCTTGGCGGCGATGCGACTAAAGTGGGCAAGCTGGTCAATACGACCAACCTGGAAGTCGTGCTTCTGAGAATGAAGCGCAAGCTAGTCTCGGCGAGCTTCACCACACTTATCTTTCCAATGCATATGGCCATGAGCGGCCTTGTGATCTTCATCGTGGAGATCCTGGTCATATTCTCGACCATGCTGACCAAGATGTACAGCTCCGTCGACTTCGGCGCCAGCAGCGACATCGGAAGCGGGTTCGCCGGCGGCGGCATATCCGCGCAATCAATGGGCTTCTCGCTATTCCAGAACGTACCAACGGGTCTACTCATAGAGTTCTCCTGGGGTATTGTCATTATCCTGACTATAGCGAACACGTTCGCAGCCAAGTACGTAGACGGAGGACACAACAATAAATTGTGCTACTACGGCTCGATCATGTGTGTCCTATCAGGCGTATGCCTAATGGTCGTGCCCGTGGTAGTGCAAGCGATCTTCAGCTTCCCACTATTTACATCTACATAATATGAGGAGGAAATGTGAATGCTGACAATGGGCGAGCTGGTAATCTGCGGGGCGATATTGACGCTTGCGTTCATGGCCATGCTGGTCGTATTCATCAAGAACGCAGTCGAGCAGAACACAAACGTACCAAACTTACTATTATCAATCCTCAAGAAGATAACCAGGAAAAATATCATAAGAAAGAGCTCTAAAGCGCCGGAAGAAAATGGCGCTACGGAGAAAAATCAGGAAACTTGGGAAAAAGGAGAGACGATGTCTGGAGAAACAAAAACAGAAACGGAGACGGAGCCTAAGAATAATAAATATGCTCCCGGGCTCCTGGCGAGCCTGACTTCAGCCATGTTTCAATGGCAGCCAAAGAATCTCTTCGGCAAGAAGAACGACAAGCAGAAAGAGATGTCAAAATACATCGATAGCGAGCTGGAAAAACTGCTGGCTGAGTCGGCCCTGGAAGAGCATGAATCGAATCCGATAGAATATCATACAGCATCGCCCTCCGATGAAATGAATATGATAAATGCCGAGCGAGAAGCTCGCCTGAAAGAGCTATTCAAGAACGGCGAAGCTAACTGGCAGCCGGACGCCGCCAATAAGGCGGGTAAAGCTCCTGGCATGAGCCAGGACAAAGAAATAAAAGTTGAGAAGATCCAGATACAGGAGGGCAAAACGCCTAACTGGGGCGATATCGTGCCAAAAAAGGATCCTTCGCAGCTGTTAAAGGATGCTGAGGCCATGGCGCCGATTGCCGGAATGCTGGAAGCCGATATCCCTGCAGAGGGCAAAGCCATGGATAGAGCGCCGGCAATGGCGATAGACAGCGACGGGCAGCTGAGGATCAACGACATGCCGATCTGGGGTCACACCGAACTGGGAAAGCCGCTGGATAAATTTAAGCCAGATAATGAAAAACAGGGGCCTTCCGCGCCTAATGAACGATTATCAATGGATTTACAGATAAACAGTGAAAGGAGTGAAATGAAAAACGCAGCTGAAAGCAAACCATCGATAATGCCAGAAACGGCGAAGCCGACATTAGCAGCCGTTACAGCGACCGCCCTAGTAAGCGCTAAAAGCGGGGGCTCCAGTGGCATTGACTTTAGCAACGATATCCTCGCAGAGCTAAAGGAAGATATGAAAGAAGAGGATGACGTTTCGATGGATATCATGGGAGACCTCAAGGGTACGCATATCAATGTTCAGGAGCTGACGCTGGACTCGATGGAAGTACTTTCCAGGTTCAACACAAACGTGAAGAGTAATAAAAAAGCCAAAAAGAAGACGAGGCCAAAGGTATGACCGAACAGATATGCACATGTACTCCGCCCGGCGAAACACCGATATGTAAAGCTTCAAAAGGCTCACGTGTAGAACGATTAGTTACACGGGAGCGATACATGCGTAGCTTATGCGCACAAGCGCAAGCGCAGCGCATCATTTACTCGACGTATCACATATCACAATCCTCTCCTAACCTTTTTTAAACCGAGGATAGCGATCTGGCGATAGGCGCGTTTTTTCCGAGGCGCGCATCTATCGCCTTTCGCTTTTTGTCATGGGAATTTATGGGGCACTGGCATTATATCGAAAATGGTGTATTTGTCATACTTCTGCTCCGGATACGTATTTAAAGTCATTAATTTTTATATAAATCGTCACCTCATGTTAGAGATGAAGTCTTAATAAATGGGGTGGATTGATGTTAAAAAGAATGATTAGTGCAGTTTTATTAGCCTCCATCATATTACTGGCGATAACAGCTTCGGCCGGCGCGCAGACGCAGCCAATAGCGGCCCAGCAGTATGGTGATCAGGGGCAGCAGAACCAGGATGGATCGCAGGCCGGGGCTCCACAGGTGAACATACCGCCAGCACCACCGAAGCTACAGCCAAATCCGCAGTTCGGGAGCACGGATAGAGCGTCGATCATAGGGGAGAAGCTGTCAAAGGCTTCGCAGGGCAACGCGGCAGTTTACGTTGCGGAGAACGCTAACAACACAATCACTGTGAATGTGGACCTGAAGAAGAACGCAGACGCGAACCAGCTCGCACCAGTCCTGGCGAACCTGACCTACGCGCTCAGCGATGTATATGACGTGACAGACAGGGCACACAATGACATATTCTTAAATGTCTATGATACATCCAAGAACCTGATCATAAATGCCAAGTACTCAAACGCTAAGAATGCATTCGAGTACTTCAACGTGGCAGAATCCGCAAGACAGGCAGAGCCGTCCGAGGGCAGCCAGCAGCAGCCAGCATACGGACAGCAGCCTGCATACGGGCAGCAGCCAGCATACGGGCAACAACCGGCCTATGGGGGGCAACAAGGGTATATGTAAAAGTCAAAGGGGACCGCGCTAAGATCTGCGGCTCCCTCTATTTCACGTAATTGCCGGAAATCAATTCAAGAAATACTTTTTTCGTATCGAAATAGTAGAGCTTGAGAAACATATAAAAACATAAGCCAGTTGTCATCGACTTTTCCAGGCCTTGCGCCGAAATCCGTAATAACGGCTGTATTTGGATAATTGGTAAAGTATTTCCACGAGCAACGTGATATCTACTTGAACTACAGGCCATTCAACCTGTCAAGGCCATAGGGTAAATTATAACTAGTAGGTGTGGCATTTGAAAGAATATCCAAAATGTCCATATATTAATGCTGGCTCAATCGCAGCCTATGATGGTGCTGCGCAGTCCTGGACCTGCTTACGGTTAAAGCGGGTCGTGGGAAGGTCGCATTGTGAGGAGTGCGAGCGTATCATCGTGCGCATCAACAGACTCGAATGCAGGTGAGCCGGCCATCAATGTCCTTAAGGAGGTGACTAGTAATGCGAAAAATAGTGATGTTCAAGTTACATGATTATAAGAACAACCCTGAGCACACGATCAAGCTGATCGTCCACACGGCGAACATGGGAAGGCTCTATGAGGGATCCCTGGAGAAGGTTAAGCCTTCAGATGCTAATGCGAGCGTGGACGTCTGGCACGCCGTCATCGGCCAGTCTACTGCGGAGATCACAATCTCCAAACAAAAGTCTGAGGCGATCGTAACAACCTTAGTGTAACACTTTACACGTGGTATTATATGCCACGTGAACGTAAAATACCGGCGTCCGGCTTTAAAGTGCCAGATTCCGGGCGATATTTTTTATAAGTCGTTTAAAATGGCCTGATTTTGACTTTATTAGGTTATATAAGGCCGAATTACCCGCCGATTTTAGTTAAGATTTATTTGGCAGTATATGGCGTTTACGTTTGCCGATTTTTTATAAAAAGGCATATGCAAATCTATATATGGATACAGGGTGACTATAAGGTGGCAAAGAAATAAAGGAAGAATCTCTTTAAATCGAGATTTGGGCTTTTTGCGCCCTGCACGGTTGCGGGGGCCGCGGAGCCATAACAAAGGAGTGAATATCTATGCATGCCGTTAGCGTCAACGCTACGCAGGTCATGGGAGTTATGATTGGCCTGCTGGTGATGGTTGCGGGTGTCATAGTCAACCTGTATAAATTTGGAAGTAACGTAACGCTTGGGAACTGCGCCATGTATGTGGCGCTTGGAGCGCTTGTTATCGTGACGATGCTGATCGTTGCGAAGGACTAAGCTCCCCTATTTTTATTTTCACACATTAAGTTCTCGAAGTGCACTGCTTTCACCACGAGGTTTTACAAAGTTTGGTTTTGTATAAGCCTCCGGCGGCCGGGTGGCTATTTTGTCATATCGTTTATTTTTCCCAATCCGGATCAATTAAATATTGTTCGTCAGGCCTATAGTCTGCAACGGATTATGTTGAAAATATCGTTAAAACCGGCTGATGTCATTCGCAGGCATTCCGATTAGTTTCCCAAACTTTATAAATCAACAATTATATAATATTGTAAGATTGTTCATGACGAAAATCATGGTCGTTGACGATGAACCGGACCTGGTGGACGTGGTCAGGCTGATCCTTGAGAGTGACGGATATGAAGTGGTCACTGCTAGTGGCGGACAGGAGGCGCTTGAAAAGATCACCGTGGAAATGCCCGCACTTGTACTGCTGGATATCATCATGCCGAAGATGGATGGCTGGGAAGTCTTTTCCAGGATCAAGGGCAACCCGAAGACACAGGACATACCGGTCATCATGCTCACCGCGAAGGACCAGCGCATCGATAAGCTGATCGGCCTGCACGTGGTAAAGGTCAACGACTACATCACGAAGCCATTCGGCCGCGCCGAGCTGCTCGAAAGGATCAAGAAAGTTCTCGCCGAACCTAAAAAAGTATCACAATAACCTGGCTTCAGCGATCAAAATTCCATGCTATTGTTCTTCACTCTGCGGTGTGTTCCCAGTCGTATACTTCTGTCTTGCGCGTGCCCTCGTCATCGAACTCGCGAGCGACTAGCGCATCGCAAAGCGGACAGTAATATTGTAGCTCGGTATCCGACGGAGCGATGGTCGCGAAGTTCACGAACTCCTTTTTTCTCGCAGGACAGGTCTTTTTAGCACTTTTGTCTCCCTCGCCAAAATATTTTGACTCGTCCCTCCCGATCTTCGAGGGGGTAGCATACTCGCCGGCTATGCCGCCTCGGAAGTTACCTTTAAATTCTCCCATATCGCTTTTCCGTCCACCAGGCATACAGGTCACATTGACAAAAACATAGTGTGAGTATAAAAAATAGATTCAGGGTTATAATGGATGCTAAAGTTTATTAGCAAGCACGGGTTTTAATTAACCTGGAAAAATCATCATCATATTACCGAGGCACGTTCATTTTATGAAAGAAGAGATGTCAAGCGTCGACGTATACGCCGTCGCCAGAGAGTTGCAGTTCTTGCTGGACTCGAAGCTGGAAAAGGCATACCAGCACACCGCCGACGAAATACGCCTAAAGCTACAGGAATTCAAGACCGGTAAATACGACCTGGTCATCGAAGCTGGAAAGCGAATACATTTAACCACTCATCCCAGGGAGTCGCCCAAGCTGCCGCCGGCGTTCCCGATGATCCTGAGAAAATATATATCGGGCGGCCGCATCACGCGCATACAGCAGTATGGCTTCGACCGCATCGTCGAGATCGACTTTCTGAGGGCGGGCGTGAAGAACACGATCGTAGCGGAGATGTTCAACCAGGGCAACGTCATCTTACTGGATGCCGACAGGCGCATCATGATGCCGCTGCGCTCCCTGAAAATGAAGGACAGGGACGTGCTCAGGGGCGAGCAGTACGAGTTCCCGCCTAACCAGCTGAGCCCCCTGGACATGGACGTGGCGACGCTCGCGAAACTTTTCGCGGAGTCCGATAAGGATGTTGTCAGGACGCTGGCGACGAAGACCAACGTGGGCGGCATGTATGCCGAAGAAGCGCTCTCCGTCGCGGGCATCGACAAGAACAAGATGGCCAGCGCGCTCGTGGAGAGCGAGATCAAGCTGGTGCTGAACGGGCTGAACGAGCTTTTCAAGCCACTAAAAGATGGTACGCTAAAGCCGCATATCGTGCTCCATGAGGGAAAGGAGATCGACGTTCTTCCGATAGAGCTGAAGCGCTATGAAAAGAACGAGAAAGTCTACTTCGATTCGTTCAACAAGGCGCTGGACGAGTATTTTAGCAAGCACATCGCTATCGAGAAAAAAGTGGTCCTCGAGGACAAGAAGGCAGAGAAGCTCGGCGTGTTCGAGCGGCGCATGAAGCAGCAGGAAGACGCCATCGCCAAGTTCGAGAAAGAGGAGAAGGAGAACGCCCGGAAGGGCGAGGTCATCTACGCCGAATACGCGAAGGTCGACGAAGTCATTAAAGTCATAAAGGCAGCCCGCGATAAAGATTATTCCTGGGACGACATACGTAAGATCCTGAAAGAGGCTAAAAAGGGCGGCAATCCCGCAGCATCCATGATCCAGGCGATCGACTCCGCGACGGGCATGGTATCCGTGACGCTACCCGAAGCCACAGTGAACCTGGACGTCAAATTGACGGTAACGCAGAATGCGCAGGCATACTACGAAAAGGTCAAGAAGGTCCAGTCGAAAAAGAGCGGTGCGCTCAAGGCCATCGAGGAAACTAAAAAAGCCCTGGCGAAGGCGATGCCATCTGAAAAGATCTCGCAGAGGCCATCCGTTAAGAGAACACAGCGCAAGCCGAAGTGGTATGAGAAGTACAGGTGGTTCTTCACCTCGGACGGGTTCCTCGTGATCGCGGGGCGAGACGCGGACAGCAACGAGGAGGTCGTGAAGAAGTACATGGAAAAGAGCGACATCTTCTTCCATGCGCAGGCGCACGGCGCACCCATCACAGTTGTCAAGACGGAGGGCAAGCCGATCACGCCGGAGACAATTGCCGAAGTGGCTCAGTTTGCCGTCTCATACTCATCCGTGTGGAAAGCCGGCCAGTTCTCGGGCGACTGCTTCTGGGTGCATCCGGACCAGGTCTCGAAGACGCCGGAGCCCGGCGAGTACGTGGCAAAGGGAGCATTCATTATCCGCGGCGAGAGAAACTACATTAAAAATGTAGAGGTCAAGGCCGCCGCCGGCATCAGGATCGACGCGACCGGATGTTACGTCATCGGCGGGCCGGTGAATTCGGTAAAGGCAAGGGCCAAGTATAGCGTGGTCATAGAGCCGGGCGAGTTCAACCAGGGCGACATCGCTAAAAAAGTCTATCATTATTTACTAAGCCATGCCAGCGAGGAGGACTCAAAGGCGATCAGGAACGCGGCCTCGCCCGACCGCATCGCGCCATTACTGCCCCCTGGAGAGTCGAGGATCGTTCAATGAAGGTAAACAAAGAGGAACTTAAAGGCGATTATGGCGAGATCTCGCTGACACCGGAGTCGCTGGACGACCTGTGGCACCTGAAATATATCGTCGAGCCGGGTGACATGGTGTTCTCCATGACCTACAGGGCCGTCGAGAGCGCCACCGACAAGATCCGACCTGAGAAGATGGAAAAACGGCTTGTGCGCCTGGGCGTGCATGTCGAGTCCGTCGAGTTCCACAAGTTCTCTAACCGTTTAAGGCTTAAGGGTACCATTGTTTCGGACCTTGACACGGGCACCTACCATACGCTTAACATCGAGCCATACACGGAATTATCGATCATCAAGCACTGGAAGTCCGACCAGATCGAGCGCATACGCGATGCCATCGAAGCCGCCAAGCTCCCTGAGATAGCGATCGTCACCATCGAGGAAGGGGAAGCGATCATCGGCTACCTGCGGCAGTACGGCGTCGAGGAGGCCTCCCGCATCAGGCAGTCGTCCTCGGGTAAGCTAGAGGGTACGGATGCGAGGTCCGAGTTTTTCGGCGAGGTGGCAGCGCAGATGCGATATGCGACCAAAGTCCGTACATTCGTAGTCGCCGGGCCCGGCTTTATCAAGGACGACTTCGTGAAGTTCTTAAAAAACCACACTAAAGAGGTCGCTGACAAGGTCATAGTCGAGGACACGTCCTCCATAGGCTCTTCGGGGTTCCAGGAAGTATTGCGCAGGGGCGCCATCGAGCGTGTTGCACAGGAGATGCGAGTCACCAGGGAAGCACGCATCATCGAGCAGCTCCTGATCGAGATCTCTAAAGACGGCAAGGCGACCTACGGCTATGATGCGACAAAGAAGGCCGTCAACTACGGCGCCGTCGAAACGCTATTGATCGCGGACGAGACCCTGAGGAATTTCAGGGAGAAAGGTATGCTCGATGTAGAACGCATGATGAGTAATGTCGAGCGGGCCAGGGGCAAAGTCATCATATTCTCGACCGAGTTCGAGCCGGGCATGCGGCTGGAAAAACTGGGGGGCGTCGCAGGGCTGCTGCGCTTCAGTATCGAGGGGATGTAAAAACGAGCCTAATAATACTATTTTTTAATTATGGCGGTTTATTTGGGAGCTAATAGTAACAGTTATTAATACTCAGGAGCTAATAGAGTGATATATAGTTAGTAATGATGCGTATCGAGGGAAAAATGGTGAAAGAGTCAGGGATATTCAATAATATTAAGGGTGCAATAAAGCTACCATCGTTACGCGATCATCCATTATTAAAAAAGGGTAGGAACATACTGGACGCCGGCAGCGATTATGAGGCGTTCGTATACAAAAAAATATCAGAATATTCACTACCGAGTATGCCCCAGTTCTATTCTAATAGCGAGTTCAAGACGAACGTCTATAAGACAAGCGAGCCATCGCCATGCCTGGACGAGATCTTCTATAAGCATGAGAATTTGATCCCATACGGAAAGGAGTACTGGTTCGCGATCTTTAACGGCATGGACAGTAAGAAGCCCATGCAGCTTGTCTCCTGCTTCGGGAGGCGCAATTCGCGCCGCTCCATAGTGGACGACATAGAGGTGAACGGCCTGAACTCGGCAACGGACGATATCAACACTGGCGCGTTCGCCTGGTGCTATAACGGCCATAGAAAGCTGACCGTCCCGACAAAGGAGGCTATCACCCATTCCGGCGAAAAGTCTATTGTCACGAAGGGAGACGGGATCTGCATCGATATATCGGGCACAGTGCCGGAGTATCGCGTAAAGATCGAAAGTAAGCCCATAAATTGTGATTTTACTTTAACTAAGCCTTCGAAGGGATACGACGAAGAGATCCTGAACGAGCTGAAGATGGGCTTGAACTATCAGGTCTATAATCTCTACTATGACTTCCACGGCCAGTTGAACGATAAGGAATATGCCGGTAAATGCTATTTGCAAAAAGTGATCCTTTCGACTCCGCTCGTGCCCTGGTACTGGTCAAGACTTGTCTTTAACGACGGCTCGTCCTTCGTATTCTTCAAGCCCTATTTCGGTAGCAAGGAACTGCAATATTCCCTGCGCAATAAGGGCGTGTTCTACTCGGCGAAGCACGACAAGCTGTTCACCGTTTACAATATAGACGTGAAACATGACGCCTGGAACTCGACGTGGAAGATCTCCAGCCAGGGGCCGGATTATACATTTAACGCTGCCGTGAAGGCCTATTCGCACCACCGGTTTAATTTCAAGAGCGGCGGCTCGTTCAATTATAACGAGTACCTGGTGAATGTCAAAAAGTTCGACTTCAAGAGCGGCGACGTCCAGGTAAGCGCCAAGAGTATGGGGTTAGGCGCAGGCATGTTTGAGGATGCTACTGGCATTTTAATATGAGCGCTTATTAACCAATCCATATTTAACCTCTTTTAATCGAAATTTGTTAAATATTAAGTCCATTTTGTATAATATATTCTCTAACAGAGAGAAAGGCTATATAGTTTAGTTTATTTGTTTAATTTGATTTACATGGCGAACGAAAGGCGTATTAAAGTCGATTTTCCTAACGTTGACCTCGCAAGCGAAGAGATATCGAGAGAATACATCGACGCGGCCGAAGAGATCGTGCAGAGCGGCGAGCTACCGGACATGGAGTTCTTTATGAGGCAGCTTGAAAAATATAACCGCCTTCAGTACAGGCTCATGGAAAAGACCGACAGCCTCTGTGAGTCCATGGAAGAGATGCTTGACAATGAATTTGTCATCGTTAATGACCTTAATACGGTATTCGAAGAAGTGGACAGCATCACAGAGCAGATGGAGGATATGAAATACTTCATTCCCAGGGATGAGGTCTTAGACGTGTTAGAAAAATATCTTTCGCTACATCAACAACTCTTTAATAAGCCAGTGTTCTTCGTGGAGTCCGGCTGGGACCTCATACAGGACTATGGGCTATAACGCCATTTTTTAATATTTGATACTTTTTCTTACGATACGCTCTACACGAGATTTGGTCATAACAGCCTTATATGTGGAGTATTGTATCAGGTGTGGTGAAGGTTATGGAATTTAAGCTTGTTGCAGTCGGCGTTTTACTGATCATTGCGGGAATAATAAGGCATTTTATACCAGCGGGGATACTGCCAAAGGTGGGTTTTCACCTGAATGTCCCGGGTTATATCATTGCCGGGCTAGGTATTATTTTGTTTATAGCCGGCATATTAGCCGGATAGTATTTCGAAATATGAATTCAAAAATTGATTAACACGGTGAGTATATCTAAAGCACTCGGACAATAAATCGACAGAATATACAAAAAGAGAATATCAGGCTCTTGCTTTCTTGCAAGCCTTTTCGGATTCTTTGACTGCGCTCAATTTCGGCGACTTTACAGACATTTCTTTCTTGAGCTCTCCGAAGGTGGCGATACGTTCCGCAAAAGCGTTATGGCGGTGAATGCTCTCCTCGTTGACCTGCTTGATAGTGACGATCGAATCATCACCCATGTCCGGGAACCGCTGCACAAGGTTTTTAGCCATGGTCCTGACACAGTCCTCGACAAACTTCGGGTTCTTATGCGCCTGTAAGACCACGTAACGCTCGTCCTCTCTCTTAAGGAGCTCATACATTGGTGAACTCATGGAATTTTCGATGATGTCAATGATCGACTCAATGGAGATCTTGTTGTGTTCCGGCCTGTCATTCAGGGATTCGATGAACTCGATCTGGATGCTGCCTACGCCGCGCTGGTTGTGCGTGGGCATGGGCATGTCCGCTAAAAACTCGTCTATTTTCCCCTGTTCGATGCCGAGCTTGATCAGCTTTTGCTCCGCTTCGGCTTTCATGATGTCCTCAGCGCATGGGCAGGCCGTCATGGCGACGACTCTCGCGCCGATGCCTTTGTTAATAACGCCGTCGCGAGTGACGACCGCGTCGCCGCAAATATCGTAGACTTCCTGGCATTCCATGTGAGTGGCGGGCGAGTGGCGCTTCATCATGTAGTCGCCCTTCATGTGCACTTCGGCCCTTGACGCGTACTCGTGCTTATCCAGGAGATCCTTGCACACATCGACACACAAATTCTCAATCGCGTAGACGGGCTTTTTCAGCGCGTCCTCGAGCGTCTTGTCGATGACTTCGAGGTTCCGAGAAAGGTTCGCGCCCTTCCGGTCAGAGGGAAGGTCTACAAAAATGTCAAAGGTGGGTATGAGAATAATGGGACGCTTTTCGCCCCTCTTGATCTCCACCATTTTTTTGACTTCGGTTATGCCTACTTTTGTGAGGCTGATCTGCACGTCCGGGTTGGTGGCTTGAACATCGGGGAGTATCACGTCGTTCACCTGAGTGTATGCTTTATAGTGTTTAAGTGAGATAAGCTTTACCGTTCGTTTTTGAGCGGCCTAGGCTCGCCGTTTTTGAGCGGCCGTTCCGGCCGTTTTTTTCGCGACGTTTTTCCGGTCGTTTTTATGGTACCTTGCGAATAAACAACAGCTTTATTTATCTACTTTCTCCGGCTCAAAAATGAGACACTCGCCGATTGCTGCGGTAATAAATGCGCGTACGTCGCATAAGTTTTCTATGGACATCGTGCCCGGGTCCCTGCCACCCATCGCCGCAGCGAGGAGCTTTGAAGCATAGCGTTCGCCCAGTATCAGCGCTATGCTGTGCTCCCATCGTTTGAGGTTCATGCTTACGACGTGTGCCGAAATATAGTGCTTATTATTTACCAGAGAATCGCTCATTCGTTGAGAAAATACTACCCGGATGAGCTTTGAAAGGTCGATGGCGTGAGCGCCGTCTCCATATCGGACGACGGCATATACGTCTTCGTAGACGTGCTTGACGATCAGCATCCGCTCGGCATTGGATTTGATCAACAGTTCTTCCAGCCGCATTTTTTTCATGGCTTCTATATAGCGCTCCTGCTCAGGGTTCTGCCAGCTGCCATACCATATGACTTCCACATTTATTATGCTCTGAAATACCCCTGTCAGGGCATTTTCAAGGACGTCCTGCCATTCCGTAGTCGACATTTCGCATCCTCTCTCATAGTAAAATATAAATAATATGCAAATTACTTATTTTCATAATAAAGAATAAAAGTATCGGTGATGGCGAATGAGCGGCATAGCCAGAGAAGTGTTATTAAGCGTAGACGATGACGGCCCTAGAAAAATGCTAAAGCTGGGAGAGAAGGCGTTACGACAGGTGGTCGACAATGAAAATATCGAGACAAAAGAGGGACATGAGCCGCTCCCGGAAGTGGCCGTAAAGCCAGCGGTTGTAGGCACTTTATATGCAGAGAAACCTCCGACAGCTATCGAAAGGCCTTCTTTAGAGGTGGTCAAGAGCTATCGGATTGACAGCATGTGCAATGTACAGATACTGTGGAATGACTCATCAGGGCGGTATCGCTATGACCTCATCGAGCCCCAGATGGCCCAGGAAGAAGCCGGAATTTACGCCGACATCGTGGCAGAGCTTCATAAAAAGCCCAGGTCAGAGCTTGCCGCTATGAAAAAAGTGGGCGGAAGGGGACGGATCAGGCAAAAATTTGAGCGGTTATGCAGGGAACGCAGTGTGCCCGGTCCGCTAAAAGAAAAAATACACTACTATATGGAACGGGACTTCTGGGGTTATAAGAAGATAGACGCGCTCTTAAAAGACGGCACTGTGGAGGATGTCAGCTGTAACGGTTACGGGAGCCCGGTCTATGTATATATACCGGAATTCGAGTCCATACCAACCAACGTTATGTTCAACAGCGAGGAGGAACTGGACGACTTTATCATGTACCTGGTGCAGCGAGGCGGCAAATCGATCAGCGCCGCCAGGCCCATACAGGACGTAGCGCTGCCGGACGGCTCGCGACTCAACGGCACTATATACAGGGAGGTCAGCTCTAACGGCACAACGTTCTCCATACGTGTGGCCAACCGTACGAAGCGTACGGCGGAGCTGCTTCGATACCGGACATTTTCACCCGAATCACTGGCATTCTTATGGCTGGCAATGGAGAACAGGTGCAGTATGGCCTTTATCGGTGGTACGGCATCAGGAAAGACCGCAGCGCTTAACGCGGTCAGCAGTTTCATCACGGATAAAAACAAGGTTGTGACGATTGAAGATACGCGGGAAGTACGCCTTTCCTCGCAGAACTGGACACCCCTTGTGGTCAGGGAGACCGGCGAGGCGCCCATAACCGAGTTCGAGCTGTTGATCGCAGCTTTCCGCCAGCGTCCGGAATACGTGATCGTGGGAGAGGTCAGGACCCCCGAAGGTGCCAGGTCCGCAATACATGGGATTAACTCGGGCCACACAGTGCTATTGACTTTTCATGCGGACTCCGCATGGAATTTTTTTAACAGGATCATGAACGAGCCGTTTAACATCCCTTCGCGAACAGCAACGAGCCTATCCGTTGTGGTGAACCTTTCCCTTGTGAGCATCCCGTCAGGAGCGATAGAGATAAAAGTGCGCAGATGCCGCTCGATCTGTGAGATATCGGGCGTTGGCGAGGATAGCGCGCTAAAGATCGATACGCTGTTCGAATGGGACCCTGCTTCTGACGAGATACGCATGATGCCGGGGAGCTCTCATACGCTTGAAAAGATAAAAAGCGATAGGGGATGGGATGACACACGGCTCATCAACGAGCTGAGCGAACGCACAGCGATTTTACAGTGGATGGGCGAGAACGCTATCGTGGAAGAAAAGGCGATCGCGAAGATCGTCGAGACTTTCCACCGTGATAGAAAAGGTTTGATGAAGTTCACCAAAGATCACACGCTGTTCACCGGTGGGGATATCCGGTTAGAGGAGTACGCCTATGACGAGCGTTAGTATCCCCGAATTACGAATGCTACGGCGTCTGTCTTCCGCCATAAAGGCCGATCATCTCAGGTCAAGCTATAAAAAATGTATGCCCGAAAAGTGCTTCGAGGACTGGATGTACGAGACGCTCATGTTTTCCATAGGCGCCTTTATTCTCATAGCTTTTTGCGGAATAGCGCTGCCTGCGCTACTGGCTGTATCTGAGATGCAGGTCGACGCAAAATTACCGGTGATCGTTGTATGCATCGGCATATGTGTGTCGTTCGCCATATATCATGCCAGGGCATATACAGTCAGTTCCATGAAAAACTATAGGGGCGCGCTCATCGATGCGAACATCGCCCATGCGATCGGCTTTATGTTGACCATGGCCGAGTCCAATGTGCCGTTGAAAAAAATGTTCACCAACCTGTCAAATCTCGGCGATGTATATGGAGAGGACATAGCACTAGAGTCGACGTATATTTTATCGCTTGTGAACGAGGACGGCATGGATATCTTATCGGCGATTAAAGAGGCACAATCGATATCGCCGTCGACAGCCTGGCAGGAGCTGCTTATTGGCATTTCGGAAGTGTATGGTAGCGGCGGCAGCCTACACGCATACCTGAAGAATCGGTATGAAGCGCTAGGTGAGCGAAAGCGGATGGACGTGCGCCGATACAACGAAAGCGTACAGGGGCTATCCTCCATATATCTGTCCGCAATAGGCATCTCGGCGATCTTTATCTCGCTCATCAACCTGGTATTCAATATGGCAGGCTGGCTCGCGAACGATTCACTGGTATGGCTCGATGCAGTGGCCATCGTTCCTTTGGGCAGCTTCATCATCATTAAAGTCCTG
This sequence comes from uncultured Methanocellaceae archaeon, assembly GCA_963780665.1. GTDB lineage: Archaea > Halobacteriota > Methanocellia > Methanocellales > Methanocellaceae > Methanocella. Next base: position 217,517 of record CAWACJ010000005.1, on the reverse strand, counting down.
CGGGCCTCTGATCCGGAGGCCTGACATGTACGGCCTCTCATGGATGAAGGATGACCGGGACGGAAACCTGCAGTCGTCGATCAAATCAGCAGGCATTGGCGCCATTATGCTGGCTTCGCTCGCATGCAGCTCAATCATAGCAGCAGCAATATTCATCATTTCATCCCGGGCGGACCTGGCGATGTTTAGTCTTTTATTGATCGCGCTTTCGCCAGCCGCCGTGGCATACCAGGCGATATCCGCATATGATGCGGACATCGAGACCAGGGCACCGGAGTTCTTTTACGACCTTTCAGAGCAGGTCAAGGCCAGCGGCTCCATAGTCAAGGCGCTAAAGCGCGTATCCAGGCATGGCTATGGCATCATGTCCGACGAGGTCGGCAGAGTCCTGTCGGAGGTGGAAGATGAAGGATACGACATCGCATCCTCGCTACAGTCCATGGCCCGGCGTATGAATAACCAGTATATCAGCCGGTCCGTGTCCGTTATCAAGGAAGCGCTCACATCCAGTTCGAACCTGGAGAATATACTGAAGGTGGTCTCCGAGGAGGGCAGACTATCGCTTTCACTCAGGAAAGAGAGAAAGACGGGCATATCCTCCTCGATATTTGTCATTTACCTGACAGCGATCATTTTTCTCGCGGTCACGGCACTTTGTATAACCTCGTTCGTACCGATGTCCAGGGAATTTCATGCGGTCACGGGTATCGGGGAGACACCAATCAGCCAGGTAGCGCTACCCTACTATTTCCTATCGATCTCGGTAGCGCTTTGCAGCGGCATCACAGCCGGGGCTATGCGCGACTCCACCATATTCGGAGGCTTCAAGGACGCGCTCGCTTTAATTGTTATCACTTTCCTGGTTTTCGAGCTGATCGTATTTCCAGGGTACGATATACTGGGGGCGTATGGGCTTTGATCGAAGACAGTCGTGGCGTCTCGGAAATACTAGGGTATACCGTGCTTGTGGCGGTGGTCTCGCTCGCAGCCATCGGGCTGATGTCCGCAGGCATAGGCATGCTGCAGTCAACCGAGAGCGGCATGGAGTTTTCGAGCTCTTCAGGCGCTTTATGCTCGCTCGCACTGGCGGCATCCGCTGCCGCCGAGACAAATAATACATTTTATTCGGTGCATGAGATGAGTGTTCCGTCAGGCTACGACCTGGAAGTACACGACAGAAGTGATGACTCAAGTGTCGTGGATATTTATTCGGGCAATATGCTGTTGGAATCGATTCGCATGGGCAGCGTCAGGATGAGATCTCCGTTCAGATCGATCACGTTTGAGGGCGGCGCCGTCACGTCGAACGATAGTGGGTATACGCGGTACTTGCGGAGCCCATCAATACACCTTGTAAAGTCGACCGACGGTACGAATACCATGTATATCAGCACTGTCTCCGTTTTATCAAGCACATTTACCGATAGCGGCGGCACCGTGAACATCGGTGTCAGGTGTGACTCGGTCAGTACTAAAAAGCTCAATACAGAGGGCTCTGTCGTGACCATATACGTGTCCTGCAGCGAGCCCTCGGCCTGGGAAAGCGGGCTAAAAGAGGCAGGCTTCCGCATAAGTTGCCAGAGCGGAAGCTTAAACGCAGTATCATCGGAGGTGTCACATGTCTATGTTACCAGTGCGAACGTCGACTTCGAGAAGGTATGACGACGGCGTAGCCATCACTACCGAGTATGTGTTGCTCCTGGGAGTTTCATTATTCATATTCTCGGCCATATACATCGGCTGTAACAGCTTCTATAATACGTCCGCTTCGGACTCGCGAGCACAGTCATCTGAAATAATAGCCGCGTACGTGAGCGACCATATTTCCGACCTCTCGTCCGGAGATAATGCGGTCGAAGTGAATATAGGTCTGCCCGACGGGATAAACGGGGACGGATACGTGGTATATCCCTCCAGTGATGGGCGTGCCATCTGCGTGATAGCTGCTCACGATCATTCGACCGTATACAAAGCGCCGATCGTTTGTAGAAGCGCCGTCACGGTAAAGGGCTTTTTGATCAGCCAGCCCGGCGAGCATTGCATAGCCTATGATCCGGCAACGAACACAGTAACACTATCGTAGGCGGTCCTAATGATAAATGACGATAACGGTGCTTTTTCGATCGACTTCGTAGCAGCATATTCCATACTGGCCGTTTTGATCCTGTGTGCATTCTTCACGGCCACGAATATCGTGTCCGTAAGATACACGGCCAGTTATGCAGGCGACATTGATCTGATGGCCGATAATATCGGTGACATGCTACTTAAAAATACTGGAGAGCCGTCGACCTGGTATATCGATCCCGGAACGGCACGCGGCGCAATATGTATCGGGCTATCCGGCGGCAGCCCGAACGTTATCACCGAAGAGCGAATAGAGGCTCTAAATTTTTTTAGTCCACCTTCACTGAAGTCCGTCCTGGGGCTTTCGGACAGCGTCGATGAGTATGGGCTGCGCGTGGAGATCAAGTCGGGCGACGGCACATTTTACAAGTCTGCCGGATATCAGCTGCCGCCTGATACTAAGGACGTCTGTAAATCCGTAAGGGCTGCGGCAATCGAAGAGCCGGATGGCACTTACAGGGGCGCAACGGTCACAGTATATATGTGGAGGAAGGATGTTGGAACCGCTTCGGCAGATGAATGACCTCGGCGCGGTTCATATGCTTGAGGCTATCATGGCCACTGTGCTGCTTATCTCTACGCTGGCATATATGAATGCGAATATCACAGCCCTCCCCCCAGGCGAACACGATAGCCTGGGGCCCCTGTCCGGCGATATCCTGAACGTGTTGATGCACAGGAATAACACGGTCGAAAATCCGGGCCTGGCCCATGTAATGTCCTCGCAGAAAGAATGGACAAACGACTCTGCCGTGATGGGCGTTAGCATCGAAGAGATGCTTCCGGATAATGTACATTATTTTTTACTATCCCCATATGGCGAGCTGGGCGCGAGGCCGCCATCTTATATACAGACGTATGCAAAGCCCTTCACCGTATATTGTGGGGAGACGGAAAAACTTGAAGAGTGCGAGCTGATACTATGGCGATGAAAGACGATGCACAGATGATCATTCTGTCAGCTATGGTCATCTGTCTATGCCTCATCGGCATGATGGCATGTGTCATCTCAGTAGATCCGGCATATATCTCTTCCACGGAGAGCGTTTATCTCTCGCAGGATACGGTCGATAACGTGCAGTGGGCGCAGGAAGCCTGGCTGGACCACACGGCAGCGATCAGCTCCATTTATGGCTGGCCAGAAAGAAGCAAGGCCGTGGACCTTTTCTGCCAGAAGTCTTCGCCTGAAGTAAGCGGGCTCTCGGGCTACTTGCTAAAGCACGGTGTTTCGTACGAGTTCACATTTAATGAAAGCACGGCAGGCGATTATCTTGGCGCGCACCCGGAGCCGGATGCCCTGAACGTGGGCGGAGTGCTGATAAAGCCGGCTTCGGGGAATGCGAAAGTCTATGGCTGCGCTTACGATGCGTACCTAAGCGATGGCGCTACATGCTATCGTGTGAGCCGTGTGACTATATTTTAACGTACCTCAAAAGCTTTTTCTGCATAAAGCGCAATGTTCCAGCGAGTGTCCTATGCGGTTTTACGTCGGCGCCGATGGCAAAAAGGATTTTTTAGACAGGGATAGCGGCACACCCGTGATCATCGACGTGCTTCGGGCATCCTCCACCATCGTGACGGCACTCTGGGCCGGCGCAAAAGAGGTCATCCCGGTCGAGGATGCAAAGGAGGCGCTAGCCATTGGTAAAAAGCGAGACGCCGTGCTCATCGGCGAAAGACATGGCGTGAAGATCGGGGGCTTTGACTATAACAACTCGCCTATTGAGATACTCGAGGCGGACATCAAGGATAAAACCGTCGTGATCACCACAACCAACGGTACACGCATAATGGCCAGGAATGGCATCATCGGCAGCACGCTCAACGCCGTAGCCGTTGCAGAGTACATCATGAGCCTCGACCGTGCGTACCTGCTAGCGTCAAGCCCGGCGACGTCGAACGAGGACCTGAACGCGGCCTTTCTCATTGAGATCATGGCACAGGTGCTGAGCAGGGGACGCTTTCGCTACGAAGCAGAGCGCTTCGTCCAGATCGATCCTCAATGCCAGGAGCTGCTCGAGGGCATCAGGCACTCGCCCGCAGCCGAGAGGGTTACACAGCTCGGGTATCAGGAAGACGTGGATATGATCTGCAGGGATATCAACCGGTTTCCCATCGTGCCCATATATAAGGACGGCGCCATCAGAGTAAATAAATAGATTGCTAAAACTTCGCACTCTAAATAGTCATGCCACGAATGACAAGAAATTTACTATTTTCACCGCAGAGACTGGGCGGGCGCGGAATTTCACTATAGTTTGTGCGTGTTTGAGACTATATATTAAACACAGAAGCACAGAGGCACGGTTGATTTTATGGTTACGCCTCCGGCGGCTATGTGATGTATGGTTTCTCATTATTCACAAATCAAGACTCATTATTCACAAATTAAGGGCTCGATTTTCTTGCATAAACTATAGACGCCCGGCCGCCGGAGGTGTAACCATATAATCAGCTGTGCCTCTGTGCCTCTGTGTTTAATAATGAGTCGCCCGGCCGCCGGAGGCTTTAACTAAACATCTGCCGTGTTCGCCGCGGTTAAAAATTGTGAGCTTCGTGGTCTTAATGCATTTATGCTAAAAGCCGCGTCTTCTCAACGCCTTGTATCTTAAGTCGATAGTAAACGTTTTATACATGCCTATCATACATGATACGCGTCTTAAATTTGAGGGACAGCATGGAAGTCGAAACGTTAAAAAAGCTCGCTCTTATGGGCGCCACTCGAGATCCCGTAAACCTCTCGTCCACCATACTGGGCTCATCCATAGGCACTAGCTCGCAGACTGCGGCCAGGCGCCTGGTGGAGCTGGAAGACGAGGGCTATATCACGAGGACTGTGACTAACGAGGGGCAAAAGATCAGGCTGACGGAAAAGGGCATCCTGCGGCTTAAGGCCGAGTATATGGAGTATAAGGAGCTTTTCGATAAGTCACGCTTGACGAGCATCAAAGGAAAAGTCACGACCGGCCTGGGTGAAGGCCAGTACTATATTTCGCTGGACGGCTACAGGGACCAGTTCATCAAGAACCTGGGCTTTGAACCGTATCCCGGCACTTTGAACATTAAGCTAAATGAGCCGTTCGCACATTTTGAGGCCAGTGCATTGAAGATCGACGGCTTCAAGGATGCAAGCCGGACGTATGGCGGCTGTAAGTGCTACCCGGTGATGGTCGATGGCGTCAGGGGCGCCATTATCAGGCCAGACCGGACGAATTACCCGATGAACTTAATCGAAATAATCTCCCCCGTGAACTTCAGGAAAACGTTGGGCCTCAAGGACGGGGACGAGATAGAGGTGATCATAGAATGATAGATGACGCAGTACAAGCATTGCGGGAAGGCAAGGCCATCCTGCTATATGATTTTGATGACCGTGAAACGGAAACTGATATAGTGATACCGGCTGAATCCGTTACGCCCAAGGACGTCTACCGCCTCAGGAGAGACGCCGGAGGGCTGATCTGCACGGCCATCGACCCAGTCGTCTGTGACATTATCGGGATCCCGTACATCGTGGACGTCCTCAGGTTCGCCGGAAACTCCGGCAACGGCTTCAAGGCGATCGAGTCTATCTACGAGCGTGCCGGTGACATCCCCTACGATACGAAATCCTCGTTCTCGCTGTGGGTAAACCACCGTAAGACGTTTACGGGCATCACCGATAATGACAGGGCCTTAACGATCAACAAGCTCGCGGAGATCACGAAGAAAGCCATGAATGGCGAACACGTCAACTTCGGGGCCGAGTTCCGGTCACCGGGACACATGCCATTACTAAGGGGCGCCCCCAACCTGCTAAAAGACAGGAGAGGCCAGACCGAACTGTCGCTAGTCCTGGCGCGTGCGGCCAACATCATACCAGCCATGGTCATGTGCGAGATGATGGACGGAGAGACGGGCAAAGCGTTGAGCAAGGAAGATGCAATAGCTTACGGCAAAAAGAATGGCTTTGTTTTCGTCGAAGGCAAGGAAGTCGTGGAATATTTCAATAAGCACGCGAACAAAAATTTAGCCTCCGTCAATGCCAAAGCGACACAGGGTGCAATATAAAATCACCCGACTTTCGTATTTTTTTATTTTCGAAAGCCAATTCACTTTTTTATAAACTTCACTTCACCCGGACATCAGAATATTTCGCTGGTGGCGAGGGGGTGGTGAGTGGGTCATCCTGGTGGGCCGCTATCCAGCATAACATTATCACATGTCGCGGTCGGCGAGGCGTTTTGGGTTTGCCCGAAGCGACCGAAGGGAGCGAAGGGATGCGGAGATGGCCGGGTAATGAGCGTGCCGTCATGTCGGCACGCTGCTTAGGGCTTGCGGAGCGAGGCGAGCGAAGCGAAGCCGAGCGAGGGTGCGAGCCCGGCCCGGACATCGAAGCACCCAAAACGACGAGTAGCGAGCGAACGAAGTGAGCGAGCGTCGCACCCGCGAAGAAGATGATCAGCAATATCTGATGTTACGTCGCACCCGCGAAGAAGATGATCAGCAATATCTGATGTTACGTCGCACCCGCGAAGAAGATGATCAGCAATATCTGATGTTACGTCGCACCCGCGTAAACAAAGATAAACAACAATTATTTTTTATTAAAAATGTTATCGTACGCCGCCGATGCAGTGTAATACCTATTTTCCAAATATTTCTTCTGCACGACAGCATACCTATAATCATCGTCCGACTCGGGGGAGCGTCCTCGTCGGTGATAGTTATGGCCACAAATCTTTACTATTACAGATCGTTAATTATTTTTTCTTGTATTCGGTGTATCCGCACTTGCCACAGGACAGCCTGTCCGCGTGGTTTGCCAGGAACACGCCGTCGCCACATCTTGGGCAGGACTGGTTCTTTCTGGAGACCTTTCCTTCCTTTACTTCATATATGCGGGACTTCGGCGCTGATGGTGCCTTTTTTGCTGCTGGTTTCTTGTCTGCCATGTTCATACCTCTTTAATTATTCCTTTTTCTCTTCTTCCTTCGGGACCTTCTTCTCGTTCCTCAGGATGATGTGGGCAGTCTCGACGCTCTTCATGCGCTCGGCGGTCTCGTAGATCTTCGCGTAGCCGCGAGTCTCGCGCTTGCCGAACTCCGACCTCATGCGCTCGATAATGACCAGTTCCGGCTTCGAGTTCAGGTGAGCTGCAATCTGAGCCTTGATCTCGTCTCTGGATGGCGTCCCCAGGTTATGGGAAACACTGAACTTGACCTCACGCCTCTGTAAAAGCGGGTTGTTTCTTTCTTCTATTACTTTTATGTCCATACTATTCACCTTCGATTTTTATGATCGTCATATCCCGGCTTCTTTTTTCATCTGCTCGACGAGCGAGACGGTCTCGAGCCGCTTCTTTTCGGTGATCTTCACGACGACCACGCCCTCGTTGGGCTGGCCGTATATGACGATCGAGCCGATGGGCGCGTACATGCACGCCGGTATCACGGCAAGGTCCTCTTCGCCCTCGACGAAAATTCGCACGGGCTTTTTGGAGTCCATATTATCTTTCAAGGCATTAATTAATTCATCGGTCACGACGCCCGCAGGGTTCTTCACGGTGACTTCCTTGAAGGAAGCGTGTGCAGTGCCCTTGCGCACCTCGTGCTCGACCGGCAGGCGCATGGTCTTATCGTCGACCAGGCAGATGTCCGGCACGATGCCCGCCTTGAGCAAATAATACGTGGTCACGTCCCCTATGGAGATGACCTTCGCAGCTTTTAGAGTTTCGACGATGGTCCTGAGACACTCATCGCCTTTACCTTTGTATAGCTTTCCATAGGGCGTCTTAAGCTTCTCACGCAACGCGGGCGTAAGCGTTAATGCCACTCTACCGCACCTTCAACGCGAACTTGCCAGGACGCTTCACGTTCATCAGTCGCGCTATCTCGGATTTTACGGGGTCGATGATGACTACGTAGCCGCTCCAGTCTTCGCTCAGCGAGCTTGACTGGCAAGCGGGGCATACTTCGCCCTCGACCAGGCTGTGACATTCCCGGCACGCTTTCAGGTTACTACCCTTTTTGCGCGACTTGGTGTCCTTTGACTTTGCCATCTTGATAACTCCAGAAATTTATTGATTGCCTCAGGTAATCACCTTTGCATAGTCACTTCGAAGTATATATAGATGATGGATTTCCGGGCACCGATAGTGGGTTCAAGCGCCGTGTCCCACATTCTTATATACAGTGCAGAGGGTGGCGCCGCCGACCGTTTCCTCGTAGACGGGCTTGAGCGCGGGGTCGATGGTCACATTGTAGTACTCCATCACCTTGCCTGACACGATCGCGTAGTCCTGGCCCGCACCGACATTTACCGGCACTGCGCGGTCGTCGACGACTTCAGACGTAAAATCATAGCTGTTGTTCTTCATCAGGAAGCGCTCATTCGAAGCATCCTGGGGCAGCACGACCATGGCAACGGTCGCATTGCTCGCATGTGCCTCTACATAGTTCACGCATGCGGACGTGCCCTCATTCCACCAGGCCACGTCGAAAAGCTTGTTGTCCTGGATATTTTTCTGGCCGCCCGACAGCTCGTTATAATAGTCCAGGTAGTAAGGGTGCACCAGCGCCACGCTCACGGCGAGGTAAGCAACGACCAGGACGCTGAGCGCGGCAAATACGGCTTTTTTCGGCAGCTTTAGCTTTTCAGCCAGCCCCGATATTTGCCAGAGCCCGTCCGCGCACAGGATCGCTACGGCCGGATAGATCATGATCAGGTATCTCATGCCATTCTGTATGAAGGACGTGAAGCCATAGGCGAATGGGATGACTAGCCACAGAAGGATGCCGTACTTGAATACATCCTTAGACCTGGCTGCCGCAACAATGCCGACGGCCAGCGGTATGAAGAGCAGGACAGGCGTAGTGACCAGGAAGTATACAGGATAATAGTACAGTGGCGCGCCCTGGACGGTGCCGAGGAAATAGTCTGCCGGCGTCACTTCCCAATGGCCTAGCGTCTCGCCCAGGTGGCCGATCATATCGGACCACAGCCAGGGCCAGAGGAGGAAAAAGACCAGCACGACGATGAGACAGTACGCCAGGATAGACATGGGATTGACGTATCCCTTTACGGAGTCCATTATGCCCTTGTCGGCCGCCTGTCTTGAAGAGCCCTTGACTTTAGCCTTTTTCACTGTCAGCGGATGCTCGCGCCTGAATAATAAATACAGGATCGCCATGACCGGCAATATCAGGATGCCGTTAAATTTTGTGCTGACAAGCAAGCCTAAGGATACTGCGGAGGCGGCATAGTATGGCAGGCTGTTCCGCCGCAGGGCTACGATGAACAGGAAGAGTGTGAGGGTGAAGAAGAAGGCTATGGGCGAGTCGATGGCCGCGATCTGCGTGTGCGCCAGGAAGACCGGTGTCAGCGCCAGGATGAAGGCTGCCAGGAGCCCGACGCGCTTATCGTAGATCTCGCGGCCGACGAGGAATATTAAGACGCATGTCAGGGCGCCCATGAGAGCGCTCGCGGACTTGGCTACGACATACGTATGATAGCTGAACCCGTCGCCATTAAAAATGAGGTTTGCGATCCCGTAGATGTATTTGGCCACGGGCGGGTGCTCCATGTTCTGGGCCCACACGTCGGGGCTGAAGTTCTGCACTTCGAGGCTATGGATATAATAGATGCCGCTGGCGACAGTGATCGGCTCGTCGTAGGTCAATCCCACATCTGTCAGGCCATACATACGAATGGCCAGCGCGAAAATCAATATGACAGCTATGAGCAGAATATCGAGCCGTTTTTCGCTCAATAATGAATTGCCCTGATCCTTGCCCTTGTACATGATAGTCAGCAACGCTCGTGTATATGGAATAGGTGACATCGCTAATGATACATAAGCCTATTCTCCGGACGAAAAACTTATCATGCGATCATATATAAAGCAGCGATGGAAATTTTAATAGTGTTCTTATTCAACAATAGTATGAGGTATTAACTGTGAACGCGGACATCTCGCACCCCACGCTCGACCTTAAGTCATCGAAGAGCCATTCGCTTGACGGAAAAAGGATCGTACTCTGTGTCACCGGCAGCATCGCGGCCGTCGAAGCGGTCAGGCTGTCCCGTGAGCTAATAAGGAATGGCGCTGAGGTACAGGGCGTGATGAGCCAGGCCTCGCAGACGATCATACATCCGTATGCGCTTGAATACGCTACCGGCAGAAAAGTCATTACGGAGATCACCGGCGCCATAGAGCATGTGGCATACTGTGGCAAGCGTAAGCAGGCATACGATCTGATGCTGATCGCGCCCTGCACGGCGAACACGATCGGCAAGATCGCCGCCGGCGTCGACGATACGCCGGTCACCACTTTTGCCACGACTGCGATAGGCTCGCATATCCCCATCATCATAGTGCCCGCCATGCATGGCTCCATGTTCGAGCATCCGATCGTGCAGGAGAACATTAAGAAGCTGAAAAGCATCGGCATCTCGCTCATCATGCCCAAAGTCGAGGAGGGCGCGGCCAAGATACCGGATAACGAGGAGATCGTCATCAACGCGGAACGGGTATTGTCCGATTCGCCGCTTAGAGGTAAAAAAATACTGATCACCAGCGGCCCGAACTTCGAGCCCCTGGACCCGATACGCGTCTTGACCAGCCGAAGCACCGGGCGCATGGGCGTCGAGCTTGCTCTTGAATCGTTCCGGAAAGGGGCGGATGTGACCGTCGTGCATCGCTCTAAGGTGGGCTTGCGTGAGATCAAAGATATTTTTGCGGATAGCGCCGATGACATGGACGAGGCCGTGATGTCCGAGTTGAAAAAGGGCTATGATATATACATAAGCGCCGCAGCGATTTCCGACTTTACCGTAGTGCCGGCAAAGGATAAGATCAGCTCAAAAGGCCCGGTGACGGTCGAGCTGAAGCCCGCGAAAAAGATCCTGGACAAGGTACGGCACGAGTTCCCGTCGCTGTTCATCGTGGCATTCAAGGCCGAGACGGTGGACGATAAGGAGATGCTCAGGCGTGCAACGGACATGATGGACCGTGCGCGGGCGAACATGGTCGTTGCCAACCGCTTTGGCGGCGTGCGCGACGCGGACAGGAATGACGCGTATATCATAAAAGCGGATGGCACGACTGATCACGTGACCGACAAGAAAAGCATCGTGGCTAGCCACATCATGGATGCTATAACGGAGTATTTTATATGATAGGTAAAGCATTTGCCCCGGCACATATCACTGGTTTTTTTTCTATTTTTGACGATGAGGACCCGCTGAAGGCGGGGTCGCACGGCTGCGGCGTTGCGCTGGAGGACGGCGTGACGACGACCGCACAGCCCGCCGAGACGACCGAGATATTACTGAACGGCCAGCCCGCAGAAGCGCCGACCACGAGGGCCATCATCGAGATGCTGACCGAAGAGCCGGTGCGCGTGGAGAGCAAGCTGGCGTTCCCCATCGGCGGAGGCTTCGGCGATAGCGGCGCGGGCGCATTTAGCACAGCCCTGGCGCTGAACGAGGCACTGCACCTGAACAGGACGTATAACGATCTGGCGTTCTTAGCCCATGTGGCAGAGGTAAATAATAAGACTGGCCTGGGCGACGTGGCCGGCATGTATGCCGGCGGTATCGTGATCAGGCTCAAGCCGGGTACGCCTTTTATTCTTGATCGGATACCGGTCGTTGCTCGCGACATCTACTGCGTGCATTTCGGCCCGATTTCCACGAAGAGCGTGCTCACGGACCAGAAAGAGAAGGCGAAGATCAACGAGGCTGGCACGAAGAGCCTGAAGGCGCTGCTGAAAAAGCCGACGTTCGACCAGTTCATGAAGCTCTCCAGGGAATTTTCCGTGGAGACGGGGCTGATCAGCGAGAAGGCGCTGGCGGCTGTCAAGGCTGTGGAAGCGAACGGCGGCATGGCGTCCATGGCAATGCTCGGCGATTCCGTTTTTGCGACGACAGACAAGGGCTTAGCTGAGTTCGGTGAAGTAAAGAAGACTAAGATCAGCTTGGTTAGTGCGCACCCGGTGTAGTGAGCGTCGCACCAACGAAAACCTAGAAAAACAACTTCTGATAGACAGCGGACTCGCCGCGATTCGAACGCGGGTCTCTGGGTTTCTTCCGTTCAATTATTATCGACCGAAGCCCAGTAGGATGTCCTGGCTACCCCACGAGTCCACAGATGCTCATGACCGCTGCAAGATATATACCTTTTCTTTGTAGTTAAAAAACACGGTGTAACTACGGTCTTGTCCGTAGCTTAAGCCATTCTTAAATAATCAAATGCTTACATATAATATTATGAGATCGATTAAAACTATCAAGATCATCGCAGTCCTTATTGTACTTTCATTCGTCTTTTTTTCGGGCTGCACGGGCCTGAGCGGAAACGATAGGGGCGCGACGCCAGTGAGCGGAGGACAATCTGCGCCATCATATGTGAGCAGCGACAACAGTAAGTCAGCAGGTGGCATGAGCGGCTATACCACGGGTATCATGGCCCCGATACCGGCGCCGACCACTACTACTGATACGAACGTCTACACGAACGTGAGCGGCCGCATGGTGATCAGCACCGCCAGTGTACAGTTAGAGACCAGCGACCATGACAAGACTGTAAGCAGCATCCGCACGATCACAGCGAGCTCCGGCGGCTACGTAGAGTCCTCGAGTACCTGGCTCACCAGCTCGAATAAGAAGCACACATCCATCACCGTAAAAGTCCCGCAGTCGGCGTTCCAGTCTGACCTTTCTCAGTTCGAGGCTCTCGGGAATGTAAAGTCCGAGAGCACCTCCGGCCAGGACGTGACACGCCAGTATATTGACCTGAATGCGCGTATCAATAACTTGAAGGCGGAGGAGCAGCAGCTCAGCGCTCTCATGGGCATGGGTAAGAACGTCAGCGAAGTGCTGGCCGTCTCACAGCAGCTCTACAGCGTCAGGGGCGAGATCGAGTCGGACCAGGCGCAGCTGAACTACCTGGGCAGCCAGGTGAACTTTGCCACGATCACGGTGGAAGCTTACGAGCCTGAGCCGGTAGTCGGCTATGACTGGGGCATCGGCAGCGCCTTCCGCGACGCGTCGCACGGCTTCATCGGCATGATCGGCGGGCTTATCGTCCTGACGGGCTATCTCATACCGCTGGCGCTTTACCTTGTCATAGCGGCGGCCATCCTGTACTTCGTGGGGAAGTTCGCGCTAGGATACTATAAGAAGCGTCAGATGAGAAAATAGAATAAAAAAGAACGAGCGAGAGTAAGCCCGAAAGGGCTTACATCTCCTCTAGCGCCGCGATGCCCAACAAATCCAGCGCGTTGGCGAGCGTGATGCGGGACGCATCCACGAGCGCCAGTCGCGCCTCTCGTAATTCGGGCTCCGCGTTCAGCACTGACACGAAGCGGTAGAACTGGTTGAAGGTTTCGGCGAGCTCTCGCGCATAGCCCGCGATCACATGAGGCTTCAGGTCCGTAGATGCCACCTGCACTTCGTACGGAAGCATGGCCATCTTTTTGACCAGCGCGATCTCCTCCTTTTCCTTGAGCACGCTCAGGTCATACTTTTGCGGGTTCGCCTTCGCAAGGATGCTGCATGCGCGAGCATAGGAATACTGTACGAATGGCGCGCCCTGCTTCTCGAAGTCCAGCGCCTGCTCCCATTTGAAGGTGATGGATTTTTCAGCGGCCACGCGAATGATGTCGAACCGCACTGCACCGATGCCCACGGCCTCGGCGATCTTGCGCTTCTGGTCTTCCGTCAGGTCCTTCCTGCGCTTGTCTACCTCGATGTAGGCGCGCTCTATCGCCTCGTCCAGCAGGTCATCTAAATTCACGACCACGCCCTTACGGGTGGACATGCGGCCCTCCGGAAGCGATACGAAGGAATAGAAAACGATCCTCGGCAGCTTCGTCTGCCCGAGTATCGTGAGCGTCGCGTTCAGGCGCTGCATGGCCAGCTTCTGGTCCTCTCCGAGCACGTTCACCGCCATGTCGCAGTTCGAAAGCTTCCACTGGTGATACGCGAGGTCCCTGGTCGTGTACAGCGAGGTGCCGTCAGCCCTCGTCAGGACAAATTCCTTGTCCATGCCGAAGGACGACAGGTTCAGTGCCAGCATACCATCCGGCTTGCGCTCCGCGTACTGTGTCTTCGATAATTTATCGATTACATCGTTGACCGCGCCAGTCTGGACGAAGCTCGATTCCCATACGAACTTATCGTAGAACACGTTCATCCTGGCCAGGGTCATCTGCTGTCCGGCCAGGCAGGTCTCCACCATCTTCTTGATCTTTGCAGATACCTCAGGGTCCAGGTGCTCATACTTGTTCAGTATCTCCGAGATATCCTTATCGACCTTCTCGTTTTCTTTTCTAAGGTCCGTAGCAGCCCTGTAGACCTCCACGATCGCATGGTCGGGCTTATCCATCTGAGGCACCGGGAGCTTTGACAGGTCCAGGTGATCATAGCCCCAGACGATCGTCGCCTCCTGCTTGCCCATGTCATCCACGTAGTATTGTACTTGCACGTCGTAGCCGCCTGCCCGCATAATGCGCGAGAGCGTATCACCTATTACGGGATTACGGCCTCTGCCCACGTGCAGCGGCCCCGTCGGGTTCGCGGACGTGTGCTCAAGGACGACCTTTACGTTTTTCGGAGGTAAAAGCACGGCCGTGCGGCCCTGCTTCAGGACCTCCTCAAGGGACTCTGTCACGTAGCGCTGGCTTGCATAAAAATTGATGTACGGGCCTGCCATTTCAACGCGGTCCACGTACTCGCTTTTACCCATGTGGGAGATAATGTCTTTTGAGATCTCCATCGGGCTCTTCTTGAGCTCTTTTGCGAGGCGGAAGGGCAGCGATGAGCTGACGTCGGCGTGAGCCGACTCGCCCAGGCTCATGTCGTCGGCCTTGTAGCCTGCCTGCTCCACGGCTGACGTCATGAGCGTTTTAACCTCGTCCATTAGTTTAAGATACATGATCACACCTTACGAGCCGGTCTTATAGCGCAGGATCGCGGAAATGCCGCCAAACGCGTTATAGAGTTGCTCGCCTTCTTCAAATTCCGTGGATATGAACTCGACTTCCGTGTTCATCTGCTCCGCGATCATAGAAAGCTCGTCAACAACATCTACGTTCTCAGATATGCTTAGAGATGACTGGCACTTCGGGCACTTCTCGTTGACAGTGGGAGTCTCGCCCGGCCTGAGCTTAAGCGTCTTCGTCTGCGTGTAATCGCAGTTCGCGCACTTGATCAGGATGCGGTTCTTGCGCAAATCCTCAGATAACAGCAGGGTTTCGACTGCGCCCATTTTCAGGTTCGCCCGCACCGATTCCTCGCCGTAGGCTGCCAGCCCGTCATCGCTGACCAGCTCTTTCATGAAGCGCTCCATGAGCTTTTTCTCCTTGACGACGTCGAGATTCGAGAGCGTGTCCCCGGCCGCGTCCATTAATTCGTTCAGGCCGGACTCGTCAGTGTACGCGATGTCGAACAGGGCCATGATCTTAGGCTGTAGCTCGTGATGTAAAAATTCGCCCTTGACGAACTCTTCCTTAGAGGGCGTCGGGCCTCCGATCAGTATCCCCTGGAAGTCGTTCCTGTCAATATTCAGGAAAATATCATTGGCTGCATTACCGATCCTGGTGTTGAAGTCGTTGATCGCTATAAGCCGTAATTGCTGGAAACGGTGTGACGACTGGCCGCCCTTTCTTTGTTTTCCCGGGACAGTGCTGGTGAGGTGTCTCATCGGGGTGACGCTCTTTCCCTTCAGCAGGCCGATTGTGGCCTCTCGGCGATCGACGACGATCAAGCCGAACGTCTTCCGGTCCACCAGCATATACTCGAGCTTGTCCAGCTCGAAGTTGCTGCCACACCTGTACGAGAAAGAGGTGATCGGCTGAGGCGGCTCTATCGTGATGGCCTCCATCGAAGTCCTGTCGCCGCCGATGGATATAGCGCCACAGAAGATAGCCAATCCGTTCAGCGGAGGCTCTTTGTAGTATTTGAGGCGCGACGTGATAGACTCCAGCGCGCTCTGCACGTTGGTCTTTGTCGATTTTGACTTGATGTTCGCAGCCGAGCCGTGCTCGTCCCTCAGATAGGCGACCACGTCGGAGATCCGCTTGTCGTGCGGGATATAGAGGGACACCAGTTCCGTGCCCTGCCCCTGTTTGCTGCGTACCTCCTCTAGATGTCGCTTAAATTCATACTTATGTCTTGCTTCTTCAGTCATATGAGATGTATCCTGTTATTTTTATGTAGTAACGTTTTAAACGGCCATGCCGCCGGCGACAAAATAAAAATACGCGAAGCTAGATGGCATTATTTAGAAAGTGATAAGCGATACGCTAATCTACGCATTCCACGATTCGGCAAGCTACGTACGTTAAAACATCATTGTTTCTTGCCATGTAAAATGCGCGGTATGCGTACACAACCCTGAAAATGATAGGACATGGTATATATAATTTACGCAACTAAAAATCGATATTGTCACCCTGTGTTCTGTACGTCACAAGTGTGAAACATGCTTCATGCCTTCTCGGACTTCATAGTGCCTCCTTGAAACTTGGAGTCTTAAAAAAAATTAAGTCGCTGGCTGTGTGTGGCTTTCAAGCTTTTTTTCGTAGCGCTTGAAAAATTTCAGGTATAGCACAGCGGCAACCAGGTAAAAGACGCATGTCGCAACGTATGGCAGCAGGTAAGCGCCCCATGACATCAGCATGCCCGCAACATAGGTGCTTACGGCAATGCAAACGCAGCTGCCCATGGCGGTGAGGCTCGATACGGACGCCATCTCCTCCCGATGGACGATCTCCATGGAGAAGCTGTTGCTGATAGGCTGGGACATGTTCATGAAGAGCATACGCATGATGTAGGCGCCGCTCGCGATATACAGGTTCGAGGTCACTGCCAGCAGGATCAAGAACGGGATCGAGACCAGGTACGTGAGCGATACCGTCTTCACGCGGCCGATCCTCGACACGATGAATGGCACGGCCATGGCACCGATGACCATGGAAGCCTGCCCGACGGAGAAGATCATGCCGATCTGCTGTGGGCTCGCCGACAGGTTCTTGTTAAAGTAGACGTTGAACATCGGCACGATGAGGCCGGCGCCCAGGCCGATCAGGCAGCTGATGATGAGCAGCCTTTTTACGGTCTTCGACTCTACGAGCTTTCCCAAAAGCGCCTTCATATCGGGTGCCTCAACGCATACCTTTTTCCGCTCCTTCAGGAAAGCGAGCGGCAGGACCGAGATGATGGAGACCGCGAGCGAGGCGAAGAGCGTGTACCGGTAGGATGCGGGACTCGTCGTCGCCACGCCGAGTAAGGACGACCAGATCTGCGGCAGAAAGCCGCCGATGGACATTCCCAGTACCGTCGCTATGATGATCAGCGCGAAATTAAAGCTGAATAAATAAATGCGGTCGTCGGCAGTACTGTTCTCCACCAGGAACGGCGAGGCCAGTATCGTCGGGATCGCTGACAGGATACCGCTCAGCAGGCTCAGCCCGAGAAGCCACTCCTGTGACGTTAGCGTATACAATAAGAATAGTACCAACGATGACAGGATCCCCGAATACACCAGGCTCTTTTTACTGCCGATGCGGTCGCATATCTGCGCGGCCGGGAAGGCGAAAAGCCCTGTGGCGATCATCATCGCCGAGATGATCAGGCCGAGGAATTGCTCGTTGTAGCCCAGTTTGATGATATACAGATTGAATACTACGCTGGATATGCCCACATAGAGCGATACCAGGAAGTTGAATGCCAGGTACATCCTTGCATTGACGGAAAAATTCTTGAACGCTTGCATGTAGTTGCGAATCATTCGGCATCCCCTGCTTTCTAAATGTAAAAAATGATGTTAATAAAGATACTTTGTGGTTTTTTTGGCATAATAGCCAATATTTAGATTTAAAAACAATTTTAAAGGCTTATCTCGTGTCCGCTCATCCAATAGGTAGTCAGTACAGCTAGCTCATGGCTTGCTAAGCATTCTACCCGCTTTGTCCGTTTTGAGCAGAGCGGGCACGGCAGAATGACATATTGTAACTTCAGGTCAGTGGCGATGATTGACAGGTTTCAGCCGGTACGAGTACCGTAGCCTTCTTCTGGCATATGAACCCCGGCCTCTCGCAGTCCTTGAAATAGTAGTAAAGGAGTGCGGCGGTGGCCAGATACGCTATGCAGGTACTGATAAAGGGTATTATGTAGTTGCCCTGCGCGATCAACAATCCACTAACGTACGTGCTGGCCGAGATGGCCACATAGCTGCCCGTGGACATCACTCCGACAGCGAATCCCTGCTCCTTCGGCTTTATCAGCTCCATCTGGAAGCTGGTCGTGGCCGGCCCTGCCATGTTGATCAGGAACATGTAAGCTACGTACGCACCGGCTGCCATGATGAAGTTGGTCGTCAGGGCCATCAGGATCAAGAAGGGCGCGGACAGTATTTTGGTGAGGACTGCACAACGTACTTTCCCTATCCTGGATGTCAGGTATGGCGTCGCCATCAAGCCACCGATCATGACAACGCCCGCAATCGCCGACGCCAGCCCCACCTCAATGACGCCCACCTTCATCACCTTGACAAAATACACATTGAAGTACGGTACGATCATGCCGGACGCTATCCCGAAGGTGATGCTGGTGATCGTGAACTTAATGACGTCGGAGGATACCCGTATGCCCTTTAAAGATCGAATAAAGTCTTTCCCCCATGTGCGAACGTCCTTTGGCGAGGTAGGTGCTGTCGTCTTTGGTGAGGCCGTAATAGCCCGATGATCGATCTTTTTACTCTTCAATAGTGCTGCCAGCGCCAGCCCTGCAGCCAGTAGTACTACTGAAGTAAGCAGCGTCAGCCGGTAGCTTCCGCCGCGGCCGAAGATCGCCGCCCACACCGTTGGTATCAGGCCGCCCATGGCGCAGCCTAGTATCGAGGCTATCCAGCCAAGCGAGGCGTTCGTGCTGAATATATGGACGTTATCGTCCGCATGGCTGTTCTCCGCGAGTAGTGGCGTGACCGCCACTGCGCTTATAGACCAGAACACGCCGCCCAGTGCGCTGAGTGCCAGCATCAGGTAAGGCGAGCCGGTAATGAATAGGGGCAGAGTCACGGCCAGCGTTAGGGCTCCCGATATCATTAAAAGCTTCTTTTTATCGAACCTGTCGCAGAGGAGTCCGGCAGGTATGGACGTTACGGATGATGCCAGCAGGTTCACCGCCAGCAGCAGCCCCAGGAAGTCCGCATGGAATCCCATGTTCAGCACATACAGGTTGAAGATAATGCCATATATGCCTGTATACAGGCTCATGAGAAACGTGCGGAGCATTAGTAGCTTCACGTTCGTATGGAAGCCTGTCATGATGCGTATATAGTCCTTGATTATGTCCATACCCCCTGCACGATAAGTAGAATGTTGTTATGATGGGAGTTTAAATCCTTCTGCCTATCCAGCAGCTGTATTCGCCTATCCTGTCTGCCTTCCCATTTCCATAGCAGATGGATCATCCTGTTTGATATTTCGAACTGTGCATAAGAAAAGTCGGGCATGACTTTTCTTTTAAGTTGTTTTACCGTGAAAAACTAGCTTAAAACTTAATCAACTTTTATATTTATAGAAAAGTTTATTGTTATCAGAGGTGGGTGATTCGATGGATGGTCTTATCTGGCTAGCAGTACTGTTCCTGGTACTGGCATTGGTCGCTTACATCCTTGGTGCGCGGGGCATCGCGGGATTCAGCCTGGAAATTGCAAAGTGGCTGGTCATTATCTTCGTGGTTCTCGCAATTATCGTTTTCCTGTTCGGTAGCAGGGTTTTCCTGCCCGCAATGTTCTTCCTGACAGGTTGACGGTGAATGAATATAGGATGTAACCGTAAACAGGACGATAAAATAGTCCGGGCGCTCAATGGGTAACCGTAGCCAGCGTTATCCTGGCGCTCAATTATAACGATAATGTTGTTTTTGATAACGATAATGTTGTTTTTGATAACGATAATGTTGTTTTTGATAACTATAATGTTGGTTTTGTCTTTTTTCACGCGGTTCGACGGCCGGCCTTTGGGCCGGCCTGCTGCGGTTTTTCGGGTGCTTCGATGTCCGGGCCGGTCTTGCACCCTCGCCTGACGTTCGCTTCGCTCCGTCAGGCTCCGCAAGCCCTAAGCAGCGTGCCGACAAGACGGCACGCTCATTACCCGGCCATCTTCGCATCCCTTCGCTCGCTTCGCTCGCTACGGGCAGACCCGAAAAACCTCCGCCTCACGCGACAATTTATTATCATGTTTTCAGAGTCTCATAGACACGCATAACAATTGCTATGGGTCGCGGTCGGCGAGGCGTTTTGGGCGTCAGTCGGCCGAAGGCCGATGCGAAGATGACGGGGTAATGGACGCGGCCGCTCGTGGCCGCGTCGCTTAGCGCTTGCGGAGGCCAAAATGAGCGAAGCGAGATTTTGGCCGAGGGTGCGAGCGCGACCCCGGCATAGAAGCACCCAAAACGACGAGTAGCGAGCGAACGAAGTGAGCGAGCGTCGCACCCGCGAAAAAGAATATGAACTGTTTTCCAGCGAGCGTCGCACCCGCGAAAAAGAATATGAACTGTTTTCCAGCGAGCGTCGCACCCGCGAAAAAGAATATGAACTGTTTTCCAGCGAGCGTCGCACCCGCGAAAAAGAATATGAACTGTTTTCCAGCGAGCGTCGCACCCGCGAAAAAGAATATGAACTGCTTTCCAGCGAGCGTCGCACCCGCGAAAACTCAGAAAAACAGCTTTTGATTTCACATCGCACATGCAAAGAACAAGAAATCATATTAAAAAATGTATTCGGTCAGCTTATCATACACAATGCGCCGGTCGGGGATCGAACCCGAGTTTATGGCTTGGCAAGCCATAGTGATAGCCACTACACTACCGGCGCATTTCGCTATTATCAAGCTGACGCGAACACCTTAATGCATTAATCGCATATAATGTTTTCCGTACCCCATACTGAATCAAGGCAGTATACCTGCATTATGTTATCCATTCACATATAAAAAATTTACCAGCGGGCTTCGCTAATCCATACCATTAATCAGGAGTAAAAAGCGCAAATACTAAAGAGCGATTCAATAGCAGCCTATAAACAATATATCAAGTTACAGGCTCTTAAATTTGCCTTTCGAAGGCCCTTTACTATTACTGATCGGCTGGCGCCCTGTGGGCGGCAGTGCATAGTTTTCTTCCTTGAACGCACGCTTGATAAAGAAAGGCGTCAAGATCGAGGAAACAATGATCACGAGGCCAAAAACCGAGAACAATTCCGGAGTGATCAAAGGCGTCGCTACGAACATGACCGTTGCGCCGATCTGCGCTATGACCAGCGTATCCTCGCCGGCGCACATGTCCGAAGCGGCGATACGCTTAGCCTCAACATCGGTGTAGCCACCCACTAGGGCACACCCGACGACGCCGCCTATATATTTACCCATCATGACTACGACCAGCAATACCAGGAACAGGATGAAATATAGCGGTATACCAATGCCGGCAAACTGTAGCGCGTTACCGACGAACACCTTACTGAAGTCCATTTTTACGCCAGTGTATGCGAAGAACACCGGAATGAAGAGGCCATATCCAAGCGCCTTGATCTTGGGCTCAATGACCGTCTTCGTGAACTGCGAGCCCGCCAGGATAGCACCCGCCAGGAACGCTCCGATGACCGCTGTCAGGCCCAGCCAGTCGCTCAGCGCTGCAACTGCGAACAATATGATCAGCGAGAGCGTGATGATCGCCTGGTCGTTGCTGCTCCTGCGCGACAGCCCAAGTAAAAAGTCAGTCACAGCGCCTCCGAACTTGATCACGAAGACC
Organism: uncultured Methanocellaceae archaeon; assembly: GCA_963780665.1. Lineage (GTDB taxonomy): Archaea > Halobacteriota > Methanocellia > Methanocellales > Methanocellaceae > Methanocella. Next base: position 195,590 of record CAWACJ010000005.1, on the reverse strand, counting down.
ATGAAGCCAAGTATGAGCAATAACAGTGCGAACGTCTGCTGGCCGATATTCTCCAGCAGGCTCGTCACGTCTATCGTCGCATCGGGAGTTATACTCGTGAAGATGTGCACCACGGATAACAGTATCATGAGCAGCACTATGGAGAATATGCCATCGGTGACCTCGATGGAGACGAGCGTCTTGAATACGTTGGAGAACGTGTCGCCCATGTCCGTTAAAAACTTGAAGCCGATGACCGTCGAGGTGGACGTAAGCGCCACGCCGACAAGGCATGCCTGCGCAAGCGAGTAGCCAAGGTCCTGGCCCAGCACTATGTCGACTATTAGTGTAGCGAATGCCGATAATGTGAACACTAAGCCGGCCCCGACCAGCGTCGCGGCGGCTGCGCCCTTAGCGCTCGTCTTCATCATGCCCTCGATATCGATGGAAAGGCCCATGATGAACATCATGAAAATAACGCCCAGGTCCGCTAAAAATTCTAGCGATGTCCCAAGGTCGCCGATCGGATGTATGAGATTAAGTATCATCGGGCCCAGGAGGACGCCCGCGAGTAATTCGCCGACTATTGACGGGAAATTGATCCTTTCTGCTAATGAGCCCAGTATCTTACCTAAGACCAACATCGATAAAATGGCCAGCAAAAGCTCCGAACTTAACACTTTCAACGCTCCATCAGCAGCGCCCATCCCATGCCGCTATTTTTTTACACAATCCGCCCTACAAGTGCTAACACTATATTACACAACAATATTAAGTTTTGCTATTTGTAGTTGTTCATGATGTTTTATAACTCTTGGCTTCCCTGATATGTGATTAATGTGTAAGGAACAGAAAGTGATTGTTCCCATGGTTAAAGCTTGCGGGCTTTTACACCTCTTCGGGCGACAGACTGTAATCCCAGTCTGAGAATGTTTACTGCAGCGTTCTCGTCTCTATCTAAAACAAGTCCGCAGCTTTGACATCGATATGTGCGGTCCTTTAGTTTCATATCGACTAGGATTCCGCATCTACTGCACATCTTAGTGGTGTTTGCTGGGTTGACCATCACGACTGTTGTACCGGCGCTTTCAGCCTTGTACTTTGTCACTGTGAACAACATGTTCCAGCTTGCATCACTGATGCTTTTAGCGAGACAATGGTTCTTGACCATATTCTTAATGTTGAGGTCTTCGAACGCTATCAAGCCGTATTCGGTGACCAATGCTCTACTTAGTTTGTGGACGAAATCATACCTCTTGTTAACGATACGTTCGTGAACACGACGAACAACACGTACAGCCTTCATGCGTTGGGGCGAGTCCTTCTCCAACCTGGATAGTCTTCGTTGTGCCTTAGCCAACTCATTCTCCTCCTTTCGGAAGAATCTCGGGTTTGGCACCTTGTCGCCATTTGACAATGTTGCGAATGACGTCAACCTCATGTCTATTCCGATAGCTGGAAACTTGTTTCTCGACACTATCTTTAGTTCAGATTCTACTATCAGTGATGCATACCATTTACCATTGCTGTTTCTTCTGATGGTCACTCTCTTAACATCGCCATCTATTTTCCGATGTACTCGGATATACACGTCACCGATCTTAGAAAGCGAGAGTTTATCGCCCGATAGCTTGAATCCCATCTGAGGATACGTGAAGCTGTCATACCATCCATATCCCTTGAACCGTGGATATCCGGGGTTCTCGCCGTTCTTGACACGACGGAAGAAAGCCCTGAATGCCAGTTCGACGCGTTCCTGAACTTCCTGCAAGGTCTGTGAGAACACCTCCTTTAGTTCAGGAGCATTCTTCTTCCACACTGGCAACAGGCTATGCATAGCGTAGTTAGAGACCGATACATGCTCTTGTTCATACTTGTCCTTACGGTATGCCAGCGTCTCATTGTAGACTTGTCTGCATAGTTCAAGCGTACGCTCAAGCTTCTTTACTTGAGACTTGGTCGGATAGAGCCTGAACTTATACACCTTATACACTACAAAAAATACAGTTACTTATGTATAAATATCTTATCGTAATGTAACTATAATTCGGAGACTCAATTCACCCCAGAGCTAAAGCACGTGAGTTTTCTCTCACACCCCACACGGCACCTTATAAAAATAATTTAAATATTGGCGTTTACTGTTCGCTTCGCAGGTCTATCTCATGGTTGACCATGATTATGCAGTGATCAGCGTGGTAGAGCTTCTTTCCGAGGCTCACCTTTTTGGCACCTTTTTTATCCAGAACGGCTTCTTCATCTGGCGTTAAATTTTCATGGTCACTTAATACGTATGTTTCATTTCCGGCGAGTGAAAATTTTCTGATGTCTTCCCCGCTCTCGTGAAGATAAACGATATTTTCCAGCCCTTCAACGACTTGTGCAAACGATCTTTTCGAGATGTACACGCCCGGCGTGGACTCTTCCTCTCCAGACTCCGGTGCCCCTTTCTCCAGTGCCTTCTTTGTAAGCGCCGCAGCGCTCCGCTCATCGGGGCTCAGGTAGCGTAATTTTTCCCCGTTAAACCGTATCGTCACGGGCGGGCTCGGCTCACCCTGTAGTACCACATAAGTGTCCACATCCCTGCGCATATCATGTGACAGGAACAGCGACGCGTTGATGCAGCGCGCTAATATATCCATCCGGCCGGCGGCTCCGGGCAGGTCATTTAAAGAAAATTTTGGGGTCGTAACAGCCTTATGGCCCACAATGACAAATGTACGCATAATGATAACCTCGAGTTGGATGAATTAAAACGCTATAGATTTAAATAAGCTTTGAATGTGCAGTTCTTCTTTTTTCACGCGGTTCGACGCCCTGCCTGATGGCAGGGCTGCTGCGGTTTTTCGGGTGCTTCGATGTCCGGGTCGGTCTTGCACCCTCACCTGACGTTCGCTTCGCTCCGTCAGGCTCCGCAAGCCCTAAGCAGCGTGCCGACGAGACGGCACGCTCATTACCCGGCCATCTCCGCATCCCTTCACTCGCTTCGCTCGCTTCGGGCAGACCCGAAAAACCTCCGCCTCACGCGACAATTAAATGGCACGCTGTCCGAGTCTCACAGACGGTATAACTATTGCTACGGTCGCGGTCGGCGAGGCGTTTTGGGCATCAGTCGGCCGAAGGCCGATGCGTAGATGACGGGGTAATGGACGTTTTTTCTCGAAGAGTAAAAACGTCGCTTAGGGCTTGCGAGCGAAGCAAGCTGCGAAGCAGCCTTGCGTAGCGGGGTGCAAGCCCGACCCCGGCATCGAAGCACCCAAAACGCTGAGTAGCCCAGCCGAAGGCTGGGCGTCGCACCCGCGTAAGAAAAGAAAAAGGTCTTACTATATTTTTATCTCACATCTTCATCTGTTTCATCAAGCGCTGCACGTTCATCTTCCCGGCGCCGCCCTTCATGCCCTTCATGGCTTTTTGCATCATCTTGTGATACTTTAAGAGCTCACGTACCTCGTCTGCAGTCCTGCCTGAGCCTACAGCGATGCGGTTGATGCGGCTGCTGCCGATGATCTTCGGATCGTCCCTTTCGGAATCGGTCATGGAGTCCATGATGAATTTATAGTTCTTCAGCTTGTTCTGCGTCATCTTGAACGCGTCATCGGAGATGTTCCCGCCCATTCCGCCGAGCGGCAGCATGGACATGATCTGCTTCAGGGGGCCCATCTTGTTCAGCGCCTCCAGCTGCGAATACATGTCATTCAGCGTGAACTTGCCCGCCATCATGCGGTCGACGTTCACGTCGTTTGGCGTAAGCATCTCGTTAGCCTTCTCTACGAGCGCCTTCAGGTCGCCCATGCCCAGTAATCGAGAAATGAACCCGTCCGGGTCAAAGCGCTCCAGGTCCTCGGGAGTCTCGCCCACGCCTATGAACGCGATGGACGTGTTCGTATCCGAGACCGCGGACAGTGCTCCTCCGCCCTTTGCGGTACCGTCCAGCTTTGTGATCACGACGCCCGTTATACCCACGGCGTCGTTGAACGCCTTCGCCTGTTCGCTGGCCTGCTGGCCGATCGCGGCGTCCAGCACTAAGAACCTATGATCGTAATTCGTGAGATTGCTGATGTCCTTCATTTCCTGGATCAGGTCGGACTCGAGCGCATGCCGGCCAGCCGTATCGACGATCTTCACGTCGTACTTGGCGATCTCCTTCAGGCCGTTCCTGACGATGGCGACGGCGTCCTTATTGTCCCGCTCGCCGTAAAATGCGACACCCAGCTTTTCGCATAACTGGCTTAATTGATCGTACGCGCCCGGGCGATACGTATCGGCGCATATCACGGCCGGCTTCAGGCCTTTTCGGGCGAAGTATTTTGCCAGCTTGGCCGTTGTAGTGGTCTTGCCCGAGCCCTGCAGACCCACCATCATGATGGTCTGTGCCTTCAATTCGATGGGCGTGGCCTTACCGACTATGTTGACGAGCTCAGTGTATACGATGCGAAGCACGTGCTCCCTGGAGTCCATGCCCGCCGGCGGGGCCTCCGTCAAAGCGCGATTTTTTATCTGGCTGGAAAGCTTCATGACCAGCCTGACGTTCACGTCTGCCTGGATCAGGGCTCGCTGTATGTCTTTTACTACGTCGTCGATTATTTCCTTATCGATCTTGCTGGCGTTCACCAGCTTCTTCACCGCGTCTTTCAATGAAGACCCGAGATTGTCAAGTACCATATGATTCTCCGGATGCCAGCATCAATCTGGCCAATTCGAATATAACTGTTATCTAAGTATCTCAGTCAAATCTGATTATCGATATGTTTTATGGTATGTATATTTAAGTAAAATCTAGTTGTTGTTATGGTGCCTTTTGCTTAATTTGACCTTATTTTATGTGAATTTACCATTCACAGCCTCTACGGTTCAAACTTGACTGTTATCGTACTTATCGTTTTCTCTGAAATACGGCATGTGCGGACCTAATTATGCATCTCTTCCTGCTCTACCCTGATCGTCTCGACCATATCCTTAAGCTTCTGTACAAGCCTCTTAGCGCTCTCGGTTTTAGAGGTGGTGGACTCCACGTACGTCACGTACATCATGCCGAACTGATCTTCGATATCTTTCTTTACTATTTTGACGTCGTGACTGTATGATTGTATTCCCAGATCCTCGTTCATTGCATACCACACGATGCCCTTATCGTGTCGTCTTTCCAGCGGGACTATCAGAGGCTCTTTAAGCACCAGCACCCTGCCGTCCTGCAAGCGGATCTCTTTAAACGTAAGGGGGTGCACCATGTGTCTTTCTTCTTTTTTTGCCATATCTTATTTCTCTCCTGATTTACTATATGCCGAAATGAGTATTAATATTCACACCATCCCGGAGATGTTATACTTCAGCGACGACCAGGTGGCGGATAATCAGTATCATGCACTAAAATGTTCGATCAGTCGCACAAGACCGGATACATTTCAAGAGAAATACTATACGTAAGATATACAAACGTTTATTTAATATTAAGTTTATTAAATAATAACAGATAAATGGTCTGATCTCTATGAAACTAAGATATTTACTAGTCGCATTACTGATTGTCGCCGGCATCGCACTATCAGGGTGCACGAGCCCGTCGCCGAGCGCGACCGTATCGCCCACCGCATTGCCAACCAGCTCGCCAACAACGGCGGCTACCGCCACTGCAGCCGCTACGCCGACTCCGGCAGCGAGTGTGGCGCCCACTCCCATCCCCGCCTCGTTTTCATCGTCGGGCGCAGCCGTGACAAGCGTAGGGAATTTGACAGTCTCAGGCGTCGCCATTAACTGGGACACGACGGACCCGTTGCAGCACGACACGGCGCTTGTGACGCTACAGAACGTCGGTACCAGCTTGCTCCAGGATGTGACCGTCACCTATACGGTGGCCACGCCGGCTACCCTCGCCAACTCTGATGGTACTACTACAATCATCAGCAACCCGGTAAGCAATTCGGTCTATGTGGGCAAGATGAGCCCGACGGAGGTCAAGGACGTCACGATCCAGTCGCCTGACCACGGGAAAAACGCACAGGCCACTGTCACCATGCTGGTAAGCTGGAAGGGCGGTGAAGGGACTATTCTCCAGGGAGTGCTTTCCGCTCCGGACGGTACGATGGGCACCCAGAAATACTGAACCTGAGGCGGGCTATCACCCGCCTTATGCCACGTATTAAGCGATTATCGTGCGTCAGTGCCCAATAATCTAATTATATGGGATGGGAGCGCCATCTCGGCTTTTTTTCTGCCCGACGGAGCTAAAATCAATTGCCCGGGACACAAACGTTTATTTATTTTCATGCGGAACTTAAAGAATAATATATCTAAGGTTTGGTTGCTTATGAGGATGAATTTTATAATTGCTACGTTACTGGTCGTTTTTATAGTCGCTATTTCCGGCTGCACGAGCCCGGCCCCTACGACAGTATCGCCTACTGCTGTACCCACAGCTATTGAGAACGCGACTCCAACGCCGATCGCCAATGCATCGCCGTCGGTCACTGAGGTCGCTAACGTGACTCCGACCGCCACTGCTACGGCTTCGCCCTCGGTTGTGTCGGCTGCCGCTAACAAATTGGCTATTTCAGGTGTCTCGATCGACTGGGACACGACTGATACGATGCAGCACGATACGGCACACTTGACCGTGAAGAATATTGACAAGTATATGATCCTGGATGTGGACGTAATTTATACCGTCATCACGCCGGGCACCATCGTGAACCCTGACAATACAAGCTATACACAAAACCAGACTTCGGGGCCTGTCACGGTCCAGCTGGGCAGGATGAACGCAGGCGATGTAAAGGACGTCGCGATCCAGTCGCCAGACCATAAGAAGAACGTTCCCGCATATGTGATCATAAAGATCAGCACGAGAGAAGGCACGACGACGGTATTCGAGGGTGTACTCGATGTGCCTGACCACGCCGTCGGCACGAAAACTTTTTAAGATACCAGGGCAGGCATACGCCTGCTCTCCCACCTTTTAAGAGCAAATAGCTTAAGTAGTTCCGAATCTATGCTATTTTTCGGGATTGGATTATGCGATGTATAATGTGTGAATACAAGTATAGCGAAGAGCATGGCGATGAGAGCGAAGGTTTCTGCAGCGACGCTTGCAGAAGCGTCTACGAGCACCTGTACGGCCCGGGCGAAGTACTCGGCAATACTGCCCCTCAGGCTATTAAGCTCAAGGCATAAAAAAAGGCATTTGTCACTGCCTAAACTCTTATTTTTTTCATCATTCTTTTAATGTTTTTAGCCGCTCAAAGACCCTCGACTTGAGATCGTACAGGATCGCCGCATAGTTGATGCCTGCATCGAACGGCGACCGGTGATGGCTGAAGTACGAGTGTACGTCGCCGTCCGCCAGCCACTTGGTACAGATATAATAGATATGATCGGATGTGAGCATGTTTCTCCATTCTTCCAGCATTTCCGCATCACCGGTGTGCTTTACGAATGGCTCCAGCAGCATGGCTTCCTGGAAGCATCGTTTCTGCATATCGTTCCCAAGCCAGGCGCTGGTATCGCGTTCCATGTCGGCCCACGACACCGGCTCGGGCACATCGACCTCGTCCCTGGGCCTGTACTTAACTGCTGTCCCGCTTACCGTATCGAAGTCCATGTGCTCTTTTAATATTTCCCGGGGCAGGGCTTTAAAAAACCAGAATATCCCGGACTCTTCCCACTGGTGCTCGCCTATGGTCTCATAGTCGATGACGACGTTCACCGTATCGCCGCCGCTTCCTTTCGCCCACTGAGCCCATTTATCGGCCGTAAGCGGGAAACCTTCCCAGTTGTGTGCGGAAAAGCGGAACGCGATGTCGTCGCTCAGCCTGTAGTTGCGCGCCAGCACTCGAATGTCGCCGCCTTTTGCACTGTACAGGTAGTTAGGCGAGCGCCATCCAAATATCCGTTCGGCACCCTCCATCAGGATCGCCTTATATCCCATGCCTTCCGCAAGGCCGGCGATCTCGTTGCTGTAGATCAGCTCCGTGTTCCGAAACGAGCGAGGCCGGTAGCCGAAATGATGCTCCATCGCCTCCCGGTGCATCTTCACCTCTTCGACGAACTCGCGCTTATCAGCGAAAAGACTGGCCAGAGAGTGGTAATACGTCTCGTCCAGTAGCTCGACGTATCCCGTATCGACCATTTTCCTGAACAGGTCCAGGAGGCCCGGATCATATCGCTCGCACTGGTCCAGGAACGTGCCCGACAGCGAATACGTGACCTTGAACCGGCCTTCGTTCGATTTTAAGAGCCCAAGCATCATCTGCGTTGCGGGCCGGTAGCACCGCTTTGCCACTTTATTAAATATCTCCTCGTTGGCGCTGTCATTAAAATACGGGTTATTTGGCCAGAACCACCGGAGGCGCCGGGGCTGGTGGACCTGAAAACACAGGCATACGGAGGTCATCGCATAGCCTCAATGGCACGGCGCTTGAAGTCTGATAGCAGCAGCAAATTACTCACAGCCTTATCCCATGGGTGCCACGGCCTCGTGGCCGCCATATCGGCCAAAATGTCGGCAGTCTGCAGCTTGCGCCAGACGTCCTGATAATACATCGGGCAATGCTCGACATCCTGTTCCATGCGCTTGATCTCGTTATAATACAAATGCTGCATGTGGTTCCCGAGGACGTCCGCGATCGACTCGGAGGAGACGGTGTCATAGAACCCGGAATATTCCGTCTCTACTCCCTCATATTCGGATGGCGTGATCAGGCGAACGCCTCTTTTTTCCAGCGATTCGGGCAAAGACTTCAGAAACTGGAAAATGCCGCTCTCCTTATCATGGATGGCGCCGAAGGCGCCGTAGTCGACGTTTATGACCGCGAGATCGCCGCCCATGCGCGAGATCCATGACGCGTAAGTACCGGCCGAAAGCGGGTAGCATGACCATTTCTTATCGGAGAACCTGACACCGATGTCCGACGAAAGTTTCTGGTGGACAGGCAGCGCCATGATGCCGCCCTCCGTGCGATACCCGAACTGCGGCTTTAGCCCTTCGCCATTGACGATGGCACTGCTAAAGCCCATGCCTTTTATGATATGGCCGATCCTGGAATTATGGATGAGACAGGTGTTCTCGAACGTCGAAGGTGCGCAGCCGAACAGTTCGTAGAGTGCCCTTTTATGTGCCTGCACGATCCTCTTGAACTCCCTGAAAGATCCCAAAAAGCACGACAGCGTACTGTAATATGGTGCGCCGATCAACTCTATTCCGCCGGTATCGATAAGGCCTTGAAATGACGCTAATGCCCGGTGATCTTCTTTGCACAGGTCGAGGAAGCTGCCGTCCAGCTTGAACGAGAATTTAGCGCCCTCATCCGCCAGGCTTTGAAGGATCTCGTTCGATGGCATGTATGCGCTCGAGAAATGCGATTCGAAAGCTTTCGCCTGTTCCTCAAAATCGAAATAAAGCTGTTCGGGAGACTCACTACGATAGCCCTCCGCCGGCCAGTACCATTTTAGCAGTAACGGCTCGCGCACTTCGAATACGAGGCATACCGATCGCGTCATCGCATATGCGAGTTATCCCGGTCTCTATTTTATAGGCTTGCTTGAAAGTAAGCGGCATGGGCCATATTACCTGGTTATATAGCGGCCCGGGCCTCATCATAACGCTTTAACGTGTTGAACGCGTATTCAGGCTTGTATGCAGTATGATACCGTGCTGGTCCGATACGGAGAGATCGGCATCAAGAGCGAGCAGATCCGGCGTAAGTACGAGGAGCTGCTCATCAAGAACATAAAATCGATGCTGGAGGCTAACAGAGTCCAGTACGAGGCCATCCTACAGGAGCGGGGCCGTATATACGTGAAGACTTCGGACCCGCATGCCGCTAAGGCCGTGAGCCGCGTCTTCGGTGTCGTGTCGTCCAGCCCGGTCGTCACCACCGGCCCGACCATACAGGATGCCGCGAAAGTAGCGGCCGAGATGGGCAGAGAAGTCATCAAAGAGGGCGAATCCTATGCGATCAATGGCAGACGGGCCTTCGCTCATCCATTCACCTCGCAGGACATCGGGCGCTTATGCGGCGATGCGGTATTTTACGCCGTGGAAGAGCGGCATCCTCGCATCGACCTCAAGCACCCGGACCACGAGATATTCGTGGAGATCCGGGAGGATCATTCTTATATATTCACCGAGATCGCCAAAGGTGTCGGCGGCATGCCCATGGGCTCTCAAGGCAAGATGATCGCCCTTGTCTCCGGGGGCATCGACTCGCCGGTGGCCGCCTGGCTCATGATGAAGCGAGGCTGCGACCTGATACCGGTATACTTCAATACCGGGGAATTTTCCGATAAGGCCTATACTGACCGGGCCATGGAGACGCTCAAAAAGCTCAAGGAGTGGGCCCCGGGGCACGAGTTCAAGGTATATGAGGTACCGCACGGCGAAGTGCTGCGGCAGTTCATGGATAAGGGTAACGAGAAGTATACGTGCGTATTCTGTAAGCACATGATGTACGAAGTCTCGGTCGAGATCGCTAAAAAGAATGATGCTCATGGCATCATTACCGGCTCCTCGCTGGGCCAGGTCGCCTCGCAGACTTCCGCTAATCTTATGATCGAGCATTATGGGATCGATTTTCCGATCTATCATCCATTGATCGGCCTGGATAAAAACGAGATCGTGGAGCTCGCGAGAAAGATCGGCACGTATGATATTTCCATAAAGCCGGCAGCATGCTGTGGCGCGACGCCGCGGTATCCCTCCATACACGGCCGCCTGGAGGAGATCATGAGCATCGATAAGGAATTCAACGTAAAAGATATGGCCGATAAAGAGCTGCAGGGCGCCAGCATCACGATTTTGTAAGGGATCGTTTTGAAGATCGTAGCGGTAGATATTTCGGGCAGGCACAAAATGCCGGACGGGCGCTACATGCTCGTCTGCGCAGCGGTCTACGCGACCATTTCCCCGTTCACCGTGCAGCGCATCGAGGACATGAAGATCGTCAAACAGGAACCGGACGATATCTCCGTAGAAGTGATCGCCGGGATCATTCAAAAGACCGCGGCCAGATTTGAGGGCATCCTCGTGACCGAGGGCGAGTTTTATAATTACCCGGAGTGGCGCGTGGAAGCCATCATGGGGAGAAAGTTCAAGTACGCAGAGAGCGTGGGCGAAAGAAAGGCGCTAGAGATCGCCCATCACGTCTCGCTAGCAGCGCACAGGCTATTACAGGAACAACATGACTAAAGGAGTAATACTGGTAAAGCGGATCGACCCGGGGCCGGGAGAAAAGGACATATCTCTGGATGAGCTGGTCGAGCTTGCCCATTCGGCCGGGTACGAAGTACTCGACGTCGTCACGCAGGTGAGGACCCCGGACAGCGCGTTCAGCATCGGGAAAGGTAAAGCGGAAGAGGTAGCGGAGATGGTCAAGGAACTCCATCCCGAGAAGGTCGTCTTCGATGAAAAGCTGAATGCCGTGCATATCTATAATCTGTCGAAGCTTTTCCACGTGGAGGTAATCGACCGTTTTAATCTTATCCTGGAGATATTTGCGAGTCGCGCGCGCACGCGCGAAGCCAAACTCCAGGTCCAGCTCGCCCAATTAATCTATGAGCGGCCCAAAGCGCGCATGAAGGTCACGCTGGCCAAGAAGGGCGAGCAGCCTGGTTTCAAGGGCCTGGGAAAATACCAGGCGGACATCTATGAAAGCGAGATCACGGGAAAGATAGCCAAAACTCAGGCCGAGATCGATGTCATTAGAAAGCGCCAGGATCTGACAAGAAGAAATCGAAAGGAGCGCGGCTTCGACATGGTGGCACTGGCAGGCTACACGAATGCGGGCAAGAGCACGCTCATGAACGCGCTCGTAGGGGCGGACGTGGTCGCGAAGGACCAGCTGTTCACGACGCTCGTGCCTACGACGAGACTCTTAGAAGTGGATCGCCGTAAGATCTTACTGACCGACACGGTCGGATTCATCAGGGAACTGCCCCATTTCATGGTCGAGGCGTTCCGCTCGACACTGGAAGAGATATACGAGGCCGATATCATCATCCTGGTCGTGGACATCAACGAGCCCTCGGGCGATATCGTTGAAAAGCTCGTTACATGCCACGACACCATGTGGGGCGAGATCGGCCCTATACCTGTCATTACGGCGCTGAACAAGTGCGACCAGGTGAGCCCCGTAGAACGAGAGGAGCGCGCCGAGGCGATCAGCCACCTGGCGCCGAACCCGATCTTTATTTCTGCGAAGACCGGAGAGGGATTAGACGAGCTGAAGGCGACCATCGGCCGTTATCTGCCGAAGTGGGTCTCCACGGATGTGACGCTGCCAATAAGCGAGGAGGGCATCTCTGCCCTGTCATGGCTCTACGAGGTTGCCATTGTCAAGGACGTCGAGTATGACGCGATCCAGATGAACGGCCCGTGTATCAAGGCGTATGTCGACGCCCGTGAAAGCGTGCTCAACCAATTAAATAAACGCATGGAGCATCAGGATTAACCGGCATATGGAAGGATGATCATGAAAATTGCTGTGATTGGGGCTGGCGCGCTGGGCACTTTTTATTGTACCATGATCGCCGCGTCCAACGAGGATACTACATTTGTTTGCCGCGAGCGTGACGTGGAGAAGCTGAAACAGGGTATTGCGGTCACCGGCGACGTGGAAAAGAGCGCCCGGCCCTACGTTACCTCAACGCCGCCAGAGGCTGATGTAGTCTTCGTCACCGTCAAGGCATATGATGTTGCATCCGCGGTAGAAGGCATGCCGCTAAAGCCGAATACGCTCGTGGTGATCATCCATAACGGATTAGGCAGCGACGAGGTGGCCGCCTCAGTTCTGGGCAAGGGCCACGTCGGCATTGGTGTCTCATATAGCGGTGTTACGTTCCTGGAGCCGGGGAAAGTGAAGCTGAATGGCTACACCGAAACGGTAATCGGCTCCGTCGAGCCGGATGTGCAGAAGCGCATGGGCGAGGCTTTGCGGATTCTCGAAAAAGTGGGCCTGAAGGCCAGGATCGCCGACGACATCAGGGCTGCCCAGTGGGAGAAGATGTATGCAAACGTGGGGATCAACGCGATCACGGCGATCACTGGCCTCACCAACGGCATGCTCCTGGAAGTGACCGCGCTAAAAGAAACGGTAGAGGCGGCCGTGACCGAGGCGGGACAGGTCTCCCGGGCGATGGGGATAAAGACTCGTGTCGACCCGGTCGAAAACACATTCAAGGTCATCAAGGATACGTACAACAATCGGTCTTCCATGCTACAGGACGTCTCAAAAGGCAAGCGCACCGAGATCGACGCGCTCAACGGCAAAGTCAGCGAGCTCGGACGCAAAGAAGGGATCGCGACGCCGGTGAATGACACGATCACAGGGCTGGTAAAAGGTATCGAGAAGCGCCTGGGTCGATAATAGGTCCATGCTGAACTTGAAAAAATGTGAACCTATTATCTATTGATCTGTTATTACGAATTTATATGATGTACGGCGATCGTTTAATATTAAAAGACAATTAATATATTTAATAAGCAAAATTAAGGTAAGATCATTATGGAAAACTTCATTACCGGGCATCTTTTAGGTAAAAGTGTCGACGTCTATTGTGGCGGCTCAGACAAGTTCAAAGGGATCGTTGCCGCATGTGCGGACGGCGTTCTTACGCTGGAGACCAAGAAAGGATTATACACGCACATCGCCATCAACAAGATCATAGCGGTATGGGCCCGGGTCGAGGATGAGGAGAACATCGAGCATATCGCACGCAAAAAGTCGAAAAAGCATTAATGACGAGCCCCACAGGCTCGCTTATTCATTCTCCAGTATCGACATGAATTTGCGCATGTCCAGGCTTGACTCCACGATGCGAGCCAGTTCTTCGTAGGGGTCTTTACTTTTTATATCCGCCGTGTACTCGATGCCTTTTCTCTTGCACGCGTAAGATAAGAGTGATTTTGTGAGCAGCTCGTTCTCGAAGAGGCCGTGCAAGTACGTGCCTATGATAGTGCCGGATACGTCGACGCAGCCATCGTCCTCGAAAGCGGGACTGCGGGACGGTGTCTTGCCCATATGTATCTCATATCCTTTGACTGTCGAGCCCATCAGCGGCCCTAATATGGGACCGTTGCCCGTTACTTTCTTCACGACCTGTCTCGTAGTCTTTTCATAAGCTTCAAAGACTGTTTCAACAGGCAGCAGCTCAAGGCCTTTAAGCGTTTCCTCACAGTCGCCCTCGATGCAGTGATCCGTGATACGCTTGCCTAGCATCTGATATCCGCCGCAGATGCCGATAACAGGCACTCCTCCCAAAGCGAGCGTTTTTATCTCTCTGGATAGCGAAGAGGCAGAAAGTGCCTTCAGGTCGTTCACGGTATTCTTCGTTCCTGGTAATATAATAAGATCGGGGGTCCCGAGCTCCCCATCGAGCGGCACATAGCGGACCCTCGCCGCCCGCTCGAGCGGCTCGAAGTCCGTAAAGTTAGATATTAGTGGCAGCCTGACGACGGCAATATCGACATCCAGCAATCCGATAGAACGCTTATCGTCTATCGATACGGAATCCTCCGAGGGTATCGTTAAATACTCATAGGGGATGATCCCTAGCACCGGCACGCCAGTCATTTTTTCCAGAGCCTCAATCCCGGGAGTCAGTAAAGACGGGTCGCCGCGGAACTTATTAATGATGATCCCTTTCACGAGCTTCCGATCCTCTTCCGGTAGCAGGGCCAGCGTCCCGTACAGGCTCGCGAAAACGCCGCCTCGCTCGATATCGCCCACAAGTATGATGGGGGCGTTGACGGCCTTTGCCATCCTGGAATTCGCTATGTCCCTGTCGTAAAGGTTGATCTCGGCCGCACCACCGGCGCCCTCCATGACGATGACCTCATATATCCCGGACAGCCGCCCTATGGCGCCTGTGGCTACGGCCATCATCTCATCCGTGGTCGTATAGTATTCCCCCACCTTACGGTCACCCAGGGGCACGCCGAGCACGATGACCTGCGATGTCATGTTTCCCTTAGGCTTTAATAGTACAGGGTTCATATCCGCGGACGGTTCCACGCCGGCGGCAAATGCCTGGATAGCCTGAGCGATCCCGATCTCTTTACCATCCCTCGTGATCCAGGAGTTCAGGCTCATGTTTTGAGATTTAAAAGGCGCGACATGGTAGCCGTGATTCTTTAGGATACGGCATAACGCGGTCACGATAACGCTCTTTCCAACATGTGACTGTGTGCCGAGCACTGCTATGAATTTTGTATTGCCATTCGCGGACATAGCTATACCAGTTAACTTGATTTTGATAAACTAAAGTTGCGTTGGTATAAAAGCGTTCACATGGCAAGCAAAAATTATGGGCAATTTTGTCCCTGCCATGTATGAACAAAAAATTTTTAAAGAGAGCGTGTTATCCAGAATAGCATCTTATGAATTATTACAAGGCCTGATCATGTTACTCGCATCATTTCAAGAGGGCGCACAGTCCGTTTTACACAGCTTCTTCGTCACCTGCAGCTGCTGCTGTATCGCAGCCTTTGTCTTCTTCATTGCATTATTTCTATATTCCATCGCCAGGGGTGGCGTTGTCTTCAGGGTGGGCAACTCAAGGAGGAGGCCGCCTACGAATTACGGGACTCGGTATGAGCCGGAGCGGCCGCAGGAGCACGAAACGCTAAAGGCGATACGAAGTGCCGAAAAGGTCATGTGCGAGCAGTGCAGCTCATGGGTCGATTCGACGGAAAGCAAATGTCCCAACTGCGGGGCGCCGCTAGAAAAAAGCCGATAATTCTAAACAAAGAGAAGGACAACGGATCGCTTGAGCGACCCTGTCCCTTTTGTTTTAATGTAATCTCTGTGAAGCTAGCTTTATGTCCTCTTCTTTTACGGTCTTTCGGCCTGCATGCTTGCAGAGCTTGATGGCTTCCACGGAAACCTTCATACCGAAATCCTCGAGAATGGTCGCCAGGGCCTCTTTTGCGTCTTCGCTTACCCTGTCTGCGCCAGCATTCCTTATTATCCTGTCAACGGATGCAACGGGAAGTTCTTTCATCATTTTCCACCTCCTCCAACGAAAATACGGTGTATTTAGATTATACATAAGTTAAAAACCGCTCTATATAAATGTTATGCTAAAACGGGCATGGACAGGGTTTAAAATTCATAATCTAATATTTAAAGAGGTTTTAAGCTCTTTATATACCTATATTTGCCATCTAAATATGTTAGAATCGGTAAGCCATTGGCGACCGAGCGGCTTTCAACCTAAACCGTAAGCAACAAGTAAGTTTTATACACGATAGCGCCGTATATACGTTATCGCGAGGTATGAAGATGGCAACGATAAAAAGAGTAGTGACAATGACGTCGGAAAAGAAAAAGACGACAGTTAAAAAGACAGAAGCTCCGGCCGCAAAGGGTAAAAAAACGCCGGTCAAGAGCGATAAAGAGAACCTCGACAGCCTCTTCAAGGAAGCAGTATCCCGAAGCGAGTCGCTGGACTTCGCAGGGACGATCCAGCTTCTGGAGGCGATCCTTAAGATCGCCCCTGACAATATGGATGCGTTAAATTATATGGGAATGATGCTCGTAGGTATGGATGAATACGCTGATGCCCTAAAGTATTTCAACCGTCTCTTAAAGCTAAACCCGGGAGACAAAGAGGCGTTAAATAATAAGGCGATCTCGCTTCACTACCTGGGCCGCGAGGGCGACGCGCTAAAATGTGTCGACAGTGCCATCGCGCTCGATAAGCGCTATCCGGATGCGTACATCAATAAGGCCGTGATCTTACACTCCATGGGCAAAGTGGAGGAGTCAAAGGCAGTACTCGCCAAAGGGCGGGCACTCGAAGCGGTCATGAGCTAACACGACCAATTTTTTTAATAATCAGCTACTTTTTTAAGCAGAGCCGTGTACTACTGGCATTATGTATGACAGGCCGATGTACGTGAATATGACCGAGATGAACCCGAGGATCGAAATGAACGCTGCGTCCTCAGCTTTCATGCCCATTCCCCTCGCTATTAAATAAACGGCATATATAGCGGCCGTGATGAGTGCCCACGTCTCCTTCGGGTCCCATGACCAGTAGGTACCCCATGCTATTTTTGCCCACATCGCGCCGAGAATGATGCCCACTATCAATAGCACCAGGCCGGCGATCGCGCTCATGTATGACGCCCTGTCAAGCCGCTTAAAAGCGACATTATCCTTCTTCCCTAAAACCCTTAACACCATGAACCCGGCGGATGCGGCGAAGGAAACAGCGAACATGCCATAGGCAAGTATCAATATGGGGACGTGCACGAGTAGCCAGCTGCTCTGGAGGGCCGGTGAGATCACCGCTTTTTCTTCCCAGGATGACGCCGAGAATACGAGCAAGATGAGTGTGATCGCATCGAGTGTCAGGTACATGGCCCGGGATTCTTTTCTCCTGTATGCGTAGGACGCAGCCACTCCCGTGACCAGTGACAGCAATGCCGCCGTCTCATAAAGCGTAGCCCACGGTGCCCGGCCCGACGTGTACCAGCGTAGCAGCATGACCGCGATAATGCACAGGCATCCGGCAAATGCTACATACGTGGGCCATTTTTTCATCCTGAATACCGATGAGGCGGCAAAAAGCAAAAAAGCACCGGCCCCTGCCCACAATAGCCACTGTTCCGTCAGCATGCGTATACCCTCAAAACTTTTATCTGATCTATCATATTAGTATGAACGGTAATAAAATCGATTGCTAATCATCATGATGTTAATGTAAATATATTACGCCCGGCTTGTGGCGGATGCAAAATATCACGAGACCATAGTAATTTTAATGCGCTTAACGGCCAATCATATGTTAAGGGTTCACTATGATCGATACACATGTACACGCCGATACCCGTCCACATGAAGACTTCGAGGCGATGTCTCTCGCCGGGATCACCGATATTTTGACGCTAGCACACGACCCCATGCGCATGAGCTGTAGCATCGTGGTCGGTGATCATTTCGAGAGGCTCTTTATGGAGCGGGACCGCGTTGAAAAGAATGGTGTCAAGCTGCATGTATGTCTGGGATTGCATCCGCGCATCAGGCCGAACGACATCGAGGCATGCCTGGAATTACTGGAGTCTTACCTTAAGAATAAAAATGTCACGGCCATCGGCGAGACTGGCATGGAGTCCGGAGATGCTTTCGAGATTAACATGCTGCAGCGCCAGGTCGAGCTATCTATCAAATACCGCCTGCCGATCATCGTACACACGCCCCGTAAAAATAAAGCGGCCATGACACGAGAGATCCTGAACGTCCTTCTCTCATTTTCACTTGATAGAACCTCTATCGTTGTCGATCACGCGGATGCAGTGACTGCAAAGCAGATAGTGGACAGGGGATTCGTTGCCGGCTTGACCATACAGCCTTCTAAGCTTACGCCTCGCGAGGCGATAGAGATCATAAAAAGTCAGGACCAACACATGCTAGTGCTGAACACCGATGCATCCTCAAATCCTACCGATATTTTGGGCGTGCCAAGGACAGTACATCTGATGAAGCTTGGCAGTATAAACGAAGAAGTCATCGCCAGCGTGAGCGAGCTGAACGCCAGAAGGATTTTCGGCATTTAGTGAAGTCTAGCCTCCGTAAGTGATCCTGTATATCACGCCAGCCTTATCGTCAGACACCAGTAATGAGCCGTCTTGCATGACTTCAACGTCCACGGGCCTGCCCCATGCCTGGCTTCCCTGTAGCCATCCATCGGCAAAGACCGTGTAGTCTTTGGCAGTATTATTCTCAAGCCGTACCATCGTGATGCGATAGCCGATTGGGTCCTTGCGGTTCCAGGAGCCGTGCTCGGCGATGAATATCCGATCGTTATATCCGGCGGGGAACATGGAACCCGTATAGAACCGCATTCCAAGAGCGGCGACGTGCGGGCCTAGCTCCATGGCCGGCGGAGTGAACTCCGAACAATTATGTTTCCAGCCGTACTCAGGGTCGGAAATGTTTGTGCCATGACAGTAAGGGAACCCGAAATCCATCCCGATGACCGGTGCGTGGTTTAGCTCGTCGGGCGGGGAATTATCGCCCAGATAATCACGGCCATTATCCGTAAACCACAATTCATTCGTGCGAGGGTCCCAGTCGAAACCTACGCTGTTTCGAATGCCTCTCGCATAGATCTCAAGTCCGGTACCGTCCGCGTTCATGCGCATGATCGTCGCGTGCGGGTCGGTCGGCTCGCAGATATTACACGGGGCGCCTACCGGCACGTAGAGCTTGCCGTCGGGGCCAAATCGAATGAATTTCCAGCCATGCCATTCATCGTCCGGAAGACCACCATATACGACTACGGGATCCGGCGGATCATGTAAGCGTGACTCGATGTTGTCATATCGTATGATACGGTTCACCTCCGCCACGTATAGAGAGCCGTTGCGGAATGCCACTCCATTCGGCATGTGCAGGCCTTTCGCTATCGTAATGACTTCGTCCGCTTTCCCGTCCCCGTTCGTGTCCTGTATCGCATAGACGTTACCCTCGTCCCGTGTCCCGACGAACAACGTCCCGTCGGGGCTCATCGTCATGGAACGCGCACCCGGCACAGGAGAGGCATAAAGATCGATCTTGAATCCCGGCGGAAGCTTGATCTTGTCCAGCGGTAGTTTTTGATTATCGGCACTTACCATATGTAACAGCGCCATCGCTACAAGCATGATTAAAAGAAAAGCCAGCGCAAATATGGCTATATTTCTCTTTTCCAACTGTTATACCCCCATACGGGAAGCTGTCAGCCTTAAAGCAGCCTATGATCGTAATCCAGATATGTGGTTAGTATCCCGGATTATATGGTTGCTGGAAATAGTATGAGGACAATGCTGTTAAATTCAGTTTTTAGGCGGCAATAAAACTGGACTTTAAAAAAATATTCAACAGATCGTACGGTTAATGTTTGAATGGCATCAATCTAAAAAATAGAGATTAACTGATCACTTCATCGATGCTGTCCACAACGAGCCAGTCGTCCAGCCCACCGTGGATGCTATCGCTGATAGAGAATGGCACGATGCTGCGAACGTTCTCGATGCCTATGAGGATGACGTATCTCTTACCATTATAGCGCGCTTTTTCTTCCTTCGAGAGGCCCAGCTGTTCCTGGTGCTCTTTGATCAGCTCGACGGACTCTTCCGCCGTCATTTTTTCCGAGTTATGGACGTCTCTGACGTCCGCCATGGCTTTTACTCTCCAGGGCGAGCTGATGTTAACGAAGAACAGCGTATCGCCTTCGTCGACTTTGCCGTACGGCCTGGCTTTTCCCATCGAGGCGCGGATGATCATGGTCTTTTCACCGCTCAATATCTTTTGTAGCTCTTTAGCGGACGAATCCAGGTATACAATATGGTCCAACGGCATCTCTCCTATTTTTCAAGCTTCCTGCTAATGACAACGGGCGGACATAAACCTTTTGACAGAGCATCGCGATAATAATCCGAGAATAAAATTGTTGGAAAAGCTAAGAAGACATCTGATGATGAGAACCTGTTTTAGTATCTTCTCCGGCGATCGCCAGTTCTTAACGCCATTAATGCAGCTTATGCCTGCCATGCGGGCATATATACAGGCACATGCCGCATACGCCATACCCGGTCGTTTTTTCCAGGGACCGAAGGTACTCCTGGCATTTTAGCGCGTCATAGCGTGCTTCGCGAGGCTCAGACTCATCGAAATTCCTTCCCGTGAATGCATGTTGCGGGCATATGTCCGTGCATTCCATGCAGGTGCCACATCGCTGTTCCATGGGCTTTCCCGCTTTCAGCGGAGCATCTGTCAATATTGTCGCCCATCGCACCCTGGGCCCCGCCTCAGGTGTTACCAGCAGACAGCTTTTTCCGATCCATCCAAGTCCGGACAGATGTGCAGCCATCTTGTGGGAAAATAATGCGCAGATACGCCGGTCGTCCACGCGCTCGGATGCGGGTATCGGGTACGCTTTATATCCTTCGCGCTGTATCAGGCTGCTTAATTCGGATATGACCAGGTCTAGCCGGTCATTGATCACGTCATAGCAGTGCGTCTTATAGCTCACTGAAACTGCTCTCTCGCTGCGCTGTGGCAGCCGGTCGACGATCGGGTCCATGAGCCTGATGCCGATCGATATTGCCCTGGGATAAGCAGCAATATCAGGGCCGCCCTGATCGGCTATAGCCTCTTTCGCCAGTGCAAGATCAGCCACGCCGTAGAAGTCAGCGCCATGCGTCACGGCAAATCTTTTTAGGCTTTCATCCAGATGCATGGTAAATAACAGGTCTTTCATAAAAATAAACCTTCACCTGACTATTTCACATTCCATGAATGCGACAAGTAAAATAATAAAGTAAACCGTGCATACACTATAGTGATGCCAGCCGAGATCAATGATATTATAGTTCCATGCCCTTCATGCCGGAAGTTACACCGGGTCAGCGTCAAGGAAATCAAAGAAAATGCTGAAGTCAAGATGCCCTGCGGCGCTATCCTGGGAAGCGTAGGGCTGATGCGCCGCGTGGAAGCGGCGGAGGAAAAAGCAAAGGAATTCAAAGGGAAAATATACAAGCTTGACTAAGGCTTGCCTCGTTTTTATCTTTACCTTAGCTTTTTTCTTCCCATATCTTCGCGATCTCGACAATGGTCTTCACGGCCATCTCCATGTCCTGTACGGCGACGAATTCCAATGGAGAATGGTAGCTTTGCGAGCCGGCGAAAATGTTGGGGGTCGGCAAGCCCATAAAGCATAGCCTCGCCCCATCGGTGCCGCCCCGAATATAGTGTTCCTTTGTCTTCATGCCCAGCCTTTTCATCGCCTCTACTGCATATGCGGCCACCTTCGGGTGCTGATCCAATATTTCTTTCATGTTTCGATACTGTTCGGTGACTTCGAAATCCATCTTCGAGCCCGGGAACTGCGCTGTGGCCTCATGGGCCAATTTTTCCAGCAGGCTCTCGTATTCCTTCAACTTTTCCGTCCTGAAGTCCCTGACGATGAACTTTACAGTGGTCAACTCTTCCGTCCCATTCAGGGAAACACAATGCACGTAGCCTTCCCTTCCTTCTGTCGTCTCGGGAGATAAAGTCTCTTTAGGCAGGCTGTCCAAAAATACAGCCGCGATTTTTACCGAATTGATCATCTTATTTTTCGCATATCCCGGGTGGATGTTCTTTCCATGGAACTTTATGGCCGCCGCATCCGCGCTGAACGTCTCAGCCTCGATCTCGCCTCTGGTCGAGCCGTCTACCGTGTAGGCATATTTTGCCTTGAGCTTTTTCAGGTCCAGCTTTTCTGTCCCCCGGCCAGTTTCCTCATCCGGTGTGATGCAGACCTCAATAGCTCCATGCTTCACATCCGGGTGCATGGCTAAATAATGTAACGCATCGACGATCTCCGCGACACCCGCCTTGTCGTCCGCGCCCAGCAGGGTCATGCCGTCCGTAGTGATGATGTCGAACCCGATCATGTCCTTCATGGGCGGATTTTCACTTTCCTTGATGACCAGGCCATTCTCGAGCGGGATGTCTCCTCCCCGATAGTTCTTCCTGATAATTGGGTTAACGTTTTCCCCGGATACCTGCGGCGAAGTATCCGCATGGCCGACAAAAGCGATCGTGGGGACATTTTTATCCGAGTTTGCCGGCAGCGTCCCGATCACATAGCCCCACTCATCCATGTGAGCGTCGTTTAGGCCCTCTTTTTTTAGCTCTCCTGCAAGATCTTTCAGCAGGATCTTTTGCTTTTCCGTGCTTGGGAACGAAGTGGCATTATCATCGGATTGCGTATCGTATTTCACGTATCGTAAGAACCGCTCAACACAGGTGAACTTGTATTTTTCATCGAACATCGTCATGCACCGAATAGCCTGGATTGTTAATTTCCCCTTATGTAAGATAAAAAGTTATTGGCACTTTATCGTTATGATCTTTGGATGTTATAATTGTAATAGGTATCAACTTTTTAAGAGCGATATTACCGCAGGGATATGGTAAATTAATTTTGATAATACGGCTTATTTAGCCTCGAAATTTATTCAATTCATTTGTACAGGCCCCTTATATACAATCGATTGCCGGATAACCTTATATATCTATAAAACAAGCTTTTTTACGAGAATAAAAAATTTTTTACATGATCTGGTAAATCCGATGACCTATATTTTCGCATCTCGGGTAATACCGGACGCCGGGGCCGAAGAATGAAAAGTACTACCAGAGCTGCCATTGCAGCTATGATGATCATATCGATCATGGCAATTATCATCCCTCCGGCTACAGCCTCGTATCCGACCAGCTTCGGCAGCCATTATCCACAAATGCCATCGGGATGGATGACCGGCCAGGTGACTGGCAGGGTGACGACGCAGCACACGACACAAGGTATTGGCGGGGCCTACGTATCGATCGTTAATGCCTCAAACAATAGTGTAGAGTATTTTAACGTTACCGCAGATTCGCAGGGCTATTACCAGATGATCGGTGTCAACGCGACGCTCGATGACAACTCATATATGATATACGCCAATCTCACTAAGTACGGCGAGGGGTTCTCCCATGCGTTCGGCATTAATCCCGGCGCCACTTCGACCACTTCGGTCATCATTTTCCTCAATGCTTCCAGCGTCAATGTTCAGGCAGCGCGTAATTATATCTTAGCAGATAGTGCGGACAATATCCAGGTGACTGCCCGTGTTTATGACGTCTTCGGCAATGCTGTCGGCGACGGCACGGCAGTATGGTTCACTATCGGGGACATGTCAAGCCTTCCGTCGTGGACATATGCGAATGGCACGCCGATGAACCAAAATAACGGCAGCTTCAGCCGGTATAACAGCGTGAACAACGCTACCGCGTTTACAAAAGGTGGCGTAGCGACCGTCGATTTTGGCTGGGTGCCGGATACGATGGGCGGGAATAACACGGCGATCCATGCATATGTTGCAAACAGCCCGAACATAAACGGCTCCGTGGCTATACGATTCATGCCGATGGCTTCCTCGTGGACCGGCTATGTCGTCGATTCTTATGACACCGGCTACGGTGGCATCATCGTGACCTTGCACATAAGGAACGCCTCGAATGGCGAGATTTATAATATGACCACGACAACGAGTACATCAAAGCCGTTCGTAGGATTGTATGTCTTTGACAACATCGCCCTGACTCCGGATACTGCATGGGCATTCGCTGACGCGAGCGCTCAGCTGACCGACAACATGACGATCTACGGTAGGAGTAATAATTATTCCTTGAATAAGTCCTCAACGTCTTCGGGATTCATTGTTCTGCATGTACCGCCTCCCGATGCAATCTATGTGACCGCTGATCCGCAAACGATCCTGGTTGGTGGCGACACGTCGACCATCACCGCTCAGCTGTACTTGAACGGCCAGCCGTACCACAGGTCAAACATTAAGATTCAGTTCTCGTCGGACAACGACACCGTAGCGACCTTGCCGGCCGTGAGGACGAACGTATCTGACCTGAACGGTCAGGCGACAATACCCTTAACGTCCAATCGTTCATACGGCTGGGTCAACGTGACTGCGAGCACTAATATCATGTATGGTACTAATGTCTCGAACAGCACTCTGGTCAAGGTTGTTGGCTGGGGCACTGTGTCGGGCATCATCACTGACCAGAACAAGGTCGGTATACCCTACGCAAACGTTACTCTGTGGAATGCTGTGCAGAATTCATCCGTGGCTGAACAGTATGACAACAACGGCATCGTAAAAATCCCGGAGAACCCGCAGCAGTCCAACGATGGAAGGACGGCAGCAGTCGGTATGTACACCTACTACCGTGTCCCATGGGGCTTATACAACGTGACCGCTGAGAAGGACGGACATATCTATTATGCCGTGTTCGCTCTGGGTCCGGGTTCGGCGACAGGTGTGGCGGCATTCAACGGCGAGATCGGTACAGCTACGCATAATATCGCCATACCCGACTACGCATACTTTGCACCACTCCCGAGCGATGTGACCCCGACGCCTTCCACGATAGTACCGGCTGCCTCAACAGTGCCGACTCCTTCTATGATACCTTCGCCGGGGTTTGAGGCAATATTCGCGTTTGTCAGCTTATTTAGTGTCGCCTATTTGACTATAAGGAAGCAAAATTAAGCGCTATTCTTCTATTTTGGCCGGACCTTAAAGATATCACTCGGGACATGGATAGCCGATATTATGGCATGCTCGATCCTCAGGAATAATGGCTTAAGCCTTTAAGGCTCAAAAAACTTATCTAATACTTGTACGTTATTGTACACCAGTGAACTATCTTGGCTAATTATATGGTAACAAATGCTAGCAAGCATGGCTATATCAATGTCATGGAAGGCATAAGGCGCAAAACACTGGTCTATGGAGATAATACACTGCTAACTGAATTTATGCTGGAAGGCGGTAAAACACTACTCATGCACAAGCATCCGCATGAACAGACGGGCTATCTTGTATCAGGCCATATGATATTGACCATCGATGGAAAACCGCATGATATGAAGCCAGGCGACAGCTGGTCCATCCCCGGGAATGTCGATCACGGCGCTCAGATCATGGAAGACTCCGTGGCCATAGAAGTGTTCTCGCCCGTCCGAGAAGACTACAAGCCCGTACCATAAAAAGTAGGGCTAAAGTGGGTGCTGACAGGTGGCCGTACAACTAGACATTGTTATCAACCAGATCATAATATTTGCCATACTTATGGCCATCGGGTTTATTGCGGTTAAAGCTAAGGCGCTGACTAAAGATTCGTTAAATGCGCTGTCAAAGCTGATCGTGATGATCATTCTTCCCGCCTTGATCTTCAGCATCATAGCCGGCACCGGGATCACGATAGCTGATTTTTTAGCCAATGGCGCCTACGCCATCGGGGTGGCGCTCTGCTACACGCTCCTCATTGTATCCGGTATCGTGATGAGCAGATTGTTGAAGCTCGAGGGTAAGACCGCGAACATTTACATGAGCCTCGCGACCTTCGGCAACATGGGATTCATGGGAATACCGCTGCTGCTCGGGATCTTTAAAGACCCGGTCGTACAGGTATGCATCGCCGTGTACACGGTCATTGACATGGCACTGCTGTGGACATACGGGGTATACTTATGCAGCAGGCATCAGGACAATTCTAACCCGCTGAGTGCAATTAAAAATATCATAAATCCTACGACGGTCGCGCTGGCTGTCGGGTTCGTCGTGATGGCTGTCAGGTTTCCTGTGCCGGACCTGCTCATGGGCACGATCTCGGGGGTGGGGAACACGAGCAAGTACCTGACGCTGATCTATATTGGCGGCGTCCTTGCCTATGTTTCGCTCGCCAAAATATCCACAAAGTCCAATATCCTGATCCTGACCGTAGTTAAAATGCTGGCATTGCCCATCATTGTATTTTTCCTGCTGGGATTTTTCCTTCCATCTGAACCAAGAACGATCCTCACGTTGATCGTAGGGCTTCCGGGTATGACCACGATTGCCATGATAGCCTCGAACTACCAGTCAGATGTGGAATATGCGACCGAGATCATCTTTGTCACCACGCTGGCTAGCCTGGTCACAATTCCACTGGTGTTCATCGCGACCAGCATGATATAAAATCGACAATTAGGCAGTCGCCCTGACTGAGATCAGATTTTTTATATCTTCGATATCTTTTTTAGTCTTAATACTGGCAAATATCCATTTACCTTCGTGTATCTCAGGTGTCAGCCTGATCAAATCCCCGATTTCGTCTCCGATCCCGGATTTTAAGGCTTTTTCGCATTGATCCTTATTCAGGATGATCTGCACGACAAATTCACCGCGGCCAGGATATAAAGAGACTAGCGCTTTACCGGATTTACTAAATTGTAGTGCCCAGCCGTAATTCCTGCCGTAGAATTTGTAGGCCTTCTTTGTGCGGTAGTTATTTTCTATAAAAAGAATGATCTCGTCCCATAAAGCCCGGGATCGAGACAATGATGCGAACACTTCGTCCTCAGAAGGCTTTTTGATCTTATCGGTAAAACTTCCCCGGCTCATTCCTCGCACCTCATATGATCTTTATCGCATTCACATATTTATGTACTACAGTATCCGCTTATCGGAGATACTTTTCATTAAAAAGCGATCATTGTCGGATCAAGCCATGGAGAAAAAATTTTGATATTAAAATTAGATGCGCTCAGCGATCATTTGCAGCAACAGCCTGTCTGCGGTCACCATACCGGGATTGTTGAGCTGCCCCAGGTTCTCGAAGGTCTTCTCTATCGTGCTGCCAAGCATTCCCATGCCTGACGGGATGTATGCGCCATCCAATGCAAGATAGCTGAACTGGACCGCTAACGCCACGGAAGAGCTCAGCTTGAAGGCGCAGGACTCTTTTGCCCCGTCGCAGACCATGCCTGCCAGGGTTCCGATGACCGACTGCATGGCGTGGACTGAATCCTCATAATTTCCGCCCAGCAAATAGGTTACGCCGGCCGCCACGCCAGCGGAGGCCGATACTGCGCAGCCGCAGAACGCAGATAAACGCATGGAATAGCCTTTGATCACGACGGTCACGAGCGAGCTGATCGCCAGTGCTTTCGCCAGTTTGTCGCGAGGGCTGTCCAGCGCCTCAGCCGCGGCGAGGACGCCGAGGAAGTTCGCGATCCCGTGGTTGCCGCTTCCCGCGATGGCTATGACGGGCACCTGCATACCTGCCATTCTTGCCTCGCAGGCTGCGGCGGTCAGCTGTTGCGCATGGGTATATGCGGCGAATGGTGCAGGCATATCCTCTGTCATGCTCGAAAGCGCCTTGCCCAGCCGGGAAGATGGGCTGGCCAGCCCGGCATAAGCCGCTTGCCTGTTTATCTCCGCAGCCTCAAGTAAAAATGCCAGATCGCTAATCGTCATCGTATCGATGGTAGCGAATAGCTCTGCCAGCGTATGTCCTTTCAGTGATGCCTGAGCCGCCTCGGTTCTTATCGCCGGCGAAGAATAGATGACTTTACCATTAAGTGCCACTTCTACGATGTTCGTATAATCGCCGGTAATGATAGCGTAAGCGTTATTTTCGCCAGCTATGGCCAGCGCTTTGATATATAGCGGGTCAGTTGTTTCCGTATGTTCTATGGTGATATTGCTGGTTGATACCAGCAATGTAGCACTCTTAATATCGTTCTCAGTGGCCTGGTCGAGCATCGCCAGCCCTCCGTCGCCGTGGTCCAGGACCGCGCCCAGCGCTGCCGCGATATGCAACCCCCGCATACCTGTGCCCGGCACGCAGACGTTGATCCCGTTCTTGTACACATTGGAGCTGACTGTGACGGCCACACGTTCGGGCTTCCGCCCTAGCGCTTGTGTAGCGCGATATACAGCCAGGCACACGGCGCCCGGATCAGTGCATCCTATTGATCGCTCGATCTCGCTTTTCAATGCTTTTAGGACTATCTCTTTTTTCACGCTGAAACAACTCCCTTTACCAGACGCGCCTTATGCCCGCCTTATACGCTTATTCCCGATTATGTAAAACCCTTTGCCAGCTACATAAGGCCCGAATAATTCGAACGGTCTCGGGCAAATCGCTACAGGCGTTCACGATGAGATCGGCATGCTGGGTGACTATTAATCATCCGGGACAATTCTAAACAGATAAATTAACTATGACATCAGGTATATCCATAAATAGGCGGGCATCGGATAATAGCCGAGAAAAGGCGATAATCATGCGTTATGATGAATTCGAGCATTTACTTTCTAAATTAAAGATCACCATCGTTCCAAAGGATGTCAGGAGTATACGCGGCTATGATGTCGACACTTATCGAGCGCTGGCCAAGCAGACCGAAGGCATTGATTTTGACTGCAGCGACGGCAAGAGCTTTTGCAGATACAGTGATGTAAAGCCCGAAGGATGCTGCTCGGATTGCGTCGATACCTGCGGGCACTGGCAAAGAGAAGAGCATATGCTGGACGAAGACTCCGCAAGAAAGATGGCCGAATATTGCGACGCCAGGGACGGGTTCTGCCGGGATGATCGGGGATGTATCATACCACGAGAGCTACGAAGTCCCGTATGTCTATATCATATATGCTCGGATGCGAAGATGACGGAAGCGGACAAAGAACTGCTACACAAAATAGAGTTCGGGCCCAATTATTAATCGTTTAATTAGTAAAATGTTGTGATCTTTGAGCCTGCCGTTTAACGAATCTTCTTTTCCACCTGACTTACGATATCTAATGGCATCGAAGTCCTGATCGCTGTCTCTTCTGCTGACATTCCCTGTCCAATATACCTTTTTATCACTATATCCATGGGCTCTCCAAATTCAACGATGTACTTGTCCGGGTCATATATCCTGAACACACGCTACCCCCATGGCTGTTCAAAAATATCATGAATAAATTCCACTCTTCGTTTCAGAAATGAGTCCCGCACACCTACAATATCGTCCGTTTCAAAATATAGCTCGACACCGGTGTTTTGTTCGGATGACGTCTCAATATTTTGTCCGTTAAATATGATCTTATGCGCGAAGCTCCTGAGCATTATAGCGAATCCGGCTGAAAAAGTCACACATTCGCCATGATCAAACGCGACCTTCTGCGCTAGAATATTTTCATAAAAATTTCTTGATACATTGACTTCGTTGATGCTGTGTTGAATTTTGGTAATGGATTGTTGTGTGAGTGGTTGTAGGCTAATGCTTGGTATATAGGTGTTCTTTGGCTATATTGATAATTTTATTATAGAAGTAACCGATATGGGTAGGTTATGAACGCAATTGAATTCTACGATGTGGCCGAGCATCCGGAACTCAAAGACCTGATAATCCGTTGGCTCTGTGAGAGCTTTGGTACACCGAAGAACGTCGAATTTTGGCGCAGTCTGGTCGCGCATTGTAGGAACACCGATTTTCCAATGATCTACGTTGCGTTCGTCGACGGCACGCCGACTGGCACTGTCGGGCTCTCGCGGGCAGATATCCTATCGCGGCAGGATCTTTGCCCGTGGTTGGTCGCCCTATATGTGTGCCCGGAGTTCCGGTGCAACGGTATCGGCTCGGCGCTCCAAACTGGTTTGTAATATAAACTTTAAAATTATATATAACATAGCAGGAAAACTTTTTTCAAAAAGTTTTCCGCAAGCCTTTAAAAAATTTTATATTGGCGTCGGTACGTACCCTTTATCCTCCACCAGCTTGCCGAGCGCCTCATAAGCCGCCTTCATTTCTTCGCCATACGGCCCGGTATATACGCAGGTGGCCACCTTACCCGCAGGTATCTCGCTCGCCTTGACCTCGCCTCTACCTGGTAACTTTTTCGAGACCGGGAAACCTATCTCGATGTCAAGATTTTCCATGTCCATATTATAATATGCAACAAAGGGCGGACCCTGTGGCTGCTGGCCTTGCTCGCCGATATACATTGCCACGTCGCCGAAAGCTTTTCCAAGAACCATGGGCAGATTCTGCACAGACGTTCTCGCACGTATAGACATCACCGGCTGGGCCGGCTGTTTCTTGATCTCACATTCACTAAACATCAAATTATCCTCCCGGATTATCTTATACAATCGATTATTCAGTTATCAATATTAATTTGAGGTTATAGTTTATTGAAAGTATTTTAAAAAACAGACATAATAATTACGACGGTCGCAGTCGGCGAGGCGTTTTGGGCATCAGTCGGCCGAAGGCCGATGCGTAGATGGCCGGGCAATGAGCGTGCCGTCATGTCGGCACGCTGCTTAGGGCTTGCGGAGCGAGGCGAGCGAAGCGAAGCCGAGCGAGGGTGCGAGCCCGGCCCGGACATCGAAGCACCCAAAACGACGAGTAGCGAGCGAACGAAGAGAGCGAGCGTCGCACCCGCGAAAATGGTGATAAACTATATTTTCTTCTTTAATCGTCGCACCCGCGAAAATGGTGATAAACTATATTTTCTTCTATATCGTCGCACCCGCGAAAACAAAGAAAACCATTAAAAACAAATCATGTATCCAAGCCAGAAGGCCCGGATACACCTGCTTCAGCGCCGCGGCGGAGATTTGAACTCCGGAGTCCTTTCGAACACAGGTTTAGCAAACCTGCTCCATACCAGGCTTGGATACCGCGACATCAAGAAATGCCTGACGCTCTAATTTCTACTGATACTATTTAATATTTTCCGGTTACGTAAATAATATAGCCGCACTTTATTCTAAGTCGTCCTTATTGACATTCGCCAGTAACTTTTCCAGCGCATCTATATGCATGAGCATCTCCTTCAGCTCTTTTGCGGATGCCTGGTCGATCAGCATGTAGATATCCGGCCTTTGCGCGCTAATATTTTCCAGCTTTGACATCAACGACATCTTCAGGGCGAGCTCTTCCTGCTTGCGTTCCTCTAGCTTGTCCTTCTCATACGTGCATTTATGCTTCTCGGGCGCCAGGTGCTCGTCGCAATAATATTTCCCACAGTGCTCGCATTCGAAAGGCTCGGGCTCCGTCTTGCCACAGATCACGCACTTCGGAGGAGCGACCGGCTTCGCCATTACATTTTCATCCTGCAGGAGTCGCTCGAGGTATATACTCAAAAGTACCCGAATGAGCATAGATCCTCACGATCTCTTCGTTCTTCTTATCTTCTTCGCGCATGACAGGTCGTTACCAAGCTATATTACTCGTGCATCCTCATATTGGTTTTCGCCTTAAAAGGGCTTTATGCTCAACTTAAACCCGACCATTTTCGTATCTTCGCCGCTCTCCGGCACGAAGAAGGCGTAGACCGGCTGCGTCCCGTTCCTCGTGAGCACCGCCATCGTAGCGCTATCCAGGTCAAATTGAAATCCCAGCGTGATGCCATCGGCACTCGAGCCATGGATGGCACTGACGATATGACGGTCCGGATATGTCTTCGAGTCTGCCACCAGCGTCCTTGCCACGTCCATCTTGCCGCCCTCTACGAGCATTTTCATCGCTGTTGCCGAGTTCGCGTCCGTCTTGAAGAGCAGGAATTTACCGATACGCTCGTCCTCTTTGATGACTTGCGAATGCACAGGCACGAATGAGGTTACGGCACCCCAGGCGTATGCCATTAAAGTAAGAGATATCTGCGCATATGCGCGTTCCGCGCTAAAAGCCGACGGGCCATGCTGAGCGTTTACCACATAGCGCTTTGCAGTCTCTCGCATATCTTTATCATGGATGTAATGAACGGCTACTTTATAAGGCACCGAGAGATCCACCTGGTCACCAGCCATGCTGAAGTACGCGTCATCCACCCAGTACGATATGGTCTGCTTCGCCAGAAGATCAAAATCGCCGATCAGCACGTCCCGGTCCTTAAGCGTAAAAAGGCTGCACGAAGCCTCGAGCGTCGGGTATTTTGTGCGCACGAAGCCTTTCATGTCCGCAACCGGCACCCAGTAGGCACGCTGCGGATATGCCCTGCAGGCATACGGTCGAGCCCCATGAACGCTGCATTTGTTCTCCTTTAGGAACGGGCAGGCGCCGTTATTTGTTTTAATATACAGGTGCGGGGTCGGGGTTAAATTCGTAGCTCCAAGCTCACAATACTGATTAAAGAAATCAGCAGGCTTCAGGTGCAAATGGTCCGCGAGCTTATACAGCTCGAAGGTCGTCAACTGCACGAGATCCTGGCTGGCACAGCACTGGCCGCACATGGCGCACTCGAAATCCTTGATGATCTTCTTCATATGACGCTGACTGATAATGCGCGGCGATTAAAAATAGTTTCTTTATGGAGACACGATCTCCCATGCCTTATGGAGTAGTATGTTTTTTTCTTCAGGTGAAAAGGGAAACTCATTAAGCACGTGAGCTACGCTTGCGACATCGCATCTCAGCTCATCTATAGAAAGTGTCACTATGCCGTCCGTGGCCGCAGCTCTGGCGACCTTTTCTTTTATTATGCCCCTGATGCGGCCGACCACCAGCATGAGAGCTGATCTCGTCGTCGCTTCGCCATACTTTTCCACGAACCCTAAAAAGTCCATATGATAAATGTAAAGTAGAGCATCGATATGGGTATATGCCTGCATAAGCGCAAGACGAAATCGCCCTAAACAAAATGTTCGTAATAGTTCAGCCGCCGGAGGCTGTTTTCAATTTGCGATGGTACGATGGAATAAAGGCCCCCGCCTGGCTGGCAAAAAAAAATTTTAGCCTTTGACCAGCGTCATCAGGCATTTTTCATCGAACACATCCGGGTGGCAGATCGCACATGAATGCTTCTCCCCCCAGCGCTTATAGCGGCGTACTTCGCGGCCGCACTGCGTGCATACATAGATGGAGATCTTAGGCATTACGTGTGCCCTGAACTCGTTGAGCGGCATGTTCATCTGGTCCGGGTTTACCTTGATGAGCATATTATCATCGCAGGGCTCGCAGCAATCACAATACTCCACCTTCCTCAAAGGCCTGTAGGTAGCGACCGCTTCACCGCATTTCCTGCAGCGATAAAACCACTTTTGACGCTCGACGAATAATTCGTTCGTACGCGCGGAGGGCGACACTTCCATCCTGCGGCAGGCGTCTAAAAAATGGCTCCCGCGGTGGCCTCGCTCTCCATAAAAGTGAAAAGCATATATGTGTGCGATCTCGTGCCTCAGTACCTCATCCAGGGTTTCCCAGCCATATTTCTCCAAATACCGGTAAGATAGAACAATACCGAGCGGATTACTATGCGCATACCCGATACGGCTGTAGAGCCGGTCGCTGATACGCAGCATAATGTCCGGGATACGGTTATCGAAATAATCCTGATTTATGTTTACGAAACGTTCCCTCGAATCGCTAAGATATTCGTTTATGGCCTGCATCTTCGCTACATCGTTTTCCATTCACTCACCCGTTTACGGCTTTCACCGTTCTCATGAAGTCAAAGCGTGTATGTGCCCTGTTTTTAGGTGTTTTCACGCGTTTTTAAACGAATACCGGTCACCGCTGTTTGATATACATGACCGCGAAACATAGATAATTTGGGCTGGTTTATTAACTTTGTCGTATACTACTTGCTAAAATTAACATTAAAATATTTAATTTTCACTTCAGTAAAAAAATGAGAAGCTGAAAATAACTAGCAACGTTTCGGCAAGGATCAGGCCAAATTCGCCACGAGATTCTCGAAATGCACCGCTTTTCTCCACGGAGATCACTTGTTCCATGGTTATATCGTAAGCTCTTTGTTTTGTTGTTGGTTTGTTGTCTCTCCATACGTACAGACAACAAAGCAGCCACTAAAAATGAAACAACGGATTTCGGGCGCGAACTATTGATGAGTCGTGAACGTAAATAGCACATTAATATTATCCCGGAAATGGCATATGGGCTACTCCAGAGCGACGGGACCTGAAATGGCATGAATGAATGATCTTTAATAAATATTTTGAACAAAATTATCATTTCATCGCTTATTAAGCTATAAATTAATTGAAAATCGTCAATTATTTATTTAACTTATCATTTTCAGCGAAATAATTTCCACGCATCAGGAATAGATATATATCTAAGTAATCTATCATTTATTTCTTATATATCTGGCTATTACAGAATTACCAACCGTTGAGGATGGGGAAAAAAGATGGTAAACATTATCTTGGACAAAGATGTGTGCATTGGATGCGGCTTGTGTGTGCACGATTGCCCGATGAAGGTATACGAGCTGAAAGACGGGCGCTCCAGTGTAGTGAACCCGGACGATTGCATGATGTGCCTGTCATGTCATGAGATCTGCCCGGCAAACGCGATAGAGCACCAGGACATCTACTTATCGAGACGCCTTTACGTCGACCTGGACGTATGCTCTATGCTGCGGAGGTTCGTATAATGTCGATGGAACACTCCGTTAAGCCCGAAGAGATGCCGATGCACTGCGAAGGCAACATCTACGATTACGAGGAGGCGCTCCACGGCCTGATGGTCTTGAACGCCACGATCATACGCTCGCTCGAGGAGATCGCCCGGAGCGGCGCCAATGCGGTCGTCTACAGGGCCGGGAATAAGATGGGCCACGAGACGGCTAAGTTCTTCCCCAAGACCGATAACGTCGAGAAGGCACTGAAGGAGTTATCCGAGATACTCGGCAGGCAGTATAACTTCGAGCTGTGGAAGCCCAAGGACAAGGACTCTTATATCATCACGGAAAATGGCGAGACGTTCATATATCTCGTGTTCAGGGATTGCCTCGTCCGGCAAACTTTGAGGCACGAGGGAATGTCCCAGAAAGGCCCGCTGTGCCAGAGCCTGTACGGCTACATGGTCGGCGCGGTCGAGGAGATCACGGGCAAGCGCGGAAAGCTGGAGATCGTACACGTCGGCCCCAACACATGCTTAAAAAAGCTCATTTTGAGGTGAGGACATGATCAAGCTCGCAACTGAACCATTAGCATCGTGCGCAGGCTGCCATATGGGGCTCCTGGACATTCACGAGGATATCCTACAGCTATTAAGCAAAGCCGAGATCGTCTATTCCCCCATACTCATGGACGTAAAGGAACCGCCCGAGAACATCGATATTGCCATAGTGGCGGGCGCCATCAGGAACAAGGAGAATATGGAGCGCGTGAAAAAGCTTCGGCAGCGCGCTAAAATACTCATCGCGTTCGGCACCTGCGCCTGTTATGGCGGTGTGTCCGGCTTGTCGATCATACACAGCAGGGACGAGATCCTGAACGGCGTGTACACCGAAAGCGCGGGGCTGACGTCTAAAACGATACCCAAGGACGACATACCCGAGTTATTATACAGGGGCTACGCAGTGGGCGACGTGGTCAAGGTGGACTATTATATTACCGGATGCCCGCCGAAGGAAGCGTTCCTGAGGCAGATACTGCTGCCTCTCCTAGAAGGAAACGTGCCGGAACTGGCCAAAAAGTCGGTCTGCTCGGAATGCGACCGCAACATGGAACTGGTAAAGGACTGGAAGATCAAGCGCAGGTACGAAGGCACGCCGGAAGAGGGTAAGTGCCTGCTGGGCCAGGGCTACATATGCCTTGGGTCAGTGACTTTCGGAAGATGCCATGCAACCTGCACGCACCACGGAGTAGCGTGCCATGGCTGTGGCGGCCCCTCGCTAGACGTGTTGCGCGAGCCCTGTAGAGATCTATATAATATACTGGTCATGCGCATCCAGCACCTGACCGATCTGCCGCAGGCGGAAATCGAAAAAGAGCTTTATGACGTGCCGCACACGATATACCCGTTCGTCATGGGCAGCAAGATCATGGAGAACAAGTCGGTGTCTAAGATACCCGACATCATCAAGGAGAGACACCTATGAAAAAGATCACCATTTCACCATTGTCGAGGATCGAGGGCCACGCCTCAGTGACCGTGGACCTGGATGATAAGGGCGAAGTCGCGGATGCGCACTTCCACGCTACGGAGCTGAGAGGCTTCGAAAAGTTCCTCGAAGGTGCGGCAGTGGAAGAAGCGCCGCGTATCACCCCGAGGATTTGTGGGATTTGCCCGACCGTACATCATTTAGCGTCGGCCAAGGCTGTGGATGCCATTTTCGGAGTCCAGGTGCCGGAGACGGGCATCAAGCTCAGAAAATTACTGGACATGGGGCAGTTCATCGGCTCGCATTCGCTGCATTTATTCTACCTGGCCATGCCGGACTTCCTGCTCGGCCCGGACTCGGATCCGGCGCTCAGGAATGTCGCCGGGCTGGTCAAGGCTAACGCAACGCTGGCAACGCAGGCAGTCGAGGCCAGGAAGATCGGCCAGCGCATCACCGAGGAGATAGGCGGAAAGCCCATACACCCCATATCTGCCATTCCGGGCGGCATGGCATTTGCTCTCTCTAACGAGAAGCGCGCTGAACTGGAAGTAATGGCAAAACGCTCAGTCGAGATATCAAAAGCCTCATGGCCAATCGTCATGCAGCAGTTCGATAAATATCCGGATATCTTCAATGGGCTGGGTCTAATGCAGTCTGATTTCATGGGTATGACCAGCGGCGGCAAGTGGGAGACCTATGACGGCAACCTCAGGGTGCTGGATGGAAACGCTGCACAGATATGTGATTTTCAGGGTGCCGACTATTTGAATTACATCGAGGAAATGGCAGAGTCATATTCCTACATGAAGTTCACGAAGCTCAAGCAAGGCAGCGGATTCTATCGTGTAGGGCCGCTAGCGCGAGTTAACGTGGTCGATTCCATGGGCACTCCGGAAGCGGACAAGATGCTTGCCGAGTTCCGCTCCAGGTTCGGCAGGGCGCCGCAGGGATCCATGATGTATCACCTGGCGCGCGTCATCGAGTATACCGCGGCCAGCGAGATTGCTCTCACACTTCTGCAGGACCCGGCTATCACTGGCAAGAATATCCGCACGGAGGTCACCGGCGTAAAGAACACGCGAGGCGTAGGCGTAGTCGAGGCGACCAGGGGCACGCTCATTCACGACTATACGGTGAATGACAAGGGCTTTATCACCAAGGCAAACCTTATCGTGGCTACGGGCCATAATAACCGTGCAATAGATAAGGGCGTGCTACAAGCATCACAAAAGCTCATCCATGGGGATAATGTGAACGAGGGATTGCTCAACCGCATCGAGATGGTCGTCAGGGCCTATGATCCATGCGTGTCGTGCGCAACGCACGCGATTGGTAAGATGCCCTTCGTTCTAAGGGTAATGGATTCTGAGGGAAAAATCGTTCGTGAGGTTGAAAGATGCTAAACAGGATTTTAAGCGACCTGACAAAGGTCGAGGGCGTTAACGCCGCAGCGATCGTTGGCCGGGACGGGTTCATCATCGAGCACGTGGCCAACATCCAGATGGACGTGGACGCCCTGGGAGCTATGGCTTCTACCAGCGTCGGTACGTCGGAAGCAATGGGCATAGAGCTGGGCAAGGGTAACTTCGAGCAGGTAATCGTCGAGCTGGAGAAAGGCCCGATCATCCTTTCCCTGGTAACGGAAAATGAGATCCTTGCCATCGTCGCCGAATCCGGCGCGAACATAGGCAGGATACGGTATGAAGTGAAAAAGAACAAGGATCGCATAACTGCAGCACTTTGAATCGCACCAGATATTGCGCATTGAACATCCGAACAAGGACGTCTATCAGTGAAACTCCCATACGGTAACTTCATAGCCGAAACGAAAAAGCCCATACCGGACGTACTGCGAGAATACAGTAAAAATTTCCGCGGGTGCATACACGTTTTCCGGGTGGAAGACGGCAGGGTCAGCGAAGGCTTCATCCTGATAGAAGACGGGAATGTTCTTGCATCGGCGTACAACATGCTGAGCACGATCACGCTGTATCAGATGAACGCGCTGGAGCGCATGCTTTCGCTTAACGAGACGCGACTCAAGGTCTATTCATACAGTGAAAAAGAAAAGTCCGAGCTGCTGGAATCCTATCCCGACTCGGTCATTGTCGGACAGGCAATGAACAACGAAAAGCCCGAAGGCATACTGGAAGAAGAAGCCGTCGAAGCATCGGATGGCCCCATTGAAAGACAGGCAGTACCGTACGAGTCGATGCTTTCCACGGTCCTGCTTCTCCCTGGCGTGGTCGCGGCAGCTCTCGTCGCAGATGGCTTCCCTATATTCCAGAAAGGCGAGCAGCAGGTGGACTTTGAGCACATTGCAGTCGCAACCGAGGACATCGTGCGCTCGGGCACGAGGATCGCGACGGAGCTCCAGCTGGGCAGCGCCGAGCAGATCATCCTGGAGACGCCCGAATATAAGGTGATCATAGCTCCGATCGATGATATGTTCCTGTGCGTGCTGGCCAAGGCGGATGGGAACCTGGGTCTCGTGCGATTAAGCATCAAGAATGTGCAGAATACAGTGAGGGACATGGTATGAAGCTACCGTATGGCACTCCGGTAAAGAGTGATGGCCTGCCAAGGTCCCTGGCCGAGATCAATGCATCGCTCGCGAAGAACACATTCACCGGCTACCTGAGGGCTTCCCTCATAAGCAAGCCCGGCGAGAGCGTCGAAGGCGTCTTAGTCTACAAGTCGGGCACGCCGGCGATCGCGTTCACGTCAGACGGCAACACCGATCGCCCGGATAGCGACTTACAGCTCATCACTTCAATAGTTTCTAAGGATGCGGCAATTCTGGAACTATGCGCATTCAACGATAGCCAGATACGCCTCATGCTGGACTTCTGCAAGGAGTTTACCTTGAAGGCGCAGCAACCTGCGCAACAGGCTGCGCAACAGCCTGTGCAGCCGCAAAGGGTCGATATGATGCCGACCTTAAGGAAGCGCGAAGCCCAGCCGGAGCCCGCGCAGCAGCGGCGCCCCAGGGCTGAAGCGCCCGTCAGGCAGGGTAGGCTGCCGGAAGTGAGGGGACAGTTCCTGAAGTCGGAAACTGTGGAAAGCCTTAGCGCATACATGAGCGCCAGGACTGATGAGACGGGGCATGTGATCTTTGCCGTAAAGACGGGCAGCGCATTCGCTGAATACCACATCCTGCTCATCAGGGGAAAACCGGAAGCCGCCTATTCCGAAAAGTCGGAATTGATCGGCAAAGCGCTGCTGGACTCGCTCATGGTATACGCCGGGGATGCGGAATTCTATCGTGTCGAAGAGTCACTAATACTGTCAGTCCTGCACGGAAATCCCCGGGTATCGACATCACCCGCTCCGGAGCCTGTGCACAGGCCGGAGCCCGGGCCTCGCCTGGATCAGCCCAGGTACTCAATTCCGGCGCCGGTGTTTAAGTCCGAGCCCGAGCCTGTGCCTGTCCCGGAAATGAAGCCATGGATAACGCCATCGCGTCGCATTGAGTCGCCTCAGCCTATGCCTGAGAACGGCCCCAGAAATGAAATTGGCATACCTGCAAGGGCACTGCTGGAGAGAACAGACCGGCAGGCATATAGCGTGGAGGGGCTCGGGACGCCCGTGCCCGAAGTGAAGTCTTCGAGCACCATGAAAGGCGACATGGACGCGGACATAGATTTCGTAAAAAAGGTCGAGAGCGAGTTCGTGGGCAACGTGGATGAATTGCTAAAACGACTAGAGCTGTCACACCTTAAGGTGACGTCTGAGAACAAAAAGAAAAACTGAGGTCCACATATGAGCGACATCCATGTCATACTCCAGAACTCTATCCTGTACACGGCGGGCATCGAAGGGCTTGCCAGGTTCAATAAAGCCGTGGACACCGAATCCATATCGGGTATAGTGGGGCAGGACGGATCGCTTGACCTGTCGAGGCTCATGAACATGCTGCTCGACGTGTTCCACGAAGAGCAGGCATCGTCCATCATGGACAACACACTTGCCAGGTACATGGAGATCGCTAACGAGCAGCAAGCGAAATTGTATGCTGACCTCGAAGCGGCGATTCCCGAGAGCGTGGAACCAGCCGAGGCAGAAGTGAGCGAGCAAATCGTCGCTGTCGAAGGAGGTAGTGTCGCCGTCGCCGGAACTCAGGCGTACGGCGAAGACGAGATCGCCGAATACTTCGATTCCGATGCTACGGAGGTGCGGAACCTCATCAACGAGGCCCGCCGCATTCGCATGGCGATGGGGAAGTCAACCCCGAAGATCAACAAGAAGCCAGAAGTGCCGTCGCAAATTGCGGAAGAGCCGAGAACACCTCAGCCGATGGATACTATCCGCAAGGCCTCGAAGTCCATGTCGCTTAGCAGCGAGGTCCTTGACACCGAAATAGACGATATCATCGGCAATAGCGCGCTCGTATCCATAGACCCTATGGACGTGATCAGGCACCTGAAGGAAAAAGGCTATTATTTCCAAGAGAATACTGTACTGGAGAAAGTTTACTCAAAGATCGAAGAGCGAAAAAATAAGATCAGGGACTGGATACTGCACGACATCCAGATATTCCTCGCGGACAAGACCTGGCCTAACGAGGAAGACGTGGTGTCGTACGTAAAGCATATCAGGGATATCGGCATCGTATACGATGAAGCCGAGATCAGGCGAATGATCCTGATAGAGATGATCAGGAAGGCATAACATGACTATCATAATATCAAGCTCAGTGGGGCAAAAATACAGGTGGATGTGTTGAATGACTAAAGTATATACGATCGCTTCTGGAAAGGGCGGCACAGGGAAGACGATGACAACAGCGAACCTGGGTACCGCCCTGGCGCTATTGGGTAAGCGTACCATTATACTGGACGCCGACATAGGCATGGCAAACCTGGGCCTCGTGCTAGGCCTGGAAAAGAGTAAGATCACACTGCATGAAGTACTCGCCGGAAAGGCGGATATCTCTCAGGCTGTGTACGAGCTGCCGACAGGGCTGAAAGTTGTCCCCAGCGGCATATCGCTACAGGGCTTTCAGAACGCCGACCCGGACAGGCTGCAGTTTGTAATGAGCAAGCTTGTCACGGGCGCCGACTTCATATTGATAGACGCTCCGGCAGGCATCAGCAAGGATGGCGTAATACCCCTTGCGATCGCGGATGAGGTATTGCTCGTGGTGAACCCCGAACTTTCGTCACTCGCCGACGCGGTCAAGATCAAGGTACTGACCGAGATGGTTGGCGGTGCAGTGGGCGGCATTGTCCTGAACAGGGCATCTGCGGAGAAGACTATGCTCACCAGCCAGAAGATCAGTCAGATCATGGGCGCAGAAGTGCTCGAGGTCATACCCGAGGACTCAAGTGTCCGCAGAGCGGCTGCGTTCAAGACGCCAGTCGTCGTCATGTACCCGGACAGCCCGGCAGCAAAAGGCTATAAGAAGCTGGCGGCGAAGCTGGCAGGCTCTAAGGCCATGGTCACGGAGGCCGCAGGCGCAGAGTCGAATAAAGAAGGATTCATCGACCGTCTAGCACGGTCACTATTTGGAGGCGTATGATATGTTCGATACTAATAGTACTTTGTTTGAGCTTCTTATCGGGCTCCTTTCCGTGGGCATCATCCTCTGCTTTATCATCATGTACGTAATGTACGCGAGGATCAAGCAACTGACGGCAGAATTACGTGCGCTCAAGAACCGCGTTGAGATCACGGATGAGGAACTGGGCAGGCTCGCATACGACATTGAAGAGTTTAAAAAGCTCAAGTTCTAGATAACACCCGTTTTTATTATGCCCCCGACGCCAGGGGGCGTTTATTATTATCTGCGCATCACTCAGCCATGCGACCCGGTGCTAACTGCAAATGGTAAGTTTCCGATGGAGTCCTTAGGGGGCCGCAGGTTTATACAAAAATATTTGTCGTATTCACCTTGGCTCTAATCAAAGCGAATTTATTTACTTACTTTATCTCCGCTTGTCGTCCGGTTCGCCACATCCTTCACGATGTCCCTGCGCGTCAGGTTCACGTATCGCCATACGCTCAGGCCGAAAAGCACGTATGCGATGATGAATAGCTGGTCCGGGAGCGAGCCTATCTCATAAAGGCCGAGAGTCGAAGTGATAGAGAAATATATGTCGGCGAAACTGATCATGCAAATTGCCACGGCCAGCATCATCTGTGCCTCGAAGACACTCCTGCCCTGGGATACTTCCAGGAGCCTGCCGACCATGACCAGCGCGATCACGTCAAGCACCGGGTAGCCGATATTGAGTACCATGGCCATGTCCACATGCCCATTGCTATATATCTCGCCCAGGTTAAGGCCAGTAGTCAGCACGATGATTGTTAAAATGATCCATGAGGCGATTATCATTAGAATAATAAGCGGATAGTCTAGCTTCGGCTTAGTCCGCAAGCCTCGTGTGACCAGTATGATCGCCATGATCATCAGCACGTGGGCGGCAACATAAAAAATGTCGCCCCACGAAGGGTATGGCATCATGTTATGATTTATTATGTTATAGTATGCCCATGACAGCTCATATAAAAGCAGACATGTAGCGCATAGCAAGAACAGCACCATGCCGTCCCTGATCTTCAGGTTCGCCGAGCGGTTCAAGCCCCATGCGCAGGCGGCAAAAAAGAATAATGCGCCTAGAATACTGAATGAATCTGTCCATGTACCATATGCACTTTCAGGAAACAGGTTGAACGCCTTGACGATGATATACGCAAGTATCAGCACAATGATCGAAATGAACGCCAGATAATAGCCGATATGCGAGCCTTCGTCTTTTTTTATGATTATACTCGGATTTTTATTTGGACTATTTACATCGGTCGGATTTGTTTTATTTTCATTCATGCCCCATCTTATAATAGCATGGATGGTATGATTCATAAATGTTTATGTTCCTTCACAGGAACATGAATGCGGCACAGACTCCGCCGGCGACTAGGGCAACAGCGACCGCGTTGATCAGGTCCACTTTTCTTCCCAGGCCTTTTAGCGCGCCTGAATAGGTGATATATCCACAAACAATGACTATGCCTACGATCAAGGGCGCGATGTAAGTGCCTTTGAGGAACGTTATGTCAGCTCCGGGCATGATCAGGACGCACTCGCTCATCGTGCGGAACGCGATGACAGCGGATGCGAGCTGTGCGGACCACATGCCGGACCGGTAAAGAAATACGCTGAGTATGCCTCCGGCGATGAGCCCGCCGGCCGCGGTCAGTGTACTGTTCCCGCCCAGGAAAGTGGTCTTACCACTCAGTGTCAGGTAATCCACAAAAACGTTCAGGACCTTTCCACTCGTAGCGCTACACAGAATAGCATGGCCCATTTCGTGCGTGATAATATACAATAGGTTCGACGCATATACTATTAGAGCCAGCAGAGCCAGGTCATACAGAACTGGTATGGCATCATGATAGCTGAAGTTCCCTATCTTATTTGCGGGAGAAAGAAAATCGCTTTCGCGACCCCCTACGTATTCCGATCTGCTCATGGGACGGTCACCACCATTTTTTAGTCTGAACTACACTGAGATCGCCGGTAGCGCCACCCTTTTTCGCAGAGACCCCGGTAGAGGGTTTCTGTGTTAGCCCCAGATGGCATGCGATACGTTGCGCAGTTTATTATTATGCACACATCGCTTGATTAGACAAAGATTAGAATAGAGGTATATAATGCTATGCAATTTATTATTATAAAAATAGGGCAAATAAGAAAATTAATGCGATTTTATACGAAAAATGAAAAATTTGCGTCTACAAGATTATATCAATATTTACGGGCATATGATAATAAATACGAGCGCCACGAGGCATATATTGATTATTTTGTGTCTAACGGCGTTCTT
Organism: uncultured Methanocellaceae archaeon; assembly: GCA_963780665.1. Taxonomy (GTDB): domain Archaea; phylum Halobacteriota; class Methanocellia; order Methanocellales; family Methanocellaceae; genus Methanocella. Next base: position 151,583 of record CAWACJ010000005.1, on the reverse strand, counting down.
TTTGTACATCGATAAATCTTCGATGATGTGTCGATATTTCTTCGATCATATATTCCATGAACTTACATAATGCAGTATGAGAATGTCCCCGGGTAAGATCCGAGGTCATGAAATGCATTTTCTGATGCTTTTATAGGCTCCATTGGGCTAATAGCGGATATTGGCTTTTATAGTGCGTCTTGAGGACGCGCGAGATATACAGTGAATTTTCTAATTAGAAAAAATAAAGTATAATATGGTTGAGGAATAAAGCATTATATGGTGAGGGCCGGGTGATAAAGCCCGGGTGACTGAGATGTTCGAAGATATTTTATTTACCATATTAGTGATCGGGATCATCCTATTACTTGCAATATTTATCCTGCGGGGATTTGCCCTGATACGCGATAATGAGGTCGGTATAGTCACTAAGAATATGCTCGGAAAAAAATTACAAAAAGGACAGATCATAGCGACCAACGGGGAAGTCGGGCTGCAGGCAGATACTTTGCTCCCGGGACTGTACTGGAGGATACCGATCATCTGGAAGATCAGGCGGTATCCCGTCACATGTATCAACCCGGGGAACATAGGAATCGTCGAATCGATAGACGGCAGGCCGATCTCTACCGGAAGGCTGCTCGGGGACGAAGTGGAATGTAGCGCGTTCCAGGACGCAAAAGCTTTCCTCGAAAGCGGTGGCTGTAAAGGGCCGCAGATATCCGTGCTCAGGCCTGGAACTTATCGTATTAACACTCAGGTATTTAAGATAAAGGACATGAGGGCCACTGAAGTACCAAAGGAGATGGTCGGCGTCGTACTAGCCCGTGACGGTATTCCGCTGCCCTCCGGGTACATCGTCGCACCCGATCCGACGGGCGACCATAAGCATTTCCAGGATGGCCAGGCATTCATCAATAATAGTGGGCATCGCGGCCCTCAACTGGAGACGCTGCAGCCGGGTGAATATTACATCAACCCGCTACTGTTCGAGGTGAACCTGTCAGATGTAGCGACCGTGCCTCCCGGCTATGTGGCCGTGGTCATTTCGAGCGTGGGAAAAGAGCTAACAAAGCCGGCCATTGCTCCTTTAATTAGCACGGATGGCGGGCTGGACCAGACTCTCCCGGAAGCGGTCGAGACTCTTCTGATAACGAGCAAGAGTGAACGTGGTATCCTGAAGGATCCGGTCGCGCCGGGTAAGTATAACCTGAACCAGATCGCCTACAAGCCCGAGTTCGTCCCGACGAGCGCCATTACGATAGACTGGGCGTCGCGCGACGGTGTCACCGAAACGAAGGTGCTCAACGCGAAGCAACAGGAGGAGGAGACTGAAAAGGTCGCGGAATTCTTTAAGTTCAACCAGCTCAAGGTCACTTCGAAGGACGGCTTCCAGCTGGACGTGGATGTCCGGCTGATCATCCGTATCCCTCCCGCGAATGCGCCATTCGTCATTGCGCGATTCGGCACCGTCTCGAATCTTATCGAGCAGGTCGCCCATCCGCTGATCGACAGCTCATTCAGGAACGAGGCGGGAAATAAAGCGGCCATGGAGTTTGTCCACAGCCGTACTGAACTTCAGATGCAGTCGCTTGAAAAAGCCCGGGGGGAGTTCTGTAAATATCATGTCGAAGTCCAGGGCCTTCTCATCGCCTACATCAAAGTAGATGAAAAATTACTGGAGACGCAGACGAGAAAAGAGATCGCCGTCCAGCAGCAGAAGCAGTACGAGGAAGAGGCAAAGGCACAGGAGCAGCGGATCGCGGTCGCGGAGAAGACCGCGCGAGCAGACAAGCAGACAGACGTCATCGCTGCCAAGCTATCGATCGATATTGCCACGGATAACGCACAAGCCTTGAGAAGAGAAGCCGAGGGTATCAGGGACTCCACGAAGACAAAAGCCGACGGTAGCGCCTATGAGCAGGAACAGGTCGGAAAAGCCATCGCTTCCGCGTATCATGCCCAGACCGACGTCCTGGGGGCGGAACGAGTTGCTGCGCTCAAATTAATAGAGGAGGTCGCCAACGGCAAGATCGTCATCACGCCCAACGTGCTGGTGACCGGAAGCGGCGATCAAGGCGCAAGCCTGTTCAACGCGATCCTCGCAAAATGGATCAGCAAGAGCGATAATAACGGTAACGGGAAGACGCTGATCAGCGAGAAAACGGTCGTAAGCGAGAAGGTCCCGGCCGAGGGTACGGCACAGGATAACGAGAAGGTCTAACCCTCATCTTTCTCGTTATTTTTTTTATTTCCCTTCACCTGTTTTTCATATACAGTTTCAATACTGGGCTATACGGCATATCAAAAGGCTTATTATGTTCTCGCATATCAATGAAAGTGAGAAAGCTTACAGGAGCGTTTAGCCATACCCAGCAAACTTGAGCCATACCTTTTAATAGGCGTCGGAGGGTTTGCGGGCGCTTGCGCCAGGTATGCGGTCAACGAAGTGATACCGGGCCTTCCCGGCATACTTTTAATAAACGTGGCCGGCTGCTTCCTTCTAGGGTTCCTGATGTATGAGTCCATCTACATAGGCGCGTTCAGCCCTCATACAAGGCTTGTCTACGGGGTAGGCTTTATCGGGGCTTTTACCACTTTCTCAACATTTAGCTATCAGACGTTCCATTCATCTCCCGAGGCCGCGATCCTTAACGTAGTATTGAGCCTCGTACTTGGCCTGCTTGCCATATTCCTGGGCCGCATCGCGGCCATAAAGTTCTCAGGAGGGTCGCTACGGAAGCAATAATTCTCGTGGGGATCGGAGGGACGATGGGCGCCATCCTCAGGTATCTGATCTCACAGATACGCCCGATCAGGGGTGTTCCCGCTGGCACGCTGATCGTGAACATTACAGGCAGCTTCGCGCTGTCGGCGATCGCCTTTATGAATCCAGATAATGAGACATATGCATTTCTTTGCACCGGACTTCTGGGCGGATTCACGACATTCTCCACGTTCGGGTTCGAGACATTCCGCATGCTGGAAGATAAGGATTATTATACTGCTCTCACTAACATCCTGCTGAATATTGGCGGCGGTCTATTGGGAATTTATTTAGGCTATCGGATATTGATGTAACTAATAGGTAATTCACGAGGTAAGACGTATGTTATCAGACGGGATGCTCCTTCGTATCTACATTTCAGAGACAGCCAGCATAGATGACCGGCCCGCATATAAGTACATGGTCGAATACTTCATGGACAAGGGGTTTCCCGGATGCACGGTGTTCCGGGGCATGATGGGATTTGGCCATGAGAAAAAGCTCAAGACTGTGGATGTATTCAGGCTTTCCCTGGATTTACCTGTAGTGATCGACGTGGTGGACACCGAGGAACGCATCATGTCCATCGTGCCAGAAGTGGAAAAGCTGGTCGAGTACGGGCTCATCATGACTGAAAAAGTGCAGATGATCCGCAAGAAACCGTAGCGACTTTTTCAGTAAAAGCTCAGAGATCGGACGCAGGTCGCCAGAAATAAAATTCCCTATGGCTATTGCTCTAGCGAATCAATAAAATGCCTAATACTTTTATTAGAATTTAAAAAAGAAAAACGGGTGGCAATATGCCACCGGTTTATGCGTCGTAGTACAGGTACAGCTCGTACGGATGGGTCCTGATCCTGACCGGGTCGATCTCCATCGTCTGCTTGTAGTCGATCCACTCGTGGATGAAGCTGTCGGAGAACACGTCGCCCTTGGTGAGGAACTTGTGGTCCTTCTCCAGCGCGGCGAGCGACTCGCCAAGCGAGCCCGGTACGGACTTGATCTTCGCCTTGTCTGCGTCAGACAGGTGGTAGATGTTCTTGTCCATCGGGCCGAAGCCTTCTGCGACCGGGTCGATCTTGTTCTTGATACCGTCGATACCTGCCATGAGCATGGCTGCGAATGCCAGGTACGGGTTCGCGGTGCCGTCGGGTGGCCTGAACTCGATACGCTTGGCTTTCGGGTTATCATTGTACATGGGTATGCGCACTGCGGCGCTCCTGTTCCTCTGCGAGAACACCAGGTTAACAGGTGCTTCGTAGCCCGGTACCAGTCTCTTGTAGGAGTTGGTGCTTGGCGCGCAGAATGCCATTAATGCATCAGCATGGCTCAGCAGGCCGCCGATGTAGTACAGGGCGGTCTTTGAGAGCAGGCCATAGCCGTTCTTGTCAAAGAACAGGGGCTTGCCACTCTTCCACAAGCTCTGGTGGACGTGCATGCCGCTTCCGTTGTCGCCGAATAAAGGCTTAGGCATGAAGGTCGCGGTCTTGCCGTTCTTTGCGGCTATGTTCTTGACCACGTACTTGTACTTCATGACTTTGTCCGCCATGTTCACTAACGAGTCGAAGCGCATGTCGATCTCAGCCTGACCGGCGGTCGCGACTTCATGGTGGTGTAGCTCGACATATATGCCCACATCGTTCATGGTGCCGACCATCTCGTTCCTGATGTTGACCTGCGAGTCGGTGGGCGGTACGGGGAAGTAGCCTTCCTTGAACCTTACGCGGTGTCCCAGGTTTGGCTGTGAGCTGCAGTTGGAGTTCCAGATACCTTCGTTTGAGTTAATAGAATAGCCGGTGCCCTTGTAAGGCGTCAGCACGTCATACTGGACGTCATCAAAGATGAAGAACTCGAGTTCCGGGCCGAAGTATGCCGTATCCGCTATTCCGGTCGATGCTAAGTATTTCTCAGCGGTCTTAGCGATGTTCCTGGGATCCTTAGCATAGTTCTTCATGCCACGGGGATCCTTTACATCGCATATGAGCGAAATCGTTGGCTCTGTAATAAATGGGTCAATAAATACAGTTTCCGGGTCGGGTACTAGGAGCATGTCGCTCTCTTCAATTCCCTGGAAGCCTCTGATGCTCGATCCGTCAAAGCCCGATCCGTTTACAAATGTATCGTCTTCAAGCTCTGAGATCGGGTGAGTTTTATGCTGCCAGATGCCCGGCACATCGATGAACTTATAATCGACATATTTAATTTTTTTACTCTTTACGAGATTTTTTATTTCTTTTATCTTATCCGATGCCATAAGAACAATTCACCAACTCGACCATTTTATAACCGGAAGTATACTTCCGGCCGTGAGATATATTGCCAATTGCACATATATAAAAGTTCCCTTACATGTTCTATAAACACATGTGCTGTCTGACAAATCGTTTACAATTGAATATTGCCAGGTCCAGGGCGATATATTTAACAGCAATATTTATGCATCGTCTTCATATCTATAACTTGTCACGTTCGGTAAAAATCGAGCGATGTCGATACATGGTGTGATCCACATGGACGTTTTTACGGCGATCAGCAACAGGCGAAGTGTCAGAAAATATCTGGCAAAAGAAGTCGAAGAGCACAAGATCGAAAAGATACTTGAAGCCGGGAGGCTTTCACCTTCTGCCGCGAACCGGCAGGAATGGAAGTTCATAGTGGTCAAGGATAAGGCGATAAAGGCGCAGCTCGTAGCGGCTGCCCGCGGGCAAAGCTCCGTGGCAGAGGCCCCTGTGGTGCTCGTTGGATGCGCCGTGGATGCATCGGCCATCATGCCCTGTGGCCAGTACTCATACACTGTGGACCTGTCCATCGCCTTTTCATACATGATACTGGAGGCGCAGGAATTAGGCCTGGGCACTTGCTGGCTGGGCGCTTTTGACGAGGGCGCAGTCAAGAAAGCCCTTGGCGTCCCTGAAGAGGTACGTGTCGTCGCGATGACGCCGCTGGGCTACCCTGCCGAGAGCCCGCCGGCAAGGCCGAGAAAGTCAACGAAAGAGATCGTCAGCTACGAGAAGTACCAGTAATGATACTGGCGATCTTCAGGTATTATATATGAATGGTAAATTCATCGATGCAGAGGCGCTTTTTCGCGAATTGAAACGCGAAGCAGAAAGCATTCCCGAGGAACTGATCTCTAAGGCCCGGAAGCACATCGTTGATGTCAGCGACGTATCTCAGGCCATGTCAAAATATGATCACGACATTTTCATGGAGATACTTAGCCTGGATCACGTTGAATCCGGTCATAGGATCGACCGGCATGATCTGGAAGATTTTACATTAAAAATTGAGCAATACATGGACACGCAAGCTCCGGGCCAGGACCAGCTGAAGAAATACGTACGGATCATATCGACATATTTAGTCTTCGTAGCCAAAAGGCCTCTGCACTCCTCTGATATCGCATTTTTCGACAACAGAAAGATCGTGAAGGAAAATAACGCATACTATTGCCCGGCTAAAAATGTTTACATAAAAGAAAAAGATTCTCTGTGCGTATATTGCATTTGCAGAGCCCTGAAACCGGACCCTGAAAAAAACACAGACAATAAAAAGTAGACGGAGAGCCGCTCCGTCTATGTAACTACGTCTTCCAGCCTGTTCGCTTTAATGGCGTTCTTTACTTCCAGGCAGTACCGCCTGCCCATGCTCATGCCTTCTCCGTATCTAAGGTACGAGTACGGCGAGCCGTTCATGAATGTGTTGGTGCCGCCGTCCTGTCTCGCAGAGATCTCGAAGGCCACGAACTCCAGGTTATCGGTACACATGGTCTGGATGCAGAACGCGCCTAGCAGCCCGGGAGGGACCATCTTCTTGGCGACGTCGGAGAGCCTGTCGCCCATTGCGAATGCCTGCGGCAGTAATGACTCGCGGGCCACGATCGGGAAATTACCGGTCACGACGTACGTGGGCTGTATGTTCGCCTCTATCTGGTCCTTGGCCGGGATCCTGACCAGGCCGTCGATGTTCGCCTCGTGGCGCCGGTCCATGCCCAGCAGCTCGACTTCGTTGGTCAGTGGCGAGTAGAAGTAGTGCATGCAGTAGATGTCTCCTGCGACGTACTCCTCGATATGGGCCTTGGCCCTGTCCGATTCCTCGAGCCATCCCTTTTTGATCATGAGCTTCATCTTTTCGTCAAACCCTGCCGGCGTGTCGGTCACGAAGTAGCCTCTGCCGCCTCTGGCGCCGGGGAACTTGACCATGCACGGCCGGTCGATCTTATCGGGGCCTTTGATCGTTAGCGGCTTCCTGATGTCAGCCGCCTCGAACAGCTTCGTGACCCGGTCGCGCTCGGCTTCCCATCTCAGGATGTTACGGTTGCCGATCATGGGTACGAGGAAATCGTCCTCGATCTTTTCAAGCCCCACATATGCTACGAACGAGCCGTGAGGGACGATGATCGCGTTCATCTTTCGCAGCTTTTCCTGGATCTTTTCGTCGCACACATCCGCGAACTTATCCACGACAATATATTCGTCCGCCGAGTGGAATCGCTGGTATGGGACCTCTCTTCCCTTCGCGCAAACGGCGCACCTGCGGAAACCTTCGTCTAGCGCGCCTCTAAAGACATGTAGCGAAGAGTGGCTGGCTATCGTACACATCGTGATATTTTTAGGGTCGTATTTTTTTATGACTTGATTGATCTCTTCTTTTGAAATGACCAAGGGCCTCACCAAGAACTACAACACACATATATCATTTATACCTTTTCTAATGTGCGCGAGACTGAAAATATGACATTATGGCTTGCTTGTTTTTGTATTCATCATATATTATATAATAATATTTTTTGATATGGCGAACAATCGGCCCGATCTGCGATCAATCTAATGGCGGTTTAGGGGCATTCGGGATTACTAAAGTATTTAATAATGCAAAGCTTTTGATATGTTCTGATGAAGGCGGTTGTCCCCTTTAAAGTGGCTAATGCCAAGTCCAGGCTTTCCTCATTATTGACCGTTGACGAGCGCTCTAAGCTCGCGCTGCTCATGCTGCAGGACATTACAGCTACGTTACGCGACGCGGGCCTTGAGGTAGTTTTATTGACGACACGGCCATTCGAGTATGACGCGAAGGTGCAGGTCAGTGAAAAAGACCTGAACGACGCCCTGAATGACTTTTTAAAGACGGAGCATGAGCCGGTCATGATCGTGATGGCGGACGTTCCGCTGATGACGGCCAGGAACGTTCGGGACATGCTGGACAACCCCTCGGATATTGTCATATCGCCCGGCAGGGGCGGCGGCACAAACGTACAATTCATTAAGTTGCCACAGCGGTACCATGTGGACTACTACGGTGCCAGCTACCTCGATCACATGCGAATCGCCGAGGATGCGGGGCTAAAAGCCGCGTTCTTTGATTCATTTAACATGTCGAGCGACATCGACGAAGTTTCGGATCTTACAGAACTATATATCCACGGCAAAGGCGAGGCCGCAAAGTACCTGCGCTCCTTCACCGCCCTGGACGTAAGCAAGGGACGCGTCCGCGTTGTCCGCGACCCGGAAAGCCCTAGTATCGCGGCTTTACGGATGCACGGACAGTCCGCCGCCACCGAATAAAAATCGCTTTTTTCTTTATGCATATCTAAGCTCGCAAAATGCTCGAAGCTCACTGTTTCAACACGGAGACACTGACTTCACGGATATTCTCAAAGATGTTTTCGTATATGCCTCCGACGGCCGGGTGACTCCGCATACTGAGAATAACACAAGCCTTGATTGGACACTAAAACCACAAACGGTTGCTTTTCACTACATCAAGCCGTTTTGCATCAGTAGGTAAATCTTTAAATAATGGCCGCTTATACGCTTGTATCGAGTGGGGTAAAATGGGGGCAAATTATGACCGAAAAAATGGCTGAAGGCGTAAGCAATAGCAGGCTCGGCTTGTTATCAGAAGTAGAAAAAGGCTCACCGCTAGGATACTATTTCGCAGTTTTAATCATCATCTTCGTATCGGCGATGTACGTGCTTATCAATTATACGGGTTTCCTTCCAAGCGGTGATATCCTGGTCACCGTGGTTTGTGACTCGCTACTCATTCTTGGCACGTTCATGTTCTTCGTCACATCGCTGGTAGGCTATATCAAGTCCAAGAACCTGCGCATCAGGGCGGGAATACTGGCATTCACTGTAAGCTCGTTCTCATATTTTATAGCCGGCTGTTTCTGGACATGGTATAACATGGCTATGCAAGAGCCCATACCATATCCGTCGATTGCCGATGTTTTTTATGTAATAGGCTCGCTGGCGCTCATCTTTGCCATTTATTATATGACAAAGTCGCTTAACGTGAAGCTGGGTGTAAAAGTAGAGATGAATGTGCTGATCGTCTTCCTGGCGATCGTGGCCACCGCGGGGATCATCGTAGCTTACGCATCCTTCACGAACCTGTTCAGGGATGGTATCGGCATGGCGGCACTGATCAGTATCGCGTATCCGGTGCTGGATATCATATGCCTGGCAATGGTTGGCAACCTGATCCTTATTTCATTTGGCCGCAGTGTGTTCGAAGCCCAGGTCGTGCTGGCGATCGGCGCCTGCATCATGTGCTTCTCCCACATCTATTTCTCCATCATCACGGCAATGGCGCTGTCCAGCTATGGGACGCTGTTCATTACGCTGTCCGCGATCTCGTACATGATATACGCAATGGGCGTATCGAGGTACATAGACCTTACCAAGTTCGACATCCTCGTGGACAGGCTGGCTAAGCTCAACAAACGGGCATAGTCACACATATTTTTTTTATTTCTAATTTTGTTTCTTCAAACAAATTTTATTTTATTTACCGGCGGGCACGCTCATCAGCGCTGGCTGCCGATTTATGGGTATTATGAACAAAGGGCTTTAAATCGTCCATTCAATCATCGATGAATACAAATAAATAGCATATGTGCCCTGTACTATTGCAAGTATGGCGGGCTTCATCACATATTCCAGGAACGTGTTCATACCGGTGACTAACATGTGCCGGAACAATTGCGGCTACTGCGGGTTCCGCCGCGATGTGGGCTCCCCCGAAGCTTACATTATGTCGCCGGATACGGTACATGCGATGCTCTCAAGAGCAGCCGAGCTTGGCTGTACCGAGGCGCTGTTCACCTATGGTGACTCGCCGGGCGATGCTCATTTCTTGAAAGACCTGGGCCGCTTTGGCTACTCATCACTCACCGATTACGTTTACGACCTTTGCCTGGATTCCATTAGCCTCGGGGTGCTCCCGCATACCAACGGAGGCGTGCTTTCGACGGATGACCTGAAAAAGCTTGCGCCGGTCAATGCCAGCATGGGGCTGATGTTAGAGTCCACGGCCGAGCTTCCCGCTCACGCGTTAAGCCCCTTGAAAAAAGCCGTCCCTGAGGATAAAATTCATCGAGGACGCAGGTAGGCTGCACATACCTTTTACCACCGGCATCCTCGTGGGCATCGGCGAGACCTGGGAGGACAGAAAAAAGTCGCTTGAAGCAATACGGGATATTCACAAAAAGTACGATCACATCCAGGAGGTCATCGTCCAGAACTTTGTCCCGAAGCCTTACACACGGATGGGCTCCATTGAGCCACCTACTGTCGAGGACATGATAACTGTATTAAAGATGGCGCGTGAAATATTGCCCGAGGATATCTCTCTGCAGGCGCCCCCGAACCTGACGACGCATCTCAAAGATTTCCTGGCGGCCGGGGCCGAAGACATCGGCGGTATCTCGCCTCTTACGGAAGACTACATAAATCCCGAATGCAGGTGGCCCACGCTTGACGAGCTACGCGGCATGGGACTGGACCTCAGGGAAAGGCTGCCGGTATATCCAAAATACGTAAAACGCGGATGGTACGGGGAAAAAGTAAAGAGCCTGATCAATAAGCTGGCTGGTGAAGATGGATATGGTGCTGAACGACATCTATGAACGCTCTCTCGAGGGCAGGATCACTAAAAAGGACGCCGCAGAACTACTGAAAGCAAATCCGTTCGAGCTGTTCGATACGGCTGACGCAGTACGCAGGGAACTGGTCGGCGACGATGTCTCCTATGTCGTGAACAGGAACATCAATTTTACCGATAAGTGCACGGGAACATGCACATTTTGCGCTTTCAGGAATAATGTCGGCTATCATCTTACTACCGATGAGATGCTTGCACGGGTGGACGGGGCGAAGCGCTTCGGTGCCACTGAGGTGTGCATCCAGGGCGGCTTACAGCCGGATTTGTACTTAGATTACTATGTCTCCATGCTCAAGGCGATCAAAGGTAAGTACGAGATCGACATACACGCTTTTTCGCCAATGGAGGTCTACCACATGAGTAAGATCTCCGGCGTCACCGTTGCGCATTCGCTCAAAGCTCTCAAGGAAGCGGGACTATGCTCCATGCCGGGCACCGCCGCCGAGATACTGGACGACGGGATCAGGTCCGAGATATGCCCCGATAAGCTAAACACTAAGGAATGGATAGAAGTCGTGTCCACCGCACACAGGACTGGCATTCCGACCACCTCCACCATGATGTACGGCCACATCGAGACCTGGGCGCATCGCATCGACCATCTTTTCATCATCCGGGACATACAGCGCGAGACACACGGCATCACTGAGTTCGTGCCGCTCACCTTCATGGGCAAGAACAACCCGCTCGGCGAGTCGCTCATAAAGGCGGGTAAGCAGGCGGGCGCCGGCGGGCTGGATGATCTCCGAATGTACGCCCTGGCAAGGCTCATCTTCGGCCGGGACCTGGTCAATGTACAGGCATCATGGGTGAAGCTCAGCCCCAAGCTGGCGCAGGTGGCGCTCAGCTGTGGCGCAAATGATATCGGCGGCACCCTCATGGAAGAGAGCATCTCGAGGACCGCGGGCTCTACGTCTGGCGAGTGCATGACGCCTGGCGAGATGCGGGATATTATCAAGCAGGCCGGGCGCAACCCCAGGCAGCGCACTACCCTGTACAAGTTCATATGATCGCGTGAGCAAATACAGGCAAGTCCTTTTTTCCATTTATTCGGTGTTTGAAACGCGCGTTTTATTATCTATGAGCCCTACTATTTAGGCATCTTACAGGGGTAACTATGCTGGAAGACATCTATGAACGCTCTCTTAAGGGCGAGATCACTAAAGAAGATGCGATGCGCTTACTGGACGGCAATCCTTTCGAGCTGTTCGACACAGCCGACAGGCTGCGAAAAGAAATCGTGGGCGACGAGGTAACTTTTGTCGTCAACAGGCTCGTCGACATTACCGACCATTGCGTCATCGGCTGTAAATTTTGCTCTTTCAGGAACCACATCGGCTATGCGATGACCCCGGAACAGATCATGGAGAGCGTCGGCGAGGCCAAAAAAATAAACGCCACCGAAGTCTGCTTTATTTCCGGCGTCATGCCATACATGACCGTCGATTATTATTGCGATCTCTTCAGGGCTATAAAAGCGAAGTACGACATCAGCCTCCATGCGCTGTCACCGCTTGAAGTCTCTTATGCGGCGAAAGTCTCCGGCGTGACGCCCGCCCAGGCACTGGCAGCCTTTAAGGAGGCAGGGCTCGATACGATGACCGGCGCTTCCGCCGAGATCCTGGTGGACTCGGTCAGGGCTAAGATATGCCCGAAAAAAGTATCCACCCAGGAATGGATAGACATCATCATGGACGCGCATAAGCTGGGGATAAAGACCACCTCCAGCATCATGCATGGCACGATCGAGACCTGGGAAGACCGCATAGACCATATGCTGATCATACGAGACATCCAGCGGAAGACCCATGGATTTACTGAGTTCATACCTCTGACCTTCTTACACGAGAACAATAACCTGAGCGACCAGTCGATAGGGGCAAGCGGTATGGATGACTTGAAGGTACACGCGATCGCCCGCATCATCTTCGGCCGGGAATTACCGAACATCCAGGCATCCTGGGTCAAGATGGGTACGAAACTGGCCCAGGTCGTCCTGTGTTGTGGTGCAAACGACTTCGGCGGGACAATGATGGAAGACAAGATCTCCATGGCCGGCGGCGCTACACATGGCGATTACCTGTCAAAGGAACAGATCTGCCAGTACATTACAGCCATAGGGCGCGTGCCCGTGGAGCGCAACACAGTCTATGAGCGCGTATAAGCCTCAATAATATATGTCGCGGGTCACGAACAGGCCCAGCTTCTTCCTTTTTTCGATGTTCTTTTTCGCTCTGTCCTTTTTATCAAGCGCCAGCTTTTCCAGCACCTTAAGGCCCGGCTTCACGTTCTCGATGTCCTTCGTCTCTATCACGCCTGCCTTGCGTGCCTTATTGAAAAACTCCATGCCCTTCGATGTGCGAATGAACACGGTATTCCACCCTTCCTCCGAGCCGACCGACCCGACGGATATGTCCGCATACTCCGCACACCAGGTCCGGGCAAACAAGATCGCCTTCTTGTATGTATTGCGATGCCTTTTTCAATGGCACCTCGCATATCTTGTCATTCTCGACTCTTGAACTTGCCCATGGCGATGCGCATCTTTTCCACGTCTTTCAGCGGTGTATTGCACAGCCCTTCGACTACGGCTCTCATCCCTTCGGGCGGGAAGTTCTCATAGCAAAAGATGCCTAGCACTAGCGCGATCCGCTCGCCTACGCCTCTTGCGCCGAACGGGTACAGCTGCATCTTTCGCAAAGCCTGTATCTGACAGGGCAGCCCCACATATGCTACGTGATCGAGTGCGCGTTCTCGCACGGCTTCTTTTAATTGAAACAGGCTGGGCGAGAGTGCGTATATACTGCCAGCCGATTCGACGATCTCTTTCTTTGTGGTCGCCACATGCTGCTCGGGCATCCATCCGCTGCCCTTTTTCGTCATCACTGCGCCGTCAATGACGCCGTTGTCCAGCGCATAGCACAATAATGCCGTCACTGTGCCTCCGTCCTGAGCATCTGCGCCTGACGCTCTCGTCCGATGACCGTGCAGTCAATACCTCCCTGTATTTTCCAAAGCCCTGGTACGCCATGCTATTCCTCCATCATTTTATTCATTCCCGGCAATGGCAAAAAGCTCCGGGGGCATTGTGCAAAGCAAGCGCCGCACTTCACGCACCGCTCCATCATGATATTAGGACGGCCCAGGTGCATGGAGATCGCCCGAGTCGGGCAAGACATTGCACAGGCACCGCAGCCGATACAGAGCCCGTTCTCAATGATATCCTTCATCAGATCACAACCACAGGCGAAACCGCCTACGTGATCCGTCGCCAGGTACTTCAGGTAATCAACGTCGCCGTCCACGATAGCCTTTCACCATGTTATACGCCATCTCCGGACCTGGCGGGCATCCCGGCACAGTGGCATCCACCTTTAACAAGCCGGTTGATGGGCGGATATGATTCATGCTGTGGCTGAGCCATCTGCCCGCCTCTGGAAAAATTCGTGATGCAGGCAGTCGAAGAGCAGCCTCCCCATGCCACCAGATAGCCCGCGTTCTTCCGAGCCTCAAGAAGCTCTTGCACGCTTTCTTCTGCTTGCAGGCATGCCGCCCCGTCGACGAAAACGACGTCCACCTTCGGTATTTTCTGCACATCCTTCAGCAGGATCATGTACTCCACGTCGACCATGTCGAGAATATCTAAAAAGCGCTCGAAGTTATCCAGCATGGAGATCTCGCATCCGGAGCATGCGCCCAGGTGAAGGTAGGCGAACTTCGGCTTCATCGCGTGGCCTCCAGCGGCATTAAAATGTCCGAAGGCTTAATTACTCGCTCTTCCACGACTTTACCTTCATGCATGACGATCATGTGCGTGGCGCAGGAAATACATGGATCATACGACCTCATCACCCATTGCGCCCACTTGTGATGGAACCCTTCCGTGGCCTTGCCCATGACCGGGATGCTCCACGTGGTCGCGGGTATGGCCGTGTAGTCGATGATCTTGGCGTCCTTTACGCGTACCATGTGCACGTTCGTGCCCCTGGGCGCCTCGTTCACGCCGATACCCAGCTTGCCGTCGCCGCCCGAGGTCGGTACGTTAAGAGTTTTGGCGCGTGTGTCCAGGCCCTTTAACAGCTCAACCGCCCTGTCAGCTCTTATGTCCACTTCGTCAAGTCTGGCCATATTGAGCGCCATCGTCCCGTTTCCTTTATTTCCTTTGAATTTCCGGAGCCTTGCCAGCGGTCCCACCTCGATGATCTTTCCATTGATCATAGGGATGACCGTACAGGCCTCGGCGCCCACCGCCTCGCCATAATAGTTGACGGGCAGCACTTCCGAGAAGCCGGGGTAATAGTCGCGCTCGAACACGTCTGAGCGGCCGTAAATAAGGTCCGTGGCCATCATTTGCTCGCTATGTGCGCCCAAGCCTGCCGGGACATCGACGGAGTCAAAAGCCTCTTCCATGAATGCGCGGTGCTTGGCAGCGTACTTCTTATACACGACCATATCTTCAAGGAGCTTATTTCTCGCTGATTCGCTTATATTACTGAGCATGCCCCCGATACGAATATATGGTGAATGAATAGCCTCCCCGCCGACCACGTCACAAATATACTGCCCTATGCGCCGCATTTTTTGGATCAGCAGTATATCTTCCCGGATCTTTGCCCTCGTCCTTTACGAAGTCCGGCAAGATGAGTATTTGCTGTAGCGGATGATCATGAAGATGATTGCCGATGTTGCATAGCTCCCTGAGCTGCAGCCCCGTTGCCGGTGGCGTCAGGCCGAGGGAATGCTCGATAGCCTCCGAGGATGCAGTCGCATGCGTAGGCGGGCATAGCCCGCAGAAACGGCTGGTAGCTATAGGCCCGAACTCCATGGCCTTGCCCAGAAGAAATTTCTCAAAGCCTCTCACCGTGACGAGGCTCATAAAATATCCTTTTTTAACAATCCCTCCGTCATCCACTTCAAGCACGAACTTGCCATGGCCTTCGTTACGAGTAGTGGGCGCAATGACTACCGTATTGCCCAAAAACGATCACCTTACAATAATATTCATGTGCGGTTATAATCGTTATCCAATCTTTCTAGGTGATTTTTTTATGCACTGGGTTTTTTGTTTTCAACTACACGATATAAAAACGTAAGATACGATAAATAAAAGCGGAAGTAAAGTGCCAGTTATTTCCGAATTGAGCCATTAAGACAAAAATTGGGAAGCTGATGATCGGGCTTAAACTACCTTTATAGACTTGCTGAAGCTGCCTGCATCTTTACCGCCCACGGTCACCTTACCACTGACTTTGTAATCTCCTGCCGTGGAAAGCCCTTTGTAATCACTCGGTATTGCCACTGAATAATCAGCGTTCTTTGTCTCGCCAGGCTTTATGTTCAAGCCCGTCAGCCGGATGTCCTGGCTGCCCAGCGTCATCATGCCAAGCACGGGCACGGACCTTGCCACGGATACGCCGATCGTCACATCGTTGATGTCTGCATCACCGGTATTTTTCAGCGTGATGAACCCTTTCGCCGTGTCGCCTCTGTTATAGGTGTCCTTATCGGTCCCGTAATTGACGACCTCTGCATTCATCGTGCTCGCCGCAGTCACCGGCATCACCATATCCACGGCCAGCGCCTGAGACAAGTCAGGCGAAAACTCCGTCGGGATCACGTATGCTGTCGCCAGGCTAGATGCTGCCATGATAAAGCCTAACATGACCAGCGATACTGCAACAATCAGATTATAGTAATTTTCCATAACGCCCACAAAAACAGGATTCATTCCTTAGTTTTTAATCTATTTCATATTTTTACGCAATATATGGGTCTGATGGATAAAGCAGAAGTAAAAAATAATGTAATAGCCTTATTTCGTGCCGGCATATTCCAGAAATAGCCTATGGCCGGGCGAGTATCTCCCGAAAAGGCTCGATCTCAGCGAGGGCCATTACTGCACCTTTACCGCCTGTGTAAAGCTGCCGGCGCTGGTGCCTTCCGCCGTCACGGTCACTTCGAATTCGAAGTCGCCGGCCGTAGAGATGCCTTTATAGTCGGACGGTATGACCGTAGAGAACTCGATCCTGCGTGTCTCTCCGGGCCGGATGTTCTCACTACTATACGGGTAGGTCGTCCCTCCGACTTTTACAAATCCGATGAATGAGATAGACTTGGACACGGAGACATCCATGACCACGTTGTTGATGACAGTGTTGCCAGTATTCTTGAGGGCTACAAAGCCCGTCGCCGTGTCGCCTCTCTTATAAGTATCCTTATCTGTCCCATGGTCCGTGATCGTAGCGCTAGTGATCGCAGGGCCGCTGGCCGTAGGCACCGGCTTCGGGTTACCGGATGGCTGGTTTGTAGGCGTGGTACTGTCAGCAGGGACTATCTCGTACGTGCCCGTCGGCGAATATACACTCGCGGTAGCCGAGATATCCGGCGAAACTGTGGGTGTCGGGCTCGGCGCTGAGTTGCCTATGATGAACGTGATGCCGATCGCTAAGAGCACGAGAAATACAAATGTGGCGATCATTGCAATAATAATATCCCTCAGTTCCATTGTTTTTCACCTGTCACAGCACATTCCACATATAGGCCATTTTCAACTATATAATGTGTACGCCTTCTCCTACTCTGGTCTGGTATGACTCGCAGCCGACGCCGTCTTTCTCGAAGCTTTCTACCATGGCTCGGGCGACCGCATCGGAACGCTCCGCCGGGCAGAGTGCGATCATTGTCGGCCCCGATCCGCTGATGGCCACGCCATAGGCGCCGCACTTCATGGCGCTCGACTTAACATCCGCGTAGCCCTTTATCAACGCTGATCTATATTTCTCGTTGAACGTGTCCAGGAGCGAGTTGCCGATCATCACCGGGTCTTTCTTGACCACGCCGGCCATTAGCGTACAGGCCTTGCCTACGTTCTGGACCATCTCGCCCAGCGGTACCATCTTAGGCAGTATGTTCCTTGCGTCCTTAGTGTTCACGATAATGTCGGGCAGCACAGCCACGACGCTCATCTCGGGCATTTCGACGCTCATCGCATGTATGCCATTCACGATCGTCAGGCCGCCCATGATGCATGGCCCGACGTTGTCCGCATGGACCACTCCGGCAGCTGCCACTTCTCCCCTGGCCGCGATGCGCACCAGTTCCTCTTTCGTGTAGCCCAGTGAAAATAGCTCGTTAATCGCAAACGCCGTGCCCGCTGCCGGAGCAGCGCTGCTGCCAAGACCGCTCCCCGGGCGAATGTTATTATTTATCCTGATGCGGACGTTTTGTTTCATTTCCAGTGCCACGAGGCCGGCCGTATTCATCTCAGGCTGCAGCGGTATGGAATCGGCGCCACGGCCGGTTACCTCTATCGTGATCCGATCTGCCGGCTCGACTTCGATCGTATCGTAGGGCTCGCAGAGAGCTATGCCTAGCACGTCGAAACCTGCCCCCAGGTTTGCAGACGTGGCGGACGCTTTGACCCTGACGATATCCATATGATTACCTGTTATAGTATTTCATTTATAAATAGGCTCATCAACCGGTGACCCGGCTTTATGAACAAACCGTCGGCCATCGAGCGCTCATCATACGTCCTTGCGCTTTTATTTGCGAACCGGGAGTCGTATATGGCATACGGTACCGGATCCCTGGTGTGCGTCTTCACGCTGAGCGGCGTCGGGTGGTCCGGCAGGACCATCATGCGATACTCGCCGAAATGTTTCATGCCTTCCAGCATCCGGCGAACGATCTTATTGTCGATCTCCTCTATGGCGCGGATCTTCTCGTCCCTGAGGCCTTCGTGCCCCGCCTCATCCGGCGCTTCCACGTGGATGAACACAAAGTCTTTTTCTTCAAGTACTTTAAGCGCGTATTCGGCCTTAGCAGCGTAATCAGTGTCCAGGTATCCCGTGGCTCCGGGCACATTGATCACTTCCAGCCCGCTGAAGACCCCCAGGCCTTTGATCAAGTCTACGCCGGAGATCACGGCGCCATCAATCCCGAACTTATCTTTAAACGATGGCATGAGTGGCGTCTTTCCCTGGCCCCATGGCCATATGGAATTCGCCATGCCTTTGCCCTCAGCTTTTCGCTTTCGATTTATCGGATGGTCTTCGAGTATTTCCTGCGATTCCGCGATCAGCTTGATGAGCTGCCCGGAGCCTTCGCCTTTTGGCAAATTATCCTGCACCGGGCCGCCCACGACATCATGCGGAGGAATACATATTGTGTCAGGGTTAAAATGCTCCATGACTAGCAGATGCCTGTAGCTGATACCCGGGTAGAAGTGTATCGTATCGGATCCCAGCCGCTCGTCCAGGAACTTCATCAGCAGGCGCGCTTCTTCGGTTGAGATATGATCAGAGCTATAATCCTTTATGCACTCATCCTCGACGGTGATGAGGTTACATCGGAACGCAATGTCTTCGGGTTTTAATGGTATGCCCATGCTTCCGGCTTCAAGGGGGCCGCGGCCAGTATAATATATAGTAGGGTCATAGCCCATGACCGAGAGGTTTGCTACGTCACTCCCGACTGGCAAGCCTTCTACCGTGGTCTGGCAGAGCCCATAGCTTACGGCATTTTGTGCTATAAAGTCCATGCCGGGCTTGTTCGCACACATTAGCGGTGTCCTGTCCCCAAGCTCTTTTACAGGATAGTCGGCCATGCCATCCCCTAGAATCACAGCGTACTTCATGTTATCAGCAGATTCGAGAGGGTTGCAATACACATATATTTAATGGTATTTTCCCTTTGGCTATGATCTGCTTATTGTAAATAGTCAATTGTCGTATATGGTATTTTTACTGCTTTTGTAAGCACTTTTTGTGCCGACCATTAATTATGCTCAAAAACCGCAAGGATAATAATGACTAACAGCTACAGTACATCTATCTTAATATCGGATTACAAGCGTTTTTAATATAGGGGAATGACCAAAAAAGATTTATTAAGGTACAACCTAATGTATGTCCAATAATCCGTATCTATGGATTTGATTGAAGCGATGTCAAGTTCGGCATATGTCGAAGATCTGGCATATGGTGATAAAACAAGACTGTTTTATCCAGACGTGATATCTGCTCGATAGACACAACCATGGGAGGTTGAATTAATGAAAACTAATACTAAGGCAGCATTAGCAGCAATAATGATAATGTCACTTATTGCCGTTGCATTACCAGCCGCAACTGCCTCGTATCCAACTACATTCGGCACGGGTGTCAACGCAAACTCTTACCCTGCAATGCCGTCTACTTGGAGCACGGGTTCAGTTACTGGTAGGGTTACCACCCAGAACACGACTGTAGGTCTCGGTGGGGCTTATGTATCGATCGTCAACGCATCGAATAATAGCCAGGAATACTTTAACGTAACCGCCGATGCAATGGGTTACTACCAGATGACTGGCGTTAACGCGACCGTTAACGGGGGCGTGGTCTCACCTGCTGTAACAGCATCTGGACCTGCATCCGGAGAAGCTTACATGATGTACGCTAACCTCAGCCCGTTCGGTGAAGGCTACTCACACGCGTTCAGCGTACAGAGCAGCGCAACATCGACCACATCAGTCGTCATATTCACCAAGGCGGCCAAGATCACAGTAACGGCCGAGAGGAACTACGTTGTATCTGACTCTGCAGACAACATACAGATCACTGCATATGTCTACGACGCCCTTGGAAACAAGGTCGGCGATGGCACACCGGTCTTCTTCTCAATCGACAACATGACCAACCAGGCAAGCTGGGGTGGCGTGAAGCCGACAGGAGACATGAGCGCAGGAACGACCAACTACTACAACGGTAGCTTCTATGGTTACAACAGCACGACTGGTGGCAACAACATCGGCGGCCTCACACAGCGCACTGGTATCACATCCGGCAACGTATCCACCAAGGATGGCGCAGCCACGATCCAGTACGGCTGGGTACCTGACATAAGGGGCGGCAACAACACCACGATCTGGGCATACTATGCAGCAGACCCATCGATCAACGGCTCCGTGAAGATCTACTTCAGGGCACCGACTGCATCATGGACTGGCTACGTTGTTGACTCCTACGGCACTGGCTACGGTGGCATCACCGTGACTCTGCACGTCAGGAACGCCTCGAATGGCGAAATCTACAACATGACTGCACCAACGAGCAGCTCACAGCCGTTCGTAGGATTGTATGTCTTTGACAACATCGTCCTGACTCCGGACACTGCATGGGCATTCGCTGATGCGAGCGCTCAGCTGACCGACAACATGACGATCTACGGCAGGAGCAACAACTACTCGCTGAACAAGTCCTCGACCTCGTCGGGATTCATTGTTCTGCATGTACCGCCTCCCGATGCAATCTATGTGACCGCTGACCCATCCACAATCCTGGTTGGTGGCGACACGTCGATCATCACCGCTCAGTTATACTTGAACGGTCAGCCGTACCACAGGTCAAACATTAAGATACAGTTCTCGTCGGACAACGACACCGTCGCGACCTTACCGGCCGTGAAGACGAACGTATCGGACCTGAACGGTCAGGCGACAATACCCTTAACGTCCAACAAGACGATCGGTATGGTCAACATAACTGCTAACTCGTCGATCATGTACGGAGAAGTCATCTCCAACAGCACCGTAGTCTACGTAGTAGGCTGGGGCACTGTGTCGGGCATCATCACTGACCAGAACAAGGTCGGTATACCCTACGCAAACGTTACCTTATGGTATGCTGTACAGAACGGCACAGTAGCAGAGCAGTATGACAACAATGGCATTGTAAAGATCCCGGAGAACCCGCAGCAGTCCAACGATGGAAGGACGGCAGCAGTCGGTATGTACACCTACTACCGTGTCCCCTGGGGCTTATACAACGTGACCGCTGAGAAACAAGGACACGTATACTACGCAGTCTTCGTACTCGGCCCGAACACGGCAACAAGCATCGCTGGTGCAAAGAACTTCAATGGCGAAATCGGTACAGCTACGCACAACATAGCAATACCCGACTACGCATACATGGCACCAAGCACGCCGACGCCAACTGTCACCCCGACCCCGACCACGCAGGCATCCGCAACTGCAACCACGACCGTGACCGCAACGCCCACCCCGGGCTTTGAGGCTCTGTTCGCACTTGCAGGCTTACTCGGTGTAGCCTACCTGATCGCGAGGAAGGAGAACTAAACGCTTGAATCTAAGGGGATGTAAAAATCCCCTTACCTTTTATTTTTCGCGTGTGGTAAAAATGTTAAAAATGGTCTTTAAGCCAATTTCGATATTTATTATTCTCATCATTCTCATTTCATTAATGCCGGTTTCTTCGGCGCAAAATGATTCATCAATTATCTATGGCTCTGTGACCGGTCGCGTTCTTGATAAGAACGGAGATCCTGTCAGCGGAGCACAAGTGCAGATCGTCGACTACGAGTTCAAGAACCTAGGGACAGCGGTCAGCGATGCTAACGGTTCATACACTTTTAATAGCTTACCTGGCGGCCATACCTATCGGCTATCAGCGACTTTGAACGCCAATGGTAACACATATTCGGATAAGACAATATTTTTCACAGTTAACGAGTTACAGGTAGTTCCTGAGGATGTCGTGATCTTCAGGTACCCGCCATCCGGAATGGGCTGGATGACAGGAGTAGTAACGGCTGACCAGAATTATGCCGTTCCCGTAAGCGCGACAATATATCTTAACAATGGGATGTATACATATTTCACGGAAGGCGTTGGAAGTAAGTGGCAATTCTACCTGCCTACCGGTGATTATGTAGTATGGGCGGAGCATAATTCAAATAATACGACCTACGCATCTCAAAAATATCCGGTCCATGTGGCTAGTGACGATACCTCGTCCGAAACAATATACGTACCTCTGACCTTAAACCCCAACGTAACGTATCATCCTGCGCCGGTTCCACAGGTAAACATAGTGCACGGATACGTAGAACAAAGGAATGGCGTGCCTCTTGCCGGAGTTTCGATCCAGCTAAGTAAGGTGCTATCAAATGGTAACCTGTCAACCGTCATGGAAACAACGACCGGGCAGAATGGCTATTACGAGTTCAATGGCGTAAGTGAGGACGCGATCAGTGAAAATTATACCGTTAAGCTCGATTACCAGCTAAATGGTAAAGATTATACAAAACAATCGGATAAGTTCTTGATATATTATCCGAACATGCTTAACGTCACACATGATTATGCGGTCTCTATGAACGTGGATTTTGTAGATTCCTCGGCACTTCAGATCCAATCTGATCCTGAAGGCGCTAAGATATTCATTGATGGTAGTGACATGGGTAAGGTGACACCATACAACTTTACCGGTGTAAAATCCGGTGTACATGATGTCAGCTTGCAGATGAGCGGTTATCACAATGAGAACTTTTCGGTTAATATAGTGGCCGAAAATACTACCCGCATATCGAAGACTCTTGTTCAAAGTACCGGTAACGTGCGTATGACAGTAAGCCCGGACGATTCGCTGATCTATGTGAATGGGCAGTATATCGGCATTGGCTCTGTTAACTTGAAGAACCAGTCGGATGGCTCATATACGTATCTCGTATCAAGAGACGGGTACCGGAATAATACCGGGACCTTCCAGGTGATACCGGGCAAAGACATGAACGTTACAGTCGAACTTGTTGCCGTTCCCGGATTGAGCCTTACGTACATATCGTATCTCATTAACAATATGCTGAAGTCGATCGGTAGCATGTTCTAGTAAAATGTAACTAGTAGAATATCCATACTATTTTTTATGAACCTCATAGAGGTGGATGGCTCCTACGGCGAAGGCGGAGGCCAGATACTCCGCTCAGCCGTAGCGATATCAGCCATACTTGGCAAAGGCGTGACTATTAAAAATATCAGGAAAGGCCGTCCAAAGCCAGGCCTTAGCACACAGCATATCAAATCGATCGAGCTAGCCGGAAAGCTATGTAATGCCAGGATCGAAGGGCTTGCATTGGGCTCAACAGAGGTTCGTTTTATACCTGAAGCTATTGCAGGGGGATATCATAAGCTCTACATGGGTACGGCAGGCAGTATTACTCTAGTTTTGCAAAGTGTGCTTCCTATAGCATGTTTCTCCTCGAGCAAGATCGTTCTCGAGATCACCGGGGGCACGGATGTGAAGTGGTCGCCGCCCTACGATTATTTTAAATATGTGACATTACCTGCGCTGCAACTTTTTGGGCTGGACATTACAGCTTCTTTGATACACAGAGGGTTTTTCCCCAGGGGCGAAGGAAAAGCGATCATCACATTAGATCCATGTGCTATTCATGGAGCTGATATCAGTGTTCCTTCAAAGGGACAAATAATGGGCATATCCGCCTCTTCCAGACTGCCGTCTCATGTTACCGAAAGGCAGGCTAAGGCTGCAAAAGAATATTTAGAAGCTAAAGGGTTGGATGTGGGCGACATAGCTATAGATGTCAGGGAGGAACCATCTACTGGCTCCAGTATTACTTTATATCGTGGCTTCATGGGCGCGAGTTCGCTTGGTGAGCGCGGTATTCCGGCAGAAACTGTCGGGCGCGCCGCCGCGAAAATTATGTATAATGAGATCAGTACGGGCGCTGCCGTAGATGAGCATCTTGCAGACCAGCTTATTATTTTCATGGGCCTTGCAAAAGGAAGCTCACGGATACTGGCTAGTAGTATATCAAGCCATACATCCACAAATATATGTATTGTAGAACAGATGTTAGGTAAAAAATTCGAGATAATAAAAAATAATGGATCGCTTATTCAATGCGAATAAACTCGGGCGGCACCTGCGTCGTCAGACAAACAGGCCCCGCATCCAGTATGACGATACCCTTTTCTTTTGCCTTTCGTGCGTCCACTGAAATGATCACCGGGTGCTCTGTCCTTATACAGGCTACTTTTACGGCCTCTTCTATGGACTTACTCAAATGCACATAATGCTGGTTCACAGGTTTCAGCCCGATCTCTAAAATACGGTCTGCTTCTTCTTCGCTCGTACCGTAAAATAGCATGTCGTGCCTCGAGTCGGGATAGTCGAGATTAATATTGACTGAATGTCCGTACCGCGCGCGTACCTTATTCTCCAGTCTTTCGTAGCGTCCCTTTTCATCGGTATCGAACATTGCATCAATATGATATCGCATAGCCCACGGGTATTTTGCCTTGATGGCCTTTTCCAGGTCATCAATGCCGATCCATCCGCGTTCATCCATCTGCAGCCCTAGCTCCTGAGGGAAATGCCGTAACGCTCCGGATATGATCTTTCCGAGCTTTTCAGCTTTATATCCTGACAGTATGAACCTGCCCTGGTTTCCACACTGGCATTCTTCTCCCCTGAAAAAGCCGTGCCGGGGACATTGCTTGATTTCCAGGGTTTTTTCTTTCGCATGCATGATGACACCATCGATCGTTTACTGGATATGTTAATAATAATCCATTAATTGAGTGCTTACCTCATTAACCTCTTAAAAAATATACTTTGCCTTTTTGGCATCATAAAACTATAGTTGAATTATTTCCCTTCGATCGCTTATCAATTACATTTAAATACTTATTATCAGGATACAATCGCTAATATATCAGGTGATGTGGTTGTCAATATTCGATTCAATCGGCCAGGCGTTTAAATATATCGTCGAATGCTATCGTATGGTCATTGAGGAGCCTAAGCTGTTGCTTCCGTCTCTACTTTCTGTTGCGATCGGCTTTTTCGTCAGCATTTTTGTAGTCATAGCGCTGGTCCTTTTCAACGTGTTCGGAAACGCTTTCTTCATCTTCGGCGGTTTCCTGCTTATCGCGCTGTTCGTGAGCTATGCGATCAGCTACATCTTTATGGCTTCTACGGCATACGCCGTTTATGAACATGTAAAGTTCGGTAGATCCTCGCTTAATAAGGCTTTTAGCATGGCACTGGCGAGGGCGCCTACTATTCTGATGATCGCGCTTGTGGCCGCTATTATCAACGTGATCGTCCAGTCATTAAAGAACCAGGGTAATAGAAGAGGCTTGCTCGCAGGCATTTTAGCCACGGTTTTTGCGGATGCACTAAATGAAGGCTGGAAGATCGCTAGCATGCTTTTGATCCCGACCGTCGTGATCGGCGGCTACGGTTTCACCGATTCCTTTAAAAAGGCTTTCGATATCGCCAAGAATAATCTTGTGTTGATCGGGGCCGGCGAAGTAGGTATCCGTATATTGACCGGTATATTCGCCTTTGTAGGCATCATCGTATCTATAGTCGTTGCCTTAGGTATCTTCACGATACTGAATTATGCAAATACGACACTGGCGCTCGCTGTTGCGCTGATCTTCGCATTCACCGCCATATCGCTCGTGTCCACGATCAACATGTTCATCCGCATATCATACTACACGTTGATCTACACCTGGGCCGAGGAACGTCTCGAGCATGGGCCTGAAACGGCCGTGCATGCGCCTACACCCCTTCAAAATGCGTTTGGTATATAAAACATACCAATACCTTTTTTTACTATAATTCGACACTTAACAGACCGTATTGTTAGTTTATTATTCTTTAAGCTCGCCACTAAGTTCTCGGAGTCTCGGTTTCACCACGGAGACACTGGGAGCACGAAGTAGCACTAAGGTGTTTTTGTGTAAGCCTCCGGCGGCTGTGCGACCTTGTTTGAGGTGCGGTGTGTGGTGAATGTTTTTGTGTAAGCCGCCGGAGGCTTACACAATAAAAATAGAATCCCCTGGCCGCCGGAGGCTTACACAAAAACAACTTTGTGCTACTTCGCGCATCCAGTGTCTCCGTGTTGAAACCGAGACTCCGAGAACTTCGTGGTTACACAAGTGTCCTGGCGATCATCTCGACTGAGGATGCCAGTTTTTCCACTTCTTCACTTGTATTATAGCAGCCAAACGAGGCGCGTGCGGCACCTGTGAGGCATATTCGCGCCAGCGCAGGCTGCGCGCACATTGCGCCACTGCGGATACAGATCTTTTTTGTCTCATCCAGGATCATTGCCACATCATGTGAGTTGAGGTCGGTGACATTGAATGATACCAGCGAGCCTCTGTGTTTTGGCCCGTAGGTATCTACACCCTTTATCTCCGAAAGTCGCTTTGCGCATAGCTCGGATAGGCCTGTCACATGGGCCTCTATATTCTCCAGGCCTAGCTCTTTTACATATTCCGCGGCTCTGCCGAGCCCTATTACGCCCGGTATGTTGGGCGTGCCGTATTCGAACCGGGACGGTATTTCATCGAAGCTAAAGCCGTTTGTCGTGACCGATTCCACAGTACCGCCCCCGGCATATACGGGCGTCACCTGCTCCGGGTCTTTCATATATAAAATACCAGTGCCTTGCGGGCCCAGTAATCCTTTATGGCCCGGCGCGCACATGAAATCGCATCCGATCTGTGAAAAGTTCAGCGGCATCTCGCCGACTGACTGCGCCGCGTCTATCAGCAGCATGATATTATTTTTTCTGGCTATATTCGCGTACGCGTTAATGTCCTGTATGGCTGCAAAAAAATTTGAGATATGCCCGATCGCGATGAGCCTTGTTTTATCGGTGATAGCAGATTCGATGTCGGCAGGATCTATGACGCCTTTTTCGTCCGAGTTCACGACCGTGACCTCCACGCCTCTATCCCTGAGGCGCAGCCACGGCAACAGGTTGCTATGGTGCTCGGTGACCCCTGTGATAATGTGATCGCCTGCTTTCCATTTGAGCCCGTATGCGATCATGTTAATGCCTTCAGTCGTGTTCTTAGTGAAAATCGTCTTATTGGCGGGAATACCTAATAGGGATGCGACCGATTCTCGCGCATCCTCATATTTCTCCGTGGTGATCCGGGCTAGCTTGTGTGCTCCTCTGCCATATGAGCCGCAGTATTTGTAAAAATAATCGTTCATAGCCTCGACGACGGGTCTGGGTTTCTGGCTGGTCGCTGCGCTGTCCAGATAGATGACTTCTTTCAGGACGCTGAAATCCTCTCTGATCTTATATACGTCGTACATGGCCGCTCGCTCATCTGTATAGCGCTACCACATAATGAATATTTGGAAATTTCTAAGAACACTAAGCTTGGAGAAAGCTTCATAGTGCATTCTTTAAAATAAGTTGGCTTCAGCCACCGGAGACTACTCGCATGATCTCGAGTGGCGTCATGTCGACAGGTGCGTCGAAAGCCACCGGTACGCCTTCTTTAAAAACAACGACGGTTTCCGGGTTGATATGTAAGAGATCCAGCAGGTCATAGTAAGCCGAGCCCTCCGGGAGCTCGACTTCTCTGCTTTTCACTTCGCCGGTGAATATTTTGACAGATACTTTCAAATCAAACTCCTTCCTTCGGGCCTGAGATGCCGGATTCAACTTCTCCCTCCTCCACGGGAGCCGTCTCTATTTCGAACTCTTCCTTGGTCACTTCGGGCTTGGCAAGGCTGGTCTTGTTCTTGTCCAGAAGTATCATGTCCTTTTCCTGCTCCTTCTTCGTGCCCTTTCTTTCGATGCTTCGTTTCCTAAACTTGCCAGGCATAAGTATCACTTAATTATATTAATGATTCGATAAGTTAAAAACATTTGTAAGCGTTATGCGGAATAGCCTATCGAATATTTAAAACCGATTGATGTGGCAGTCGAAATATCCATCCCCGTCATGGCACAAGGTATAAATAGTCATGATATCTAAAAAGAGGAGAGATTACGTCATTTTGTAATAAAAATGCCGAGGTACTCTAACGGTAAGGGACTGGTCTCGAAAACCAGCGGTCGCAAGGCCTTAGGAGTTCAAGTCTCCTCTTCGGCGCTCTCATTAATTTTTTTACGGAGCATACAATTTCTCCCAACTGCGGTAACAATGGATCAAAGCCGGGAATTTTTTATCTCATTCGCAGGCTTCCGTATCGTCAGCATCTTTTAACGCGTCTATTCTATATCTACGGAGAGCTCAATATCTCAAATACCATGGATAAAGATGAGGCGCTTTCGAAGTTCTACTCAGGCTTTACGGATAAGTACGATATCTTCCTGCCATGGGACAAGCGCATGGCCAGGGAGAAACACTTCTTTCGCCAATTATTACAAGCGAGTGACATCACAGTGCTCGACTGTTTTTGCGGCACCGGGTTTCACGTGGCCATGCTACAGGAAATGGGGCACAGGGTAGACGGCATCGACATGTCCAGCGATATGATCGCGAAAGCACGGCAAAACCTGGGTGAGCGGGGGATCGAGGCAGATATCATACAATGCGATGTAAAGCAGGCTGCTTCTACGCTCGATAAAAGATATGACTGCGTACTCTCCATGGGGAACTCGCTCCCGCATGAGTTTGGCGACGATAACCTTCTTGAAGCATTACGGAATATGTATGAGCTTCTCAATGCCGGCGGCACCTGTATGATCCACATAGAAAATTATGATCTGCTATACGAGGATCATGACCGTTTTATCCCATCGGTTTACAGGCGTACGAATGAAGGCACGGATTCTTTTATCTTTGCCATCGACTACTATGAGGAAAAAGTAGTTTTCAACATCCTTTCTCTCATCGAGCGCAATTATGAGCCCAAGTTCAGCGTAGACGTAGTAGAATATAATCCTCTATGGGCGGATAAGCTAAAGTGGCTAATGAAAAAGGCCGGATTTGCGGACATCAGCTTTTACGAGGACTTTCGTATGACTCCGATCGGCAAGAACCGGACATACGACCTGATCGCTGTTGCAAAAAAGCGGTAATGGGGCTTTAATTATCCATTAAGAGTCTCTAAAGATCGTCATAGGGGTTTTAAATTCCGGATTATTATATGATAGTTTCATTTTTAATTTGCCGGGCAAGCGTATTATAGTGGACGATAACAATTATATGTTTCAGGCGATTGTAAAGGATGAGTAATATGAATATATCCTTAAAGGATATCGAAGAGGTCATAGAATACAGGGCAGGGCTCATCGACAAAGAGCTCAGCCTGTTACCATATGCCATTGACCCTCCCGAGCTGGCTGAAGTGGTCCGGTACGCGCTCTCGCAAAAAGGCAAGCGGATACGAGCTACGGTGCTCACGCTATCCTGCGAGTCGGTAGGAGGCAGCTTACAAAAATCGATCGTGCCGGCCATAGCGGTGGAAATGATCCACAGCACGTCGCTCATACTTGACGATATCATAGACGTGTCGGAGACAAGGCGCGGAAAGGCGACTATTAATTCAAAGTGGGGCAACAACATGGCGCTCATCGCCTGCGATGTGCTGCTGGCGCTGGCAATAAACGAAGCGTCGAAAACAGATATAAAGCTTACAAAATCGGTCATCGAATGCGCCTCAAATTCGATGTTAAGCCTTGCCGAAGGCGAAGCCATGGAATTAGTAAAACGTGATTATACGATCGACGATTACTATAAGATCGCGGATCGCAAGACCGCATCGCTCTTCAGCGCCTCCGCAGAGGCAGGCGCGCTGGTGGGCGAAGGGGACGATGCGCAGGTAACTGCGCTAAAACTATATGGGCGCAGCCTGGGTGCCGCATTCCAGATACGCGATGACATCCTCGATTTCACTTCCAACGAAGACATGCTGGGTAAGCCGACTTTTATCGACCTGAAGATGGGCCGCCCGACGCTGGTCATGCTGCTGGCTAAAAATAACGGCTTGAAGCGCGAGGATATGCTTTCGATGACGCCCGAAGAGCTGCATGATGCCCTCGAGCCTTGCATCGCGAAGGCGGGCAGGATCGCGGAACAAAAAGCGCTGGAAGCAAAACACTCGTTACAGGCTATACCGGATGGGCGTTCCAAAGAGCTGCTATTGAAATTATCGGACTACGTCGTACTAAGGGCGAAATAGCCCTTATGGCACGACATGGCATCATTTTATTTCGATTACTTTTACTGCGTGCCATAAAGAAAGCTTTATAGCCCCGCTCTGTTAATTGCATACGAAGATGTGCGGCATTGCAGGATTTGTCGGCGATAATGCCCGGCATAACGCTTCTCGGATGATAGCGCTGATACGGCATCGCGGGCCGGACGGCATGAGCTTATGGGATAACGGTACCGTCGCTATGGGACATGCTCATCTAAAGATCACCGGCGACGTGAGCCAGCCAGTGGTATCGGGCGATAAAGCAGTCGCCTATAACGGCGAGATCTATAATTTTAAGCAGTTCCTGCCGGGCACTTCGGACACGATGGCGCTGGCCGATGCCATACTGCGGAACGGGGCCGAGAGCTTCCTGAAGGCCGCACCTTCGATCGATGGCGAATATGCGTTCGCGTACTATGACGGCGCGAAACTGATGCTGGCCAGAGACCCGGTCGGCATCAAGCCGCTGTTTTATGGAAAAAATAGCGAAGGGCTTGGCTTTGCCTCGGAAAAAAAGGCGCTCATGCATATCGGTATCCAGGATATCCATGCGCTCTGTCCCGGCTGCGTATATGTCGACGGCAAAAAGCAAAATGCGATCGGCCTGCCACCTTACCGGGGCGACATCACCGATCCCGAAGAAGCTGCCGGACTGCTTGATAACGCATTACAGGAAGCGGTCAAGCTACGCATGCACGAGAACGCTGCCGTAGCCTTCTCCGGCGGCGTGGATTGCTCTCTCGTTGGCGCCATGTCAGGATTGCCGCTATGCACGGTCGGGCTCGAGGGCTCATACGACATTAAGGCTGCTAAAAAAGCCGCCTGCCTCATGGGCGCCGAGCATTTTGTCTACGAGTTCAGCGAAAAGGACGTTGCCGAAGTGCTGCCGGCCGTAATCTACTCGGTCGAAAGCGCCGACCCGCTGAAGGTCTCCATTGCGCTTCCGATCTATATTCTCGCACGAGAAGCTAGAAAATCCGGTTACAAGGTGCTCCTCTCCGGCCAGGGCGCAGATGAGCTTTTCGGAGGCTATGCCCGTTATGAAGAAGCAGCAAGCTCCTCAAAACTTGGGGAAATGCTCCAGTATGACCTCGAACATATCGCAGGGAATAACCTGGAAAGGGATGACGCCGCCGCCATGGCTCATGGCGTGGAGATGAGAGTGCCCTACCTGGACCTTGCCGTGATAGATATTTCTCAGCGGATCGATACCTCCCTAAAAGTACATTTTGACGGTAAGGATTATATACGCAAATACATTCTAAGATTTTTATCAGAAAAGTATCTACCCGATGAGATCGCTAGTGCCCCGAAAAAGGCCATTCAGTATGGCACCGGTGTCCAAAAAACACTGGAGAAGCTGGCAAAAAGCGAGGGCTACAAGGGTACGGGCGACTATTTCCAATCATTATACAAGGTTGTGTTCTAATATGGCCATAAGCGTGAAAGACGTTGAGCATATCGGGAGCCTCGCCTGCATCGACCTAACCGAGCAGGAGAAGGAGCGCTTCGCAATTCAATTCAATGCGATTTTGGACTACTTTAAAGAGCTCGACGGGCTGAATACGGAGCATGTCGAGCCCACGTATCACGTGATAGGCCTGACAAACGTCTTCCGCGAGGACGTGGCGACCGAGGGGCTTTCCCAGGAAGAGTCGCTGAAGAACGCGCCGAAAACCGAAAAAGGCTACGTCAAAGGGCCGAGGATCGTGTGACCATGGCCCAGTACGAGGAATCCATCCATAAGGTCTTCGACCGTATCAAGAAGAGCAAGCTGAATGCATACATCTCATTGAACGAGCATGACGCTGTCCAGGTCGCAAAAGAAGTGGACGAGGGTAAAGTTACCGGACCGTTAGCGGGCATGCCCGTCGGCGTGAAGGACTGTATTACCACGAAGGGCATCCAGACCACTTGCGGCTCTAAGATATTGACAGGCTACGTTCCTCCCTTCAACGCAGAAGTCGTGGATCGCTTAAGGAAAGCGGGCGCAGTGATCATAGGCAAGACGAACATGGACGAGTTCGCCATGGGCTCCTCTACGGAGTCGAGCCATTTCGGCGTCACGAAGAACCCGTGGGACCTGGCCCGTGTGGCCGGCGGCTCCTCGGGAGGCAGCGGCGCAGCGGTGTCAGGACTAGAGTGCCGCATAGCCCTCGGTACCGATACAGGCGGCTCCGTACGATGCCCCGCATCCTATTGCGGCGTGGTCGGCATCAAGCCGACTTACGGGCTTGTGTCCAGGTACGGCGTGGTCGAGTACGCGAACTCGCTGGAGCAGGTCGGCCCGTTAGCAAGGAACGTGAGCGACGCGGCGCTGCTCCTGGATGTCATCGCCGGCCATGACCCGAAGGACTCGACGTCCGTGGCAGAAGCTGACAAGGTACATTACACTGATCATCTCGTGGATGATGTAAAAGGCCTTACGATCGGCGTGCCGGAGGAATATTTTGGCGAAGGCACCAGCCCAAAAGTAGAAAAGGCTGTCTGGGATGCGATCAGCACCCTGAACAAGCTGGGCGCGGACTACAAGAAAGTCTCGCTGCCACATACGAAGTACGCGCTATCCGCTTATTATATCATTGCCATGTGCGAGGCGTCCTCGAACCTGGCCAGGTTCGACGGCCTGCGCTACGGCCTAAGGACTGGCAAGGACGAGAACTGGCATACGACGTTCTCCCGCATCCGGGCCGAGGGCTTCGGCGAAGAGGTCAAGCGCAGGATCATGCTGGGCACATATGCGCTATCCGAGGGATACTATGGGCAGTATTACCTGAAGGCGCTCAAGGTTCGTACGCTGATCAGGCAGGACTTCGAGCACGCGTTCAAGGGCGTCGACGTCCTCGCGGCGCCGACGATGCCGACGCCGGCGTTCAAGATCGGCGAACACAGCGACGATCCGCTTTCCATGTATATGGCCGATGTCGACACCGTGCCGGTTAACCTGGCCGGCATTCCCTCGATATCGGTGCCGTGCGGCTTTGCCGGCGATCTGCCCATCGGCTTACAGCTGATCGGCGGCCTGTTCGATGAGCCAAAGCTGATACGTACGGCGTTCACGTTCGAAACCGCTACCGACTTTGAAAAGATCCCGGGGGGATTCTAAATGTCCGATGAAGTCATCATAGGTCTCGAGATACACTGTCAGCTGAACAAGCTGAACAGTAAGCTGTTCTGCGGATGCTCCACGAAACAGCAGGGCAAGGAGCCTAACACGGTGACGTGTCCCGTGTGCATGGGCCTGCCCGGCGCTCTGCCCGTAATCAATAAGAAGGCCGTAGAGTACGCCATCATGGTGGGGCTGGCGCTCAACTGCAGCATCTCCGAGCATACGCAATTCTACAGGAAGAACTATTATTATCCTGACCTCCCGCGTGGGTTCCAAATAACACAATATGATTTTCCCATTGCCCACGACGGCATGCTTACCGCGGACGCGGATGGCGTAGAGCGGCCCATCCGGATACGCAGGGTGCATATGGAAGAAGACCCGGGACGGCTGGTCCATCAGGGCTCCATCGAGACGAGCAAGTTCGTGCTAGTGGACTATAACAGGTCCGGCATGCCGCTTATAGAGATCGTCACAGAGCCCGACCTTCGCTCGCCCAAAGAAGCGCGACGTTTTATCAACAAGCTGAGAAATATCCTCGAGTACCTGGATGTCTTCGACGGCTCTCTTGAGGGCGCATTAAGAGTGGACGCGAACATATCCCTGAAAGGAGGGGCCAGGGCAGAAGTCAAGAACATATCCTCGTATAAGGGTGTGGAGCGCGCGCTGCTGTTCGAAATATCGCGCCAGCAGAACATGAAGCGCAGAGGCGTCAAGGTCGTACAGGAGACACGCCACTACGATGACGAGCGTAACTGCACGATCTCGCTTCGTTCAAAGGAACAGGCGGAAGAGTACCGCTATTACCCCGAGGCTGACCTGGTACCGCTGTCCGTAAAAGGCTGGGGTGCGGCACTAAGTGGGAAGCTCCCGGAGCTGCCGGACGCTAAGCGCGAGCGGTTCAAGGCTCAGTACGGCATCTCGGATAACCATGCAAAAGTCATGACCTCCGAGATACGAGTGGCCAACTATTACGAATGCGTAGCAGGTAAATGCGAGCACAGGCTGGCTGCTACGTGGGTCGCGGACTACATGAAAGGGGAATTAAACTACCGGGACCGCGATGTCAGGGACGCCTTTGAGCCGGAAAAGATGATCTACGTCCTGGAGCAGCTCGAAAAGGGCGTGATCACGGACAAGGGTGCGGTAGAGGTAATAAGGACACTGCTTGACGAGGGCGGCGACCCGAAAGATATTATACGAGCGAAGAATCTTGCAAAAGTTGAGACAAATATTACGCGTAAAGCCGTCTCGGACGTATTAGGCGAGAACGGCGCAGCGATCCAGGACTATAAGGCCGGCAAAGCACAGGCCTTGAACTTCCTTGTGGGAAAAGTCATGGAGAAAACGCGTGGCAGGGCGGACCCGAATGAAGTCAACCTGCTGCTGAGGGAGTTACTCGAATGCACTTAATCGTAACAGAAAAAAATATCACGGCGCGCAAAATCGCGCAGATCCTGCTGGGCTCTGTAAAGGAGCGTAAGATAGACGGAGTCAGCGTTTACGAGGGCGACGACACGTCCATCGTAGGTCTGTCGGGCCACATCGTCAATATCGACTTTCCGACCGAGTTTAACAACTGGCAGAATACCGCTCCAAAGGACCTGATCTGGGCCAGGACCGAGATGAAATACACGCAAAAGAAGATCGCCCAGGCGTTAAAAAAGCTCTCTAAGGATGCGGAGCGCGTCACCATAGCGACCGACTTTGACCGCGAGGGTGAACTGATTGGCGTAGAGGCCTATAACATCATCAAGGAAGCCAACCCGAACATCAAGTTCGACCGCGCCAGGTACAGCGCCATCACGAAGCAGGAGATCGACAGGGCGTTCTCGAATACCGTCCCGCTTGACTTTAATCTGGCGGCAGCCGGCGAGGCACGACAGAAGATAGACCTTGTATGGGGCGCAGCGCTCACCAGGTACATTTCACTATCGTGCGGCAGGCTCGGCAAAAGCTTCCTGTCCGTCGGCCGCGTGCAGACGCCATTGCTGGCGCTCATGGTCGACAGGGAGCGCGACATAAAGGCGTTCACGCCGACTCCATACTGGGAGATCTACGGGACGTTCGGCGATGGTGAAGAGTTCGCCGCAGGCCATTCAGGCAACAGGTTCACGGATAAGGAGAAAGCGGAAGCGGTCATGTTGAAGCTCGGCAAGACCGGCAATGTCTCCGACTACAGGAAATCCGAGAAAACGGAGATCCCGCCCATACCATTCTCCACGACTGAATTCATACGGGCGGCTTCGAGCATCGGCTACAGTGCCGCCAACGCGATGCGCGTCGCAGAGAACCTGTACGTCAACGGGTGGATATCATACCCGCGTACCGATAACACGGTATATCCTCCCAGTTTAAACTTGAGGGATATTGTCCAGGAGTTCGTGAATGGCGAGTTCGGCAAGTACGCCCAGCGGCTGCTGGAGCAGGATAAGCTCGTGCCGACCAGGGGCAAGAAAGAGACTACGGATCACCCGCCAATATATCCGGTGGCAAATGCCCGCAAGTCCGAGATCCGGGACGACGAATGGCGTATCTATGAGTTAGTCGTCAGCCGTTTCTTTGCCACGCTGGCGCCTACTTCCTCATGGGAAGTCAGGAACGTCGCAGTGGACGTATCCGGCGAGCAGTTCAAGGCCAGCGGGTCCGTGCTTGTAACGCCGGGCTGGCGCTTTTATTATCCATACGGCATGCCAAAAGAAGAATTATTGCCGGAACTAAAGATCGGCGAGCAACTGGCTTTGAAGCATGCGGAAATGACAGAAAAGATCACCAAGCCGCCTACCAGGTATGGCCAGGGCAGGCTTGTCAAGATGATGGAAGACCTCGGCCTTGGCACAAAATCGACCAGGCATGAGACGATCCAGAAGCTGTATGCCAGGAACTACGTGCACGGCAACCCGCCGCAGCCTACGAACATGGCCGTGGCCGTGGTCGAAGCGCTGGAAAAATATGCAGACCTTATCACTAAGCCCGACATGACCAGCCATCTCGAGCAGGACATGGACCATATCGCCGATGGCAAGATCGTCGAGGAAAACGTGGTGAAAGAGTCCCAGGGCATGCTTGAGACTATTTTCAATGAGCTGGAGGGTAACCAGAAGGAGATCACGAAGGTCTTGTATGACGGATTGCGGGAGGATCGTATCATCGGCAAATGCCCGCGCTGCGGTAAAGACCTGATCGTGAGGAAAAGCAAGAAGGGTGGACGTTTCATCGGC
The DNA here is from genome assembly GCA_963780665.1 of uncultured Methanocellaceae archaeon. Lineage (GTDB taxonomy): Archaea > Halobacteriota > Methanocellia > Methanocellales > Methanocellaceae > Methanocella. Next base: position 114,788 of record CAWACJ010000005.1, on the reverse strand, counting down.
TGTGATGGATACCCGGAGTGCACCTTCATACTGCCTCTTCCGCCCATGGGCACCGTGATGGTCACTGAGAAGCTGTGCGATACGCATAAGATCAACCACATCCGGATCATGACCGGCGGCCGTAAGCCGTGGGACCTTGGATGCCCCCAATGTAACTACGAGGAGTGGCAGAAGAAGAAAGCGGCAGAGCCGGCAAAGCCAGTGCCAGTGAAAAAGGCGCCAGTGAAAAAGGCAGCTGAGAAAAAGGCCCCAGTGAAAAAAGTGGCCGAGAAAAAAATAACCGAGAAAAAGCCGAGGGCGACCACAAAGAAGTCGCCCAAGGCGAGCGCGGATGAAACTCTTCTGATAAAAAGCTGAATTTTTTAACCATTGATTTCCGGTGGTTAAAAAAAATATTTTTTGTTACTATTCAGCCTACTACGGCTGAATTGTTGTTTTTATACCCGTGTGTTACGCGAGATCCTGTTTGACGTCCATGAGCTTTTCGGGCGGGCATTCCATCATTCCCAGTGCCGCTACGGCGCCGATGATGCCTCTTTTGCCCGTGACCTCATACGTCTTGAGGCGCGATTTTTTCGCGACTGCCAGTGCCTCTTCTTCGGTGACGATGCCGCTGCGGGCGTTGATCGCGAAGTCTACCAGCGCAGGGCAGCTTCTCAATCCAACCTTTACGGCCATGCCCGTCTCACTTGACCGTGTCTGCGAGCGCACATACTCAAATGCTGCCTGGATGGTCGAATCGACCAGTGCTCGCTTTACGCCCAGCTCTATATAGCTTGTCGCGTTACCTGCAGTCTTGAAAGGCACATCCGGATATAAAAAACCTACATTATGCGAGATCCGGTGGACGCCCTCTATCGAGGTGAGCACATCGAGCAGGGACAACGTTAGCGCAAATGTCGCTCCGCTATTCGGGCTGTCTGTATCATCCACTCCTATGGCCACGTGCGTGAGCGCCTCGGTAACGATGACGCCCTCGACGTAATCTCCTTTTTTGACATATTTAACATCCAGCACGCCGTCGGCCTGCTCCATCATCTCCGTCAGCGAATACGCTGGCCCGCCAAACGTGCGTATATGCTGATATACAAGCCCATCTTTTACGACGACCTTCTCCAGGTCAAGCGAGGCGTCATTCGGCGCCAGTATCGTGCCGGCCTTTACGCGCTGCCTTAATACGAGGCCGTTCTTTCGTACCAGCGGGTTACCTATCGTATACATGTACTCGCAGAACGCGATGCAGCCCTCGCTCCGGCACTCATGGAAGATCTCGACGTTATCGCCATCGACCGTTGTGAATATCTTGCGGCATGCGGACGCGGGTAAATTCCGTATGCGCCGTAACGCATATCTCGCTCGCTTACGGCCGGCACGCTCCTCGAGCACGTCGATGCAGCCGTCGTCCATGAACCTGTTGATCCAGTCCTGTAGCGTGCTCCTGGGCAGCCCGGTGACCGCCTCCAGGTCATACACGTCAAAATAGCCCTTATCGTCTACAATCTGCTGTATGAGCTTCATGAGCTCTTTGCGTTTCTGGAGGACTTTAAGCACGTGTCTTGCCTCAACATCTAATATGCGTGACGCATGAAATACTTAACTTTCCCGGCATAAGTCACAAACTAAGTGATATTTAATTTCAGGCACCACAAAAGACTTAAATAACTTTGTCGTTATTCCGATGGATTAGCCCACATTAGCTATACAGGTAACACCCTATGACGCCGGAGCCATCAGAAGATAGCATTTTATCCAAATTGATTTTCGTGGCCATTATCATAGTCCTCGTTTTGGTCCTTGCAGCATGCGCCTTATTTATCTATAACAGCATGTACCCGCATGCAACAACCGCGCCCGCTGTGACTATAACACCGACGCCAACACCTGTATCGCCTACGGCAACCCTAAGGCCATCGCCATCCCCTACAAAGGCACCATCAGCTACTCCGGTTGCAACGCCCTATATCGATATGCCGCAGGATACGCGGGTGAGCATCACGGCTGGCGTCTATAGTGACCTTGGCATCTGGGACCATTTCATCGTATACGATGAAGCGATGGGCGATAACACTCAAGATGTTCACCTCTATGATATCAACAGCAGGCAGGATCACGTGATAGCACAGGGTAATGTACATTCATACGGCACGATCGGCAACGGCCAGGTGGCCCTGATCTACCCTGATACGAACGTGATCAAGCTCTACGACATATCCAAGGGCACGACGGTCGTGGTCTCTAAGAGCAATGACGCTCCGCGCAGCAGCATGGTGATCTACGGCAATTATCTGCTTTATTGCGAGGACGATGGCATGATGGATCCCACCACGAAGAGCTGGACTAGCGTCTATTGCGTGTACCTGCTGGACATGCACGATTATACCACGAGCAGCATAAAATCAAATATCGGCAAGCCTATCGACATCAGGATGGACGGAACTTATGTCGTATGGACCACCGTGGACGGATCAGGCAGCGGCAGCGATATCTCACTATATAATATACAAGGCAAACCACTCAAAGTAATTACCATAGCGCAGGACGGCAACAATAACAATCACGCCAGGATATCCGGTAATAATATCGTCTATCACTCCGACAAGGACGATACGCACCATATCTACATTTACAATATCGCGACCGCCCAGACCACTCTAATGACTACCGATAGCAAGCAGTTGAGCGCAGACATTTCCGGCAACACCATCGTCTTCGATGACTATCGGGACGGCAACTGGAACATCTACACCTATAGCCTGTCGACACACCTAAGCCACTACTTCACCTATGAAGAGCACGACCAGCTGAGCCCGGTCATTTACGGCAGCCACGTGGCGTACCTGGACTACCGCAATGTGCAAATCGGCAGCGGCGAATGCGACGTTTATACAATGGACTTATCGTCGTAATTCGGCATACTGACAGGATTTACTATTCAGGTCACTTTAGCCCATGGAGCACAGGCATGCCGTCGATCATCAAAGCATGGTTAAAAGAGTTCAGGACCTTGTTCCTTCTATTTGTTACTCTCCCCGTCATACTTGGGGCTGCCGTCGCGTACGCATATGATCCCGGCCAGTTCAGCCTGTTCTATTTTATAGTCTCGGCGGTCGCCATGATATCGCTGCATGCGGGCACAGTGATCATCAACGACTTTTTCGATTACCGCAGTGGCACCGACACCATTAATAAAGAGCGCACGCCCTATAGCGGCGGCAGCGGCCTGCTCCCTGAAAAAATACTTAAGCCCGGCCAGGTGCTGGCGGCGAGCATCGCATGCTTTATTTTTTGCATTGCCCTGGGCTTATACGTCGTCTTGACACGCAGCCCTCTACTACTCGTCATAGGCATAGTTGGCGTGCTGCTCGGGCTGTTCTATACGGCTCCGCCGGTCAAGCTCGCGTACAGGGGGCTCGGGGAAGCCGCACGCATGATCGCTACGCCGCTCATCGTGCTGGGAGCATTCATCGTGCAGGTGCCCATCACCTCACAGGTAGAGCTGTCTCAGGCCGCGACGCCGTTGTTAGTGGCGTTATTTTCCTCGCTGCCGGTGGCATTCCTGAATACAGCCGCTCTATACATTTTCGAGTTCCCGGACTATGATGCGGATGCTGCCACGGGCAAGCGTAATATGGTCGTGCACCTGGGAAAGAAAAATGCTGTCTATATCTTTTACTTATTAAGCGCTATGGCTTACTTATCGATCCCAGTATTCATTCTTCTCGGATATTTACCGATGTTGTCCGGCGTTGCGCTGATCACGCTGCCCCTGTCGGCATTTTCAGCCTATGGGCTGATGAATCACTATAATAGTCCGAAAAAGCTGGTACGGTACCTGAAGAGTGCCAGCGACGCGTATGTCATATCCACGCTAATCCTTGCGCTGGCTTTTCTATTCTGATCAGCGGCCGCTAATTTTATTAATGACCATAATACCTAGGCTCTTTCGCACATAGCCCAGGCCATAATAGATCTGCTTGAGCCGCAAATATTTCGTGAACTTGGTCCGGCCCAGCCGCTGGCGGAACGTCACTTCGTGCGCGCCGATTTTGAGTCCTTCATTCCAGGCGTTGAACACGATATCATACTCGATGTTGAAGCCTCCGGCGGTCAAATGCGGAAGAAGGGCTTTCACCGCGCTTCTGTTGAACAGCCAGTAGCCTGTCTGGATGTCAGGCAGATACATCCTGTAGGCATACGTGACGATCCCGGACGTGGAGGTGTTGATGAACAGTGAGAAGCGCCCCAGGGTATCCAGCTGTTTTTTCCGGTCGCGGTTGCCAAGAACAATATCGTAGCCGCCTTTTTTCATTGTTCCGAGCATACCGACCATCTCGACGGGGTCATTGGTATAATCGGCATCGATCATGCCCATGTATTGATATTCGCTGCTCAGAAAATATTCCATGCCTGTCCTGACGCCGCAGCCTTTTCCCTTGCCGAATTTCTGCAGTAAAAAAGTATATCCCAGTTGTTCGGCGATCGCCCGCGTATCATCAGTGGAGCCGCCGTCTACGACCAGGACATCCATAGTGCCTGGTATCTCCTTCCCGAGCGCTTTCAGCGCATCTTCCTCGTTCAGTGTCGGCAGCATTAACAGCAAGTCAGAGATACACATCACCATAACGGTCTATTAAAGCGATCAGCCTTAAATATCATTTATTGAGTCCCGCATAGCCTTCTTTTCGCAGGACTTCGTTGACCTGCTCTACGGCCGTACCGATATACCTTTCGGGATCGGTGATATCGTCCACTTCATCGGGCGTAAGCCTCTTAGCTATCTCCGGATCATCCAGCAGCGTCGCTTTAAATGACTTATCCTGCTCGAATGCTTTCATGGACGCCTCGCGGACGATCTCGTGCGCCTTTTGCCTGCCGAAACCTCGCATGGCGAGCTGGATCATGACCGCCTCGCTCATCTGTACTCCTTTTAAAACATTCAGGTTGCGCAGTATGTTTGCTTTGTTAAAGGTCAGGCCTGTGATGACGTTCGTAGTCTTTTTCAGGATGTGGTCCAGCAGAATCGACGACTCGGGGATGATAACGCGCTCGCATGACGAGTTCGTCAGGTCGCGCTCGTCCCAGAGCACGTTATTCTCGAGAGAAGGCTCCACGTAGGCGCGCACGACCCGCGCAAGCCCGCATACTTGCTCCGAATTGATCGGGTTCCGCTTATGGGGCATGGTGGAGGAGCCCACCTGCTTTTTGCCGAAGCCCTCCGCGAGCTCGCCGATCTCGCTGCGCTGCATCAAACGTATCTCGAGACAGATCTTATCGAGTGTGCTCGCCACGCCCGCGAGGAACATCATATATTCGGCGTGCCTGTCTCGCTGGATGATCTGGCTTGACACAGTGACGGCTGGTATGCCCAGGTACCCCATTGTGAGATCTTTGATCCTTATGCCATCCTTGCCGAACGCGGCCTGTGTACCCACGGCGCCGCTCATCTGGCCGACAGCGACCCTTGGCTTCATCTGCTGTAAGCGCTCCTGGTGCCTTGAGACTTCCATCGCCCAGATCGCGAACCTAAGCCCGTACGTGGTCGGTACCGCCAGTTGCCCGTGCGTGCGGCCGGAAGTCACGAGTGTCTTCGTCGCCTCCGCTTTTTCTAGTAGCGCCTGCTTGAGCTTTTCAAGCTTATCGTCGATGATCTCCATTGCGTCCTTCAATTGAAGCGCGAGCCCCGTGTCAAGGATGTCGTTGGACGTGGCGCCATAGTGGACCCACTTGCCCGCGTCGCCGGCCTGCTCAGCGCAAGCCATCACCACCGCCATCATGTCGTGGCTGATCTCGTCTTCTATTTGTTTAACACGGTCCAGCTTGATCCGACACATGCACGCGTCGATGGCCTCCGCATCCTTCTTTGAAATGAGGCCCACCTCTGCTTCGGCCTTCGCCAGTGCGGCTTCGACCATCAGCAGCTTTTGTAGCTTTGCATCTTCGGTCCATACCGCCTTCATCTCGGGCGTTCCATACCTGAACTCAATGGGAGATATTGCCATGATCATCGACCTTAGTTGCTCTACATATGCGGAAAAGTTATAAAAGCCTATCCTCAGGTAAAAATAAGTGTGCGAGCCGCTCTTAAGCCATGGTAGCTGCTCTCGATCGGATAAGGCGCTCAGGGTGGTTACTACATAAATAGTCAGGCCGCATGGCCGCATACTTTTTTATCTGGTCGGGTGTGTCGGCGTTCCATATGCCTATCTTGAGCCCTTTACGGCGCAGCTCGGCTAGGAGCTGGGGCGATACGATCTTAATGCTGAGCATTACGGCATCGGCCTTGACTTCACAGGCCAGCCAATCGATACACCCATCAGGGGGCATTTTATCCATGATCGCCGCTATCATGATGTGGCTATTCAGATTTTTAACATTCTTAATAGTCTGAAGCATGAATGAGGAGACCATGCACTGTGCCGTTATGTTATTATTTTCTATTGCAGCGACCACGTCAGCCTCGATGCCCTCTTCTTTTATTTCCATGTCCATCTTCACTTTATTACGGGCCAGGTCGACGACCTGCTGGAGTGACGGGACCTTCTGCCCGTTACCGGCATCCAGCTGCTCGATCTCATCGAAGGTCATGTCGCCGACTTTCCCGCTCCCGTTCGTCGTGCGGTCGACACTGTCATCATGAATGATAACAAGTACTCCGTCTTTGGTCTTTCGCAGGTCGAACTCGATCCAGTCCACTCCGATGTCGACGGCCCTCCGGAATGATGCGAGCGTGTTCTCCGGCTCCTCCCGTGGAGCGCCACGATGTCCCACAACTTCGAAATCATACATATACAAATGAACACGGCTTGCGAGAATAAAAGTTTAAGGAAAATATAGCAGTTAATAAAAATAATGGGGCAGGGCAGCTTTAGCCGCTAAGCCCCACCCATAGCCTCTGGACTGTCGTTACGTTATCGATGATCCAGACAGCTTTTTCCTTGCCCATCGACCTGACCAGCGGAATGTTCTGGGTCAGCATGCCGGTCTTATTGTCAGAGGAGACCAGTATCGAGGCGACAACGTTGTTTGCGTCCTGCTGGCCTACGTTGTAAGCCGTCGCCGTGACGACCTGGTTAGTCGAGTTATTCTTCGAGTCAACTACGATCGTATACGTGTACGCAATGGCCGGGCCGCTCTCTAAAAAGTCGCCTATCTTGACCTCGAACGAGTCGCTCTGGTTCTTTAATGAATTGTATTTATCAGAAATGCTGGTATAGGTGACGTTCATCTCTTCATAGCGCTGCGTGAGATCCCTGTCGTTCGCCTGAAGTGATGTGTACCTGCCCGAAAGATCAATGTACGAGCTGTTCAGGCTGTCGAGTGCCGCTTGCTTAGCTTTCAGGTCGCTTGACTGGCTTTGTGTCTGGCCATAATATGAATAAGCGCCGACGCCCAATATGAGCACGATAATTATAAGTGCCACAAGTATGCCGTTCTTTAAAATATTCCCATCCATAAAACTACCACTCTGTAATGCTTTTGGCTTACTATTGCTCAATCTACCATCCCCATCTTTTTAATAATCCCTGCCATATAATATATAGATTACTCATTTATAGCTTCCTGTCTTTGGAAGCGCTTGAAGACCAACCAGTAAACTCCCTAAAGCTATATAAGTCTACGAGTATATTTCTCAAGAAACTCTCATTAACGTAGGATGGATCATCTAGCAGTATCCGGAGCCGCATGTCTCTTAAGTTTAAGCGTGTCAGTGGTTATACTATGACACGATAGACCTTTTATGCCAGGTCTACCCAGACGGACTGGATGAGGACCGAGCTGTTGAACTCCCAGTGGGCATGGCATTTATGGATCGGATCGATATTGTCGAATTCCTGCGACTGCGTAGTGACCGTGCTGTTTTCCTGTATATTGCACCGGATATACACTTTAGAGGCCTTTGACGTGCCGACATTATACGCGTACGCATCGAGGATCTTCTTATTGGACGAAGATTCATATGATGAATATCGCAGGGCCATATAAGCCCCTCCGCCATCCTCAAAGCCACTCACCGTATTGTTCAAGTCCGTGAACTTGCCGCTCAAGCCGTTATAGGAGCTCTGCAGGTACGAATTGTTGACAGAAAGCTGATTGTACTTATCGTTCATGTCGTTGTACTTTTTATTGAGGCTATCACGGTCCGCTGTCAGCGTCGCGTGGTCCGATACAAGCTTGTTATACTTATCGTTAAGCGTGTTATAATTAGTCTGAATGCCGGATAGCTCGCTTTGCAGGTTACTTTTTTGCGTATATACAATAGATGCAGTCGCTGCGGCCACCAGCAGCATCAGCGCCAGCGCTATGGTGAACTTCGCCCTCCATAGCGTGTCTAGTATGGAACCGTCGCCCATTAATATACCCTCATTGTATGGTTGTTTGGCGGTCGCTTAATTATACCTTCTCTCACAATCCGTAAACTACCGTTCATCTGCCATGCTGTAATACTGTCCTTTCTGTCCATGACAAGGCTTTAACAAATACGCCTTCTATGGCGACCAGTAATATAAAAAAATATGAAAAATGCGCCTAGCCTTAACCTTTTATATACCCTTCTCTTTTTTTTCATTGACAATAGCCCCAAACAATCGCTTAGCTCATAACATGATTATTATAGCCAGGCAAATATCGCTCCTCTCACGATCCGTAAAGCGAGACGTCCGGACCCGTATGAGGGCATCTGCTCAATAATTTATATACTATGCCGCATCTATTAGGGCAATGGTGTGATAATGGATAAACTAGAGCTGGTCACAAGGAACGTCGAAGAGGTCGTGACCATGGACGAGTTAAAACAGCTGCTGGAAACGAACCCGCATCCAAGGATCTACGTCGGCTACGAGCCGAGCGGGAACATCCACCTCGGCCATATGATCACGGCAAACAAGCTCATCGACTGCCAGAATGCCGGATTTAAAGTTACAGTTTTATTAGCGGACTTGCACGCTTATCTGAACCGCAAGGGGACAATGGAGGAGATCGAAAAGATCGCCCAATACAATAAACGCTGCTTCATCGCGCTGGGCCTGAGCGAAGAGAATACGCGCTTCGTGCTCGGCTCATCGTACCAATTAACGTCAGACTATGAGATGAACGTGCTTCGTCTTGCATGCGATACCACGCTTAATAGGGCCAAGCGTAGCATGGATGAGGTTTCGAGGGACGCGGAAGACCCGCATGTTTCGCAGATGATATACCCGCTGATGCAGGCCATGGACATAGCGTCGCTGGACCTGGACGCGGCGATGGGCGGCATGGACCAGAGAAAGATCCACATGCTTGCGCGCGAAGCTCTCCCCCAATTGGGGTACAGAAGCCCGGTCTGCCTGCACACGCCGATATTACTCGGGCTGGACGGGACGAAGATGTCATCCAGCAAGGGCAATAATATCAGCGTCGATGATACCGAAGAAGCGGTCACGACAAAGATCTCAAAAGCCTTTTGCCCTATTGGCGTAGCGGAAAATAACCCTGTAATCGACCTGTTTAAGTATCACCTGTTCATGCGCTACCCGGCCATCACGATCGAGCGGCCGGAGAAGCATGGCGGTAACTCGGAATATACGAGCTTTGAGTCGCTAAAAGAAGACTATGCGGCTAAGAAGATACACCCGATGGACTTGAAGAAGGCCGCAGCGAAGTACATGAACTTGATACTGGAGCCAGTCAGAAAGAAAGTATAGTTTATTTAGCATATCTCATTATGCAAGCTTGGTGAAGTGGTGAACTGCCCTGCCCTGAATGGCGGGGCTTCCTGCTTCATTGCTAATGCTTGCTCCGCAGTTAGGCGGCGTAGAGGCTTTAGTTCTGCAGGCTCTTCGGGCTGTCCCAGCCCTGCAATGAGTATGTTCATCGCGGCGTTATAGTCCCTATCGACTTTTAGGCCGCAATGAGGACAGTCGTGAACCCTGTCCTTCAATTCCTTTGGTACATCGGTTCCACATCTTGAGCAGCGTTGGGTTGTTCCTCTTGCTTCTACCTTGATGAGTTTTCTACCAGCACTTTCAGCCTTGTAGTCAATTATCATGATGAAGCGTGCCCACGCTGCATCGTGGATATTCCGATGCATGCCTTTGTTATATCCTTTCTCTTTCAGTCCCTTCACGTCAAGGTCTTCCACGCATATCGTGCCGTACTCATTGACATAGTATCGTGATACTTTGTGCAGGAAGTCATTGCGCTGATTGTTTACCTTGTAGAATAGCTTTGCCAGTTTTGCTCTTGCCTTACCACGGTTGTTAGAACCCTTGGTCTTTCGTGATAGGTTGCGCTGTGCGACCTTGATGCGAGCGTGCGTCTTCCCGAGGTAGTGAGGATGGTCGAATGTGTTGCCATCGCTATCCACAGCAAAACTTCGTAGTCCTACGTCTATACCCACGACAGCATCGTTCCTTGGCAATACGTGTATCTCCGTATTCATTTGTACGACGGCATACCATCTACTTCCTTCACGCTTGATTATGACAGCCTTGACCTTCCCATTTATAGGGCGATGAATCTTCACATGGACGTCGCCGATCTTCGACAGATGCAATACGTCACCGTGGAAGGCAAATCCGCTCTGGTTGTAGTTCAGTGTTTTGTACCATCCGGCTCCCTTGAACCTGATATGACCAATACACCTACCGTTCTTCCTTAGCTGTGATAGCCCACGTATGTTGCCCCAAAGCGTGTAGTTGACCATCTGCAAGACCTTCGAGTACACATTATCCAATGCGGGGTATTCTTCCTTTAGCCGTGGTATGCTGTTCTGCATCTCGTACTTAGTCAACGGATTTCCAGCTTCTCGTGCCTTGTTGCTGTCTTCAAGTAGCCTGTTATATAGCCATCTGCATGTTTCCAGCGCTTCCAGTAACTTCGCCTCTACCTCCCTGTTCGGGTATATGCGATACTTACTGGTCAGCATCGGCATAATTATAATACTATATTATCGATCGTAATATATACTATCGGCGTACGTATGCCGAAAGTATTATACTAAAAGAGGCGAGGGCTCCGCTTTCATCCCCAACCTAAAGGATAGAGACTTCCCACTCCGCCCCTCCACGCTCCCGAAGTTAAGATGATTAACCCGCATGATCAACAAGGTGGTCATGCGCCCGGAGAAGAGGGCGAAATGATCATCAGGGTCCGGACTCCCAATAAGAAGGAGAGAGAAATACTGGGTACTGTGGTCAGCATGGTCGGCGCAAACCATATCGTCATACGATGTGCGGATGGCGTGACGCGGATGTGTCGTATCCCGGGTAAGATGAAGAAGCGGATATGGATCCGCGAAGGTGACGTGGTCATCGTCGTTCCGTGGGAGATCCAGGACGAGAAGGGTGACGTGGTCTGGCGCTATACCGGTCCCCAGGTCAACTGGCTGGAACGGAAAGGGTTTTTGTAAAACTTTTTAACATCCACGGGGCACTAAAAGCAATGACAGTATGTAGCTGTCCCCATTATGCTATTTTTTAACCGTAATAAGGTTTATGACAAATCCTTATAAAGCTTAAAGCCTATGATGTCTCCATATCAGCGATATATTCGCTTTTAACGAGGGAACGCAATGGGTTCTATAGGTAAGATCAGCAAGGCAGCGATCATTTGCACAGCAGTCTTTTCAATCATTTTTACATGCATCATAGCGGTATCCGGCCAATCGACGCCATCTGTCGATAATATCTACGTCTCCAATGCCGCGAGCGATAACATGCAGGTACTTAACAGTAATAGCGGCGCAGTCGTCGCCACCATATCCGGAATGGGCTCGCACCCCAACAGCATTGTGCTCAGCCCCGACGGCTCGAGAGCTTATGTCGCCGTCACGGACCCGGGCAGCGGAGCCAGTTCTGTGGTATTCATCGACGTATCGAGTAACTCGATCTCTAAGACCGTGACCATACCCGGCGCCATCAGTGACATAGGTATAAGGTCAGACGGGAAGACCCTTTACGTGCTGGCGTACGGTGATATCATGTATGTGGATACGACAAGCGGGAAGATCTACGACACCTGGCAACTTCCGTCAGCCTATTCACGGTTTAGCGTAAACCCGGACGGCAATCAGATATATTTCTGCGACCAATCCTTTGGCATGATCGACCTTGACTCCTCGGCGGGTACCGTCACAGGCCTGGGAGGCTGGCATGGGGCCGATAATACCATTAATAAGGACGGCTCGATGATCTACCTGTGTGATAAGCAGAACGGCACAGTCATCATTACAAACACCGATCTCGGCATGGACGCTACGAAGGTATCGACGACAGGATACGGCAACCCGGAGCGCATCGTACTCTCGCCCGACGGGAGTAAAGTCTACGTGCTCACCGACAGCAATAAAGTGATCAGTATTAACGTTCAATCGAGCGCGATCGTGAACTCATGGGACCTCGGCGACAGACAGGCATCGGAAATGGCGAACTCGCCGGATGGACAGCGTTTGTATGTCTCCTGCGCCGATAGCGCCGGCAGCCGTGGCGATATCGCCGTGATCAGCATGGGCGATAATTCCATAAGCGATATTTTCACAAGTACAGGCATCAATGGAATCGCAGCCCGTCAGGTCGCTGCCGGTGCCACTGCCGCTCCCGTAGCCACGGCCACGGCAACGCCCGTACCCACGGCGACCCCTAATATCACGATAACGCCCACAAGCACTCCATTACCCGGCGCGGGTACTGTAAGCCCTCAGGCCATCACTACACAAACGGCGTCGCCTTCAACTTTCGGTAAGAACGGGGGCATTTGTCCGCTGATACCCGTCTCTTTCGCCGGTTTTATTTTATTAGGGCTGACTGGAAGAAGAAAGAAATAAAGACCACATTTGGCGGTCTCATTCTTATTATTTTTTTCGTTGTGTCTTTTTTAACGATGAGCTCGTAAGCGAATATATAATGAATATGGCCCAGACGAGTGTTAGTGCATATAAGACTAGCTTGATGACCATATTTGTCGTATACAGCGAGATAATGATCGGCACCAGCAGAAGCAATATCGAAGCGATCAGCTTCAGAGGCTTTTGATGCACCCGATCGCGGGCGGCAATAGATGTCAGCGATATGTACAATCCCATGCATATGATCAGGGCGGATGCCCTAAAGTCGCCATTCAGGGCCATGTACGCTCCTATCGCAATGAAAGCGGCCGCAATTACGAATGCGGTGTTCGGCCTGGTACTCGATCCTTTTTTGTTCATCCATCTCACCGTTTGACATAACTCCGATCCGAACGCCAGTATTATAAAAAGAAAAGAACCTGTCGGCATTATTCCGACAAGGAGCGGGCACGGTCACTTGTTAAATTTATTCACGAGCCCGACGCCATACTCGGCTAATTTTTTCGCGCCGGAGTCTGTCCTGGACTCGGCGAACACGCGTATGATAGGCTCCGTGCCGGACTTGCGTATGAGCACCCATCCTTCGGGCTTGTATACCTTGATCCCGTCGGTCAGGTCAGCCTTCTCGCCCTTCACATGCGCCTCGATCTGCTTCATTACAGCCGCATTGTCCTTGCACTTGATCTTATCCTTCACGCTGCAATATGCGGGCATAGCGGCAACGATCTCGGACATCTTTTTATCCGTATGCGCCAGCATCTCCAGTATCATGGCAGTGGCCATGCCGCCATCCCTGCAGTACTGGAATTCAGGGAAAATAAGGCCGCCGTTGCCTTCTCCGCCGAACACGCCACTGGATTTGATCATTTCGCGTGCAACGTAGATACTTCCCACCTGCGTCCATATGACCTTTGAGCCATACTTTTTGGCGATATCCTCCATGATCGAGGAAGAGCTCACCGGCGTGACGATGATGCCCGGCTTCTTCTTAAGCGTATATTCGCACATGATCGCCAGCATGACATCCTCGTTCACGAACTGGCCCTTCTCATCCACATACACGGCCCTGTCCGCGTCGCCGTCGTGTGCTACGCCCAGGTCCGCGCCAGAAGATACGATCAGGTCCTTGAGATCTTTGATCTCATTACCCGTAGGCTCCGGGTTCCTGCCGGGGAACGTGCCATCCACCTGTGCGTTCAGCGTTAGCACCTTGCAGCCCAGCTTGCGCAGCAGGAACGGCGTTGTCACGCTGGCAGCGCCACAGCCCATATCCGCGACTATCTTGAACTGCTTCTTTTTTATTGCCGCCGAGTCTACTTTACCGATTATGCCATTAATATACGCGGAACCCGAGTCGGCGCAGCTCAGGCCGCCTGTCTCGTTCCATGGTGCCGCAGTGAACTTATGAGAATTATATATCTTTTCAACGACCGCCTCATCTTCGTGCGAAAACTCCGTACCGTCCGGGGCGACTCCCTTGATGCCGTTATATTCGGGGGGGTTATGGGACGCAGTAACGATGATGCCCATGTCCAGCTTATTCTCGCGCACGTAATACTGGATAGCGGGCGTGGGTGCGATGCCAAGGTCGATGACCTTGCAGCCCGTCGATAGCAATCCCGCGATCACGCAGGCCTTGACCATCTCTCCCGATTCGCGCGTGTCCCGTCCTACGGCAACCGTGCCTTGCCTGAACGTCCCGAAGCTCTTCGCCAGGTTCGTCGCCATATCGGTCGTTAATTCGACGTTTGCTATACCTCTTACGCCATTAGTGCCAAATAGTGACATGTGATCTCCTCAATGCATATCATGTACCCAGTAGTCCCCGGAGCCAGTCAGCTCCTTCTTCCAGATGGGGACCTCGGCTTTCACCCTTTCGATCGCCTCGCGCAGCGCCGGGAATAGCTCCTCCCGGTGCCCGGAGAGTATTACGATAAATACAATATCCTCGCCGGCCTCGATCCGTCCGGTCTTATGATGGATGAGCACTTCCAGTATGCCCTTTTGCTTTTTAAGGTCTTCGGCTATGGCGCTGATCTTTTCCCGGGCAACCTCGCCGTAGCTCTCGAACTCCAGGGCTTTGGTCTTTTCATCCCCCGCGATTTCCCGCACCATGCCGGTGAACGTGCCTATGGCTCCGGCATATTTTGCCTTCGGGCTGCGCTTGATCTTCGCTATCAAATAGTCGAGCGTGACATATTCCGGCTGCTGCATTGCTATTTTGGCCAGATCCTCGCCCGTCGTGGTATTATCGACTTTCGCCACGATGTTCTTTGCAACGATCTCGCCTATCGTGATCTTCGGCAGGTCGCTCCGATTAAAGCCATCTACCACGGCATAGTCCAGCCCCTCTAAAGAAAGCTCTTTTAAAGCGTTGTGCACGTCCGTGTTCGTGATGATCTTTAACATTTTCGTAGGGGTCACACAAACAGTGACCTCAGCGCCGCTATCCAGGTGGCGCGCAATGTCGCCTGCGTGCGGGACAACCTCGTCCTGCGTTTGCACGATCGTGCCGACGGTGTAATACTTCTTCAATTCCGCCACGAGCTTTTCCACGAGCCTTGCCTTGTCCGCCCCGTCAGGGCCCACGATTGAAATGACCTTCATATACGCTTATTCCTACGCGGGGATATGCATTAAAGATTATGGCGGGGTTGTGACTTACTTAAAAGCCCATATTATGATAATGGGGCCTTTGAAGAACTCTAAACTTAATGGTAAGAGAAAAACTCGATGACTGGCCAATGCCATTACATTTATATTGCATCAAGTACAGGTATGACCGCATAGTTAGCTATACAATGTATTAGCGACTAACACTCAAAGAGGTCATGATATGGGCATGAGGATCGTGGCGGGGCCGTCATCCCAGCTGCTGGCGACAAGGGTTGCATCGCTACTGGGCTGTGAGGTCGATCTAACCGAGTACAAGGAATTTCCGGACGGCGAGGTCTATTGCCGCGTCACCGGGGCTATAAAAGGCGAGGACATCACGATCATCCAGAGCACGGCGCATGCAACTGACCTCATTTATCTTTATGAGCTCATAGACGCCTGTGACGAGGCAAAGAGCCTCACGGTCGTCATACCATACTTCGGTTATGCCCGCCAGGATAAACGCTTTAAGTCCGGCGAGCCGATCACCGCCAGGGCGATCGCTAAGACAATCAAAGCGGACCGCGTGTTCACCGTTAACATACACGACCGCTCTATTCTCCCGTATTTCTCATGCGAGGCCGTCGATCTCAACGCGGCCCCGGAACTGGGCGCGTATGTCGACAGCATGAACCTTCACGACCCCGTGATCCTTGCACCGGATGATGGCGCACTGAACCTTGCCATGTCCGCCTCTGCATTAAGAGGGCTGATCTACGATTATCTGGAGAAGACCAGGATATCGGGCGATGAGGTAACGATCGCGCCTAAACATTTATCCGACGTGACAGGCAAGGATGTCGTGATCATGGACGATATCGTCAGCACCGGCGGCACGATCGCAGAGGCCATCAAGATACTAAAATCAAACGGCGTCCGCGACGTATACGTCGCATGCGTACATGCGGTCATGGTCCGGAACGCTCTCTTAAAGTTATACGACGCGGGCGTAAAGTCCGTCATCGCGACTGACACGCTCGAAAAGGGCGTCAGCATTGTAAGCGTAGCTCCAGTCATCGCCGGCGTACTTAAAAGAAAATAACCAAAACACAAAGTTCACTATTTTTCACCACAGGGTACACAGTGTACACAATGGTATTGACACAGAGGGATTGTTAACCACAGGGTACACAGTGTACACAATGGTATTGACACAGAGGCTCAGAAAACAGAATACGTTTTAGTATAAGCCTCCGGCGGCCTGGTGTGTAAAATCAGTGGCCCTCAACGCAAAGACGCAAAGACCAAAAATTTGTTTGGTTAAAGCCTCCGGCGGCCATGCGACTCATTGTTAACCACAGAGGACACGGAGAACACAGAGGATGTTATTGTATAGCCTCCGGCGGCCCAGCAACTAAAAGTTATGAAATTAATCAATGGTCATTGATGATCATTAGGCATGGCATTGCCTAGCCGCCGGAGGCGTATCTCTAAATTCCTTGTGTTCGTTCCATTGTGTACCTTGTGGTTAATAACAAGCTTAAAAAAACGAACAACTAATAACTCAACACGTCCGTCGGAGACTTATGCAATAACAATTTTATGAAACTCCGTTCACTCTGTGTCTTTGATGTGAAAAATAGTGCACTTCGTCGCCGGCCGGAAGGCCGTTGATCTTCTGGA
This sequence comes from uncultured Methanocellaceae archaeon, assembly GCA_963780665.1. Lineage (GTDB taxonomy): Archaea > Halobacteriota > Methanocellia > Methanocellales > Methanocellaceae > Methanocella. The sequence goes on along the minus strand of CAWACJ010000005.1, from coordinate 97,690 downwards.
GTCTATATCTGGCGACTTTAGACTTTACATTTAACTTCCGGCAGGCATGGTGATATGATCGCGATAAAGATTTGATCTTAATAACAGCGCTCGATCATGGCAACGATCAGGTCCACGAGCTCTTCAGTCCCTATGCCCGTCATCCCGGATACCGGCAGGATGGGCGTACTTATGTCCACGTCACCCCTCAGGTTATCGACTGAAGCGCCAGGGATGTCCATCTTATTAGCTATCACGATATGAGGTATCCTCATCATCCGTAGCTCATCGAGCATGCCCTTCTCAAACGGCGTCATGCTCCTGGTGGCATCCACGACGATAAGCCCGAAGTTCATGCCCACGGATACGACCTTCATGGCAACCTTAAAACGCTCGTTGCCCGGGGTGCCGTATACGTGCATCTTATATGCGCCCCTGTTCACGATGCCCAGGTCGAATGCCACGGTCGTAGCCATGCCTTTTCGGGATTCAATGTTCCGAAGGGAAGGATCCATGTGCTTAATCAACGTGGTCTTGCCGGAGCCGGAAGAGCCGAAAGCAACTACTTTAACAAGCTTCTTCGTCTGGCAGGTTTTTATCGTATAAGATGGGTTTTCTAACATTTCTACATCCTCCGATAGGCGCATGAGCCCAAAAGCCCATATCGCAATGCCCCCGCCCCCTTCGAAATGAACGACTTATTATGGCTGAAATATCTCATGACCAATTATCAGGATATCGCGCACGATTCGCCGCTCAGCCATATATCCCCCACTGCGGCAAGCTACCGCTTGCAGCAAATACTTACTATAACGTAATAGTACTTAATAATTACTAATATTATCAAATAATCTATAAAATATAAAATGAAATTATCCAATGGTGTATGAGCCTACAGGGCTATATGCAGTAACATGGCTGCAAATCGGAATGTTTCGTAGAGCAACAACGAGCCCAGGAGCGCGAATATAACGCCACATGAGAGGGCAGTGATCACGTATGCAAGCCCTGCAAGTGATGAAATATCGGCAGTGGGGGGTATTGAGGACGTAAATTCTGCTGATTTGCCGATAACATCGGCGTTGCAGCCCTCTGCGACCGGCTCTCTGATGATATTAAGCCTTGACATTTCTCACATCCTGATCTCGATCAGATCATGTATTGCATTCCACAACATGTCGAGCCCATACCCATTCTTAGCCGACAGGGGCAGCAGTGGTACATCATCGTCCAGGCCTTTCAGCACAAGGTCGATGGACGCTTCGGGCATATCTATCTTATTGGCAAGAACGATGAAAGGCGTTTTACAGGCTTTCAGTGTTTCCATGATATGCTTTTCATAGACGGTGATACCTCTGGTGGCGTCGACGATGATCAGCCCTACGTCCGTGTCGGCAGATACGATGCTCATAGTGATCTTGAACCGGCTATTGCCAGGGGCGCCGTAGACGTATACCTTACGAATGCCCGCATTCACGATACCCAGCTCAAACGGTACGTACGTCGGGAACATGCCCTCGGTAGAACACAGGCGATTGATCCCGGTTTCGGCTGATCCTACAAGCCTGCATTCCGGATCTATGGCATGTACGAGCGTTGTCTTGCCCGATCCGGGCGAGCCGTACGCTACGATCTTTACCGCCGTCCGGGCTTTTGCCATGGTTACTGGATTTTCTAACATACGTATCTATCCTGTCAGTCGGAGTTCAGGCCATGCCTTTTTAGCATTTCTTTTAGCGTTTCAGTGGAGGTATAGCATGGCCATGGCCCGTTTTACTTTGATGGCCTATTACAATGGTCTATCCACAAGGAATAGTATTTCCTTGTTCATGTATTTATATTTTTCTATTTTACAGTTTATGAAAAGCACTTAAACATTATTATCTTTCCATAGACGTTTAATTTTAAGATATTATTTTTTAAAATAGGCTTATGTAACCATTAAATTGGACTGATATCATTACGATATTCATCATAAAATGTTCACGGAGAGCTGTATGGCACTATACGCAAGGATCAGGCTGAAGGCCAGGAGTACGAGCCCGCTAAGGAGCGTGATCGCCGGATAGACCCACCGGGCTTTTTTCTGCGCGAAGTGTAGTGTTAACGAGAATGACGAGACCCATAAGGCGATGCCGATGAAGAAGCCGACTATGCCTGCTGCGTTAAAATTGGTGATCAGCGCAGCTCCGGCCGTTATCCACCACAGGATCTGAGCCGGGTTCGTCGCTCCCACCGTCAGGCCTGTCAGGTATGGGCGCGAGACCTCACTTTTTGAGCTTTCCTCTAGCGGCTTGTTAAAGTTCCTTAAGATCCCTAGGGCCATGTAAGCTAGAATTAAGCCTCCGGCAGCCGATACGATCATTTTTACAATGTCGCCGGTAAACAGCACAGAAACACCTACGAGAGTGATCACTAAAAAGATGGCATCCGCCGTCATTGCACCCATGCCCAGCTTAATGCCATCCACGTATGACCGCTTGACCGACTCTGCCGCGATCAGCGCGTTCATCGGCCCGGGTGGTACAGCTAGCGATAAGCCGATGGCTATGCCTGCTATCATGCTGTAGAACTCGAACATCGTTATTCCCTAACCGCTAAAAAGTAAAAAAGGTTGTGGCTTTAAATCCGTACATTTCGATGATCGTGCTGGCGGTCGATACACAGGGAGCAGATATCCTCCCGGCTGCAGTCCTCACAGACAATGTTACCACATAGCTTGCACGTAGTCATCCGGTTCGATGGCGTCCCGCAGATCTTACACAGTCCCTCAACATTCATAGTTAACGATAATAATTTTAATATATAAATAATAGCTACCGCGACCAGCGCGTGATTACAGGGCTATGATAAAATGGATGGTGAGGATATGAACACTTTTACTTGAAAATCAGGTTTTCGCATTGCATTTGCCAGCCGTTAATGCACATGAGATAAATCGAGGCCTTTTTCAATTATTAAAACACCTTGGCAGCAATCGTAATACGAATTAAGCGAAAGCCTCATATCATATTAATTGTTTTTATTGTTTTAAGTAACTGGGATTATAATGTCTAAGAAGTCCGGGAAATCATTAAAAAATAGGTCATCTGATAAAAAAATCCTGGGCGTGGCAGAGGATGAAGCTAAGCCATCGATAATTAAAAATAATCTGGTACCCATTTCTATATTCCTATTAGCCTTATTCTTTTTAATTACATTCAGCAACCCTGCCTTATACATAAATGATGAATGGATCACAGCTAATCAGCTACATCAATTAGATATTGGCCACCAGGCTATCTATAACGAGGGGAAGTATGGCGTATTCAGTAACGGGACGACCACTGCATATTTCCAATCACATAATAACCAGTTGGGCTATACGCTTATGTTACCGATCCTATCTCTGCCGATACTAAAGATATTCGGCGTATTCGGTGATGCCTTTAGATATCCTGTAATATTATTATGGACGTTGTTGCCTATCATCGTGTTATTACTTGTTGAGCTTTACTATCCGAGATATTCCAAATTTCATGGTATCAAATTACTCTGGATTGCCCTGCCAGTCATGTTTGTATTGTTCCTATACAATATGTTAAATTATACGATTTTCCCGTATTCCGCAGCGGATGCTCCAAAAGAGGTTGCAGCAATTGTATTTACCCAGTACATAATTTTTGCTTTGTTATGTATTGTCATTTTTAAAATTTGTGAAATGATCTTTAAGGAAACAAAATACTCAATATTCGGTACTTTAGCGATCATATGCGGTTCTTCCTACATTTTTTGGGCGGGAAATGCAAAGGACCATTTGCTAGTCGCATTCATTCTATCCCTGGTCATACTTAGTATGATAAAATTCATAAAATCCGGCAAGCACACCTATGCACTGCTGGCATTTTTACTAATCGGCCTGATGGCATGGGCCAGGCAGGAAGTAGCCATTGCCATATTCATATTTACCCTCATCTTTTATTTTGCATACCAGGCTAAAGACTATTTAAAAAATAAAAATACGGCATCGTTAATAATGCTACTAGTTCCGCTGATCACTCCTTTTGGAGCAATACCATATTTTTTAAATAATCTATACGTGATGGGTAATCCCTTTATATCATCTTTTAACTCGTTCAGTCGAAGTAATATTAACGTGTCACTGGCAAGCGGTTCAGAACAACTGGCATCAAACGTATCCGCCGCATCAAATGCGGCTACAGGCTCGAGTGTTAGCTATGGTTTCAATATTTTTGATGGCATCAGTAATATTTTTAACGCTATCTTTGGATATTACTTTTCGGTTAACTGGCTAGAATTACCTTCAAACTTCATAGGTGTATTATTTAAGCCGGCAAACGGCAATATGGGACTGTTTGGCGTAGCGCCGATATTAGGATTGACCATTGTATTCCTGATATATGTGTATAAGCGAAGTGATGAAAAGTCCCGACTGATGATCTACTTCCTGCTCGCGATCCTGATCGGCTGCATATTTGCTTATCTGCCCATGATCGATATCATGAATAGCGACCATGCGATAGCCCCTGACATGAGATATCTCAGCACTGCGTACCTCCCGATCGGGGTACTTGGGCTATTTGTCATTGATTCTCTAATTAGCAAAGATAATAAAAAAGAGCTCGTAAATTCTCTACCAAAATACCTCCTGGTAATAACGCCAGTGCTCCTGATCGCGTTATTATTGATCCAGCCTTTTGGTAGCACAACGGAAGGTCAGGTATTTACTTTGACTTTAATGACATATATTGCGTTACTATTGACGATCATATGTGCAACATTAAAGATATATGGAAAAATCGGCGAAAAGCACTTTACTATCTTATTGATGATCTTAATAGCTTTACCATTTGCATGGCAAATGTTTAATCTGTTTATATTATCAGCAGGTAAGTTTAACGGTTATTCTTACTGGATTCCCCTGATACAGGACATTCATCACGCTCTATTTTTAGCAAAACAATAATTTTTATGACATTAGGTCATGTCTTATTTAATCTAAAAACTAAAGATTGTGGCCGTGCTTCACCAGCACAGGCCTTCGTAAATAATGTCTTTGCCTTCAGGATCCAGTACCTTTCGCCCGTCAATGACTATGCGCTTTTTCATACCATTGAACTCTCCGTTCAATTTTGAGAACTCGCTCCACTCTGTGGCGATGATACATGCGTCGGCGCCCTTTAAAGCATCTGCCGATGTCCCACAATATGAAATGTTGGGGAACACGTGTACCATGCTCTTTGTTGCCATGGGGTCGTATGCCGATACGCTCGCGCCTTCTGCCAGCAGCGCGCCGATGACCGGTATAGCCCTGGACTCGCGTATGTCGTCCGTATCGTTCTTGAACGCCAGGCCGAGAACTGCGATCTTTTTACCCTTAAGGTCCGGCACGTGCTTCTTCAAGAGTAGCATCAGCATGTCCGGCTGTTCGTCGTTGACTTTCAGCACTGTCTTTAGCAGTACCGGCTCGTAGTTTACCTCTGATGCCTTCCCTATGAGCGCTTTTACGTCCTTGGGGAAACAGCTCCCGCCAAAGCCAAGGCCTGAGTTGAGGAATTGAGGCGAAATGCGAGCGTCCAGGCCGACGCCTTTCATCACTTTATAGGTGTCAATGCCCAGTTTTTTACAGATGTTGCCGACTTCGTTCGAGAATGAGATCTTGGTCGCGAGGAACGAGTTGGATACGTACTTGATCATCTCGGCAGTTTTCGTGTCCGTCTCCAGGATCGGGCAGGTATAGCCGGCGTAAAGGCTTTTTATGATCTTAGATGCCTTTTCGTCATCCGCGCCGATGACGATACGGTCCGGGTTCTGGAAGTCGTGTACGGCCTTACCCTCCCTTAAAAATTCGGGGTTCATGCCGACGCCGAAATCTTTTCCGGCTTTTTTACCAGACTCTTTCTCGAGCTCGCTGGTGACCGCTTTTTCCGTCGTCTGCGGCACGACCGTACTCTTCACTACCACGACGTGGTACGTATTTTTATTCTTCAGGCGCTTGCCGATGCTTCTGCTCGCCTCGCGAATAAAACGCAGGTCTATCTTGCCGCTGTCATCGCAAGGCGTCGGCACGCAGATAAAAGAGATGTCCGTGTGGTTGATAGCATCATCGTAGTCGAGCGTTGCTCGCAGGTTTTTACCGGAATGAGCTTTTAATAATTCTTCAAGGCCCTCTTCGTATATGGGCGGGACAGCGCTATTCAGCATGTCCACTCTCTTCTGGTCGACGTCCACGCATACGACGTCGTTGCCCAGATGGGCGAAACAGGCGCCAGTGACCGTACCTACGTATCCGGTACCTATGATGCTGATCTTCATGAATATCACTTACTACCAGTCGATGAATGGTAAAATAATTTTTGATGGCCTCTCAAGCGCTTCTTAACCCTCGAATGCTTCCTTGAACATGGCAGCCAGCTCGTCCATGGTAGCCTGTGCCTCTTCTTTATCGGCGATCTTGCGCAGATCTACGCGGCCGCTTCGATAGAGGATGAGTGTCTTCTCCTTAAAATCAAATTTAGCGACTCCCAGGCTCTCGGAGCACTTCGCGCCATCCACGCTCTTTAAAAGGCCGCACAGCCTGTCCATGCTGAACTTACGTCCGAATGAGGACTCCGCTATATACTTTTTAGGGGCGTCCGTGCACGGTTTAGTGATGACGATCTGATACGGAGACACAAGTCTGACATATAGGCTTCCGATTATATATCTTTTCATCCATTTGCGATAAAAACATATTATCGACTCATCCGTTTCCGGTTAATGTTTTAAACGTAGGGTGCATATACATGAAATGGTACAATTATGAAGTTTGCAATACCTGTCGAATCAAGCGAAGGTCTTAACGCTAGGCTGCCAAGATATTTTTCTCAGGCACAATTTTTTGTTATTGTAGAGGTTAACGATCATTCAGTCGGTAAGCACGTGACCATCGAGAATAAGCTGCCTTCAGGGGTAAAAGATATCACCGGCGCAACCTCTTTTCTCCTATCCGGAAAAGGAGCTGACGCGGCCATCGTGAACCAGATCGCGGAGAAGGATCGGCTATCCCTTGTCGGTAACAATGTTCGTGTCTTTATCGGCGCGTCCGGGACCGTATCGGAAGCGCTAAAACAATACATTGACGGGAAGCTTAAGGAAAGCTCTGACTGCAAGAAGGACCCGAACATGTGCGATTGCTGCTGATGGTGTTTCATATGACAAAGTTCGCAATACCACTTGAATCAGATAACGGCATGGCCTCTGAGGTCAACGAGCATTTCGGCATGACCGAATATTTCCTGGTACTGGAGGTCGACGGCGATCAGATCACCTCGACGAGCACGCTACAGGATGACCCTTCCGTAGAAGGCCACAAGCCTCCAGCCGAGTTCCTGGCTGATAACGGCGTTCAAATCGTGCTGACTGGCGGCATCGGGCCCCACATGATCCAGATATTGCTGGACAGGGGCGTGCGCATTTTCAAGGGCGCCGTGAGCACAGCCCAGGATGCATGGGAAGACTACAAGGCCGGAATGCTAACGGAAATACGCACAGCTGGCGACTTAGAATGAGATAAAACGTATAGGGCGTATAACACTTTTTACTAAAAAAATTTACACGAAGGGCTCTGTATTAAATTCTTTTGCCAAAAATCAGATCAGTATTTACAATTTATTACATTCTCGAATCCATGAATATGGATAGTAAGCGATAGCATAAAATAGTACTATATAGTACTATACTATATCGAATTAACTTTGGAGGCATCACTATAGAGCAGGACATGGCGATGAAGTATAGCCTGGATTTGATGAAGGTGGCTAAAGCCGCCTACCTTACTACGATGGATGCGAGCGAATATCCCGAGACCAGAGCGATGCTGAACTTGAGGAACGTAGATAAATATCCGGGGCTGGCGGACTTTTACAGTAAGCGCATAGCTGATCTTACCACCTATTTTACTACGAACACGTCATCGCCTAAGATAAAACGGATACGAGAGAATCCGAAGGCCTGTGTCTATTATAGCAAGCCGGACGAATGGCGTGGCCTGATGATGGCCGGTCGGCTCGAGATCGTCGAAGATGCTGAACTAAAAAGATCTCTCTGGCAGAGCAACTGGACGATGTATTACCCCGGCGGTGTCGAAGACCCGGACTACGCTGTGCTTCGCATGCGGCCCATGTTCCTGCAAGGTTATCACCAGTTCCAGCAATATCATATAGACATAGGTGGCAAGTAATGAAGAAACTAAGGGAAGGCGGCATGCTGGTGGCTAAGATACACCAGGTGTCCGGCAGGGTCTTTGCAAAAAAGCTGAAAGAGCATAATATCAGCGAGATCAACCCGGCACAAGGTCGCATCTTGTTTGTGCTGTGGGAGAACGACGGCATACCTATCCGGTCTCTCGCAGAAAAGACCATGCTGGAGAAGTCGACGATGACGAGCATGCTGGACCGGCTTGAGGCGATGGGCTATATTAAACGTGTACCGTCAGGGGAGGATCGCCGCGAGATACTGATCTGGCGAACGGAGAAGGACAAAGCTTTCCAGAAGCTCTATTCCGAAGTGTCCGATGATATGACTAAATTATTTTATCGGGGATTATCCGAGCAAGAAATCGATCGACTGGAGGCCGGGCTTCGGAAGGTCCTGGATAACATCGTATCCTATGAATGCGGGTATAAGGCCTGAAAATATACGCACATAAAATTTTTAAGTTATGTAATTATTCAGGTTGTATTCTGAGTTTTATATGCAAGTGTATCATTCGTTACGTAAAAATGCCCGCACATTATGAAAATACCAGGGCGTATAATTAAATCGATTTTTAAAAAAGATATAAGGGCAAGCCCATAGGCTTGCCATTTTACATTTAGTAGACGATTTCCGGGGTCACGAAGAGGCCGAGAGCCTTGCGCTCGTCGAAGTGCTTCTGTGCCTTGTCCTTCTTTTCCTTCTCGAGCTTGGCGAGGAGTTCCAGACCGGACTTGATCTTTGCGTCCGGGGCGGACTTGAATTCGTCCATTGACTTCTTCTCGAACAGGCCATCTGCGATAGCCTTGCTGAGTAAGTCCATACCCTTGGTGGACCTGCCGAAGGTCGTGGACCATCCGTCCGGGGTTCCGATGGAGCCGGTGGATATGTCTGCGAACTCTGCGGTTAAGTCACTGCATACGTGGCAGCTGTCCTGCTCGTACTTGTGGGTCTCCTTGATTGGTATGGCGACGTCCTTGGTTCCCTTGATCGAGAACTTGCCCTTGCCGATCTCCATCTTGGTGACGGACTCGACGGGTACCTTGCAGTGGTCCTCGATGACGGTCTTGAGGCCGGCATACGAGAAGTTCTCCGTACAGAAGATGCCTACGGTTAAGGCGATCTTGTCGGGGATGTGCCTCGCGCCGAACGGGTACAGCTTCATTTTCTGTACGGCGTACATCTGGCACGGGGTGCCAACTACTGCGACCTTTTCCAGGCCGTGCTCACGTACCGCGTCCTTGAGGACTGATACGACGGGGTTGATGGTATACTTGGTACCAGCGCAAGCCATGATCTCTGCCTTGGTGGTCGCGATGACCGGCTTCGGCATCCATGGGATGTCACTCTTGCCAGCGAGTAAGGCACCGTCGATGATGCCCTTATCCATTGCATAGCATAATAATTGAGTTACGACGCCTCCGTCCTGTGCTATGCCGGTGATCTTGCTGTCCTTGGCCTTTAATGCCATTACTTCTTTATAAGTTCCAAAAGACATGTTTTATCCTCCTTACACCAGCTGGCCCTTGATCTTGTTCACTGGCAAGAAGCTTCTCGGGCATGCTGCGTAGCATGCGCCGCACTTCAGGCAGCGGACGTTGTTGAAGCTCGGCCTGCCATAGACCATCTCGATTGCCCTGGTGGGGCAAGACGCAGCGCAGGTGCCGCAGCCCATGCACAGAGCGTTCTCGATGATCTTGGTGCTCAGGTCGCAGCCGCAGTGGTAACCGCCGACTTCCCCGGCCATGAATGGCTTGAGGTACTCGGTGTCGCCTGTAACTGCCGCGATGCAGAAGTTGTAGATGATTTCCGGGGATGGCGGGCATCCAGGGATGTATGCGTCTACCTTGACGACCCTGTTGATTGGCACGAATGACTCGTGCTGTGGCTGGTTCCACTGGCCGCCGCGGCAGAAGTTCAGCACGTTGCCGGTCGCGGCGCATCCGCCGTACGCGACAACAAGGCCTGCCTTCTCTCTGGTCTCCTTAATCAATGCCATGCTTTCCTCGTCCTGGAGACAGACGCCTCCTTCAACGATGGCTATGTCGAACTTGCCCTCGGGCAAGGTCCTGGCGTCGGCTAAGGTCAGGTTGTAGACCATGTCCACCGCGCCAAGGATGTCGAGCAGCTTTTCATAGGTGTCCGCCAATGAGACGAGACAGCCTGTGCAGCCGCTTAAATGAACGTATGCAACTTTTGGCTTAGTCACTTTTGCTTCCTCCGATTTCTTTGCTACTGGTGCAACCTTCTTTTCAGATTTGATCTCGGGAGCCTTGTTTTCAGTCTTAGACTGTGGCGCTCCGAATATGCTCTTTATCTTGTCGAATATGCTCATGATCGATCCCTAACTCATCTAATACCATTTGAATGGCAGCTGGAACTGCTTTCTCCACTTCAGGAGTGAGCTCCATCACGATGTCGGGTTCGGAAACTTTTGCAGGCTGGCAGCCGATGATGACCATCTCCACTTTTCCCTTTAGAGCATGTAACGGCTCGCTCAGGGTCCAGTTATGGGCATCGATGAACTTACCTTTGGGCAATTCGTCCACTGTGAACTTTCTTAGAGTCCCGGGTTTTCCTCCCCAGTGGATGCAGTCGATAATAATGAGCTTCTTGCAGGTATCATCTAAAAGGGTAAAGATGAGGTGGGGTGCGCCCGTGCCTCCATCTATGACCCTGATACCTGGCGGTAACTCATAATTTGACAGCTCTTGCGCTACTCGCGGCCCAAAGCCATCGTCCTGGAATAATATGTTTCCACAGCCGACAACAAGCGTTTCCGCTTCGAGGATCATGCTGACCTCTTTAGATCAGGGCCTCGTCTACGAGCTTGCCTTCTTCGTCGATCACGATCATGTGCGTTGCGCATGAGACGCAGGGGTCATATGCTCTGACCACATATTCGGCCCACTTGTAGTTCTGGCCTTCACATGCCTTTCCGATGGTCGGGATGTTCCAGGTTGTCGCTACAAGACAGTTGTAGTAGGTGACCTTGCCGTCCTTAACCTTCGCAGTGTGGACGTTGACGCCTCTGGGGGCCTCATTGGCTGCTACGCCGAGGGTCTTGCCGTCGCCGCCCGCCTCGGGTGGCTTGTTGATCGTGTCCGCAGTCGTGTCGAGCTGGGTGATCAGTTCCCTGGCCCTTGCGAGTGCTAAGGGTATCTCCATCGCTCTGGCGATGTTGATTGCCATTGCGCCTCTCGGGTCAAAGTCTCCGACGTCCTTCTTGCCGAATCCCTTGTATCTCATTAAGCGAGCCCTGGGGCCGCCCTCGACGGTCTTACCGTCAATTAATGGGATGCTCGTGCATGCTTCCATGCCGACTTCGCCGGGGTAATAGGACTTCGGTGTGATCTCGGTGAACCTGTAGAAATACTCGCTCTCGAATAGATCGGAGTTGCCGTAGTTTACGTCCGTGGCCATGAGCTCCCTGTCGTGGACGCCCAGCGTCTTGGGAACTTCGGTGTTGGTCTTGAACGTGTTGAGCATAAAGTCGACCTGTTCCTTCATCAGGGGCTCGTATGCGTCAAGGGTCTGGATGATCTTGCGCTTTGCCGCCTCTGACAGGTTCTTCTGCATGCCGCCGATCCTGATGTTCGGAGCGTGGATGGCTTCTCCGCCGGTCATGTCCACGATGCCCTGCCCGATCTTCCTCATCTTCTGGATACGAACCGTAGCGGCTAATGCTGCGGCCGGGTCCTTGACGAAGTCCGGGAGAATGAGCAGTTCGTGGAGCGGGTGGCTGTGAAGCCTGTTGCCTACGTTACAAAGCTCCCTGAGAACGAGACCGTTCTTGGGTGGCCTCATGCCTAAGGCTCTCTCGATGCTTTCCACTGACGCAGTAGCGTGGGTGATGGGGCAGATGCCGCAGAACCTGGATGACGCCACTGGCGCGAACTCCATTTGCTTTCCGGTGATAAATTTTTCGAATCCTCTAACGGGCGTGATGCTCAGATAGTTACCCTGAGTCACGGTCCCGTTGTCGTCAACTTCAAGGACAAGTTTTGAGTGTCCTTCGTGTCGAGTTGTCGGTGATACTATTACTTGACTCAAATATACCGCCTCTAAACTACATTCTCAGACCCTACAATATATAATGTTTTCTCTTAGCAATTAAAATTATTGAAAAAATATATTATAATTTTATATAATATTGTATGAATATTAATAATATTGAGGAGTGCGACCGCTTACATGCTAATTGAGTTCTATTGCATTTTAACCTGTGCATAGCCGATGACATCAATAAGTATATATATGAAATCCTCGACCAATCTGAAAAATCTCATTTATTTCATAATAGATAATTATTTATGGCAACAGGCCCCACCGGGAGAAATATTTCTTGTATGCCAACATTACTGCAAATTAAACCGGATTAAGAAATTCTTAGATTTGTATTACACATATATAAATATATTTTAAATATTTGAATACTTCAGTGAAAGCTGGTAAATCTTGATATTCCTGGCTTACGAGTTAATTTTTTATGAGGGCGGACAAGTATGCTATCTATGAGAGATATTTTGTTAAAATAATGCTTTTTGATCCTTGGAAAAAGCGCTGAAATTACATCTCTCAACAAGTATATAAGTTTAAAAGTTAAAGCCAGACTACGTCCTTTTATTTACATTGTCGCGTAAGGTTAGACAAAGGCGTATTGAACCGATCCTGATATTATATGAATTAATCATCTACGATTAGATATATTACTATTCATGTACAAAGGGGTCTCAAAAATCAAAGTATTGCATAAGATCCGGTGTGAAATCGATGAACTTTAAGCTCGTGCCTGTGATCTGCCCGTACTACGAGTGCGGCTGTGGATCAAACCTGGCTGAAAAGGACGGCAAAGTCGCGGACGTTAAGCTCTGGAAGAAACGCCCTGTATGCGCGGGCGATATCTATCCTGATGGCAATTTTATGCAAGATATCCAACAAAGCAAATCCAATTCATCTCAAAATATGACAGTCTCTTTTATCGCTAACGATCTTATGATATGCAAACTGGCGCCGGGGTGTACGACATGATCAACGTCCACGACATGTTCTACGCCACGACGAATGACGACGGAATCAAGCTTAAGGCCCAGAACGGCGGAGCAGTGACCACCCTCATGAAGTTCGCGCTGGAAAGCAAGATGGTCGATGCTGTACTGGTTGTTGTGAAAGGCAAGGACTCATATGACGGCGTGCCCACTCTTATGACAAGGCCCGACGATGTGATCAAGTCCGCAGGCTCCCTCCATGCCGCTCACATCAGCATGGGCAAGTTCATCGCAGAATACCTCGATGGGGCAAAAAACATGAAGATCGCCGTCTCCGTGAAGCCATGCGACGCAAGGGCACTGGTTGCGCTGGCGGAGATGGGAAAGGTCAACCTCGATAATATCTATATGCTCGGGCTCAACTGCGGCGGCACCGTGCGGCCTATCAGGTCCCGAGAGACGATATCCGAAGGGAATGAAGCCATGGACGAGATCGTCGAAGAGGAGCTTAACCGGAATGAACGTAGCAAGCGCGATAACTGCCTAAGATGCCAGACCAAGATCCCGACCATGTCGGACCTGGCCTGTGGCAACTGGGGTATTATCGGCCCCAGGGCGGGAAAAGCTACCTTTATAGAGGTTTGTTCCGAAAAAGGCGTAAAGCTTCTACAGGGCGCGGTAAACGCAGGCTTACTCACGGTGACAAGGCCGGACCCGAAAGGTATCGAGCTCCGGGAAAAGATCAATTACGGCATGCTGAAGCTGGCCAGGAAAAGGCAGGACGAGCACTTCTTCGAGATCGGCCACGATTATTATTATTGGAACGAGAAATTTAAAAAATGTATCAAGTGCATGGGATGCTTCGCTCATTGCCCGGTGGCATATGACGCCAACCTGAACGACCCGTCGTTTGAGCCGGGCGGAAAGCTGCCGCCTAGCTACTCTTTCCACGTCGCCAGGGCGGCCGTGGTCGGTGCTAATTGTATCAACTGCGGATGTTGTGAGGATATGTGCCCCATGGACATACCACTATCAAAGTTCCACCATGACATGGCCATGCGGGTAAAGGCCGGCGAGAAGCCCTTCTGATCTATTTTGATATTGTTTACCGTCTACTGGACAAAGCAGGGTCTCATTAGGCTGTGGATACTTTTGTTACCATTTATAAATTACACGTATTGTATTGGATAATATTATAAAAATACCAATTAACTACTGAACGGGTAATAAGTATGAGGTTGAAGGGTATAGTCATAACAATACTGGTAGTAGCCGCACTTGTGGTCATATGTGCTTCCGTACAGTCTACTTATGATGGAAAAGCAAAGATCGTCTTAAAGCTCGTTCAAATACCGCCGACGCCGACGCCGATGCCGGCGCAGAGCACGAGTTCTTCGCTCGCCGAAGTCCCTACATCGTTCGGTTTCCCGGTGGTAGACGTGCCCCATGGCACGATATTGCAGGCCAGTGTCCTGTATTCGGAGGACCCGGCTTTAAAAGTCGGTGATACATGCTCACTGCTCATCGATTATGATAATAACAACGTGCCTGCGGCCATGCAATCTAGTTTGCTGGATAAGCTGTTGCCAGGCGCCATCGTGGGCGTGAACGATTATACGCTGAGTGGCGGCCAGGTCGATGTGAACTTACAAAATACGGCATCGTGGGACCAGAAGATCTTCATCGTGGATATGAGCCAGGCAACGCCGGGCGAGAGCAGCAATCCATTCAGGATCGACCTGAACATGTTCAAGGATTTTTCATCAACGTTCCCGTCTGACAGCATGATCTCCACGCCGACTCCCACGGCAACACCGGTGCCATCCGCTACAGCGGACCCTTCGCTAACCCCATATGGCCCAATGTGCGTTATTGTATCGGCGACACCATCACCGACACTTGGCCTGTCTGGTGGTTTCGACAGCCTGATCGGCCACTTCTTCGGATGGTAGTGGCCGTATTTCCTGTGATTTGCCCGAAATAAGGTTAAATCATTAAAATTTTTTAATTTATTAGAGGCGTGTTGAATGGGTAACAGTCAGTCCGGAGCATCTAAATTCTCATACCTTGACCTGCTCGCATCCATCGGTTCGGCCAAGCATATCGGCGGCAGGCAGGCGACGGATATCCTTATCCGTGAATCCGAGATCGAGCCCGAAGACCTCGTGCTGGATGTGGGCTGCGGGATGGGCAAAACATCGTGCCGTCTGGCGCAGGAGATTGGCTGTACTGTCGTCGGAATGGATATCATGCCGCAGATGATCAAAGAGTCCCGGCTACGGGCTAAAAAGCTGGGCGTTTCCGATAAGGTGTCGTTCATCCGCTGCGATGCAAAAAACCTGCCACTGAAGCCCGACGTATTCGATTCAGTCATCATCGAATCGGTGACCGTGTTCATGGATGACGTGACAAAAGCTATGGACGAGTATTATCGAGTGGTGAAAAAAGGTGGCTCTATCTGCGATAATGAGGTTTGTGTCACGCGCGAGTCTATGAAAACTCTTAAGGGGCAGAAAAAAGACCTCGAATCCGTATTCACCGCTTTTGGGTCAAAGCCTGATCAAGGCTTGCTGACTTTCGAGGACTGGAAAGACCTGTATAAAGCGCGATTCGGCGGTGTCAAAGCCAGCCATCATCTCATCGACATGATGGTGGAAATGCAGACGCGCAGGGAGGATGGCCTTAAAGCGGTGTGGGCCCAGATCAAGACAATGTGGCTCTATGCGACCAACCCCGAAGCGCAACAGATCATCGACGAGGGTAAAAAGATGGTAAATTTCAAGGACCAGTTCGGGTACGGGCTATTCATCTGCAAAAAATGAAGACTTATGGTAATGTTTTAAGAATTACAGGTGCCGGTTTTCCGCTGAGCAGGCGCAGCACCTTTTTTCTGGTATGCTTAGCAGGCAATCGACGACATAGGCATTAAGAGCATCCTGCATCCGGCTCATCTCTTCGATAACTTCCCCGTGAGTCAACGCATGGTTACCGATGCCGGCGGCATAGTTCGTGACCGCGGCTATGCAAGCGTAACAGATGCCGATCTCGCGTGCGAGCACGCACTCGGGCACGGCAGTCATGCCGACCACGTCGCCGCCCAGCATAGCGAACATGCGAATCTCCGCTGCCGTCTCGAAACGCGGGCCTTCCGTACAGACATATGTCCCCTGGCCATGGAGCGTGATCCCTTTTACAGGGACGCATTTGATACAATCCCCGATCTCGCCGCAATAGGGGTTCGTGACGTCCGTATGCACGACCGTGCCGTTCTCGTCATAGAACGTGGACGGCCGGGACTTCGTGAAGTCGAGGAACTGGTCCACCAGGACGAAATCGCCAGGCCTAATGTCATTTCTCAGGCTGCCAACCGAGCAGACTGCAATGATACGGTCGACGCCAAGCTGCTTGAGCGCCATGATGTTCGCCCGGTAATTCACATTGCTGGGCGAGCGGGCATGTCCCTCGCCGTGACGGGGCAGGAACGCGAACTCCCGGCCATCCTTGCTCGTATAAATGTATACGGTCACCTTGCCGTATTTTGTGTCCACCTCTAGCTTCTCCTTTAGAGGTGCATTACTCATCCGATAAAAACCGGTCCCACCGATGATCGCCAATTGCGGCATACACCGATTGTATTCTGCCATACCCATAAATAGCTATGCATTTTTGAAGCAGCGAAGTTGAGTCGGCTTTACGGGTGTCCGCTGTCTGGCGACTTGACGCCGGTCATCTCTTCAATGTCGATCCTGAAGATCGATATGCCGGATGAAGGCCGCGTAGCACTATGCGTATGCGGCGTATGGTCCCCGGAAGCTTTTGCCTTTTCCGCAAGAATGCGCATTGCCCTGGCTTTTTCCGCGTCGTCTTTTATCTCGTGTATCGGGCCGCGTATGATGATACTACGGTACTCAGTGACGCCATCATTAAAGCGATCGACCTCAAAACACACATGCCCGCCTCTTTGAGCGAGCTCGGTTTTACGGCCCCCGCGAGGGGAATGAATATAAATTACGCCATCGCCGTACGCGAAGTCCGTGGGAACTACATAGGGCTGAGGTTCGTCGTTTAATCCTATCCTTCCCACCCTCTCCGTCGCAAGCATCCGGAGCATCTCTTCTCCGGATAGCGCCGGCAAAAATCTAGTACCCTCCACCATTGAGCCTTTCACCTTTAAGCGATAATAAGAATGAATTGTTTTTATTATAATTAGCTATCCCACGCATTGGGCGATTTGGGCGATATTTTGCAATAAAAAAGAAAATAGAGGGCGTAAGCCCTCACAGTGCTTATATAAGCCGGATGGTCTCGAGATTCATCGGGGCCTTGGTCTCGTGCTTATACTTCTTATAGATCGAGCTCGCGAGGTCGAGACACTTGTTCTCATCCCCATGGTTGGTGATGATCCTCTCAGGTCTCGGCTCCATACGCTTCACGTACTCCATCAGCTGTCTTCTGTCCGAATGGCCGGAGAAACCGTCGACAGTCGCGACTTCCATCTGGACTTTCATCGTCTCGGTCTTACCGCCCATCGATACCGGGATCTCGGCCCATCCCTTCTGGATGCGCCTGCCCATGGTGCCCTCTGCCTGATATCCGACGAAGACCAGCGTGTTATTGGGGTCGGCGCCGTACTGCCTGAAGTACTCCATGACAGGGCCGCCGTTCATCATGCCTGACGTGGCCAGGACGATGCAAGGCGACGGGTCGCTCAGGATCGCCTCTCGCTTCTGCGGCGAGTCGACCTGCACGAACGACGGGGACAGGAACGGGTTTTGCCCGCGATGGAATATCATGTCCTGCAGCTCCACGTTCAAATATTCCGGGTACGTGGTGTGAATGGCGGTGGCTTCCCAGATCATACCATCCAGATACACAGGAACGTTGTCGATTACGCCTCTGCGGATGGCTTCTTCAAGAACGATCATGACTTCTTGAGACCTGCCCACGGCGAATGTCGGGATAAGGACTTTACCGCCGCGTGAAAGCGTATTCTTAATAATGCGCTCCAGATCTACCTCCGCCTCTTTGCGTGACGGCTGCATGTCGTGCATGCCTCCATAGGTTGCCTCCATGATGACCGTCTCTACACGCGGGAACTGGTTCACCGCAGGATCGAAGAGCCTGGTCCTCTCATACTTGAAGTCGCCCGTGAACGCCACGTTGTACAGCCCTTCGCCGATATGGAAGTGCGAGATAGCGGACCCGAGGATATGGCCTGAGTTGTAGAACGTGAGCCTCATGTCCGGAGCGATATCCGTAACGTCGCCATAGTTGAGCGTGATCGTGTGCTTCAGTGTCTCACGGATGAGCGCGGAATCGTATGGCGGCCTTTTTCCTTCACGGTTGGCCACTTCGATGTAGTCCAGCGTCAATAATGCCATCAGATCCCTTGTGGGCGGGGTCATATAGACCGGCCCGTCGTACCCGTACTTGAAAAGCAGGGGTATCATGCCGCAGTGATCAAGATGTGCGTGCGTGAGCACGACCGCATCTATTGACGAAAGCGGGCTCACTTCAGGCACGTATAGGTATGGCGTGCCATTACTCTCGGCGCCCGTATTAACGCCACAATCTACTAGAACGCGAGTTTCAGGCGTGCTAAGCAAAAACGAGCTCCTTCCGACTTCCTTGCAGCCGCCCAGAGAAGTGATCCTGATCCATTGGTCCTTCGTTGAGACCGGCCTGTGGATCTTCCTCCCAATGACCTTTAAAATAGCCTTTCTTTCATCCTTTACGCCACGTAAGTACTGCCTGATGTTCTTCACGGTGTAAGACTCGATCGGCGGTGTGCGGACCACTTTCGGGGTCCAGCCAATATGCTTTGTAATCTCACGCAGTGTAGACCCATGTCTTCCAATGACCAGCCCGGGCTTCTCCGCCTCGATGATGACCTCTCCGGTCTCCGTATCGAAGTAATGGTTGGTCACTCCGGACTCCGGCGGAACGATCTCGGCGATCGCTTTTACCGCAGCCTCCGGCTCTGCCAGCATCTTCGGGTCCGGCCTGACCACTATTCGCTTGCGTAGGTCCTTTGCCATCGAACGAATGATATCGCCGTTATCCGCGAACGCCTTCGGGTCCGTCGTGTATATGACAAGCTCAGGCCCCTCGAACTCCAGGTCGGAGATCGTGACTCCCTTGGGGAGCTTATCAGCGATCTTCGTGTTTAGATCCTTTAAAACTTCATCGATTCCCATCGTTTTTGTTCTCCTTTAGAAAACAAATAAAAAGTTAGCCTTTCTAAAAAGGCTACTTTACGCATTTGCGATTTGCTTACTGACCTCGCGCTCGAATATTTCCATCTTATCATCGGTAATGACGCAGAACTGCATGCCATTGCCCGATGCGGAGTCCCTCTTCATTGCGGACTCAAGCGCTTTTGCGGCCAGATCTACAGCTTGTTCGGTTGTCATGCCCGGCTTGTAGCGATCCTCTAACACACCGTAAGCCATGGGCGATCCAGAGCCGGTCGATGAGAACTTGGTCTCCTCGATCCTGCCACCTGCCGGGTCTAACGAAAATAGCTTTGGCCCGGTCCTGTCGACGCCGCCCACGAGTACCTGGATATAAAGCATCCTGGTTTCCCATAGGATGTTTGATAACAGCATCGAGAGTGCGTTAACGGTCATTGGCCCATGGCGCCGGAGCTCGAACAGCTTAGATTCAACCTGTAGCATGCGCGCCACCCTCTGTCCGTCTCCGACGGAACCGGCGATCGTCATTGCGATGTTGTCGGTAAGCTTATAGATCTTTTGCGCGTCACGGCTCGCGATGAAATTCCCCATCGTAGCCCTGCGCTCAGTCGCAAGGACGAGGCCCTTGTCACAAATTATACCGATAGTGGTAGTGCCTTTATATTGCTTGTCGTCCATTGAAATTCCTCTTTAAGAATAGCAATAAAATCAGTTAATTCTAATTATTCGCGTTTTATATATAACACTTTCCCCCTTTTGAATAAAACTAAGTGTCATGCCCGATCATTATTTCGGAGAGCTAAGACCCTATTGTTTCCGAGGGCACTCTGCGAAGATGAAGAACTAAGCATAATATTTCTTATATGACTTCTGCATATGCCGTAATCGATGCAAATAGATTTGGTCGTGGGCGTTTTTATATGTAGCTTTTAAAGGCCATGGCAGGGTATAATCATTTTTTTAAAATCATGTCCACGTACTCCTATCGTCGTTTGTATTATCGGCGTGGACAAGCGCTTAAATGCTAACGATTATATACTCAAACGTATAACATTAAAGTTAAAGGGAAGGGATTGGATGGACAGCGATAAGTTTAGGGTACTTACGCTGGTGTTGCTAGTAGAGCTAGCCATCAACGTAACCATGCTCGCCGCGATCTTTAGCTTCGCATGAGGCTAAGATAGCGATATGTACAGAATATGAATACCTATAGATATTTATGAATGGGATATGGAGTCTGTTAGTAGGGTAATCGCTCCATGTCCCGATATTTTTTATATGACTTTTCTTTTTCTTCGGATTCGCAGATCATCGGCAAGATAATAAACGTTGAGCTATAAGCGTTGTTTAACAAATACAAAGAGGCGGATGTTAATCTATGGACGTCGTTCATGTGGACGGTAAAAAGAACGGCAATATCATGCTGTACGCGCTGAGCACCTGTGTCTGGTGCAAGATGACTAAAAAGCTGCTCGGGGACCTTGGCGTAGACTTCTCCTACGTGTTCGTGGACTTGCTCCAGGGCGCCGACCGCGATGTGGCCATGGGCGAAGTTAAGCGCTGGAACCCATCCGGCTCGTTCCCTACGCTCGTCATCAATGACCAGGGTATCGTCGGCTTCCAGGAAGCTAAGATCCGCGAGGCCCTCAAATGATGCCGGAAGAGGTCACCCCGGAAAACGTAGAAAAACTATTCCAGCGTTTGAGCCGGGATGCCGAAAAAGGCCGTTACCACCTGAACCCGGAAAGGGCGTTCACGGATAATCTTCTCCAGGGCCTGGCGGTCAACGATCAGCGCTATGGATACATGGCATGCCCGTGCAGGCTTGCATCGGGTAAAAAATCCGAAGACCTGGATATTATCTGCCCCTGCGATTACCGCGACGCCGATATCGTCGAGTATGGCGCATGCTATTGCGGGCTCTATGTTTCCGAGAAGATCTTTAAAGGCGAGCAAAAGCTGGCGCCTGTGCCCGAGCGAAGGCTGCCCTCAGAGAAGCGGGCGATAGAGCAGGACGCTTATAAAAAAGTCCTTGCAGACGGCGGATTCGCCACAGCAAAGCATCAGTATCCGATCTGGCGCTGTAAAGTGTGCGGCTACCTGTGTGCCCGCGACAGCCCGCCGGAGAAGTGCCCCGTATGCGGCGTCGACAAGGAAAGGTTCGAGCCCTTCGCATAGACAACTTTTTATTTGTTTTTCTTAATAATTCGGCCTCCCGCGGCGGATGCGATGCGCAAGTCAGGGACTCCAACGCGAAGACGCAAAGGTGTTATTGTATAAGCCTCCGGCAGCCTGGTGATATACTGTTTTAATGATCTTAAGTCGCCAGAGATCAATATCTCAACATTTTATAGTCGTCCGGCCGCCGGAGGCTTATACAATAACACCTTTGCGTCTTCGCGTTGAGGGCTACTGATTTTACACACCCGGCCGCCGGAGGCTTAATGATTCAGTTATTTATTTCCACTTTTATGTTTTACATCACTTAGCGTCTGCCCGCGATACGAGCCGTTCTTTACGCACTGGTAGATGATCATGGCGTATGCGGCGACGAGCGTGCAGCCTGTGATCACGTTATATTCCATGTCGACCTTCAGGGCCACGTTCTCCGGGTCATTTTCCTGCACCTGGATCATGATCGCAGCGGAGACGACATTCAGAGCGTCCAGCATATCCATCAGCAGGTCCGTCGATACGATCCAGCGGTCGGAGCCCAGGTCCAGGTCTATCTCGTTCATCGCCATGGAGTCGCCCATTTTCTTGACGAATGTCATGACATCCTTGTCGACCTGATGAGCATTGACATCTTCTGGCACACGGAAGTATCTCGGCGCACATGCCAGGCTGATCAAGTACGACTCGCTGGCGATGCCCGTGCATAGCCCCTCCGAGGAGATGGCGTCGTTAAACTTAATGTCATTATACAGCCCGGTGATATATCGCTCGATAGCCATGATATTCTGAAAAGCCTTTAAGCGATCGAAACCTTCGGAACTGTACGGATCTGCTATTTTATTCGTTATGACTCGCTCTTCGATATTCCTCGCCATCTCCATATTTTCGGAAAAAGCTTCAAAATCCAGGTGTCTGGCGTCGCTCATGTGATTCCTCATATGTAATATTCGACGCTATGATAATGAATTAAACCGCTTGTGACTGCTCCCACTGCTAAAGTATGTGGGGGTTCTCCTGCTACCTTCATGGCACCTCATAAATAATTTGCGAAACCTAAGTCTCTAAATTTTCTGGATTCGTAACATATTTATCGTTATGCTGTAGATGGTTTAGTACGGCTGCCGGCTTTTCATCGCCGTGTCGGCGGCAGAAGGAGATACGAATGAGTTGTTATAATCATCCTAACGCTAGCAGCGTCAATACTTGCTCAAATTGCGGAAAAGATATTTGCGCCGCCTGTGTTACTGATCTCAATGAAAAAGTGGTGTGCAGAGACTGTGCCGAGAAGCTACGAAAAGAAGCTACTCTGGCTCCCCCTGCAGCGGAGATAGCCGAGACGCCCGCAGCAACGGTACAGGCTGTGCCGTCAAAGGAAACAATGCCTGCACCAGTGCCGGAACCTACGCCCACGGCACTCGCTACGGCGGCTTCGCAGTCGCCAGAGGCCCCGAAGTCACCGGGGCAGCCATCGCCGGCTTCAGCTCCTGGTGAAAAGAAAGAGCCGATATTGTCTCTGATCTGTTCAGTGATCCTGCCCGGTCTGGGGCAGATATACAATAAACAGGTCCAGAAGGGTATCATCCTGCTTGTAGGCTACGTTCTCCTCTGGCTGGTCGTCCTGGTGCTTTCCTACCGGAGCGGGTGGTGCTTCTGCCTCACGTTCTGGGTACCGCTCATCGTGATGCTATATGCCGCATATGACGCGTTCGCGACGACGAAAAAGATAAACGACGGCCAGGAAGTAAAGGACTGGCTCTCGTAAAAAATTATGTCGGCGCATCCATCGAGATGTCGCCGATCTTTTATAATTTATTAAACGATTTTTTATGTTAAGTACCTTAAAAATAGCTTTTTAACATCATCCTGTACCGTCACGTGTTGAATGGATCGGTGACTTGCTCGGATGTTTCGATGTTATCCCCGCTGACAATGATCTTGATCTGCGTGGCATGGTCTCGCGGTATCTTCAGGATGCCGTCAAGGGAGATCGTCTGGTTCTCATTCAAGTTGCCCGGCGCGAATTGCTGGTCGGGCAGCCAGAACTGATCTGCGCCGCGATCGGGAGCAAGTGCCATCATATGTACCTTGACGTTATTTGCGATGCCAGGCCCGTCGTTCTTCACGGTACAATGGATGCTATATTGTATGCTGTCAAGGTCGGAGCCATAGAGATCCGTACTAAAGTCCATCTCCACCGTCGGGTCCTTGACCATCCGGCAGATCTTCGGGGCTACATTTTTTAGCTCGTCCGGCATCTGGCCGATATCCCATGTAGTGTCCGAAGTTTCCAGATAATAATACCGCTTGCCAAGATAATCGTAATACACCGGCTGCTCGTCATCCGGCAACGTCACGCCTTCCGGGAGGTCAACTCCTACAGCCATGTGGTCCGGGAACTTCAGTAAGACCACGTCATAGCCCATCTCATGCAGCACCGCAGACGCGAATATGGCCTTATCCTCACAGTCTCCCCCGTTATCGACGATCGTTTCCAGTGGATACCGGGGGTACTCCGCCTGGCCCGTGCTATTCAGGTCGTCCAGGTACGGTAAATTTTGTACGAAGATCGCGACGATCATGGCGTCATCATACTGGCTGAAGCCATTGTTAGCGCCGACCTGCTTAAACTGGTTCGCCATGTCCTGCAAGAACGGCCGGTCCTGGACGGAGAGCGCGTAATTTGCATAGTTGGCGGTCCAGTTATGGGGCTTATTCCTGTAAAAAGAATATATGCCCTCCGAGATCTTCGCATTGTAATGCCACTCGATGTCCTTGTAGACCCAGGTGAAGTTACGCTGTAGCATCTCGGTATTGTCCGAAGCCATCGATACGGGCGATGCACCGGCAGCCGGCACAGTCGCAATCGGAGTAGCCGTAGGAGCCGGAATAATCGATGGGGCTGTGGTAGCACTGACATCCGGCGCGACCGTTATCGTCAGCGTAGGCGTGTAGGAAGCATGCGGGATCGAAAGCTGGCTGCCTGTGGCACTGGAAAATGATAAACATCCGCTGGCGATAGTGGCCAGCGCGAGAATGCCAAATATAGCCAACGCTTTCGTGTTTATCGTACGCCTTACCTCACTAAGCCTTTCACAGCCACCTATAAAACGCTTTGGTACCCTTCTGCCTTTGATAACATTTTAATATAACATCGGTCATATAATAAAAGCATGTATGGCAGGAGCTTATCTTATCTTTTCATAGGCATCATGTTGGCCGGCATATTACTAGTGAGCGGTTGTACTCAAAGCGCCACGCCGCCACAGGATGCGATCAGCGCGGCCAACGTGACAGCCGATCGCGTGCTCCAGTCCATAAACGATGGTAATTATGCCAGTTTTTCTACTAACTTTAGCGATGCGATGCTGCAAGGCATTAATCAAAGCCGTTTTGGCGGGCTAAGTAACGATATTCTGGCAAAATATGGAAAATATGTCTCAAAATCAAGTACGCAAGCTCTCGTAGTCGGCGGCGATGACGTGTTCATATATGACTGCCAGTTTGAAAAAGGTCGGCTACAATTCCAGTTCTCGATCAATTCGACGGACCGGTCTACAATTACAGGGCTTTACTACAAGTAAGCATACTGCAAAGGATTTTTTGATCGCGACAACTCAAATATTTATACTCGGGTCCACATATCACTAATTTGCATCATTATGACCGAGAAAAAAGTTTTTACAACATCACAGGCGAAAAAGATCGGCGAGCAGCTTGGCATCAAGTGGGATAAATTCGACGTCGAGCAGTTCCGCATGGGCATGGACGTGGAGCTGGAGCACGGCAAGGTCGACCCGCACACCAACGTGACGGACGATGACCCGCTGATCACGGGCAAGATCGCGCTGGCACACCTGAACGAGTTCCCGGACTATTACACCCGCCTGGAAACAATGGAAGAAGAAGCCGACAAGTACTGGGCGAAGCACGCCCGCTGACTTTTTTATATTCCGCTGTCCCCGTACACTTTTCTAAACGAGGCCATCAGCTTCTGAAGCTTCCTCTGCAGTGAGCGCCAGTCGTCTTCAACAAGTCTCATAAAGAGTATGCCGGATGCTGTGATTCCGTAGCTGTCTTCTATTTTACTGGTATAAGGTCCATAATCCGTGGCGTATACGTAGAGGTTTGCCGCGAACCTGCCTTTTCCAAGAATACCCGGCAACCTCGGATCATTCCTGCCAGGCTCGATCATGATCGTATCAGCCAGGGCTTGCTCTTCGTCTATAAAAATATCCAGGCTCGAGCTATAGATATCGTATGCGAATTCTTCACCCCTTGCATACCTGCCGGGATATACGATGTCCCAGTAAAACAACGTGGAGTCTTTCTTCAAGTATACGGATGTCGACTGGAAAAACCTGGAGCCGCCGTAGGGTATATTCGGCTCCGGCACGAACTCCAGGTAAGCGCCACTGTCCAGCCTTATCACATTATCCTGTATAGCGCAGTTCTTTTCCATCCTGTATATCTTATTCGCCGACTGCGTGGTCACACAGGCACGGGAGCCCTTTTTAAGGGAAATATCGACACTCAGCCTGTCCCCCTGGACCAGCCCGCCTGACGTGTTAATCATATAGAACGTGGGCAGATCCGGCGCCATGAAAAGAGGCATGGATGCCGACATCTGGTTTTTCGACACGCGCTCCTCCACACGGGTGCGGTTTCCATCGTGGAATAACGCAAGCCGCAGGCCGGCTTCATTCGTGGTCAGCGGCTCATGAAAGTACGGGTGATCTCGCGGTGATCGCATTCTCGATCTCCCGGACGACGGCATCCAGCCCTTCGCCCGTCTTACAATTGATGAACAGGAACGGCTTTCCTTTTCTCATCTTAGTGGAATCGCGGTCCATTACCTTCAGGTCAGCGCCGACATAGGGCGCCAGGTCGATCTTGTTTATGACCAGTAGATCGGACAAGGCAATGCTCGGCCCACCTTTGCGAGGGATCTTATCCCCCTCGCTCACGTCGATAACATATATAGTATAATCCGCCAGTTCTGGGCTGAACGTGGCCGCCAGGTTGTCTCCGCCGCTCTCGATGAATACGATATCAAGGCCCGGGTCCCGCTCCTGCAGTCTGGCGATCGCATCCTGGTTCATCGAGGTGTCCTCACGTATGGCAGAGTGCGGACAGCAGCCGGTCTCCACGCCGATGATCATTTCGGCGGGCAGGATATCCCTTTTATGTAAGAATTCCGCGTCCTCTTTCGTGTAAATATCATTCGTGACGACGCCGATCCTGTGTTTATTCTTCAGCCGCCTGACCAGCTGTTCCGTCAGCGCTGTCTTTCCAGAGCCCACCGGCCCGCCTATGCCTATCTTGATCATGCACATCAACTCAAGAATAATTTCGTATATAATTTTCCATGCTCAAGCCCGGCGATCTCCACGCGAGGCGTGAACTGCCATGCGTCTTCAACGCTCAGTTCCCCGTACTTCAGGTATGTAGATTCGATGGGCTCGCCTATGCAGTACAGGATCTCCTGTGCGGCATCATGCCCGAGCGGCATGAGCCGGATGGCCGCGGAGACGACGCCGGCCGACCAATTATACAAGTACGCCCGGGCTGTATCATCGCCGGAAGCGCCCATTGCCGAGGCTACGGCGCCGAATGCTACCGCATGATGAACCGGCTTTCCATTGAGCTTTTTTATTCTTTCATCCCCGGTCAGCCGTGTTCCTAGTAGTATCATGCGCTTTCCCATTTTTAGGCTGGCCGCGTGGAACTCGGGCACAAGCTTGCGGCAGCCATATTGTTTAGATAGCTGCTCGGCGTGTTCAATATTTTTATGGGCGGCCAGCATGAACACCAGGTCGCACGGGCCGACTTGATTCATGAGCATGGACCGCATGTACACGCTCAAATTATCTTTCGTGACCTCGCCGCAGGAAACGAGCATCTCCAGCCCGAACGACTGCGAGAGCGCGCCTACGGGAAACATGGAATCCGTTATCTGTAAAAGAGATACACGCATGTTCACACCATGAAGTATAATTGAGCCAGCGGCAGCCGCTCAGCAGGCCTGGACTTAATGACCTTTCCATCAGCCTTTACCACGTATGTCTCGGGGTCGACCTCGATCTTTGGCATCGCGTTGTTGAGCACCATGTCCTTCTTGCCGATCTTCCTCGTGTTCATGACCGGTGCCACCATTTTATCCAGCCCGAGCCTCTTTTTTATGCCGCCTTCATACGCGGCTTTAGAGACAAACGTCATGCATGTAGCCTTATTACCGAACGCGCCGAACATGGGCCGGTAGATGACTGGCTGGGGCGTCGGTATAGACGCATTCGGATCACCCATGGCCGCCCAGGCGATAAAACCGCCCTTGATCACCATTTTAGGCTTCACTCCGAAAAATTTCGGTTCCCACAGCACGATATCGGCAAGCTTCCCGATCTCCAACGAACCCACATACGAGGAGATGCCCTGCGTGATGGCGGGGTTTATGGTATATTTCGCTATGTAGCGCTTTGCCCTTGTATTATCCTCTAGATTATCGCCAAACTGCGCTTTCATCCAGTGAGCCGTCTGCCAGGTGCGCATGATGACTTCGCCGACGCGCCCCATTGCCTGGGAGTCCGAGGACATCATGCTCAGCACGCCCATGTCGTGGAAAACGTCTTCGGCGGCGATGGTCTCCGCCCTGATTCGGGACTCGGCGAAAGCCACGTCTTCAGGGACCTTTTTATTCAGGTGGTGGCACACCATCAGCATGTCGAGATGCTCGTCGATGGTGTTCTTCGTGTAGGGCATGGTCGGATTGGTCGATGACGGCAGCACGTTAGGCTCGCCCGCGATGCGGATAATGTCCGGGGCATGGCCGCCGCCCGCGCCTTCAGTGTGGAATGTGTGTATGGTCCGGCCGCCGATGGCCTCGATGGTATCATCCACGAAGCCCGACTCATTCAGCGTATCCGTATGGATGCAGACCTGTATGTCCTCTTCGTCGGCCGCCCGAAGACACGCGTCGATCACGGTAGGTGTCGAGCCCCAGTCCTCATGGATCTTCAGGCCGCATGCGCCGGCTGCGATCTGCTCCAGCAGCGGTCCCTCGTCGCTGTCATTGCCCTTGCCGTAAAATCCCATGTTGATCGGAAATGATTCGGCCGCCTGAAGCATTCGGGCGAGGTTCCACGCTCCCGGCGTGCATGTCGTGGCATTTGTGCCGTCTGCCGGGCCCGTGCCGCCGCCCAGCATGGTGGTCACCCCGCTCGAGATCGCCTCGTAGACTTGCTGGGGCGATATCCAGTGTATGTGGGTGTCGATGCCTCCGGCAGTAGCGATCAGCCGCTCTCCCGAAATGACCTCGGTACTTGAGCCGATGGCCATGTCCGCGCCCTGTATGTCCGGGTTGCCGGCTTTGCCAATGCCGGCGATGAGCCCATTCTTGATGCCGATGTCCGCTTTTACGATCCCTGTGACGGCATCCAAAATGAGTGCGTTCGTGATGACGAGATCGAGGGCATTCTTTGCTCCAGATTGTTGCCCCATTCCGTCGCGTATGGACTTACCGCCGCCGAAGACGGCTTCCTCTCCATATATATTAAAGTCCTTTTCAACCTCAATGAACAGGTTCGTGTCGGCCAGCCGCACACGGTCCCCCGTGGTGGGGCCATAAAGGTCTGCATAGCGCTTTCTGTCCAGCTTCATTCAAGCACCTCTGAAGCCTTTTTCTTTTGCTTTTTTCAATGATGCATTGACCGTTTCCGCGGACAGCCCGTTCAATCCACTGAAGCGCTTCAGGCCGCCGATCTCTACGAGATTCACTTCTTTTTCGTCGCCCGGCTCGAACCTGACGGAGGTGCCCGATGGTATGTCCAGGCGCATCTCGTAAGCAGCTTCACGCGGAAAATCCAGAAATTTATTTACTTCAAAGAAATGAAAATGCGAGCCGACCTGTATAGGCCTGTCGCCGAGGTTCTTGACGATCACCGTTTCCGTGCGGAGGCCTTTGTTAAGCTCGATCTGCCCGCAGGTCGCTATGATCTCACCGGGCTTAAATGATTGGCTCATGCACTGTCACCAGCTTCGTGCCATCCGGGAAGGTCGCTTCCACCTGTATCTCGTCGATCATTTCGCTCACGCCCGGCATCACATCCTCTTTAGTTAAAATATGCCTGCCCGATTCCATCAGCTCCGAGACGCCTTTTCCCTCGCGGGCGCCTTCGACGATCTCCCACGTGATGAGCGCCACGGATTCCGGGTAGTTCAGCTTCAGGCCCTTATCCTTTCTGTGGCGGGCTATCTCGGAAGCCGTGAATATCATCATCTTTTCAATTTCCCTTGGCGTCAAATGCATGCCAGTACCTCGAATCGCTCAATGGTTACTGTTAGTATACATCGGTCAACAAGTGCAATAAAGCTATGCCTGACGCTGGGCGTTTTATGAATTATTGTGAATGCTCCTGACAATCACGGTGCCTTTAGCGTCAGGATGTTATGGCGTCTGAGATGCAGAAATCCCTCAATGTGTTAGCAATTGAGAAGCAAGTATTTAATTACTTAATTATAAATAAATAACTTGTTGCCCGGCGCAGCTACATAAAAACTGCCGCGGTCGAGGCATAAGGGAGGTATATACGTGAAACAGATAAACGGTAAATACTATCTGGGCTGGAAGCCGGATCTTCCGGATTTCAGGGACTATACGATGCACGCTACGAACGTTGCGTCCATTGTGAAGAAGACGGGTGTCCTGAAGACTGAAAAAAGCTCGCTGCCTAAAACCGCGGACCTTCGCAAGTGGTGCTCCGAGGTCGAGGATCAGGAGCAGCTTGGGTCATGCACGGCGAACGCAGGGGTCGGGATGGTCGAATATTTCGAGCGCAAGGCATTCGGGAAGTACATCGACGCATCGCGGCTATTCCTATATAAGTCGACGAGGGACCTGATGCATGAGACGGGCGATTCTGGCGCGGAACTGCGCTCTACCATGGGCGCGCTGGCTCTTTTCGGCGTACCGCCCGAGGAATACTGGCCTTACGATATCAAAGCCTTCGACAACATACCGCCGGCGTTCTGCTATGCGTTCGCATTGAATTATCAGTCGATGAAGTACGTATGCCTCGATCCGGTTAACACGCCAAAGAGTGACATCCTGACGCAAATTAAGACAAACCTTGCCGCAAACTTACCGGCCATGTTTGGATTTACCGTCTACAGCTCGATCACGCAGGCGGATAAGGACGGCAAGATCCCGTTCCCGGGCAAGGGCGAGAAGATCGAGGGCGGCCACGCGATCATGGCCGTAGGCTACGACGACGGCATGAAAATAAAGAATAACGCGACAGGTCAGACGACCACGGGCGCATTGCTGATACGTAACTCCTGGGGTAAGACCTGGGGCGACGGCGGCTATGGCTGGCTGCCCTATGAGTATGTATTACAGGAGATCGCCATGGACTGGTGGACGCTGATCGATAGCAAATATATCGACACCGGCGAATTCAAGGTATAAGTGATCTGCCAGGCGGTCATGGCCTCATTCATCTGAGGTCGACCGCCAGCATATCACAGTGCGGTGGATGCTTCCATCAATTCTTAGCAGTATCATTTTCTACCTTAACAATCTGACTCACTATCTCTATAAGTGCAAAATATCAATGCGATAAAGTTTCATGCCAAATATTATTTTATCCGGCCAGACCCTGGGTGCAAAAAGCTATTTCTATTAGACCTTAAAGATAGCATGGGATGGAGTGGCTGAAGATGGCGCGATTTACCTTTGAGCGAATTAAACCGCAGAATTTACAAAAACCAGTATACTGGCTCTTTAATGATGATCTCATGACGGTACTGGCGGTCATACTGGTGCCGGCTATCGGGCTGCCCATGCTGTTCCAGCTATCGTCTGCTATGCATGGGCTGCTGGACCTGGTGAACTATTTCGTCGTAGCCATGTTCATCGCGGAGTATTTCCTTAAGCTCTATGTGACGGATTCCAGGGCGGAGTTCGCCCGAGAACCGTGGCATGTGCTTGACCTTATCATTATTATTCTCGCACTGGTGGACTTCATAGGCTTTTTATCCATCGGCCGCGCATCCCCGATCTTGCGGCTGCTTAGGCTATTGCGGATATTCACGGCCGCTGGCCGTGGTATAAAAGGCTCAAGGCTCCCGGCACCTGTAGTAAAGGCGCCGCCATTGGTCTCCAGGATGATGGTGAATACAATGGACCAGTCGGGCATAGAGCGATGTACCAGTAATGGCCAGTCCTGCGTGATCAAAGATGATAACGCCATTGCGTGGGTCGATATACAGGACGTATCATCGATAGACCTGGACTATATCAGCCAGTCCATACACGTGCCGCGCATCGTGCTGGAGAGCAAGATCGTAGAGGAGGCTTTCCCTCGTATCGACTATTACCATGATTTTTCCACGATGTTCCTGTGGGATGCAAAGCTGGTCTCCAGGGGCGTGGGGCCGCGAGACATGAATATTTCCCGGAATGGCATGCTGGTCATCGCTCAAGGTAACCGGATCATTACGATCTGTACGGGTAAGAGCGGCTTATTCGACGAGATATCCGGAGAGATGCAGGCTGTCGATGGCCCGGATTTTCCGGTCAATGTGCTTTACTCGATCTTCCGCCACAAGGTAAAGGACGGCGAAGAGATCGTGCGTGCGTTCGAGCAAAAGACGGGGGTGATGGAAGACCTGCCGGTGGGCAAGACGCCTCCATCTTTCCTCGAGGATACTTTCCATTTGAAAAAGGATGTGCAAAAAATAAACAAAAACCTCTGGCATCTTCGCCAGGTGCTGGATACCCTGAAGACCCGGAAAGTCGCGCTTAACCGCATTACTGACGATCATTTACACCTTTTTGATATTTTATATGACGAGGTGGACTATCTCTACGAGACATCGCAGAATATCAACGAAAGCCTGGTATCGTTGCGAGAACTCCATATCAACACGGTTTCGTATGAGTTGACACGTGTCATGCGTGTCCTGGCTATCATCACGTGCCTTGCGCTAGTCCCTTCGACGATCGGCGGATTGCTCGGCGAGAACATCCTGGGACAGCCATTCCCTCTGACTATTAGTGAAGTGATCGTCATCGTGGCATCGCTCATGATCCTCGAATTATACGCATTCTACAAGATGGGCTGGCTCCGATAAGCCTCAGACTGCCATAAGCAGTAAGCCATGATCATTTTATTTTTCTCATTGTTTTTCGATTGATAAATACGGATGCTGCGCCGATGGCCGATATCGCGCCCATGATCACATAGGGCAGATTGATGCTGATGTCGTAGGCAAGCCCACCCATCGGGGGCCCTATGATCCGTCCCATGGAGCCATAGGAACCCATCACACCCATGGCCCTGCCCTGGTGTTCCTCGTCCGTAGCCTTCGATACCAGAGAATTTAAACAAGGTGTGCAGAGACCGGTGCCCACGACCGTCAGGCTGGAAAAGAGCAACAGCGAGACCAGTTCAGGCGAAACCAGGATCAATAGCAGGGAGATGGCGCTGACGGACATTCCTATTAAAATCGTCCTCTGCTCGCCGATCCTGTCAATGAACGCGCCCACCAGCATGCCCTGGCACAACACGCCCACGATGCCCATGATCGTGAACAGGATCGCCATCGTCGTCGGGCCGGTCAGCATGATACTTCCGTCAAGAAATGGCATCGGAGACGAGCTATCCTGCATCCCGAATCGGCCGAGGATATAATACGCGAACGTGCCCTGAAGCCCGGAAATGATGAAGGTGACAAGCATGTTTAATATAAATAATATGGCTATGGGCGTCTTCATGTGTGCGATCAAAGACGGGCTCTCAAACTTCATCCTGTGCACGTCCACCGAATGGGACTCTTCAAGGACCAGATAGCCGAGCACGGAAAAAGCGATTGCTGCAGCAGCAGTCACGAAAAACGGCGCCGAGAGGCCCCAGATTGACAGTAAGCCCGCGACGGAGGGCCCGAAGATCATGCCCACGCCTGACGCCGCGCCCAGCGTTCCCATGATCCGGCCGCGCTCCCGATGCTCGGTGATGTCCGCAATATATGCGAGAGATGTGGGATAAACACTGCCAGCCAGGATCCCGCCGATCATGCGGCCGGCGAACAGCATCCATAGCTGCGTGGCAAAGCCATATATGATAAAAGACAGCCCGAAGCCGAGCAGCCCGATTAAAAATATAGGCTTTCGGCCAAAACGATCCGACAACACTCCCCAGAAAGGCGTGACGATCAGCTGCATGAACGAATAGGATGCCATAAGCAAGCCCAGGTCAAGCGCGGACGCCCCCATATTATGCGTATAATATGGCAGGATGGGCATGATGATGCTGAAGCCCAGCGTCACGAAAAACATGCCTCCGATCAAAATGCCTAGCTGCAGCTTGCTCTCTCGCATGGTTCTCATAAGTATGAGGCATGTTCCCGGATAAAAAGATTTAGCCATGGCAGGCCAGAGCGGCTCGTATTATTGAGGGGATATTTCAGTATACAGGTAAATATTAGTAAAAAGCCTTGATCTGTATATTTTATCGCTTAACATCTCAAGTGAATGTCGGGAAATCTACACAGTAGTTTAAGCGATACAGCTAGCGTAAAAATCATGCTGCCGGTGCACATGCACCGATCTCGAGTGTCTCAGTATTATGGCAGGCAATACCATTGCCATTGCAACTGCGATAATATGTGAGCGAAGTCCTGCTCTGTGACCGATTTTATTTTGTTTTACTCTATACAACTATTTGTAAGAAAATATCATCAAATTTTTGTGCAAATTTATATTATTTTTTAATTAAAAAGAAATATTTATTTATTATAACAACATAATATTAATTGTTTATTATTCAATCGCTTAAGGAGGTATCATGAAAGGTAATACACCATGGATATTAGCAGCTATAATTTTTTTATTAGTACTACTGGTCGGCGCCTATGCGTTAAGCCACGGTACGGATCAGCCAGCCTCGAATGCAACTGTGACACCTGTATCTTCAGAGATAACAACAGCTGTGGCAAGCCAAACATCCGTACCTAGCGCCATACCGTCACCCAGCGCAACCCCTGTGCCATCGGAAACAAGCGGCGTAAGGCAGACGGCTTATGGGTACAATATTACATACCCGCAGTTCTCATCCTACTCGGTAAATGTGAACCCGGACTATGTCGAGCCCGCCTCTATTGTGAGTCCTTCTCCGAGCCCATCGGTTAGCCCGTCTGTGAGTCCTTCTCCGAGTCCTTCTCCGAGTCCTTCTCCGAGTCCTTCTCCGAGTCCTTCTCCGAGTCCTTCTCCGAGCCCGTCTCCCAGTCCCTCACAGCATTCAGGTGATCATAGAGGACACGATTTCTCATGGCACCACTCTCATCAGTATGACAATCACCACACCCACCATGGATATGATTAATTGTACTGAATTTACCCATTTTTTTTTATTATTTATCTATATGTAAAGTCGGCACCATTTCCAGTTTGCATTTTTTAGATTTATTTTCAAAATATCGTCGCAGCTATTCTCTTATTTACTATCCGCCGATCTACACTGCCATATATGTCGAGACTAAGGGTTTAGAGGACGAAAGGAATTAAATATCATCATTCCGATTAAGAGTAAGGGTGGGGTGAATGGGAGCTAAAAAGGATACACAGATCGTAGAAAGCATCGTGCTATTAGGGATATTGAACGGGTTCCTGTATTCCTTGAAATTCAACCCGCAGAAAGCTTTCATGAACGAGATCGTGTCGAGCATTACCACGATACTGGCTGCGCTGATCGGTACAGGCCAGACTTACGATATTATCCTCACTATCATTCAGCTATTGCCCGCGATCATCCTTATCATAGGTATCATATACATTTTCAGGCTGGGCGGCGCCACCGGGATCACGGCAGTCGCCTTCGGCTTCGGATGCGGATACTTCCTCATAACGAACCTGCTGATCTGCCTGCTGTGCCTCATCATCGGGCTACTGCTAGGGCTGTACAGCGTCAAGTCAAAAAAGCTGCCGCTACGGCGATAATAAAAACTTTTACTTACTAATGATCTCCTGCACGCGGCCGACTTGCCCGTTTTGCAGCCGTACCTTGATGCCGTGCGGATGAAAAGACGAACTTGTCAGTAGCTCTTTTACGATGCCCCGGGTACGCTTGCCGGTCCGCTGGTCTTCTTTCAGCACAATATCGACCTCGAGCCCGGGATGAATATCCTTCCTGTTTTTTCCGTCCATGAAAATGACCGATAGCGCTAACGACTTCCCGCTATAATAAGATATCCAAAAAAAGAAAAGAAGCGAGGGATGTGCCTCGCTTAAGCGTTTTTAAGCGTGATATCGCCGTTCACATTGGCCAGCTTTAAGTCCAGTCCGTTGCCGCTGTAGCCAGGCGTGCTGCCTACGACATTAAACCTGCTTTTTTCTGTCGTGTCCAATGCCATATCAGTACTGATCTCGCCGTTCACGATGTGGGCGTTCACTGAAAAGCCTGCACTTGCCGGTACCGAGATATCTATCCCTCCATTCACATCATTCGCATTGATGTTTCCTGCACTCTTAGAAGTCGAAGCGGTGATATCCCCGTTGACATTCGTGAAGATCGCACTGTCCGCACTGAAACTCGAAGTAATGCCGCCATTCACACAGGCCATGACTGCCTTATGACCGGAGAGCGAGCCCGCTTCTATGTCCCCGTTCACGATGGCCAGGTCTACATTGCATGTCTTGTTCTTCGGGATAGACACGATAATATCCGCCGTGTACCTGGTGTTCGTACTCGGCTGGCCCGTCAAGTTATCCCTGACGTACAGGTTAAGTGTTTTAGTACCCGAAGTTCCTGTCTCGCTGAAATCCACGTAGTAGCGCTGGAAGCTGAGCTCCGTGCCCTTTTCATGTATTTCGATAGTGTATGAGTCGTCGGTGCCTTCCTTTACCTGTACGTTGCCGTTGATGTTGTGCACCGTCAGATCCACCTGATCGAAGCCTGCGAGCGAGCCGTTACTGATCTGGTCTCTCGTTACAGACTTCGAGTTGTCCACTATGATCGAGTTGTGCGATAATGCCAGGCAGAGGAATGCAGCTCCGCCCATAGCCAACAATATTAAAATTATGACCAATAAAGCCCCTATTACTAGGAGTAAAAATTTATCCGTCTTCATGCAGCGTCTCCTGGTTCATAGCTATCATAAGCCGCGATATTAAACGTAACATAATATATAAATGTTATTACCATAACCGCTTGCTTCATATAATGCTATACCGGGGCGGATATTATATGCCGGCACACCATTTATAATAAATGATGCATTGCGTGGTCGATGACATTCGGAAGATGGTCGAGGATTGCGGAGAGCCATACTCAAAAATGCTTTCCATCGACCTTGATGAAGGCGACCCGGCGTACGTGAAGTGGTTCCTCGCATCTATCTTATATTCAAAGCCTATCCGGGAGGAGTCAGCCACGAAGACCTATCTGCTCTTTGAGTCGAACGGCCTGACGAGCGCCGCCTCGATCGTAAGGGCGGGATGGGACTGGCTGGTCGCCATACTCGACAAGGGCGGATATACGCGATATGATTACAGCACAGCTGACCGCCTGCTCGAGATCTTCGGAAACCTGCAAAAAGAGTATGGGGGCAGCCTTAGCCGCCTCTACCGGAAGTCTAAAGACGAAATAGACCTGGAAATGAGGCTGAAGCGGCTTGGAAAAGGGATCGGGCCCGTGACGATCTCGGTATTTCTACGGGATATGAGGCACGTATGGCCCGGGGTCGACCCCGAGCCTACCTCAAAAATAAAGACAGAAATGTCGTCACTTGGTATAGCTAACTTGAAACAATATGCAAAAGAGCAAGGGGTAGACATTATCAGGCTCGAGACGGCACTTCATAGGCGCTCGAGATCAATAAAAACAAGAATGTAGATACTTTTTAGCAATTGTCACCCTGTTCTTTCCATCAGATGGACATCAAGATCTTGCCTATGAGGAGCAGGACTGGCCATACGATAAACTCGGCATCGGCCAACGTGTATGAAACGGCACGTAATTCCATGTCTCCGGCCGTTTCCGCTCGCCTCAAATAATAAAACGAGTATACCATTAGCAGGAGCAGCGCCAGCCCGAACAGTGGTATGGCGCCAATGAAGATCCCGGCAAGTAGGGGGAGGAACCCTATAACGTTCAATACATACAGGAATTGTATCGTTCTTTTTTTACCGACCAGTGCGGGCAGAGTCTTCAAGCCCCTGGCCATGTCGCCCTTCATGTCCTTCAGGTCAAAGAAGATCACGTTAGCGATACTGCGCGAGCACATGAACAGGAATACCAGTATAAAGAACCATCCGGCGTGTAGCGATAAATAAAACATCGGGAAGAACGTGCCGCCAAAAGCCCATATCAAGGCCGTATATGCGTTCTTGAAGCATGGGATCTTTTTTGTAAAATCTTTCAGGATGATGGTGAACAATAAGCCGCCTATTATCAGGATGGACACGAACTCGATGAGGCCCCGGTTCGCAAACAAGCACAAAGCGATCGCCAGGATGGCCATATAGCTGATAATGATCAGGGGATACAGGGCGATCCTGCTCCTCACATAATGCACGCGCTCCGGGTTTGTGAACTCGTCATCATCCCTCTCGCCGAAATAATTATAATTGTACACGATGAGCGGCATCATATACGATATAATCAGAAGCTGTTTCAGGGGCTCCATACCCATGAGCAGTGAGACGGAAAGTACGTAGGCAGGCGCCCCTAATGATACAAGATGGCCTCCATAAATAAACTCATAGCGCAGGCTATTAAAAATACCTTGCCTAAGCTCGGCTTTATCGACACTAACCTCTAACATTCACCCCAATCCACTCGTTTTTGCCCTACCCTAATCGCTATTATATAAATAAAACACTTAATAACTGTTGTGGTGATTGTTATGCAAGCGCCTGCATTCTAAGCAATATAGAAATTTATATCACTCAACCGGTACCTCTATTATCGGTACCATGGATTTCGGGATCATAAATATTAAGCACTTTAATACGTTTCTTATCTTTCTTACCGCAATCCAGCTTGTCGTCTCCGTAAGCGTAGTCTCGCTCATGGTTTCCTCAAGCGTCCAGTCGCTGTCCACCTGGGGGATGATCGTCTCATCCGCGTTACTACTTTTACTGTGCATGCCCGTTTCGCTATACCTCTGGTGGTCAAGTAAAGACCAGGTGATGAGGACGCTATTCGCCGGTATCTCCGCCGGTTTTGTACTGATGGCGGCATCCGGCATTCTCGGCTACGTGCTGCCGATGGCCGTACAGGCGGATGGGGTCACCCGGCTTTCGAAGGTCTTGATGCTGGCCAGCTATATGCCGATCCTGTATGCACTTGGCGTCATATTGCTAGGAGCGCACAAAAAGCTAGGGACGTACCTAAAATCATTCATCATTTTCATCAATGCCGCGACTGCCCTGGGAGTCGTTTACCTGGCCATCACAGGCTACCGTCCCGAATCCGCGTTCGATATCGGGATATACACATTATCTACGCTGTCGGACATCGCGATCTTCGCCATCTCCTCGATGCTCATTCTGGTTTACCTGCCGACTAAGTATCGCTACATTATTTCCATCATTTTTACATACAACCTGCTGAGTTTTCTTGGCGACACGATCAACCTGACGGCATTTCTGGGCATATCCGACTACACGCGCTACTCTGATGTCTTTTATATAGGTATGCTTGCGTTCACCTCGACGGCGCTGCTCCTGTACCTTCTCGCGAACGTGAAGCCCGTCACCGTCGAGGAAATTAATAAGAAGTTCGACGACGCACGGCTCCTGATGGGCGATATCATCACGCAGTCACCAGTGGGCATATGCATCAGCGATACGAATGGCAACGTGATGACTGCCAACGAGTCGTTTCTGAAGATATTTAAAAAACAGGCAGCCGAAGTGGTCGGGAAGGCAAATATTTTCGAGATGGCGGCCGGACTAAGCGACGAGATGGCCGCATGCTTACAGCGAATGCGGCGCGGCGATAAGGTGGCAGAGGACGGCGTCAGGATCAATATCGATGGGAACAAGGAAACATTCGTCTCGCTTAAGATATTCTCTACATATGATTCGGAGGGCTCTCGCTCAAGCTACGTGGTCATGGCAGAGGACGTCACCGGGCGTAAGCGCGCCGAGGCCGAGCTGATCGAAGCGAAGGACCAGGCGGAGCTGTATATCGATCTAATGGGCCATGACATTAATAATATGAACCAGATCGGAATGGGATATCTGGAGCTGGCCATCGAATCACTGGACTTGCAGGACGAGCAGCGCGCGCTTATACTAAAACCACTGGAGGTAATGTCCAGCAGCTCGCAGCTCATCAATAACGTCCGCAAGATGAGATCAGCACTTGTCGATCCCGCGGAGCAAAAGCGGGTCGATCTCGAATCGGTCCTTTCAGGCGTCGTGAGAAGCTACCATGTGGCACCCGGAAGGGATTTCATCATCAAGTACGACATGGTGGAAAAGTGCTATGTGATGGCCGATGATCTCCTAAAGGACATATTCTTGAATCTGTTGAACAACACGGTAAAGCATTCCACGGGCGCGCTGCTCGTTCGGGTGGAACTGGCGCCGGTATTCCAGTTCGGAGTGAAGTATTACCGTGTCACGGTCGAGGATAATGGCCCTGGCATACTGGACGAGATGAAGCCGGTCATCTTCGACCGTGTTTATCGGAGCAAGCATAAGTCCGGGTATAGCGGTCTGGGGCTCTACCTGGTCAAGACGCTCGTGGATAAGTACCACGGTACCATCACTCTCGAAGACCGGGTGAAGGGCGACAGGAAACAGGGAAGCCGGTTCATCATCACGCTTCCGGCTGCAACTTAATGCCGATCATTTTTAAAGGGATATGCACAAACACGAATATTCTTATCTTCCTCACCTGGCCGTAGGAGGCTGAATTGTTACTTAATTTTTTCGGATCCTAAAAGATCGGGGAATGCGTCGAGGAATAGTGCCCGGTTTAGGATGAACGTATCAATAGTCTGGCCGGAAATGCCTGTGTCGAGCTTTCTATTGAGCATTTTTCGAGTATCCTCCGAAAGCCTGACATCTTTAAAAGCAAGCTCATCGTAGATGCACTGGCCCAAGATAAGGTCATTCAGGCCATTCAGCAGCACTTTTTGCAACCTTTCGGAATAAAGGTCTCCCGGTCCTGCCAGCTTCAAAAGCCTTCGCGCTTCATGGGACAGATGATCCCTGATGTATCCGGCCATGAAATCTGATCTGCCCCGTATCAGAGTAGCAAGCATTGTGGGATCTTTGATATCCTCTTCTCGCAGCAGCAAGCTCCGGCTTATGTCATTATCAAAGCCAACCCAGGTCTTCACCCAGTAGTCTCCCTCATCATCCGGCCCATGCTCCAGGTCATCCCTATAAAAATCATGTATCGTGTCGAACCCGCCATCATAATAGATATTACGGCCGTTGTTCATCGATACGGTAAATAGCGCGTCCTGGTCTGTATCGCTGATCAGGTTGTTACTTTTTCTCAGCCATGCCATGCGGGCCATGACATCCGGGCCCTCTGTTTCGCCTGCGATCGAGCGCGTCATGGCAAGATCGCCGATTGCCATGAACAACAGCCGGAATATCGTGTGCTCCATCATGGCAGTGCCGTCTGCCTTAAAAGATGGCGTATCCGGGACATATGGCTTCCAGTCGCCGCACAGGAACTCGACCAGGGCGCCCGGAGAAATCTGTATAAGCACAAGGATCGGCAGGATCAACTTTTCATACTGCCATCCACAGTAGTGATTTTCAATGCCGCTGGACTCGAATCGTATGAATGGATATAGCTCCAGATCTTTATCATTCAGCCTTAAAAATGTCGCGGCCCGCTCTTCCTTCGGGACGCTGTCGGAAAAGACCGGAAGCCTCAGGGATATCTCGGGTGCCGTCCAGCAGCGTTCATTCTCCTCCTTACCCCTGAGCATGCCGCGCACATATTCCTCGAAAGGTAGATACGTATCTGTATTGCAGTTGCCTTTTTCCCTGGCCACGTAGACGTTATAAAGGCGCTCCGCGTCATCGTCATTCCAGCAGGGCAGCTCTATCGTTCGCCACATCTCGACACATTTTTCCTGAAGGACTTCACGCACGAGCGCCTCATTCACGAAACTGCGGAAATACCTGTGGCTAAATACCCAGTGCCGGTCTTCGGGCTTTACGTGGCCGGTGACGATGCCAACAACCTGCCGCAACGTATCCAGGTCGCTTTTAAGGAAATAATGCTCCGTCTCATGCTTCTGCCGCGGCGGCCTGATCATTACATGCCCTAAGATCCCGAGACGTTCGAAATCGGCGCAGATCTTCGCCGCCCAGCCCCGGGTCACGCTCTTGCTCAAGTCCCGCTCGATCTTTGCAGGATATGAGAGGAACGGCGAATGGACTCTATCGTCGCCTCCTTTTACGCCCTTTGCATTAGCGCCTTCAGGGCCATAGCCTTCATTGCCGATGAAATAATGCAGGATCTCCCATTCTTTATCAGTCAGTTTTCCATCATGCATGGCACACAGCCTCCGTAAGATAAGTCATTAAAAAAACGCCTTACTGTAAAACAAACTTCCATGACCTGTGAATTATTTCCCGTGTCAGTTCACTGGTAGAGTAAATCGCATTAGTCTTTACACTTTACAGCGCTTTAAATATTTGCATTTCACATTGTATGTTTAGAGGTGAACACACATGTCAAAGATGAACAAGAAGTCTAAGGCACAGTCCACTGATAAGAGCAAAGAGCCAGCAAAGACTGAGACCAAGAACTAAACAACTTTTCATACTCACAAAGCTAAATAAAAACTTTTATTTTTTTCATAATCACCATTAACTTTTTATCGGATCTGTTATCGTCGTATTGCTTCAACTTCTGAGGCTTTACATCTGATATTGCCTTTTATTCTCATGACCTTTGGGTAATATTTAACCAGGTTCAGCACGATTTATATGATCGGGAAGACATGTATGAGTAACCTGAGGAAATACGGCAATGCACCTTTTACAGTAGCCGTCATTCACGGAGGGCCGGGCGCTACCGGGGAAATGGCACCCGTGGCCATTGAGCTGTCGCAGGATCGTGGCGTGCTCGAGCCGCTACAGACTGCATCCTCGATCGAAAGCCAGGTACAAGAGCTGAGATCCGTACTGGAAGAGCAAGGCGATATCCCGGTGACGCTGATCGGTCATTCATGGGGAGCCTGGCTAAGCCTTATTTTCGCCGCTAAATATCCTTCTTTTGTAAAAAAACTAATACTCATCGCCAGCGGTCCGCTTGAAGAAAAATATGCCTTGAAGATCACGGAAACCAGGCTAAGCCGCCTGACATCGGAAGAAAGGTCTGCTGTACAAACTTTAATGAACGCCATGGCCGATCCTTTGACAGGAGATCTCAGCGAGATCTTTGCCCGGTTTGGCGAGCTGATGTCCAAGGCAGATACCTATGACCCTCTTCCTCATGAGAATGGAAAAATGCAGTTCCGGTATGACATATTCCAGAATGTGTGGAATGAGGCGGAAGAATTGAGAAGAAACGGCGAACTGCTAAGGATCGCAGGGCAGGTACAATGCCCGATCGTAGCGATCCATGGCGACTACGACCCGCATCCATCCGATGGCGCAG
Source organism: uncultured Methanocellaceae archaeon (assembly GCA_963780665.1). Lineage (GTDB taxonomy): Archaea > Halobacteriota > Methanocellia > Methanocellales > Methanocellaceae > Methanocella. The sequence continues at coordinate 54,484 of CAWACJ010000005.1, read as the reverse complement.
AGAAGCCGATGCGTGTGGTAGTCAAGGATTTTCGGTTCATCCTTCTCACGGAATGCGGGCATGAGCCCTGGATCGAGCGGAGCGCAAGGGACCAATTTTTCGATATCCTCAAAAAAGAACTGACGTGATATTCTATATTCATGTGATAATTACCCCGGATCGACCGCAGACGTTAAATGTTATATCCAATGGATTAGATACACAATAATAATGAGGTCACCGGCGGCATGAGACTACTTTGTTTTTCGGACATACACGGTAATGTCGATGCCGTCAAGGCTCTGCTGGGGGACGTGCATCGCAGGGGCGTCCACTATGATGCATTCATATTCGCGGGCGACATGACCAATATGTCGAGCCTGAAGAAAACGACTTATGAAAAAGAGCAGCTAGAATCACGCTTCGGTAAAAAGCCCAGGGTCACGAAAGCGTACAAAGCATACCTCACTGAGCGTAATACGCGATATTTCAAGGAGAGCGAGCGGACGGCGCGCAAGATACTGGCGTTACTTGCGGAAGAAAAAGTGCCGCTTTACTATATTTTCGGGAACCGGGACAGGCACGGGGGATACGACCTGGGTACGGTGAAAGGCCTTTTTAACAGTGAATATTCCATATGCCTGGACCAGGTAAGAAAAGCACCCATCAGAGACGGCACCTTTATTTCCAATGACGAGCGCAAGCTAGACCGCCACACGATCTTCATACAGCATTCGCCGGGGAAAAAGGATGCATCCTATAATATTCAAACAAAATCCCTTTTACACATCACCGGCCATACACATCAGGCCTTGATCTACGATCATTACCTGAACACGGGCTTCCTGTACCGGGACGAGACCAGGGGCGCCAGGCCTATGCTTGGAGGCTATTTTGACGTGACTATCCACAAGGGAAAGCTGACCGGCATTTCATTCAATCGCCTTGGAGGGGTACACGAGCGTAAGTTCGAGCAGAACAATATCCGAGGTACGGTGTATTCGGCATCCCGGAGCTATTTCCCGTTTAAGCTTACCTTTAGTAAGTAAAGGATATGGTACCTCGACCTGTGGACATTTTCTTCGTTTGATAAAAATACAAATAAATCCCCGAGGACAAAGCTTAAACCACTGAAACAGCAATGATAGGCCATCCAGAGAGATGCTTATGAAAGCTAACATCTTATGTTTTATTTGTATCATCTGTCTTTCGCTATCGATGAGCGGATGCTGCTACATTATTAATCAAGTCACTGAAACACCGACACCGACCCCATCACCCACTCAGGTACCCACAGCTACGGCAACGGTGCAGGCCACCGCAACACCATATGCAGGCACCTTCACGCCCACACCCATACAAAGCACGTACGTAGACTCATATCAGGTATCGCTGGCAGCCCAGACAGGGGACAACCATACTATTAATATCACCAACATGGGCGGCCCGGGTATCAAATACCTGAGCTATTTCACCGTCACAAATAACGGCATGCCGGTCAAACCGGCCGGCCTGATGGCAAACTCCAGCTCTGTCGGCACCTACGAGTCTGACGCCACTGTAAACCGTATCGTGATCGTCGGCGTGTTCATCGATAACGAGCATAAAGTACTGATGGACACCACGTTATATACCTGATATTACAGCCGGGGCGCACTGCGCCTTTTTATTTTCTGTTTTCCAGAGCAGCGTCCAGCACCTGTTTTAACTGGTCTGTCTCCGTGTAGCCTATGATACCGGACTTTTTACGATCGGCAGTAGTCTTACCATACGCGTCCACATACAGGTAGGTCCCATCAGTGTTTTTCCTGGCGATCACGTTCATCTGGGGAATACCGCCCACGTAGAATGCTTTCACCATGTCTTCGCTGTTATCCGCATCGATACTATAGAACTTGACTCCGGGATACTCTCGGGTAAGGTTATCGATGACAGGCTTCTCTTTTTCACACCACTCACACCACGTTGCACCGAACTCTATGAATACCGGGCCATTCGCCAGGTCAGCGTCGAAATGTCCCATCACAGGGTCCGTCGTAGGCGTCGAAGTAGCTACTTTTGCGGGCAGGCCGACACAGCCGGCCATTAAAATAAGTGCTAGGACAATGCAAAAAGTCAACGAGATAATCGGTAAAAAGCCCTTGCTCATAATATGCAATCAAATATTTAACATATTAATACTTTATTTACGGCAAAGTGGTAAACCGAATGAAAGTCAACATAGATGAATATGACATGAAGTTCTTCTGCTACGTTTGTGGGCAGGAGGTCGTTCAGCCACGGGTCATCATTTCGATGTCCATGGACAAGCTGCTCAACGGCGAGGTCCACTTACATAAAAAAATGCCTCTGGAGCATCATGGAAACAAAATGATCCAGGATGCCAAAGACAACGTGGTCATTAAAACATTTGACGTAGACGATGAGTCCGCCAACTACGAGACTTGCGCGAAGATCATGCAGGGGTACATCGATCGAGACTATGAGATCACGTTCCTGAAGCTCGGGTAAGCAGCCGTCACCCACGATAAATACTTATAATTGAAGGCCAAAAATAGGTGCTCTAGTCGGGATATGATCATGAAGGGCGCAACCACAATATGCATACTTCTTTCATTGATTGCCATCGTCGTCCTATTATCCGGATGTACTGGGGTAAATCAGCCTGCGCCAACTGCTACGCCCGCTCCCGCTACGACTACACAGCCGACTACGCCGCCCCCGACATACGAGATCACCGGCACTGTCCGTGATTATATGGGGCTACCTGTCTATAATGCCAAGGTGACCATCTGGCAGAACGATAAGGTCCTGAACGTGCCGAATAACCCTCAATATTCAAGCTATGGCGATACCTTAACGATGGGCCAGTACGATTTCAGGCATGTGCCTAAAGGTACCTATAAGATCACTGCCGAGCTGAACGGGCAATCGGGCTCGATCACATACCCGGAAAACGGCCTGACTGATATTATCATGACCACTCCGACTATTACGCCCGTGCCATCGTTCCCTGCCTCGGCTACGCCGCCGCCCATAACGGCTGTTTACTCGGTCAGCTTCAACATTGAACGATCAACCAACCGCGATATCATCATCACCAACACCGGCGGCGATACGGCGCACCTTCAGACGGTCAAGATCAGCTTTGTGGATAAGGCCGGAACTCTAAAGGGCCCGGGCACTTCCCTGGATATGGTGTATAGCGGCGTGACAGGCGACCTGAACAGGAATGTCGGGTCCACCTGTGATATTGACGGTAACGTGGCAAATGCTACTACTCAGGTATCCGTTTACGGTATCTTCGACAACGGCACCACCATGCAGGTATTGTCGATGGCCACGGTATGAGTGCTTTTTATAAGCCCTGCTTGTTACAGTGTGTTTATAGGCCCTGTTTATTTAGTCTGCGTTAGTTGTTTGTTTTGTTGCCTGTTCATATGCCAACTTGACGGGGCCCGAAAAATCTATTAAGTTTGTTATGTCATTTATTATCATGCAGCCTGTAAAACAGGAAAAAATAAGGCCAACCGCAGTGCTATATGGCCTGCGCAGGTCGGTTTCAGAGCTTCTTGACAAACCTTTTACGGAGCGCATAGACCACCAAATCTTCAAGCCGGATCAAAAAATATTGTCTCTCTGGGCTGCAGACTGCGCGGAGCATGTCCTTCTGTATTTTGAAGATCAATATCCCGACGATGACAGGCCCCGAAAGGCCATCGAAGCGTGTCGTGATTGGGCAAGGACGGGCGTGTTTAGTATGGCAGTCATACGCAAGGCTTCGCTCTCTGCCCACGCCGCTGCCCGCGATGCGAAAGGGGACGGCGCGGCCTTTTTTGCTGCACGCGCCGCAGGCCAGGCCGTCGCAACGGCCCATGTTCCCACACATGCTTTGGGCAGCTCTTTATATGGCATCAGAGCCGCTGCCGCCCATTCTGGAACTGTAGAGGACGGCCTCATTAAAGAACGCGATTGGCAATTAGAACGTTTGCGTGAATATGCCAAGCATAGATAAAACCGGCTCTGTCAGGTTAGCGGGTGCTGACTTTATACATGGCATAACATTAACCCTTTTACACCCCGGCCTCTGCCGACTTGACCGAGGCCGGCAGGCTTCATCCGACTTTAGGTGCAGAATCTACTATCTAGAGACTTTAGAGCGTTTAGTGTTAAAATTAAAAAAATTTGAGTATTCGTGCTACCTTATGGACAGACAACAAAACGATCACAGGACGAAAGCTTACAATACAAACACGTGAAGAATGGGTTTATCCAGTGTGACTCCGGGCTGCATATCAACAGCTTAATCATACATCGTGACGGTTTTCTTACTATGCACGCACACCGGAAATACCATGACGAGGCGGAAAGACGCCTGTGGCAAAACCCTGAGGCAATTCTATCTGATGCGGGCCTGAAGCCAGGCATGACTTTCATCGATATCGGCTGCGGTGACGGATTTTTCGCCATTCCCGCCGCCCGTGCGGCAGGGTCTCACGGGTATGTCCACGGAATAGATGCGGATGCAATATCGATCACGGAGCTAAGCCAAAAAGCCGCGAATGAAGGGCTTAAGAATCTGCAGGCGCAGGCCGGCGTGGCAGAGGATGTCATCATTTGCGACGGCTGCGCGGATATCGTATTTTTCGGCATCTGCCTGCACGACTTCGACGATCCTGCCAGAGTCCTGCATAATGCCCGCCACATGTTGAAGAAGGGCGGCAGGCTGGTCGATGTGGACTGGAAGAAGGAGCCCATGGAAATGGGGCCGCCGCTCGAAAAGAGGTTTGATGAAGCGAAGGCCAGGAAGCTGATCGAAGAAGCGGGCTTCGCAATCGATTCTATCCGGAGCGTAGGCCAGTTTCATTATATGGTCATCGCGAAGTAGACGCTTCCCGTATCTGCCCGCCTAAGGAAAGCAGGCTCGGGCTCTCAAGATTATCGATCGCACGCGAAAGCAGCTCGCTCAAAGCCGGATGTATGACCTGCGAACTTTCAAACGGGGCCAGTGTCTGTGTCTCCGTGTTCATGAGGATCACGACCTGCTGGACAAGGATAGCCGCTTCGGGCCCTACGATCGTGCAGCCGAGCACCTTTCCCGTCTCTTTTTCTACCACGATCTTCGCGAACCCGCTCTCATCGCCCATTGCATAGCCCATGGCCGCCTCGCCATATTTCGCCTTGCCCACCAGGATCTTGTGCCCTACCTTAAACGCCTCCATCTCGGTCAGGCCGACGCTGCCTACCTGGGGGTGCGTGAATACCGCATGTGGCACTGCATGCGTATCGTTTTCCCTTTTCTCCCCTCTGAGCATGTTATCCGATACCAGGTCCGCTTCATAATTGGCCTTATGCTTGAACATATACCGGCCGGTAGCGTCGCCCAGCGCATAAATGCCGTGTTTCGTGGTCTCCAGGTATTTATTGACGATGATCCATCCTCTTTTATCCACCTGTACGCCCGTATTCTCGGGCTTTAGCCGGTCGGTGTTCGATCGTCTGCCTGCGGCGATCAGGATTTGCTCCGCTTCGAAGCGTACGATCTTTCCAGTTTTTAAATTTTTCGCATAGACAGCCTTCTTTTCGCCCTCTTTCGCCATCCTGACCACATCAGAGTCCGCCACATAATGTAAGTCCCCGGAAAGGACTTTCGTGACGACAGCACTGACCTCCGGGTCTTCATCGTCAAGGACGACCGGGTGGCGGCCGATCAGCGTCACGTCGGTGCCATAGGCCGAGAAGCAGTGGCCATACTCGCAGCCGATGTAGCCGGCTCCTACGATGATCATGCTCTTCGGCAGCTCCTTCAGGTCCAGCAAAGTTACGTTATCCAGATAGCCCACTTCGTCGATGCCTTCTATTTTGGGCGCGCCAGGACGGCTGCCCGTCGCTATGACGATCTTAGGCGCAGTGATCATCTCTTCGCCCACATCCAGCTGGTAATCACCGACGAACTCTCCGTCGTGCCGATACCATGTCAGCTTTTTTTCAGAGAGGATATCTTTCTCAGTATCCTCTCGCCCCGAGTCGATGATCGACCGGACACGCTTCATGACCAGCCCGAAGTCAAGCTTGAATGAGGCGTCTATGCCAATCTGTTTCGCGTCACGGAGCTCGCTGATCACGTCCGCCGGGTGGATCATGACCTTGGATGGTATGCAGCCGTTATTCAGGCACGTACCGTTCAACGGGCCTTTATCGACCAGCGCGACCTCTAAATCTTCTCGCAGTGCGCTCCAGACGGCTTTCAGCCCGCTTCCTGATCCGATCACGATCACGTCAAATTGTCTCATACAATAAAAGCTTGAACATGCGATGATATGAATCTTTCTAATTTTATATTAATTGGTCATAGGGCCATGTGCAGATATTAAATTCCCCAAATTTTGGATAAAACACGTTTTTCATATACCTGATATTGGCGAATAGCGTGCAAATACACAAAATCCGATACATTAAGTATTTATTTAAAGTCGATACAAATATGGACATACCCATTTCTATTTTAAATAGATCGGTTAATGCCATAATGTGAACGTAGGAGGCATGTAACGTTGACAGGTTCAAAAAACATTCCGAACTCTCACAGTAATTTACCTAAGAAAGCATCATCTCACCAGGACCACAGCCGTCATGAGAAGCCAAAGTTCGAGCACGATAACAAGCTTCCCAGCTCGGCCCAGGTGAATCGCGTCCAGACAAATAAGATACTGCAACTACAGCTGGAAGCGCTGGAAAACAAGCTTGGAGATCAGCCCTCGCACGGAGAAAGCAGTGAAGTCGAGCGGCTCAGGAGCCAGCTCCGGGAAAAGGACGCCGAACTACAGAGGGCGCTACAAAGGATATCCGAGTTAAGGAGACAGTTGCAATCCTCGGGGGAAAAGTCCAGGCCTCAATCGAGAGCGCCGGTACAGCAGCACCATGAGCCCAGAAAAGACGCCGCTCCCGCTCAGCACGAGAACAGGTGGAAGCAAGCACCGAAACCTGCCGAGCAAAAGCCTATAGCGCCATCGCAGGCTCAGGAACGTAAGCCCATGTCATCCGAAAAGCCCGTGGAATCAGAGCAGACTCACCGGCCTCGTCGCAGACACCACTAAAGATTTTTTTTATTTAGGCTACCAGGCTATCATTGTGCGCGACTTTCACCACAAATGCAAAGATTTTTTTGTATAAGCTTCCGGATGCTCAGTGACTATATATTGTGCGTGCAAATTGGGCCTTTGATAAGAGAATACTGAAAAAATAGGGATCACTCGGCCGCCGCAGGCGTAACCATAAACATCCCGAATTCTCCACGCCTATGTGGTGAAAGCTGTGCACGGTGTAATTACACTAGCATTATAGGACGTTGAATTCCTTCGACATGTCGCTGGATAATGTATTGTTGACGTATAATTTTATGCTGAGCTTATAATATCCGGCACTGCCCGGGTTATTTTTCGGGATGTTTATGAGCATGTCTTTTTCCATGCCAGTGCTTTCCTCAGACTGTATGTCCATGTAATAATGCAGGTTGACTCCGGTGTCCACGTATGCATTATTTTTAGAATTGGCCATCTTTAGCAAGGTGATGTCGACCCTGGCTACTGTGCTCAGCAGCTTGCCATTATTATATATGTGCAGCCGTATTCCGATCGTATCGCCGGGATACGCGTATACGGAACCTGCGTAAGTCCCTGACGGGTCCATAAGCAGAGGGCCGTTGTCAAATCGATAGCTCGTATCGTCGACGAGGAGCTTTTTCCGGTCATAGTTCTGTATGGGCTCTATACTCTCGTAAAAGGGCTTATCCCAGAGCACCTCCAGCGGCAACTTCGGAGCGATCATGGGCGTCGGTACCGGTAGAGGAGTCGGCGTCACCGATGGCAGGTTAGACGTAAGGTTGTATATATGCTCCAAACTGGCTCTCTTATCATCGTCCCCATATTCGGCGATCGCATGATCATAGGAGCCATTGACGGCAGAATGATCGATCCCGCTTAAGCTGGAATTTATTGGTAAGCCAGAAGAGCTCGCTGAAGCATCACTCACTACCGAGCTTACGTTCGATTGAACATCCGCCACGCTCCCGGGCGTGAAAACGTTCATGAGCAGGGCGAACATCAGTGTAGCCGCGAGAAACACTATCGCCACGCCCAGGCATACGGCGATTTTTACAGAGATGCTTTTTCCAAAATACCGCTCGAATTTTTCGGTAAGGCCTCTTTTACCGCTTCCGCTGGAATTATTTCGCATTAGGTCCGGGGTCCCCTTGTTTTTCAATACAATTTGTTTTCTCGATTTAAGAAAGTATAAAAAGCCCCGGATCAACAAAGCCCGGGCCTGCTTATAGCAAGCGGCTTTAGACGCGACCCAACGCACTTTGATCGATCGATGTTAATTCTTCTAATGAATTACTTAGCTTTAGCACTTTGGGTGCAAGATAGAGAAAGGATGAATATAATTCTATATTTTAAGCAGAACATGAAAATTTTGGTTTTATTATTTGTATGAAACAGTATCGCCTGTCATACAAGTAAATATCTAGTTGCCAGACATATAGCATAACTCGGGATTTGTGTCTTATGAAAATATTGCTTACGTCGCCACCGGGACAAACAACCGAGCGATGGCCGCCTCTAGGCTTACTCTATCTCGCTTCCAGCATCAAGCAGCACAGGAGCGACGAAGTCATAGTTCTTGACGCTTTCTGTATGAACCTGAGCAGAGAGCAGCTGGCTGAGCGGATCATCCGCGAGCGTCCGGACTTTATAGGGCTCAGCACCTCAACGCATACCTTCCTGGAATCTATCCACGCCCTGGAAGAAGTCTCAAAAGCGCTGCCCGGGACGATCATCGCCATGGGTGGCTACCACGCGACCTTCGCGGCAGAGCAAATATTACGAGAATACCCATTTGTCAACTATATCTTTAAAGGCGAAGCCGAGCGCTCGCTAGTGGAGCTGCTGGACGCGATCGAGAAGGGCGGCCCGCCTGTGGATGTCGAGGGTATCAGCTACGTGGCGGACGGAGAATACATCAGCCATGAGCCGACACTTATTGAAAACCTCGACGAGCTTCCATTCCCGGATCGCGATATGCTCGACGGAATTGAATACGGTTACATGTTCCAGGGTATACCGCTGACCTTCGGCAAGTTCACCACCCTGAACACGTCCAGGGGCTGCCCTTACAGCTGCTCGTACTGTTCCTGCGCCACGTTCTCCCGCCACAAGCTGCGATATCGGAGCCCCGAGAACGTCATCGAGGAGATCCAGCTATTGTACGATAAAGGATACAGGGACGTTGTGATCGTAGACGATAACTTCACGCAGAAAAAAGACCGCGTCGAGCGTATATGCGAGCTGATCAACGAGCGGCATATCAAGATGCGCTTCTATTGCGAAGGCCGTGTTAACAATGCTTCTCCCGAGATGTTCCGAAAAATGAAAAAAGCAGGCTTCGAGGTTATATTTTTTGGTGCGGAAAGCGCCTCCCGAAGAGTGCTGGACTACTATCATAAAAAATTAGACCCGGAACAGACAATGGCCGCCGTGCGAAATGCAAAGAAGGCTAACTTACTCGTCATTACCTCGTTCATCATCGGCGCGCCCGTTGAACATCAGGAGGATATGGCGGAAACCATTGACCTCATAAAAAAGCTGCGGCCGCATGGCGTAGAGATCAATGTGCTCGACATCCTGATAGGTACGCAGCTATGGGACGATATCAACGGCATGGGAAAAGTGGGGCCTCAGGATTGGCAGACGAATCATCGGATCTATGACTATATGGGTGACATACATAGTCGCGATGAGCTCGAATCGATGCGGAGAACCGGGTACTCGGCATACATCAGGGCGCTGGCCAGCCCGGCGAACCTGGGCGAGATCTCCGGGCTGCTGATACACAACAGCGCAGCACGTGACATCGTGTTCAAGAACTTTTTCAACCCGAATGTCATTAAAACCATCAGGCTGATGAGTGGACGATAAAGATCATGACTTCATCGTGTCTTCTCAAAACTTAGCCGACTTCAGCAGCCGGAGGCTAATTAATAGAAATTTGGTGATTATAAGTCGTTGCCTCTTCTCTTTGAAAATGCCATGCGATCCGGCGGCCCACTGGCAGGTGCGGGCCATAAACACCAGCGCTTTTCCAATAACAGCGATATTTCAAGTTCGTAGAATCAAAATATTTATAGTATAGCCGTTTAAATAAAGCTACTAATCCTGGGGGGATTGTATATGAAGCGTAATCAAATCTTCCTGATACTCATCATAGGCGTAATACTGCTAGTTAGCGGATGCATAGGCGGGAACGGCGGGACTGATGCGTCTCCGACTGCATATGTGGACGTAACACATGTACCAACGATCAATCACCCGCCGACTGCGACTCCGGATGCCGGCGCTAGCTCAGGTCCGGTATCCTATTTCGATATTAACGGGACTGTCTACGACGCTAGTGGCATTGCGGAGGCTAATGCAGTTGTCACACTCTTGCAGAACAATAAAAAAGTTGTCATTGACGGAGTCACAAACCCTCAATTCTCGGGTGACGGCACAACAACACCAGTGGGCAAATATACCTTTAAAAATTTACCTAAAGCCACATATATGCTAACGGCTGATAAGGACGGGTACGAGAGAACAATATTCTATGACGGCTACACTTATGTTGGTACGGATCTATGGCTTACTGACAAGGCCGTAGCTTCAAAACTGGCAGGACCAACCGCCGATACTGGCGGATACGTATGTAATTTTGATATTACGCGGAATTCTAACGGTGATGTCGTTATCACGAACGATGGTGGCTATGACGCGCCATATATTCAGGCAATATTGATAAGTTTCACCGATAACACGGCCAACACGGTCGGACCTGATACGGTCAGCAACCTGCAATCAAAAGGCGTATCGGGAAACCTACATGATATGGGTGGCTCATGTACGATCGCGAAAGACAGCATCGCCCCCTATAGCCACGTGGTCGTATATGCAGTTTTCAATAGGCCACCTGCAGACGTCACATCAAAGTTGGCAATGAACACGGCCGATGTATAACATCGGCCATTCTCTTTTTTTACGGCATCCATAAAACAATCGTATAGAACGTCCGTGCCGGCCTTATCGCGGAAGACCGGCTAAAAAGCGGCTCATTATTTTACGTTAAAGAATTATAATATTTTACGTGTATTGTTATTAGCTTTACAAGTGTGGATCGATGTTCCGGGGGATAAGCTAAATGGAAACAAAGAAAGCATTAGGATCTATCGCGCAACACATCGGCGAAATCTTACTCGTCTCGCTGTTGTTCGCCGTATGCATAGGCCTTGGTTCTGTAATGACGCAATATATGCTGAAACTGACCCCAGACTACAGCATCACAGCACAGCTTATGTTGGTATTCGGCGTCATCATGGCGTTCGGCGGGATGGTATTTGCATTATTATCCAGACATTAGCTCGTAGAATATCACTCATACCATAAGTTTTTACCTTAAAAACATACAATAGACGATTATATGGTATCAGCTAAAGCGATGATCACGGGCGGCGGCACAGATAAGGACGCATATTTCCGCGGCGATAAGATCACCACTTTTATCACGATTAAAAATACGGGTAACACCGTCATTAAAGACATAAGCCTTAATTTATCTTTAGCGAAGTACCGGCGCCTGTTCGGCACGGCCAATACTTTCGGGACTGACTTCATGATGAAGGGCCTGGATATCCAGCCGGGCGAGACAAAGGATGTCGAGGTATCCGAAAGGATCCCCGAGGGCTTTCATGGCACATCGACGAAGGGAAAGTACGCGCTAAAGATCAAAGTCAGGGTCGATGACAGGGATATCGGCGGCATGACGAAAACAATAACCGTTACCTAAAGCTCCCTATGTTATAAGGGCCTTCTTTTAAAAAGATATACGATTTGGCGATTACCGTTTTGCGCACGATCGCTTGCTAACTAGTACCAGGCGAGCCTTTATACCCGCTGCTGACAACATAAAAACTAATATGGAAACCTATAAAAACGACTCTATATGCTCGTCAGATAGTCTGCAAGTATTTAGCGATCACGCGTACTCCTCTTACTACTCCGAAGCGTCGCTATGGAATAAGATCCTCAAGTACGGCCGAAAGGCCGGCATTTCGGTGATCTACGCCGGGCTGCTTCTTTATTATCTACTGCAGAAAGAAGACCTGCCGCTGCAGGTAAAAGCTGCTATCATCGGTGCACTTGGGTATTTTATCCTGCCGATCGATGTGCTGCCGGATATCATCGTCGGCCTGGGCTATACGGATGATCTTGCCGTACTCCTGATGATGCTGAAGTATTGCTCTAAATATATGGATGAAGGCGTTAAGGCGCGGGCGCGGGCTAAAATAAAAGAACTGTTCGATGATAGTGAAGCAACGATAATGCAAATCGAAAAACTAATCCCATCGGCTGCATAAACAGCATCTCCTTCTCAGGTCGGGATTTCATTTATTGCACATGTCCCAGGTTCGTATCCTTCGTGAGCTGAGGCACGACGATCTTGAAGTAATGCGTGAGCAGCACGAGCACGATCACGGACAGGAATAGCCCCGAGATGCCGAAGACGATCGGCCCCAGGATATACGCGAACATCAGCAGGCCCACGTTTATCTGGCCATGTGATATGAACGGCCGAAGGACGTAGCCGGGCAGCGTCTCGACAAAGATGAAGACCACGACAGCCATGATAGCGAAGAAGCCTATGTTAGTGAAAAATGTCCCTGCCATCAACGATCTTACCATTATGAACAACAAGATAGGAATATCTATTGTCCACGCCCCTACGAGAGGTAATAATGCAGCGATGCCCAGTAGTATGCCCATTAGCAGTGGGTATGGGATCACCAGCGTCGAGTCGGGGGCAAAGAAATTAAGGATCGAATATACGATCGCAGCAATAACGGCAAATATCACGATGCTGAGGATATTGCCGAAAAAGACCTTCTCCAGATCGTCGTCGACAGCTTTTGAATATCGGGCGAACAAATGATCATGCTGGGCCACCAGTGCAGGGAAGGTGGACATGAACCATATTTTCAGTTTGTTGTCGTCGCGGAGCATATAAAACACGATCGCGATCATCAGAAATGCCCTGAAGATCAGATCTACGAATGTCGTGCCCATTGCTATCAATATGGCGTGAACGCCTGATGTTGATTTCAGAATCGCTTGCGCCCGATGAAACAAATCTCTGATCGTCGTGCCGATATTTTCCGATTGGAAATTTTCAGGGGAAAACTGAGACTGTATGCCTGATATGACGCCACTCGTATTCGATATAGGCCCAGCAGGCAAAGGTTGGGCGCTCACATATTGTACGAGCGAATTTGCCTGGTTGACTGCTAGCAGCATAACATACCCAATTACAAGGATCAGGGGTAATACGAGGAGGAACAGGCAGGCCAGTACGAGCAGTGTCTCGTTCTTTATATATGGCCTGAGTCTTTTTAAAACGGGCCTGGCCACGTAATAGAAGAAAACTGCAAAGACAAGCACGTCCATGAACGGCCAGGCAATCCATAGGAGGAGCAAGATAAGCAGGGCTCCTAGTATGATCCATTTTGAATCATTCAGCCTGGTAAAAAAACCTTCCATAAAAAGCTATTAGAGCTATAATGATAAATATGTTATGTATTATATATTATTTTGTATATTTATATGTACATAGCTAAATAACGGTCATATGCATATAGCTATACCAGTGCATGTCTTAGATAATATCCTATTTTTCGCCGGCTGGATATGACTGTGATCAGGATAGTCAAACAGGGAATGTCCATAGGTATCGTACTAATATGCTCATATATGGGCACCTTGTCTCTTTGATCCAATGATAAAATTATTATAGTCTTTAATGTAATCTGTAATCATGCAAGCGCTTGTCGTATATTATTCCCGGGGCGGGAACACAAGGAAGGTCGCGGAAGATCTGTCAAAAGAGCTACAGTGCGATGTCGAAGAGATCCAGGATACGGTAAACAGGTCGGGGCCGATAGGCTGGCTAAACTCAGGCCGCCAGGCGTCTACTAAGGCATTGACAAAGCTTCAGCCGATCAAGAATGACCCTTCCAAATATGATCTAGTCATTATCGGCACGCCGGTTTGGGCCTCTCACGTATCGACGCCCGTCCGAACGTATCTCACGGATAATAAAGATAAGCTTAAGAAGGTCGCATTCCTGGTTACCGAGGGCAACAGGGGCGACGAGACGACCGTCAAAGACATGGAAGAGCTTAGCGGCAAAACGCCGGCAGGCACTCTCGTCGTGAAGGTGAAGGAGATCAAGAACGGAGAATATCAGGATAAGGTTAAAAAGTTCGCCGGCTCGATCAAGGCTTAAGCCTTGACAGCTCCTGTTTATCATACGCGAATAACGCCATGTCGATCTGTCGCAGCGAATATCGAGGATATTGTTTTTGAATTTGTAGTATGGCATCTCTAAATGCCATATATCCCTTAGCGCTCACTTTCGGGGATCCTATATAGCCGAAATGAAATAGCGTTTCAGCTGTCCTGAAATCGATTATGGGAAAACGATCCGGATATGTAAAGTGAAGGATCGTAGAAGCTACCGGGGCGCCGATCCCGTACGCGTCGTCCAGGATGGCCATTTTTTCATGATCTTCGGCTGCCAGGCATTTCTTGATGACCTGCTTGTATTCCTTATAGCCCCTTTTTTCAAAGATGGGGCGAATACGCGGCGATTTCCAGTTTATCAGCCGAATGAATGTCTGCTCCGTGATGCACCCATATTTTTCCATATCCGTCCGGACTTTTAAGACTAGCTCATCGTAAGACGCCTGGCCGCGTGGCGATGCAGCGAACGCCTTTTGCCATGTTTCTATGAATGTATCATTAATCCGTTCGACCATATGCGTCTATATTATCGAAGCGATAAATCTTATACCTATCCGGCCTGGGTGTCCTTGATCTTATTTCAAAAATAAACATCAAATTCACGATAATAAATAAACTAATATAGTAAAACGCCTTAATCCTTCATATCAATACCAAATTTGTGGTATAATATGGGTGCAAACGTTATGATAGAATTGATCTTCGATACTAATTGCTTCAAAATATTAAGCTTATTCGCAGTGTTCCCCGAGTCCGGCTACAAGCGAAACGGGATCAAAGAAAAAACAAAGATGAATAATGTGCCGCTTGATAAGGCTTTAAATAAGCTATTATTGAGCCATGTGCTGGCGCTCGAAAATAATGTTTATAATATTGACATGGAAAACAAGAACGCGAAAAGGGCCGCTAAGATCGCATTAAGACAATATGAGGCGTTAAATGAATTACCATTCGACTTATATCTATTATTGATAGACCTTATAGACGGGTTTTCGTATATCAGGAACCTGGAATTATATCTCTCGGACGATCATTCAAAATCCTCGTACCAAAAATCTAGTATCGAGATCACGATCATCACGCCAAAATCAGTCGATAAAAAATCTATCTCAAAGATCATTAAAAAGCTAATGTCTAAATATCGTAAACAGGTAGAGGTGCATGATTTTATCGCATCTTCGTTTTACAAAAACCCGAATGATCTAAAAGTTAAAGAACTGACAAATAATAGTATTAAGCTCATTTAGGCATCTATGATATACATAAGATACCAATATAGTGGTATATATTAAGAAAATTGCCGGAGTGAATGACTTATCGACTACCCGGCCTTCTTGTATATCATATCCAACGCCCTGCCATAAAAAGAAGGAATAGCCAGAGATCTTTAGTCCAATCTGGCGAGCACTTGATCGCCTTCCACCTTGACCTCATGAGTCACGAGTGGCCTGGGTGACTTGAATGCTTTCCCTATTGCTGATACGAGCCCTGTCCAGTTCGTCCACTGGATTACGCGGCCATCTGACAGGTCAAACTGAGACTTATGCAGGGGGCAAGTCAGGATACTCCCTTCAAGCATGCCTTTCGACAGGTCGCCGCCTAGATGCGGGCATCTGTTATCCACGCAATATATATTATCCCCGATCATGGCTATTAAGAGCTCACGGCCCTTGATATCAACCCTTTTCATCATACCGTCTTTAAGCTCACTCTTTTTGCATACCTCAATGAAATCGTTCATATAATATCTATTTCTATCTGCGTTGTATAAGTGCTTACTAGCTTGTAAAAAAGATTTGAGCTATGAAGATTCAACTCATCCCAATTATCTTTTTTATAGACCCGATCAAGGACGTTTTCGGTCTTTCGCAATACGGCCGATTTCTCTTTGATCCATGGTACTGCCTGCACTCGTCGCATTTCCCATGCCTTTCGCACTTTACCTTTGGGCATGTGCAATCGGGGTCTATCATAGAAGCAAATTTGAGAGACGTATAGATAATACTTTCTACACAAGCCCTTGTAAATATTTGGACTTCATGATTCTGCGCGAGACGGGACCTCATATGAGCGAAGGCAGAAACCACATGACTATAGCAGCCATCGGGCTTACAATCAATAATTCAGAACATATTGTTCCTTAAAAAGAATTATTTGCTTATAATTAACGTTTATAAGATAATATTTCATCATATTTGTCACAATATCGAAAATATTATTAACCCGTTGTACAATTTTCTTTTATAGGACGGGTTGTTCAATAATTGGTGATACAAAATGAGCATGACAATTCCACTAGTACAAGAAACAATACTGGTAAAATATCCGAAAACGTGTGAAAAATGTAAGCTCCCGATGACTCCTGTATACGTTAAGGTCGCACATTATCATGACGCGGATCGATATGCCAATACAATACACTACATCTGTGAAAGGTGCAAAGCTGAATACGATATGAAGACGGACCTCGAGAGTGATTCAAACATTAATATCGACCCGAGCAGAGGCGTATTACTATAGCGCCATGGATTAGTTAGCAACTTTCATCAACCCAATATATTTACTTTTAATCAGGCTCGCAATAATTCTACGAATAAACATAGGTTGACAGAATAAAAACCTGCATGACAGGTCGGGCTATATCTACCAGGATATTCCTACGACAAAAAAGATAAAAATGCTTACTGATCACGTTCTTATCGGCCATGAAGTAAGCGCATTTACCCTAGGGCTAGCACGGGAACCCACATCCGGCTCCAAACCCGCCAAGTCCGAATCCTGCTCCGCATGCCCCCAGCCCGCATCCGCCAAATGGCAGCCCAAATGGCGTTGGGAAGAGCCCACATGTATTAATCCCGTATGGCCCGAAGGGCCCGTTTAATCCGAAGGGACCAAACAGTCCTCCGAGGCCACAGGTCCCGATGACCGGAGGCCAGAGCAACGCTCCCGCAGGCTCGACTGATACCAGTATGGCTATCGCTACACAGCATAACACTAATAATTTTTTCAAATCCATATGATTCCCCCAATTATTTGGATTACTTTATTTATCGATAAATAATCTAGTCGCTTATCCGGCGAAATTAAGCGAATCTAAAACAATATTCATTAATGCTAGCAAATCGTTTACATATCCAATAACAAATGGTATAAGCCATGTTCGAGCTTTATGGCCCGCCTGGCAGACCATGCCAATATAATAGCTTATAGTATAAGCGGGTAAATATCAAGTTATTTATACTTTTACATTTGTATATTAATAAGTTATTTGCGGAGGGTATATATGAACTTTAAGGGAATTTGTCTATTCTTGATCGTCGGAGCTGTATTGCTGGCAAGCGGATGCACTGGTAGCGGGCAACAGTCTTCCTCGACAAATCAGCCTGGTAATACAAATACGCAAACGTCTGCAGTGACAAGCTATATTGTTTCTTTTACGGTCGAGCGCGGTTCCAGTGGCGACATCCTGGTCACAAATGCAGGCGGCGCCGGTGCCAATAGCTTAAAAGAGGTTAAGATCAGCTTTGTCGATAATAACGGTGTGACCGTCGGGCCGGATACTTGCTCTAATTTAACGTCAAAGGGCGTATCGGGGAGCCTGGATGGTGTCGGGTCATCAGCAGTCATTGCGAATGGCAATGCGGCATCTCCATCCCATGTGCTCGTGATCGGCACTTTCAAGGATGATACGACACAAGTGCTAACAATGGCTGATGCTTAGATCGGCCACTTCTTTTTATAGTAAATGATTGATACGATTTTTTATTTAGTTAAAATTTTACCAAAATTTTGGTAAAGTATATAAATAAAAACAACATTTAACCTAAATATTGGTAATATGTCTGATATTTCGAGCTCATTTAAAGTACAAAAATTGTTTGAAGAGGCTAAAATTAGCAGGATACGAGAGACCGAGCTTGAAAGATACCTGGGCTTTTTTGAAAACTCTTACAAGGATAATCTGGACCATTGCGAATACGTTATGGATAGCTATCCGCGATGGGGCATTATATCCGGCTATTATGCAATGCATGATATCACGAAACTGTATATCGCGAAGGATTACCGGATCAAGATCGAAGCAGACGTTCATCGAACGGCCATTGAAGTGCTAAATGTAATATTAACAGATGATGAGGTCGTCGCTCTATTTGAAAGCGGATATCAGGAATATCGTAACATGGCCGGAGAGCTCGATAGCGCGAAGCGGGAACGGGCGAAAGCCCAATACTATACAGGGACGCCGTTCTCATCAACCGAGTTTAAGAGAAAATCCCGGAAGTTCCATGATGAAAAAGTCGTGCCATATATCGAAAAGATCAACGTGCTGATCGGTGATTAAATGATCGGGCTATTGTTTGACACGGATTGTTTAAAGATATTAAGCCTATTTTCCGTATCGCCCGGCTCCGGATTTAAAAGGAATTTGATAAAAGAGACGACTAAACTGAACAATGTTACGCTGGATAAGGCTCTATGTAAGCTGTTAAGGTCTGGAATACTGAAAAGCGATAAAAAAATATACAGGATAAATTTCGAGAACGATAACTCAAAGAAGATACTTGAGATCGTTACAAAGCAGCATAAGGAATTGAAAGACCTGCCGCTGAATGTATACTTTTTACTCATTGATCTAGTCGATAGCCTATCAACGGTAAACAAGATCGAAGTGTACCTTTTCGGGTCTTACTCCAAGTTGATCTACCGAGAAGATTCCGATGTGGATATAGCGGTGCTGATGCCTGAAACTTTTAACCTTGACGTCGTTAATAAAATCGCTAAAAAACTTGAAAAGAACTATAGAAAACAAATCGAGGTCCATGACTTTATTAAAGACACTTTTTATAAGAATAAACGGGATCCTCTCGTTAAGGATATATTGCAAAACGGCATGCGACTGATTTAGTAATTATAATTATTTGTGTACCGAGTTAATTCACTGCTGTCATGAGCAGCAAGTTGGAAGCTTATTACCATTAACTGCGAAGCGCTCTGAGACATAGTATTGTGAGTGCGGATATAGTCTCAGCAGGCACTTCACTTTTATTTCGATCGGATATACTGGAAGTTTAGGAGATCGTGCGTGCTTTTCTTCGACTGGAGATTATTTTTGTGCCTTTCCTTTTAGTTCTGCTTCCAGTGATTTTATCCATTCGATCTCTCTATTTGCCTGTTCTGTGATGAACCGGACCATTTTGCCCTCATAGCCATGGTTTTTGCCGTGGTCGTGCGTGTCATAGATGCTCAGTCGCTCGATGTAGCCTGTAAGCGCCTTCTTTCTTACGTTCAGGATGTTCAGGCACTTTTCCGGCTCGATCATGGGGAAAAACGCGACACGGGCGTAAAACTCATAGTCGGAGCCGGCGATCTCAGGCGGATAGTCAATGATCATGTCCCGGAATATTTCCTTTCCCTTTTCGGTCATGCGGTACACATGGCGATCGGGCTTGCCGTTAACGTGCTCGATCTTGCTGCTCACGGCGCCAATCTCCTCGAACTTGTGGAGACACGCGTACAGGGTGTTGTTGTTGATAGTCCTGCTCTCGCCGAAGAGGTTCTCGGCGACTTTCCTGATGTCATAGCCGTGCATGTCCTTGTTCATGAGCACGGTCAGGATAACGATCTCGTTATAAGTCATCGTGATTTTTCTCCTATCTGGACTTTTTCAGGAAATACCGCTTTAGTGGTAATGTACGTTATCTTCGAACGCGAAAATAACTCCCGGTACTCTATAGTACTGTAGAGCTTTACGTGATCCGGGTTTCTGGACATAAAATACTTATCCATTAACCTTGTCAAAATGTCGTCTCCCGTCCCATCCGTAATGTAGATCCGTCCTCCGGGCTTTAGGACCCTGCATATCTCGTCCAGGGCTTTCGAGGGATCGAGGTAATGGTGGAATGAGCTGGTGCAAATGGCTGAATCGAAAAAATCGCTCTCGAAAGGAAGCTCCTCTACTCTGGCGTTATAGAAGTGCGTGCTTTTGTAGCCGCGAGAGTTTTCCACAGCTTTCTCGATCATCTTTGAGGAGAGGTCGACACCGTAAAACTCACCGTTTTCTTTCATCTGACTGGCAGCATACCGGACCGCCCATCCTGTGCCGCACCCTATATCCAAAAAGCGCTGGCCTTCCTTTAATTGTACTAGTGAAACGGTCTTTTTTTGTAAATACCTGAGAAAGTCAAATCGCTTATCTTCGTATGTGCCCGCCCAGGAATCCCACTTGGTTTCATTGATCTTGATATGCTCTTGAATAAGTTTTTCATTTTTTTGCGTCATTAGCATCAAATCCTTACTTTTAACTCAACTCTTTTTTATATGTTATAAATAACATATGTTTATTTTATCATATAATAGATTTATCATATAATGCTTTTGGTGTAATGGCGGCCATCAATATAGGGGTTTAATTGCCGGCGTATGTACTATTTGAGAAAAGTAAAATATAGTTTAATAAAGCGAATGTAAAAATCAACCCATGGCTCTTATCAGGTTCACCATGTACTATTATTGTATACTGAAAAACATGGCTTACAACTCCTTAGTACCATCAAACCATTTAATTATTGTTTGTTCGAGCTGTTTTTGATTTTGCATGAACTGCTTTTTTCTATATGCGTTTGCCCCGGATGGGTGGGGGAAACCAAATAAGCATCTGTTAACTTCTATTAAATCATATTTTACTAAATATTGTAAGGCGCTGGAAGCGGATTTTCCTAATGGAATTACCAACGCGTCGCTAACCTGTTTTAATTCTTTTGATAATACTTTGGTCACATAGCTGCTAAGGAGATGATCATCTACTATATTTGGATTAGAACCAGAATAATTTTCTTTATTTATAAATACGGGATATCGGATGGCGGATGTCGTATGTACTAAATTACTATGTTCGCTGAAAAGAGATTTGCATGAATTTATCCTAAGCATTGTTTGTAGGCCTAATTTATCTAACATATTCACGAGATTCGTTCGCGTACCGCCAGCAAAGCTTGCTTTGTTGTCTACATTGCGAAAAATATCTTCAGGTGATAAATGTTTTTGTAAATCTATTCCTGCTTGCTGATAAGCTTCCTCAACTTGTGTCCAGCCAGGGGTGATGCCTATCAAAACGACTTTTGCGTTCTCGTTTATGTATTCAAACGGTACATAATAGATCTCTAGGTTATTATGTCTATATTTTTCACTTTCTAATAAAAAGTCAGGCGATAAAATATTATCCATTGTTAAATTACCACTGGATGATAAGGCTTCAATCTTAGGAGCATATTTTTCAAATAGCTCTAGGTTGGATATCATTAACTTAATGTGCTATCTTTTAATTAATAATGCTAGGCCAAAAGTATTCGTTAGTAATAGGCATCGATAGCTTTTAATCGTGAATTTTTATCAATATTTCAAAGTGAGAATTGCATCCATAAAAAGCTGTCTTCGTACATTTATAATAGGTTGCGCATCTTTGCTCTCTGCGGTGCATCGATGAGTTTTTACCCCGAGCTTCTTTTCTTACACCCTTGTACACTAAACTTTAGACTGCACATCTCTCGATATCCATGCTACGACCCCACCTGATGCCGCGGCCACCAAACAAGCCCCGTCGATCATCAGCATTAAACTGAGCAGCATCGGGAAGATAATGGGCTCGAATGGCCTGCCTAACTCATCTACCGGATTCTGGTACCATTTCTGCATGCTGTCGTTCCAGGTAATCAGCATATAGCCGTCGATGACCAGTATTGTGGTGATCGCGACGATAGCACAGGGTAATATCCATTTACTTGATGATGTCCTATCTGGATGAGCCAGGAGCGTCGCTGTCATGCCGCCGGCGAATAACGCAATGATCGAGCCGATCGCGGCTAGCAAGACTATATCCCCGGAACCGAGAGAATAATCAAAAGTATTATCCTGATACTGGTCTAGCTTGCTTACCATTTTATTCTCACGTGCACTGATAGAAAATACGATCGAGAACATATAACAAATGATCAGCGTGACTATGAGGCCGACTATAATGGATTTTATTACCCACCACTTACGCATGTCCATCAAACGTTCAATATATTATTTATTATACTAATATTGATTGGTTTAAAACAGCATATGGTGTAACATTGCATAAAATCAATAAACGCCAATATCCTAAACAATGGCTTATTATCAGGCATCGGGCAGGTCCCGGTGGAATATAAGCCTGTATATTATCAAGCCAAGCAGCGAACATTGTGCCCATACCAGTAGAAATACCATTATGCTTGCCCCGGCCATCAAGGCCTGGAAATTAATATTTCCGATCCATAGAGCTATAGAATCCGATGATATGGTAGAGATCCTTGTACTTAAGAATAATATCGCTCCTAGTACAATTGCCACGATACCGGAGATCTCCGGTAGTATGATGTGATCAAGCCTATTCAACTGATATCGATAGCCAATGATCAATGATAACGCACCTGTACATGCAAGAATGATTGGTATGATAATCAAGGCCCAGATGAAAAATATTGAAAATTCCGTGCCGTCATTGCCGACAATGTTTGGATCTGGCGGGTAGATCGTATTTGCAGACCATAGTAAAATGAGATACGTCGCCGGGATTAATATGCCGCCGATGATGCCTGAAATGATCGGTGATAATAGTTTTGCCTGCATAAGATCAAACAATGTTTGATGTATAATACAGTTTTATATAAGCCTTCTCTTACGAACCGTAAACCAGGCGGTCATACTGTAAAAAGTCTGAACACTCGCGAGCTTTTCTACACATAGTATTTTTATGTCAATCATCGTTCTTGCTGTGTTTATAT
Source organism: uncultured Methanocellaceae archaeon (assembly GCA_963780665.1). GTDB lineage: Archaea > Halobacteriota > Methanocellia > Methanocellales > Methanocellaceae > Methanocella. The sequence continues at coordinate 31,314 of CAWACJ010000005.1, read as the reverse complement.
TGTTTAGCATACCAGGATTTATTTCACATGGATGCATAATACTTTCAGTATATGCTATAGAAGACTTTTTAGATTAGCTGGTTATCCTATCTCTATCCAATTAGGAAATAGCATATTATGTCCAAGGATAGAATAATCATATCCGTGAATCTGTAACCATGATCGAAGCGAAGCTTAGAATCTACGAAAGCGATGGATACATTTGCGCTTCCGGGGTCGGCGTGGGCATATACACCTATGCGAAATCCTGGAACAAGCTTATTAAAAATATCCATGAGGCAGTAGAAGCTTATTTTAATATCCTGTCGTGCGCGGAATACCGTATTATCCTTGACATCGAACCTCAGGTGAGTCAAGGTGCCGGAGCAACCAGTTGATATCTTAATACCATTAATTGCGATGCGCTCTAGAGAATTGTATATAACGTTAAAACATAAATTAGCATATATTAGTGGCTTTTATGATCGAAGTCAAGTTCAAAATATCCAGGGATGAAGGCTGTCTTATCGCATCAGGTATTAATTATGATATTTTCACCCAGGGTAAGAACTGGGATGAGCTCATGAAAAATATTATGGATGCGATCAAGTGTCACTTTGACGAACCTCAGGATCAGATCACTGTCACGGCAGAGTACCAGGTGAACGTGGGTGCCGATGTAATGTCTGCAGACACATTACTTTAATTTCGATTCGATAGAACTGGTTTCTACAAGCTTTACATAAACTTTTTATATGGGTTTGTTATATATACTTATATAACAAATCTGGTATTGGGCATGATCGAGATCGACGCTGATAAAAAGGTGATACACCAACCTAAACTCGATACGATCAAGATGGTCGAGGATTTTATTAATGAACATAGCGGCGAGTATAAAAAAAGGGCTCTATGGGAGCATCTGCCGAAAAAAATGATGTACCAGACATATAGTGTAACAATAAAATATCTCATGGATTCCGGAAAAATAGCCATCGATAAGGACAATAAAATTTGTTGGATATGGAATCCTGAATTAATAAAACGATATTTGAATGATAACGACTTGCGTATACGTTGAGTTATCGAATATTTTAATGTTCATCCTTTTGCGATCGTATTATTAAGTGGTTGTACCACAAGATATAAAAATGTATATACTAATTTATAATAATATCTTGAAGGTTCATATTAATCATGAGGTGCAGTGTATCTTTCATTGACAAATCTCTTAAAGAAAAATTTTTTCAGCTAGAAACCTCTAATTCGGATGAGAAAGCCATCTTCGAATCCTTAAACCGAGCGTTCGATAGTATTTCTGATGATGCTTTTATAGGGATTCAGATCCCTAAAAAGCTGATACCGAAAGCCTACAAAAAACAACTTGAAGTCGATAATCTCTGGAAATATAATCTCCCTGACGGATGGCGATTACTATACTCTGTTATTGGCGATGGCAATACTGTGATCGCAATTATCATCGACTGGTTACCTCATAAAAAATATGAGCGATTATTTAACTATTAACTTGAATGATATAGCCATATTACGGCGTGGAGTTTAGATTCTTTCGAGCATTTTTCTTCAACATTGTCTTGCTGAGTTGCAATTATGGTCTAATGTTAAATCTCCCGCTTTCCTTAATCTAACTCAAATGATTCATAAAACCAGGAACTAAAAGATCTCTCAACTTCTTCTGGCATCCTTCGATATCCATGCTACGGCCCCGCCCGATGCCGCGGCAACGAAACAAGCCCCATCGATTACCAGCATTATCAGGAGTGGAACGATAAAAGGAGTAGCCTCGACGGGACCACCGTACCCGGATCTCTCGATCTGGTCGTATGCTTGCATGCCATGGTCCCAGGCCATATAGATATATGCATCGATCGCCAGTATTGTAAATATGGCTACTATCGCTGGTGTCGCAAGCCATTTAAAATCGGAGCCTTTTTCAAGACGTGATATGACTGCCGCAGTAATCCCTCCTGCGAACATGGTAATCAGCGAGCCCAAAGCGGCCAGCAAGACAAGATCCCCGGAACCGAGTGAATAATCAAAAGTATTATCCTTATACTGGTCCAGCTTGTTTATCATTTTATTCTCTCGTGCACTGATGGAAAATGCTATCGAGAACATATAACAGATAAGCAACATGACGATGAGGCCGACGGCTGCGGATTTTATCACCCACCATATACGCATGGACATCAAAGGCTCAATATATTATTTATTATACTAATATTGATTGGTTAAAAATAATGTGCGGTATACCATACATTATTAAATGATCTAAGATAAGTGTTATATATCGTATATTCTTGTATTTACATCGTTTTTACCTTTATTATTTTTTGTCGCTAGTACGTTATGATGTGCCGATTAATTCTAAATATGGCAATAAATATCTTTATTTACTAGATAAATTATTATTAAGGGTAACGTTTCAGTAAACACTGTTCAGTTATTAGGTGGTATCTTGAGAGGGTCGTTAAGGGTTGAGATTATTTTAGTATCGTTTATTGTTATTTTATTTTCTTTATGTATAATGAACGCAAACGCACAAACATATACCGTGAAAATCACCGCTGATCCCGGTACAATTCTGGCTGGCGGAGACACATCCGTTATAACGGCGCAATTATACCAGGATGGCGCGCCTGCTCACATTTCTGGTATAGTTGTATATTTTGATCAAAGCGATGCCTCAAAAGGGGATCTTCAATCGTCATCGGTCTCCACAGATACGAATGGCGCTGCAACTACTTACTATACGTCAAAGGCAAATGACGGGAGCACAAGCATAAGAGCATATATAACGTCCTCGCAGGACGGATCAATACTGGCACAGGATAATGTCCAGCTATCAATTGTAATTTCAGGATCAATTTCCGGCATAATAGAAGATTCAAAGGGAAATTTGATACCATATGCGAATGTGAGTCTATGGCAAAACGGGCAGCTTGTGAGAATTCCAGAGAACCCACAACAATCTGGTGACGGGAGGGGAATAGCTCTTGGCTCGTATAATTATTATCGCGTACCTCTAGGGCAATATACCGTCACTGCTGAAAAAGAAGGTCATAAATTAAGCGTATCAATAAATCTTGTCGGCAATGGTGTAACAGCTGATATCGCTTTATCGGACTATACTTATAATGCTCCGGCTACGCCTACCCCAACCCCCGGGCAATCAGCGAACCCCACGAACAATGATCAGATAACTCCGATAGATGTGCCTACACAAACATCCGTGTCGAGCCCTTCGGTATCGCCGAGCACAGCACAAACGCCTACACCAACGATCATTGCGTCTGCAGTTTCGCAACAGCCCGCATCATCGACAAGCGCACCGGCAGGATCGAGTAACGGTCAATTTTACAATGGAATGATCTTTGGCGCAGGTATCCTGATATCCATACTTGCGATTTTAGGTATTGGCATAGGGATCGGATTTTTAGTTTTCAGAAGGAAATAATACCTAAATAAACCCTTTTGATTTTTCAATTTTTTAATTATGTGGCATATATTTCTCTTTTATAGATATGTGCACATGGCTCTCTATTTTGCCTATAAATGCATACTTTTTTTAAAAAATAGTTAAGAAAATTCCCAAATACTACTTTATTTCTTAGCTTTCTTTAATCTATTGATATCATAAATAACGGCTATCACCGATAGTATAAACACAATTCCAGCACACATATAATATTGATCATTGTTTGCTGCCAGATAGATAGTAGCAATTAAAAGAACAATTACTAATGTGGCTCCGACGGCGATGTCAGGGTGCTTAAAAACATCTGAGGAATCCGCATTTTTATCAGAGACATCCGCCTTATTATTCATTTTTTGCTCAATACATGACTTGCACATTAATTTATGGTCTATTTCCATACTACAAATGGAGCAAATTGCTTTACCACAATTTGTGCATACCCCTATTGCTTCTGTTTCGGGGTGATTAGTACATTTCATTTTTCCCACCTTTTTAAATTTTGAACTATCTTTTATAATGTAATCGATTATTATTCTTTCGATGAATTATTTCATTATTCTTTATTTGAAATATTATCAAATAGTAAAAAATAATATCTATTAATCGATAGTATACCCATGATAGTATATCCATCATGATCATACAAAATTGGAGACAACAACTCCAATCCCGGGAATACTTAATATGACGATCAGCGACTTTTGGTCGTGGGCATATTCCGCTGTTCTTGTTAATACAAATCGTTCAGTTTTTGCAGAATTCCTGGTTGGTTCGATCTAGGTGTTTTAGATAAGCCTCGTATAGAACGGGATGCCGTCGATCTTCATTATGGAAATAAAACTATTAAGGTAAAATGCTCAGCATATCTTAAGAGCTGAAAACATGATCCTTATTCAATCGTAATCTTTGATATTGGGAAAAAATCGCATGGCATGCTGGTTCATATACCTATGAAAAGAACAGACAAGATCAGCTGATTGTTATGTTTTCTGATTCTTTAAATAACTAGTAAAAGATAATGTTAATATCTTGGATACAAATTCCTGGGAATTCTATGTACTACCTACAAAACGGATCAACGAAGAAATACATGAGCAAAAGTAGATTGGGTTCAGAAGCTGAATCGCTTATGTGATTCCTCTAGTCATAAATCGCTTAAAGTTGAAATTGATTCTTAACTCCATCAATTATCAAAATTTAACATATTTGAAATATCCTCAACATCTGGGTCACTAGCAATATTTCGAGGTAATATAGGCAGATATCCATTTTGATGATTACTGTATTTTGCGTATTTCGGTATGGTATCATGAGCTAATTTATAAGCCTCTTTAATTGTGAAATCTTTATTAAACAATACCGCTATGAGAAAATCAAAACTATTTTCATTAAATTTACGGATTACGTTTAATTGTCTAGATTCATTGGATGTATGATTACGACGGGCTTTTATTTGATATTTAATATTATTTTTGCTAATCCCATCATACCCTGTTTTCGAGCAGTTGGCTAATTCTAGATCAAGCTTCTGAGCGACCAACCATTCGGCATAATCGCCGACAGGATTATTATATGTCCTAATAATATTACGCTGTTTGAGCTCATCTAAAATACAACCATGGAGCTGTAAAAGCTCTAACGTATTTAATTGATTTAAATTATTTTCGTACATGTATATACACTAACTTTTATCTTGTTAATAAACTCGTAAAAATAATCCTTTGAACGAATAATAATTTAGATTAATCGTTAGAGTCTTTCGTTCTATATATCATCTCTTTAACATAAACTCAGTTGATAGTGCAGAGTGATCACTTAACCTATCTAATCGCGGTTCATGGACATATAAACATTTATTTACATTCATAGCAAGTTGTGGAGATGCGAAACAATGATCATATCTGTAGCCATCTCCCATTCTTCCAACCCAACTGTACTCTAATGCTGTAGGATTCAGCTTTCGAAAAACATCGGTAAAACCTAAATCTTTAAGACCGCTGTAGAAATCATACTCCCAAGTTTGATAGACATGGTAATGTGGTATATGGTTTGGTTCAAGGATATTTAAATCACCACAAAAGATACGTGCACTTGTGGACGATGGAGCTTCAAGCGCTTTAGCTAGCTCTTCTAAAAACGTTCTCTTCTTCTCAATTTTTTCAATACTTTGATCTCTTGAGGGCACATATGTCCCGATTATTTCAACATTTTCTCCAGAAATTTCTAATAGCACTGAAACTATACGAGAACGTAAGGTTCCTAATCGCTCTGGGAGTAAGGTAGTTTTTAAAGGTTTCTTGCTTAGAACCATTACACCATACTCGTTTCCTTCTGGTTTGGGAAAAATTACATTATATCCATTAAAAAATTTAAAGAATCTTTCTATGGCTAAACATCCTTCGCTTCGTTTCGTTTCTGTCAGTATGATAATATCCTCTGGTCTTGAAAGTAACCATTCTTCCTGTTTTTGTGCTCTTTCCACTGATGGGTTCCCTATATTCCAAATTAGAATCGAGAATGTTTCATTGTTTATCAAAATTAAATTTCCTCCGATAAATTGTTAATATTTTATCGTTTAATATCGAAACGTTTTGATCAACAGTGGTGCTCCCATTATCCAATTTGAGAACATTGAAGCCATGACTCGATATGAATTTTGCGGTATCTAGATAACCATCTAGCTCTGCCTTACGATCCTTTGTTCTCTCAAAACGACTAAATTTAGAGCGTTCTTCAAGACGTGTTTGTAATGTGTCTGGAGATGCTGTTAATATAATACTAAGATCAGGAATTAAAATGCCTTGATGAATCGACCATATAAAATCAGTTTCAACTCCATCAAGTTTTTGTAACACCAAAGATGATTCAATATATCTATCACATAAAACTATTTTTCCACTTTCTAACTCAGGAAGTATCTCTTGTTCTACATGTGCAAATCTATCCGCTGCAATTAAACACGCATAACTCTTTCCCGATAGATGCTCTTCCGAGTCTCTTACAAACGTTCCTAGTTTGGTTTTTGTGGGTTCCTTCGTTTTATAACTATTGAGTCCACTTTTTAATAGTTCATTAAATACCCCTTCAATTAATGTGGTTTTTCCACAACCATTTGGTCCATCAAATGTGATGAATATACCTTTATTAATCATAGATTTTCCCTCCTATTGTTTATCAGAATATGGACACATTTCGTGATCGACTTCTCCAATACGATAACCCTGGTTAATGACAGCTGCAGGACATCCTTTGCCACAGCTAATCGTAAGTGAACACTTCTTGCATCTGAGATTCTTTCCAAATGGGTATTTATCGTAGAACTTAAACATATCAAGCTTAGAAGATATATCGTAATCTTTGAAAATATTGCCTACAATAAATTCCTCTGGTCGATGAAGGCTTTGTGGTGTTTTTGCTGAGAATACAAGATATGGGCATACTGTAAGCTCCCCAGAAGTAAAAACATAGATAATCCTCTCAGCTTCACAGGACGAGAGCGGCAATGTTTTGTTTGGAAACCGGATTCTAATAAGTTCCAAAGATTCCTGAAAAGATGATGTTAATTCCCGTATTATCTCCATTGTCTCATGAGGCGAACCAAGTTTTTGTTTACTTTTAACACCTCTACCAAAACATGATAAGGGATTCATAAGAACGTACTTTGCACCAACTTCTGCTGCGAATCTATGTAATTCGATATACTCCTCTGGTGAAGATAAGTTGTTAGGAGTAACCAAGATCCCTCGTAAAAGATGTTGCTTGCTTAATTTGCGTATATTATTACATGTAATATCGAATGAGTCCATATCTCCTCGGAACCTACCATGGCTCTCTTTGCTAAAACCATCCAGACTGACATTTATCTGAATATCTCCTAACCTTGCTAACGTATCTATTTGATCAGAATTAATCAATGTACCATTTGAACATATGCTCACGTTTATATCAGCAGCTCTAAAGCTCCTTACTATTTCGATGATGTTTGGGTGGATGAAAGGCTCTCCTCCCGTGAGTGTAACCTTAATTACATTACAACTCCTCAACCGTGGTATAAGGATATCATTTATATCCTCCAGCTTCATATCACCTCCGTAATTTCCTGATGAAATAAAACAGTGTGCGCAAGTGAGATTACAACGTTCTGTAATTTCTATTAATGCTTTTCTATATGGTGGATTGACCGATGAGCGGAAATAGCATGAATGAGCGCTATACGGGCTTGAAATAAGATGGTTTAATCTATCTGACCTTGTATCTTTTAACTTATCTTCAGAACTAACTATGGATAGATTCCCTTTTATAACAAGGCCCCCAGTTTTCATATTTCTGGTAAATATATTTAAAAAGAATTAAATTATATACTATTTAAAGTTTATTATCAATTATTTATGTTCACTATTAAGTGATTATTTAAAAAGTAAATTTAGAATTTTAATATTTATAGCATGAACAATTATGAATACCATTCTTTTGGAATTAATGCGTTATCTCCAGTCCATCGCTCTATAATATTGTTTTGGAATTCAACCGTTCCTAGATTTGCATGCTCTGTAATTATAACTTGCAAGTTAGGACTGAGCTCCTCACATATATCAAAAATAAAGCCAAATACTCGATTTACTGCCTTGATATCTTTATCTTCGTATGTTTCAACATCACTGGTAGTATCAATGTATTTTTCGGAAGGGAAATATACTTGAGAAGGCTGATCTAAAATAATAAAATTCGGCACTGGTCGATGATATTCGATAAAATATTTATGGAGAGCGAAAAGTGCTATTAAATGGCATCCTAACCAGTCTTCACCGCCGCCAATACCACGTTTCATATATGATGGTCTTCCATCTTTATCGATAACAACTGTTAATCTATTTAGGTCAATGCGATATGGGTATCCTTTAGATTCTAGGTCTAAGGTTTTAGCCCATTCAGTCATCTGAGAATTAATTAAACTTAAAGCGGATGTTTTTAATTCTTCAATTTCATCAGAATCTAGTTGACTTTCAAGATATTTTACTAACTTATCGGTTTCAAGCACATTAGTTTTGAGTATCGACTGTTCATCAACTACAGTATATGTGTCTAAATATAAGCTAATACGACCTATTGTTCGCGAAATAATAACATTATTATCCCTTGATGCTCTTGCAGATTTTGATTCAGCAACAATATCAGAAATTGATTCTTTTTTTTCATTAATTTTTAATAAACAATCTGTATATTCATCCTCTAACTTTTGAATATACTCCCTTAATCTTGGTTGCTCAACATTTACTGATAATATATTATCATTTAAATTTGTTAATGATCTTTTTATTGACGATACTTTTGTAATTAATTGTGGTACCTTAGAAGCACATAAAGGACATACATCTCCATCATCTTCTAGATTAAGCAAGTTAATTGACTCAAGTCTTCTCTTTTGTTCAAATGCTTCATTTAAGTAGCCTTTAGCTTCATTAGCAAAATCTTCAGCCTCTGAAATTTGATACTTTATATTATTTAATCTATTTCGGAGATCACCTAATTCGCTATACAAGCTCAAATATAATTCATTTCGTTCCGGGGGCATGTTTGATGGTTGCCATTTTAGAGCGGATTTTAATTTATCTATAATCTCTTTATTATCCTCTGAAGCGAATGATGGATCAACTAAGCCTGCCTGTTTAGCTTCATTAATAAGGTTTTGTCCTAAACTAACCTTATTATTAACTATTAATTCTGCTTCGTATAACTTCTTTTCTTCAATTTTTTTCTTTCGACGTGCATTACGTAACTCGCCAACTAATCTTAGGCGATCTTCTTGGATTGCACCAAGAAAATACGGCAGTGTGTCCTTTATAGATTGAGAAATAAATTCTTCAGATTGTTTATGAAATAAGATATCTGGATTAGCAATCTCATTTTGTTTCTGGAATAGATAAAATTTCGTATGATTTAATGTTGCTTCCAAAGATTTTCTTGTTTGTCCTTCACTTGGTTTATTTAAATTTGGAGATATACCGATTAAGTGAGAAATGTATTCGTTAATCGCATCATCATTAGAATTTGGAACCAACTTCGATATATGTGGTGGCTCGACATGAGAACCAACCTCATAATAAACTCTTGATTGTGTTTCTTTTTTATCCTCTGGTTTAGGTTTTGCTATAAAAACCTGTGTATCGCCTATTTGAATTAATATCGCGTACCATTCAACGACATCTCTAATGATACCATCAGGTATTTTAAATGTAGATCCTAAACAATATCCAACGATATATATCAAAGCAGATTTTCCTGTTTTGGAATTACCAGTTATAATATTTACTTTTCCGGTATTGAACTTTATTGTACGTTTTTCACCTTTGATATTGTACAATATAATTGAAATAATCTGCATATTCAAGGTCTTACACCCCACGATATATAAATTGTTGATACGTCTCCTCCCATAGATAACCAGGTACCAAGAAATTTGGCTCGTTCTTTACTTACCAATGTTTCAGAACCTTTAGGCCAAGATGGAGATTTTATTTTTTTATTTGTTATTGTTGCAAATCCATTTTCATCAATATTAATAAGGTTATTATGCATAGCATAAATAATAGCCTCTTTAGTAAACGGTACTAGTTTGCGTGTCCTTTCTGGGAATCCTATCAATACCTCAGGATTTTCATGAAGCCATTTATGCATATATGTAATTGTTCTCTTTGGAAGAGATTCGCGTGTATGTTTATGCATAATAATTGGTAGGACAAGGAAAAGGATCGGATATGGCATACCCATACTACTTTTCGATTCGTATCCTTCTATAGATTCTCTTAATAATATCGAACAGTACACCGGATTAAAGAGATTTGTTGCTTCTACTGAACGTTTATTTATCTTTTGCATAAATGGTGCACCTATGATTCTTGTTTTTGTTGAGTATCCTTTGGAATAACCAGTAATGAATTAATCTTCTCTACGAATTTTGGATGCCATACAATGCGTGGTGGCAATTCATCTGCTAACATATGGTAACTACCGCGCATAACATATGGTGCAGTTACTCGAGGACGTATTAGTATTGTTGCTTCAATATCTATCCAATCAAATATTTCACGTCCACATTTTTGGTATTCTTCTTCAACAGATTCAGAATTTAATAATTTTTGTTGACATGAATAGAAAACACGTTCCCATTCGTCTACAAGGCGAATTTCATATGTCTCAAGCTCATCTTCGAGTAATAAATCTTCTCGCATCCATTTAGATCGTTGTTCATACGCCCTATAATAATCTCTAATCGCTTTTACAATACGCGTATTATGTAATGCAATATATTTAAGCTGAATAACAAAGTTTCTATTATCTGTATTAACGTCTATAGCGTACGGCGGTTCTTCCTCTAAATAATCTATTGGTAAAGCTTCCGGGCCAAACTGTTGCACAAGATCTATAGTTTTTGTATGCAATTCTAATCGACTTATAGGAGTCGATAGATCTCCCATTAAATAGGTAGTTATCTTACTAAACCACCAACCTTCTAATCGTTCATACAATGCATCCAAATGGCTTGTTGATACTGATAGTTCAAACGACTCTTTTATTTTTATAGATATATCGGATATATTTGGAGAAGAATCAAGAATATATATTGAATTAATGAGTAATTCTTTTTCTGACATAGTTAGATTTTCAAATGAATTAATTGCGGAAGATAGAGCTTCATTGTTATTAGATTTAGAAATTTTTATTAATTTTTCAATTGCTAATTGTGAGTTTCGATTGCTATCAGCTCTAAGTACAGATGCTATTGAATCGTCAGGCGCTTTGGATGTTGTTATTAAAACTAATAATGTTTTAGGTAATTTAATTTTATTTTCTTTTAATTGGTCGCTCCAAATACGAATCGTTTTCCATAAATCGACGCTTCTATCACTTAATGAAACATGATTATTTATATGATGTTTAAATTGTAATAATTCTCTCGGAGTTCCATTTTCATCAAACGAAACATCATCAAACTTTTCAATTGAAATTTCTGCATCATCATCATGTTTTGTTAATAATAAATATAGGGCATATTGAGCTTGATAGAGATATCCTAACATTGCACTAGTGGCCGAATATTTATCGCTCATAATACCATCACTGAAAGATTTTAATTAATAGATTAATTAAAATCACAAATTATTAAAATATAGATGAAGTCATTATATATTAAACCTTTTAAGATCACATAACTATCAGTTGTGGCGCAAAATACGAATTTATTAGCAAAAAGATAATATTATTGAATATTAATTAATAACTCGTGATAAAAAGTAAAGATCCATTGTCAATTGAAATAGCAGTATTAAACGCATTGGCGACATGGCAAAAAGAACATGACGGATTGCCATGTGATTATAAAGAATTAATCGATGAATTATATTCTCTCAGTGTTGGTATGCCTGCTGAGGATAAACTTAGTATTGGTGGTAAAGTATCCCATCCAATCCAAAATACACTCAAGCTTATTTTAAAGGCTTTAACTGAATATGGGCATGTTAATATCATTATCAACAATTTTGGTGAAAAATTCACTATAATACCAAATGATTTCAACACAAAAACAACTAATCAAGAACTATGTGATCGTATAGAATATTTTTTATCTACCTGTTCTGATTATACTAATTATAGAATAAATGCTGTACAAGGTTATTATAATAAAATCTATGGCAAGAATGGTAAATGGGTATTGCGTGATGACCTTAATCATAATGTTGATATTTTTACAAAAATCGGTTATTCTTGAATATAATTTTATTTTTAATTAATAACTATATTGCTAACAAAAGGGGAGATTATGTGATAATCCTCATCAAAAAAATAGAATCTGCTTCAAAATGACTAAGAATTAATAATATCATTTATGGTATATTTAAATGATAAATAAGCGCATGCAGCTCTCTTAAATGAATGATATCTTTGATAATTTGCTTCTTGATTCGCTAACTATATTAAATTTATATTTATCGATCGATCATCAACCGTGTTTACATATAACGTCTATACTATTTGGATACCGATTTTATACCGTACTTTTACCAAGTAGTCAAGTACCATCAACTATACATAATCCAGTCGTACCGAGCCATTTCCTATCTTCTTATACAATTTATCGAGCACATCAACCCCTCGCCCTCTCACCACTTGTTTCCACTTCTGTGCAACTTATATACTAGAACAACATTATTAGGGTCGGAGTGATTTAATTTGGCGTGTACAATAAAAGGGGAATGCCCAATGATACCCATAGCATTTAAGGGCACCAGCATCGCAGCAGGAAAGTGCGTAAAATGCCAGCACAACAGCGGCAGCAAATTCAACGCAAAGCGTGGCGGAAGACGCTAACCAGCATTAATAAAAAATCAGAGTGCTCTCATTCTTTTAATCGAGAGCGCACTCGACTATTTGTGAATCATCCAGCCGGAAGATCTAAACAGATCCAAGAAATACAACTTTTAAAAAAATCATTCTTAAAATTCATGTACTTCAATCTTAAAATTCATGTACTTCAATCCCTTCCTTTTTAACCTTCCTTTTTAACAACTTATTTCCATATTTATGCAAATTATATACTAGTATTTATACCAGTAAAACGTATAATGGCCCGGAGTGAAATATATGGCTTGTTCAATAAAGGGAGAATGTCCCATGATACCAATAGCCTTCAAGGGCACCAGCATCGCAGCAGGAAAGTGCGTAAAATGCCAGCATAACACCGGCAGCAAATTCAACGCAAAGCGTAGCAGCGGCGGAAGACGCTAACTGGCGTTACAAATAGAAAACGGGGTGCTCTCATTCTTTTACTCGAGAGCGCGCTCGACTCTTTATATTACAACCAGAAGATCTAAACAGATCTAATAAAATACATAACTTTTTTACAATACTGTTAAAATAACCTGTACGTCAACCCCTTACTTTGTTATGACTTATTTTCAGCTCCTCGTAATTTATATACTAGTAGACGCTATAATTATCCGGAGTGATAAGAATATGACATGTACATACCAGGGCGTTTGCCCGATGATCCCACCCGCATTTCAGGGAACCAGCATAGCAGCCGGCAAGTGCGAACGTTGCCAGCATAACAGCAACAGCAAAGGCGGCGCCAAGAGAGGCAGGCGTTAATAAGATGTCTTAAGAACTTTCGAGGTGCTCTCATTCTTTTCGTCGAGAGCGCACTCGACTCTTAATGAATCATCCAATCCGAAGATTTGATAAGCTCCAATAAATGCTAATTTTAAAAACCATTCTTAAACTCACTATTCACTTACCGTTTCCTTTTATACCAATAATCTCTACTTATGTGCCATTTATATAGTATTAGAATGTATAATATGTAGAGTGATATAAATGACGTGTACATATAAAGGAGATTGCCCCATGGTTCCCGCAGCTTTTCTGGGCACAAGTATACAAACGGGTAAGTGCGGACGTTGCCAGCATAACAGCAACAGCAAAGGCGGCGCCAGGAAAGGCAGGCGTTAATAAGCTGAATTAAAAACAATTTGGGGGCTCTCATCTTTTTGCCGAGAGCGCGCTCGACTATTTAAATCGCAAACTTTTTCTTGTTAAATCGATTAAAAAGATCATCCGGCGGCCGGCAACTTGACAAATCTATAAATTTTATGCCGACAATGGAGAAAATAGAATGACAGACGATTTGAAAAAAGAGGACGATGACTACCAGCAGGATCCTCATAAGGTTCCGGTATGTAGGACCGGGAATTTCGAGATATTCGCTGATACGACCGGCGAATCCGGCGATGTGTATTTCGCAGTGAGCATGCTCAACGGTAAGGTCGTGGCGAAGGGAACGAGTAAGGCGGATATTTTGCGTTCTGTGGATGAGATGAATAAACAGATCGCGGAAGAAAAGGCGAAGAAGAACGAGAATTGCCCGTTCTGCGCGAACAAGGATGGCTGCAAGGACAAAGGAAATCCGGCGAAGATCGATTGCTTCGTGCCACCTTCAAACAATGTGTTCGATATGATGGGGTGAATGTGTTTAAGGGTCTAACTGTAAAATGCAAGGGTTGTAAATATAAGGTCATAACCAAAACGTATGCCGATAGCCATGATGGTCTATGTCATAAGTGTTATTATGATGTACCCGGGGCTGTAAATGAGTTCGGCTATGCGATGCATAAGTGAAAAATTGTAAGCCGATAAAGTGGAGTCCTGTCTTGCTTCGGCTATTCGTCGGCATTGTATGGCAACTTGATCTCAAATGAACTTCATTTTGTATTTTCTACTTATCGGGAATTATGCACGCGTACGACGACCGTGTCTGCGATGTAGTCGTGTATCGCCTGCTTTTTCTCTGAGAATACGATCAGGAACGGGTTTAACAAATTGATCCATGATAAACAGCCAATGACCGGCGGGATCCTGCCCACAAAGATCAATCCGAATTTAATAATACTCCTGAGCACAGCACAGGAGAACGATATCCGGTTGCCGTCCATATCAGTGACTTTTATGCCAAGTAATTGCTTTCCCGGTGTTGCCATACGACTGGAGCTTAAGAAGATTATCTCGTAAATGAATAATAAAAAGACAACTACGAAGGAATAAGATATAATTGCTACTGGTGATACGACCAATGAGTAATAAGATGGTTCTATCGTTGGTTCTATCGTGACGAGGATAACGATGATTGCAGCATTTATGAGCGTAACTACGAGCCCGTCTAAGAAAAATGCGCATAGCCTTCTCCAGAAACCGGAATATCGGACCGATTGTACGTCTGCGGATGCGATATTTCCGTTCATCTCATTCAAGTTATCCATACGCGATCGCCTATTATTGGTAAAATATAGTTTTATGATTAATATATAAGCGTTCTCTAATCAACCATAAACAGTCAAATATAATCTGTGGAAGGCCAACTGGTTACCATGCAGTAAATATCGGCTATATATTGACCGAAATAGTGTTTTAAGGCTATATTGCCTCATAAATTAAAAAATGACGGCAAAACGCCCGATTTTAAGCCAAATATTATACTTTTACAAGAATATTTCGTCCGTTCGTCCTGTCTATATTTTTATTTTCACGCTGTTCAATTCCAATCGTAGGGGGAATAGAAAGAAATGAAGAAAATACTTCTGATTGGGCTTATACTGTTAGTGCTCGTCCTGTCTTTTGCGGCGCCGGTCTCAGCCCGCGGAGCGTCAGGCGGGGGTGGTCATAGTATGGGTGGTGGCGGTCATAGTATGAGTGCCGGCGGACACAGCATGGGCGGCGGTGCCAGCCGTGGCATGAGCCACAGTACCGGCATGGGCAGTGCCGGCCATAGCATGTCGGCAGCTCCTCACGGTAACAATAATATGCATAGTGTTAGCCACAACAACGGCGCGGGAAGCGCGGGCCGAAGCATTTCTTCCGCTCCCGGCGTTAATCATGGTCAAAGAACAGGCCATAATGCTGGCGTAGGCAGCACCGGCCGGGGCTTATCAGCGAGATCGGGTATCGGCGGTAACGGCCACGGTGTTGGCTACAATGGTGCCAGCGGCAATATCGGCCGTAATGCCATAGATCATGGATTTGGCGCCAAAGGACTCGGCGGCCGTGGCATCGGTGGTGCTGGGTTTGGCGGCTGCGGTATCGGTAATGGCTTTGGCGGCTGCGGTGGTGGCATCGGTGGTGCCGGGTTTGGCGGCTGCGGTATCGGTAATGGCTTTGGTGGCTGCGGTGGTGGCTTCGGCGGTTGTGGCGGCGGCTTTGGTGGCTGCGATGGCGGCTTTGGTGGCTGTGGTATTGGCAGTTGCGGATTTGGTGGTTGTGACTTCGGTGGCTGTGGGTTTGGAAACGGGTTCTGCGGTCCGGATGTAACGATCATCCAGAGCGAAACGCCAGTGATCGTTCCGGTGCCCGTTGACAGCTGCAGCCCGTGCGGCCTTGCTACGCCATATGGCGGCCTGGATCCATATGCTCTTGGCGGATTAGCCGGTATCAATAGCCCGTATGGCGGCCTGGATCCTTACGGCTATGGTGGACTTGGCGGTATCTCCAGTCCGTATGGCTATGGTGGCCTCGGTGGTGTCTCTAGCCCGTATGGCTATGATACATCTTACGGTGGCTACCCGTCATATAGCTTAAATGGATTAAACGCTACGGCAGCCTCTAATGAGGGCGATGCAGGTCTATAAAAATGAAAAGTGGATAAGGGATCTTATCCACTTATTTTAGCTTACTTCAATACGCAGATCGATCCCGGCACTTTGACCAATAATGCCAGGCTTTCGATCACATGGAATTGCAGGTTGTTCCCTTCGGGGCCGATATATCCTATCGTCATATCCTGGCCGATGACCAGCGAAGTGAAGTAGTTACCCGTTGCCAGGAGTACTCCGCCTTTCTTCAAGCCCGGCGCCTTGACGACTCCCTCGGTGACAATCGTGCGAATGTGGTCCAGCTCGGTCCCTTCACCCTGCGGATAACGGCGCAGCAATAAATTATACTCCGCCGGGGCTAACGCCATGGTATATGGTCCGTGGAACCCTGCATTATCCAGTTTCGTGACCGCTTCAATGATCTGGTCGGCCGCCGTGCCGATCTTATCCCATTTCGTCAGCGTCTGGGAACTAGAACCCTTGACTGTGAGAAGACCCGGGATACCATTGACTCCATGGAAAATGATCTTATCTTCCTTTGCCGCCGCGTCGATCGCCGCACGGGCGACCGTATTCAGGTTGACCGCTATCTTATCCTTCTCGTAGGCGGCCAGATCCCGTTTTGCGATACAGAATTCCGTCTCCACCAGGCTCACCGGGATAAACGTGCTCGCCGTGATCCCGTCTTCCGCTTCACAATCGGCGAGGGGCACGACCTTAAGTCCAAATCCAAACGGGCCTTCGATGCCGATCAGGCGCCGGCCGGCAAGCTGGCTCTTTGCCGCTCCTATCATAGCATCATCCAGCAGCTTCCACGTTTCGGCACTAATGGGGGCCGAATCGCGTTCAAGATATAGGTTTTGCATCTTATCACCTCTTAATGAGCTTTCAATGATCCTATTGTCGTTTCTTCCTTATTCGTCACAGGCTCAGGGATAGATCCCGAGACTTTTTGCGCCATTGCATCGACTTCAGTGGCCCCGTCCTTGAGGAAACTATCCTCGTCTCCTGTCAGGATAGCGAGAAGCCGGGCGAACTCTCCGGCGTGGACGCGCTCCTCGTTGGCGATGTCGATGAGCACGGCCTTTGCGAGAGGATTATCCGTGGCATCGGCGTGGGCCATATACTCATGTATCGCTTCTTGCTCCGCAGAAAGGTCCAGGCGTATCGCCCTGATGAGTTCCTGGGGCGTCAGCATGCGATCCGGAACTTTGCCAGTAAAAGGATTTACAAATTCAGGCATTTTATACCTCCTAGAATATAGGTCAAGTTAATTGGGACAATAACCATATTTGCATTAATATATTATACAATAGATAGTAATATAACTTCGTATTCAGCAATCGATTTCTGGCGAGTATATTCATTCATAAATACGTAAAAAAGTCCGGAAACCAGGCTAAAAATATAATCGAGCTCTTTGCTCGGCACATATAATACGCGCCTATTTCCTGATCACGAAGTAATACGCGGCCGATCCGATCGCGACCTAAGTGTAGCTTGTAGGTCGTCAAGCATTTTTATGATCTCGTCACTTGAAAGCCGGTCTCTAAAAGAAACTTGAACTCGGTCCTGGGAGGCATATCGTAGCATAACTCGATGGCATCTTTGAGGTTCTTCATCAGCTTGTTCCAGGTCCTGGCCCACGTGTGAATAGAAGTGTCTATTCCTGAAGCACACAAGTACCCATCGCTTTCATATATCTCGAATTTGACCTCGATCAAGCCGCTTGCCTCATTTATCGTGTGAACCATTTGATGTTAACACCTCTGCTTTGAAATAATTATCCTTCATCCAGGGTATATACTTATTTTCAATATCATGGGCGAAAGTAATCAGGGTTAAAAAGAGTCTGTTCTATAAGCGGTCGTGCTCATCCTGGTATTCACTTTCCCGATGTAGTCAATGATCACAACTGTGCCCTGGTGGCCGAGAAGGTGATACGAGCGGGCCATTTATTTCCGCGCGTAAGCCTTCTCGTGAAAAATATGGCAGTGATAAGTCTTGTTATCCCTGCTTTTCCTCTCAGCTCTTTCTCATGGTTAAGAAGATAATGGCTACAATCCCTACTCCTACGATTGCCAGTATTGCGATGATTAGCTCTATCGGCCATGCATTGCCCGTCGAAGGCGTTGAAGAAGGTGTCGGGGTCGGTGTCGCCGAACTTGTGGGCCCTGGCGTCGGGGTTGCAGTTGGCGTGGTGGTAGGCGTTGCAGTTATTATAGGTGTGGGTGTAGGCGTAGACGACACCATAGACTGTAGTAACCAGCTACCGTTCACGTAGACCACTTTTTCGGCGGGCGGATAGTGGTTGTAGATCGACCCGGAAGATGGTGCGGCCGCTACCGTTTGCGTCAGCGCGTTTGAAGCGCTTCCGATGTGGCTCATGTCGCCCTGATAAACGGCTGTTATCGAATGCGTGCCGGTTGCCAGCGCGGTGGTCTGGAAAGTCGCGGTGCCCACGCTGTTAATTGTGCCTGTCCCCAGCAGTGTCGACCCGTCCATGAAGGCGACTGTCCCGGTAGGAGTACCGCTGCCCGGCGTGCTTGATATCACGTTCGCCGTGAACGTGACGGTTTGTCCGATGGTGGTGTTTGACTGTGACTTTGACAACGTCACAGCCGTAACGTACTGGTGGGTGTATGAGGGGTTCACTGTAGCAGTTCCGGTAACCGAGGGGACTGCTGCGTACAGGCCGGTGTCCGCCTGCGTAACGATCCAGCGCTCGGTACCGCTTGTGATCGGGCTCACATACGTAACCGGGGAGCCTATATCGGCCCAGATCTGGGCCGACGTAGACGGGGCCAGCACTGGTGTGGCTGTCAATCCGGCTGTGCCGAGGCTAGTGTAGGAAGCGATGTTGGTGACTGCGGGTATGCCGGCAGGCGTGTTGGCGATCGAATACTCCAGAGTAAGCTGGTACTGGTGATAATATAGCGGGGAAATAGCTTGCGAACCGACGGTTCCGGTTGTCCCGGTGGCCGCGTTCCACCTCTCCGTGCTCGAAGCCGCAACCGGGCTGTTCACCGACCAATCGGTGGCGGTGTCCAGCCAGATGTTCTGGGCCGTAGTCGTTAACGTCGTGGCCAATGGATCGCCGAACTGGCTTCCGGTCAGGACGACGCTCGCGGAGGGGACGGTATTGTCCGAAGTACTGTAGCTGGCCGAAACCTGACCCTGGTGATAGTAGGCTTCGGCGATCGTTGCTGCGCTCGTTCCTGTCAGGGCTCCGGAAGTTGGCTGGCCTGTCTGCCAGCGTTCGGTACTGCCTGAGCCTGCGAGCAGGCTCGTTATGGACCAGCCGGTCCCTGCATCAAACCAGTAGGCGGTGGGTGTCGTCGTTATGGGCTGGTCGGTTGACAGGCCAAGTCGGTTGCCCGTGAATGTGGGTGCAGTAGGCGTTCCGCTACCGACGATGCTGTACGAGAGCACGTCGTTGTACTGGTGGTAGTATACCGGATCGACGGTCGTGGCGGCAGAGACAGATGCGATTGCTGTGTATGAGCCCGTATCTCCGGGGGTGATCTGCCAGCGTTCGGTATCGCTTGTGATCGGGTTTACGTACGTGACTGAGGAGCCTGCATCGGCCCAGCACGCGAAGGGCTCACCCAGATCTAGCGTTGGAGTGGCCGTCTGCGGGGCCGAGCAGTAGATGTAATGAACGATGTTAGTGACCGGAGGTGTGCCCGCGGGCGTGTTAGCGATCGAATATGCCGGTAAAATCTTGTACTGGTGATAATACAGAGGGGCAATAGCTTGCGAACTGACGGTTCCGGAGGCTCCGTTTGTCCTATATTGCTCTGTGCTTGAGACTGTAACACCGGGGTTCACCGACCAATCGGTGGCGGTGTCCAGCCAGATGTTCTGGGCCGCAGTCGTTAATGTCGTGGCCAATGGATCGCCGAACTGGCTTCCGGTCAGGACGACGCTCGCGGAGGGGACGGTATTGTCCGAAGTACTGTAGCTGGCCGAAACCTGGCCCTGGTGGAAATAAGTGTAGGCTGCGGTCTGTGTCGTGCTGACTGTGCCTGATACTGTCTGGCCCGGGCTTGTCTGCCAGCGTTCGTTTGAGCCTGATCCTGTGAGGGGGTTGGTGATGCTCCAGGCTGCGCCATTGTCGAGCCAGTAATTCGTGGCCGTGCCCGATAAAACTGGTGTGTAGCCAGTTCCGAACTGGGTTGACGTCAGCGTCGGTGCAGTAGCTCCGGTCGAACCATCACTGATAGAGTAAGATAATGTATATGGGAACTGGTGGTAGTAGTTCATGGTTTCAGTGGCTGCGGCGCTTGCCGTACCGGTTGTCGCCTGGGCGGTTATCCATCGTTCCGTGCCCGACGAGCAGCTGAGCTCGCTGCTCAATTGCCACGTCGTGCCAGCGTCAAGCCAGAGCGGCGTTACAGCGCCCCCGTGGAGCGGAAGCGTGTTACTAATGTAGCCCACCTGTCCAGCCGAAGTCCCGCTGAGGATTGGCGCGTCCGAGGGAGCAGTTCCTCCGCCCCCGACGACTGCGTAGTCCAGGGTGAAGGCGTACTGGTGGTAGTAGGTGCGGCTGTAGGTGGCTCCGCCGGACATTAAGGCAGGCGTCGTGTAAGACAGCCCATTTAGGAACGCCCAGCGCTCGCTAGAGCCGCTATTCGTTGAAGTTCCGGGGAAAGTGACTGCTGTGTTGTAGTCGCTCCAGGCAGTGGCGCTGTAACTGTTGCCGTTATTTAGGGTGGCTATCGTTGTATCACCTGCCCCCATGTAAGTGCCTGTTACGTCTACGTAGTCCGGGTTGACGAGTCCGCTCGCCGAGAAGGTGTTTGATACCTGCTCGGTGTATGTGCCAGTAATTGTTCCGCCTGAGGTGACCTGAAAGCTGTTTGTCCGTGAGGTTTGTCCGAGACCGCCGGTGGAACTAGTTGAGCTCCAGGCGTACCGGGTGCTTGAAGGCGAAGCGGCTGAAGCTATCGGGGTTTGGAATGTGTACGTGAATGCGCCCCCATTGTTGATCCAGCCTGTGGTGTATGGCAGCGCGCTCTTGTCGAGGGAGGCATCGCCGGTGGTCACGATGACGCCATTGCTGTCGCCTTTGACGTTTGATGAAGTGTCGATCTTTAGTTTCCATTGCTGTTGATACGTTGCCGAAATCGTGGCTGCGCCCGTTATTGTGCCGTCGGATCCTGCGGTCTTGCTGAACTGCTCGGTGCCGCTGACCGTAACGGGGTTCGCCCATGTGTAGGACGTTCCGCTGTCGATCCATGCCGCGGCTGGCAAATTGTCGTAGTGGTAAGTTGTACTTCCGACCGTGAGGACTGTCGCGGAGCCGGCATCGCTGGTGATGCCCGCCTGAGTGAATGTGTTTTTATATTGATGAACGTAGGCCATTGTATATGGTAAGCCGCCATGTGGTACGTTCGACACCGAGGAGCTGCCCGAAACTGCCCAACGCTCGCTGGCGGTGCTCCCGGAAGCTTCAGAAAAAGTAACAGCCGTGTTGTAGTCAGCCCAGACTGTTGCAGTCCAGCCGTTGGCCGAGTTGAGTGTTGCCAGAGTGGTTACTGAACCCATATAAGTTCCAGTCAGGGTCACCGTTGGTCGTGCCTGTAAGTCCGGTTGCGGTGTAAGTGTTCTGGACCTGCTCGATTCCGGTGAAAGTGACCTGAGTGGAAGTGGAAACTGTATGTAATGCTCGCCGAGTATGTGCCTCCGATGTTGAATCCGTCGCGCACGGTGGCGGAAACGGCATGCCAGGTCAAAGTGTAAGATGTTCCGCTGTCGGTCTGGGGACCATAGATGGAGTGGCCATCGGCTTCCATATCCGGCCAGCTCCATGGGCCGCCATTCCAGGTGCCGGCAAAGTCTACGTAGCGCGTTCCACCTGCGTTGATGCCTATTGTGATTGAATTATAGCTATAACATGCTGCCTGGAGTGGCGCTAAACCTATTATTACAAGCGTTAACGAAGCGATTAACAATATTTTTATGAATTTAGATTTACCATTAGAAGTAATCAAATTGATTGCCCCCTTATTCTCAAAGCCCTTGCTCAATTATTTATACAGACTGTATTAAATGTTTGCACTTAGAGAGGTTAAATACCAATCCATATGTACGCAGGTCGCATCGCAACTATTATGTAAAACTTCGGTACTTTATCTCCTGCTCATATTTTTTCCAGGATATTTATTGGCATTCTGCGCCTTCCTGATCACGAAACATATAAATACTTTAAATCAGTTTTATACTCCCATCTAAGTGTACAGTATGAGTGTCAACAATGGTAGGACACTTATCAGCCTGCTGATCCCTTCCTCGATCACCGAGGAAAGCTTCGACTCGCGAATAAAGACCTATAAGATAGGTCAGGTGGCACGCGCCGCCTCGATATTCCGTGCCGATGAGGTCGTGGTCTACAAAACAAAAGGCCTCGATGACAGCAAGTTCATAAGCACCGTCTTGCGCTATGCGGAAACGCCTCAGTATCTGAGGAAGGAACTATTCCCCATGCAAGATGCACTCCGAAATATCGGAGTGATCCCGCCACTGAAGATACCATCTCATACCGTCACCGAAGATGAGGAATACCGCGAAGGTATTGTGACCAAAGTCGGGACTGACCGTAGCGTTTGGGTCGATGTCGGATTTGACAGCCCAGTCCTGCTCAAGGATGCTAAAAACGTCCACATTGGGCAGCGCGTGACAGTCAGGATCTATTTGCGAAGACCAATAACGGTCCAGCTCGTAAATAAGAGCGACGTACCCTCATATTGGGGATACGATGTGCGTGTCTGTGACACGCTCCATGAAGCCCTCGATACCGATGGCTTAAGGATCGCGACCTCCCGCTTAGGGGAAACCCTAAACGAAGGATCGTTGTCCGAGATCAAGTCAAACATTCGGGATAAGGTATCGATCGCGTTCGGAAGCCCGTCAACGGGGCTCGAATCGCTCTTAGAGGACGAAGGACACAAACTTGCAGATCATTCCGATTACGTGGTGAATTCCGTGCCCAACCAGGGCACTGCCACAGTCCGGAGCGAGGAGGCCATATATATTACACTGGGCATCCTCAACCTGATTTGGCAGTAAGGAATTACAGCGTAAGTATCAACAAGATACCTGGCGATTGACAAAGCCAGAGCCAGATCCCAGAAATTGTCACAGGAGGAAAAAGACAATGAGTCACCCACACCAACCAAGGCGAGGTTCGCTTGCGTACAGCCCTAGGGTGAGGGCTCGCAGCCAGAAGCCCAAGTACAGAAGCTGGGCAGAACTTGGCGATCAACCCCGCATCCAAGGATTTGTAGGATTTAAGGCAGGAATGTCGCATATCATCATGATCGATGATAGGCCTCACAGCACCACCGAAGGCATGGAAATATCCATACCCGTAACCATCATCGAGACTCCCGCCATGAATGTCGCAGGGATCCGCGTCTATGACGACGGCCCGTACGGCAAGAAGGTCATCGGCGAAGCCTGGATCAACGACCTCAAGGCGCTTGAGAAACTCACGCCCCAGTCGAAGAACCCGATCGAGACCGACGCAATGCTTGCGAAAATCGCGGCACTCGTCAAAGATGGTAAGGTCGCAGAAGTACGCGTTTTAACCTATGTCAAGACCGCAGACGTGACCGGCACGACCAAGAAAGTACCGGAGCTCATTGAGAACCGCGTCGGAGGCGGCGACATCGCAAAGCGCTTCGAATTCGCTAAGTCACTCATGGGCAAGCAAGTAACCATTAAGGACGTTTTTACCCCCGGCGAGATGGTCGACATTTCAGCCATCACCAAGGGTAAGGGAACCAAGGGTCCCGTCCAGAGATGGGGTATTGCGCTGCAGAAGAGAAAGCATGCCAGGACCGGCAAAGAAAGGCACGTCGGTAACCTGGGCCCGTGGAACCCGCACCGTGTCAGGTGGCAGGTACCACAGCTAGGCCAGACTGGCTACCACCAGAGGACCGAGTACAACAAGAGGATCATCAAGCTTGGCGATAACCCCGAAGAGGTCATCCCCGCAGGCGGATTCTTAAACTACGGCCTGGTAAGGAACCAGTACATCATGCTCAAGGGCTCAATCCCCGGTCCCGTCAAGAGGATCGTCAGGATCAGGCCGGCAGTAAGGCCAAAGGCAACGCCCAAGCAGGCTCCCGAGATACAATTCATCAGTAAGGCCACAAAGCAGGGCACCAGGAGATGAGCTAAATGGACGCAACAGTTTTAGATAAGACCGGAAAGAAGACCTCGACTAAGATCGCCTTACCAGACGTCTTTAACGAGCCGTTCAGGCCGGACCTCATCAAGAAGGCAGTCCTGGCGGCACAGGCAAACAGGCTTCAGCCATACGGCCCGAGCAGGCTGGCAGGATTCTTAACATCCTCGCACTCCTGGGGCAGCGGCAGAGGCGTGGCACACGTGCCGAGGTTGACCAACGGATCCCGTGTTACGAGAGTAACGCAGGCCAAGGGCGGTCGCAGCGCACACGCGCCGAACCCGAACAAGGATAACTCTGAGAAGATCAACGACAAAGAGCGCATCAAGGCAATCCGCTCCGCCGCAGCAGCGACGATGAATGTCGAGCTCATAAAAGCCAGGGGCTACAAGTACGAAGGCGAGCTGCCTTTAGTAGTCGCTGACGAGATCGAGTCCCTCGAGAAGACGAAGGATGTCATAGAGTTACTCACCAACATCGGCCTGGAAGCAGACCTTATACGCTCTTCGGAGAAGAAGGTCCGTGCAGGAAAGGGCAAGATGAGGGGTCGCCAGTACAAGAAGAAAGTCGGCGTACTCATCATCGTCGGTGAGGACAAGGGCATCTTCAAGGCCGTCAGCAATGTCCCCGGCGTCGAAGTCGCCACCATCGCTCAGGTAAACGCTGAGATGCTGGCACCGGGCACGCAGGCAGGACGCCTGACCGTCTGGAGCGAGAACGCCTTCAAGCAGATGTCGGAGGAATAAAAACATGGTAGCAGACGTTATCAAATATCCGTTCATCACTGAAAAGGCGACGTTGTCCATGGAGAAGAACAACTCCCTTCAGTTCCTCGTAGACCGCAGGGCCCGCAAGGAACAGATCACGAAGGCAGTCCAGGACATGTACAATGTCAAGGTCATCAAGGTGACCACGCTGATCAGCCCGAAGGGCGAGAAGAAAGCAATCGTGACGTTAAGTCCCGAGAACTCGGCTGAGGAGATCGCCAGCCGGCTAGGAATATTCTAAACGGGGGATTGAAACATGGGAAAGCGATTAATGTCTCAGAACCGTGGAAAAGGCACCCCGACATACAGGGCCACGTCCTCGCGCTTCAAGGCTAACCTTGAGCACATCAGGACCATCGGCGATGAGACCATCAACGGCGTAATTACAGAGATCATCCACGACACTGCAAGAAACGCGCCGATCATCAGAGTAAAGTACGAGAATGGACAGGACCTGCTCATCCTCGCCCCCGAGGGCGTAGGAGTAGGCGACAAGGTCGCCATCGGCAGCAACGCCGAGGTCAAGCCCGGCAACACGCTGCCATTATCGAAGCTGCCGGACGGCTGTCCGGTTTGTGACATCGAGTCCAACCCGGGAGACGGCGGCGCATTCGCCCGCTCCACCGGAGTCGGCGCGACCATTGTCTCGCATGAGGCAAAGAAGGTCGTCGTCCAGCTGCCAAGCGGCGAGATGAAGTGGCTCAACCCGGCGTGCAGGGCCACAGTAGGCATCGTCGCGGGCGGCGGAAGGACTGACAAGCCGTTCGTGAAGGCCGGCAAGAAATGGTACAAGATGGCTAACAAGGCCACCAAGTGGCCAGTCGTCAGAGGTGTAGCGATGAACGCAGTCGACCATCCGTTCGGTGGCGGCGGCAGGCAGCACCCTGGCAGGCCAAAGACTGTAAGCAGAGGCACCCCGCCTGGACGTAAGGTCGGCAGCATCGCAGCCAGAAGGACCGGCGTAGGGCATCACGGGTAAGGAGTGAACAACATGGTTTCGAAGCAATCAAAGCAGTCAGCAAGGTTCCCGAAGAGAAAGGAAGAGTTCACCTACAGGGGAACTTCCGTTGCAGACTTAAAGAAAATGGACTTAGACCAGTTCGCCGCCCTCGTGCCCTCCAGGCAGAGGCGCAAGATCAAGAGAGGTTTCGGCGAGGAAGAGCAGAAGATCATTGACAACGTCAAGGCTGGCGATAAGAAAGTCAAGACCCACATCAGGGATCTTTTGTTAATTCCCGAAATGATCGGAGTGACCTTCGAGGTTTACACCGGCAAGGAATACAAGGCAGTCGAAATGACCCCCGAAATGGTGGGCCACTACCTCGGCGAGTTCGCATTGACCCGCAGACCCGTGAACCACGGTGCAGCCGGTATCGGTGCAACGAGAGGCAGCAAGTACGTGCCACTGAAGTAAGGAGGTGCCTGGAATGTCGAGTGTAAAATATTCGAAGGAATTTGACCCCGCGACCACCGCGAAAGCGATGGCCTACGAGATCAACGTATCGCCCAAGCACTGCGTGGAAATATTCAACTATATCCGCCACATGAAAGTCGTGACCGCGACGACGATCCTGGAGAACGTCATCGCCAAGAAGCAGTCCATACCCTTCAAGAGGTATGCGCGCAACGTCGGGCACAAGAGGCATCAGACCCCCGGCGGCGCAGGCCGCTATCCCGTCAAGGCTAGCAAGGAAATATTAAAGTTAATAAAACACGCCGTTGCAAATGCGGAGTACAAGGGCCTCGACTCGGACAACATGGAGATCATCCACGCTGATTCGAAGAGAGGAAAGGTAACACAGGGTATCATGCCACGTGCAATGGGCCGTGCAACCGCATGGAACATTGAGACGGTTACCATAGAAGTAGTATTAGGAGAGGTGCGTTAAGTTGGCAGTTGAGAAAAAGTTCGTCAACGATGGCTTCAAGAAGGCTATGATCGACGAGTTCTTCCTTCAGAAGCTGGAGCGTGCCGGATACGGTGGCATGGATATCAACCGGACTCCGATGGGCACCCAGATCACGATCAGGGCAGAAAAGCCAGGAATGATCATCGGTAAGGGCGGTAAGATGATCCGCAAGTTCACCAAGGACCTGGATGTCAGGTTCAAGATGGACAACCCGCAGATCGATGTGCAGGAAGTTCGGAAACCTGAATTAAATGCACAGATGATGGCCACGAGGCTCGCAAATGCCCTGGAGAGGGGATGGTACTTCCGTAAGGCAGGCTCTTCAACCCTCCAGAGGATCATGGACTCGGGCGCAATGGGCGTCGAGATCATCATCGCCGGTAAGTTAACTGGCCCCAGGAAGAGGACCGAGAAGTTCATCGCAGGCTACATCAAGCACTGCGGCAAGCCCGTCGAAGAACTAGTAGACGTCGGCTATGCCCGTGCAAAGAAGAAGCTTGGGATCATCGGCGTGAAAGTCAGGATCATGCCGCCAGACGCAGTCCTTCCGGACCGCTTAGACCTCTCTAAGCTGGTTGCTGCCCCCAAGGTAGAAGCCAAGCCCGCCGCAGCCGCACCGGTTGCAGCCGAAGTAAAGCCTGCGGTTGAAGCTACCGAGACCACCGCGGCCGAAGTAGAGAAGATCATCGCAGAGTCTGAGAAGGCACAGGCCGAAGAGGCCGCACCGGCGGACGCAAAGCCGAAGAAGGCTAAGAAGCCGAAGAAGGCCCCGGCGGAAGAGAGCCCGGCTGCAGAAGCCGAAACGACCACCGAAGTCAAGAAGGAGTAATCATGGCGATCGTCAAGGCAAAAGAAGTAAGGGCAATGGCCGAGGATAAGCGCCAGAAGCAGCTTGTAGACCTAAAGAACGAGCTGCTGAAGGAACGCGCCATCACGTCGACAGGCGGCGCGCCGGAGAACCCTGGCAGGATCAGGGAACTCAGGCGGACTATTGCCAGGATCCTTACAATACAGAAGGAGGAGAAGCGTTAAAGTGGCGATCTGTGAAAAGTGTGGACTACCTGACGATCTTTGCGTATGCGAAGAGCTCGTGAAGGAGTCCCAGCGTGTCAAGATCACGACTGATAAAAGACGCTTCGGAAAAGTCGCCACGGTGATACAGGGTATCGATGACAGGAGCATTGACCTTAAGGAGCTTTCAAGCCTCCTTAAGGCGAAATGCGCCTGCGGCGGTACTATCAAGCAAAGTGTCATCGAGCTTCAGGGCGACCACAAAGAGAAAGTCAAGGATTTACTCCTGAGCATAGGATATTCCCCTGACTTTATCGATGTGAAAAAATAAGTAAGGGTCTAAAATGGACATCACGCCCGAAAACATCATCTATCATGAGATCATCGGGCTACCCGTAGAAACTGTCCCCGCCTGCGAGGGCGAAAAGGGTATTCTCGGGACAGTGGTGAACGAGACGCGAAACATGGTGATCATAAATACGAACGGCCGCGACCTGATGGTCGCAAAATCCGGCCGCTCGTTCATTTTCACCATCCCTAACGGGAATCGCGTCAAGGTCCTAGGGACCTTATTACAATCACAACCCGAAAATCGGATCCCTAAAAGAAAGAGATCCAGAGGGAAGTGACCGGTCTACCGGTTAACCCCAACGTAGAGGAACTAGTATGGCAAAAGACATTGGACTAGAGAATATAACAACACCTGAGACGGAATGCAATGATCCTCATTGCCCGTTCCACGGGAGCGTCAGCGTCCGCGGGCAGTTGCTCGATGGCGTGGTAGTTTCCGACAAGATGGACAAGACCGTCGTGGTGATGCGCGAATACTTAAAGCGCAACATAAAGTTCGACAGGTACGAGAAGAGGAGGTCAAAGCTCCACGCCCACAATCCGCCGTGTATAAACGCGAAAGAGGGCGACAAGGTTACAATTGCAGAATGCAGACCTCTCTCAAAGACCAAGACATTCGTTGTTGTAGGAGTGGCTAAACAATGAGGGCGATTAAGGCAAAAGTCCCGCGTGGAGTCCACACCGCAACGCGGCTGGACGTAGCAGACAACACGGGCGCAAGGCTCGTGGAACTCATTTCAGTGCTCAAGTACAGGGGCCGCAAGAACCGTATGCCCTCTGCGGGCATTGGCGATATCTTCATTGGCTCAGTCAAGAAGGGTACTCCGGAAATGAGGAAGACTGTCGTACGCTGCGTCGTCATTCGTCAGAAGAAAGAGATCCGCCGGCCAAACGGCATGCGTGTCTCGTTCGAAGACAACGCCTGTGTGCTTGTTGATGAGAACAATGACCCGAAGGGCACCGAGATCAAGGGCGCCGTCGCAAGGGAAGTAGCAGAGCGGTTCGCAAAGATCGGCTCGACTGCGTCGACCATCGTATAAGGTGTTCATCATGGTTACATCATCACAGCCAAGAAAGCAGAGGAAGTACAGGTACAACGTGCCCCTTCACATCAAGGGCAAGTTCCTGAGGGCACCTCTGAGCGAAGAACTCCAGAAGGAGCACAATTTAAGCACGCTACGCGTAATACTGGGCGACACAGTCAAGGTCCTCCGCGGCGATTTCGCCGGCACTGAGGGCAAGGTCAATGCCGTCAACGTAAAGCGCGAATACGTCAATATCGACGGAGTAGCAGTCGCCAAGGCGGACGGCAAAGAAATGCCGAGGCCAGTCCACACGTCAAACCTTCTCATCACTAAGCTAAACTTAGACGATGAAAGAAGGCTCGGCGTCAAGAAGGAGGCGAAGAAGTAAATGACAGGTAAGAATCACTTAAAGAGGGTCGCCTCGCCACGTGCATGGCCGGTCACCCGCAAGACGTCAAAGTGGATCGCCAAGCCTAACCCCGGACCACACTCCGAGGAGCGCGGCATGCCTCTGGTCGTCGTTCTCAGGGATCTCCTGAAAGTAGCCGATAAGGCTAAAGAGATCAAGCAGATCTTGCACGAAGGCAAGGTCCTGGTAGACGGCAAGGTCAGGCGCGACCACAAGTTCCCGGTAGGCCTGTTCGACGTTATCTCCATACCGGAGATCAAAGCCAGCTACCGCGTCAGCATCGGTAACGACCAGAAGTTCAAGCTGGTGCCGGTCTCTGACGTTACGACTAAGCTGTACAAGATCGTCAACAAGACCGCCGTCAAGGGCGGAAAGATCCAGCTCAACTTACACGACGGGACCACGATGCTGGCTTCCAACGACTACCACACCAAGGACTCTATCCTGGTGAAGGTGCCGGAGAGGTCAATCGACCAGCACCTCGTATATGCGGTCGGAAGCTACGCGATGGTCATCGACGGTAAGCACGCCGGTGAAGCGGGCAAGATCAAGGAGATCAAAGTTGTCAAGGCATCCGGACCGAACATGGTCAAGATCGCAGGCAAAGACGGCGACTTCGACACTGTCGAGAGGTACGTCGTCGTGATCGGCAAGGATTCTCCGCTGATCGACATGGGGGTTAACGCATGAGCGCAGCTGTAACAGAAACCGCTAGCAACGTCATGATGACGCCCAAGGTCGAGAAGATCACCGTTCACATGAGCGTCGGCGAGTCGGGCAAGAAATTGTCGAACGCTGAAATGATCATGGAAAAGATCACCGGCCAGAAGCCAGTGAGGAACCTCGCCAAGAGAACTCTGCCGGCTTTCGGCACCAAGAAGGGCGAAGCTATTGGCTGCAAAGTCACGCTTCGCGGCGAAAGTGCAGAAAAGTTCCTTAATCTCGCTCTGACTATCCAGGGTAAGAAGCTCAGCCTCAGGTCATTCGATACCACTGGCAACTTTGCCTTTGGCATTGAAGAGCATACTGACTT
>CAWACJ010000004.1:0-454728 GCA_963780665.1 uncultured Methanocellaceae archaeon | reverse complement strand
AGTAGTAGCAGCCCCGGATGGCATCATGCAGCAGACCAAGGAGCACGTGTTCCTGTCCAGGACCCTGGGCATCAGCCAGCTCATCGTCGCCGTCAACAAGATGGACGCCGTGAACTACGACCAGAAGAGGTACGACCAGGTCAAGGCTGACATGACCGCACTTCTGAAGACCGTAGGCTTCAAGCCGGACGCAATACCCTTCATACCGACCTCGGCATTCAAGGGCGACAACATTGCCAAGCACTCCGAGAATACCAAGTGGTATAACGGCGTGACCATTCTCGAGGCATTAAACAACTTACACAGCCCCGAGAAACCGACCCAGCTCCCGATGCGTGTCCCAATCCAGGACGTCTACACGATCTCCGGTATCGGTGTCGTGCCAGTCGGCCGTGTTGAGACCGGCATCATGAAGAAGGGTGACAAGATCATCTTCAGGCCAGGAATCGACGGCGTTGGCGCAACCGGTGAAGTTAAGTCCATCGAAATGCACCACGAGGAAATACCCCAGGCATTACCAGGCGACAACATCGGCTTCAATGTCCGTGGTGTCGACAAGAATGCGATCAGGAGAGGCGACGTATGTGGCCCGGTCGACAAGCAGCCGACCGTAGCAGACGAGTTCAAGGCACAGATCGTAGTGCTCCAGCACCCGTCCGCAATTTCCGCAGGATACACCCCGGTGTTCCACTGCCACACGGCTCAGGTCGCGTGCATGATCACGGAGATCCTCGCAACACTTGACCCTAAGACCGGCGGTATTAAGGAAGACCACCCCGCGTTCATCAAGACCGGTGACGCAGCCATTGTCATGGTCAAGCCGACCAGGCCGATGGTCATCGAGAAAGTCAAGGAGATCCCGCAGCTTGGCAGGTTCGCCATACGTGATATGGGCCAGACCATCGCTGCCGGCGTAGTAATTGATATTAAGGCGAGATAAATCGCTTCGAAGGATGGGAGACCATCCTTCATTATATATTTCAGGTGACTATCATGGCAGCTCAAAAAGCAAGAATAAGGTTATCCGGCACTAGCCCAACAAAGTTAGACGACGTGTGCGGGCAGGTAAAGAAGATAGCCGAGAAGACCGGAGTCAGCATTTCCGGCCCAGTACCACTCCCGACAAAGAGATTGGTAGTACCGTGCAGGAAGAGCCCCAGCGGAGAAGGGACTGCGACCTGGGAACACTGGGAAATGCGCGTCCACAAGAGATTAATAGACATCGACGCGGATGAGCGTGCACTCAGGCAGCTCATGAGAATCCAGGTCCCGAAGGATATCAACATAGAGATCGTCCTCAAGGGATAATTTAATCTAAAAAATATATTAAATTGATTGAAGGTTCTCCTGCACAGGAAACTTTCTTTCCATCACCTCCATTTTACTAAGAGAGTAGGAGTGTTTTTACGACACCCCTACAATGAACTTGTTATTAGATTTCGAATCTTTTTCTGATTAGGCTTCATTTACTCTAAATCGACTTTCTCTGAGCCGCAAACCGGGCAGACGGGCTTTTTGCCTGCCCCCCTGAAGTCGCCATGGCACTCTTTACATTTATATTTCTCGAACTTGAGTTCGCCTGAATCCAGGTCGAAATCAGGAGGACCACCAGCTGAGCACATTTCATATCACCAATTATATATAATAAAATTAGCATGTCCATAATACTTTCGAATGGTACGATGACAGGGATGCCTGACTGGTATTAGCCGTTATACGGCCATTTTTTTACAAGTGTATAATTCGTTCCCTCTGGCAGATTTATATGGACAGAAGCTTTCGACGGTTTAAGCTGGAACATCTCATCTCCGCCAGTGAGTGTGATTCCCAGGTCTAGGATCGTGCCGTTATCCATAAATGTGACATTCTGGCTAAACGCCTCGTGCACTTTCTGAGCGCCTTTGTATTCGGCGTTTAATGGAGATGTAGTCTCTATAGTGACGTTGACCTTATTGCCCGTGGAATTATTTACAAATACGCTGCAATCGTGTATAGTCCCGCACAATACAGTAATGTTTACCGGGTCTGCTGCAGCATGGGTGTATGTATGCACCGTCGTTGTCGTGACGAAAGCAGGCCAAAACACTGTAAATATTATAATGATAATGGCAAGTATAGCCACTGTTGCTATGATACCAATAATCCTTTTCATTTCTCTGATCATTCTCTACCTACCTAAAATATATCAAGAAGCTTAGTTTATAAAATTGTTCTCTCAACAACAATAAATAATCGTAAAGCTATCATAAGAAATTTTATTATAGGGGGTCCCATACCATTATATTATGCAGGCCGGGCAGAATATCGACAAAAACTCCGAGATAATGCAACGAGCAAGCGCACGAGCTATCAGCGGAGACCCGGAAACGATAAGGCTTTTCATCAATTTTTTACTCGATATAGTCGAGGGATCAAGCCAGCCTTTTGTGATCGCTGACTCCAGAGGGCAGGTTAAAGGCTGTAATACTGCATATTGCCGCCTGACAGGGTATACCGGCGATGAACTGCTCTCTAAAAACTGTGGGGAAGACCTGACGCCTCCTGAATGGAGAAAAAATGAAGCCGAAGTGATCGCTGCCCAGATCATGACGAAAATGCCGGCGATCTATAAAAAAGAGTATCTTAGGAAGGACGGCTCAAGAGTACTTGTCGAGCTATACGACCATATCATCTTCGATTCGAAAGGCAGCCCTCTATACTTTTACGCGTTCGTCAGCGATGTTTCACTCTCAGGATATCTAAATATCGGTTACAGCTTAGTCTTTTTTAAAAAATAATGCCCGCATATGGATCGTACACTGAGCCATCTCTATATACAATCCCTGATGAGATCAACAGTAAACTAACAAATCCGATTTTCCGAATAAAATTCTTTTATAGCGGCCTGTATCAAGTTACAGGCAGATACCAGTAAAAAAATTTAGATTACCTTATTGCCGGCGTTTGCGCCCGGAGCGCATTCGTAGACTTCAGTGATCTTCACTATGACAAGAGACCTTGCCGGAAGTGCAGGGTTCTTTTTGTTGATCTTCATCTTCATCTCGTCATATTCCTTGCCATGGGTCTTGATCGAAGCCGTGCCCTTGATCTGGTAGCAACCCTTAATTTCCGGTCCCCATATATACATCGCTATCTTCGGGTTCTCGTTCAGGTTCTCGAGAGTCTTTTTCATGAAGTTGTCCGTGATCCATATCGTGTCGTCGCTCACGAGCTCTACGATGCCGATAGGTGCTACGTTAGGTACTCCGTCTTTCGATGCAGTCGCGACGGGAAAGATCTTCATCTTATGAAATGCTTCCTTGATCTCACTGGTCAGATTCGCCATTGTTAATTCACCAATTAGTAAATAGGTCAGTATCTTCTCATATATGTTAGCGTAAATAAAATATACCTACTATACCATTTTAGACCGTTTTCTCTGACTTCTTATAATAAAAAGCCAGAAGACCTCTGCATCAAGCAGGCACATAGCCAACAAGAACGGAGGCCTAAAAATTTATCGCTCCTTCTTTTGTGACAAAATAACCGCTCCAATCCCTGCGACTGCTAAGGCAATGAAGCCCGTCAGCGGGCTCAATGGTGATGCAGACGGTGTAGGGGTGGATGTGGTCGTATTGACCGGTAGCGGCGTCGGCGTCGCAGTTGGGGCTGGTGTCGGCGTTACGGGTATCGGCGTAGCGATCACCGAGAGATTAGCCGGTAGCGTAAGCGAGTAGAGCCTGCCGACCGCACTGCTGCTGCCAAATGAGGTAAAATATAGCGTGTTATCGACGATCACAGGCGTCGAGAAGATCGCGGAGTCTGTCGTGAATTTCCAGTAGAGGGCTCCTGTCTGTGGGTCCACTGCATATAGGCTCATGTCGCCCGAACCGATGTACAGAACACCGTTATCGATGAGCGGAGAAGCCTTGATCGGCCCGACAGTCTTGAACTTCCATAAGACTTTACCATTCGAGGCATTCAGCGCGTACAGATAGCTATCCCAGGAGCCAATATAGATCGTCCCGTTATCCACCACAGGCTGGGCGCTGACCGAGCCGTTAGCCAGGAAGCTCCAGACCGGCGTGCCTGAGTCATAGTTGAGGCAGAGGATCTGGCTGTCATAGGTGCCCACATAGATATTACCCGCGTATGCGAGGGGTGAATACGCCCGGTCGTCGATGTTCTTTTTCCAGATGATATTTCCATAGAGCGGCTCGATGGCCACTACGTCTCCGCCGAATGTGCCTACCAGGATCGTGCCCTTGTCCTCTGCGATCATAGTGCTGACTGCACTGCCCACAGAGCAGTTCCACGACTGGTTACCGGTATTCATGTCCAGCGCGTAGACCTTGCCGTCGTCGGACCCGAAGATAATCTCTCCGTTAAAGATCAAGGGAGACGAGTCGATGCTATTTCCTGCCTTGAACTTCCACTTCTCGTCGCCCCTCGTCGTATTGACCGCATGGAAGTACCCGTCGTCCGTGCCGAAGTAGAGCATGCTGCCATCCCGGGCCGGCGTCGACTGGATACCCGAACCGAAGCTCTTGGTGAAGATCGGCTTGCCGTAAACCGTCTGGATCGAGTATAGCTTTCCATCCAGGGTTCCCATGTACACATAGCCGTTATCGTACAAAGGCGGCGTGGTGAGATAAGAGCTGGCGTTATATACCCATGCCTGCTGTGGCCCTTCAGCCATACAGGCTGGAACGAACATGAACGTGATGATCATCATTAAGCATATCAGGAAAAATTTGGACATAATATACCCAACCACTTAGAATGATATGGCCTGCAATAAAAGCTTTTGCAATATGATCAATATTGTTATTTCTTCTTAACTTTCTGTGGCTTTGTAGGCAAAGCCATCACATAATCCATAGACTGCTTGATCCATAAGCCGAAAGCTTCTTTGTCTTCATATAATACCGGCGGTACGATCATGTACTCTCTCATCGGCCTGCCTTTCATGGGCTCGAACTGAGCCGCATCTTTGAACCGGTCTAAAAGCTCTTTCCTGCCTGCTTCAGGAAGGCGCAGGAAAATGTGGTCTTCGTGGACGCCGATGAACATGTTGTCATTCGCAAAATAAACGGTACTGCCGAACATGGCTTTTTTCTGTGCGCCGAATGTCTCCATTCTTGCGATGAGAAGCTTGATCAATTCCTGGGAAGGCTTTTTCCATGCCATGTCAAATACTCCGATCCTGGCGATCGCTAATGGTTTCTCGTATGATACAATAAGCTTTTACATTATGAATCTAAAAAAAAATATTACTGGTATGAGCAGTATGCTTTAAATCAAGCTAGTGCTGTTCAGGCTATTTTTCACATTGTGATTGCCAAGCCTTGATGTATTGTTTGCATACCCGGCAGGCGCCATCGCTGATATAAGGTCCATAGGGCCTGGAATATCTTGCAATTGTCCGATCAAAAACGGTATGCTTGCCGTGCTATCGGATAATAGGCCACTTCCCCGGCTGTCGTACAAGTCTTTCGAGAAGCCCAGGCTGTTCTCGACCAGGCCGTCGATCTGCGTCAGGCTGTCGGTACTCTGCTGGCTGTAAACCGGGTTAGCTTGAAACCCCTGAAATGGCGTTTTCAACTGCGATTGATCCAGCGTCGAAACATAGCTCGCCATGGCGCTCACGGATGACACAATAAGCAGAACAGCTAACGCTATTAAAATGATTACCTTTACCCTCATCTCAATACCCTCAAAATTATGTGTTGCAGTGCCAGTGTAAAAGGATTCTATCCAATAATTCTAGGTTTTAGCGATATGATCGAAGAAAAAGCGAGACTTAAACATATTTTTAAAACTGCTATCTAGTCCAGTTGAATTTTCATAGCTAAATTTTTTGTTATTATGGAAATTTTCCATTATAACCATCGGATCGCTATTTGACCACTCGAATATACCTATGATTAATAGTTGAGGAGAGGGTATATTTGAGTAAGATAAGGATACTTGTCGTGCTTCTGCTGGCACTGGCGCTTTTGGTGCCTGCCGCCGGAGCGTCTCTGGGCGTTGACATGTTCAATTTCCCCACGCTGAGCGTGCCGTCATATAACGGCGAAAACATCTTCGGCCAGTCGCATTCGGCAGGCGCGTCGTCGATCCTTGCACCGACCATCAGTACCATCGAGCAAGGCAGCGATCTAAACCAGCATCTTCATCCTATGCTTTCTGAGCCAACCTGGACGAGCAGCATGAAGGCGTCGCCGATAAACCAGCTACTGACGCTAATGCATTTCAAAGGGTAGTAAGGTATAACGACAGCTTCCTGTTCCTAAAACAGGGACAATTCACCATATTATTTTTCAAGCTTAGTATACACTATGACTAGCCATCTAATAACAATCTTATAATAGTTACTCGGTCATAGGAAGCGTACATAAACATCCTTCTTATTACATATGTTCTCTATTGCAAGCTATGAGTCTTTTATCGTTACTTAGTAGCGTTCGATGTATAATATATAATAATATATTAATTTAAAGGTTTATTCCAATAGCAATAAGACTGCGGCGGTACAAATCCTTCAAATTCAATATATGGATCTATCGGTTCATTGAAATGTTCAACATTCTCAATTGCTAAAGCGTAGGCTATTTCTTTGCCATCATAATAACTAAAAAATTCTTCTTCAGTCAGACCTGCAAATTTATGACAAATCTTCCATATTTTTTTAGGGTGCCCTTCCAATATTTTACTTATAGTAACTTTACCAATGATCTTTTTGACTGGTGATGAAGAGTAGATATAAATGTCATCTACTTTGTCTTTGCTTAGCCTTGTCTTTCTAAATTCAAATTTTTTTTCTCCTACAATTATTTTATCAGCAAATTTGGGTTTAATCGAAAGTAAAACGTCCATTAATACCACCAATACTTTTTACACGGTCATATTTTTCATTATCAATTTCCGCTATTGACTGTGGCTGAGCTTTCAAGATTCCCTCTTCGATTAATCCTTTAAGTGATAATGGGCTATCAAGATTAAAATGGTGTCTAAATATTATAACAGTTGTCGGCTTTTTACAAATTTCTTTTATTTCATCTAATGTGTAAACGCTCCTATTTTTACCGACTAGTCCCCAGACTTCATCTGGGTTGTCTACTGAATAATATATACTTTCTACAACGCCTATAGATGTAAGTTCTTGTTTATCTTTTGAGCGATAGAAAAGTAATATATCTCCAGGCCTTATTTTCTTGATTATCGAATGAGAAAGATATGCTTTTTTAATCGTATTACCTTGCGGATTAATATTGATATATTCAGTTATCTCCATTTGTCTTTTTTGATAGTCTTGGAATAGCAGGTTATGAAACTTAGGTTGTATCGGTATAATAAATTTTTTAATACTATATCCATCTTTAAATGATGGATAAAACTTTTTACTCATTTCTACTGGCGATAGAGTGAGTACCTTATCATTAACGGGTATTAATTTTTTTATATATACTGCTTCTCCTCTGGTATTATCGCTAATATACTCAAACCCAAATTCCTCTATTAGTTTAACTAAATTATCGTTATTTTTTACAAAGTGAGTAAGATATATTTCGTCTATGTTATTCTTGATACAATACTTGAAGGCAAGCTTCAATAATAGTTCACCGATTCGATATCCAGGTAAATCGACTTTTAATGTTGTGATCTTAAATCGTTTTTTCTTAGGTAAAGGCGAAGTTGTATCTATTTGCTCATCTTCCTCTTTATAGATTAAAATAGCCTTTACTTCGCTATTTTCTCTATCCACCCAACATTTTCTACCTTCTCTAGCAATTTTTTCAAACCATTTTACAAATTCCGGATAATCGTCCTTTAATGAATCAAATATTGGGTCGTCAATATCGATATTGTGTACAGGTTCTTCCCTTATGATGACGTGAGATATCGGTGTTATAGAGTGAATAATTTCAAAATAATGTAAAGCAGTCGAAATGTCCATGACCCGCTCTTCAAGATTAAGTTTTAAAGCATTTTTATGAATTCCCTTATCTTGCGTTATAAGTACGTCAACGGCATTTCTATATGCTGCATATAATAAGCTATCATCATTTGTTATCAGGGATGAATCTTTCATACCATGAATCAGATTAGCAAATTTGCATCAGGTATCGGAGGCGATGCTAAACTCGGATATGATCCGAGTTTAGAAAACATAATCTCTTTTCGATTTGAATCTTTATCATGATTGATATCGGTAATTGATATAGGATGAACTAAAATAGTATGATGATTTTCACTTAATACTTTTAATAATCTTTGAAGCTCGCCAGATAAGACTTTTGGGTCTTCTCGTAGGATAAGAACGTTGGTATCAATTAATATGCGCATAAGCCAATAACCATTATTGTAGTGGACGATATGTATAGTTATTGTTATCTTAGCGCACATTGAAACTAATTTGGCATATCAATTATTTTGTAATCTTGCTATAGTTAATGCGATATTGCCTTTTCGCCGATGGTAGCATTTTTCGTACCCATGTCTTTCTCTACTTTCATGAAAAATACGTAGTACATCGAGGCGGAGGTGATGTACACGACGCAGGTGATCATGAACGGAAGCACATAGTTGCCCTGCGCCATGAAAATACCACTCACATACGTGCTGACCGCCTGGAACAGGTACCATGACATGGACGTAAGGCTGCTCACCGTTGCACGCTGGCGCTCGTCGACGATCTCCATGTTGAAGCTAGATAAAGCCGGGTTCGCCATGTTCATGAGCGTCATTCGCATCGTATACGCAAAAGCCGCAATGAAAATATTCCCGGTAAAGGCGAGCATGATGAGGAATGGGATGGAGGCCAGCTGTGTGATCGCGATGCTCTTGATCTTGCCAAACCGTTCAGTCATGAATGGCAGTATCACGAGGCCGCCGATCATGATCACCTCGCCGATGGAGAATATAAAGCCGATCTGGCTCGAGGAGGCTGATAGCACGTTATGGAAATACACGTTAAAGAACGGGACGATCATGCCG
This sequence comes from uncultured Methanocellaceae archaeon, assembly GCA_963780665.1. Classification (GTDB taxonomy): domain Archaea; phylum Halobacteriota; class Methanocellia; order Methanocellales; family Methanocellaceae; genus Methanocella. The sequence goes on along the minus strand of CAWACJ010000004.1, from coordinate 445,749 downwards.
GCACCGATGCCGACAAATGCGTTGATCACCATCAGCTTCTGCACCGAGACAGACTTAATAGTAGAGCCGATGACTGCAATGCGCTCGACCCGCGTGGCCGATTTCCGCTTTTTCTCTTTGATATACAATAATGGTATGAAAGTGATCAATACCGCGGCGAAGTGACAGGAACAAGGTGTAGCGGTATGACAAAGGCCCTATCTGGGTCTACGCCAAGGCTGGTCATGATGCCGGGCGCCAGGCCGCCCGCCAGACTGCCGAAGATCATGGCCACTGTGGAGAGTGCAGCGTTGATCGAGAACAAATGCATGCGCTCGTCAGGCGTAGAGCTCTCTACCAGGAACGGCGACGCGGAGACCGTCATGAGCGCAGACCCTATGCCCTGCATCACGCTCGCGGCCAGCAGCGCCTCCTTTGAAGTGACCGTATATAAAATAAAGAGCGCTGCGGCAGTGATCACGCTCGATATGAGCAGCGTATTCTTCCGTCCGATGCGGTCGCACATGATTGCCGCCGGAAGCGCCGCTATTCCGGTCCCGATAAATACGATCGAGAGCATCAGGCCCAGGAGATCTTCATGATAGCCCAGCTGCAAGACGTATAAATTGAAGATCACGCCATAGATGCCCATGTTTATTGAAAGGAAAAAGTTGAATGCAAGGTACTTCTGCGCGTTGCGGCTGAACTGCTTCATCTTCGATATGTAGCCATTCACCGCTCCGTCATAGAACACTAATACATCCCCTGCTTAGCCAGCCATATGCCCCGAACATAGATATATTTCCCGGTTAATGAGTGAACGCTAAGGCTACGAAACCGAGGCCTCAGAGAGCGGCAAGATCATTAATACCCTTCGCAAAATCTATGTGCAACGTCTTTTTTCGTTTCGATGTGTTGCGGAAATGGAAAGCTCCAACGCAAAGACGCGAAGGCGCTAAGATGTTATTGTATAAGCCTCCGGCGGCTCGGTGACGCCAATTTTTGATCATTCTCTGTTACTAAAGATCAATAGGATAACTCTAATGAGCTATCCGGCCGCCGGAGGCGTAACCATAACGTCAACTGTGCCCCAGTGCCTCTGCGTTTAGCTATAAGTCACCGAGCCGCCGGAGGCTTATACAATAACATCTTTGCGCCTTCGCGTCTTTGCGTTGAGGGCCACCGATTTTACGCAATATAAAGCATACCAGAAAAGAAAAACGACGCCACATATAAAAAAATAATGCGGTCTAAAAAGCAGGCCTGTAGTCTTACAGGTCCTGCCTCTCGAAGATAACGATACAGGCGACCAGCGCTATACCTGCGTACGCCAGCAAAATTACCACGTTCGCCCATAGCGGAAGTCCCGATGTAAGTGCCGATGAGCTACCGCTTAAGACCTGGCCCATTACGTTATGGCTTCCGGGATCGATCCACATGATGAGCTTCACATACCATGGGTACAGGCTAAAAGGGTCTACTGTACTACCGGCCGTAGTAATGGCGGACGTCGCAGCAGTATTAATGATAGAGAATATCCCTAGTATGAATGCGGCAATGTCGATCGCAAGGAACCCGACCCACACAAGGAGCGAGACCACGATCGATATGAGTGGGTTCCTGGTAACAGTGGAGACCAGGATACCGATAGCCACGTATACTGCAAATAACAGCAACATCGCCAGTAAAGCTAGCACAATAATGCCCACATGCCCGACACCCGGTAGGATACCCGTAAGGGCTGTTGTCAGTACATACGAAAGTATGGCACTGATCATGAACAGGGACGATATAACTGCCAGGCACCCCAGGTATTTACCTATAATGACAGAGCGTCGCCTCACTGGTTTAGAGAGTAGCTGGTATATGGTCCTGGAGCTTTTTTCCTGCGAAACCGAATCCGAAGGAAGCATGATCGCCAGGATCATGAGTAATATGCTGGCAAAGTTCATAACACTTAAAACAATGTCAGCCGGCGTGGCCGTAGCCAATAACGTTGGCGGAAGCCATCCTTTTGTATACATGAACCACACTCCGCCCGACATCAAGAGCCCGATCCCGATGTAGAAGATGCCGATCAGAAGTAGCCTCTTTGACCTGAGGTCGTCTAAAAATTCTTTGGACGCGACGGTCATGATGTCCGTGAGCTCACTTTTACCCGTCATATTTAAGCCTCCACGTTACCGTCGGCCGTTACCTTGAGGAATGCGTCTTCCAGGGTCGGCATGATCTCTTTAATACTCCGTACCCGGCAGCCGGCGCCTACCAGTGCAATGTTGATCTCCTCTGCGATGGCAGGATCATTTACCGTGATGATCATCTTGCCGTCGGTCCTGGTGACACCGCTCACGCCTTCAAGCTTTTCGACGATACGTATATGCGCATCCGCGAATGCCGGAGAACAGACTTCGATGGTCGGCAGGTTTCCTTCAATGCTTCTTAAGAGGCTCTCCACAGGCTTTTCCACTACTAGCCTGCCGCTTTTGACGATGCCCACCATGTCGCTGATCTCCTGTACTTCATGCAATATATGCGAGGATAAAAATATGGTGACCTTCTCGCTTTTAAGATCACGGATGATTTGCCTGATGTCATGCGAGCCTTGAGGATCAAGCCCTGTGGTCGGCTCATCCAGGATCAGCAGCTTCGGCTCTCCCAGGAGTGCAATGGCGATGCCAAGCCGCTGTCTCATGCCATGAGAGTAAGTCCTTACCCGGTCGCCGCCTCTTCCTTCCAGGCCGACCTTCTTCAGCAGCTCGCTTTCCCTGGCCTTAGCATCCTCAACGCCGAGCAGCTTTCCGAAATATGCGAAGTTGTCCCTGGCAGACAGGTCATCATAAAATGCAGGCCGCTCCGGCAAATATCCGACGACTTTTGCGATCTCATAATGCTGTGTCTTAATATCATAGCCCATGACTGTAGCTTTACCCTCGGTTGGCTTCATGAAGCCCATGAGCATGTTAATCGTCGTCGACTTGCCCGCCCCGTTCGGTCCCAGAAAGCCATACACGATGCCTTCCCGTACGGTAAGGTCCAGGCCGTTGACTGCGACGATATTACCAAAATCCTTTTTGAGTCCATGCGTCTCTATCGCATTCATTTCATCATCCCTGATCAACCGCATATATACGAATGGCATTTAATCAGGCGCTTCCAATATAAATAGTAATCCTGATTTTGAAAGAGGACCCTATTATATTTAGTAACTCATTTTTCATGTAAAAAATTGATATGAAAATATGTAAATAAACTGTCTCATTACGCTTTATATGCATAATGATCAGTAGCCACAAACAAGGGGCTTATGTAAAAATGATTTTTTTATCATTGTTGCATATTCAAGCACAAAATTAGTGAATTCATATCTTTTATCATGTGAAAATCGGAGTGGTTTTATACCCGTGAGGCATTGTATCCCCTATAAATAACAGCGTGAACCCTATGGGCGTCGATGACAAGATATTACAGCAATTAATATTGTTCGGGATGACCGAATATGAGGCTAAGGTTTACGTAGCGCTCACGCAGAAAGGCCCGCAGAAAGCTAGCTCGCTGGCGCAGGCGAGCGGTATCCCGAGGCCGCACATTTACTCAACGCTTAAGACACTTCAAGAAAAAGGCCTGATCATGGCGATCCCGAAAAATGTTGCAGAATACCAGGCACGGGCGCCGGGCGAAGCGCTGAACAAGCTACTGGAAGCGCGTAAGCGATCGGTGGAAGAGCTGGAGCTGATCGGGAAAGATCTTACGCAAAAGCTTGAGAATAAAGATAAAGCCCATGACGGCGAAGGCGATAAAATGCTTCCCCTGACTGTATATCAGGGCCACTGGAATATTATCAATATTTCACGCGAAATGCTCGGCAGGAGTAAATATCGTTGCGATATCATCACAAACGATCCTTATGACCCGCAATTTACGGACCGTACATACGAGCGCGAAATACTGGACTTGAAAAAGCGCGGCGTGGCGCTGCGAGTGGTCATGCCGATCATTAACGAGAACCTGCCCATCATGGAAAAGCTGGCGGGCATAGCATCCCTCAGGCATAGCACTAGCCTGGAAACAGCGGCCTTACCGGGCGGGGAACAGTTTAGTGATTCGCGGCTACGTGTGATCATCATCGATGATACTGAATCGATGTTCATCATGTTAAATGAGGAGGGCGGGCAGGAGTTCGCTTTACATGTGAAATATAAGGAGCTTGTCAAGATCACGTCGCTCTTCTTTTTCTACTTCTGGAACGGCGCACCAGACATGGCTAAACGATTGGCGGCACTGAGAAGCGCTCCTGTCGACCGTGTTGGCTCTCCGAAATAAAGTGTTTTGATACCTGCTAATTATTCGTATTGCTGTTCATAGTTTTTTAAGCTCGCCACTAAGTTCTCGGAGTCACGGTTTCAACACGGAGACACGGAATACAGGAAGTAGCACAAAGATTGTTTTTGTGTAAGCCTCCGGCGGCTGTGCGACCTGGTTTGATGTGCTGTGTATGGTGAATGTTTTTGTGTACGCCTCCGGCGGCCTGGAGTCGTGGACACTGAGAAGGTCACGAAACCCTCGGGTCACGAAGTGCACGTTGTTGGTGTTTAAGACTCAGTGTTTCTTTTTGATCGTTCTTCCAATGATTATAGTATGACTCTCTTGATTCCGTCTTTGAATATGCCCGCGTCGAAATTGATGAGTAACCCTAGTCTATGCCCGGTTAGTTTTAGGTATGTTAGCAGTTGGGATTTATGGACTGGCATTAATACTTCTACTGTTTTTAGTTCAATGACCACTTTCTTTTCTACTAGAATGTCTAGTCGTAATCCTCCTTTAAGTCTGACTCCATCGTAATCGATTGGTACGTAGATTTGTGACTCTACGCTTAATCCTTTTTTAGTTAATTCGTCTATCAGACATTCCTCGTACACATTTTCCAATAGTCCAGGTCCAAGGTTCATGTGCACTTTATACGCTGCATCAACCGCTTTCGTTGCGATCTCATTGATCTCGGCCGATAATGGCTCATAACTTATTGTACCTCGTTCAAATCTCATAAAAAACCATTCTCCACAACAAAAATATAACAATAATCCAAGTCCGTGAAAAAAAGTATTCTAATTCACAAACAGAAACAACTTCGTTTTCATAAAGCACCAACAACGTACCCTTCGTGTACCCGAGGGTTCTGCGACCTTCTCAGTGTCCACATCACTCGGCCGCCGGAGGCTTACACAATAAAAATAGAGTCCCCTGGCCGCCGGAGGCATACACAAAAACAACTTTGTGCTACTTCCTGTATTCCGTGTCTCCGTGTTGAAACCGCGACTCCGAGAACTTAGTGAGATTAATAATTTATATACAAACGAATTTCGGAGACAGACTACTAAGTTGTAATGATGTTAACGAATAAGCACCATTGCGTCGCAATTCGGAGTCTTTGCTCTACGAAATGCTCTAAACTTCACTCCAGCCATGCTTTTTTTACCAGTATTTTTCCGCTATCTCTTTTCCACTCTTTTTCGTAATCGACCCTCACGTGTTTTTTCATATGCGGCCCATACGTGACGAATGTCTCGTACTCGCCGCCTTCTCCCGCGACATGTACGCCATATTTGCTATTTAGCCTGTCGAGACTGTCGAGCGCATCCCGGTCGAGTGTCCTGCCCAGCCACGACTCATCCAGGCCTTCCGCCGAGCATCCTGTGATCATGGTCTCAAAACCCTGCTCGACCATTTCACTCATGTAGCTCCGCGGCTCCTTATGCCAGAGAGGCGCGAAGGATTTGATGCCGATATCCTGGCAGATCTGGTCGAGCCTGCGGCGCTGGTATTCGGACGCGAGCGCGCCAGATACGATGCCATCCACGCCAAGGGTGCTTAACGTCTCCTTCAGCGGTATGAGCTCTTTTTCAGGCTCCGGGGGAGTCACGACTTCGACTAGCGGTATTCCGATAGACTCTGCGGCGAGCCGTGTCAGCTCGATCGCCGGCACATGGTACATGTATGACTCGCCCGACGTTGAAAAAACTGTCACGAGATGCGTTACGTCCCAGGCAAAGTGTTGAGCACAGAACAACGCATAGTTCGAGTCCTTACCGCCCGAGAAGAGCGCCGCGATCTTCATCCCAGCAGCTCCGATGCGGCCTCTTTGAACTGTTCTTTGACCTCATGTTCGTCGAACGTGAGCACCTCTTTGTTTTTCATGATGACGCGATCCTGTACGATCAAGTCCGTCACCAGGCCTCCGCTATACACCAGGTTCGCGATCAAGTCGTGATGGGGTAGCATCCGCACGTCGTCCAGGTCCACGAGCGCAATATCCTTGCTGCCCATCGTAGCCATATGCATCATGATGGGGGCGCCCGCCACGGTCGCGTCCCAGCGATGGGATTTTTGAAGTAGCGAGCCGATCTTCATCTCGCCCATCATGTCCAGGGAATTGTTGCTGGAAGCGCCGTCCGTGCCCAGCCCTACCGGTACGCCGGCGGCCAGCAGCTCAGGCAAAGGCATGACGCCGCCTGAAGCCAGTTTCATGTTGGATGCCGGGCAATGGACAACGGTCACGTGATGGTCGGCCAGTATTTTTACCTCCATTTTCGTGAGCCAGGCTGCGTGGAACAGCATCGTGTTCTCATCCAGTAACCCGAGGCTGTCAAGGTACTCGATCGGCCAGAGGCCGGTCTTTTCATGGCAGTCCACACACTCCTTCCGCGTCTCCGAGATATGCGTCGTCCATTTTACGTGGTATTTGTCGGCCAGTGCCCTCGACTTGTGAAGAGTTTCTTCCGTGCACAGATAAATGGAATGTGGCGCCACGCAATAGTCGACGAGCCCTTTCGGGCCGGACTTCAAAATGGTCTCTGCGATCTTGAGCGCATCGCTAGCGTCCGAATTATACGGGTTACCCGCCTCCAGGATGGGCACCCCTAGCGTGCCGCGAATGCCAGAGCGCTCGACGGCACGCGCCGTCTCCTCGACAAAATAATACATGTCCGTAAAATGAGACGTGCCGGTCTTGATCATCTCCAGCAGGCCGAACATCGATCCTTTGTAGACTAGATCGGCGGTCAGGCGGCTCTCCATCGGGAAGATGATATTATTGAGCCATTTGTCAAGCTTTTCGCCCTCCCCGGCGCCCCTCATCAGCGACATGGCCAGGTGCGTATGGCTGTTATTGAAGGCAGGGAAAGCGAACTTGCCAGCAGCATCGAACTCTTCATCGGATAAGCCGTTCCGGAGGTCGCCTTTTTTCAGGCAGCCGCCCTCATAGTAAATGGCATTTTTTATAAGCATAATGATCACGAAATCGTCGAGCTATGGCTCGTAGTTTTATGTAGTTCCCATTGTAGCAGATCCCTGTCTTCCGCGAGACAGCGCATGCCGAGTTTTTTTAATAGATAGATGGATGCCATATTATCTTTTTCGCATTCGGCCTTGATCATGTCGACTTCTTTGTGGCTGAACGCCCATCCGGCGATCGCCTGTGCAGCCTCAAGGCCATAGCCTTGCCTCCTGTACGCCGGTATTACGCTGTACCCGATCTCTACTGTCCCATGATCGGGCTTGCCTTTAAAGCCGATGTCCCCGATGACCTGTTTTGACGAGGAATCGATCATAAGCCAGATGCCCCAGCCATATAGCGCCGGGTCTGATCTCAGCTGGTTCACGTACCATGGTAAAATGTCCATCAGGTCGCTAGAAGGCCAGCCATCCGGCAGGCTGATGCCAGGCATGGTCCTGATCACGCTGTGCTCGTTGATGACTGACAATGCCACATCCAGGGAGCATGGCATAAGACATAGCCGACTAGTTCGAATGCGAGACATGTAAAAAGTGATATAAGTGCTAATAGATAAATAAATTATTTCTAAACCCTCTTTTTTGGATTTGAATTTTCGTTTCGACTAGGACGATGAAGAATTGGTTCTCGTTTGTTTTATGTGTGTCGACGTGTAATGGGTATAGAGATTGCATTGGATAATCAACAAACCCAATAAAAAAATAAGGGTGGGGGAAAAGCCCCTAATATATCGCGTATATCGTTGACCCTAATTATTCGATATTAACACCGCACCGTCAGTGCCGGATAGCCAGTTATGGCCAAAGCAGGAAACAGAGAGTGCATCTCCTCCAGCACCGTATCCACTTGGTCCATGGCCCGAGTTGGGGTATCCGCTACCCCCATAAAGTCCATAACCATTGTTTTGTCCTAGCGCCGGGCGGCTCGATACTACTCCTCCACCATGTCCAAGCTGCCCCCCCCTGTCCGCCAAGAGCTTTGATGTCGATAGGCGAGCCAGTCGTTTCCAAGATGAAATAAGAGGTGCCACCATCGAGACCATCGCCACCTGTGGTGGCAGATGTCCCCCAAATATTATTTACAGTATATGTGTATATAGGCGTGGTTCCGCTTCCGCCAGCGCCCACAATAACCAGGAAGGTTTGGCCCGGAGATACAGCGATTGTATCAGAAGTAGCATAACCACTACCGCCTCCATGCCCCTGACACCTAAAACTGCCTCCTGACCTCCGCCTCCGCCGATGACGGTGACGTTAATAGATGGTACGTTCGATGGAACCGTGTATGTGTATATGCCGGCAGTAGTATACTTTTGATTTACAGTCGTAGTGACGAACGCGAATGTTACCGATACACTTACACCACCAACAGTCACAGCTTGGGTCTGCGTATCATATCCGGTGAGCGAGGCAGTCACAGTGTACGAGCCATACGCTAAACCAGTTAAGCCCCAATTATTACCAGTACCATTAGACACAGAAATGACCGGAGAACTCGTAGTCACAACATCCAAGGTCGATGCAACCGAGATACTACCCGTTGGAGTAGGAGTCGGCGTCGACGTTACCGTTGCTGTGGCCGTCGCTGTCGCAGATGCTGATGGTGAAGCCGAAGCAGCCGCCGATGGTGATGGAGTAGGAGTCGGAGTTGGCTTTGCCGTTGGGTTCCAATTTATGCTGGTAAATCCCATGCCGTTGTTCCATGGTGTTGCGATCGGTGTGGCCGTGAGCGTGACTGTCGCTGTCGTTGTCGGCGATGCTGTCTGACCGTTTGTTGGTTGCACTGTCGGCGTCGGTGTCACAGTGACCGATGGCGTAGGCGTTGCTGTGGCGGATGTGCCGCCAAATGCACCCGACATATAGCCTATGCCCACTACGAGCAATAACACTACGATGACTCCGATGATGAGTAATATCGTTCTATCAAATTTCATATAAATACCCCCTTAACCCCCAGATAAAAAGCATCCTCAAGAACCAGCGATTCTATCGCTTATCTTGTAATGACATACTAATGATTAAGTAAAGAAGCAATCACTTCTATTACGTATATAAATTGTTAATATTTAAACGGATTATATGCAAAATAGTCTTGAATAACGTAAAACATATTCATATGCAATTAATAACTCAAGAAAAAAATAAACGCATAACAAAATTAGTCGATGAAAAACATGGTGATTAACTAACGCATGCCGTTTTATAGAAAAAGCTATAGTCCTAATAGATAATTAGATTATCTCAAGACCATTGTTACGCAGCCTGTCGGGCACACGTCCCTGCATAGCCCACAGCCGTAGCATTTCTCCCTATCAACGACTAATTGGTTATTATCGCATATTGTACGCGAGCTGAAATGGCAGACTTCGGCGCAGAGGCCGCAGTCGCTACATAGACTGAGATCCGTAGACTCGACCATGGTACCTTTATCGCACGGCTTGTGCAGGTCTAAACAGTATCCGCAACAGTCGTCACAGCAGAAACAAATACCGTCGGTCTTCGACTGGTCGTCATTGTTCCTGAACGGTCTTGGAATAAGGTGTTTCTCTTTAGCTTCTTCAAGTACGCTCTCAACGAACGACTTTGATACTTTTTTCTTATGAGAACCGTCCGCAGCGGTCTTACTAGCAAATTGCAGGCATACGTCCGTGCGCGAGCGTCTGCACGGCCCTCGATGCTCCCTGCATGCGCAATCGCATACCCAGTAGTGGTCATGCTCATCGACTATCTTTCTAGCCTCGTCCAGGGTGCAGACATAGTGGAATTCAAGGTCGTTATCGCTCATCGCTCATACCTCTTATGTAAATACGTTAAACGGGTATATAATCAAGTCTAATATGCATCGGGCAGACTGCAAGAAAGCATTTTTGCATTCGCGCTCGTCGTTAAAGCCCTGATTACACTTTCGGCAGGTGTGGCGAAGATCCTTGCATCTTCACTCTCGCCAAGGCTTTCATTTATATTATACGCAAGCATGTCCGAGCCGGGATCGAACCGTAAATTAACATAAGGCTTGTTCCCTCGTGCATCCAGCCTGATCCATCGATCAAGGCCTGTAAAGTAAACGGCATTCAATCCGTGCAGCGCATACCCTGAAGTCGAATCTTTATCACGCAACCTCTGATAGCAAAAGCCAGCCGGTATGCCGAGATAACGTAAGATGGCGGCGAGCAGGTGGGATTTGGCATAACAGGTCCCATGCCCATATCGTAGCACGTCCGAAGCGCTACATGTCACCTCGCCTGCTCCGATATCAAACGTATGTGATATCTCGTCTCTCACGAATTCAAAACAGGATTGTATGATCTCGACATCGCTATGCGCGCCTCTGGATATCCGGCGGGCCATCTGCTGAATTGCCAAATCATCATAGTCGATTACATGGGACAGTGCCAGATATTCGGCAGGGTTATCGTTCGCAAGTATTAGCTGCATATCACTTACCTATCGATCATGGGGGCTATTAGCGTGTCTTTTTTTGATATCAGCTCTTTGATCACGACCGATAGCCGCTTAATGCCTTCCTCGATCTGCGCTTCGCTCGAGTTCGAGAAGTTGAGCCGAAGCGTATTCGTGCCGCTGCCGTCCACGAAGAACGCCTGTCCTGGCACGAACGCCACGTTCTCCTTGATGGCAAGATTGAACAGCTCCATGGACGAGACGCCCTCCGGCAGTGTCACCCATAGGAACATGCCGCCTTCCGGCTTCGTGAACTGTACGCAATCCGGGAAATGTTGCTCTATCATCGATACCATCAGGTCCCTGTGCTTTTTATACAGGGCACCTATCTGCCGTATATGTTGATCCACGTCATTGTCCGCTAAATACTGGTGCACGATGCGCTGGGTGAAATAATTCGAGTGAAGGTCGGAAGCCTGTTTGACGACTACGAGCTTTTCCATGATGTGGGATGGCGCGCAGATCCATCCGAGCCTCATGCCCGGCGACACGATCTTCGAGAACGAGCCCAGGAGCACGCTGTCGCCGTTCAGGAAATATCGCATGGACGGAATGTCCTCTCCCATGAACCGGATCTCGCCGTACGGGTCGTCCTCGACGAATACGGTATCGTGGCCTTTCATGACCTCAGCGACCTCCTCGCGCTTTTTACGCGAATAGGTGATACCGGTGGGATTCTGGAAGTTGGGCACTGTATAAAATAGCTTGGGGCTGAAATTTTTCAGCACTGTCTCCAGCATGTCGATATCGGGGCCGTCGCCCATCAGCGGCACGTCCTTGAAGACTGGCTCATACAGGCCGAACGATTGTATGGCTGCCAGATATGTAGGGCGTTCGACTGCCACGACATCGCCTTTATCCAGGAACACCTTACCAATGAGGTCGATGCCCTGTTGCGACCCGTTCACGATCATGATATCATTCGCGCTGACAGATATGCCTTTTTTACTATAGCGCTTCGCGACGTATTCCCTCAGTGGCGCATAGCCTTCCGTGGTGCTATATTGTAGCGCGTTCTCGCCGTCTTTCGCCATGACTTTCGACGATGCCTCGGCTATCTCTCGAACCGGGAATGAATCCGGGCTTGGCAGGCCGCCTGCAAAGGAAATGATCTTCGGGTCCTCGGTCACTTTCAGTATCTCTCTTATGAACGACCTGTGGACGCTGTGCATCCTGTTGGCGAATATATCTCCCATGAACGATTCTCCCTGTGAACAGGCAGCAAAAGCTAGCCTGTCCAGACTAATACATATCATTAATCATGATAAATTAAATAGCCGAACCTGTACGGGATATGGTGCATAAAATGATTGAATAAAAAAGAAAATTGGCGTTGTACTAATTTTATATAAGCTCGCCTTTAGCCACCAGAATAACTTTTCCGCCCACAGAGATGTGATATTTGCCTTCTTTTACCTCGGCGTTGAGGTACAGGATAGAGGGTCTGCCGATCTCGTACCCTTGCTCGGCTTTGATGTCGATCTTCGGCTCTCCGAAGTAGCGATTCTTTACGAGATATGCGGAAAGGCACCCGTTGCCACTGCCGGTTGCCGGGTCTTCGGGCACGCTGGCATATTTGGTGAAAACGCGAACGTGAATGTCGTTACCCTTTTCCGCCGCCTCCGGGCAAAATGTGAGAATGCCCACATTCTCCGAATCCGGCGACAGTGCCTGGAACTCCTTCGAATTAATGATAATGCTGCGTATGGTGCCCAGGTTCCTGAGCGGCACGATGATGAACGGAATGCCTGTAGAGACTTCCTGTATGGGGAAGCGGCCATCAATATCCGAAGTCTCAAGCCCCAGCACGCGAGCCATCGCATCCGCATCAAACATCTTGAGGAACGTCGGCTGTACCTGCCTCATCCAGAAGATGTTGTTCTTCACCGTCACGGGGATCTGGCCGACGCCTAAATTAAGATTGACCTTGCTGACCGCCTTCGAGAGGATCTCGTGCAGTATGACGTAAGCGGTGCCGATCGTCGGGTGTCCGGCGAAGGGAAGCTCCTCCTCTGGCGTAAAAATACGGACAGTATAGCCGCCGTTCTTTATCTTATCGGACATAATGAAAGTCGTCTCTGAAAAGTGCATCTCATTAGCGATGCGCTGCATCTCCTCCGTAGAGAGGGGCTGGGCGTGCCTGATAACAGCAAGCTGGTTGCCTGCATACTTCTTTTCGGCGAAGACGTCGACGATATAATATGGATAACTACTCATGATAACCAGATCAAGATATGGTGCTTCAATCTTCTATTTAACATTTAGCAATATATTTCCGAAAAACATTGGGTCGCCAGGCAGCCGGAGTCTTGTACAAGCACATCTTTGCGAAACTCCTCTTCCTACAAGCCTTTGTGGTGAAAATGGTGTATCTAGTGGCGCTTTTGCGCATAAATATAGCGAAGCACGTGCGTGTGAGGCCCTTCATCACCATGGTCCTCCTGGTCTTCCGCGATGCCCGATTCGAGCACTATGCATTTATTAAATTGCTCGCGCAGCTCTTCTTCCGTGAAGTAATGCACCGGCCTTCCTGGCTTACTCTCGAACGTACCGGGCTCCACTTCCGCGCCTTTGCCGTAGCTTGGCTCTTTTTCCGAGAAGACCGTGAAATATAGATATCCGCCATTTTTAAGCTGGCTAAGGCATTTATCGAGGAACGTCTTTCTATCCGCTTCACGGAACAGGTGTAACACGTTAAAACAATAGATCGCGTCATACATCTCGTCCCCGAAGGGCATGTCCAGCACAGAGCCTTTATAATAAAGAATTTTCGGGGCATATTCTTTTGCGAGATCGACAGCTTCTCCCGATACCTCGATCCCCGTGACCGCAAACCCTGCGTCCGAGAACGCCTTCGCATTTCTACCATAACCCGATCCCGGCACTAGTACAGTTTTTAAGCGATCTTTCGAGAAATGGCCGATAGCGTAAGCAGCCGTAGAACTCGGCGAATCACCCCATATTCTGCCTTCTTTTCTAAAACGGCCGTCCCAGTAATTATTCATTGCACCTGTATGTTTACTTTGCAATATATTATATTTTTATATGGGCTTATAAAAAAGTTATTGGGGGCCGATATGGCCAGTAATATCGGGGTCACCTGTGATCCCCGTATTTTGAAATAATGGCCCACACAGAACAGATTCACGTGGGCCACTGCGAAAAATTAGGGCTATCCTACCGTAATCTGCCCTCGAGACAGATTCGTATAGAAATTGAAGTAGTACATATTTGTCAAGTATGGATTGACGCCCGGGGTTGTCTCCATGAGGCCGATATCTACTTCCGTGTCGTTGACGCTGATGCCGTTCTTGAGCTCAATCGTGCCGTTATACGTTGCATTGTCTTTCACGCTGATCGATATGGTCGAGAAGGGTGATTTAGATGCCGAGGAGCCGTTAATGAACGCGCTGCCCACGACATCGAACGTAGCGTCCCTGTGGAGGTTGTTAACGACTGTATAATTCAGGGATACCGACTGGTCCGGCTGAGCCGTCAGACTGGTCTCGTTATAGATCTGGATCATGTGGTTCGGGGTTTCCGGGCCATAGAGGTGGAAATCAACACTACCGCTAAAATCGGTTATCGGGGTCGCGGTGGGTGTCGGTGTAACCGTCACAGTTGCGGGGCTGGTACAGCCCGCCACAAGGACGAATAGTGTTAGCAATATTCCTAACAATACGAATGAATGCTTCATATGAACGCTGCCTCCTGGTAATAAATGGATTAAGCTGTCAGCAAGCATAAAAATTTGTCGCTCTATGGCGCCAGAGATAATAATGCGTATATCGATGAGTGTTTGAATGCTATGCCATGTAGTGAATCCGGTATTCCCGCTCATCATGTGTAATGTCGAGAGCGGCTGATACTCATGGGATATTTGAGATAGTATTATTAGTTGATACGCCATTCCTTAAAAATGGGTACAGCTATGGTAAATTATGGCATTGTCGAAGCGGGTATTTTTTTCATGCTTATCGGTGTCCTGGCCTATTTTTCATTGAGTCTGTCTATGATCTTTACTGCAGCCGTATGCGGCCTGGGGCTGTTAATCCTCCTCATTGGCCTTAGCCAAAAGAAACCTGCCGATAAGAATAAAAAAAGAAAAAAATAATTTCATTGACCGGTGCGGGAGATGTCGCCTATCGTGTCCGATCGTATAGCGAGCATTGGTAATATCTTCATGGTAATGAGCTTGATACCGCTGGCTTTCCTGATATATACCTTAATGAATCTTACCAGCTTGAAAATTCCAATAACCCACCCGAGAGTGGTCGTGGACTTCTCTATTTTCCTGTTCTTTCTAATGGCCGGGACATATTTGAAGTATAATTACCGTAAAAGTTAGTATCAGCATACTAAAAATCGATATCTGATCTTATCTATCTCCTGATGTTGCCCGTCAACCACGCATTGCGGTCCGGGACAAGGATTAAATATGAAAAAGATTAAGTAGGAATGAACTTACGTTCATTTATCTTATTTAAAGGTGCCCATATGTTGGATAATGCTGCTTCGACGCCCGGAAAGCTTCCCTACCAGGATCTGGAGGAGAAAGTCTGGGTGAAGGACCTGTGCGCCGGATGCCGTGCCTGTATCACGGTCTGTCCGTCAAATACGCTGGCTTACGATGAGAAGGTAAAGAAGCCTTACCAGTACACGCCTTGCGTGGACTGTAAGGCATGCCTGGACGCCTGCCCGAGGATGCCGGCTAACGTCGATAAATTATTCTCAAAAGATATTATCGGCACTTACCTCGACATAAAAAGTGTCAAGGCAAAAAAGGCTAACCTACGTTCGCAGAACGGCGGAGCAGTGACGGCATTATTGACCGCTGCGCTCGACGAGGAACTGATCGACGTCGCGCTGGTCATGGGAGCCGACCGCTGGATGTGGAAGGCACGGCCAAAGGCGGTCTTTAAGTCCGAAGACCTCAAGAATTCGGCCGGCAGTAAGTACACTAGCAATGAGATCATGGAATCCCTGAAAGATTATGTCAGGGACCCGAACGTGAAAAACATCGCTATCGTAGGCACGCCTTGCACGATACAGGCGATCAGCCTCATACGTAATTCTTCGAACGAGTACGCCGTGAAGCTCGCGCAAAAATTACGGTTCGTATTAGGCTTATTCTGCTTCGAGTCGTTTGACGACTCTCTAATGTCAGAAGTAACGAAGCGCCTTGCAGTGCCATCGTGGCGCATCGAGAAGATGAACGCCGGCGAAGGTAAGCTGACCGTGACATTGCGCGGCGGAGCAATACACACATTGCCTCTATCGAGCCTGACACAGCATGTGAAGCCAGGATGCCACGTCTGTGCGGATTTCACGTCTAAGTTTTCGGATATATCCATCGGCTCGGTGGGCAGCGAACATGGAAATAGCACCATCATCGCGCGGACACCCGAAGGCAAAGGGCTGTTCGATATCGCCGTTGAAAAGGGATTGCTTGAAGTCAGCGGCGACGCAGACCTCAATGCGATCGATAAAGTCGGCAAGCTCAAGCTTAAAAGGAACGGTTTTTAAGACCGTTCCAGGTACTTTTTTTACGTAGAGTCGATATTGTTCAGCCTCCGACGATAGTGTGACTTATTTTTAACCACCGAGTACACAAAGTACACAAAGGCATTAACACAGAGGCTTAGAAAAACAGAATAGGTTTTAGTATAAGCCTCCGGCGGCAGGGAGACTCTATATTAAACACAGAGACACAGAGTCACAGCTGATTTTATGGTTACGCCTCCGGCGGCTGTACGAAGCATGGTTTCGCATAATTCGCAAATCAAGGGTTCAATTTGCTCAAACAATCTATAGTTGCCTGGCCGCCGGAGGCGTAACCATAATGTCAGCTGTGTCTCTGTGTTTAGCTATGAGTCACCCGGCCGCCGGAGGCTTATACTAAACCAATGATCGTAAATCATCTAATATCGGACCAATACCCGGACAATAAAAAATGAAAAATACAATCGGTTTTACTTACATGAAGCTTCTGACGACGTTTATGATAAGCTCCGTGGCGCCCCAGATGAATCCGCTCATGACGACGGCGAGGGCCGAAAGCAGTAGCGTGGCCGAAGTCTCGTCGATCCTTCTGTCGCGCAGGATCTTGTGCATATTAAACGTCAGCAGGAAGACGCCGACCATGACGATGCCCATTAAGAAGGGTATGATCGCAGGCACCTGCAAGCCGCTGATCGGGTTCACCATGGCTGTCTTATCTAAAACCGCAGGGTTATACGAATACCATTTCATCAAGCCGCCAAGGCCGTCCAGCACGAATGCGAAGATAACGGCCACAAGGAAGTAGACCATATACCTGAAAAAGGGTATGGGCGAGGCTTCCTTTGCCGTGAGCTTTTCTACGATCCAGAACGCCAGGATGCCGGCGATCGGCCATAACAGTGCATAGCCATAGACAATGCCCTGCGGGTCGACAATATAGTTGCTTTCCGCCAGCCAGTAATAGACGATAAACGCGATGAACGTGATAAACCAGAGCCTGGTCATATCCCTGCTCCTGCCTTTGACTACGTAATGCGTTAGAAAGATCATGACCGGTCCCAGGATGGCCAGCGCATAGAGAATGATTAAATCGAGATCCATGATCACACCATATGAATTGTTATGTAATCGGTTACAACCATATTATAGTTAGCGAAGCCGGGTGAGTCCGCCAGGCCATTTTTCTGCCGTACATTCGCTTCGAAGTAATAGCTTGATGCCTCTTGTGGCTTGTTCTACGGGACAGTTAAATATATTAAACGCCCGAATATATTCTTTGAGACTGATGCCGAAGATCGCAACAATCGGGGACGTGAACGTTGACCTCATCGCACGAATAGAGAAGATGCCCGACCTGGGGAAGCAGGTCATCACGCGGGACTTCCAGACCCACGGTGGCGGATGCTCCGCGAACTTTTCGCTCTCCTGCGCCAGGCTCGGGATGGACGTGCAGCTATTTGGCAAGGTCGGCGACGACGTATTCGGCACCTACGTGCTTGTGGAGCTGGATGACAATAACGTGGACACGAAGAACGTGCTGCTCACGGAAAACCGGACGGGTGTCACATTTGCGATCGTCCAGGGCATCGAGCGCTCTATGATCACGTTCCGGGGAGAGAACGCTTCATATTCTCTGGATGATATCGACGTGACAAAGATCAACGCCGACATTGTCCATCTACCCTCATACTTTTTACTGGATACGCTGCGAAAGGATTACGTGAAGCTGATCGACCTGCTGCATGCATCCGGCGTTCAGGTATCATTTGATACCGGCTGGGACCCCGCGGGATTCACGCACGAGACCGTAGACCCGATCTTCGAGATACTCCCCAAAATAGACGTTTTCCTCCCCAACATAGATGAGGCGCGGAACATACTGGGGCTGAGCCCGAGCACCGGGCCGGAGGAAGCCGCCCGGATCTTGCTGGATATGGGCGTGAAGACCGTCGCCCTCAAGATGGGCAAGGACGGGTGCTGGGTAGCCAATAAAAAAAGTCTCGAGTTTGTGCCCGCATTTAGCGTGAAAGCCGTGGACACGACCGGTGCGGGCGACAACTTCAACGCGGGCTTTATTAGCGCATACATCAGCGGTAAAGCTCTGGTAGAATCGGCAAGGATCGGCAGCGCTACGGCAGCGCTCAAGATCGGCGGCGTGGGATGGTCCACGTACCCGAAGCGATCTCAGGTGAACAAGTTCCTGGAGGAACGCGGCTTCAAAGGGCTATAAGCCAGGCGGTATGATCATGAAGATACACGATATCTCTGTCGGGCTGCACAATGGGATGCAGGCCTTTCCCGGCGACCCTGCTCCAAAAATAACGCGCATGCTGTCCATGCCGAAAGACCCGGCGAACGTCTCCATGATGTGCATGGGCACGCACACCGGCACGCATGTGGACCCACCGATACATTTTGTAGAGGGCGGATATACGGTAGATCAGATACCGCTCGAGCATTTATACGGCATCTCCGAGGTCGTCGACCTGACCGGCGTGAAAACCGAGATCAAAAAAGAGGATATAGAACACGTAAGCTCTAAGATCATACTTTTTAAGACTCGGAGCTCTCAGCTCTGGAATTATAGCGAGTTCAATAAGGATTATGTCTACCTTGGCGAAGACGCTGCCCGATGGGTGGGCGAAAATCGCGTAAAGACCGTCGGCATCGATTATCTCTCCATTGCCAGCTTTGATGCGGGCGCGGCCGTACATAAGATATTGCTTGGCGGAGGGGTGACGATCATAGAAGGGCTAGATTTAAGGAATATAAAGCCCGGAAAATATACGCTAGCTTGTTTGCCTTTAAAAATAGTGGCGGGGGACGGAGCCCCCGCCAGGGCGATCCTTATCGAAGATTAGCCCGGTTTACGATATCTTCACTTCTTGAATGTCACGCACGGTGATCCTGAAGTTCAGTGTCTTACCGGCCATCGGGCTGTTAAAGTCAACGAATACTGAGCTGTTATTCGGGTCCGTTGCGTTCGGGACGATGTGGTCGACGCGAACCGGCTGCAGGTTATAGTACAGCGTCTGGTTGACAACCGGCGTGATGTTCGCCGATGTAAGCACACTCATGGGGACTGGCAGGATCATGGACGAGTTATATGGTCCGTAAGCCTGGTCCGGCGTGAGCGTGACGTTCTTAGACTCGTTTATCTTCATGCCGATGACCGCGTTGTCAAATCCCGAGATCGTAGCGCCCGATCCTACTATGAATGAAATCGGTGTGTAAGCTTTGCCTATTTCATACATGCCGGCTTGCTGCGCCACGGTGGCGTTAGACGTGTCAAAGATGGTGCCATTCTCAAACCAGCCGGTGTAGTCGACCGAGACATTATCGCCGGTTTTCACGATCTTTTCCGTAGTCCCCGCGCATCCTGCGATCATTGAGATCGATACCACGAGCAGGACCGCGATCATGATTTGATTCTTTCCAATCATAGTGATCACTGATAATTTGTTGCAATTGATTGCTCTATTGTATGCACCCATACTCTAATAAATATTTGTTGGGGTATCCGCGGCTTAACAAGCTATGGCCGCACATTCGGATAGCATTATTTTGTGGCACTAAACTTTAGGGCGGACAGGAGATGTCCAACAGATTCATGATTTACCCCGCGCATATAGCACATGTCATGAAGATGCTGATCGATGGCGAGCAGACTGATGCCTTATCGGCTCAGACCTATGAAGTCAGGAACCCTGCGACTGGTGAAGTGATTGACAGCGTGCCCTCCGGCAGTGCGGACGACGTCGAACGTGCCGCAGACGCCGCGCAAGACGCTTTCGAGCAATGGGCAGCGATGCCCGCGAGAGACCGCGGTAAAATTCTTTTTCACGCGGCACAGAATGTCCGTGGCCATGTGAAGGACCTGGCCGTCGGGCTCACTACGGAACAGGGTAAGCCGCTGCGGGAATCCCGGGACGAGATACAGGGGTTCGCTAACATCCTCGAATATTTTGCCGGCATATCCGCCTCGCTGGAAGATATCATTGTGCCGCTCTCGCATGCGAAAGGCCAGTATGGGGTCATCGTCCGCAAGCCGATCGGCGTTTGCGGCGGCATTATCCCCTGGAACGTTCCCGCTATCTTAATGGGCTGGAAGATCGGCCCGGCGCTGGTCTCCGGAAACACGATGGTGCTTAAGCCGGCGTCTACGACGCCTTTGACGAACATAGCGCTCGCGTCCATCCTGAATGAATCGGGGCTCCCGAAGGGCGTTCTTAATGTCGTTACCGGCCGTGGCGATACCGTGGGCGAGGCGATAGTCAGCGATCCTAAGATCCGGAAGATATCCTTCACCGGGCAGGTGAGCACGGGCAGACATGTGCTGGAGGTCGCCGCTCGCACCATGAAGCATGTGACGCTCGAGCTAGGCGGAAGCGACCCCATGATCGTATGCGATGATGCGGACCTGAAACAGGCTGTGGATGGCGCCGTACGCGGGCGGTTCTATAATTGCGGCCAGGTATGCACGGCGGTCAAGCGGCTTTATGTCTTCGAGTCTATCGCGGATGAATATATCGAGCAGCTGCAAGCCAGAGTATCGGGACTGAAGGTCGGCAATGGCATGGACCAGGGCGTGGATATGGGCCCACTGAATAACCTGCAGCAATTAGAAAAAATAAAAAATGTCGTGCAATCGATCAAGGAAAGTGGCAAAGGTAAGATCATCGCCGGTGGCAGCGTTCCGGAAGGCGAGGCATACAGCCGTGGTTTCTTCTATCTTCCCACGCTCGTCACGGACGTGCCGGACGACAGCATATTGCTAAAAGAAGAGTGCTTCGGCCCGGTACTGCCCATCGTCGTGGTAAAAGACCTGGATGATGCCATCACACGGGCAAACGACTCAAAATACGGCCTCGGCGCGTCCATATGGACAAAGAGCCTTGAACGCACACATATCGCAAGTACCAGGCTCGAATCCGGTATCGTATGGGTCAACCAGCATACCAAGATCCCGCCCGAAATGCCATTCGGCGGTGTAAAAAATAGCGGCCTCGGCAGAGAGAACGGCATGCAGTCCATCGACCGGTACACCGAAACAAAAAGCATAATGATCAACATATAAGGCCGTCACTAAGCGCACAAAGTGCACTATTTTTTACCACAGGGTACACAGGGTACACAATGGCACGGACACAATGGGATTGCTAACCACAGGGTACACAGGGTACAAAATGGTAAAGGTGCAGAGGCTTAGAAAAACAGAATGCGTTTTAGTATAAGCCTCCGGCGGCCCGGCGACTAAAAGTTATGAACTTAATCAATGGTTATTGATGATCATTAGACATGGCATTGCCAGGCCGCCGGAGGCTTATCTCTAAATTCCATTGTGTTTATACCATTGTGTACATTGTGTACCCTGTGGTTAACAACAAGCTCAAAAAACGCACAACTAATAACTTCACCCAGCCGCGGGAGGCTTATACTAAACCTGTCTTTGTGCAACTCCGGGTAATTAGTTGGTCATTGATGAAAAACTGGGAAATTTGAGAAATTAGTGTGGAAGTCACCGGGTGGTGACTTCGCAACCGTCTTCGGTGACGATCATGGTGTGCTCGGCCTGCGAGACGAGCCCTTTTTCGTGCTCTATCAATATGGGGTAGCTATGCAGGATGCCCTGGCGCATCAGCGATTTCAACCCTTTCTCGTAGTGCTTTATGCCCGAGACCCAGCGCTCGGCGAACGGCAGGCCGTTATACGCTTCTATTGCTTTTAGCAGCTCGCGCTCGTATGGCATGCGCACGGGCTTGATCCGGCTCACTCCGAAGATACCCATGTATGAGCCTTCTCCGATGATGCCTATCCCGTTCGTGGCGAAAGGCTCGATGGCGATGACCTGGCTGGCAACCAGCTTGACGCCGTCGCCTATTGCCTTGTTGGGTATGGAAGGCTCCGCATGCTGTACGTATTGCTCCAGGCCATGGCCCGTGAGATTGTAGACGGGCTTGAACCCGTAGCCGGTGATAGTCTCCTCTATTACGCGGCCGATCTCGCCGGTGCTGACGCCTGCTTTGACGATCTTGATCGCATTTTCGAGTGCGGCTTCCGAGGCTTTGACCAGCTCGGGGTGGCCCGACATGTCGACTGTGATGGCGGTGTCGCCGATATAGCCGTCGATCTCGACGCCGATGTCCAGCTTCACGATGTCGTCGCCGAACACGCGCTCGTCATCCGGCGCGGGCGTGTCGTGCGCAGCTGCGGCATTCAGCGAGATGTTCACGGGGAACGCCGGCCTGGCGCCTTTGGCGAATATCTCCGCCTCGATCTCATTTGCCACATCAAGCAGCCTCGCGCCTTTCTTTACCTTGGTCTTTGCGTTGGCGCGCACCTCGCTCAGGATAGCGCCGGCTTTTCGATATTTATTTAAAATCTCTTCATCGTTGATCATGATCATACCTCTAACTGTTTTGGGAATTTCGTGATATCAATACAGCCTTTCTCCGTGACGACGACCATATCTTCTATGCGGACGCCGCCGACTTCCGGCATGTATAGGCCAGGCTCTACCGTGACCACGTTCCCTGCCTGCAGGGGCTCCAGCCCACCCTCTCCGATCGAGGGGCCTTCATGGATCTCGATACCCACGCCATGCCCTGTGGAGTGTATAAAGCCCGTCTTTGACTTCGTATGGGTCGTGCCATAGCCATGCTTCTCGAAGTGCTCGCAAACGAGATCGTTGACATACTTGCCCGTGACGCCGGGCTTGATGGCAGCTATGGCGATCTGCTGGGCTTCCAGGACGAGCGCATACATCTCCTTAATCTTCGGGCTCGCCTTCCCGCGTACGACAGTCCTGGTCATATCTGCAAAGTACCGGGTTTTTTTGCTGTACGGGAAGAGGTCCAGCACGATCGGCTGGTTTGCCATGACCGGTCCCTCGCCCGCGAAGTGCGGGTCCGCGGACCTGGGGCCGCAAGCGGTGATCGTGTCAGAAGCATCACAGCCGTTCTTGATAAATGCCAGCTCGATCTCGCGCTGCAGCATTTCCGCGGTCAGCGGCTTGCCCTTATAGTAAAGCACGCCATCCTTGGGCTCGGACCTCTTGATCATGTCGATCGCACGTTTCAGGGCCTTCTCGTTGACGCGCTGTGACTGCTTAATAAACTCGATCTCTTCGGGCGTCTTGATCTCTCGCTTCTTCTCAAAGAGCTTATCCGCCGCACTGACCTCTATGCCTCTTGAGCGCAACAGGTCGGCCAGGTGCAAGGGAAAGTCCTTCGGCACCATGACGCTCTTTACGCCGTTGCCCATTAAAAAGCTCTCGATCGTGGCAGCCAGCGCCCGACCCTGGTCTTTTAGTTCTTTCAGGCGCTCCGTATACCCATAGTCATCTGTCGTGCGGACATCCTTCACACGAGATTCCTTCTTCGCCCGTCCCTGCTCCATAGTGGATACTAGCAGGGTCTCGCTTGCGCCGTTACAAAAATATACAAAACGGTCGGGCGCTTGAAATCCCGTCGCATAATACATATCTGCGTTATGGAAACTTTCACTCACGAGCAGTATGGGCCGCTCGAAGTTAGCTTTTTTTTCTATCATCTTATCATAACCCTGTTTTCCAGTGGCTAGAGAACAGCTTATGCCGTTTCTAAGTCCCGGTCTCAGCGCTCATTTAATTACATTGATATGTAACGTAGTGGCGCATAACAATAACGGTCAAATCAATAATGTTCTTATCAGGGAAAAAAGATGCGGACATTACAGCCCGTTCTCTTTAGACTTTTCATCCGTGTTGAGCCGGATCAGGTTTTCCTTGCCTTTTTTGATCTTAATGATCTTGCCTTTTTCCTTTAGCTCGGTGAGTACCATGCTGAGCTTTGACTTGGAGAAGTCCGTCTTTTTCACCAGGTCCGACTGGAACATCTGGCCTCCGGATTCTTCCAGGTACTTGATGATCTTTTCCTCGTCCGACAGGTACCTATCGCTGCCTGCCTGTAGTGGCTGCATGACAGGCTGTTCTGCCTCAGATCCCGGCGATTCAATGACTGCCTCAGGCGTGATAGCCGGCACATATGGCGATTCTTTTTTACGGTATAGTATGTAAGCCGCTCCAAAACCTATCAATGCCGATAAAATAATGACCGGTATCAGCATCCACCAGCCAAAGCTAAAAAGCGATCCGGATTCTTGCTGTATAGTGATCGAAGGCTCTCCCGACGCGAAAAGGCGCATGCCTTGATTTGTACTATTGACGGAATCGCCATACCATATGACCTCTGGCTGGTACTTATCGTTAAAGTCATCGTATGCCGGCGAGACACTCGAGATCTTATAATTCGGCGGCAGTATGATCCTTACCGAGTCGCCCTTGTTCAAGACCAGGCCGTCCACGAATGCGTCGCCTGCCTCTATGACATCGCCTCTTACCATCGCGAAGTTCGTCCAGGTGAACTGGTACCTGATCACGCCATAGATCACGGAGCCGTTATCCGACGTCGTGTACGGCTGCGACTTCTCCACGGTCACGTTGACGTCCCGCACCTCCATAGGCCTGCCTGCATCTCCGCTGATCCTCGCGACATAGCTCTTCATCTGAGACTCGAAGTCGGCCTTATAGCTGTCAGTGCCATTTGCTGCCGTCGCATCCCACCCGGCCACGTCATCGGGGGTTTCCAGCGGTATCTTCTTCTCGGTTGTCCATATGGAATCGCCATTCGTCTGAAGCTGGATCTTTATGGATGTGGACGTTGTCTGAGCCATAGCCGTAGCTGCAAAAGACGTAAGGTATAAGCAAATGGCCAGCAGCGCAATGAACCTGTATAGGGTTTTGCCCATCATCTAGCTCCATATGGAATGATCTTTATTATTCTAAAACCAAACGGTTATTCATTGAAATATCAAGCTGATAACGGTTTAGTTTGATAAACAACTATTAATATTGGTATATAAACAGTTTGCTGTTTAAACAGATCGTGATCTCCGGAGCAGTCGAAAGACCTTTTTTTAATCGTTAACGCTTCAACCCAGTTCTTCCCATGTATACCAGAATTAGTATCAGCGAGGTTAATGTTGTTAAAATACCGAACGAGGGGGAGGGATGTGGTGTGACAGATCCGACCGGTGTGATCCATGCAGGCTCCGTGGTTGGCTGGACATATAGATCTTGTATTTTCAGATTAGCTGATACCGTACCATTATTTACAGTCACATTGGCCGGCAAGCTCGAATTTCCGTTTACTTCCGCGACTACCTGGTACTGACCGGGTAAAAGATACTTGAATACGTATGTCCCATTGTTATAGGCGTACCTAGGATTGTATGGTATGTTCATTATCTGCCCGTTTTGCTCTAATGTTATCAGAGGCTTCCGCGCGATCTGTCCACTAGTATCGTATACGACACCGGTTATAGCGCCTTTGCTGGAAAGCTGCTCCTGTGTCCATACGGGCCCATGATAGTTATCCAACCAGATGTCTAAACTGATCATGCCATGATTTAACGCATTGGAAGCGTTCGCATCGAACACAACGGACGTATT
This sequence comes from uncultured Methanocellaceae archaeon, assembly GCA_963780665.1. Classification (GTDB taxonomy): domain Archaea; phylum Halobacteriota; class Methanocellia; order Methanocellales; family Methanocellaceae; genus Methanocella. The sequence continues at coordinate 420,032 of CAWACJ010000004.1, read as the reverse complement.
ATAAGACTCTTTTTCGACTGTAATCTCATAGATCCCCGGATACAATCCAGAAAATGAATAAAAACCACCCAGATCAACACCCCCAAAATCATTAATTTCAGGACTGTAATATCGGGAAATTACTGGGTTTGAGACATTTACAGAGCGATAACCATTATGGACTAGCTGCCCATTTTGCCATAGCTTAACTACTGCACCGGAAACCGGTCTGCGATCCCCATCAAAAATTGTACCGCCTATATTCAAAGGCCAACCAGTATATTCATTACTCGGTCCCGGCGAAAGAGATAGAGAAACGACAACTGGAGATTGTGCTGAAACCACGATAGGCGCCATGAAGATCATAAAAAATATTGATAACAATAATAAAATATGGTTCCCAATATGTCTACCCGCCATAATACTACCTATTATAAAAATATGTATATCCCCGATATATATTGGCTCTCTAACGATCCATAGACGAACACTATCGTGGTTTGAGTACATGGTCAGGAATTCATTGATATATCTTTTGTTGGTCGCCGAAGCCAAAAATCACTAAAACGACCATATTAAAGACTGCAATATCCTATGTCTCTTCAAGTGATATGCTTCCGGGGCTTTAGATCGCTTGTTTGACTTAACGCTATTTCCTTATGGAAAAATAGAATATGCCACAGTGTACTAATTGCGTTGACATGGAAAATACGCAGGCCGCTTGCAGGGAGCTTATCGAGCTGATCATCGCCGGCGACGTCACGTCGCAGGACGAATTAAATAAGGCGAAGAAGCAGGTGAGCATAGCTCATCGCCTTTCTAAGCTGCCGCGTAACTCCGATATTTTAGGCGTAGCGGAGGGCGACGAATATGAATTGGTGCTCGGCATCCTCCGAAAGCGGCCCGTAAGGACGATGTCGGGCGTAGCGGTCGTAGCGGTGATGACCTCTCCCTATAAATGCCCGCACGGTAAATGCGTGCCCTGCCCTGGCGGCGTGGACTCCATCTTTAATTCGCCCCAGAGCTACACGGGTGCCGAGCCGGCTGCCCTCCGGGCAATACAGGAAGGCTATGACCCATATAAGCAGGTCACGGCCAGGCTCAGCCAGCTAAAGCAGATCGGCCATGAGCTGGATAAGGTCGAGCTGATCGTCATGGGCGGCACGATGACCGCCAGGCCGCTGGACTACCAGCAGTGGTTCGTGCGCAGGTGCCTGGAAGCCATGAACGACTTTGGCAATGTCACGCCAGTGAAGACGACCTACCTGGAGGACGCGCAGAAGGCCAACGAGACTTCCGCGATCCGCAACGTGGCCATGACCTTCGAGACGAGGCCGGACTGGTGCCGGGAGCAGCACATCGATCGCATGCTTGACATGGGCGTGACCAAGGTGGAGCTGGGCGTGCAAAGTACCTATGAGTATGTGCTAAAGCGGATCGAGCGCGGGCACACGGTGGCCGACAGCGTGGAGGCGAACCGTATTTTGCGCGACTCCGGCATCAAGGCAGGTTTCCACATGATGCCAGGGCTGCCCGGCTCTGACGTCGAGCGAGATCTTCGTATGTTCGATATGCTGTTCACGGACAGCCGCTTCTGCCCGGACTATTTGAAAATATACCCGACGCTGGTCACGAAAGGGACAAGGCTCTATGATATGTGGGAACGCGGGGAATATAAGCCATTGCTGAGTGACGAAGCAGCCATCCTGATCGCCGGCATTAAGGAGCGGCTGCCGAAATGGGTCAGGCTGCAGCGCATACAGCGCGACATTCCCATAAAGCACATAGTCGATGGCGTGTTTAAAAGCAACGTGCGCCAGCTTGCCGACGGCATACTGAAAAAGGAGGGCAAACACTGTAATTGCATTCGCTGCCGCGAGATCGGCCATAAGCTGCTGAGCGGCGAGAAAGCCGATCCGGGCTCTGTCGTGTTGAACGTCGAGGCCTATGACGTCTGCGGCGGCAAGGAGCACTTCATTTCATTCGATGAGACTGATATTGACGCGCTCATCGGGTTCACGAGGCTTCGGTTCCCATGCCGGCCGCACCGGCCGGAGCTGGAGGGTGCAGCAGTCATAAGGGAGCTGCATGTATACGGTAAGATGGTGCCCATCGGCGAAAAGGGCGAGGAGTGGCAGCATAAGGGATATGGCGGCCTCCTGATCAAAAAGGCCGAAAGCCTTGCGAAAGAAGCCGGATTCGGCAAGATCGCCGTGCTCAGCGGTATAGGCGCCAGAGAATACTATAAGAGGCTGGGCTACGACTACGAGGGCCCATACATGTCCAGGCGATTATAGGGCGAGTGGATCATACTGTATCATTTAATCAATAAGTATTAAATATATATAATGTGAATTATTCATATATGAAAATTTTACCGGATCTCCAGGTACCGGACTTTAAGGCTTTGATCCCGGCGAAGCCGGCAGCGGATATGCCTGAAGATCCGGATATCGACCTCTCCATGGCCACGATCGTTTCCGTATTCTCGCTTGTCCTGATACTGATCGTCGGCGTATCGTTCCTGTCAGGCGTGGCGATGAACCGGGATGAAAAAAATGCGCTGCTAAGTACGCTTTTGATCTGCGACTCCATCATCTTCTGTGCGGCAGTCCTATCGGTCGCTTTTCTATGGTACCTGTCGTCGGCTTTTTATGGCACCATGGAGAGCCGCAGCCCGCTACGATCGAAGGCGCTTGCACTTTGTGGCAGTCTCATCCTGCTGCCCTTGATTTTCATTGCCTGCGACCTTGCCTTCAGGCCGCAGCTATTCGCAGCTTTCGACGCATGGGCCTCCGCTGCATTATCGCTCCTGGCTGCCGTATCGGCCGTCGTGCTCCTCGCCCACATGGTAACAAGCCTGAAGCCGCGTACGATGATCGACGACTTGCTGACAGACATCAAGCGCGATCATGCCTCCTCAGGGCTCGAGCGCTCCATCGGCTCCGACTCAGGTATACCAGCTGCCTCGAGGCTGGAAGCCTTGATGAAAAAATTGTATGTTTCCGGCGACCTGGATCCGGTATATGAAGCGCTTGAAAAAATGAAGCGCATAGCACTGGCGCCGAAGGCGCCATTTGACAACCAGAAAGCTATCTCACTGTCCTCTACAGCTGTATCGCTTATAGCCGAAGCCGGGATCGAGAGCGCGAAAACAGGATGCTATGAGGTCACCTGGTATGTGATCGATACTCTTTTTGATATTACGGAACGCTCGGCACACGGAGGAATCTCATCACACGCTTTCAGGTACGCAGGCTCCATCTATATGCTCTGCACTTCCAGGATGAGCGAGCCGGACCTGTCGAAGCTGGAGAATAAGCTGATCGGCTCGTACGCGACGCTGTTCGACCGCACCGGCCGGCGCGAAAGCCTTGACCTGGCAGCGGCGATGCTGGATAAGGCGATCATGTCAAAAACCTTCACGCAGGACGAGCACAATAACATACTATACATTGCAGCGGGCGTTTACCGCAGGCTAGCCGAGGCTGACAGCTCGGAGGAATATGCCAGTAAAGCACTGGCGATCCTTTATGAGGCACTGACCTCGAGCCGGCTTACGGATGATCCCGTCGCCTACGCCATGATCAAGATAGAGCTCGGTAAAGCTTACCTGGCTCTGGGAAAAGCGAAGGGCACAGTGAAAAGCTACAGGGGCGCAGCAGAGGCTTTCGAGGAAGCTGGGAATATTTTAACGGCAGGGACTTCGCCATGGGACGTGGCGTCATGCCGGGGTAAAGCGGCGTACGCATATACGCTGATGGCAGAGGAGTACAGCCATACGAAAAAATATGATGAAGCACTTGAATCTGCTAAGAAGGCGCTCGCACTGTATGGGGATGCCACGAAATTTTTCACTCCGCGTAAGTCTGCGGAAGAGAACGCCATGCTAATGTCGAACCTTGGGACGACGCATACGATCGTGAGCGAAGTATTCGCCAGGTCCCGCATGTTCGACGAGTCCCTCTCGCACGCCCAGTTCGCGCTGACCGCGTACTCGTCCGTGGCGAAGGCCGCCAGTCTGAGTGCTATTCCGGAGCGATATGCGACTATGAAGGTCAGCATCGGCCAGACCTATGTCACGATGGCTGAAATTAATTTCCGCGAGCAGCACTACGAGAGTGCCATATCGGCGTGTGACAGTTCCATCGCCGCATATAACGAAGCGCTCCGTATCTTCGAGGATAAAGGCAAGGATAAGTCGGCCGCAGCCACTCGAAAGCACCTTAAAAAGGCCAATGACCTCTTCAATACCATGATGCGCATCGGAGTGACGGATAAAAAGCTCGAACCGACACCACTTGTCTTGAAGCCGAAAAGGGAAGCGGAGGTCAAATTCCTGGAGTAGCCTCCGACATGCGGAGGCTATTTAAAAAAAAAGGTGCACAGCCGTGGTTTAAGCCAGGCACCCCGGTGCTCGACTGGATTACTTGGTCGAGACGATCTTGATGATGTCGTTGGGCATCAATTCGTATTTCTCGCCCAGTCTCATCTTGGTGCGCGCATTCACGGCGAACAGGAATGACTCGCCGATCTGAGAGTGCACCTTGAAGGCAAGGTCGCGGGCATTGGAGCCCTTTTTGATCAGGAAGGCGTCTGGCAGGACATTGCCTTTCTTATCGGTAAACTTGCTCTCATCCTCTACCGGGTAGGCGACGATGTAGCCTAAAAGGTCGAACACCGCCTCGTTCAGGCACTTCTGGATACCTGTCCCGTCGTTCTTTTTAATGAACGTGCGCATCGCTTCCAGCGCGCCCTTTTGCTGTGCGTTCAATTTTTCGGGGTTGAGGATCTTGAAATCGCTGTCCCCGGGCATATACTCAATGAACTTATGCGTGGACGCGTTGCGCAGTGCGAGCTCGATGCCGGCGCTGCAGGTGATGACCTTATATCCCTCTTTTTCCAGCTCTTTCAGCTTATCGAGGTTCTCCTGAGAGGCGATGTCCGCCTTGTTGGCTGCGATCAGGATAGGCTTGCTGATCTTACGCAGGTAATCGGAAAGCTCGATCATATCTTCATCGGTCCAGTTCGCGACCGGCTTTTCTGCGAGACCGACCTCGAGTAGAGCCTTGCGTGCCATGATGCTGTCGATGCCAAGGCCAGCAAGCTGCTCGGCGACCACGTCCTCGATCCTCGCGCCACTGGCAGCAGCGCTCTTTCTCGACAGCTTGACCCAGTTCTTGTTCAGGATGCTGTACATCCACATGGTGATCTCGTTCTCAAGGAAATGGATGTCGTCCAGGGGGTTATGAGTTCCTATCGGGACGATATTACCCTCGATGTCCGTCCCGCCCGACGCGTCCACCACATGTACGATCGTTTGTGCCTGCCGCATATCGTCTAAAAATGCATTGCCCAGGCCCTTGCCCTTATACGCATCCGGGACCAGGCCTGCAACGTCCAGCAGCTCGACTGCAATGTAGCGCTCGCCATCCATGCACTTCGGGCACGTGAGATGAAGCTCTTTACAGGGGCACTTCGACCTTACATAGGAAACCCCTAAATTCGGCTTGATGGTGGTGAATGGGTAGTTAGCGATCTCGACGTCTGCGAGTGTGGCGGCCTTAAAGAACGTGGATTTGCCGCAGTTCGGCTTACCGGCCAATGCGATCAATATACTCATGATAACAACTTCTATCTGGATTTTTATTTGAATAATAATGAGCATCAGGCTTAATTATCATTGCGGTTGCATTTTGAAGACTCTAAGATTTAAGAAGGCACCACCCACGAAGTTGAATAAGGCACAAAACGTTTCTCACAAAGACATGAAGACGCAAAGACACAAAGACATTACTCAGTTTAGTGAAAGCCTCCGGCGGCTGTGTGATGTTTAGTGTATCATTATTCGCAGATCAAGGATTAAATTTGTAGGTACTATACATAGTCGCCCGGCCGCCGGAGGCTTATACAATAAAAATCGGGTCGCCAAGCCGCCGGAGGCTTTTATTGAACAGATATTCTGTCTTTGTGTCTTTGTGAGGATCGTATCGTGTCTTACTTATCTTTGTGGATAGTGTCTTCTTTAAGCTTAGTGTCTTCAAAAATACCAGCATGCTCAAATATCTTCAACGATTATGAGATAAAGGATTTATATCTACATCAAGTGTAAATAACGTGGCAGTGGGACTTATGCACCGTGTATTCAGGATGCTCATATTATTTTTAGCGGCGACAGCTATCTTCCTAGCCGTACCTGCGCATGCCGCCACCGCCCCGTCATGGGAAATCGGCTCGTTCGTGCAGGGCTTCGTGCCGCAGCCGCTCAGCAGTTTCGCCGTAGATAAAGGCGCATTCTTTGATATCTACTATAATGCCGATGGCTTTACTCCCATGCAGATCAGCGATATCTACTCGAATATGACATATGCTTATACGCAAGTCGATGATTTTTACGGCATTTACCCGTATCATACCAAGGTCATTCTCGCTTCCAGCCATGACGAGTACAGGGAGATCCTTCAAAATGCCAACCTATCGGATTCGGAAACGGATAACTGGTATGGCGATGGCAATAAAGGGACTATCCTGATCAAGGCACCGGAACTAGTGCCGGATTTCAAGTCTGAGATGGCCCTGGACATGGCCCGTATTTCGACGCGCAGTAACCTGACCAACAGTAAGTACGATCTACCGCTGTGGTTCAGCGAGGGCCTGGCCAAGTATGTCTCCGGCGAGCTGAATCAGAGCGAGAGAACACTCATCGATAATCGCTATCGAAGCGGCACGCTCATGACCATCGACCAGCTGAACCTATACGAGCAGCGTGCATCCTATCCTGAAACGACGGCAGCAGACATGGCCGCGACGGAAGCCCAGTCCGGCTTGATCATCGAGTACGTCGCACAGCAATATGGCAACCAGTCCCTGCTGGACATCATGGCGAGCTTTGACAAGGACAAAGACCTCGATTCCGCATTCGTGAATGCCACGCAGAAGACCCCGGACGGGATCAACACGGACTGGCAGCACATGATCGCGACTGATGTCGATCTCAAGGACGGGAATACACTGAACCAGCGCGTCCATGGCTATGTGACGGATACTCATGGCAAACCTATCACTTATCAGTCTATCGTCTTCAGCTCGCTTCGGAACGACTCACCCATCATATATGGTAAAGTATACGAAGGTAAAACCGACGATACAGGCTTCTATAACGTGAACGTTACGTACGGGCCGATGGAAGTGCAGGTGGCGCGGACCGGATATCCAACGTGGGAAGATAATATCTCCGTGAGCCGTAAAGAAAATAAGTACTATAACGTGACGCTGAATAGCACTTCGCTTGAGGCGGCCATATCGCAAAAGATGGACACAGAGTATGCCAGGCAACTGATGTATATCATTCTTGGCGCGTTCAATATCCTCGCGATCATCGTGATCGTGATCGTATTGCGAAAAACAAAAAAGAAGTAAAGTCAGCACAGGCGAGAGCCCATATGAATATCGTATTGACAGGTGGTAAGATCAAACATCGTGTGGGGCACTTAAAAAGCCTTTTTTGTGCGAGCGAATAGTGAGGTCTAAAATGAGTTTCGAACATGGCAAGATTCCGGCTATTAATATATCGCTAATAATCTTAGTGGCCACGATCTGCCTTTTCGCGATCACGCCCATGGCACTTGCCGACACCTCCGCTCGTTCACCGGCGCATACATCTTACAATATCTCCGGCTATGTGTTCGTCGACGGGATGCCCACGGATAACGTACTGGTCTATACGGCTTATGGCGAAGGCAGCGGTGCGGTGACAGGGCTTGACGGTGCGGGCAGGCATGGATATTATTCACTCTCCACGATAGCGTCGCAGGGTCCGGCTAGAGTCACTGCGGTCTATACGGGCTCGGAAAATTCGCATGCTTCGAACTTTTCGACATCGGCGTCCATCGATCACCCCAATACGGACACCGGCTACGGTACCATGAACCTGTTCATCGATAAGAACCAGACCACCGTCGTATCAGTGGCCCAGCCGAATGGCAAGCTACTGGATCGTGTCGCTGGCGTTGTCAATAATTTCATATCGCAGATCTCTAACTGGGTCAAGATCAACAGCGGCGTATCTCCATACAATAATGCGACATCGGGCACAGTCGTATCCCGGGCTGTCATGTTCGACGCCTCGGAGATCTCCTATACTGACCTTGCGCTCGTGGACGCGAATAACACAAGGAAAGAACTATATCATGTGAAGTCGGATGAGCACGGCTTTTACAATTTCACCGTGGTGAAGAACACCTATAATATCAATTCAGGGGATTATGACCGCTCGTATCGTCTAAAAGCCGATCTTTATGTCAGCGTGAACGATGGCAAGCTGCTGATCGGCGAAGGCCTCTCTGAGCCATTCTCGCTGATGCCGGGCCAGACAGTAGCCATGACCGCGGTCGTCTTCACGCGGCCTAATAACATAACGGTCAACGGCCCGAGTTCAATGGGTATGAATGGTAATGATCATGTGACGTATACAGCCTACGTAACGGATGGGCTTGGCCGTCCGGTCCCTGACGGGTGCATGATCCAGTTCACGCTATCGAATAATAATGTGGGTATGGGTCAGCTGGGTCCGAAAGGGTCTGGTACGTCTACCGGATTGTTCATTACCGTGCCGACCGTCGGCGGCAACGCGACGGCAGAATATGGCTGGGTGACCAGGCCGGGCGTTAATGCGATAAATGCAGCGTATGCGCTGGACATGAATGTGAATGGGTCTACTGCGGTGGAGCTGCGTTAATAGAACTCGCACGGGCTTATTTACAGTATTTAGAATGTATTTTTATTGAATCTGCGGTGGCTATCTAAAAAAGTTTAAATACTATGTAGGGCCTATTAGATTCCGCAGGCGTGTACGCTTGTATAAGCCGATTTTAACGTAATGCAGGGGTTGCCAAGCCAGGTCAAAGGCGCAGGATTCAGGGTCCTGTATCGAAGGATTTCGCGAGTTCGAATCTCGTCCCCTGCACTGTCAATTACTACCCAAACTTGGGTTTTTTTATTTTCTTTCACGCGGTTCGACGGCTGGCCTTCGGCCAGCCTGCTGCGGTTTTTCGGGTGCTTGACCGGGCCGAATGGCCCTCGAGTTTAATGCCGGGGTCGCGCTCGCACCCTCGCCTGAAGTTCGCTTCGCTCCGTCAGGCTCCGCAAGCGCTAAGCGACATGGCCATAAAAGGCCACATCCATTACCCCGTCATCTACGCATCCCTTCGCTCGCTTCGCTCGCTCCGAGCAAACCCGAAAAACCTCCGCCTCACGCGATTTATAGAATTGCTTAAAAATATAAACTTCAGGGTCCTATAATACTGGCATTCATAATTATTGTGACCCATTTGCTAACTGGCAATCTATGAAAGCGTTTTGAGCTTAACCGCATGGCCTTTCGTATTTTACGCTTAAAATAACTCTCACGATGGATACCTTCTATTGATTAATGGAAAGTATTATATATCGGAAGTATCTTTCCTTATACCATACATAAATATATCGTTAAGGTATGATCGATAAATTATAAAATGATAGATCTAAAAAGGGCGTGATTGGTATGATTTGTAAGGATTGTAGCCACGTATTCATTAATGAGCTGGTCGACGTATGTGAATTTGGTTATGGCGACAATATCACTGAGTATCTGGTCTGTCCAAAATGCGGCCATAGGCAGAAACTACCGCTTATGGAAATGGCTATGTACAAAGGTGAAATGGGACGCGTATGATAATCGTTCAACTCAGCCGGTGCATATGATCTAAAATATAGAAAAAAATAGACTGAGTGTCCGCAGATTATCGTTCCATCGAATTTCTTTCAAGTTAATATATCTATTGCCGGGAGCATGACTACGAACTTGCTGCCTTTCGCATAATTACCCTGAACGCGATCCTCGACCCACACTCTTCCATTATAGCTCTCGACCAAGGATCTTACCAGATATAAGCCGAGGCCCATGCCTCGGGCTTTCGTCTCTCCTCTTTGCAGGCGGTTGAAGATATTATCCTTCATGTCATCCGGTATGCCCGGGCCGTTATCCTCGATGGAAACCTTATAGTGCTTTTTTCCATCCTTCTGAGCGTCTTCAATCTTGACCCGGATGTAAATATTAGAACCGTTCGAATGCTTGATGGCATTACCTAAGAGATTCGTGAACACGTCCCGAAGCAATTCGTTGGCCTTAACGATATGAGAACATTCATTCTCATCGATCTTGATCACTTTTTCTGGATACTGTCCAACATATTGATTTACGATACCGGCAAGCATTTCATCGAGGCATATCTCTTTGTTTTTAACCTCCTCTGACCGGATCTTCTGGAGCTTTCTCACATTATCGATAAGCTTGGCGCTTCTCCACAAAGATCCGAGCGAAGCATCGATCATCTCCTCATCTTCCGCCTCAAGCTTACCATCCATCTTAATAATATCTTTAGCCAGCTCAAGCTGGCCAATTGCTACCTGGTGCATGTTCGAGATATCATGCCCCATCAAGTCCAGATAAAGCTCGGCCTGCATTTTTGCATCCAGTAGCTCCTTCTCAGCCCGCTTACGTTCCGTGATCGGCCGCGTCGTGACCACGATACCGTCGACGCCAGGGACACCGATCATGTTCACGCCGATCGATTCTACATCCAGGTACTCACCATTGGCTTTCCGGATCCTGAACTCACTGGTTGTTCCAGGATTTACTGATTTATACACTTCGTTCAGTTCGTTCTCCATGCGCGCTCTATCGTCCGGGTGCATGGATTCCAGGGGCGATTTCCCCAGCATATGTCCGGGTGGATATCCAAGGATCTTTTCGGAGGACGGCGAATCATAGATTATACGCCCATCTTTGTCCAGGATACGGATGATATCCGACGCGTTCTGGATCAGCGACCGGAATCGCACATCGCTCGCCCTTGCAGCCTCTTCGGCTTGCACACGCTCAGTGATGTCCTGGTTGGTGCCATACATCCTGGTGATACGTCCGAAGCCATCCTTTATTGGCTCACCGTGACTCGATAAGATCCTTATTTTGCCATCCTTTCGCCTGATACGATATATAATGTCATAATGCTCGCCGGTCTTCCCAGAAGAATTGATCGTATTCTCGACACGCTCTCTGTCCCCTGGGACGATAAAGTCCAGAAATTCCCGTTGATCGAGCCTGGCGCTCCCGGGTCCGACACCAAAGATCCGGTAGGATTCATCCGATCGATTAATCTCCCCCGTCGCCAGGTCCAGATCCCAGCTTCCGATGTGGGCCATCTCCTGTGATTTCGCAAGGAGGGTCTCACTGCGAAGCAGTTCGGCTTCAGCCCGTTTACGCTCTTGAATTTGTTCCTCGAGTTCCTCATTGTTCGTCAGAAGTTCCTCTGCCTGGACTTCGAGCTCCTCCTGCTTTTCCGTCAGCTCAGCCGTCCTTTCAGATACCCTTTTTTCTAGCTCATCCCGTGCTCGTAATATCTCTTTTTCAGCCTTATCCCGCCCCAGGCGATCCCTTATCGCTTTTACGCCATAGGCCAGGTTATCCGCAAGGTCCTGCAACAGTAGGAGCTCTTCATCGTCAAAGGATCCTGCAAAGCTCGAATATATCACTAACGTGCCCAGGATCTGCTTTTCATACATGATGGGGAGGTTCAGGGTAGACAGGTATCCACGCTTTAGCGCCTCCTGGCGCCATGGCTGCATCTCCCCGTCCGCCCGTACATTTCTGGATCCATATGGTTTTCCTGTCTTGAGGCTAATGCCCGTCGGGCCGTTACCGCGTATCGGGTCGTTCAGGGCGATATGAAGAGCATCCACATAACCCTCGTCATAGCCGGCGCGGGCTACGGGGCGGACTGTCCTCATTTCGTCGTCTTCGATATAGCCGATCCATGCGAGGCGATATCCACCCACCTCGACCATGACCTTACAAATATCGTTCAAAAGGGCCGGCTCATTCCTCGCTCGTATCATCGCTTCTTTGCATGTGGATAGCATCCTGTAAGCCCGGTTGACCCACTGCATCTTTTCTTCCTTTAGCTTGCGCTCGGAAATATCAGTGATGAATGAATAATAAAATAAAATCTTGCCCTGTGTATCCAGAGCAACATGAGCGAAAAGCTCGATAGGTACAATGGAGCCGTCCTTTCTTTTATAATATTTCTCATACCGCTGCGGCAGATGTGTGCGGTCGAGTATTTCCATCGCCTTAAGCTCGCCCGCACGGGAGTCGGGCGTGGTCAGGTCAGTAGCCCAGTTCACCTGGTAGAGCTCTTCTCGGGTATAGCCCGTGAGGTGGCAAAAAGCCTCATTAAAGATCGTCGTTGAGCCTTCGGGGCTGCCGGCGCCGAAAGGTTGTGAGGTGGACTCCATAGCATCGCATAAAAACTGGAGCTTTTCCATCCACATTTCGTGCTCGCTCCGCGAGTCTTTTTTTGATACCACTCGCTTTTTGCCCGTTGACTCCTTTTTCTTAATCATACTGCTCCAACAATAGCGCTAAGTATAGCCATTTTTTTACTGATAGAATATAATACCATCGGCCTGAAATAAAACCTCGACTGGATAATATAAATATTTTGTAATGGAAATAATCACTATTTGTAAAAAATGTTTAGTCCTCGATAGCCGGCAGTATGACCACGAACCTACTGCCTTTCGTATGGTCTCCCTGGATGCGATCTTCGACCCACACTTTTCCATGATAGCTTTCGACCAAAGATCTTACCAGGTATAAGCCGAGGCCCATTCCTCTGGACTTCGTCTCTCCCCGCTGTAGTCGGTTGAATATCTTATCCTTCATGTCATCTGGAATACCCGGGCCGTTATCCTCGATAGAAACCATATGGTATTTTTTACTATGATCTCGGACATCTTCGAGCTTGACAGATATATCTAGCTCGCTGCCGCTCGAGTGCTTGATGGCATTACCAATGAGATTCGTGAACACATCCCGTATCAGCTCATTGACCTTAACGACATGTGAGCGCTCACTTGAGTCGATCTTAATAACTTTTTTCGGATACTGCCTATCATATTGCTTTGTAATATCGATGAGCAAATCGTTGAGATTTATCTCTTTATTCTTGACATCATCCGACCGGATCTTCTGTAGTTTCCTCACGTTATCGATGAGCCCGGCACTCCTCCACAAAGATTCGAGGGAAACATCGATTATTCCCCCATCAGCGGCCTCGAGTTTGCTATCTGTATTAATGATGTCTTTGGCCAGCTCAAGCTGTCCTATGGCGATCTGGTGCATGTTCGAGATGTCGTGGCCCATAAGATCTAGGTACAACTCAGCCTGCATCTTAGCCTCTAAAAGTTCTTTCTCGGCCAGTTTACGCTCCGTGATATCCTGCCCCTGCGCGATCGTGGCCATCAAAGATTTACCATCCTCCCCATAGATGTTTGCAGAGTTCCACAATGCTATTCTTGTCTTTCCATCTTTTCTGAGAATGGGGATCTCCACTGATTCCCAGTATTCGCCCGCGAGCGTACGCTTAATCTTATCCAGGGATCCATCTTTACTTTCCTGCGGGAAGAGCAGGTCTAATTCTTTACCCACAACCTCGTCAGAATTATAGCCGGTCAAGTGCTCAAAAGCATGATTAAACCGAGTGATCTTGAAATCATTGCCCCAGACAATGATCGGCGCATTCGCATAGTTTATCAGGCTCTCAAGGTAATCCCGGGTCTCTCGCAGAACTTTCTCGGCTTTCTTGGGCTCGGTGACATCTAAGAATATTACCGCAAACTGACATGGTGCGGGACGATAGGCGAAGACCTCATAATACTTGTTTAACGTAGACGAATAGTTATCGAAGTGGACAGGCTCGCCCGTCAGGGCTACTGCGCCATAGGTCTCGACCCAGTATGGGTCATTGTCAGGCAATACCACACTTACCAGCTTACCCACGACACTCTCCTTTTTTAATCCCGTTAACCGCTCAAATGCCGGGTTGATGTCAATGAACCTATAATCCACAGGCACGCCCTTATCATCGCAAACGATCTCGTGCAGGGCAAAACCCTCAGTCATCCCGCTGAACAGTGTCCGATAGCGATTCTCACTTTCCTGCAGCGCCTCCTCAGCCCGCTTGCGCTCGGAGATGTCCATATGAAGCCATAACCGGCCATATGGGTTTCCATGGACTTTTAAGGGGATGAAATCTCGCAGACACGTCCGGCCGCCTTGCATGGAAACTTCCTCGCCTTTTACCGGCTGTTCCCGGCTAACTATTTCGCTAATGTGAGCGACCGCTTTGTCAGGATATAAATAGGCATTCCTGATCTTCTCGATCATATCGGGCGCAGCTAGCCCCATCAAGTCCGAAGGCGAGCCCTTCAAGCCGAAATAATCGCAGAATGCCTGGTTGGCGAACTCGACCCGGTCATCTTCCGACACAAGCAGAATACTCGCATACATACCTGAAAGTATGGTGTAGAAGCGCTGCATGGTAGTTTGCAGTACATCTTCAGCATGTCTGCGTTCCGTAATTTGTTTTCCAAGCTCCTCGTTATTAGCACTAAGCTCCTCCGCCTGGGATTGCAGCTCTTCCGCCTGTGATTCAAGTTCCTCTTGCTTTTGTTGTAGCTCTATCTCTGCCCGCTTGCGCTCGGTGACCTCCTTCTCAAGGTCCGCTTTGGATGTAGTGATGGTCTTCAGTTGAGCCGTCATCTGGTTAAACGCATGAGACAATTCGAAAAATTCATTACCCTTTTTCTCTTCTATGGTAAAATCAAGATTGCCGGCACCGATAATTTTTGTTCCAGCCTGTAGATTTGTAATCGATTTTATTGTGCTCCTATATATCAGTAAATAATTGGTGAGAAGAAATATGGCAAATATTCCCAAAAGGGCGGATATGAGCAGGTTATTTATTTGCTTCTGTTGATCCGCTTCATCGCCCAGTTTTTGCGATAATCGTGACGCATCAAAGACCATCCCCTCTATCTGGACTCCTATCCTGCTCCATGAGACCTGTATAAATGCTTTGTTGATCGTATTATCCTGAGATTGATTTTCTGCCGCAGCATGTGCTACTACATCATTAAATACATCTTTCAACCGCTGCTGACTTTCCTTTATGTTATTGACAAGCACCTGCTGATCCGGCGTGTCCACGGACAGGTTCGACACGTCATCGGATATCGAAGAAAATTTCGAGTCCCATCGATCAACCTGCTGGCCTTCATCGTAAAGGAGATAATCATTCGATAAATAGCTAAGCTCACTGACCTGTAACTCGATATTGTTTGCAATCGTTTCCTGATTATTCAGTCGGTCCACTTGTTGATTAGTCGTGATCACAGAAACGGCGATGATGAGCAGGGCTAAGCCGAAAACGACCATGCTTATGACCAGCTGTGTCTTGAGCTTCATAATACCTCTGTTCAGCGTATATTCACCACATTCGGCTTAACAGCCTCAAGGCCCTTTGTGTATATGTAGTTGCCATAATTCGGCAAGGCCTTTTCACTTGTGAGGTTGTTATTGATCATCCACCGCCCTTCATCGTTCATAGCGATGAGCAGTGACTGGTCAAGCGATAGAGAAAATTGGTGGTCCTGCCAGAGAGTCACCATATATGCATCGGTATAATTCAACCTTTTTTGAACTATCGCTTTCGATTCATCAGGGTGAATAACAGAATACTCTTCTGCCTGGTCAAGCGATCGGAGGAGCTTGTTTATAGTCTCAGGATGACTCGATAGCCAGTTATCTCTGCAATTAATTGTCCAAAATGCTTCCTGTTGGTTTTGCGCAGGCCATAATACAACATTGCTGCCCAATCGTTCTTTAATCGGGTCTATAAATACATCCTCAGCCATGACCGCATCGACACTGCCATTGGCAATGGCATCAACGTATTGTGATGGCTGGAGATCTACAGGTGTTACATCCTGAATGCTAATACCATGCAGATCAAGGTATCTGCCAAGATAAAATTCTAATATCGTTCCTCTGACTACGCCTATCCTTTTTCCCCTAAGGTCTGAAACATTTTCAAGACCGCGGTCCTGTCTGCCTATAAGATATACCGTCTTGTACTTATCGATACTAGTAATAATGCTGATATTATCTATTTTAAATGCTTTTCCTACAATAGGGTACTCGGTTGATACCGACACATCAACATCATCAGCCAATAATCCATTAACCGCAGTTAACCCAGAACTATAATCCTGTATGGTCACATTAAGGCCATTACGGGCAAAGAAACCCCGATCCTCGCTAATATATATTAATGCAGATGATCCAACGGGCATGACTCCTATTGTAACCGGCTCGGGCGTACCTGAAGAGGTTGTAGTGTGATCCATAAGATGCCATGCACCAAACCCAACCAATGGGATAACAACAATAACAACTACCGCTGCAACAATTTTTTTCATGTTCTGGCCCCTGTCTCAAAGCTGATATTCATGATCGCTCGCTTCAACCGATAATGTTCATCGACTCCGGCTTTACTTCCTCGATGCCCTTCGTATAGATGTAATCACGGTAGTCCGGTATCGCCTTCTCGGCGGTAAGATTATTGGCGATCATCCACCGTCCTTCATCTTCCATGGCCATGACGAGCGACTGGTCAAGTGTGAGAGAAAACTGGTGATCAGGCCAAATTGCAGTAATGAATGCATCATCATAGTGCATGCGCTTCTGTACAATAGCTTTAGCATTATCGGGATGATCGATAGAATATTTCTCAGCCTGGTCAAGCGATTTCAGGAAATTGTCTATCGCCCCGGGATGTAATGAGGTCCAATTATCCGTGGAGCTCACACAACAATACGCCGGCTGATCACTCTGGGCCGGCCAGATGACTGTGCTATTACCTATCTGTTCCTCGATAGTCCCTATGTATGGCTGCCATGTCACGATTGCATCGACGGACCCGTTCAAAAATGCATCCGGAGATTGCATAGGTGCGACATCGACGAGCGTCACATCCTGCATACTCAGGTTATGCAGTCCCAGGTATCGTCCCAGATAAAATTCCGCGGCTGTTTTTTTAGGCACACCAATCGTTTTTCCTTTAAGGCCCGAAGCATTTTCGATCCCCCGTTCGTTCCGGCCGATGATATCGATCTGCTGGAACTTGTCGATAGTCGCAAAGGTGTTAATTTGCTCGTGCGCAAGCGCTTTTCCAACGATGACAAACTCCGTGGACGTGGCGATGTCCGCCCCGCCCGTCAGCATACCGTTGACGGCAGCGGCACCAGAGGGATAATTCTTTATGGTTACGTTAAGGCCGTTGGCGGCGAAATATCCCTGATCGTCGGCGATGATGATAAGTGAGTTCACCTGGTTAGACTCCATCCCGACGGTTATCGATTCGGGCTTTCCAGAACTGGTTGGCAAGGAATTTGTGAGATACCATACGCCAAATCCCACAAATCCAATCACTACAATAATGGCAATAGCTGTAACAACTTTTTTCATTGAAGGACTGCTCCAATATCAAGTGCTAAATATAAACAAGTAATCGCTTAAGGCTTATAACACCACCGGAATAATAATTGAAATTATCTAAAATTAATGATACTGTAAAATAATGCTCGGAGATATATTACGATCATCGGGGTCAAGCTGTGTGGATATGTTGCTGTTATTCAATCTGGAGACGTTAACTATTTAATATCGAATAGATAGTCTCGGCGATCGCTTTTATCGAGGCGGGCTTTTTCATGAAGGCGGTTGCGCCCACATCGAGGGATTCCTGCGGATCGCTATCATCGTCATTGATAAAGACCATCTAGGATATTCAGAAGCTATGATTGTGGCGTTTCTCCACCAATAAGCTATCGGAACCTTACGATCATATCGTTTCAAGAAATATCGATTATTAAACTTAGCGTCTGCATCACTTGATTTCGGTGTAATATATTGCATTTAGCTCAAATGATAACATAGATAATAGTGAATTTTATCTTAACATTGTTATTATTAACGAACGGTGATTAATTTGTACACAGCACAGGTTAAAGATATCAGCGTCGATGATTTAAAAAATCGCATAACGTCCGGCAGGAGCCCATTTATACTCGATGTCCGGGAGTTAAGTGCTTACTGCAAGGGACACATTCCGGGGGCTTGCAATCTATTTGATGCCGAGATCTCCAATCTTTCTCCGGAATCAATAGATAAAAATGTATCAATCGTAGTCTATGGTCCCGGCCAGGCCCAGAGCTCGAAGAACCCCATGGACAGGCTCGCCGGAGATGCCATCGACCGGCTCAGGAAGCTTGGCTTCGAAAAATTGATGGAGCTCCGTGGCGGCTTTGAAGCATGGTCGAATGCAGGCAACCGGGTAGATCATTGCGAACTCAAGAGCATTAAACCGGCTAGAACATAACCGTAGGGTGGCAAAGTACCTAAATCAAGAGTGTCGATAAATGAAGTAAACGTGGCTGGAGATGCTAGAATTACGAAGCGTCCTCTGGCATTTTCATTTTTCTAATTCGTCCATACAGGCGTAACAGCTCATATCCTGAGCCCAATAAAATTTGGACTATGTACTCATCAGCGTATTGATGGTCTCAGTGATATCTTTTATCGGCGTTGGCTTTTTCATGAATACGGCCGCGCCTGCGTCAAGCGCTTCCCGCCTGACATCTTCGTCCGCGCTAATGAAAATGATCTTCGTACCGGGCTCCAGCATCAGGATCTCCCTGGTCAGTTCAAGGCCACTCATGAGCGGCATCCGGTAGTCTATGATGACCACTCGGGGCCTAACGTTTACATTCTTAAAAAAATCCAGCGCAGCACAGCCATCATAGGCGACAAACGAAACTGGTATCTGTCTTCGTTTGAAGAGCAGCTCATACGTCTTCACCAGCTGGACCTCATCGTCCACGATTGCGACGCCCGCAAGACTGCTACTTTCAGGCACATTTATCACCCATCATAGGCAGGTAGACAATAAATCCGTGGCCTTTCATATGGTCCTCAATCATCCATCAAGATGATAAAAACCGTATAACTTATTACTTAATATACGTTACTCAAATACGCGAAAGCGGACTATAAACGAAATGGTTGACCATAAAAATAGAATATAATGTCTTTGTCATTTTGTAACCGTGTATAGGATGAGCAGGAATCTGATTCCATTCTAATGATCTACTGATATACGATTTTCGACAAGCTTATTCTGTTATCATTCGCTCTATATGGCCGCGTTATTTTACCTTCTCGGCACCGACAATGATGTTTACCAGTAGTTTTTCAGGCCGGATATGGTGCCTACGTTATAGTACTTGTCACCCGGCTGTAGATTCTTATTTATGTGTATTTTTCCGCCCGTAGCGTCCACGTAGACCAGCCCGTCATCTATGGTATCAAAAACATCGATTGCGTGGCCGTTTGTCTTGCCTTCAAAATTGAGCCCTGTGTACCCACATTGAATTCCCTGGCTCTCGGCATGGTTCTGTAGCTCGATGGCAAAATCGGCACAGGTAAAATCCGGGTTGACATACTTATTTTGCACCGTGTCGTCTGTGCTTAAAAAATCCAGCAGCTCCCGGTATGTCGGATCATGCGCATTTGGATTTTCCATTAAAATCGGATGCTTATCGAGTGCATTGGCCCTATCGGTGATCACTTTATATGAAATACCGGGCGGCGAATCCGAATTTAGTGCAGTATCCAATTGTGATGCAGGAACGCTACTGCCCTCGGATGCTTCCATTTGCATGCGATCGATGTGCGAAGTGCTTTCAGATATTATTTGATCGCATGGGTTATTATTTACTACGGGTGCAACCGGCGGTATAATGCCGCTTACACCTGTATATTCGATGAATGGTACTGCAATTGCCACACAAGTTAATAAAACGAAGAGTGCAACGGCTATGCCCCTAGCAAGCGCTTTATACGATAATCCCATCACTGCCACAATCCAAATATGAGATTACTATTGAAATATAAATATTATATTTGTAACTTTTGATAGTAATAGCACTTTATATCGCTCAAAAACCGGCCGTATCTATACTTCCAGGGCATGCCCGATAATAGCCGTATCAGCATTTATCGTATCCTTCGTTTCATTATGATCTGGTATGGTTTACGTCATTATTTGTTAAATTATATCGATAGATTTCTATTCTGAGTCGCAGAAAATTTGTGTCATTATAATGTTCGCAAATGTCAACATGGTTCTATAATGTGGGGGACTGTATATGAGAGTAAAAGACGTGATGACAAAGGGGATCGCATGCGTGGACACGAAATCGACGGCGGCGGATGCGGCAGTCAAAATGAAGGAGCAGAACGTGGGCACGGTCCTGGTGGTAGAACGCAATGAAGTCAAAGGAGTCGTGACGGATCGCGCCATCGTGACCAAAGCGGTAGCGAATAAGCAGGACCCGAGAGACGTGCCTATCTCGAACATCATGACAAAGGACATCATTGGCTGCCGGGAAGACGACGATGTGATGGACGCAGTAAAGGTCATGGGTGATAACCGGATCCGGCGGATGCCGGTGATAAATGACAAGCAGCAACTCGTGGGCGTCGTCTCACTCGCTGATATTGCCCAGGAAATGCGGCCATGCATCGATTCGATGTTCGACGAGATCACAAAGGCGACCAAATAATACCACTAATATAGGGCCTTGCGATCACAATGCCCATTTTTTACAGTTTAATTTCATATATGTGAAAGTATTTATTATGGTGATAAGCTTCTTATTCAAGTGCTTAAAACTTTAGTATGGAGCAATTGATATGAAGAACATTGAAATGCAAGTGGAAGGTAACATATTGACGATCAAGGTAGACTTATCGAAAGCTTTTGGCCTGTCGTCATCGGGTAAGAACACCATTGTCGCGTCGACCGAGGGCAACCAGTCGGTGCCTGGGCGGGAAGACGTGAAGATCGGCCTGAATATTTACACAAAGAAACAGGCGTGAATAAACGATTCTAGCATTCGCGGCCCTTAGCCCCGACAATATGCATGGACTATTCGATATAAACCGGGTACATAACGTTTTCATATTTAATCGACTTGATAGCTATACTTATTAATGTTAAACTACATTATTGTCATCTGTCGTAGCGAAATGTGAAAGATCAGCGTGCTCTAAGGAGTATCAAGATGAAAATACCCGGTTTTCTAAAAGTGATCATCTTTTTTGTGTTGTTGTGGATCGTAGGATGGGGCATAAATGAGTCAGGGGTCATGGGAAATTATCCACCGGTGAATACGAGTTTTATCTATCAAGTACGAGTTTTAGATCTTAACGGTAGTCCTGTCCCCGATCAAAAAGTTTATTTCATATCTTGTCTCCAGAAGCCGGCCGGCTGGTTTACTCCTGCCAGCTATGTGAATAACGGGAGCACGTATGGATTTACGGATAAAGATGGGTTTGTGGAGCTTGACTCCATTAATTATACGGTCACAAAAAATGAGATCGTATGGCTGGGAGCCAGCATGAATGAAACTCTTCTGGCATCCGATTATAATAATAAAGCCTTTAAACCCGGAAATATAGGAGAATGGACCCATTACGAATATCATAACATCAGCAGCCCGAGCGATCGCGGAGATCGCTGGGCCAGTAATATATTAATTAGAAGCAGCGATGGAAAGATGATCGATGTAAACCAGTTTGGAACTGAACATGGGTTCAATGACCTAAACAAACACCCGATGGTGAAATATGTCGACTATTTGAATTATATCGATGATCAATGGACAGATCTGCATAGTATATAACATAAAATAAATGCAGTGTCTCTACAGGTCACCTGGTTCTTAACATTGTTAAGAGATAAGCATATATACAGAAAGTGGTCAATATACTCCTAATTCATAAAATGGTATACGGTCGTCAGAGTATACCTTTATAATTTATCAGCCAATAACAAATATAGAACTTTAAGCGTGTGAGACCATGGATATGATAGATGATCTTGGCCAGAAACCGATCGAGTTGAACGAATTCCTCGACGACATGCGATATGTCAAGGGATACGCCAGCATAGTGTGCCCCCTGGAAGAGGGGTACCTCAAGGATCACAACAGGATGTTCTTTTATGACGGAGAGATCCTCCAGTACATGGTAGGCACGAACCGCATCGTTAAAGCAACAGCAGATGTAAACACCTTTGTCATACGAAAGGACGGCGTCGAGTATAAGGGTGAAAAAGCACGCGCACTCTTCAATAACGATGCTGATTTTAAGCAGTGGAAGCGTTCATGCGACGGTACGAAAAATGCCGTAATAAGCGACGCATATGCGACGATCCAGCTCTTTAAGGTTAACTTCGTATGGGAATTAAAAGAAATGCAGATGCCCAAAGAATACAAGTTCTATACCGTACAGGAGCTACTCTCTTTCCTGAAGTCACGCGAGTTCGAGGCCGTACAGGCGCAGTACCTGCCTCAAAAGGACAGTGCGAAGCCAAAAGATGAAAGCCCGTAGATACAGGGTATCGTTATTCAAGGCTAGACGCCTTATTATTTTCACTAAGGGCGTACAATAAACTATTTCTACCATATGATAATATGCCGGGTGTGATGGATTCTACCATAGTGATAGGCCTGGTGGCAGGAGCCCTGACGACTAGCAGCTCCATACCGCAGGCCATTAAAATATTACAGACGAAGTCAGCCAAAGACGTATCTGCGGCCTTCTTCATTCTCATGTCCGTTGGTATGGTCCTGTGGCTGGTCTACGGCTTTGTACGAGCAGATATCGCCCTCGTACTCTGGAATGCCGTGAGCCTGACGTTCTGCCTCTCAATACTGGGGCTCAAGCGCGTTTACGGATAATGCCACTTCCTGTCAGGCTTTAACCGTATAGCTCTTAAAATAGGGCGGGTACCAGATGTAATTAGCCTCCCGGATCGGATCGCGATACGTGATGCCGTCGCCGTTCTTTTCTACGGTCACGATGTAAGAATGATAGAACAGTCTTTTCAGCTCTGGTAGTCGTGCATATCGCTCCGCTCCCGCACGATCTATGCCATTGTATTTTTCGAATGTGCGGCCGGCCGAAAATTTGTTGAAAAAGTCATATTGATAGAGACGATATAAGCCCGGCGTATCTTCTATGACGATCCATTTGAACGGGTTCATCGTCGCAATTGTCCGCCCTTTCGTCTTCAGCGCCGCATAGCATTTCGTGATAGTGGAAAATCCTAAGATCGCGGCGAAGTACGCGATATATATCCATGAACCGTCGAAATCTACTTTGCCCGCAAGCATGATCCCGATAAATACGATACTACCTGCCATGATGAACGCGCTTGGCCCTCCCAGCACGCCCATGGTGTACTTTTTATCCGTTACAGGATAGAGCAGCGGTATTCCCGGATAAGCAAGGTAATCGACCGCGATATGCGATATGGCGCCGGCGACGATGGCAGCGAGTACCGCGATGCCGAACGCCGGCAGCAGCCCGGCGAGCGATAAAAGTGCCGATAATAACGCAATACACGCAGAAATAATAAGGGCCCCTGCAAAGCTGTGCGTGAAGCCGCCGTGTGTAAAGATATACAGCCTTGGATCCCGGTCCGAAAAGAAGTTGAACATGACGTCTACATCGATCAACACCGCACCCATGATGCCGAACGGCACTAGATCGGGTCTACCCAGCAGGGCTAGAACGATCGTGATGATCAGGGCATGGGTGAGGGAATCCATGTATATGATGTTTTACTTGAAGTTTATATATATTATGTGGGCGACACTATTTTAGAAAATGCGGCAGATGTACGATTCTTTAGCACATCTGCGAATTTTCGCTTGATTTATCGTTATACCGGAGGGACGCCGGGCTCGCTGTCCGTCGCGTTCATCATAGACCGGTTGCCAGGCCACATGCCCGTACCGTTCATTCCAGGCGGTATATGCATGCCATTGCCGTACATTTCGGTTCCATTGCCATGCATCGTACCGTTATAGCCCCGCATATTCGTGCCGTTGCCGTACATCCTCGTGCCGTTATAGCCATGCGTCCCATTCATGCCGCCGGGCGGCATCATTGTAGAATTATTGTCATACATCCCTCTCTGCATTACCCCATTATAGCCCGCTTCCGGAGTGGCCGTAGCCTGGGAAGAGCCTGTGTTGCTTGAGCTCGTGCATCCTAGTGCAAGCATGGAAGCGCAAGCGATCAATATTACTAAAATGACTGTTACTCTCTTATCCATTATTTTCACCTCTGGCATGACCATCGATCTATCGATCGAAATACTCGTACCTCAAAGCGTAACATTCTCACGGTACGATCATGCCAACAGATGAGCAATGGATTACCATTTATAAATGATTTCTCGCTAAATCGTCCAACTGTTGTTCTTTAAGCCTACGATCCGATGCTTAGGCGGCTGATCAAGAATATCTAGCCTTGCATCATGATCGCTGAATATAAATGATTTAGTGTTTTATTATGATAGGAATTTTAGTTATGACGGGATTTTCAAATTCTTATGAGGATGAAAAACGCGCGCAGTCCTATGCCAGGCTGGAGTTCCCGGGCACGTACTATTTAGCGTACCGAGACCTGCCGGCGATCATAGCGAAACATGCAAGCGGAAAAACAGCCCTTGATTTCGGGTGCGGGGCGGGCCGATCGACGAGGTTCCTGCAGAAGATCGGCTTCAATGCGATCGGCGTCGACATCTCAGGGGATATGATAAAAAAGGCGAAGGAGATCGATCAGACGGGCGATTATCGTTTGATCGAGGATGGTAAACTGGACCAGTTCGGCACTCGTGCATTTGATCTAGTCCTGTCCGCGTTCACCTTCGATAACATACCCACGATGGATCGAAAAGTGGAATTATTCGGTAAGCTGGGGAGCTTGCTGAATGCCGACGGAAGGATCGTAAGCCTGGTCTCGTCGCCTGATATCTACAAATATGAATGGGCATCGTTTTCCACGAAGGACTTTCCCGAAAATCAACATGCAAGAAGCGGCGATATGGTAAAGATCATCATGACTGATGTGGAGGATAAGCGGCCGGTGGACGACATCATCTGGTATGATGAGGAATATAGGGAAGTATACCGTAGGGCAGGGCTGGAGCCTGTTGCCACGTTTAAGCCGTTAGCGAAAGAGACAGGACCCTATCAATGGGTCAATGAAACAAGGATCGCTCCGTGGGTCATTTACGTATTAAAAAATGGACAATAACCCCAAAGTTCTTTCTTTTTTCGTCGAGCATTGACGCTCTCCACTTGTTTTAAAATAATTGCGCAGCTTAAT
Organism: uncultured Methanocellaceae archaeon; assembly: GCA_963780665.1. Lineage (GTDB taxonomy): Archaea > Halobacteriota > Methanocellia > Methanocellales > Methanocellaceae > Methanocella. The sequence goes on along the minus strand of CAWACJ010000004.1, from coordinate 394,867 downwards.
GCACATAGTTATTACCTCAAGCTCGTTTTTTATATATCTGCTGATTTCAGATATATCGATATACAATTCTAGATTGCGAGAATATTCGATATAGTTAATCGATATAGTTTTCGTGAAATATTTCTATCAATACTATGTCGACTACAAATATTTTCAAATCGGAAGCTAATTTATTTTGATAAATGAATTGAATAAGTAATGGCCCATAGCATTCCTATATTAATGAGTTTAATATATTTTGTAAGTTTACAACATGCAATTTTCCGATATAATTTATTTAAAAAATAATCGTTAATTCACCATAAGCAATCTATTTATACTATATCGGTACAATATGGGTATTGTATATCGGATGCATATTCGATAAGCGAAAAAGCTTAGATATATTGAACGAACATCCATCCGATATAGCAGATATACCTGTACGAGGAAGAAAAATGACTGACACTTATGCGATCGAAGTCCAAAACCTGACCAAGAAGTTCGGGAAATTTACAGCGGTCGATAATATATCATTCAACGTGAACGAAGGAGAGATCTTCGGGTTCCTCGGCCCTAACGGGGCCGGTAAGAGCACGACGATCCGCGTACTGTGCACGCTGGCAATGCCCACTTCGGGCACCGCAAGGGTCGAGGGCCATGACCTGATCAAAGAGCCGGACGCTGTCCGCAAGAAGATCGGCCTGGTCTCCGAGAAAATGATCATGTACGAGAAGCTGACTGCCGCTGAGAATCTCCGATTCTTCGGGCAACTGCACAAGATGCCGAAGGCAAAGGTCGAAAGCCGCATCGACGAGCTTCTGGGCCTCGTGGATATGGTCCAGTGGAAGGACACGATGGTAAGCAAGTTCTCGACAGGCATGCGCCAGAGGATCAATGTGATCCGGGCGCTGCTTCCGGAGCCGAAGATCATCTTCATGGATGAGCCCACACTGGGGCTGGATCCCCAGACGACCCTCGCCATACGCGAGATCATCCGGGACATCAATAAAAAAGGCGCCACCGTGATCTTAACGACACACGCCATGGTGGAAGCCGAGGCGTTGAGTAACCGGGTCGCGATCATCGACCACGGCAAGATCGCCGCTCTCGATACGCCCTATGAATTGAAAAAATTGGCGACGAACGACGACTCTAAGATCATCACGATACGGATACCCAACCTGACTCCATCTCTTACGAGCCTGATCAAGTCGCTTGATTGTATTACGGGTATGGCGCAGGAAGATGCGTATGACCTGAAGCTTAGCACCCGGGGCAGTGAAGCGGTAGAGACGATCGCCAGGACGGTCCTGACGGCAGGCGGTAAGATCGATTCGATCAATACACACGGGCCCAGCCTGGAGGACGTGTTCCTGACCGTTACGGGCAAAGCGATGCGAGACGAGACTTCCAACAAGAACGCGACGCCGGAATTCCATGATTTCGATGCACCAAAAGCGAGGGCGAGGTGAGTAAAATGGGCGTACAAGACATGCTGTTAGACAGCTATAATATCATGAAGAAGGACCTGCTCGAGATGACTCGAAACAGGCTGGGGCTCGTGATGATGGTCATCATGCCGTTGCTATTGCTCGGGATGTTCGGCTTCATATATCCGAATACTACGGCGGCACCGCAGAACCTGCCAGTGGCCCTCATCGACCTGAGTCACAGCCAGGACAGCGCGAGTTTCATCGCACAATTACAGGCCACTAGTAATAATTCAGTGAAAATGAATTTCCAGACACTCGACACTGTCAGTGAGGCGCGGACGAATATCAATCAAGGCAAGATCAACGGCGCTATCATCATACCCGCGGACTTTGCTACCTCCGTCGCGAATGGAAAGACTGCGAATGTGACGGTGCTTTATGATAACAGCAACCCACAGGTCGGCGCAGAGGTCATGAGCGAAGCAGCAGGATTGATCGGCGGCGTGAGCGGCATGAAATCGGCCGTTACCGTGATGCAGCTCGGCGTGAAGGCGAACGAGGCTGTCGACCCGCAGGCTGTGCTCAGCCCGTACACCGCACAAGCGCAGGGCACGATACCAGGATCGAACTACTTTAACTTCCTTGCACCGGGCATGCTGATCATGATCGTGATGATGAGCGCCATGACTGGCATCCCGAAGGCATATCCCAGGAAAAAGAGCGGGGTACCTTCGACGGCGTCCTATCGGCACCGATTAACCCGTTATCGATCATCCTCGGCAAGACCGTGGCCTTATCGATCACAGGCTTCATTCAGGGCATCATGGTGATGATCATTGCAGTCCTGTTCTTTGGAGTGACCATCCAGGGCAGTATATTTGTCGTATTCTTCCTGCTCTTCCTGGCAGTCTTCAGCTTTATCGGCATCGGCATATTATTCACGTCGATCGCGGGAGACCAGAAGAACAGCATCATGGTGATCAATATCCTGATGTTCCCGATGATGTTCGTGTCGGGCATCATGTTCCCGGTCCAGCAGATGCCGTGGTTCATGCAGTGGATATCCGAGCTCATACCGGTCACATACGCCGCTGATGCCATGCGTAAGGTGATGATATTGAATGCCGGCTTGCAGGACGTGCTGCCGCAGATCGCCATACTGATCGTCTTCGGTGTCATTACCATGGCGATAGCCCTGCCGGTATTCAAGAAATCGATGACCAAGTAGCGCCCGTAGGGGCGCTTTTCTTTATTTTTGCGCCTCCCAAATAAATGGTTACACATAATGATAATGAGAAAGTTCGAAAATTTCATAAAAACACAGGGGTGACAGGCTTGCAAGGACCGATAGACGAAAACGAGCAAAGAGAATCCATCAGTAAACAGATCCGCATCCGTGAGGACATCAAAACGATCATGCAAAAGCAAAAAGAGGAAGAGAAAGAGCGTAAAAAAGCCCTTCAGGAACAGATACAGGCGATCGTTGAGAAACAAAAACAAGAGGATAGCGAGCGTAAAAAAGCCCTTCAGGAACAGATCGACGCGATCATGCAAAAACAGAAAGATGAAGATAATGATCGAAAGATATCTGTCAAAGAACAGATCGCCGCCCGGATGGAGATAGCGCGGGAAGAGCATTGTAAAAAACATCATCCCGATCGTATACATGACCGGCTCGACTTTATGCAGGACGTCGAGGTCAGGAAGGGATTCCTAAAGTTCCATATACTCGGAGTCCTTAAAACCGGGCCTACCCATGGGTACGATATAATGCACCGGATCAGCCACCATACCGGTCATGTCTGGAGGCCCAGCCCCGGCTCAATGTACCCGGCGCTCGAATCACTCGAAACCGGGGGGTTCATCACCTGCCAGGGCGACGGGCGGAGGAAGATCTATTCGCTGACATCGAAAGGCGAAAATCTAATGGACCAGGTACAGAAGAAGCAACAAGAGCAATTCCTGGAAATGAAGGCGTTCCTCTCGAACATCTTTGATGAATAACATTTTTTAAAAAAGTGTATTAACAATGACTGAATCTGAAGTGAAAACCGATAGCTTTAGCTCTGCCGATGATATTGTGATCGGCTATCGCATGCTTGGTAGCAGCCTTGGTCTTGCTATGATATTTCTTTCTATATGATTAACGGAGGCAATCTGATATGACTAATAATAAAATCTCATCCCCGTCTGCAATGGCACTCTCGCAAAATGCGGCCCGACTGGCGTTCGCCGGGGCAGCTATATGGGTGATCCTGATCGTTGTATTGCATATACTTGAGCCGGAATTTGATCCCTCCTGGCGCATGCTCAGTGAGTATGAGCTCGGCAGCTACGGCTGGATGATGCAGCTCGCATTTTTCAGTATGGGTATTGCATGTCTCGCCACGCTCGTTGCAGTATGGCCGTACATGCAGAACACTATCGGCCGCATTGGCCTCGTATCGCTTGCAGTCGCTGGCATTATAGGTTCAGGTGCCGGCATCTTTATAACCGACCCAATAATAGCGCCTGCGAACGCCGCGACACTTTCCGGCGCTATGCACACCGTCTGTGGCTTCGTTTTTATACTTGGTTTCCCAATCGCTGCCACGCTTATAGGGCACGGGCTGGCTCGCAGCCAGGCTTGGGCTCCAATGCGGCGCTGGCTGCCCTATGCGACCGCCCTGGTCTGGCTGGGCTTTCTCGCATTCATCGCGTCGCTTATCGTTTTCGTGCCGGGTAAGGGCGGATTCGGGCCCGACGTGCTGATCGGTTTGCCTAACAGGCTCATGGCGGTGACCTATGCAGCGTGGCTCTTGATCATCGCCTGGTATACGGGATGGCGTACATCCGGGAGATAAAATACGTTTATATCATATTGCCGTCGAGCCGCCGTCCGTGGGGAAAATGCCGCCCGTCAGGTCTGACGCTTCGTCCGAAAGCAAGTATAACATGGTAGAGACTTGCTCCCAGGGCGTCGCTATTCGGTTTTTCGGGTCATTCGCTGCTATCAGGCTCCCTCCATGCGGAACGCGTGACTCGGAGCCCCTTCCGGCATTTTTCGAAGCTTCGCTGACCTCGTATACACGCTTGATCATCGGCGTATCCACGGCCGGCGGGTTCACCGAGTTCACACGTATGCCATATGGCGCATAATCGATAGCCGCATTTTTTGTGATACCCGCGACGCCATGCTTGCTCGACCCGTACGCCGGATTGCCGGGTATGCCGATAAGCGCTGCTACTGATCCGATGTTCACGATGGCACCGCCTTTGCCTTGTTTTACCATCTGTCTCAATTCTGCCCGAAGCGACTTGAAGACACCTGTAAGATTCGTCGCGAGTACCGCCTCCCAGTATTCATCAGTCGCCAGATGGATCGGGGCCGGTAATAACTTCCAGTCCTTTTTATAATCGATCGGCTTCTCATGATCCGCTGCCTCGAAGATACCCGCATCATTGATCGCCAGGTCAAGGCTGCCGAACGCCTTGATCGTTTCCTGTACCATACGGTCAGTATCCTCTGTTTTAGACACGTCGCTCACGACAGCGATAACGTTGTGGCCTGCAGATTTTAATTTTTTCACAAGGTCTACGAGAGGCTTTTCTCTTCTACCTACACACGCGACATTAGCACCCTCGCGAGCGGCCCGCGTGGCCGCTGCCGCGCCCATGCCTGAGCCGGCGCCGGTGATCAGGATTGTCTTTCCCTTGAACCGGCCGGGAATGAAAAAGCCGGGACTCACAGGCTTAATGGAAACCATAGAATGCAATCCTCACTTCAAATCAAATATACGAGAATATTTATATTTATTCAAGCCGGAAAGCCGGTTTATCTCTGTGTAGCTTCATTGTTCATCGAGACTCTGACCGTTAATGCTATTTGCTTAGCGCGATATGCCATAGTAGAAATGCATCTCATCATCACTGAAAAGCGCGATGCCGCCGATAAGATCTCGAGCATCTTATTTACCGATCGTACGGCAGACCGTATCAACGGCGTTACGGTTTACCGGTCAAAGTCAGGCGATGCGGCGGTCGTAGGGCTGGCTGGCCACATTGTCGGCCTTGATTTTCCCGAACAATACCAGCGCTGGACGGCTCAGCCGCCATCTGCTCTCATCAATGCCCCGATCCTGACCATGCCCTTAAAAAAGGACATCATTGGCGCCCTCGCGTCATTAGCCCATAAAGCGACTCACGTGACCATCGGGACCGACTTTGACCGGGAGGGTGAACTGATCGGTGTCGAGGCGTTCAACATCATCAATAAGATATCTCACCCGAAGTTCGACCGCGTGCGATACAGCTCTTTTGCCAGGCAGGATATCACGAAAGCGTTTGCCGCTCCTGTCCCTCTGGACTTCAACATGGCCGCCTCCGGCGAGTGCCGCCAGGAGATCGACCTGATCTGGGGCGCAGCGCTGACTCGATTTGTCTCGCTGGCCGGGAACAAAGCCGGAAAAGATTTCCTGTCCGTCGGCCGGGTACAGACGCCGCTGCTGGCCATTATCGTGGACCGGGAAAAAGAGATCGAGAAGTTCGTCTCGAAAGCATACTGGGAGATCGCTGCTACGCTTTTAAAAGGTAGCGAAGCCTTCGTAGCAAAACACAAGAAAGGCAGGTTCGAGAATAAAGAAGAGGCTGCTGCGATCCATAAAAAGCTAGGGAAGACGGCTCTCGTCAAGAATGTCCTGACCGAGACTAAAAAGGACCCGGCCCCCATTCCATTCAGCACTACAGAATTCTTAAAGTCTGCAAGCGGTATCGGCTTCACCGCCGCCAGCGCCATGCAGACCGCCGAAGAATTATACATAAACGGATGGATCTCCTATCCGCGTACTGACAACATGGTCTACCCGGCTTCGCTGGACTTGAAGCTCACGGTGGGAATGTTCAAGGCCAGCCCGGAGTTCGCCGCCAGTGCTCTGGAATTATTAGCTCAACAAACTTTGACTGCTACAAAGGGAAAAGTGGAAAGTAAGGACCACCCGCCCATATATCCGGTCGCATGCGCGAGCAAGAAGAATCTGGATGACCGCCACTGGAAGCTCTACGAACTTGTAGTAAGGCGCTTTTTTGCCACCGTATCGCCCGCCTGCGAGTGGGAAATCGTAAAGGCCGACATTGACATTTCCGGAGAGCCTTTCGTGGCTGACGGCAAGCGATTATCGCTTCCGGGATGGCGTAAGCATTACCCGTACGGCATGCCGAAGGACGAGATACTGCCAAAGCTGAGCGCCGGAGACATGCTGGTGGTAAAGAAAGCCGAGCTGCAGGAGAAAAAGACCGAGCCGCCAAAGCGCTACGGACAGGGCACTTTAATAGGAATGATGGAAAAACTCGGCCTGGGCACAAAAGCGACACGGCACGAGGCATTGACAAAATTATACAGCCGAGGCTTTATCGAGGGAAATCCGCCAAAGCCCACGAAGATCGGTATCACTCTGATCGATGCGCTGAAGGCTCATGCGTCAGCCATCACGACGCCCGATATGACCAGCGCGCTCGAGCGCGACATGGATAAGATCGCGGAAAATCATGTAAAGAAAGACGACGTGATCAAGGAGTCTCGCATCATGCTGCGAAGCGTTTTCGACAGGCTGGAAACGAACAGGAACGACATCGGCAAAGCTTTACGGCTCGGCAGTGCTTTAGACAGCCCGATAGGCCCGTGCCCGCTGTGCGGCAGCCCTCTCGTCATCCGCGAGACGAAGGCGGAAAAGAGAAAGTTCATTGCCTGCACAGGCTTCCCCAATTGCCGCAATACGTTCAACCTGTCGCCTGGCTCTTACAAGTATAGTAAAGAAGTTTGCGAGAAGCACAAGCTACACTTCATTACCGTAACGCCGCCTTCGACGAAAGACAAGGATGGAAAAGCGGTTAAGGGAAAACCATATGATTATGGATGCCCCGCATGCCGAAAAGAAGCGCTGTTCGGCGGCGGACAGACGTCTTCAGGAATAGCGCAGGGCGTAAAAAGAAGTATGTAAGTTACGCCCTGGTCGGTGAACTTATAATGCCTTAGTTGGTTGTTCGGTTGGTCGTGCTGCAGATGCAGCATATGACCTATAGATTCTATGGGTATAAAAGAGCTTTATACATAAATTATAGATAAATATTGAGTTATATGGATATCGGGACTAAAATTTGCCTTATTTAATAAACATATGCACAGAATTGGCTCATTTTTTCTTATATTAATACATCTCCGGTGCTAGCTTACCAGACTTTGGTAATCAGAGTTCTATCAACTCTTCGGGACAGGCATTTATGAATGAGCCTGTAAAGTATTGGGAAATTAGTAATATTTACAAATAAATAATGAATTCCATGACAAAGTCAAAGGTCGAATGTAATATTGCCGGGGCAACTATTGTACCGGCTTTTTCCCGGATAACGCCCAGAGTTAATCCCATAAAGAATGCCCCAACTCCTGAAAGTAAAGATAGGTCATAATTACCAATAAACGGATTAAAAGGGTATTTAAACACGTGCCATAGCCCGAATAACAACGAAGTGATGATGATGCCTGCACCCCAGTTTATGCCGAAAAACTGATGGGGGCGGCCGAAAGAATCGTTGAGCCTGGACTGCACATAACCTCTGAATATTAGCTCTTCTACCGGGCCAACGAATACGAATAATATAACTAATTCAATGATAAGTGTTGAAATGAGTGTTGACGCGAATATTGTAACACTACTCATCACTATCAAGCATATGGCAGGTACAATGACACGTGTACCTATGGAAACTTTCTGATCCTTGCCAGGCATACTCGATAATAATTTAACAATGACGAATAGCATTATTAATTGGCCGGCACAATACAATAAAGTGCCACCAAGGCTCCCTGCATTAAATATGAAATTAGGTATCTGGGTGAGAAGCAGGGGTATGATACATATTGCGACGACTCTTAGGTCATTGTTAAAATTGCTCAGGGATACGCCGTACTGTGAAAAATCTCTTCTTGTCGCGACTAATAATATCAGAATAATGGCAGCAAATATCAGGTCATAAATAATTGTTAAATTTATAGGCAATAAGCGCTTTAGGACCTCGATACTTAGCATGGGTATGATCAAGAGCAGGATAAAAATCAAGACCACTTCTAAAAGTGCATTCAGCCTACGACCCATACAAACACCACATTTATGCTTGCAATATAGGAATACAATATATTATATTCACTTATTAATCTAACGATTGCTGGTTCTATCAAGTATCGATTGATCAATTACATCTGTGCGGTCAGCACAGATATTTGGGTTTAGCCAAGTCTGAGGGTGTCAGTGTATTGCAAAAATAGTCTTTAAAGTCGAGTATAAACTAACGGTCATAGAAAAATATTTTCACCTTAATGGCCTATGGTATCTTGAGATCCGCCTATGGGAATGTCGTATGAGATCAAACAAGTGGACGTGAAAAATCCTAACAACGTCCGAAGAGTCGTACGTAGAGCCGTAGATATCATTAACTATTACATCGAGGATAGCGAAGGCATATGCGCGGACTTTCACAATAAGAAAGTTAATCCTAAAAAGATTGCCGGGTGGTTTGGCTATATCCAGCATGGCTATCCGTTCTACGTTGCAGAATCCAGTATCGATAATCATCTCGAGATCGTCGGGTTTGGCCTTTTATTCCCTCATGGCGATCTGGAGATAGAAACTTTTAAACGGACTGCGGAGCTGGCCATTTACATCGACCCCGATTATCGGGGAAATGGGATAGGCCAAGCGATCCTGGAACGATTGGTTACCGATGCCAGGGAAAAAGGCATCGATAATATTCTATTGTCCGTGAGTTCAAAGAATGTTAAAGGTATCGAGTTTCATGAGAAACATGGTTTCCAGGTGTGCGGCAGACTGGTGCGTGCCGGTAAAAAGAACGGTGAATATTTCGATTTAATCTGGATGCAGCGTTTGATCCAGTGATAGTCCATACAGATACCACTTCACTCGTTACATCATTCATAATTTTTGGATTGACAGGATATCTTCGATCTTCAGTTCCATGTATTTGTAGGAGTCATAAACGCCCCGATTGTAAAATTCCGGTGCTAATTTTTCTGTTATGAATTCTAAGATCAGACCTGAAGCCAGATCGCCTATCTCTTCTTCTCTTTCCTTTAAGAAATAGTACTTTATTGCTTCTGTCATTTCTTTCTTTTTCTCTTTGGTTAATTCAATTTTATTACTATTTTTCATGCGATACCTCCTTTTTACATTGTACAGCCATATTCAACTCTGTTAATTGATAATAATCGCTTAGATTTGAATGACTAACTCCTGGCTAATATAAAACTTGCTTTTAGTCCATTATAAATTATACCATTCGATTTCACTGTCGCTATATTTTTCACCTTTACCAACTGACAAGTCGCCAGAACCTCAATTAGGCTTTGCACGTAAAGTCCTGTTTTTGATCGACTTTACGTGCAAAAGATAGACTTTACGTGCAGATGAGATAGTTTTATAAAGGGTTCTATCAAGTCTGCGGGTGCTGGCATATCGTTTTTGAGTTGTAAAAAGTCGGGTGCTGAAAATAGAAAAAATATTATTTTATATTATCAATAACTAATGATATTTTTAATAACTCATAAATTTTATTTTTTAATATTGTCATTTCTTCTGGAGTTATTTCGCTTTCTGTATCTCTATATATAGGTAACAACATTTTATTAATGGCAAATTCTAACAATTCATCTTTATATTCTGTTGGTTCTATTATTTTGCCTATAGAAATTGCATCCTTCATTGAATTTGCTGCTACGGTTTTATGAAGATCCCTTCTATACAAATCTTTTGCTTTTATCCATTCCTTCGTATCCTTTATTTTTTTATATTCTGAATAGCATTCACCAATTAATTTATGAACATCTTTTGCAATCGTTGATTTTTCTTTTATTTCATCTATTAACTCTTTTGCGTTTCCTGTATTAATATCAGCTTTTTCTATCCCTGTTATATTTTGTTTTACATCTTTTAAACTTATTCTGCCATCATAAAACAATGTAAAATTATATGGTATACTGTTATTCTTTACTATTATTTTTACTCCGCTTGCATTGCCTCTTAGCGCAAGTATTAGTTTTGACTCAAAAAAATTTGTTACATTTTTTCTAGCGTGGATAGCATTCGTTAAATTGTGTTTATCGTCACTAGAAAATGCATAGATATATTCAATTGAAATGTTATCTGTTATTATTTTATTGCACACATCTTGTCTATATAATAACCAGAATAAAAAATCGGTAGAATACTCATGTGCAATACATTTTGTCAATTCTTTAACTGGTCTAAAAGCTTCCTGATCTATTTCAGTAGCGAGTTTTTTCTGGTCTATTAAAGATACAATAACTAAATTATCAGTAAAATAAAATGTACATGCCACACTTCTATAGTTTGGAATATTTTTACGAGAAAGTGCTTTTGTCCCATTATTATTAAGTGCTTTTAGGTTATTCGGAATTAAGTATATGTAACAAGCTACATCTTCTTTATTAGAATTAAGTGGCGTATTAGAGAATAATGGAGAATTATCATACCATCCACTAGTTCCAATATCTGTGTTCGCCAAGTATTGGCCTATTTTTTGTTTTAGAACTTTGTTTTCAATTAATTTTTCCATTGAAAATACTTGAAAATTAACCCCTCTTTTCCAAATTGATAATTCTAGGTCTGGCATCAAAAATCTCCTCAATATTTAAGTATATCGATTTTACATACACCTGCTTCACCCGATAATTTCAAGAATGACCGTTCTAAACATTTTCTTCTAAGACCTATATATGCTTTTATATTTATCGAGCCTCCTCCCCTATATTCATTAGGTATACTTAAAGACGTTTTTAGCTTAATTTCTCTTAAACCTGAGTTGGATAAATTGCACCACAATATTAGTGATCCTTGTCTTTCATCAAGTACGTGAAAACTTCCGCCTTCGCGTTCATATTTGACTATGACACTGTCCGGACTTTCTATCATAATAAGCCACTTGAACCCAAGCCATGCTAATAAACTACTATTATTTCTACAATCATCAACGTCATCTAGAAACACGCTAAAAGGTAATTTCTCATCTTGTTCTGAGAATTTTTGAAGTTTTTCGGCTTTTATATCATATTGGCTCTTTGGTAATTTAAATGAGATAGATTTTGAAAATCCTTTTAAAAAATAAATACAATAAATAATAATAAGGCAAAAGATCGCGACACATTTAAAATATTGCCACGTTATAATCCTGACTATGATATCTGGTAATAAATTTAGAATGGACGTTGGGAGCAGTGATATAATAGGTATTATCGTTCCGATGGCGGCGAAAAAGTCTACCAGTCCAATATGTCTATTCGCCATAACTATCATTTAATCCAATAAAAATGATTTTTTCTAATTTACTTTTAATTTCAATATAGCGATTAGGCTCCGAGGACAAGTCTATATAACCATTATTATCTATAATGATATTATTTGTGTCTATAATAATGTATAATTTTTTAATCTCGTAGTTATCTCTTCGCTGAAAAATCTGGCATATCTCTTCTCTATCTTCTGCGTCCGATTTTAAACCAGACTCTGTAACATACAAGGTCTTTTCCACATCAATATTATTATCAAAACAATAATTAATTATATTATGAAAAAATCTATTATCTAAAATATAGCTTACATATGGTGACTTAATATTTTTTTTAATCGATCTCTTAACGGTAAGCTGTTTTGCACATGAATATATTTTTACAAAATCTTCAGTATTAAGATCAATTATCCCAGACTCATCACCATACAATTGGTTATACTCTTTATTTGATATTAGCCCGAATATGTTATCTTTTAAATTAATAAAATCTACTTTATTTACATGGCAGCAAGTTTCAATGTCTTCCTTTTGATTTCTATCACTATACATAGCCAATTTTATTAACATTAACCACACCTCCAAGTAATAGAAATAAGTTGATAACGAAAGATGTGATTGTTTATGGCCATAGCTAAATCACTACTATATATACTTTTTGAAACTTAAAGGTTTCGGTTGATGATTGCCGAATTAAAAAAATAAAATGTTTTGCTTTTAGGCTTGCATTCTGTATAAGGCTTATTCATTTGTTTTCGCCCTTGATTTCTATTCCACAGGTTTCTGCCCATTCTCATTATAGATTATAAATTGACGATCTGTCAATATCCTGCATGAAATATGGCACAACGTTGTTCTCGTACATCTCATGAATCACAACGGTCAGGTTGTAGGCTACAATCTTGGCCAGTAATTCGTTTACCTGAGCATTCGGATTTTTTGACTTGAGTGTCTCACCGAACTTGCGCTTTAAGGCTGCGTTTGTTGCTTCGATGTTGCTGCGTTTATGGTAGTGTTCCATGAATTCCTCGCGGTTCAACTGGAAGTAGTGGTATGCCTTCTTCCAAATCCTAGAACCGCCTGCATTACCGGTCGCATTACTCTTGAAGGGTATGTATGCTCTTCCGCCGATATCTTTAACGATTTCGAGGTTGTTCCTGGACGAGTATGCCATGTCTGCGCTTACTTCGTGTATGTTAAAGTGTTCGGCGGCTTTTTCTACGAGTGGCTTGAATTCCGGACTATCACCACCATTCTCTCCGGTGATCCTCACGCTTGCTATAATATTGGTCTTTACTCCTGTGATTAGATGTGCCTTGATCCAGCGGTGCTCTCTCTTCTGGCTATATTTGTCACCATAATATGCGCCGAATGTTGTTGTGCGGAATCCTGTAGAGTCTACCGCGAAATCTGTTTCCAGTTCTGCGACCGGGAGAGCCGATAAAGTTACGAGCTGGTGGAGTATTGGGGTTATATCGGGATTGTTGAACATATATGATGGTGTGTTAAAGCAAGGCGCATGATCTATCTGGCCCTTGCCAACTGCATCCTGGAATAAGCTGTAGGCACGACGGTTTGATAATTGGGAATGTACTTTCTGTATAGAGCAGAATAAGGACTCACGGAGCGGTAAGCGAGGCCTACCCATCTTCTGCTCTGGTTCCGGAATAGACTCTACCAGGTCTTTCAACAGAGTGTTAAACAACACAAATTCTTCTTTCTGTGCTTCGTTATATGAACTCCATTTTTGCGAATAGGTTATGCGTATATCATCGGAATGTGATTTATCTGAAGCTATTTCGCATTCATGGTAATATGCCGTAGCAACTATATGCTTGCAAAGTCCGCCCCAACGGGTGTAATCTTGGCAATTGCATGTTACGCCATTACTGGTTGATTTAACCTCGTAATACCCGTTACTGGATTGTGATTTAACCTTATACAAATCATCGCTGACCTTTATAACCTGACCGGCTTGGCCTGCAATCGCTTTTCCACGCGCCTCTCTTCCACTTAAATTATTAGTCCCTATGAGTTTCTCGGTTAGCAGGATAACCGCTAGAACGTGTTTACATTTGATCTTGTTCTTTTTATGATCGGCACAATCGCAGCTCCACTTATTTTTATAATGCCTGACATAATGAACTGTGCCGGGATTGCTTTCTGATGCTACATGATAAACGTCGCCGATGAGGAGATACATTATAGGTACGCCCCGCTCAAGCATCGCTTTTGCTTTGAGCAAATTCAGGGTTTCCGTCTCGTTGATGCTTACCATGTTTTACCTCAATAGTACATATAGTACATATCGTACAATTAGTACATACACCGCATACTATATATAACTTATCGTACATTTTGTACATATATGACAAATGTACGAAAACTTTTGGGCACAACGCGGGTTAGCACCGACAACAAAGTTACTATCATAAAAGATGCAGCCGCAAAACTCGGAATTGGCAAGGGTAACATGCTTGCTTTTTATGAAGAGGGGGGCAAAATATATATTGAGAAAGGTTAACCCACATAAGCGACCATCGGATTAACAGTCTGCCACACTTGCCAAACTTCGCTAGGGCCCTTCTTTTATGCTATCCGATGTGTAAGTGATAGTTAACTCATCGCAACTCGCCAAAGTTGAACGATGAGATACCTATCACTCCCTCTGATTTAATGTCTCCTTGTGGTGATTCCTCCATTGCTCGATCTTCTCATGCTCGGATCTAAAACCTTTACTACTCACTCTTCCGCTTCGATTAGATCCACAGTCTTCTTAGGAATCTGGAGGTTTAAGAAGAGAGGGCCCATACCCATCAGGAAAACTTCGACGTGACCTCGGCTGGATCATAATGCTCCCCGAGTTGGTCGGCGAACTTCTTCGCCTCGCGGTACATGGCGATAGCATAGAACCACACATTGCCGATGTACATGTTTGTAACCGCGTCTTTCGCACTCTCCTTGTCGATATTGTGTATATACATATAACTCTGTAGTGCATCCGCGTCAATATTGATGCTCACCACCGGCGGGTCTTGGTCATCGTCGATTCGCGCTACCTCCTCTTCGGTCCAGTGTGGTTCGAACTGCTCCCATTGGGGTCTCGTGATCAGAATAGGCTCAGGAAGCGCATTGCTGATCTCCTCGTCGCTCACGGTCTCCCCCGGATTCCGAGGCACCCGCTCGGCTGCATCGATGTATTTGACCTTGAATACTTGGATTAGTGGCGCGGCGTCATACCGGGAAACGAGCATCGTCACTTGGTGCACGTCACCGATCTCTGCGCCCTCTGTAGGCTTCAGCTTCAGCATCAGAATGCCCCTGCTGAGATTCCGGCTCACGAACATATCAGCGGGCTCTACGTTGAGTTTGCCCGGATAAGTATCAGGGTCACGGTCGAAGTAGTCGTCAGGGGCGTTCAGTTCGAATGCCATTTTGGTGCCGATTGAGTTGATTGGAATATTCTTCATGAACAGTTCCGAACTGTTGGCATCATGCCCCTTGATGGTGAACTCTGTGGGGAAGAAATCTGACTTGTAAATCGGGCGATCCTTATGCTCTGCGCGTGGCTTGTGCACTCGCTCTGGGTGGCCACGGTGCTTAAGATCTGTGCCCTTCTCCGTAATGTAGCGGAATAGGTCTGGTGATTCCTTCAGTAGTTGCTTGATGAACTCTTTCGGCTTCTCGCTCGCCGTCGTCGCGGTAAACCGGCGCTTGCGCTCCTCGTTCATGACCTTCAACTGATCGTCCTCACGGAGGGCCCTTGCCAGGATTTCCTCCACGTCTGATCTGACCAAATCATTCATGCGGTCGCGGCTCGACTGAAAGACGTCGTCGTAGTCGGCCCCCTCTACGTTTGAGAAGTCGACGGCCACGAGGATATCATCGGCTAGATGCCTCTTCTTACACCTTGTCTTGATGAAGCTATTGCTGAGCCATGCGTGCGCCTGCCCATTGACTAGGTATAGGATTGTCATAGAGGTGCTGAGCATCCTCTTCTTCTTCCTAACCAGCGGTGCAGTCTGCTTGTCGTTCTTCGGTGGTGCCATATCCACAAGTTCAGCGTTTGACTTGAAGACGAACGCTTCGATCTTATGGTTGCCGAGCCTGCCAAAATTGACATCGATCGTGATCGGCATGTTGTCCTCGAGCAATTCCCTCACAGACTCGTTTCGCAGCATCTGATCGCCTATCCCTGCCGTTGAGATATCACGAATTTTCGCACCCAGGCTCACCCTAGCGTCAATTAAGACGACGGGCAGGTTCGCATTGTACATGAACATGTCCAGGTCGTACTTCAGCCCTTCGCTGGTGATGGCGGATGCCCTACGCGTTTTGTAAGCGTATAATTTGATAACGGTGCCATCCGTGATGCTCGAGGTTGTGATATCCTTCCCCTTGGCATCAGGCACTTCAATGTTATCCATAACGAAGGATGGTACTTGCCCGTTCTTGAGGACGAAGTACTCATATCGCCTTTCTTCACGGTTTTTTCGTATTAGAGTCCAGCCCCAGTCGCCCTTCTTAATGGCCGATTTCGAGATGATCAGTTCGTAACCCTTCTCGCCGCAGTACCGCAGCACGCCAGAGCCGCCCATATGGTAGCGTCCCTGTAGGAAGGGAACTTTGTTCTTCTCCGACTTGTCGCTCAGGAGAGCACAAAACGTGTTGTGAAAGTCCTCGGGACGCTGTCCGCAGCCCCGATCGACAACCAACAAATTATACGGTAAGCCCTCGCCCGACACCCACTCGCCGTCAGCGACGATCTTGATAACCCTCTCGGCTTCAAGCTTTTTCCAGTCCCGTTCGATCTGCCTAGGCCCGCCGAAAAACATTTCGAATGCCTCCGTCATGTTCTGTGGCGCATTCTTTCCCTGTGGGTCGATCTTCTCGCGTGCGCACGCCTTTAACAGTATGGCGTCTCGAGCGTTCGTAATCTTCTCGCTCAGGGCACCAACCGGATCTGAGTGCTGGGCGAGAATTAGCCCGTAGTTCTTGGACAGATCGCCAAGGGCTAACCACTGGCCTTGCTTGAAGAAATCGTCTTCGAGAATCTTGGTAACATCATCCTCGCGCTGGGCCTTTAACAGCGCCATCGCGGCACTGTTCGACCTAAACATTGCCGGACTCAAAAACGCTTGTTGCTTAATCGCCATCTTGATCACCATATGGTGGGAGCTTGATCTTCTTATCTACCCGGTTGCCATTGAACGCGCTTTCGAGTTCCCGAACGGCATCCCTCAATTCCTTAACAATGTACCTAGCCTGCGCCTCGGAGTAATCGTACCTATTCTTATCCGACAAAGGCATAAGCAAGGTTATCGCATGAACCGCGCGCTCGAGTCGAGGCTCGGCGATCCTTTTAAAATTATTCGCTTTGCTTTCGATATTTCCCGTCATATTCTATCGTCTCGTACATTAGCTGTAGATTTCCTACAGCTGATACAATATAGAATTGTATGTTAATTATAATGGCATATATAATTTTCTATGAAATACAAGAAATTAAATTTCGTATTATAGCGCATGAACGATAATTAATTAGATATGCCAGGTATACTAGACGATTTCAAGTCTATTATAATCAACTGGATATATTTGGCACTAATAAGGCTAAGAGCTTGGTCTTGGGCTTTATTTTTATATCGATCGTGGACAGCTACTATAGCAACATCTGGCTTGAGGACCGGCCCCCGGGGAACCACCCGAATATCACACAGTTAGTGGTTATGCTGCTGGCAGTCGAAAACGAAAATGCAAGCTACGAACTCAGAAAATATGTCAAAGAGCTGGACACCAACCGGCTCATTGACATTCGTTTCCCATCTCCAATTCAGATAATAGTGTTTTCAACAATTTGTAAGTGTTTTAACAACTGGGCATTCTTGAGAGCGGCCTTACCCTTGTAAGATGGCATATTAATCATTTTACCATTTAAAAGTTCTTCGATAGAGATAATCTGAATACGAGGGTGTAAACTATTACTCAACGGCGAGTGGTAGCACCCCGCCTCGGCCGCATTTTTGATCATATGTTTTGTCGGCTTTTTGCCCGTGATAAGTACACCCATTTCTGCTTTTTCACTATCAAGTATTTCGAGCAAGTCACGTACATTTACTACGCTCATATATCCGACTTTTATTGAAAATAGGATCTGTTTTGGCCTTCTAGCCTCCCCAATTTCGTCGAATAATACTATTTTGCCGTCAATCCTATTGCTCAGGCATTCCTTCTTCTCAATAGGTTGGGCACCTACTAATCCAAGAATCCACCACTGGAACTGATCGGGGGCTGTCACTGCCAGTTCTAATGCTTCCTGCAAGCTTACTGGTTCGCCAACTGCGAAAGGTACTTCAAAAGTATCTCCGAATGTATTGCGAAGTCTCTTTTTAAGTACGTTGATTGCGATATGGGTGATATCGATGCCTATCCATTTACGCTTAAGTTTTTGAGCAGCGATAATTGCAGTTCCGCACCCACAGAATGGGTCAAGTACCACATCTCCCTCGTTGCTGCTAGTAAGTATGATCCTCTCAAGAAGTGTAAGTGGTTTTTGAGTAGGGTAACCAATACGTTCCTTCCCTATCGTTCCGCGTAGCATATTAATATCTGTCCAGATATCCTGGAGTGACACGCCGTTACTTTCATCCAAGTATCGTATTTGTTGGGGTACTACACCGGGCTTCGACTGATATATACGTCCTTGGCGATATAGTTCTTCCATGTTCTCTTTGCTATATCTCCAGTGCCTTTTTATACCGAGAAATTCGTAGTATGGATTACCTTTAGCAGCGCCACCTGGGCCAGTAATATCACTAAGAGAATAGCGCCTGCCAGTGCTTTCTTCAACATGACGATAACTTTTTTCAATCGTATTCTCTGATAGAGGTGTATACTGGACATTCCATGTCCATTTATCACCCTTTGTATAGAAAAGTATAGTGTCATGTATCCTCCCATAGCGTCTGGCGCCTTGTTTGGCATCGTTATGAGCATCACTTCTTTTCCAGATGATCTCATTCTGGAAGTGCTCTGGTCCGAAGATGCTGTCCATCAATATTTTAATGTAGTGGCTAGCAGTCGGATCACAATGTAAGTAAATTGAGCCAGTTGGCTTAAGAACTCGGTGTAATTCTTTGAGCCTGGGGGCCATCATTGAGAGGTAAGCGATCATGTCATTAACGCCTAGGAACTTTTTAAAAATTAACATAACATCGCTTACTGGTCCACCCTCTTCGACAACCCTATCATAGCAAAGTGCCGATTCATTGCTCCATCTCCAGGTATCTGTGAAGGCTGTGATTGGCCATTCGGATGGGGTACCGTTATAATGTGGAAAGGTCACACTATAGTTCTGTTTGCTGTTGAACGGCGGGTCGAGATAGATGAGATCAACCGTCTCATCTTCAATCCTTCCGAGAACCTCAAGGTTGTCGCCATAGAAAAGCTTATTCAGCATATTACCCATCCTTTCGGGGTACATCCCTTTCGAAGATTGCATTTTTTTTCCACCATATCCATGTACCTTTTCCAGAGCCGACCACTTTACCTTCTATCAATCTATCCCCACGCAGTCTATTTAATCGATATAATATTTTGGTCCGGCTTTCTTTAGGAAAGTGATTTTCGATTTCCTTGGTCTCAAGGGGTTCTGACGAACGATCGAGAAGAGTAATAATCTTTGATATCAAATCATTTTCCTTCATCGATGCATTCACTCATACACTTATAGATGCATTTATCGATAAATCTATCGGTATGAGGTTCTGTTAACTCTACGAGGGATTGGGCTTGGATAAAGTAGCTGTTAATCTCCAAGGGATGATTAGTTTAAACTGGTTCTGACAAGTTGGAGACGGCTACAATAGGCAGTCAGTTATGGGTTCGAGTACAATGCTCTGTTTTGCCTGCCGCCATTTGTGAAGATAAATTTAAGAAGGTCGATGAAGAAAAAATTATAAAATAAACCAAACAAATTAAACTAGGATTCTTTAAAGAATTCGATGATACGGAAATTAAAAAATAATTAATAAAATTAATTTTTATTGATCGGACTCTTTGTCATCTTTTATTATTTTTAGAATCTCCTGTCGGTCGGCTTCACGTTCTTCATTCATTATTTTAAGAACTTCTTGGGTTAATTTAGGATCGCTGTTATGGGGGAGAGGCCCATATAATTTATGCCATATAACCATAAATTTAGCTTTAAACAAATGTTTGTCATAACCATTGTATAAGTCTTTGTCAAATTCATAAATATAATCTTTAGTAGTTCCATTATCATGTACTTCCGAGATCATCCAAACGCCATAACCCCAATGATCAAATCGTTCATTTATTGAATCCACATCTACGGATTTAACAAGATATGTTCGAAATTCCTCACCGGTATTTTCGTGACGAGTTATAACCTTATACCACTTTGCTTTAACATTTTTTGATAATTCAAACGCGTCTTCAATCATTTTATCAGTCCTCTAAAACCGCTTCAAGCGATAGGGTTTATAAACCTTTCTATTAAAAAATTAGAAAGATAAAAACTCGATAAAAACTCATCAAAAATCGAATTTTATACGCTATAGAATCTAATAGTAATTGCAGGAAAATTTTTCTGATTTTTTCTGATGAAAATTCTAACTATTTGTAAGTAAGTAAATTATAGTAATTATTTTATATTATATAAAACTTATTTACTGGCGCGCGTAATAAAATATAATTGAAATATAATTTAGCCTTATACACGTGTCATTTCTATATCATCCATTGTTTAAATTTCATGGCGCATCAAAATACTTATTTGCATTTAATTGTATTTTATGATTATGGGATAATATTATGGTTAATTAACTTATATTGGGAGCATATGCTTTTACAGCAAGCGACATTAGCACCATTTTGGCCAGATAATTTTACAAATTGGACGACGGCTTTAGGTGCAATTGCCACAGTTGGTACTTTGTTATTCCTTGCCTATCAAATACATCAACAACGACAAGAAATGAGCTTAAATAAAGAAGATATGGATTTAAAATATAGGCCTTGGGTGGGAATTTCTCATTGGGAATACTCAAAACAAACAGATGAAAAGCGTATTTTGACTATCTTCATAAAAAATTTTGGAACTACACCAGCACGCAATATTCGATTTAATTATTACATATCTACAAGGCCTATAAATATTGATGATAAAAATACTATAAATAAAAAACAAGTTCAGGCTATGTTGAGCCCTGATCAAATCTTTGAAGTTAGTTTATTATTATCAAATTCGATTATGTCAGATGTTATAAGTGGAAAATCTGAATTATATATTTTGACTTCTATAAGTTATAATGGTATAAGAAAGGATAATAATATATATACATATATAAATGTATATAAATATACACAAAATGAACTTTTTGTAAGTGTAGTAGACAAATTTATATAATTTTTTTATAAGTCACTCCCAAAAATTAACAGCATTACTCATTATAGGCTATCCCCGAAGACTATATAGAAACTCGGATAAAAATGTATATATAAACCTATCGCTTATTATCCCGACTTTACGTGCAGAAGTTGGACTTTACGTGCAAGATCTACTTTACGTGCAAAGCCCCTCAATTAGTAAACTATAAATATTACGACGTACTATATGTCACATGGACCTAGGTCAAATGGACATAATACTAAAAAAACTAGTATTATATGACTTAAGTCATGAAGGACTAATGAAAGCAATTGATGTTACAAACATCCTGATAGCTTCTGCATAAAACCCGTCCATGGCCATTCGATCGATAACGGCGCTGAATGCATGGGCAATGTTCAGGAATGAAATGAAGGTGTGTACAAATGACTGAGAATGTGATTGAAGTAAGATCGCTGGTAAAGAAATATGGCGGGTTCACGGCCGTGGATGGAATATCGTTCGACGTTACCCGTGGAGAAGTGTTCGCTTTCCTGGGGCCGAACGGCGCCGGCAAGACAACGACCGTCGAGATACTGGAAACATTGAAGAACGCAACAGAAGGCACAGTGAGCCTGCTTGGGCAAGACGTCAAAAAAGACGAGATGAAGATCAAGGAAAATATCGGCGTTCTTCCGCAAAGCTTCAACGCGTTCGACTGGCTGACCGTCCGCGAGAATATCGATTACTTCGGACAGATGTATGCAAAACACGTGAATGTAGACGATTTGATCCACACATTCGACCTGGCGGATAAGAGCAAAACATTATTCAAGAACCTCTCCGGCGGCCTGAAGCAGCGTGTCGGCATCGCATGTGCACTGGTCAATGATCCCGAGATCGTTTTCCTGGATGAGCCGACCACCGGCCTGGACCCTAAGGCAAGACGGGACGTATGGGAAGCCATCAAGGCACTGAAGAGCCGTGGCAAGACAGTATTCCTTACAACTCATTACATGGACGAAGCCTATTACCTGGCGGACCGGATCGATATCATCAACCACGGAAAGATCATCGCAGAAGGCACGCCGGAAGACCTCATCAACAGCTACGGTGGCGGCAATACGCTGATCATCAGGGAATGCAGCAGCGAGGCTTTAGCTCTATTATCAAAAGAGATGCCCTCCAGCAAAGTGCAGGGGCATGACATCGTTGTCAGGCTGCCTGAAAACGACGGAATGGCCAGCATCACGAAGGCCGTGTCGCTGATCAATGATAAGCACGTGGCGATCAAGGAACTTTACGTGAAAAAGTCGACGCTAGAGGATGTGTTCCTGAACCTTACCGGTGAAAAGCTGGCGCAGGAGGTGGCTTAAATGAGCCGCATACTCTCCGAGGTCAAATACAGCCTCCTGGCATTCTTCCGGAACAAGGGCAACCTGTTCTGGACCTTCGGCTTCCCGATCGTCATGTTCCTCCTCATGGGGTTCATGTACAGCATGCAGAGCGGCCCGATGACACTCTACTACGCTGACAACGATAATTCACTGGCATCCGCCTCTTTCCTGAACGCCCTGAATGCCACGGGCGCAGTCGCATTGAGCCAGGATACCAGCGCCAATCTGGCACAATCCTTAAAGGATGGCCGCATCGGCGCTTACATCGAGATCCCGGCCGGTTTCGGGAACGCCATGAGCGATAAAGCACAGCTAAAACTGTACTATGATCCCACCCAGCAATCGGCCATGGCGCTCATATCCATCGTGCAACAGGTCGCCGATACCTTCAACTTAAAAATGGCCGGCGCACAGGAGCATATCGCCGTCGTGCAACAGACCGTCGCCACTTCGGCCGTCAAGCCGCTGGACTTCGTACTGCCCGGTATCATCGGCATGGCGCTCATGATGTCATCCATCTCGAGCACGGTGAGCGTCAATGTCAAGAACAGGGCCAGGGGCGTGTTCCGCAAGCTTGCCACGACGCCGATGTCCCGGCTGGAATGGAATATCTCCAAGATCATCAGCCAGACGATCATCGCACTGCTCTCCGTGGCCGTCTCTCTGGCCTTCGCCTGGGCGATCTTCGGGCTGCACCCGAACATTGACATCATGACGGTCATGTTCATCCTGGTAGGATCACTGACGTTCGTAGGGCTGGGCATGATCTTTGCCGCGATCCTGAAAAGCGAAGAGTCTGCGGGAACAGTGTCCAGCATGATCATGATGCCTCTGATGTTCCTCTCGGGAACGTTCTTCTCGATCGACCTCATGCCCTCGTTCCTGAAGATCGTTGCGCAGATCTCCCCGCTCACGTACCTGAACTACGGGCTGCGGGACGTCATGATCTCGGGCAACATCAGCGATGCGATCGTAAATCTGGTAATACTGGCCGTGATCGGTGCAGTCTTCTTCGTGATCGGCGTCGCGCTGATGAAGTGGAAGGAAGAGTAATAGAAAAAGGCGCCAGCGAGAAGGCGCCTTCATAATTTATAAATACGGAAACGGAGATACGTCAATGGGACATAGGTCGAAAAAGACGAATATGAAGGGGATCGTATGGGACTAAGCAAGAGTGATATGGATCTGGTGATCCTGGGCATATTAATGGGAGCGCCAATGCACGGATACATGCTCAAGCAGTCAATCGAGGGCAGTTATGGCGACCGCTACTTTAAGCTGAGCAATAGCGCGCTATATCCGGCGCTGGCGAGACTTGAGCAGGACGGATACATCGAAGGTAAGCGAGAGCTCCAGGAAACCGTGCCCGACCGGAAGGTGTACCATATCACGGAATCGGGCAAGAAGCGGCTAAGCGAGCTGGTCGCCACGCCGATAGAGCCGAGTTCCAGCCTGGGAGCGACGGACTATTCGTTCAAGGTACATGCGGTTCACTTTGGCTTTATCACAAAAGAGCAGCGGCGTAATGTGACGCTACCGCTATATGAGGATGCGAAATCAGAGCTAAGCGAAGCGCTCGAAAAGCGAGAAAAATTCCTGAAGGATTTTGAAAAATTCAACCAGTATATAAAACAAAGCGGCCAGGATTCAGAACAATTTAAGGTTCTCAGCATGATGTCGCAAATTCCGCTGGTCGTGCTTGAAGAAGGTATCGAGGAGCTAAAGAACAAAGTCCGGTTCTATGAGCGGATCATGGAACTGGGCTAAAGCCCTTTTTTAATATATGGCCATGCAGGAAATGGCTTGCTCAACAACCTTTTATATAGTTAAGACTGATTTGTATAATTATTCGTAGCTTATGAATGCTTGAGTGTTAAATGGGGAGCCTGATATGTTAGATATAGCGTTTAAAAATATGTGGATGAGGCGGACGAGGACGATCCTGGTAACGATAAGCATCGCCGTCTGTATCATGTTATTTATTGTACTCGCCTCGACTACTGTCTGGGTGGAAAAGTCAATCTCTGATTCGATGAGTAAGTATGCGGGGCAGATATACGTAAAGTCGCCTTCTACGCTGGCATCCTCGGCGATAGAGTTCCCGCCGCTTTCGTCCAGCCTGACAATGGATGAAGCTTCGGGGCTGCTCGGCATCAGCGGTGTGGATAAAGCGAAAAGCACCCCACTGCTTTTCGAACAGCTGGCGCCTCCTTCTTATCCCGGCGGCCCTCCACTGGTATTGGCGGTCGGCGTGCCTGAGGGAAGCGAACAAGCATTTTACACGGATGCGAAGTTCAGCCAGGGTACGGGCGTCTTATCTGCCAAAGACCAGGTCATTCTCGGAGTCTCTGCGGCGCAGTATTATAATGTAAAGGTTGGCGACACGCTTAAAATAATGAACACAGAGCTTAAAGTTACGGGCATTGCCGACGTCTCGAGCTCATTCATGGTCAATAACATGGTCATGATGCCTTTATCGACCGCACAGAGCACATTTAACACACCGTCGGTGACGACGGTGTTGCTAGCGCCAGGATCCCTGGACAAGATGAATGCTCTTACGTCTTCAGTGAAAGATAAATACCCCGAGCTTGATGTCGTTACCCAGAAAGACCTGCTCGACGGCATAAACTCGATGATGGCCAATACCAGGACTTTCCTGGGCGGCATCAATGCGGTCATGCTAATGGTGGCCGGTATCGTGACCTTGATGGTAATGGTGATGTCAGTATCCGAAAGGACAAAAGAAATAGGCATGCTCCGTGCCATCGGCGCCAGCAGGTTCAAAGTACTCCTGATGGTCATCGACGAATCGATCATCGTATGTCTCTTAGGCAGTGCTCTCGGTATCGTGCTGTCATTTATCATGATGCAGCTCTGGTATGGCTCGATCATCGCCTCCCTTTCGACCATTATCGAGGCGGTGTTGTTCATGTCTGTCATCGGTGTGATCGCAGGCCTGTATCCTGCGTATAAAGCTGCAAAGATCCAGCCCGTGGAGGCGCTTCGCTATGAGTGAACAGATCCTGAAAGCCACTGAGACCGTTCCTTGTGCAAACGCAGGGAATGTGCTCGAGACCATAGGTGTTAAAAAATCATACAAGATGGGTAAGATCACCGTGCATGCGCTCAGGGGCATAGACTTATGCGTCAAGGAGGGCGAGTTCGTCTCGATAGTCGGTCCTTCGGGCTCGGGTAAATCGACACTGATGAACCTTCTAGGCTGCCTCGACGTGCCTACCGAAGGCAAGGTTCTACTGGACGGTATCGACGTGTCCGGGATGAAAGAGTCGAAGCTTACGGAGATGCGGTGTAAGAAGATAGGCTATGTGTTCCAGAAATTCTATCTTTTACCTTTCCTCACCGCACTGGAGAACGTGGAGCTACAGGCAAGGCTCGCCGGGATGACCGATGTACGTAAACGATCTCTTGAGGCACTGAAGCTGGTAGGCCTGGAAGAGCGTGCAAAACATCTGCCAATGGAAATGTCGGGCGGAGAGCAGCAGCGTGTGGCCATCGCGAGGGCGCTCGTGAAATCGCCTAAGCTATTGTTAGCCGATGAGCCCACCGGCAACCTGGACACGGTGACTGGCGACGAAGTGATGGCGACATTAAAATCGCTGAACTCTAAGGGAATAACCATTATAATGGTGACGCATAACTCCGAGCTTGCCGCCAGGACAAACCGGATCATACGCGTAAAAGACGGACTAATCGAGGGAGCCTGATCCGCTCCCTTTTTTAATATCTGGCGATGCCAGTTATTACAATCTTTTATATTCAATCGGCATCTCATTTGTATACGGACAATTATGCTTGAAGTCTATTGCGATTCTTCTTTCAACGAGGGCGGCCCTTCGTTTATCGGCTGCTTCATCATAAAAGACGGCAAGGAGTTGCACCAGTCGACCACTCGTATCCTGCCTGACCCGATAAGAAACCTGGAGTGCGAGATGGCGGCCATTGGCTTCGCGATTTCGCAGTCGGAACTTTTTTCGGATGGCAGCCAGGCAATCATCTATAATGATTCTACGGAAGCCGTAAAGGAGTTTCAGTCGCGTAAAATACCGGGGATCATCATCGAGTTCGTGAGCCGGGATAATCCATACCAGTCGGTCGCGGACCGGCTCTCCAAAAAGTTCCTGCAGGCCCGGATCGAGACATTCGACCTGTGTAAAAAGCCCGTCGAGACGTTCACACCCGAAATACTCCGGGATATTGCCGATGGCAGGCCTGTACTGTATCTGCTGAAGGATCAGCGAGAATCAACGAATTCGAAGACTGTTTACCGACTGGTCATACGCACGACTACTGGCATTATCTCCGATCGCCGTATATATTCGGCGAAGTCCGGGGAAGTAAAGAACATAAAAGTCGCTCGTGAAGTTTCACGAGACCTGAGCGATCCGGCCGTACTAGAATCTTTTAATGGTATTACGTTTAATGATCCCTATTTTTTATTGACGGACGAAACCTGGGGCCTGAGACTTAAAGGTGGCGAAGCTTACTCGATACTGCCATGTGGCATATCACATCGCATCATCTGCCACGAGGTCGACCGGACGGCAGACAACCTGTTCAACAGGGTATCGTCATACACGAATAAAATGTAAAAAGCAGTTTTTATACTTCGACCTTTTCAAAAGAATCCTTGCCGGCGCCACACACGGGGCAAACCCAGCCATCCGGGACATCCTTGAAGTCCGTTCCCGGGGCAATTCCTCCGTCGGGGTCTCCTACCGCCGGATCATATATCCACTGGCATATGACGCAAATCCATTTATCCATGATGAGGTCTCCTTAAAATACGCTTGTACTTTGTGCTATTACAATGGTTCGCATCTTATTATGATATACTTTTTAGCCGGCATTTGCAAAAATCAATGGTTTAAACGCTTACTTGCACGTGCGTAACTATTTTTTATGGTAGCCCTTATCTTTTAGTATATGATGAAAAGGCGCCCCGAACAAATGTCTGAGAACCACTGGATCGAGGACTTGAAAAAATGGGTGGTCATCATCGCATTTATCCTCGGTTTCCTGAGCGTGCTTTACCTCTTAAGGCACGGCTGATATATCGGCATATTTATGTTGTATCAGCCCAAACATATACAAAATCATATGAATGGCGATCTGGACGCCATTATGTTATTATTGATCATATTATATCGGAGGCGTAAAACGTGAGAGACTGGGATGTCTGGCAAAAGCATAAGGATTATCATTCTATCATTGCGCTGGCTACCGAGCTACCAAAAGACACGGTAGAAAAGCTCGAGCGCATCGGCTTCATCGTGGACGACGGCTCGAAGCCTGCTGTCGAAGCCGGCCAGCTGTTCATTTTGCACGTGCGGGACCTTGATAAACGGCATTACTGGCAAAAGTATGAGGAATACAAGAACAAATACGGCAATGTCGAGCCCCGTCCTGTACATATCGAAGAGCTGCCGGAGCTGATCATACGTTTCCTGGGGACAGTAACGACAGACGAATGTATCAGCATCACAAATTTCACGCTGGACCTGCTTATAAAAAATAAGCGATAATACCTTAATCTCTCTTTTTTTAATCAACACTCGTACAAAGCTTACGATAGAACCTCATTTGACTATGTATTTTGTGGTCTAAGGAAAAGCGGTGTACCTCACGATCTTTTTATTTAATCGACGGCATCTGGCGCTAGATGCCATATTCCTTCCAATACGCCTAAAATTATCCGTTAAAATGCTCATAGGCAATTAATGCTGGCATAAAATGCGTTAACGTATAAGATTATGCTGCTTGTACAATTTGTTTAGGGTTTATCTAAATACCGTTGAGGAGGGTATTTATGGGCATATTCAAGAGGGTAATCGTCGTACTTACAGTATTATACTTACTAGCCGCTGTCATACCGGCCGGTGTCAGCGCGAGGATGGAAGCACGGTGGGCGCTGCAATCGGGAGACGTGCTGACTGGCATGGATTGGAGCATACAGAAACCGCAGGCACAACTCTACCATAATTCTGACAGTAGCCTGGCCGACAGCGAGAGCTCGAGTATAACGTTCCCGACGTCTATCGACCTATCGCCATCACAGGACACAGGCATTGCCTTACCCTCGATATCACAGAGTGTTGACCAGACAGCAAACATTGCCGATACAGGATTTTTCCATGCCAACTGGTGTTACCTGAACTCGCCAAACAATGGCTGCGGGCCGATCGTCGCGAGCGATCCGACGCTGGCCCATTCATTTGCATCCAGCCAGATGATTGGCTCAGGTGTGCTATTCCCGTACATGACGCCGATCGCCGATTCTAACGTGAATTTCAAGCCTATCCTGAATAGCTCGGATGGAGCCATTTCAACGCCCGATATCAATCACGATTCCTCCGCGCCGCTCATTGATTCAACCGTTGCGTTCTTGCCGACCAATCTCAGCACGAATATGACGACCAACCAGACGAATGCTAACCAGACCGGGCCATCCATGCAGCAAGGCGCACGGAAGCCCAAGATTAACCCTGCATCCACGGCAGCCGAGATCAAGAACATGACGGACTTCCAGCGCATGGAACGAAATGCGTTCGTGGGTACGACCATGTACAAGGCATATCAGGGCGACGTGCAAAGCCCCACCTGGATCTCGCCTAATGATCATCCGGCAGATGTCACAAAAATGAAAGATCATCTCCAGGTGAATAAGGACGCATTGAACATGACTAAGTCGGGATCGGAGCTGACGCCAGTCTTCTGGAGCCTGTAAGTCTCCTGAATATTGTTTACGACAACTGCGGTGGTCTCGTGGAAAAAGCACGTCATTCGGCGGGAAAATTAACAAAATACCTGGTGATCGCGCTACTGGCAATGCTGGTCATATCGCTGACCGCTCCGGTCGCATGGTCTCGCACCGAAATACGTAAGGAGCTATGCACCGATGGCGTGACCTATGGGACCGACATTGTCATAGCAGCCCCGCAGCAGACTCTTTTTCATCAGCAGACCGCGCAGGCCCTTGATAATGAATCCTCGGCCGTCACATTTCCGGACTCAGTAGCGCTGTCTCCCCGAACAAACCTCGCGCTACCTTCCATATCACAACAAGTAGACCAGACTTCCGAAGTGCAGAGTACGGGCTTATTTGCTGCGAACTACTGCTATTGCCCCGGCCCTAACAATGGTAATGTGCCGATGACCACCAGTTATCTCACAGATCTCCAATCGATCAAGCCTGGCAAGTTGATTGGCTCGGCTCCTATGTACCCCGAAATGGTCAACACGGCGCCAGGGCAACGTAAGCTTAACGAACTGGCCCAACAGGCGAACGATATTTCCGCGGAAAATGCTTCCGATAATAGTACGAACAAGTCGCTATCGGACCAGATAGAGCGCGCATTGTCTTTGAACGCACCAATTAGTATCACTAATGACTCTATGAATAAGATTACTTATGCAGAGCGGGAATGCCCGACCTGCGTCGGGCCCTCGATCACGCCCCCGACCGTCGGTGTCAGCCAGCCTGGCACGAGCTGGACGACTGCTCCTACGACTACCGAGCAGCCTGGCAACAAAAATATCTCCGAGAATGAGACTAATACTGTACCCGCCACGCCTCAGGGCTACGACCTCTCCTATGAGCACTTTAACATGAGCGCGGATAGGGATACGATCAATAACATGTCAGTCACTGATCGAATGTGGAGAAACTCTCACCTGGGCGGCACGATGTGGACAGCATACCAGGGGGATACAGCCACGCCATCCTGGATCGCGCCCTTCGATAAGCCTCAGACCGTCATTCAGATGACGGATCACATCCAGGTCTTAAAAGACTCGCTCAACATGACTGATCCGGGTACGGTACTCAAGCCACGCTTCTGGCGACTCTGAAGACATGAATTGGGCCAGGACATTATTTTTCACCATCGAGGGCATGGAGTTACACAAAAGTGTTTTTGTATAAGCCTCCGGCGGCCGGGTGACTCAATGCTCACCACAGAGGCACAGAGAACACAGAGATGTTATGGTTACGCCTCCAGCGGCCCGGTGACTATATTATTTTGCGAATGATTTGACCCTCGATCCTATAATGATGAAAAACCATGCATCGCATAGCCGCCGGAGGCGTAACCATAAACACTCTGTGTTCTCTGTGCCTCTGTGGTTAATATATAATCCCAAACACGCACAAAATCATTGCGACTCATTGTCGTCGGTGTAAATTTAAAACAGTTTACAAAAATCTGGGTTTGAAGAAGTGTGGATATCGCTATACGTAAGCATAGCGATGATTTATTTATGCTTGACTAATATTGCTAATCTATCTTCCGCCTCGTAATGCCTTTCCGCGTTCGATTAGCTCTTTGACTTTCTGTCCGCCTTTATGGCCGATATCCTCGTAGAAGCTGCCCCCGTAGCGTTCCTTCGTGGTTTCGCCGCCAATCTTGCCGCCTCTCCTGCCTATCTTCTCGTAAAATTCTTCTCCGTAGCGTTCCTTCGTGGTTTCACCGCCTTTTTGGCCGGCTTCGCGGACAGTCATAGCTCCTTTACCTTTGTTTACCATTTCCACACCTCACCTTTGTATAATAAGCAATGACCAGGCGGGCAGTTTCCTTATAAAAAGCCCTAAAACATGATCATTTCCTCTTAATCCCACAATTTTCCCACAAATTATACAAAGTATTGTAATATACGCGTGGAATTCAACGTTACTAACGGATAACGCGAGATTGCGCTTAATCATCAAAGTTGTCGCATGTCAACTTTGATACAGTAATGCTTGTAGTACTCCTATGTACACTCAGTAATATACTTGTGAAACTCCGAGTCTCCGTAATAAAAAATAGTGCACTCCGCGTGCTTACTGTAGCAGTTGGCATAAAAATGGCCCACGCCATTTTCATGTCATGAAAAACGATTTACTGTTTGAGCTCAATCAGGTTTGGCGAGAACCCATAACTGACCAGTAGTTTTTTAACTTCTTCCCGATGATCTCCCTGAAGCTCGATCCTGGCATTCTTTATCGTGCCGCCGCAGGCGAATTTCGTCTTTAACTTCTGAGCCAGCTCCTTCAGGTTGACGTTCTTGGTGTCGATGCCA
Source organism: uncultured Methanocellaceae archaeon (assembly GCA_963780665.1). Taxonomy (GTDB): domain Archaea; phylum Halobacteriota; class Methanocellia; order Methanocellales; family Methanocellaceae; genus Methanocella. Next base: position 363,233 of record CAWACJ010000004.1, on the reverse strand, counting down.
TCGACAATGGTCGTGATCTTCTTAAAACGTCTCGTGTTCGTATAAACACGTATCTTCTGACTCTCCTTCGCCAGGTCTTCGCAGATGCATAAGTCCTGGGGTAAACCACATTTATTACAAACTTCCATTTTGTTCTCTACTATAACTCATTTAATATATCATGTATAAATATTTTTAGTGCGCACACAAGTGTTCATTCATACGAACTTGAAGCCGCATTTTTTCGCGATATCGTCGCCGTAATCCTCTTCGGGATAGCGCTTGCATATATCCGGCTTTTCATCGTTTATATCGCATATGTATTTGCCGTCGCTCTCCTGGACGAGGTGCTTGCACGGGCTCCTGATCGTTAATTCCACGTCGCGCTCCATGAAATTCTTAATGTCCGCCTCGACTCCCACATGGCCTTCAAGCCAGCGTAAGTATTCGGTGAACTCAAAGTCAGTGACGCTGCCAACGCGCATCTCTATGATAAAATCCCTGCAACAGTTGCCACATTGGTTGCAGTGGCCTACTCGCTTTTTCATTAACATCCATTCGCCTCTAGTCTCTTTTTCTCTTTTCCTCTTTCGAGTAAACACGTCTGATCAGCCCGAGCCATCTACGCGCGTCTTCTACTTTGGCTTTTTTCGATTCCTCTTTAACAGACGTCTTTGGCTCCTGAGCACTGTACAGCGTGTCTATCGCCCGGCCCAGGCCCAGTGCTGTCCGGTATAGCTCCATCGCTTCGTCTCTGTCAACATCATCGACTGCAATGCGCCTGATGATCTCCTGCTTTTTCTTTCGTATCCTGGCGATCACGTCGTCGATCTTCCGGATCTCTTCAGGGTTCAGGCTCCCGCGTTTTTGTGACATCTCGAATACGAATGAGCGCAGCTTGATCCGCTCGCTGTCCGCCTCGATTTCCACGGGTATGACGGCGCCGGCAAAAGCGAACTCCTTTTCCAGCTTTATCAGCAGATTCTCTCGCTCATATTTAGATAGTTTCTCTCCGCCGCGCTCCATAGACAGCAATAGAGTACATGTCCTAAGATGAATATTTTTCCCATGTCCTGTTTAGCAAGACTTAGTAGCTTGAATACTAATAAAAAAAGAAATGAAGTTGGTGTGTTAAACACCAACTTACTTGATCAGGTAGTACGTGCCGATGAGGCTGATAAAGATCAGCGAGATCGTGTTCATTACCTTGATCAGTGCATTTAAAGACGGGCCTGCGGTGTCCTTGTACGGGTCGCCCACAGTGTCGCCCACTACTGCAGCCTTATGAGCGTCGCTCTTTTTGCCGCCGTAGTTGCCCATTTCGATGTATTTCTTGGCGTTATCCCATGCAGCGCCGCCGGACGTCATGTGTATGGCCAGCACTAAGCCGGTAATGATGACACCCAGGAGCATGCCGCTTAATGCGACAGGGCCCAGCAGGAATCCCACTACGAGTGGTGCCAGGACGGCCATGATAGCCGGCACTGCCATTTCCTTGAGTGCCGCCTTCGTGACGATGTCCACGCATCTGCCGTACATGGGCTTGCCCGTGCCTTCCATGATGCCCGGGATTTCCTTAAACTGGCGCCTGACTTCTTCTACTATGGCGAATGCGGCCCTGCCGACTGCCAGCATACAGAAGGAGCTGAACAGGAACGGCATTGCGCCTCCGATGAACAGGCCGATTAAAATGACCGGGTTGTCCACAGAGAAGTTTAGGTTTGCCACATTCGGGATGTCTGCCTTGAAGGCTGCGAACAGCGCTAATGCCGCTAAAGCGGCCGAGCCGATCGCATAACCTTTCGTGACCGCCTTGGTCGTGTTCCCGACAGCGTCCAGTGCGTCGGTGATCTTCCTGACGTCTTCTGGCAGGTCTGCCATCTCGGCAATGCCGCCGGCATTGTCCGTTATGGGGCCGTATGCGTCGATCGCGACGATGATGCCGGTGACCGAGAGCATTGCGACTGCCGCCAGGGCGATGCCGTATAATCCCGCAAAGTGATATGCGAGGAAAATACCGACAACGATCACAAGTACGGGTAATGCGGTGGCTTCAAAGCCCATCGCAAGGCCGGTGATGATGTTCGTGCCGGCACCCGTGATGGATGACTTGGCCACTTCTTTGACCGGCCTGTGGCCGGTGCCAGTGTAGTATTCGGTGATGACGAATATTGCCGCCATCACGCCGAGCCCTACGATCGAGGCGATGAAGATGCCTAAGTTGCTGTCCATGAAATAGTAGTCCGCCGCTGCGAACAATATGACCGAGATCACGGTAGCAACAATGAGCCCCTTATACATGGCGCCCATGATATCCTGGCTCTTACCGACCTTCACGAAGAAGACCGATATGACACTGGCGACTATGGCCAGAGCGCCCAGCAGAAGCGGGTACGTGGCAAGGTTGCCCAGTGAAGCCTGCGTCAGGCTGTAGGTGGTCGTCATTGCAGTCTGCACTGCGGGGATCGTGGCGAGCAGCATGGCTGCCAGTGCCGTGACGATGTACGTCTCGAACAGGTCCGCGCCCATGCCTGCACAGTCTCCGACATTGTCGCCTACGTTGTCCGCTATGACTGCGGGGTTCCTCGGGTCGTCCTCTGGTATGCCCGCTTCGACCTTTCCGACAAGGTCTGCGCCCACGTCTGCGGCCTTGGTAAAGATACCGCCGCCGACCCTTGCGAACAAGCTGATCAGGCTGGCGCCGAAGCCCAGGCCGATCAGTGGCCTCAGGACATCCACGCTTAACGCGGCGCCCGGAGAGATGACATTTACAATGATCAGATAAAATCCGCTAATGCCCAGCAGGCCTAAGCCTACGACCGCCAGCCCTGTGACCGAGCCGCCCCTGAAGGCGACGGAAAGAGCCTTGGAGAGGCCCGATTTTGCAGCCTCTGCAGTCCTGACGTTGGATCTCACGGATATGTTCATGCCGATGTAGCCGGCAGCCGCCGACAGTATGGCTCCTACGAGGAAGCCGATCGCCACCCATGGGCCAATAAAGATGCCCAGGATGACTGCGATCACGACTGCGAAGATCGCTATGGTTCTGTACTGTCTATTCAAGAAAGCCATCGCGCCTTCCTGCACTGCACCGGATATTTCCTTCATCCTGTCGGTGCCGCTATTTTCCTTGAGCACTGACCAGGCTAAATATGCCGCGACCAGCAGCGCAAGTACGCCTGCGATTGGCGCAAGTATGGTGTAATCCATATCGATATATCCTCCTATAAGATTTATAGCAAATATAATGCTGGCTTGAAGCCAGTTCAAATTACTGTCACGGTAAAAGTGCTTGGCTTTCACCTGACGATTACTTGGAGGGTGACCTCGGTATAAATAAGTATATTCATTATTAATAACGCTTTCTAAAGACACCCTTCATCTGTGTACGCAAGGCTCGTCCGGGCATCAAATATATAATTTTTATTTTACAACCTATTGTATCTGGACCAAAAGGCTAATTATGGCTTAATATTTTACATATAACATTCCGAATGTTATTGGATTAGGCTTGATCCTTTTCGGTCTTTTCATCCCTCATTTACATCATGATATAAATCAAATCTGTACCGTGAGCACCATTCTATATATTATGTGCGATCGGGGGTTAACACATGTCGATTGAAAAGAACAGGGTATTGATACAAGAATTCTATGAGGAGTTCTATGGCAGGAGGAATTTCCGTGTGATCGACGACCTGTTTTCCGAAAAATACGTACATCACTTACCCGATATCCCGAGCTATGCGATGGATTTCCATGATTTCAAGAAGCGAGAGATGGATCTTTCCATGGCGTTCCCGGACCGTAAAAAAGTGATAGAGGACATGATCGCGGAGGACGATAGGGTCGTGACCCGCTCCATTATGACGGGTACGCAGACGGGCGACCTGCCGAACATTCCGGCCACCGGCAGGAAGATCAATGTAAGGTCTATCATTATCAATAAGCTCAAGGGCGGCCGGATCACTGAAGGCTGGGAGTCCTATGATTCTCTGGGCATGATGCAGCAGCTCGAAGTCATACACATGGTCAGCACTTTAAGTAAAGAGCCACATGAGCGGGGATATGTTCCCTATAGCTATTACAAATAGCGTATTATGCCTTGATATCGACCATTGCGCCTTTATTGATGTCCAGGCGTTTTCTTAGTTTCAGGGGCAGGATCACGTACTTGCTCTCTTCAGGGTAGATCTCCATTTCTCGTAAAGTGACAGGGTACTCCTTGCCACTGGAGAGGACCAGGCTCGCTTTATGATTGCCTTTCACGTTAAGCGATGATAATGTTTTCCTGTCGACCCACACGATGCTTTCCTCGTTCAAGGCCTCGAGCGTCCTGAGCTTCGAGCGGTGCCTCAGGCTGACGAACCTATCATCGCTCATCACTACAATGAGCTTGTGATGTGGTGGGCTGACCACCGTCGTAGTCACAGTCTGAGTCGTAGAATTGGGCTTATTGAGCACATAGGTGATCGATTTCACGTCTTCTATCGGGTTCAGCTTTAAGCTCCCCATGGGCATTGCCTCAGGGGGCTTGGTTTCCTTTACCGGCTCTTCGTACGCCTCAAGGATGGGCTGTGCCGAAGGCGTTTTCATATATGCGGAAGACAGCTCGAGGAAGTATATGGAAACCCTGGCTTTGCCCTTTAGCTTGTCCATCTCTTTCATGGCGTTTTCATCGTAAGACTTGCCGCTTTCCGATTCGAACGCTGCGCCCACCTGCTTGCCGAAGTTGATGAACACGTATCCGCGGGCTTCCTTATCACGGACCTTGATAAAACATGTGCTGTGCTCGTCCTCGAAATTCCTGACCATGTTCCGGACCGAAAGGTATGCGCCGAGCTCTCCGTTCACGGTGGAATCCACGTGCTTATGCAGGAAAATATGCAGGAAGCCAGGGGGCATCTCGAACGCCGTCATCCTGGCGTCCACGTTGATCGCTTTATTCTCCACTGGCCCGATCAGGTCGTCCCCAAGCGATATCCATCGGTTATACTCCTGAAGGGCGGTGGCAGGCTCACCTTCGACGTAGAAAATAACGCTTTCATGGTCAGGGAAAGTGATGCTCAGGGCACCATTAAAGTTGCAGTCTTTCAGATCCTTGTTGCGAGAGTAAAAATCCCTGGAGCTGACATTGTCGAATTTAGTGTTGGCGAACGGTATAAGCATGAGCACACCTACACTGCGGTCAATACGCCGGTGAGGAAGAACAGGCCTGCCGCTATGTCCAGGACGCTCGACAGCGCAGCCGTGTTGCCGCTAATCGCGGCCTGTGCGACACTGGCGACCAGAAGCGCAATAAATCCGAAACCCAGGAACACGAAGATCCTGAGCTTATATGAAGAGTACATGTACAGCGAAATTAATACCAGTATCAACTCCACTGCGATGACCACGAAGACTAACATTTGCGTTATTTCCATAGCTATGACCTAATTTCTATAATATCCAATCATTTATTAAGTTTTGTGTGGTCTCTTTGTATTTTGGATAACGTCGCATTGGTGAACATCAATAACAATACCTGATGCAAGCGTTTGATATGTAACGTATAAATAAAACTATCGATGATCTATCGAATAGTAATATTCAAATTATCTTATTCTTAGTTGCCCTTTACTATCAATTTCCGTATGACAATCCGGACAGGTCCATCCTCCCCAGAGCATTTGTTTCGTATTGTTCGGTAGCTTGAACTTCGGCATAGCCTTACCACAAGTCGGGCATGTTCTTTGAGGCTGTAAATAGGCTAGGGCAATGACAAAACATGCGGCGAATAATCCAGAAATTATCCAAATAACTATTAGATCCATATTTAATAATATATAATATAATTTATTTAATAGTTATCGATTGTTCCCTTCAACTTTATGGGCTTTGACACGCGTAAGCTCCATAAGTCTTTTTCAGGCCGCCTTTAGCAAATTGATGCGGGTATTTTCGGTCATATGTAGCAGTGTTGAATTCTAGTTACGGTGATATTTGAACGTTCGCGTAAAAAGACATTAATATACATGCTATTGTCTTGATAAGCCGCATAATATATAATATATAAGAAAGACTATAATTGAAAGTCATTATCTGCCATGGGTATAAAATAAGCTGTAATCTAAGTACTACCAAATCGTATAGATTATAGGTCCATCCGTGGGATATAACAGTCTGATTTGATAAGGACGTTTTCGAGTGCGAACAGGGAAGCTATGCCCTTTAATCATAATAAAAATGCGATGGATAGGACCGATCCACGTTGAAAAAGTGAACGGAGTGAATATCATATCACAAAACGAATCTAAAAGGCCAAAAAATGAGCCTGAGACGGCTTTAAAAATCGAGCCGATAATGCCCGTTGTAGAGCCGATTTTACCAAAACTAGAGCCGATTTTACCAAAAATCGAGCCAACTGAGCGTGGTGTGCCGGGAACGTTTTTTGAGCATTCGCCAGAACGCCTGATCCTATGGACGCTAGAGGATGGGCCAAGGATGCGCGATAATCTCATCCGGCTCGTCTCTGCCACTATGCCTCGTGCCGAGGCGGAGAAGCTATTAGATAAAATGCTTAAATCGGGCGTGATCGCCGCGACCCGGAGCGGACGCATCAGCATCGTCGAGGCTCGATAAATACCTGTTACAGGAATGTCCGATGTATCTCTCCATATACAAGTTTTAAAACACTGATATCGCATTACTCTTTCTCGAAATAGTCGTAATCGATCGATGCTAATGTCCAGAATTCGCTGATCCTGCTATCTTTCAGGTGATAAAAATACATCGTCTCGATACCTTCATCACGCTTTCCCGTCTGGATCTGGGTGGCTGCATACGTGAAGCGTATTGAGAACTTATCCTCACCGACGATCAGGTCCTTAATGTCATAAACAGGATCCTTCCAATGTATCCTATCCCGCATGAGGCGATTTTCAATGTCTGCCAGATGAATTATTTGTTTTCCATGATGCCCGGTGACATCAGGTTGATAAAAATTATGTACTTTCATATGATCATACGTCGCCCAGACTTCTTTCATGAGACGCCGGGCGAAATCCTGGGTCTCACTGGTTTTATATGTCAAATCAGTCTTCATAACGAATATAATATTATAAACTTATTATATATTTATCTTTGAATTATAGTCTTGTTGCGCACCCCGTCGACCGGAATACGATCGAATTAGCTAGCTTTTGTTGTGTATGGTTTTTAATAAAAAATAGATTTTCTTCGATTGTAACTGTTTTTCTGTCCATGGGGCAATTTTTTATTGTTTAATATTTTATATTGCCCTACAGGTCGATCTCGATGCCGATCGGGCAGTGGTCCGATCCCTGCACATCGGATTCGATATATGCGTTTTTCAGGTATGGCAGTAAGTCTTTGCTGATATAGAAATAATCGATACGCCATCCGACGTTCCTTTTTCGGGCGCCAGTGCGCATGTCCCAGTACGTGTAATGCCCGCCCTCCTTTTCAAAGGCGCGATAGGTATCCACATAACCATGTGACTCAAGCTTGTCCATCCATTCGCGCTCCATGGGCAAAAACCCGGACCTTTTTGCATTATCCTTTGGCCTGGCGATGTCCAGCTCCGAGTGCGCCGTGTTCACGTCGCCGCAGACGATCACGCCTTTTCCATTCTTCTTTATTTTATCGGCGTATTCCAGGAACGCGTCATAGAACGCCATTTTATAATCAAGCCGCTCTTGCGAGGCCTTGCCGTTCGGGAAATAGATGTTCATCAGCACGAAGCTGCCGTAATCGGCGACCAGTGTCCGCCCCTCATCATCAAACCTGGGGATGCCGAAGCCCTTTTCTACCTTTACCGGCTCCTTCTTCGTGAACAAGGCAACGCCGCTATAGCCTTTTTTCGTCGAGTGGCGTGAAAAGTAGCTGTGATATCCGTCAATTTGTCTTAGCTCTTCAGGTATCTCATCATCGCTCAGACGCGTCTCTTGCAGGCAGAGCACGTCCGGGCTTTCTTTTAAGAGCCATTGGACAAAGCCTTTTTTCAGCACCGATCGTAGACCGTCCACGTTCCAGCAAAGCATCTTCATGACAGTCACTGCTCGTCTGACATCTTACCGGCCGTGGCCCAATTCTCCTTCTTAATATCGTGAAGGATCACAGTGACAGCTTGAGGGGGCACGCCCTCTTTCACGAACAGGTCCGTGATACCCGCGACGATGCGCTTCTTCGCGTCCCGGTCTCTACCTTCCCACAGGCAAATCTCTACAACTGGCATATATTCAAATCGGCAAACGTGGTATAAAAGATTAACCGCTGCTCCAATGAATGCTGAAATATATATGCATTAAAATCATTATAGTCATATTGAAGGTTTTCACATGAGCGAGATCGATGACATAAAAAAGAAGATTGGGAAAGAAGGGTTTGTCGGCGAGTGCCCGGCCGGCGTGACCTGCCCGTTCGAAAGGAAATCAAAGGAGCCAGTCATGAAAGATATCTTACATTTACAACAGACGATCGAAGGGCATACCGACAGCGTGCTATCGGTCGCGATCTCACCGGATAACAGCATGTGCCTTTCAGGCAGCAGCGATACTACCATGCGCCTGTGGAACCTGGAGAAAGGCGTCATCATGCGCATATTCGAGGGCCATGGCTACGATGTCGACGCCGTCGCGTTCTCGCCGAAAGGAACGTTCGCGCTGTCCGGCAGCTGGGATAATACCGTCAGGATATGGGACATTAAGCGGGGCACGCTGGACAAGAAGATCGAAGGCTTCAGCTTTTACGTTAGGTCCGTCGCAATTTCCCCGGATGGCCACTATGCGCTTGCAGGCACCGGCGATAAGAATTGCATGTATGTTGATCTGAAAGAGGGCAGGATCCTGCGCACGATGATCGGCCATAAAAATGCGGTGGACGCAGTGGCTTTTATTTCCAAAGACCTCGGGGTGACCGGCAGCTGGGATAAGACGATCAACTTATACGACCTTAAAGAAGGCAAGTACATCGGCACCTTCGAAGGGCATACCGGCTACGTATATTCGCTAGCCGTATCCGCCGACGGTAAACACCTCTTATCCGGCAGTGGCGATAATACGCTCAAACTGTGGGACGTTGGCACCGGCGAAGCGATCCGCACGTTCACAGGGCACACGGGGCATGTGAAAGGCGTCGCACTCTCTCCGGACGGTAAATATGCGCTTTCCGGCAGCAATGATAGGACGTTACGTGTCTGGGACATTAATACGGGCGGCTGCCTGCAGGTCGTCGAGGCACACAGCGATGAGATCAACAGCGTCGCTATCTCTTCGGACGGAAGGCATGCGCTCTCCGGTAGCAAAGATAAGACGCTAAAAAGCTGGGCTTTTAAGATTTAATCATACTGAAAGACACTATCCTCGTGATAGTGTCTTCTAAATCCTATTTAACTTCCATTAGCATTGACGTTACCTTAATGTTTTTATCAATCGTTTCGATCTTTAAAGGTACTGGCACGTCCCGGTTTGCCAGGTATGCGACGGTAAAGCCCTTATTGTCGGTCGCCGCGTACAACGTCGCCGGCGCACTCCTGCCGTCCGCCCCTACGACTGTGATCGTTTTGACAGGCGAGAGCGGCACGGAATAATATGTCAGGCCGAAATCGGGTATCGTAAAGATCTGCAGCGTGGACGTATCATTATCCTGATAGAAGTCGCCGGTGGAGCCTTTTGCATGCATGCGCGTGACCTGGTAAGTCGACGCGTTGCTCCAGACATCGTAGGTGATATTCATACCATTACCGATGGTCTGGATGACAAAATGTCTCACGACCGAGCCATTTATGGTCTCGTTTTCCTGGTGTACCATCATGTCCCAGGTCGAGTTCACGCCGCCTGCGGACATCGTGACGTTGTACTTCCAGTCGTGGGCCTTGTTAAAATCAAAGAACTTGTAGCCGTACGTAGAGTTGTTCGGGGACGGCTGCGCCTGGGATATACACCCGAATACCAGGGCTGCCAGGATAATGAGCGCGAAGACTAAGGCATAAGCATACTTCAACTGACTACACCAAAATCTAGTATAATAATACAGATATAAAATAATGACAGGCGTTTATCGCGATATCCTAAGGATGTTAGGTCTATCCTTAGGATATCGGGTCGCCCGATCCTATAGCGATCCTTCAAGCTTGAGTAATTTTACTTTCATGTCCAGGCCGCCGCCGTAGCCGCCCATGCCATTCGAAGCCAGCACGCGGTGGCATGGCAGGATAATTGCTATCGGGTTCTTTGCCATGACATTGCCCACGGCCCTGGCAGCTTTCGGCTTACCGGCAGCCCGTGCCACTTCCGCGTACGTCATAGTCTTTCCCGCCGGGATCCGGTAAATCGTTTCAAGCACTGTGCGCTCGAATTGCGTCATTCCTTCGAGATCGAACTTATAATCCGAAAAAGTATCCTTGCCAGTAGCGAGATATTTTTCCAGGGATCTTGCAATAGCGGAGCCACAGGAGGCGATACCAGGGTCTTTCCTCGAGATATCGATCCGCTTTATCGTTTTTCCTTCAAACTCGACCACCAGGTATCGCTCAAGGCTTTTAGAATAAACAACGTCCTTCAACTATCACACGCTCGTATTCTTCTCATCCCGCAGCTTCAAATATTTTATGTAGGGCTTGCCAGGTCCGACATATTAATATGATAAAAGCCCTATATTTCCAGAGTATTTTGAAAAAAAGTGAGGCATCGAAAATGCTAGTAAGAAATGCGTTCCCCGGCGATTTTATCGAGATCGCTAATAGATCCAGAGAATGGGGCGATACTGTCATCGAAAGAGAATCTATCTATCATATCCTGGTGGAACACTTTAAGGAGACTTGTTTCGTCGCAGAGGACAGGGGCCAGATGATCGGCTACCTGCTGGCCATACGCTCCCAGTCGCATCCCGAGCAAGCGTACATGCACCTCATACAGGTGGCGCCCAAATTAAGGGGCAATGGTGTCGGAAGACGGCTCTTCAACCAGTTCCAGGCCGTCGCGAAAGAGATGGGCTGCTCTAAGATATATACGATCACGAAGCCGGAGAATAAGCAATGCGTCGGTTTCTATAAAGCGGTGGGATATCATGTGGCAAACGGCAAAAATACCGTCGATGTCGATGGCGTAGAAGTCACAAAAGACTATAATGGGCCCGGAAAGCACATGATCGTCTGGTGTAAAGAGATATGACATCAGTACATAATTTTAACGAATATTAGTTATTTTGTGTTGTTAAATCAGATACCAGTCGACGTCGTTGGTCGATTGTTCGGTGATGCCCACTGTACGCTTCGGCATGCCTTTTAAAGTCGTTAGCGCATCGCTGAAATCCTGTAAATATGGCTTACGTGACAGGCTTCCGTACTTGAATGGCTTATCCGGCTGTATGTTCGCTTCGAGCGTCTCCTTATCCGGCACGATGATGACCTTCACGTCGGTCATCGTGAGCGCTTTTTCCATGGCGCGCCTGAAATCGCCGATGCAATAAGCGATACGATATTTGTAATAGTCCCGCGTCTTATCAAGGTATAGCGCCAGCTTTTTACTCTCATTCCTGACAAATTCGTCCTTGACCGATGCGACATTGCAGCGGCCGAGCATGAACTGGTAGTCCATGAACGGATATTCTTCGTCAAGCTCACGCGGAGTGATCCCGCAAGTGCCGAAAGTGACTATGTGGACTTCCTCAGGGCTTAAAATATTAAAGATGACGCGGTCGTACATTTTGTGTGACGGGCTCAGGTGGTACGGCTTCATCTTGGCACAGGGCACGAAAACACAAAAATCCCGCTTTGGCGCCGTATACTTATCTGATAGTATCCACTCGTTAGCCTTGATCATGTCCGGGTGGTTCAGCACTCGCTCGCCGACCATCGGCTCATCCGAGCGCTCGTCTTCAGGAATTATCATGTGATACTGCCTAAAGTGTTATCGCGGTAAAAATATTTTGCGCATCAAGTAGATGCCGCAAACAAGCCGAATCTTGCGCTCTAAGGATAGACTTCAGGCATCCATAGCCGCATTTAAGATCCCGGATCCGCTATCATCGAACCGCAGCCATCAGTGGCGTGATCATCCTGAACCGGCCGAGCCGTGGCTGGGCAAATACGCTAAAGCTTTTCTTTTCGTTATCGGAAACTAGCTCCACAGAATGGCATGAACGTCCGGCCTTGATGACCTTGTATTCACCAGTCTCGACTGTTTTGTACTCTCTTTCCGGGCTGAATACGATCAGGTCCGTATAAACAGAGTCCACGTAGTCGCCACTGCCAGTGACCTGTAACGCGATTTTCACATGGTCGGGGCTTTTAGGTATAAAATAGTAGAAGTTCCGTGTGTCCCCCGGCGCACTGCCTATGATATACCTGCCCCTGCCCTCGGGAAGGTATGTGTCAAGAGACATTATGCATTATATAAAAATATACGAATATAAAATTATGCGCCGCTTAAGTGCCGATCTTCAGCGGCTCGCATACTTGTTTGAGCGTAGCTATGGCCGATAATGCGGCAAGGTAGCTCGTCTTAGGATTAGTGGCGGACGGTACGTTCTCGATCTTCGCGTGAAACTCGCCGAATTCACCTTTCACATAGATCTCGTGCGTGTTCCTCTTAGCTGCCGGGTCAACGACGACCTTCACGATCGTCTTTTCAAACCCTATACCTACGAGGCTGAGCGACGCCGCGACATTGACGTTAGCCGGGAACTCCTTGATGGCTATCGAGGCCGGGCCTGAAAAGATCTCGGTAGGCTCGGTGAACTTCTCGATGTCCAGCTTATTCTTAACGACGAACGGTGCTCCCAGCAAGCCTTTAATCGGCTTTCGCGTCGTGAGCGTGACGGAATCGATCCGCTTGATGGAAGCGGACTTCACCGCGTCCAGGCCTCCTATGGCTCCGGACGGGATGTAAATGTGACAGTGGTGCTCTTTTGCCAGTGACGTGATCTGCTCTAATAGGGAGGCATCAGCCAGTGCGCCCACGCTCATGATCATGACATTCTTAGACCCGGTCAGCGTCGCCACTGCGACCTCTTTCACTGCAGCCTGGGATGCCGCTTCTACGACGATGTAGCACTCCTCGACTAGCTTTTCGAGCGGCAGCACCCTGGTCTTATGCTTGAGCGACGCGGCGAAAGCTTCCGCCTCAGGTACGTTACGGTCCCATATGGCCTCTAGTTTGGCCGGTACGGCCCCGTCATCAATGGCGCGAGCGATCTCCTTGCCGATCGCGCCGGTGCCCACAATGCCAATCTTGATCATGTTATCGCAGGTCTCTTATATCTTGATAGCTCAAATGATTTACGGTATATATGTTCACTATGGGAGAGCTGGATGCTTACCTCAGGGAAGACCTGGGCGATGATGATGACTCCGACGGCATCGTGCCGGGCGTAGAAGCGTTTGGCCGTATCGTTTGTAAGGAAGACGGCGTGCTGGCCGGGCTTGAAGAGGCATCGGCTGTATTCAAGCGGCTGGGGCTATCAGTGTCGACCGGCTTTATCGACGGGCAAGAACTACTAAAAGGCGACGTTGTGCTCGAGACTTCGGGGAACGCACCTGATATGCTGCGAGGAGAAAGGCTTTCTTTGAATTTTTTAGGAAGGATGAGCGGCATTGCCACGCTCACGGCTAAATGTGTCTCCATCGCCAGTGACGTGCGGATAGCCGCCACGCGCAAGACGACGCCGGGCTTCCGGAAGTTCGAGAAAAAGGCCGTAAAGCTGGGCGGTGGCGACACTCACCGCTATGATCTGTCCTCGTCCGTGATGATCAAGGACAACCAGATCAGCATCATGGGCCTGGAGAATGCGATAGCCGAGGCCAGAAGAGCTGCGAGCTTCACCAAGAAGATCGAGATCGAGGTGGAATCGCTCGAGGATGCTGCCAGGGCGGCAGCGCTGGGCGTGGACATCATCATGTTCGATAACATGGAGCCGGACATGATCGTCGAGGGCGTAAAAATTGTCAAAACAGCTAACCCATGCATCCTCGTAGAAGCATCGGGCGGCATCACGCTGGCGAACCTGAAAGATTATGCAAAGACCGGCGTCGACGTGATCTCATTGGGAGCGCTCACGCGCGATGCGCGATGGCTCGATTTCAGCATGGACATCGACGTATAAATATATTACTATCCTGTCTCCTGCGGCATGGCCACAGGAGATTAAATTACTACAAATACTTTTTTATTTATAATCGCATTCCGAGGATAGCCAGATCCCTTTCAACGCCGTCCAGGTCAGCGACTCTGGGCAGGTATCCCCATTGATCGAAGCCGAACTTTTCGAAGAGCTTCATGCTTGGCATGTTATGCGCGAAGATAAATCCCACGATCGATTTGACTCCCAGTGACGGGCATTGCGCGATCGCATATCGCAGCAGTTCGCTGCCGATACCTTTTCCACGATAGTCAGGTGACACGTAGACACTCACTTCGACCGTCGCATGGTATGCGGGACGCCCGTAGAATGATTGAAAGCTCAGCCATCCTGCGATATGGCCATCGTCCACCATCACCCATAATGGCCGGTATCCGGCTTTATGCTCCCTATACCATGGCAGGCGAGCCGTGACGGTAACAGGCTCCGTGTCGGCGGTCGCTATTCGCCCTTCGATCGTTGAATTATAGATGCCTACGATGGCGGGCAGGTCCCGCTCTAGCGCTTCTCTGATGAACATCAAGACAGGCATTCGCTTTAAATGCTATATAAATTACGTGGTAAAAAAAGAGGAGATGAGGGAAAATCCCTCACTCGATGGCCTTTTGGATGCTTTCGTAATCCACGTACTCGTTGAACGTGCTCTTCAGCAGCTCGATCTTTTCCGGGTTCTTTACCCTTACGCTGCGCAGCATCGATTCCATCTTGTCTACGACCGTCATCGTGTCGTCCGTACTGAGTATGACAGGTATGCCCATCTCCTCTGCGCGGCCGAGCACCGGCGAGGGCGGGTACAGGTTACCCGATAATATCAGCGCTTTCATCTTTGTTTCGAGTGCCGCAGTCTGTACGTCTGTGTTGTCACCGCCAGTGATCACTGCACGGTTGGGCTTTCTTCTAAACACCTTGATAGCGTTATCGAGCGACATGGCACCTACGATGACGTTATTGAACGTGACGTCCAGATGGCCTTTGCCCGCGATGATCTGGCCGTTCAGGCCTTCTGCCGCATCGCGCACCGTAATGCTCTGTAAAGCCTTATTTGTCGGTATCACGCCCAGTACATTGATACCCTTCCGCTCGAAGAATGGTACGACTTTCTCTTTTACTAGCGGGAACTGTGCGGGCGGGATTATATTGAATATGACGCCGATCAGCTCCACGTCCTTGGGCATTAGCTTCAGGTACGTGGTGATCCGGTTGACGGCGAACTCGTCACAATAGCGCGATATCAGCAAGATCTTGCTGCCCGTTGCACGCGCCACTTCAAAGTCCGACAATCCCAATACTGAGCCGCCGCTTATGTCTCCGGCTCCTTCCAGGATCATGACGTCTTTATCCTTGCTCACGGAATCGAAGGTCGACTTGAGCTTTTTGACCAGCTGCTTATCCCGGCCTTCGAGCACGTCATCCAGCAGCTTGTGCGTGAACAGGATCGGCGCGATATCATCCATACCCTCTTTGAGCTCAAGCACCTTCTTCATGTTCAGCGCGTCATCATCGGTAAGCCCGCCGTCGGAATCGACGATGATGTTCCCCACGGGTTTCATGTAGCCTACCTTGTAGTCATTGTCCTTCAATTTCATCGCCAGCGCCATGCTGAGCGCGCTTTTACCTGAATATAGCTCCGGAGAGCTTACCAAGATCGATCGCATTTGTCCTTCCTCAATATGTTAATGCTTGAATACCGGTCATAGTGTAATCGGTTTATTTACACTTAATAGTTACTTACAATTCGTAATATAATTTTACGTTATTAATCATGATAGTATTAATTCATAATGCTTTCGCTTAGTTAATCCATTAAGTTCTCGATGTGTACTGTTTACATCACAAAGACACGAAGGTCGCAAAGTTTCTCAAAGATCTATCAGGTATTGTGTCCGTCAGTCGGGCGACTTTTTTATTATGTTATCTCTATGAAATCCTGGTCCGGTAAACGTGAAAACTCATATATCACATGCCCACCTGAGGCGTAGCAATAAACACTCAGCGCTCTTCGTACATTCAATGTATTTGTGGTGGCGAACCATAGTAATATGGCAATGAACTAGCGAGATTGATTACTTTGCGTCTTTATTAACCAGTAACCATTTAAGTATTTGAATGTAAATTGCCTTGGTGTCATTTTTATGATGGTCAGGACGACATATTACGTTGAGGCAGATGAGCCTCTGGAAAAAGTGGCGAAAGCGATCGCTGCGGAACAGTCGACGGGAACCTGGACTGAGGTGGCCGCAGAAAAGAGCGTCCATGAGGCACTGGGCGCACGCGTCGTCAGCGCTGAGAATAACAAGGTCGTCATCGACTTCCCGGAGGAGATCTTCGAGCCGGACAACATCCCTCAGATCTTATCCGTCGTCGCCGGTAACCTCTACGGCCTGGGCGGGATAAAATCGCTGCGCCTCATGGATGTCGACTTCGACCCGTTGACTAAATATTACAATGGGCCGGAGTTCGGCATACATGAAGTCCGTAAAATGCTGAACGTCTACGACAGGCCTCTTGTCGGCACGATCATCAAGCCCAAGGTCGGGCTGGACCCGAAACGCACCGCCGAGGTGGCAGAGAAGGCGGCGCTGGGCGGCCTCGACCTCATCAAGGATGACGAGACGCTGACGGACCAGACGTTCTGTCCGCTAGATGAAAGGCTTGTCGCGGTCATGGATAAGCTTCACAAGGTCGAGGACAAGATCGGCAAGAAATGTTTCTACGCGGTGAACATCACCGTCGGGGCCGACCAGATCGTCGAGCGTGCAGAGCGGGCCAAAGAGCTGGGCGCGAACATGATCATGGTCGACATACTGACCGCTGGTTTCTCGGCAGTCCAGGCGCTGAACGATGAAAAGATCGGCCTGCCGATACACATTCACAGGACGATGCATGGCGCGCTGACCCGCGGCACCTTCGGGATCGCGATGCCGGTCATCGCGAAATTGACGAGAATGGTGGGCGGCACGAACCTGCACATCGGCACTTACAGCGGTAAGATGGAGCACAACGTCTGTGAGATCGATAGCTCCAGGGATATCCTCAGGGAGCCGTGGGCAGGCTTTAAGCCGATGTTCCCGGCCGTATCGGGCGGCATATACCCGCAGCTATTAAAGCATAACCTGGACTGCTATGGCATCGACTGCATCCTGCAGGCCGGAGGCGGCATACACGGCCATCCTGAAGGAACAGTCGCGGGTGCCCGCGCCATGTTCCAGGCGGTGGAAGCGTGGAAGGAGAAAAAGACGCTCGAAGAATATGCAAAAGACCACCACGAGCTGGCGGTCGCGCTTCAAAAATGGGGCCCGAGCCAGCAGTGATCTCGAAGGGCTAATGAAGCAGCCCTTCAATTTTCATTTTTAATGTATCGGGTAACGTATCCCTATTATTTTCCGTGACTTGCACAAGCTCCACGTCGTCTCTGGATTTGACGGCATCCGCAAACGCGTTGGTTTTCTCCATGATCGTGCCGATCACGGGCTTATCCGAGTCGAGTGCGCGCAGGACTGCAGATTTAAACTTTTCCGAGTATAATTCCATTCTTCCGATCTCGTCGATGACGATGATGCTTTTGTCGCCGATGGCATCCAGGATGGCGCCGGCAGCTAGCGTATCTATGGCTTCGATATCCACGCCATAGCTTCCGACACGATACTGGCTTTTATATCCCTTCGAGGCCATGGCCCGTTTATTCCCTGAAAGCGTGACGATCTCAAAGCCGCTACGCTCTTTACCTATTCGCAGCTCTTGAGTATAGAACCCGCCCGCTTCGGCCCCGATCCTGCCAATTGCCGACTTCAGTGCCGTTGTCTTGCCAATCCCGGGTTTTCCGGTTAACAGTATATTTTTAGCCGCGCTCATCATTTCCAGATTGTATTATTACATCTTAATTGAGATTGCGGCCGCCTCTTACGAGCCGGTTAACCCGTATCCTGTTAACATGTATCGTATGGCGATTTACAGTAAGCGCATGTATTGTTGCTTTAACGCCAATTATGCATGCGTTCATATAGGTAGCGGCTATCGGGCAGCCATTTTCTCTTGCCCATTTATTTCGCAAAAATCAAGAGGATTATAGGTTTTATTTGATATAACGTTCATAAAGATGCGGCGTTATCATCATTAATTTGGAGTTGAGGGTTAATGGGGCGTATCTTACTAGTCTACGATACAAAAGGCGGCACCACCGGTGAGATCATCGGCTGGATTAAAGAAGGTGCCGAATCTCAGGGAGCGTCCGTAGACATCAGGATGGCCCATACGGCAAGATCGCTGGATTATGATCTTATCGTAGTCGGCACGCCTATCTACAACGAGCGGCCGATGAAAAGCGTGCGGGAATTCTTGCGGCGTGATGACTTAAGAAATAAGCGGATCGCCCTTTTCGTTGTTTGCTTCGCAGGCGTGTTCGGCATGCGGAACTTCATGGTGCGCCGATATCTGGAAGAGCTGAAGCGCCTATCCATGGGCAATGTTGTCAAGCAGACCTCGTTCGACAGCGCTTTCGGTCCCTGGAGAAAACTGAACAGGTCCGTCTGCGTGGACTTCGGCAAGGAGCTTGCCTCGATCGCCAAACAGCTGCCCCCCGCCATGAAAGCTACATGACTTCTATCTAGTGCATAAGGGAGACAATGTTCATTTGAATATTTTTCTGAGCAGTGGCTTCGAGACCATGACCGCCCCCTCGGGGCACAGCTCCTGGCAGCAGAAGCACCGGATACATTGATTGTAATCTATGTTGGGGACAGAGCCTTTTTTGAAACGCATGGCTTTGGGCGGGCAATGCTCTACGCATTGACCGCACTTCTTACATTTCGACGCTGTAATGAATGGCTTTACGGCAAACACACGTTTAGCTGCCTTCATCAGTAGCGGCGGGACGCGAGATAGCTGGAATGTCTGTGGTTTCTTGAAGTCTTTTATCACTATCGGCTCGAGCTTTTCTCCATATATCGTGATGTCGCCGATGCTCTGTGGTCCGGTATGCCTGTCAAATGCCTTTTTGACCGTAAGTACCTTCATAGGCTCGAAACTAATGACCGAGCAGGCTACGAAATCGAGCGCAGTAGCGCTTTTACTGGCCATGATCAGGCCGATCTTGCGTGGCGTACCGTTCGACGGGCCGTCGCCTTCCATGCCAACTACTGCATCCATGATGTCCAGGTCCGTGGGGCGGGTCTCCTGTAAATCCAGCAATAGCTCAGCGAATAGCTCCGTATCGTTACTTGTATGCAGGTGGTACTCTGTTTTTTGCTTACCCGGGATGTAGCCGTAAAGTAGCTTGACCGCACCAGTAAAATATGTCAGCTGGTGAGTCTTGAGCTTCGGCAGCCCGATGACCACGTCGGCGTCCGTCACTGCTTTAGAAATGGTGAACTTTTTAAAGACCTTCGCATGATCCGGAAAGACCTCGACCTTCGAATCGTCGAAGTTCACGATCTCGCAGCCGGTCTCATCGGCCACCTTTTTAATGCCGGTCTTCTCCATCAGCGTCCTAAACGAGGACAGTGTATTCGAGCCGCCGGGCGAATCTCCGAGCACCGGCGTCGCGTCCAGCTCCTGCACCATCCTGACCACGGCTTTTGCCACTGACGGGTGTGTGGTCACGGCTTTATCCGGTTCCTTGGCAGACAGCAGGTTCAGCTTGATCAATACTCTGTCCCCCTTTTTGACCACGCTCTTTAAGCCTCCCAGTGGCTCCAGGCTAGCTTCGACAGCTTTCCTGACCGTGCTATCATCATAGGAATCACATTTAATGATCGAGACTTCAAATGTCATAACGAACCTTCAAAATCATATGATCAATGAACATATATCCTTTTTGAAGACTCAACGTCTTCAAAAGTACTACGTTTTTATAATACGGGCTACTTTGTGTTAGCGGTCTTAAAAAAGACGAAAGGTATTTTGCGCTTTGTCGCCTATTTTGTATGACGCATATTGAGGCTTATGCATGACCGTGAAGTTCGATAGGAGGGTGACCGGGATCAATATCTCGGGTATCAGAAAGATGTTTGAAGGCGCCGGGCCGGGGTCCATTAACCTCGGGCTGGGGCAGCCTGATTTTGACACGCCTGAGCATATCAAGCAGGCGGCGATCGATGCGATCAAAAAGGGATGTACGGGCTATACGCCGAACATGGGAATACCGGAGCTACGCGAAGCGCTTTCTAAGAAGTTCAAGAAGGAGAACAGCATCGAGTATTCACCCGCCGAGATCATGGTCACGTCGGGAGCCAGCGAAGGGCTTCATCTTGCGCTGGAGGCGGTCTGCGGCAGAGGTGATGAAGTACTGGTGCAGGACCCGGGATTCCTCTCCTACGTCGCGCTGGCTACGCTGGCGGAAGCAAAGGCGGTACCAGTGCCCCTGGGAGAAGAGCTGAAGTATAGCCCGGAGGCGATCAAGGAAAGCATCACAAGCAAGACAAAGGCGATCATCCTGAACTCGCCCTCGAATCCTACGGGCATGGTCCAGACACCCGGTGAAATTAAAGCCATCGCCGAGATCGCTTCAGACTTTCACATTACGCTCATTTCAGATGAGGTATACGAGCATTTTATCTACGAAGGCAGGCATGTCAGCCCGGCCCGTTTCTCGGATAACGTGATCACGATCAATGCGTCCTCAAAGACGTATGCGATGACCGGATGGCGCATCGGCTATCTGGCGGCCAGGCCCGAATACATCGAGCAGATGCTCAAGATACACCAATATATACAAGCGTGCGCCTGCTCTGTCTCGCAGTATGCGGCACTTGCTGCCGTCTCCGGTCCGCAGGATAGCGTAGCGGTCATGTGCGGCGAGTTCAAGAAGAGGCGGGACTACCTGGTCTCTGAATTAAACAAGATGGGCGTGAAGTGCAGGATGCCTAACGGGGCGTTCTATGCGTTCCCATATGTGGGAGGGGACGATGAGAAATTGGCTGCGGCCCTTCTGGCAAAAGGCGTCATCTGCGCACCTGGCTCTTCGTTCGGAAAAAGCGGCAAAGGCTATATCCGGCTGTCATATTCCACATCGATGCCCAACCTGAAAAAAGCCGTCTCCATCATGAAGACGGTATTCGAGTAATATCCCCATTTTTTTATTTTTCTTTTCTTAGACTCAGGCTAACTTCGCATAGCTCGTTATGTTGATGCACATTACATGCATTCCAGAAAGAGCAATCTATGCAAGATTGAGACGTGTTTTCACTCGGGGCGAATTGTGTAAGATTATTGTAAGTTATATTCATGTGAGTTCTTGCTTTCATGTTTGTGAAGCCCTCTTTTTACTAATCATATGTCAACCGGGAAGCTTAGTAATAAGTGAATGATAATGCGAAAAATGCCGATAGTGATTGGTGATTATGGTGATATAAAATAGAATTACCGGGGATATAGCGACTCTTTACTTATGGGTTGTACTGCAAGCTATTTCAGCTTCTTCCGCCCTTTCTCCCGATCTCTTCGAAAAACTCGCCGCCATGCCTGGTTGCAGTGCTTCGCCCGCCTTTAGATCCTATTGATTTATGAAAGTTGTCTCCATATCGGCTTTTTGCTGTGCGTGCTGCCTTCTTTCCGCCCTCCACGCGTCCGGGGTCCTTCATTTCTACCATGATCTCACCAGTTCAAGAATTCGGGTGCGGTTTGATAACCCTTACCAACAGATTGCACGATAAATCCCGGCTTTTTAAAACACAAAGTTAGTAAAGACATGGCTATCATCCCGAGGGTGTTTTAAGACCACTCCAGCAGAGACTTTATGGGGAAATAACCATAGCAACACAGCGAACGCAGCATTGTGCCTCTGTGTTTAGTAAATAGTTTCCAAACACGCTTAAAATTAGTGCCATACCAGGCCGTCTGAGGCTTATATCAAACGTTCGCCTCTTTGCCGTGCCGCCGTGGTCACCTCTTTTAGTGTTTTCGCTTCAACCACAAAGTTGAAAACAGCCATAGCATTATTATCTATAGTGTTTTTAAATGTGCGCCGTGTTGATGCTTGAGCGAGATAATGTCGTCGTAGGGGGCGGGCTATCGGGCCTTGTGGCGGCAATGCGGCTGAAAGGCAGCACTTTGCTGCTGTCATATGGCATGGGGTCCACGGCAATTTCGACGGGTGTCCTCTCCTATCCGGCATCGCGTGATATGGCGGCCGAGAAATGGCTCTTGAACCTGCTGTCGCAGAGCGAATGCCCTTATGTCGACGGTTCATGCATGGCTGAAAATGGTGTATTACGCGAAGGTCTCGTACAGGATTCTACTAATATCCGTAGCTCAACTGTGCCCGTGGTCTTTAATTCCGAAAAGCCGGGCCAGTTATCTATCCAGTTCATGAAAGGCCGCTCTCTACAGGAAATAGCGAAAGTCGTGGAGACGGAAGATAAAGCTCTCGATGAGCTGATCGATCTACTGAAAGGCATCGATCTCGATTGTATCGCGCTGCCGCCGGTGCTGGGTGTCTCCAGGGCGCCTGAGATACGTAAGATCGTCAGCCATGCGATCGGTTCAAAAGTATATGAATATGCGACCGCCCCTTCTGCGCTGGGGCTTCGCCTTGTCATGGCGCTGAAGGAAAAGGCGCGTGATCAGGTCGATTCCCTTGAGCTGACAAGGATCGAGAGGATCGGCGATGGTATCGTGGAAGGCCACATGGGCACAAAAGGCAAGCGCGAAATACGCGTGAAGGCAGGCCATCTGGTCATAGCGACCGGCGGGCTGATGACCGGGTTCCGCGTGTCCGGCGACCGCCTGTATGAGCCGCTCACCGGTACCACTGTCACAGAAAATTTCGAGGCCGGCCTGGATCATTCATTTATATCCCGGCACCCGCTCATGTACAAAGGTATGGGGTCGAAGCCTTTACCGATACCAGGCTTCGGCAGTGTAAGCGCAGCTGGTGCGACAGCATCAGGGTTCGGGCTTTATAACGCTTTAAGGGATGGCTACCATGCGGGTGATCCCTGATGGCCGGGATCACAGAACAATGCGTAAAATGTGGCATCTGCGAGATCGTCTGCCCGTCGAAGCTGAGCGCACTCAGGGCTATCGACATGGACAGGTCACGATTATCCAGCCAGGAGATCGTGAACTGTACGACATGCAACAAGTGCGTGGCCTCCTGCCCGGCGGGCGTTCAGGTGACCAAGGCTATCGAACGCATGCGGTCACAGATGACCACAAAAGGCTATGATGAGACACTACACAATATATCGACCTACGGCTCGTCGGTCGTACCTGGCCGGACGTTAAACGTGCAGCCGGAGCGCTGTAAAACTGCTTATTTTGCAGGATGTCTCACCAGCTACAGGCAGAAACAGATCTCCGACGCGGTCCTTTATACACTTGATCATCTTGGCGTTCATTATACGCGGATCGACGAAGTCTGCTGTGGCTCGCCGCTGAATCGTCTCGGCAGGTTCGACCTGGCCGAAAAGATGCTGGAAAAGAACCTCGATAGCCTTCGGGCACTGGGGGTAGAGCGCGTGATCACTTCATGCCCCGGATGTACTTCCACGTTCCTGGAATACCAGGAGGAGTTCGAGGTGGCACATTACCTGGATCTCTATGACGAGATGGACATATATGGCCGGCTTGATCGCGAGGACTATATTGCAACGCTCCAGTACCCGTGTCATCTCTACAGGAATGTATCCCCGTATACGATGGTCATTGCGGAAAAATTACTAAAACGCCTATGCCACTATGTCCGGCTGCCGGAGCCTGATAGCTGCTGCGGTGCAGGCGGGGGCGTGCGCAGGAACGACCTTGCACTATCCAGGGACTTGAAAGCCCGGAAAGTGGCGGACATCCAGGCGATCAAGCCAGACGTGGTGGCCGTCGCATGTCCGCAGTGCAGCGTCCAGCTCTCCGAGAACTTTGCAAGGGTCGAGGACATCTCCGTGATGGTAGCCCGTAATTTCGGGTTCAAGCCCATTTCGTGAGGATCTCTTCTCTTTTGAACACTTTCGTGCTCGCGTATATCAATATGATATCCACGACAAGCAGCAGTAAGCTGGCGATCATTAGCGTGCTTACGTTCAGCGAAACATAGCCAAAGAGCTGTAGCACGAATAAGCCCATGATGGGGATAATGAAGACCGCACTGACCTGCTGTGCCGCCCTTATGTCATTCACTCTGGAAGAGACCACGATCGAGAGATATACTGACATGAGCGATAGCAGCGGCGCGGTGATCCCGACAGAGACGATCCATACCAGGTTGGGCAATATCAGGTAGTTGAAAATGTCGTGCGTCAATACGTCTACCAGTGCCACATAAATAAGGAAACCGAGCCATGTGATCAGTACTGAAGGTATCACGGCAGCCAGTGTTTTACCCAGGAGAATGTCGCGAGTCAGTGCTGGCGTTGCAAGCAGCGGCTCCAGCGTGCCGCACTTCTTCTCTCCTACGATGCTGTAGGAGGATATCAGCGTCGGTATGACGGCGGGCATCAACAGGTAAAACGGAAGGTTGCTTTGCACTACAAAGTAAATGAGTACCTGGCGCGGTGACATGATGTCAAACGCGGGAACCAGGTTCCTGAACGGGGTCACGTCACCCCTGGAAACGTTCGAAGGGAGCGTAAAAATATATATCAGGGGTATGGCGACGGAGAAGATCAGCGGAAAGCTGGCCATCGTCGTCAGTATGTACTTGTTCTTGAGCACTTCGTCGAACTCTTTGCGAAGCACTATTAATGCATCAATGCTCAACGCTATCACCTAGCATTTTCATGTATACGTCCTCTAGCGAGTGCTTGAGCTCCGTGACGTACTGTATTCGCCCGCCTGCCTGTACGATGCCGTTGATTATATCGGCATTATCATTTTCAGGGTTCTCGACTTCCATGACGAGCCTGTCGCCTCTTCTTTCGAGTCGCTTTACGGTATTCATGTTGCACAGTGTATTCAATACAGGCTTTTCAAGGCGTTCAAGCTTGATCACGAACTCTCTTCCGTACGCCGAATATTTTAAGCCCTGCGGCGTACCTGTATTTATTATATGCTTGTTCAGGATAGCAATATTATCGCAGAGCCGCTCGGCCTCATCCAGGTTATGGGTGCATAAAAGAACTGTTCTGCCTTCTTTTTTTAGCTCCATTATAAATTCTCTGACGGTACGGGCGGACTCCGGGTCCAGGCCTGATGTGGGCTCATCCAGGAATAGCAGGCGAGGCTCGTGGACCAGGCAGCGTATCAGCGCCAGCTTCTGTCGCATGCCCCTGGAAAACCCGCCGATACACGAGTTCCTGGAACCATACAGGTCGAAGAGCTTCAGGTAATGGTCAATATTCTCTCTGGCTTTTTGCCGGTTTACGTGATACATGTCGGAGTAAAAAAATAAATTCTTATATACGCTCAAGCCGTCATAGAACCCTGACATCTCGGTCAGCATGCCTACGTTCTTCCGGATATCTCGCGCATCCTTTTTGTTCCAGACATCGCGACCACAGACGTATGCATAGCCCGATGTGGGGCGGATCAGGCACGCAAGCATGCGCACAGTCGTCGTCTTACCGGCGCCGTTAGGGCCCAGCAGCCCAAAGACCTCTCCTTCGCCGACCTTCAGGTTAAGGCCATCCACCGCAGGGATGCCGTTGAACCATCGCGTAAGGCCGGCTGTCTCTATCATCATGTCAGCCATAGTCTAGGAATTAATATATATATTGTTATATAAAAACCTACAGGTTGATATACGCCTGCTTAGCTACTTTTTAAGACAATAAAAATAAAAAAGGCCGTGAATTAGCCATGTTTTCACGGCATACCTGCATTACGACTTCCATCTGGTCAGGATCTCTTCCCTGTCGAACATCGCATTGCCGACCTTCAGGGCAATGGCATCTATGATGAACACCAGGACCACGAGCACGAACATGAACTGCGCGTTGATCATGATCAAGCCGTTGAACTGCATGATGAATATCCCGATCAGCGGTAACAGGATCACGACGCTGATCTGCTGTGCCACCCGCGGGTCGTTGACCCTGGAGGAGATGACCAGCGTGATCATGATGCCCAGGAATGCTAGCAGCGGTGCAAGTGCAAACATGCCGACTAGCCAGGTCACGACATCCGGCACGATCCAGGTGTTTAGCATAGTCTTGACGATCGTCTCGCTCAAGGCAAGGAAGATCACCGTAGAGATCCAGGTGGCCAGCAGCGCCGGTATCATGGCGGACAGGGCCTTCCCGATCATGATCTCATATACCGAGACCGGGGCCGCTAACAATGGCTCGAGCGTGCGGTTCTTTTTTTCCCCGATGATGCTATACGAGGAGATGATGACCGGCAGCATAGCCGGAAGCATCATAAAGAACGGCAGGAGCGAAGTGACCAGGAACGTGATGAGGCCAGTCTGCGAACCCAAGTCAGGCAGCCCGGAAAAACCTCCAATAGACTGAGTCGTATTGTTGGACGATATAAACGAATCACCGGCAAACGCTATCGGCAGGATCATGGCCATAGGCACGATGACCGCGAATACCAGGGGCATGATCAGTATCGTGCTCAGCACCATCTTATTCTTCATGATCTCATCGAACTCTTTTTGCATGATGACCATTATTTTATCGAATCTCATTTCGAGCCCCCCATGACTTTAAAGTACACTTCTTCGAGCGAGTGCTTGTTCTCATAGACGTACTGAATATCCGCGCCTAGCGCTACCAGTGTCTTGACCAGGGCAGGGTTATCCTGCTCCGGCGTGCCGACGTTCATCGTCATTGAGCTACCGTTCACGGATAAGTTCTTCACATACCCGAGCGAGCCCACGCTCTCCAGGATGGCTGGCGTGACCGCACGAAGCTGCACCGTAATGGAGCTTCCGTAAATCTCTTTTTTCATGCGCGAAGGCGTATCAACGCCAAGCAGCGTGCTCTTCATGAAGCCTATGTGATCGCAGACACGGTCGGCTTCATCGAGGTTATGCGTGCATATAAAAATGGTCCTGCCTTCACCTTTTAGCTCCATGATGAAATCCCGGACCATCCGTGAAGCTTCCGGGTCAAGGCCGGAGGTCGGCTCATCCAGGAACAGGACGCTGGGCTCGTGAATCAGACTGCGGGCGATCGCCATCTTTTGTTTCATGCCTTTCGAGAATCCGCCGACGGCATCGTCTCGCTTTTCCCACAGGCCCATCATATTCAGGTAATGCTCGATACGCTCTTTGCGCTTGTTTTCCTCCACGTCGTAGAGCCTCGCATAAAAATCCAGATTACGGTAGGCGCTCAACGTATCGTAGAGGCCCGGTGCCTCTGTCAGCATACCGACTCGCTTTCTTATTTCCATGGCATCGCTCTCTTTTCGGATGTCGAAGCCGTCGATGATCGCCGTACCTTCCGTAGGGCGGATCAGGCACGCAAGCATGCGTACCGTGGTGGTCTTTCCGGCGCCGTTCGGGCCCAGAAAGCCGAAAACCTCCCCTTTATTTATTGTCAGGTTCAGGTTATCGACAACCTTAATCCCACCAAAGCTGCGCGATAACCCCTTAATTTCTATCAAACATTCACCCCGGATTAACGAATTAAACAGAACTCTAAATATATTTCAATAGCGCCCTATCAGTGGCGTTGTGATTAACCTATAACTACCTGATGAATAATATAATTATTTAATAGCCTATGCTCTATAGTCAGCTCATCATTGCCGCAAGGGATGGCCTTGACGTGGAACTAAATAGGATCCATGGCCGTAGCTATCGCATTTTAACACATGACCACAATAAAAGTTAAAGGGTCAAGTGACAGTGTCACTTGAAAAAATGATTTATTCAACGAGCACGCCGTTGACGATTCCATCCTGTCCCGGCCTGCTGGTGATCTTAGCTTTGCCGATGTCAGTGGAAACGACTGCGCCCTTTGTCAGGATGTTACGCCTGATGTAGTTCTTGTTGGCCGGGTTTCCGACCTCTGTGGCCATTTTGACCTTCTGGGTCTTGCCGCTCTTAGGGTCGGTTACGTTAATGACTTCGCCCTTGAGTACCTTGACCTTGCTGCCGCTGCCCATGGTGGAGACAACTTTCGTGCTCTCGACGCCGATGACCGGCTGTACGATGTCCCTGCCGAGCTCGAACTTCCTCTTGCCCCTGCTCATCTTGAGCCTGCCGCCGGTCGACTTCCTGATGGATTTTCCCTGATATCTCATTATATGTACCTCAGATGAAATTTATAGTGTAAAACCAAATTATGGTGATAATCTGGATTTATAAGGCTTTAAAGCCTTTTTACGTTTTTGCCTTTTTGCATTATAAGGCTTTTTATGATGCGGTTACTATGGAGCACTTTTAGTCATATAAAGGTTTTGGATAAACAAACCAGTGACGAATGTAATAATTTTCTACATATGCTCTTAATTATTAATGGTATAAATAGTGCAATACACCCTGATCTCCCTATCGGATTTTATTATCAATTCCTTACCCCGGCTGTGGCGGCTTTTCTAAAAAAAGAGTTACGTGATCTTATTGATTCGGCGCGTCCGAATACTCAAGCTTAGCACGCTTCAGTTGACCAGGACAGCATATGCTTCTTTTTGCTTTTTATTTTGCTCGTCCAGTGCGTGGCTTAATATCGGCTCGGGTGCGTTGGTATCCATGAGGATCTTGCGCTCATAGCTGTACCATTCGCTCCTGTCGATATCGGTGGCATGATAGCCGAAGTTCGACAGGTATTCCTTGATGCCGTGCACATACGTGTTCTTCAGGCGGTCTACGTCAGAGAACTCGTTATTGACCATCAGCTCTACGATGCTTATCATCAGGATGCCTCAATGCGATATTTTCACTAATGCACTTGAATACAACTTATGTTTAGAGCGAAAATAATCTATTATGATCGAATTAATAACGCCATGGTTATTAACCGGCATGTGAACAATGGCATATATAGCTAGTGTTTTCACCGGGCATTCCGTCTCCCGCGCTCGCTGTCTTGTCTTATTGTCGATCGGGACTTCACAGGATTCGGAAAGTTTATCTCGGTTCAGCCCTTTCTTTAATTAAATTTCCTGTAGAGGAGCTGGATCATTTATGGATAGGGTGTATTATGAATTCCCGAGGCGCATTGATTTCGAGCGCCATTACGGGTTCAAAGGGGATATGAGATACTTGACAAATGTGATGGCGAGCATCCACGGTAAGTCCGGCAATATGGAGTTCGATACGCAGGGCCCGAACGTGAAGCGGAACGTGGACAGCGTGAAAGCCAGAAGAGAAGTCACCGTAGAAGTCGTAAAAGATAAAGTCGACTTCGTCAAGCTTACGCCCGATAATACGCAAAAAGAGATGTCCAGTATTCCGCAGAGCGGCACAGTTGACTTCCGCGTCACTGTCATGTACAGCTATTTCGATAAAAACTTCGACAGGCTGCCGCTGCCCAGCGATATTTTCCTGGTCCGATCCATATTGGGCACCGACCTCACATTACAGGTCACCAGCATCAGCGGCCAGGGAAGGACGCTGCCGGAAGAGATCGCGAACACGATCGAGACCCAGCTAGAACACTTTAAAAGGTAGGGTCGTCTCCATGCGAATTTCCCCCGCAGCGAATCGGACCATTACTTTTTCGTTTTTATCGCTTATTCTCGCTTCTGTCATACTAGCCTCATCAAGCGTAGCTTATGCGGACACGGCTGTCATGTCCGGGACGATCTACTCGGGCGCAGACATCACCGAGACCGTGCATGTGAACGTGAATAACCTGAACGCAAACCAGCCAGGGGCACAGCTTACGTATAATGCGCCCATACCGACCTCTAGTATCGTTAGCGGATATTCGGAGTCGATCTCTAACTGGAATATCGTCGTCAGCCCGACGCCGAACGGCATGGCTGACATGACCGACCAGTTCGGTAACCCTTACCGTCAATTCACCTGGAACGTATCGCTGTCGAACGGCTCCTCATATGCTATTACCGCCACGACTACTTTTCACGCGGATATCACCGGCGAAGCCACACCGGTGAACTATAATGATCCTCTTGGCACGAGTGCCATGTCACAATTCCTTTCAGCCACGACACTTATACAATCAAACGATCCGTCCATCAAGGCAAAGGCATCGCAGCTGGTCAGTGGCGCGACGGGCGAAGCCGACGCAGTCGACCGGATCATGAATTTCGTAAAGACGAACATGCCCAATCAAGTATTAGGCTCATCTCAGACGGATGCAGTATGGTCGCTCACCAGCAGCACCGGCAATTGCGTTAACCGGGCCAATCTTGCCCTGGCGCTCATGAGAAGCTCAGGTATCCCGTGCAGGTACGTATCAGGATATGTATATGGCGACAACTTTGCCGTTACCTACAGCTCCGGAGGCGGCCAGGCCACTGGGACGATAAACTGGGATAGCGGTCCCCATACCTGGGTGGAGGTTTATTATCCCGCCGAAGGTGTCTGGGTGCCATATGATCCGTTCATGGATAAGGGATTCGTCGACAGCCGCCACGTAAAGACGCAGGTGAGCCTGGACGACGATTCGTCAAGCCCGAACTACCGTAATACCCATGGCGACTCCGGCTTATTCAACGTGATCAACGTTAATCAGGAGGTTACCGCGAGCATATCGAGCACTATCTCAAGGGCTAACCTGCAGGATAATAACCAGCTACATCAATATGGCAATACGCAATCCACGCCGCAAGGCGGGCTGATGATCGCTCGCAGCTTGCAGAATATCGCTACGGCCACTCCCTCCGCATCGCCATCTGCTTCTCCGACCGCGACCGTTACATCGACGCCTTCGCCGTCGGCTAACGTGTCCGCCACGCCTACTCCGTCTCCCTCGGCTAATGCAACTGTTTCTCCCGTCACCAGTGTCAATTCGAGTACCGTGACGCCTACGGCGTCACCGGTCTCAGGAACGCCGCGTGATAACGGGACATATTATAAGCTATCGGGGATCGTGATCAGCGCGCTGACCGAGAAGCCTGTCCAGGGTGCTACAGTAGTGTGTGGGGTCGAAACGATGAAGACCGGCGATAACGGTGTTTTCGCCTTTTTCGAGCCCAACGGCACCGTTACTCTTGGTGTGAGTGCAGAAGGGTATTTGCCATATAATAGTACGATCATCACGTCAGGGCAGGATCAGAATGTACGCGTTGCGTTGACATCGGTGCCATCCGCTTCCGCTTCAACGACACCGGGGGGTTCATTCCCAATACCCGGACCGACAATTTTAATAACGATCGCCATATTTACAGGGAGCGCTGCTTTGCTATGGAGGGCAAGGGACCGGTAAGTAGCTTAATGATCGTCACGGCTATGCCTTTTAAGCTAAGGGGCAAGTCGCGGCTCAGCCGGGCGGAGTTCGCCTTCGCCCTATCGTTAGACCTGAAATGGTTCTCGCCTGAAGATAGTAAGGAAGTCATTAGATCCGCGGAACAAGCCGGAATGGTAAGGGAGGAGGGAGGCCGGCTTGTTCCCACTTTTAATGTCCGGGATGTCGAAGTGCCCGAAGGTTTCAAGCCAGGGCCTGATATTTTAACGCAAAAATCCTCCGGAAATCTGTTTGAGCTGATAATGGATCTTCTATCGACTAGTGGCCTCTCCCGAGAAGAGGCGCTCGCTCTAATCGATGAAAAAGAAAAGGATTATGGCGACCTACTGACGCGAGAGGCCGTAGGATTGATCATCGCCCGAGAGCGCAGCCTTAACGTTATGCTATATATCGATGAGGCACTTGCCCAGTGCCACTAAGCTCTCGAAGTCACGGTTTCAACACAAAGACACGAAGATCACGAAGTAGCACAAAGATTGGTTTAGTATATGCCTCCGGCGGCCGGGCGACTGATTGGAATCATAGTAACTTGTCGAATGTTTTTGTATATGCCTCCGGCGGCCGGGCGATGTGGACACTGAGAAGGACACAAACCATTTATCACTAAGGACACATTGTAAGTGATTGAGGCTCGATACGGCTTCTTTCAGATTCTTCTCCCAATACGATTAATAATACTCAATGGATAAGACTCATGTGTACTTTGTGTGTTGCATCAACCATTTTCTTGCAAAATCATTAATCTCGGCTAATAAAATACTACTATTCTATCCATTAAAAAAATCGAGTCTCAAAGCAACAACAACGTATCCTTCGTGAACTTATCTGTGTCCATATCGCCCTGCCGCCGGAGGCATATACAATAAAAATAGAGTCATAAAGCCGCCGGAGGCATATACAATAAAAATAGAGTCACAAAGCCGCCGGAGGCATATACTAAACCAATCTTTGTGCAACTCCGTGCTGTCCGTGTCTTTGTGTTGAAACTGTGACTTCGAGAACTTTGTGTTGCCTAGCTCTTTTTGGCAGCCTGTCCATGCATCTTGAAGTGTGCGAGTAGCGCTTCGACCTGTATGCGCTCGTTCGCGCCCTCCGTCAGACGGAAGTCAGATTCGCCTATGCGGTCCACGAGCGCGACCAGTACGTCCTCGTCCAGCCCCAGGCTGAACATGCTCGTATATATCTGGTATATGATATCGCTGCCTGACAGGCCGTATGTGATCAGCAGCTCATCCAGCTTGTTGCGGGAGTCCATGAACTGGCCGTTAAGGGCCAGCTTCAGCATGTCCTCTATTTCCTTAGGCTTGGCAGTGCTCGTGGTCTGGTAGATCGCTTCCGCGTCCAGCTTCTTTGCGACCGTGGACGCGGACTGTAGCGCGTTAACGGCGCGCCGTACGTCACCCTTGGCTACATACACGATGGCGTCCAGTCCATCTTTTGTCATCTCGACTTGCTCGTTTTTCGCAATGCGCTCGACCGCTTTCTCGATGTCCTTCGGGCTCAGCGGACCGAATCTGTAAATGGCACACCTGGACTGTATCGGCTCGATGATCTTGGAAGAATAGTTGCATGAAATGATAAAACGGCACGTCGCTGTATAGCGCTCCATGGTCCTGCGCAGCGCAGATTGTGCGTCCGACGTCAGCGCATCCGCCTCGTCGAGGAAGATGATCTTGAACCTGGCGCTTCCCAGGGGCGATGTCCTGGCGAAATTTTTTATATTGCTCCGGACGACGTCGATGCCTCTCTCGTCCGACGCGTTCAGCTCAATAAAATTGCTCTGCCATGTATCGCCATACATCTCTTTTGCGATGGCGATCGCGCTGGTGGTCTTGCCCACGCCCGGGGGCCCGGAGAAAAGAAGGTGCGGCAGGTTGCCGGACTTCACGTAGGATTTCAAACGCCTTACGATCTGTTCCTGACCTATAACGTCGTCCAGCGTCTTCGGCCTATACTTCTCGGTCCAAACGTCATCCGATGCCATTGATGATACTTCCACCCTGTATATGGTCATCATATGCTTAAAAGCTTCTTATCGATACATATGCTGAAAATAATGTCTGCATGCTTTCAGACATGGCCATGCGGATAACTCTATCATCGAATTGACTACCTGCTTAAGTTTCGGCTAAACGTTATGAAAAGAGAAAAACATCATTAACCCGGAATCGGGAAAACGGCGAATATAACGCTTCGGCGGATATGCGCATATATTCGCCCAACATAGCTTTGAAAATGGTCATATAAAACTGGAGGTTGAATCACATGGCGGGAAGAGATATTGGGGATGGAGCGATCGCAGGAGCGATCACTGGTTTCATCATCGGGTTGGCGATGCTCATACTGGCGTTGATCGGACTCGGGACGTTGACCCGGTTCGTTAATATCAACGCAGTCTTCGGGGGCTTTTTGCCTGGCCTAGGGGCAACGGTTTTAGGAACGATCACTGCGGTGCTGGTATTTTTGGTGTTCACGATCATCGTGGGCCTGATACTGGGTGCCATATTCGGCGCCATACTGGAGCATATTCCTACGACAAACGTGGTCACGAAGGGCATGATCTTCATGGTAGCATTATGGGTGATTTTCGGTCTGCTGTTGCCAATTGTGGCACGGATGAGCACAACTCTGCCGGCGGGCGCTGCATCCGCAGGTATCATCACATCGCTTATCGCGGCCATCATCTGGGGCGCGGTGCTGGGAGCGGTCTTCGCCTGGGTCGCCAGGAGAGCTGCAGAGCCAACCAGGCCCATAGTCCGGACGCCATAAGCCCGGACTACCATCTATTTTTTATTTCCAAAGTTACAAAAATTAGTGTTCTTGGAGAGCTTAGCGGCGATGTTATGGGCTTAGCTGTAGTACGCTGCAGGCGATGACGACCAGCGCTCCAAGCAATACCATGCGCAATATGGACTTCAGGTATCCCTGCCCTGATATCCTGCCGGAGAACAGGCCTAAGGCTGCGAGCGCTAACAGCGACAGTACGATGGAGATATAGATCGAGATCCCCGTATAGCCGATCAGGAATGGCAGCATCGGCACCAATGAGCCCAGAAAGCTTGACGCGCCATGCAGGATGGAATCCATCATGATATTTTTTTTAGCGATCTTTTCGATCCTTGTATCGCTCAGATCCTGTAAAATGGCTCTCTCTACCTTGGATATCTTACCGTACTCTACCGCAGTCTCCGCCAGGTAAGAGCCGATCCCGTTTGTCAGGCACAGCGCTATGCCGCCGCCCAGGGCGGCCTTCACGATGATCCCGCCGTCTTTTGTAGCCGTCGACAGGCCTATGATAATGCCCAGGACGGCCAGAATGCCGTCGATGGAGCCAAGGATCACATACCGGCCGCGCTCACTTTTCTCGAACATTTTCGCTTAAAAAATATTACGCCAGCCTATCCTGTGGCGTTTCCGCTTCTTCGATGAGCTTAATGCCCGCCGCCACTTCGTCGATGCTATGGATCACAGCGCCCATGTCCTCAATTACGCGCTGTATGTCGTCGAAGTCAAGGTTTACGCCTTCGACGGTGATCTTTACGTTCTCAGTCTGAGTGTCCACTTCCTGCAGGCTTAAATTCACGCCCGTCACATGCTTCAGGGCAGCCAGAGATTTGGATAATTCAATGATTGAAGGCTGATGCGGCTTCAATACGTCAAGCACTAATCGCTTTATTCCAGTCATATATAATCCGTCTGTATTAGAATTGAGTATGTAATTCCGTCATACTAAAATTATTCTAAGTATATTAGTTTTACCATACGCACCTATTTAATGAGGTACAATGGATCGGGAATTTATTGTATACATCACATTTATTGATAAAATCTTTCACGATGGCTGTTATTATTATAATACTTTTATACATAGACGGATAGTTTAAATATTTTGGCACATAATTGAATTAATGCGATTTTCGCCGAATGGCTTTCATATATCGCAGGAAAACTAACCTATGCCACTCCCTGATAATTTTAAGTGTGTAGTCACGAACTGGGATTATATTTACGGTCTTTGCAGGAACATATCCAAGGACGTCAGACGTTCCGGCTATAAGCCTGACGTGATCGTGGCTCTTGCGCGGGGAGGATGGTTCGCGGGCAGGGTTTTGTGCGACTTTTTAGACCTTAACGACCTGATCAGCCTGAAGATCGAGCATTACACAGGTACGGCAACGGCTAACGGCGAGCCTAAAATACGGTATCCCGTCAACTGCGACATGATCAAGGGCAAGAATGTGCTGATCGTGGACGACATCTCCGACACGGGCAAGAGCATGATGTCCGCCCGGGATTATATGCTCAAGATGGAGCCGAAAGACGTGCGTACGGCGACGCTGCAGCATTTAATGTGCTCCGAGATGAGGTGCGACTACGTGGGCGAGATGCTCGACGAGTGGGCATGGGTCGTCTACCCGTGGAACTTCATGGAGGACATGTGCGACATCACCGGACAGGTCATGTCAAAGGAAAAGCTGAAAGTCTGGACAATGACGGACATTAAGTTCAACCTGAAAAAGTATCATGCCATCGAGCCGACCTATTTCGAGATCAGTCAGCCTGGCCGGCTCATGGAAGTACTGGGCGAGATGGAATACCGCGGAAAGATCCGGGCCGTAGGCGCGGATGCATGGGAACCGATCTTTAACTGAGGCTATCAAATGGTAAAGGTTGGCATCATCGGTGGAAGTGGTATCTATAACCCGTCCATGTTCCATAACGTACATCCCGTCAATATCGATACGCCTTTTGGCTTGCCAAGCGACCCTATCATGGCGGGGGAATATGACGGCGTTGAAGTGGCTTTTTTATCGCGACATGGCACGGGCCACCGTCACTCGCCTTCTGTCTTGAATTACCGGGCCAACATATATGCCCTTAAAAAAATAGGCGTAACTCATATCATATCCGCATCTGCCGTAGGTAGTCTGCGGGAGGAGCTAAAGCCGCTGGATATCGTCGTACCGGACCAGGTATATGATCGGACGAACAAGCGAGCTTCAACGTTTTTCGAGGAAGGTATCGTAGCACACATCGGCTTTGCCGATCCTTTCTGCCCTAACTTATCGAAAATATTATACGATGTTTCTGCTCAAAAATATACCACTCATGCCGGCGGCACTTATCTATGCATGGAAGGGCCGCAGTTCTCCACGAAGGCTGAGTCGAAGACTTATCGTAAGCTAGGGTTTGACATCATCGGCATGACTGCGCTGCCCGAGGCTAAGCTGGCCAGGGAAGCCGAGATGTGCTACGCCATCGTGGCCACGATCACTGACTATGATGTCTGGAAAGAGGATGACCCGGTCTCAATTGGCCAGGTGATCGAGAACGCCTCGAAGAACGAGCAAGCCGTACAGGACATCATCCGGCGAGCTATACCGCGTATCACTGAAGACAGCGACTGCCCGTGCAAGCACGCGCTCGAGGGTGCCATCGCGACAAACCCGGAGGTAATACCGCCGGAGACCAGGCGAAAGCTTAGCGTTATTCTGGATAGGTATATATTATAAATTGATTGGCGGGGGGAAAAGCCGATGACCATCGATACTGAAACAAAGACGGACACGACGCTTTATATCATAGAGCGGCATGATAAGTCCGCGAAACTTACCTGCACGATCGGCAAGATCACGATCCTGATGAAAAAAGGCATCGACAGGGACGTGCTCGCTCAGATATTACTATCGTTATCGAAGGTAGACTCCACCATCGCGTACGAGTATGAGACCATGTGCCCGTATGACGATATCAACCGCTTCCGCCTGGACGAGTACATCGTCGTCTCGTATTCCAAGTCCACCGGCGATTATAAGACGATCTTTAACGTGCCGTTCTCGCGTAAAAAGGCGCTGAGGCGGCTGGCGCTGAGCATGCTGGAAAAGCTCAAGGCGTCCGATGCGGATATTTCTCTGTTATGGGATGGCAACCCGTCGAAGGTGAACCAGCTCATGGAAGAGCTGGGCAGCGAGCGCGGATGGAAGTACCAGGTCATCGAAGCGAACAAAGAAAGCTAGCCACAAAGCGTCGCCAGGAGCACTGTTTTAACACGGATTTTCATAATATTCCCGGCAAGGCGATAGCTTGGGCATCATGCGTAAAATAGTTTACTGATTGTTAGAGAGACGCTTTATATCAATAGCAAATAAATCAGAATACAGATAGTGTAGCTTGTCAAGCTTGGAGGGTGTAAATGATACGAACTGAAAATCTGGTAAAAGCGTACAATGGCGTGAAAGCCGTTGACTCGATCAACCTGGCGGTCGGTAAGGGTGAAATATGCGGCTTTTTAGGCCCCAACGGCGCGGGTAAGACTACCACCATCGGCATGCTCGTAGGCCTCATCGAGCCGACTTCAGGTAACTGCTTTATCAAAGACATCGAGGTATCCAGAAACCCCCTTGAGATCAAGCGCATGATCGGCTATTTACCCGAGGGTGTAGGGTTTTACGCCAACTTGAACGCCAGGCAGAACTTGAAATACCTCTCCAGGTTTTATGACATAAAAGACGCTGACACCCGGATAGACGAGCTGTTGTCGTATGTAGGCCTGGGAAAAGTGGATAAGCCGGCGGGCACCTTCTCCCGGGGCATGAAGCAAAGGCTCGGCCTTGCCAGGTCTTTGTTAAACGACCCTGACGTGATCTTTTTAGACGAGCCGACAAACGGTCTTGATCCCGAAGGTGTCATTAGCTTCAGAACGATCCTCAAAGAACAGGCGGAAAAAGGAAAGACCATATTCTTCTCGTCACACATCCTCGACGAGGTCGAGCATGTCTGCAATACGATCTGCATTATCTCGAGTGGGAAGATACTGGCACAGGGGACGCTGGACGAAGTAAGGCAGAAGATGCATAAGGGCGATCATATGAAGATCGTCGTGAAGGTGATCGGGACCATGCCTAAGCTATCAAATCCGGGCATCATCGACGCCACTTATCATGACGGTACAGCCACTTTAAGCGTCCAGTCGGATATCGTGAACGAGATCGCCAGCGAGCTCATAAAAAATAACGTGAGGATACGCGAGCTGATGATCGAGGAAGAATCGCTTGAGGATATTTTCCTCGAGACTGTCTACCGGAGGGAATAACATGAGACCGGAACTACTAGTCGCAGAAAAAGAGTTCAGGGACCATCTGACCAGCAAACGTTTCATCGCCATACTTGTGATCTTCATGCTGCTGGCCGTGTATGCCATGGTCAGCGGCTTGAGTAACTATAACCAGAGCCTGGACATGTATAAGCAGCAGCAGGCATCAAGCGCACAATATAAGCAGCAGACGATCGACAGCTATACCCAGATGATACAAGACGCGCAGAAGCGGGGCGCATCTGCCGATGAGGTCCAGGGCCTGCAGGACCAGCTGGACTCTGCCCTGAACCCGCCGGCGCCCTCGATACTTCAGGTGTTTTCAAGCTTTACATTTCTGTTCGCGATCATGGGCATGATATTGAGTGGGGCGATCGGGTTTGATCAGATATCGAAAGAAAAAGAGGACGGCTCTTTAAAGACAGTACTCTCGAGCCCGATTTACCGGGATGCGCTCATCAACGGAAAAGCCATCGGCGCTATAGCGACACTGGCGATCACAATGGCAGCGACTTTCGTACTGACGATCGCAATACTGCTAATATACGGTGTTGTGCCTAATGTCGACGAATCCCTCAGGATCGTCATATTCTTTATCATAGCCCTGGTCTATTGCACGGTCTTCCTGGCGATCTCAATGGCGATGTCGACGATCTCTAAGAGCTCAGCCATGGCCGTGATATATACGATCGGTCTCGTGTTCCTGCTCATCCTGTTCTCTGTACTGTCGTACAACGTCAGCGACGCGGTCGCCGGCGTGGTCGCGGGGCCGGCGCCTCCGCAGCCGCAATATTCATCATATGGCCCATATGGCATGCCTGTCCCTATGCCATATACAGACGCTAACGATACGGTCGTTTACAAGGATGGCGGCACTGTCACTTACGATAGCGGCAACACTAACGATACTTTAAATGTGATACCTCCATATATCATGTCACCTGCCCAAGAGGCATATAATAATTACACGACGAAAAAGTACCAGGTGACCATGCAAGTGTCCGATATTCTCAACACGATATCACCGATCAGCGATTTTAGCGGGTTGTTAAGCATGGGCGGTAATGGCATAGCAGGAACTATACTCTCTAATCAGAAACCATATGACTTCACCTCGACTTGGTCGTATAGCAGCAAACCGATATCTGTCTGGCAATCGCTCGCTTATATATGGACAAAGATACTGGCGCTGATCGTAGAGATCATCGTGGCATTCGGCATATCATACGTATTGTTCATGCGGCTGGATATACGGTGATGCCCGGAAGCATGTGCAAAAACTCGGGACCGGCGAACGGTCCCTGTTATTTTTTTTTAAAATCGTCAGTTTAGCACGTATTTTTCAAAGTCTACAAAATGAGAAACTTTTTTCATAACATAAAAACGTATTTAAGCTGTAGAAGCCATGAAGGCGAGTGTCATGCCCATGAGCAATGCGAGTATCGATGCGACCGGCTCGGCGTACACGGATCTATGCGAAGGCTGCCGTCTATGCCTGCAAGGCGCCAAAATGGTGCTGTTTGTTACGGGAGCTTGCGGCAGGGACTGCTTCTATTGTCCTTTGTCCGAGGAGCGAAAGGGCAAGGACGCCGTATATGCCAATGAACGAAACGTCACTTCGGATGAAGATGTCATCGACGAGGCAAAGCACATGAACGCGCTGGGGACTGGCATCACAGGCGGCGAGCCGCTGCTTGTTTTAGCACGGACGCTGCATTACATCAGGCTCTTAAAGGGGACGTTCGGCGACGAGCATCACATTCACCTGTATACTGGCATCGCGCCCTCGGTCGATATTCTTGCGATGTTAAAAGAAGCGGGGCTTGACGAGATCCGGTTCCACCCGCCAGTCCAGGACTGGGATGTTTTTCGGAATACACCATTCTTCGATTCGATGAAGCAGGCGAAGGCACTTGGCATGGACGTGGGTGTAGAGATACCTGCGATAAAAAACGTCCCGGACATCGCACATGCCATTAAAGAAGTCGACGGGTTCTTGAATCTGAACGAGCTTGAGTTCTCGGAAACGAACTTCAAGGCGCTCGAAGAGCGCGGCTATCATTTACGGGACGACGTGTCAAATGCGGCCGCCGGCAGCGAAGAATTGGCTCACGAGATAGTTTTAAATATCTTAGCAAATACAAGGTATTGTTCTTCGCGCTTCAAGGACGCGGTCCAGCTTCGTGAGAGGTTAAAGAGGATAGCGCATAATGTCGCAAGGCCCTTTGATGAGGTCAGCGACGATGGAACCATTATATACGGGGAAATAATAGGTAATATAGCGAAAGCGCATCAGGTCCTCGAACAGATGCAGGTGCCCCAGCGCATGTATGCGCTGCATGACGATAGGATCGATATCGCCTGGTGGATACTCGATGATATCAGCTCAGAGATCGATGGCGATAAAAGTATCGTTGAACGGTATCCGATGAAGAATGGATTGGTCGTGGAGAGAATACCATTATGATTGATGAAGTTAATCTATGCTTACAATTATCATGTCATGCTTTATTTTTTGGAAGTGATGATCCTGAACGGCCCTGAAGACGAGATGGTGCTTGCCCGAATCAAGGATTATTTAAGCAGGGATAAGGATGGCCGAAGAAGGGCGGTCCTGAAGATCTTCCTGGCAGGCGGGCCATACGAGACGAAAGACATCGACGATAAGCTCAGGGAGCAAAACTTCGATGTGAAGAACAAGGGAACCCCGGCCATGGTAGGCTTGATGGGCTCAAAAACCGGCATTCTCAGTGTTGACGTTACGGGCGATCACAATATGTATTCGATCAAGGGTAAATATAAGCGGCTCGTCCAAGAGGCACTAGACGAGACCAGCTAAGCGCTTATGAATCTCAAGTCTTTTTTATTAGACTTATTACAGGCTCGATGGTACGAGCGTGTGCCGATCCTGTATGCGTGGTATGAGCATTCCATAAAGCAAGAAGTGCTCAAAGGGCCGATACCGCAGCATATAGCCATAATCCAGGACGGTAATCGAAGATATGCAAAAAAACTCGGCCAATCCACAGAAAAAGGCCACATGTATGGGGCCGACACAGTCGAGCGAGTACTGAACTGGTGCGACGAGATAGGCGTTTTACAATTGACTCTTTATGGTTTCTCCACGGAGAACTTCAATCGGCCGGAAAAAGAGAAGAAGGCTATTTTCTCTATCATGAAAGAGAAATCGAAACAGCTACGTGAGAGCGAAAGGACTCACAAGCTAAAGCTGCGCATCCGGTCGCTGGGAGACATGGATATGCTCCCCGAGGACCTAAAGGATGAGATCGCTAAGACCGACTCGGCTACTGCGAACTATGATAAATTTTACCTGAACCTGGCGGTGGCCTACGGGGGACGGCAGGAGATCATCGACTCCGCTCGAAAGATGGCGAGGGATGTGCAGAATGGCACGCTATCGCCGGATGACATTACCGAAGACATGGTCGGTGGCTACTTATACCTGGACAGGACCCCGAATTCGGACGTTGACCTGATCATCCGCACTGGGGGCGATGAGCGTACGTCAAATTTCCTTCCATGGCAGGCAAGCGGCAACGAGTGTGCGATTTATATTTCAGCTCCGTACTGGCCGGAATTCCGAAAGATCGATTTCCTGCGAGCCATGCGCTCTTACCAGATCCGGGAGAAGGAGCATAAAGTCAAGCTTGCCGTGAGCATAATTAAGATAAAGCGGCAGAATGGCGGCATAAGCGATGTCGATCTCCTGGAAAACCTTTCGTCAACGCTTAAGATCATGCCGGAAGAAGCACAGGCTCTTCTTGACAGCGATCTAGTTAAAAAAGAGCTCGCGAAGCCAGTTAAAGCTTAAAGAAACCGGCTGTCCTGACAAATGTTCCCGATGATGACAGGCAATGGCATACCGCCTGTAATATATAGCTTTTTTCGAGTAACTATTTATAACTAAAATGTATGTATCTTAACCGTTCCAGATAAAAACGGACTAAGATGGCGCTGTTATGGATATTTTACATACTAAGTATCTTTTGACGAGATTCGACAGGCAGGTGTGGACACTATTCGGAGGCGAGATGATCAACGTCTTCGGCACGTCACTAGTCATGACCTTTTTGTCCATATATATGTACGAGCACATGGGTATGACTATGACCGACGTAGGGCTGGCTGTATTCTGCTCTTCCATATTAGGCGCGGGGGCCGCTTACATCGGCGGATCGCTTTGTGACTCATACGGCAGGAAAAATATGCTGATCATCGGCCTGGGTCTGCAGATCATAGGCTATATTATCCTTAGCATGGCAATGGAATCGAGCGTGCCATACCTATTATTTGTCGGAGCGCTCTCGTTCAGCAATATCATCGGCGGCTTATACAGGTCCGTACCCGAAGTCATGGTGGCCGATGTCGTCAAGCAGGAGGATCGCGTCGAGGCATACGGGCTGCTTCGGATCGGCGCGAACCTCGGGTGGGTCGTGGGGCCTGTACTTGGCGGCCTGTGTTTGTTATTTGTCTCATACCCGCTGATGTTCTATATCACTGCGATCACCACGTTCGTTTACCTGCTGATCGCATTATTTTTATTGCACGACACAATGCCTTCGGGGCCAAAAGACAGGCTGAGCCTGGGCGACATCGTGCTCATAGCAAAGGATACGCCGTTCATGCTATTCTGCATGATCAACTTACTCATGACCATACCATACCAGCAGATGTATACGCTATTTTCCGTCTATTCATCCGCGTACGTGCATCTCAACGAGTTCTGGGTGGGCGTGCTGTTCGCAGAGAGCGGGCTTCTGGTCGTGATCTTCCAGTTCTTCATCTCTACGAAGGTCCGCGATCACAGGATGACCTCGGTGCTCGCGTTAGCAGCGGTGGTGTTCGCTATCGGGTTTGCGCTGCTGTCGACGTCCACGATATTCATACTTCCCTTCGTCTGTATGGCGATCATCACGCTAGGGGAGATGATCTGGTCACCGGCCAATTCGACGATGCAGGCGAATATGTCTCCCGGATCGCACAGGGGTCGGTATTTCGGCTTTGCCGCGCTTTTCAGCAGCGTCGGGTTTGCGGTGGGTCCGCTCTTCGGCGGCGTTCTTAAGGACTCGCTGAACAACAACGTGCCGTCTATGTGGGCTGTTGTCGCCGGCATGTTTGTCGTCTGCGCCCTGGGATTCGTACTATTGAGACGATTTATACCGGCAAAAGCGAATAATGACCTGCAAAAAGAGGCTCAAAAAATAGAAGTGACTGTCTAAAAGATGACTTTATGTCATCTTTCTCTCTGAGCGGTCAACCTGGTTCCAGTTGACATATGACACCTTCAATAGGTCCCGATCCTTCCGACATATGCTATGACAGCTATGCCTGGAATGGCAAATGGCAGCACGATTTACCATTGTCGAGGAGAATCGAGTTTATATATATTAAATACTTAATAATATCCTGTATATGGTCGGATGAAAAGATGTTCGTAGAAAACAGCCCTGAAAATAAGCGTATATGCATGGAGTATTGCGGCACCTGTCCCAGCTATAAAAATGAAGGATGTAAGCTGCTTTTTTGCTCTAAAGGCAACTTTCATGGCCATGTCGAGCAAAATGGCTGTAAATGCGGCATGTGCCCCGTCTCGATAAAGCACAAGCTGGACGGCGGCTATTACTGCATACACGGCAATCTCGATACGTTGCTGGATTAAATCATTTTTTATTTTTAAGGATTGCTTTATATTAATAACTGAACTGGCTCTTTAGTTTCAGCTCTTCGCAAATGCGCTTCGCGTCGGCCTTATATGCCTCGAACGTGCCGTCGTTCTTGAAAAGCGCCGACCTGCATGCTTCAAGCATGAGCTTATCGTGCTCTCTCAAATATGGCTCCA
This sequence comes from uncultured Methanocellaceae archaeon, assembly GCA_963780665.1. Lineage (GTDB taxonomy): Archaea > Halobacteriota > Methanocellia > Methanocellales > Methanocellaceae > Methanocella. Next base: position 318,913 of record CAWACJ010000004.1, on the reverse strand, counting down.
TCCGGCTCCACATGCCCGGCTTTAGCCTGAGCCTGTCAAACATCACGCGCTCTACGCCGGATTCCTTTATGGCAGCCAGGATCGATGGGAAGAACTCTTCATCAATCGCGCCTGGTATCATGGGCCCGACAAACGCCCACACGGGAATGCCGGCGTCAGAGAGTTCTTTTAGCGCTTTCAGCCTCTTCCCGGGCAGAGATGCGCCCGGTTCCATGATCCCCTTGACCTGGTCATCCAGTGTCGTGACCGTAAGGCCGACCTCTTTCGTACCGAACATGGATATGATGTCTATGTCTCGCGTGACTAGCGCCGATTTGGTCTGTATGCAGATAGGAAAATCTTTTGCTAGCAGCACTTCCAGGCACCGGCGAGTGAGCTGTAATTTAGCCTCTGCGGGCTGGTAAGGGTCGGTGACGGTGCTGATGCCCACCACGCCCGGCTTCTTTTTCCGCGCCTCGCGCTCCAGGATTGTGGGGATATTCATCTTTGCCGATACAAAGGTACCCCAGGGCTCCTCTCCGGCATAGTGCAGGGTATACGGGGCATAGCAATATACGCAAGCATGCTCGCATCCCAGGTACGGGTTGAGCGTATATTCCAGCCCGGGTAATAGCGACGGGCTTAATGCCGTTTTACATGTGATCTGTTTAAGCGCTGACATTTAGAAGTCACACAGCCTGCGCTGGAAACGCGTATCTTTCAGGATCGCACTGTTCACGGTCCAGCGCTTTATCGGTATGTCAAAGCGGCTCTGTATATATGAGAGTGCCGACTGGAGGTCGTTGAAGGCACTATACGGCGCCTTCAGTGCTGCTCTTACATTCTCACGCACATTCCAGACACCGACGGGCATGATATAGCCCGAATGTGCCTCCCGGAGAATGACTACTTTTGCCTGGCGTTTTTCGCGCAGCATATACTCTGCGCATGCCAGACGCGCCGCATAATAGCAGCCCCCGATCTTCGCGTAGGTCGTCCGGCCGCCATACATCTCGTGGTCGGATATGATCATTAAATCCCTGCCCGCCGGGTTCCAGATGGTATCCGGGTACCATGCCTCCACGAGCTCGTAGCTCCAGGTCTCCGGCGTCATGAGCACGATAAATCGGTTGTCAAGCTGCCAGCTTTCAAAGACCCGATATTCGCCCATGACCGGCAGTTGCTTCACCTCGTCCAGCAATGTCTGGCCGATGATGCTGTCCACGGCCGTAATGCTCTGTCTTGTAGGCACTAGCCTCCTGGACTTTTTAACGCCGAAGGCGCCCATACTGAAAGCACGCTGTATCCTCGTTACCAGCGCATCTTTTTCATACAGCTCCATTACAGCATGCCTCGCGCCCATGTCCGTATCGTAAAAAGCCTTCTCGATGCGATGGTCTAGCTTATAGTTCCCTATTTCCACCTTTTTCAATGGTGCGGAAGGGCCGAATGGCTGCACTTCGTCGTCCAGCTCGATCCTGCCGCCGGGCTTCTTGAAGAATTCGGCGTTGGTATCCACCGGGTTCTCAGCCATAGATAAAAATTGCATGTCATCGACGATCTTGCCGAACTTGTCGATCTTTTTGACATTCACAGTATAAAGGCCGCGCACCAGTGAGCTCCGCATGCCCACGATGTCATCGATGGATTTTCCGATCCAGCGTTCCGGCGTATCCATCTCGCTGGTATCCCCGATGATCGCAGGGACAAGCGGTCCGATGGAGACATTCGGGTACCCGTATTTTCCTACGAATACGCCCGGAGCCGAGCCATAGATCGATAAGCTATCGATAGCCTGTGCGTGCTTCTGTTTAGCATAATATTTTACCAACAATGGGCACCGGGATTTGGCACATAACATTTTCGTACCCTTGCACTCCACGCAGAGGGAGCGCTCCCGCTCACCGAGTAACGATTTGCTTTCCTTTGATTTAAAAAGGTCCTGCGGTGGCACTTGCGGGGTCTCGATCATATTACATGCATCCATATGGTAGGTCGCAATATATACTCATTTTATGCGGGCCGAAAGTAATGCGCATGGATCTTGCGATACAAGGAGCTTTGTCTAAAATAATAAAAAAGTTAGAAGGCCCAAAAGCGGGCCGTTTCGATCATGCGTGGTAGTATTCGCCGCCGGCTGCTCTCTGCGCCGGTGAGACGGATTTTTCCTGTCCCGGTACGCCGCAAGCGTCGGCACGGCACTGCTTGCAGAGCCTGAACTGTGGTAAATACTTCTCCGCGACGGATCTTGCCGCTTCAAGTTCTTTGCACTCGGGCGGCTTCATCTCTGAAAACTTGTAGAGCGGGATCATCGGTATGATATTCATAAGGACCGCCCCTCTCTTGGCCGCTTCCTTCGCGATCTTCTCGATCTGGTCATCATTGATGCCAGGCACCAGTACCGTATTGACCTTGACCATCAGGCCGGCTTTCGCCGCCGCTTCGACGCCTTTAAACTGGTTCTCGATGAGGATCTTTGCCGCTTCAACGCCGCGATATGTCGTGTTATGGTACCTGATCCAGGAATAGATCTTTGCGCCTACTTCGGGATCGAAAGCGTTTATCGTGACGGTGACGCTCGATACGCCGACTTTTAACAGGTCATCGATGCGTTCGGATAGCATCAAGCCGTTCGAAGCAACGCACTTGATCAATTCCGGGTGTCTCTCGTTCACCAGCTTAAGCGAGCCGAAAGTCTCCTCGTTTGCCAGTGCTTCGCCGGGACCGGCAACGCCGACGACTTTCAGGTTGGCTATATCTTTGACGACCTCGTCGACCCTGTTTGCCGCCTGTTCAGCCGTCCAGACGTGCGCGGACACTCCAGGCCGATGCTCACACTTATCGATCTTACGGTTACAGAAATTACATTGAATATTACACTTGGGCGCCACGGGTATGTGGATCCTGGCCGTGTTAAAATGGGCTTTTTCGTTAAAGCATGGATGGGCCTCGGTCATGTGTGCGAACTTTGACCTGCCGCCGTCGAATACTTTTAATTCTTCCATATATGGTCTCCAGTAGGGATTATTGTTCGTTTAAAGGCTCTTTCCGAAATGCGCAGCCCCAATCGCCTGCCTTACATCCACAGGCTTGCGTCGCCGCATATATGATCGAAAGAACATGATACGCAATTGTTAAGCCGTTAGTGAAGAAAGTTGGTTTAAATGGTTAAATACTTTACGAGTTTTTGAACGCTAAAAACGTAAAAAGGAAAGACGTAAAGAAGCAGGCCGTCTTTCCCCGGTACAATTTAAGCCCCGAACTTTTTCGTTCTGTTGATCAAATCGTACGCTATGGGCATGACATCCATGCCCTTAATACGGTGCAATCCTCCCTTATAAGCCTCGATCTCATTGTAATGAGATACTTCGTCGATGCGTATGCCCGGCCCATGCATGAGGATAGGCACCGGGTCCGCGGAATGGTCCTTGATGGATACGGGCGTGCTATGATCCACACATACGATGATGATCGTGTCCTTCAGCGTAAGAAGTGGCTTAAATGCACTGTCGGCATCCTGCAGGAATGCGGCCTTCTTATCGAAGTTCCCGTCATGGCCCGCCTCGTCCGCACCTTTGATATTCACGAGCACGAAGTCATAAGTCTCGAGCGCGCTGACAGCTTTCTTCAATTTTGCCGCGGCAGACGAGCCAGACGTCTCTATCTCCATGCCATCAACCGGTAAATAGTCCAGGCCGCACATTTTGCCGATGCCGATTATTAGTCCGGCAGCAGCGACGACTGCGCCCTTCATGCCATATTTCTCCATGAATGGAGGAATATGCGGGACTTCGCCTGCGCCACGGATCAGGATCGCGTTGCCGGCGGGTAGCCCTTGTTTCCGGCGCTCCTCGTTGACCGGGTGGTGGTCGAGCGCCTCGAAGACCTGTCGAGAGATACTGTTGATGATGTCAGCAGTGTGCTCCGACTCGGGCATGAGATTAGTTGAATGGCATTCCTTAATAGGCAGCCCTTCCTTTTTAGGGTCCGTGTCGGAAATGTCCGGCGATAGCCCCTTGCCCCTTATGACCAGTGCAGCCCTGTGTCCTGTGGAGCGCTTGAATATGATCTCGACATCCGGTACTTTCACTTTTTCATTGATGGTTTTTGCCAGATCATCCGTATCCTGGATGCGGCCGGCCCTGCGATCTTTGACGACGCCGTTCTCTATTGTGGCGAAATTGCACCTGAACGCGATGTCGCCGCCCTTCACGTCGATCCCGACGCCGGCAGCCTCGAAGGGGCCGCGGCCCGTGTAATACGTATAGGGATCATACCCGAGCAGAGCCAGGTGCGACGTGTCCGAGCCGGGCCTGATGCCGATGCCGACGGTGTCCATGATGCCGTTAATGCCGCCGTACGCGAGCGCGTCCAGGTTAGGCTTATGGGCATGCGACAGTGGCGTCTTGCCCTCCACGGGCCTGTCCGAGGCCCCGTCCAGCACGATTAAAAGGATCTTACTAGCGACCAACGAATCGTTCGACATAAAAATCATATAATACATCTCCTGTCAAAGCATAAAAATTGTGAGCCATCATGACCACGACAACAGATTGAAAGTATCTGCCTTGTGTTTACACTCTTCGGCCGGACTCGCCGAGTACGATGCCGGTTGCGATCAGGTGTGCGACCCTGACGGGCTCTGGAACACGACTATGGATGGCTGTGGCCCGGACAATCTTTATCGCATCTTCTTCGCTAAGGCCGCGTATCTGAATATAGATCGGCTCGCCCCTTTTTACCTCGATCTCGATGGCATTGCCGGCTTTAGTGATCAAGCCATAGCGGTATTCTTCCTCGGTCAAATGTGTCAATGCAATTTTAATACTTTCCATGTCAGGCAGCTTTCTCATTATTACGATGACAGGCAGTCCTGTAAGCTCGTGCAACCGATCCATATCGATCACGTTGAAGCCCGCCAGGGTGATCCCATTTAGCATGATGGCGCGGATCTGGCCGTAGTGCTTTGTATCACTGACCATTTGAGCGATCTTATCGGTCGCATCCAGCCCGTCCTTCTTCACGTACGTCCTGACCACTCCTTCAAGCCATTCGCCGCCTCGCATGATGGCACCGACGACGAGGATATCTTCAGCTATCAAGGGCGAGTCGTCTATGCCGATGACACGGATCTCAGGCTTGACGTGCGTCCGGGACGCCTCCCGCGTATTTTTTTCCAAACCACGAAAGCCCGGCCAGTGATACGATACCGATCACGGCCACATAGATCTCTACAGGGATAGAAGAATATGTCCCGAGGGATACCATATAATAGCTAAAGATCGGCACCGCCCCGTCTAATATTGTTTTTAGCCCGACGGAGAGCCAGAGCCAGCGAAGATCGTTCAGCTTCACGGCATATACGGCTAAAACAACCGCGAACGTGTGAACAAATAGCGTGAACAATCGCTCGAAGATCGGCAGGGGGATCAATGCAAGCGCGAACTGGTCCTGCGTAGCCAGTGGCAATGAATAGAATAATAAAGGCATAGCTATGAAGACGACGATCTCCACGATGGATAGCAGGCCAAGGATGATCGCCTCTGCACCGCCGAAGCCGATACCCATCGCCACAGCGTCGTTCCAGGTCATGGTCGAAAGATTCAGGTACTTCACTGCGACGTATGTGATGCCACTCTCAAAGATGCCTGTGCGCAGGCCTACGTACAGCGACATGATGATGAGCACGGCAAGTATCGGCAGTGTCGACTTCAAATAGGATTGTATCGGCTGCGTGATCGTCAGGTCCATGGCCAGCTTGATCGCGATAGCGCATGCCCATAATATGGCGCCATAAATAAAATACTCGATCCGCGGATGTTTTTTTAAATGCCAGTATACAATGGCTCCGGTGCCTACGGCTATCATGCCGATGCCCGTTAGCAAGTTCAAGTAGCTGATCATCGTTTATCACTTACGGCCGTATCTTCACGAATATTATGATGGGTGAATCTAAATACTATTCTTACTATATTTTTAACGTGTATACATTTTGCGCCTATCAGCGCATCCTGCTGCCTGTGGATGATTCTGAGCAGAGCTATGCGGCCGTAGAGCTTGCTGGAGTACTAACGCGCGGATGCGGCGCCACGCTTACATTATTCCATGTGCGTAAGCCGCCACAGGAAGTTGTCACGGACATGGTGACCGAAGATAAGCTATTCGCATTACCGCTAATGGAAAAAGAGCGGGCGATGTTCACGCGATGTAAGGATATCCTTCGCCAGTCCCATATCGATGCAGAGGTAAAGCTCGTCGAATCCGACATGATCGCCAGCGAAATACTAAAGGAACGTAAGGCCGGTAAACATGACGCTATTATCATGGGCAATCGCGGCAGAAAGGCGATCAAGCAGCTATTGCTCGGCAGCGTAGCGAACGGCGTGCTGGCTGAGGCGGAATGCCCGGTCATCATGGCACATATGCCCGCACGCAACGAGTGAGAATCGTCATTAAAAGAGTCGGAAGACTGGTACTGTCCTTATTTTAATTTCTTTACCGAAGCATATGGATAAACGCCATATTATGAAACTAATAGATAATTATTTATCGCGTTGCGCTATTACACCTTGAACCGACAGTAAGATGATCGCTATGATTGACTGGAAGAAATGGAGACACGTAACAAAGCTGGACCCTGACAAGCCAGTGACCGCTAAGGACGTCGCAGCCATTGTCGACTCAGGTACCGACGCTATCATGGTCTCGGGCACCCAGAATATCACAAAGGAAAACGTCGCCAACCTTGTGAATATGCTAGGCGAATATCACATTCCAAAGGTACTTGAGCCCGCAGGCGCTCCCGGCATGAGGGACGACCTGGATTTCATGTTCATACCATCTGTATTTAACACAAAGAACCCTAAATTTCTCGTCGGCATGCATAAGGACTTCGTCCGGGACAACACCGTCGACTACTGGGATAAGGTCATCCCCGAGGCGTATATCATCCTTAACCCATTTTCGGCAGTCGCTATCGTGACCAGGGCGCAGACGGGGCTAAATGCAAAAGATGCCGCTGCCTATGCCGAGGTCGCAGACCGGTTCTTCCACTTCCCTATCGTATATGTCGAGTACAGCGGTACCTATGGCAACCCTGAGATCGTGAAAGCAGTATCTGAAAAGATGAAAAACTCAGTCCTTTACTACGGGGGCGGCATCGACAGCCGAGAAAAGGCTGAGGCCATGTCAAAATACGCTAACACTATCGTGGTCGGAAATGCGGTCTACAAAAAGGGCGGCATCGAAAAGCTCAAAGAGACGATCGTAAAATAATCGTCTTTAATATGACGATATTATCTCAGCCATATTACAAATGATCTTTCGTAGAGTTGTTCACTGTGGAAAAAAGCATATTTCACATCACCGTCAACAAAGACATTGAGGTCATCCTGCTGGAGGAAAAGCATGCGCCAGAGATGTTCGCCCTGATCGAGGCGAACCGCAAAAGCTTACGCCAGTGGCTTCCCTGGGTGGATACGACCCTGACACTGGACGACTCGAAAACGTTCATCATGCGTGCCACGGACCAGTTTTACAGTGATACTGGCATTCACTGCGCAGTTTTTTATGAAGGCCGGATGGCCGGCATCATCGGCTGCGTGAAGATGGATCTCGGGAACAGGACCTGCGAGATCGGCTACTGGCTCGGGGACAGATACCGGGGCATAGGCCTTATGACCATTGTCTGTGCTGCCATGCTCGAGTACGTATTCGAGTCAATGCTCCTGAACCGTGCAGAGATCCGCTGCGCCCCGGAAAACATTAAGAGTGTTGCCGTGCCCATCCGCCTCGGGTTTAAAAAAGAAGGCGTCTTGCGCCAGGCGGCGTGGCTCAATGACCGTTTTATCGACCTGGCCATCTACGGTATGCTGTCTGAAGAGTGGCATGAGCGAAAAAAAGCGGGTCAAAAATGGCCATAGGTTAGCGCTTACTATTTTCCATTAAATATCCCAGGCCTGTCGTCACGATCGGATATACCAGATAACCGAGGCCAATGTCCTCGATGTAATCGAGAAAAGGCATAGCCATTGGTCCCCAGCTGAACATAAGCAAGTCAATGACGATGCTGATCCCCAGCCAGACTATGCCGATCACGACGCCCTCCCTGAAGTAGCCTCTATCAATTCGCATAAAGTATACGATCCCGAAAAGGGTGACGAACAGTACGGTCACCACGGCCAGGATCGAGTCGAATAGCTGGACGTCGGATGATTTTATCGGGAATATGATCATGGATATGACAAACGGGATCACCCATAAAAGGAAACCCAGGATAAGCACCGGTTTTGCAGATCGTACCATGTGATATGGCCTCGTATCACCCATATTATGCGGACAGGCATATAATATTGTTGTCCCTATGCCTGTCACAGGCTTAAATAAAAGAACAATATATAGTTAACACATGATGCAGGAGAATGTGAAGACGGAGAACGTCAAGGCTTTCATACAGAAGACGCTGGGGTGCGATTGCGACGAGAGCGTGTTCAAGCACATCGAGAACGAGCGGCACGCGGAGGCGAGAGGCATCAAGCTACGCAACCGTATCAACGTAGGCGGCCGCCTGCTTGTATATGTCGTGGATGCCGAAGGCCCGAGCTTTGTCAGGAGCCATCTGACCGATCTGCTTGAAGCCGGCCGAAAAGAGCGGGATGATCGCAGTTTTAACCGGTTCCGGCTCGTACTGGTCGCAGCAAGCGACAGCGGAGTCCAGTTAGAAGTGAATCGCGCGATCGAGCACTTAAAAGCGGTGGAGCTCTCAAAAGCGGTGGATGAAAAAGTTCACGTACATGTCCTGGAAAAGTCGGATGTCGCTGCTCTGTAGGGGCTGTCCGACCGCTTATACGGCTTTGCGGCATAGGGCTTGCTATCAGTCCGATGGCCTATCGCCCGGGATATCATGTCGCGATATTTTACATGGGTCCAGCGCACTACGATAACTATCCAGACAAAACATCGTAAAATATTATTATATAATTAGAGAAAATAAGCATAACTTTTTATACTATGCTAAACTTTTTTAATATTGCAGAATAATATCTGCATGAGAAATATAAATGAGAGACAGCGGATTTAGAGGCGGCCGGAGAAACTTCGGTGGCCCAAGAGAAATGCACAAGGCTGTTTGCGCCGACTGCGGTAAAGAATGTGAAGTACCCTTCCAGCCAACTGAGGGAAGGCCGGTATATTGTCAGGATTGTCTCCCAAAGCACAGGAAGCCCAGGTTCTAAGACTTTTCTAACAAAACTTAAAGGTGTCATAAATGAGAGACAGTGGATTTAGGCCCAAGAGAAATTTCGACGGCCCAAGAGACATGCACAAGGCAACTTGCGCAGACTGTGGAAAAGAGTGCGAAGTACCCTTCCAGCCCACCGAGGGCAGGCCGGTATACTGCCGCGACTGCTTACCAAAGCACAGAAAGCCCAGGTTCTAAGCAAATTTTTACAAGTGGTAATATATGCGAGACAGTGGTTCAGTGGGCCGAATGTCCCATGACTCCGTACCCCGCGAAATGCACAAGGCGATCTGCTCGGACTGTGGCAGGGAATGCGAAGTTCCTTTCCAGCCCGCCGAGGGAAGGCCTGTCTATTGCAGGGACTGCTTACCTAAACACAGGAAGCCCAGGCAATAAGACTTTATCATTAAAGTTTTGCTGTTAACCATGATCTTCATGGCATGAAGAGAAATTCTCTTCTGCAATACCTTTTTTTCTTTCAATCTTCCATAAAATGCGAAAGCCATCTTCGTATACTAATGTAGTTACTAGTAATTCCGTGTTAATTTTTCGTAACTGTTCAGTCTCCGGTGATCAGGTGGAGTTATTGTTTGTGCTTGTTTGGGACTTATTATTAACCACAGAGCGCACAGAGGCACAGCTGATTTTATGGTTATGCCTCCGGCGGCCTGGTGACCTTATGTTCTATTTTATTAATCTATATAGAAAGAGATGACAATAATAGTCGCTCGGCTGCCGGAGGCATACCTAAAACATCCTCTGTGCTCGTTCCTTTGTGTACTCTGTGTCCTCTGTGGTTAGAATGAGTCGCATGGCCGCCGGAGGCGTAACCATAACGTCAGTTGTGTCTCTGTGTTCTCTGTGGTTAGAATGAGTCGCATGGCCGCCGGAGGCGTAACCATAACGTCAGTTGTGTCTCTGTGTTCTCTGTGGTTAGAATGAGTCGCATGGCCGCCGGAGGCGTATACAAAACCGATTTTTTGCGTTGGAGACATACCTTTACACGCCCGACAGCTCGAGGCTGAACAATTACAAAAAATTTTCGTGTCTTCATACTACCGTATGAACAGACAACAAACCAGCAGCTTTACTGATGCTTATAACTCAAACTTAATTAGATCATTTCCTCTTGAACAGCAGCAGATACCCCGCTGCGATCAATACCCCAAGCGATACTAAGCCCCCGAACATGACGATCGGCATGTCTTGCGCATTCGATACCATGGCGGTTGAATTGTTCATGTCTGTCGGCGAGGCCACAGCCGTAAGGTTCCCGGTGGCATTCTTCGTGCCATTCGGTACTACCGGCGCGGAGCCATTCGTAACAGCAGTTACATTTGCAGTCCTGGTCGCCGTGGGCGATGATGATGGTACCTTCGTCGGGGCCGGCGTAGGTGTCGCCGTAGGCTCATTTATTGGGAAATCAACTACCATCTCATATCTCGTCGGTTCCTTGACATCACTGTCGCCTTCTACTTTTATTATCTCGAAAGTGATCGTCTGGCGCACTTCATTTTTTAACGTTGCCGGTATAGTGACGGTCAGGTTCCTGCTGGTGTTATCCCCTGCATTCCAGGAGAATACGGTGGGGCCATACTGGTATTCACTGTCTAACAGAGACGAGTTCAGGATCTCGATGATCACCTTCGCTGTCTCATTGCTGTTGTCACCATCCCGGACGATCGTTATTTGCTGCGGGCCGTCTCCTGCGCTGGAAATGCCGCCAGTGGTCGAGAAATGAACGTATGAGGATGATGCTGTTGCACTCGCTGCGCTCATGCATAACAAAAAGAATACACTAGCGCTTACAATGCAAATAATTAGGCTGATATTGATGATCTGCTTTGTTGACCTGTACATGATCCATTACTTCCAGACGGCATAGTGTCGCCCGTCTTTACGATATATATGATATTAGCTGAAGGGCAAGGTCGTAAGAGCTCATCACGATGACAATTATGTATAGCAACGACTAGGCCCAATCCATACCCGCTAGTATTCAAGGACATTCAAAGGTAAAAATTTTACCTTTTATTATCGAAAGCATGATCTCATAATCGCTAAACAAATTCATTTTTCGAGAATCGTTCCTCATATACCCGAGCGCCAATCGGACGGTAAATTATATTCCTATCCAGTGCATGATACCATACATATCGCTAACTCCAAAATATTTAATATAACTAAAGTAAAATTGACCTGGAGCGGTTATCGGTGTTTAAGGTACGTGAAGAACTTCGTGAAGTCGTGCCATGCGAGCATGGCGGTAAGCTAGAGGAGATCGCCATTAGCGTGGGCGGCGGCGAAACCAGGCTGCTGGACTTCAGCGTGAACGTGAACCCGTACCCGCCGTCCGATGCCAGGGCTATCATCGCTAAGGCTTACGACGGGGTTTCACGATACCCGGACAATGGCTACTCAAAGTATTGCCGCAGTGCGGCACGTTTTACGGGCACTCTGGCGGAAAATATCGTGCCGGGAAACGGTTCCATGGAAGTCATCCGACTCTTTGCGGAATCCGTCATAGAAAAAGGTGACCTGGTGGCTATACCCAGCCCCACTTTCGGCGAATATGAGCAGCAGTGCAGGCTTTTCGGCGCCGGCATACGCTATTTGCGGCTTGCAGACCTGTACAAAAAGGAATACTGGCACCTAAACGGGTGTAAAGCCACGTTTTTATGTAATCCGAATAACCCGGACGGGGCGCTGATGTCGAAGGCGGATGTGCTGCATGTCGTGGACCACTGCAAGAAAAACAACATCATGGTGGTCGTGGATGAAGCTTTTATCGACCTGGCGGACCCGGAGCAAAGCGTAGCCAGCCATGTGGAAGAATACGATAACCTGCTTGTCTTACGCTCTCTCACGAAATGTTTTGCCATTCCCGGCTTTAGGCTGGGCTTCGGGATCGCGTCCAGGGAGAACGCGAGCCTGTTGAACAAAGTGCGACTGACGTGGAACATGGACTCGATATCAGCCGAGGTCGGGGTATATTACATGGACACCTCAAAGGCATATCTCGATGTTTCCCGCACGTATATTCACCGTGAGAGAGAATGGCTCTTCGAGCAGATCTCCGACATCAAAGGGGTGAAAGCGCTACCGACAAGCGTGAATTACTTTTTACTCGATCTCGGTCATAGTGGCCTGACGTCGACGGAATTTGCGGCCCATATGTTGCGCGAGAAGATCATCGTGCGCGATTGTGGCTCGTTCAATATGATGGGCAATTCCTGCGTGAGGTTGGCGGTTCGGACGCGCGAGGAGAACGAGCGCCTGGTCTCAGCTCTGAAAAAAGTGGCAGGTGCTACAAGTTGATCCTGGAAGCGTTCCTGCTGGCTGTAGCGCTGGACCTTGTCTTCGGCGAGCCTGCGCCTGTTTTTCATCCCGTGGTCTGGATCGGGTGGCTCATCGGATTCCTGGACAGGCATGCGCCGCGGCATTTTAAAACGCTGTACGGGCTCTTCCTCGCGCTATTCTGTATCAGCACAACCGTAGTGATCGGATATGGGCTCACAGTCCTGCTATATTCCATATCCCCGATACTTTCGCTCCTGGCAACGGCATACCTGTTAAAGTCGACTTTCTCATTCTCCTTTTTATGGAAAGTATCAAAGGAGATCTACGAAGTGCTCAAATGCGGTGATCTCGGCGGGGCACGGTCTAAGCTGCCCGCGCTTGTGGGCAGGGACGTGAGTAAGCTCGACGAAAGCCAGATGTCGTCATGTGTCATCGAATCGCTGGGCGAAAGCTTCGTCGACGGCATATTCGCGCCTCTATTCTATTTCATCATATTCGGGCTGCCCGGTGCGCTGGCTTACCGCGCGATCAACACGCTCGATTCGATGGTGGGCTACAAGGATGAAAAGCACATCAAAGTAGGCATGCCATCCGCTCGTATAGATGATATCGCTAATTTCATTCCCGCCCGGCTGGCCGTGCTTTTGATCTGTGCCGTATCCTTGATTTTCGGAAGCCCGCTACGGGCAGCTAAAGTCGCGCTGCGTGACGGCAGGAAACCGCCCAGCGTGAATTCCGGCTATCCCATGTCCGCGTTCGCAGGTGCGCTAGGCTTACGATTAGAAAAGCTCGGCTATTATGTTCTGGGCGATGGGCTGAAGCCCTCCGGCGTGGACGACATCCCTCGCGCCATACGCTTTAATATAGCTTTATCAGGCGTGCTTATCGTGTTGACCATTATCATAATATACGTGACAGGATTACCGTTTATACAATAGGACTGGTGAAAAATATGGAATCGCAGTTTACAAAAGGGCTCAGGGCAGGTATCGGTTTTCTGACGACGATACCGATGAGACTTGGCCCGGATGATTTCTTTTGTTTTACCGAACGTATCTACATTTTCATCATCGTAGGCATGCTGGCCGGCGCGATACTGGGCGTCTCAGGCTACCTGCTGCAGATCTTCCTGCCCGCGACGATCGTGCCCGTGCTCGTCATCGCATGCATTTACCTGCTCACCGGCATTAACCATCTCGATGGCCTTTCGGACTTAGGCGACGGCGTCATCGCTAACGGCCCTAGAGAGAAAAAGGTCGCTGCGATGAAAGATGTCCATGCGGGAGCCGGCGGCATTCTTTTTATCGGCATGAACTTACTGTTACTTTACTCGATCATCTCACTATTCACCAACATGGGCCTGATCCTGCTGTTCCCGCTATTCGTGGCCGAGATCTGCGCGAAGGTCGCCATCACTACGGTGGCATCGTTCGGCAAGAGCGCACATGAGGGCATGGGCTCGATTGTCATAAACGGGGCTAAGAAGGAGCATTATTTCCTGGGTATCTTACTGGCGATCGCAGCAGCTTTCCTGGCTATGGCATTCTGGACATTATCCACCTCATCTTATAACGGGATCACGCTCGACGGCTTGTTTTTGATATTGCTGCGGGCTTTTACCATGGGCATACTGGGGCTGCTGGCGGTGATCTCTGCTCTACTGGTCGGGCTGGCTTTTATTAGCATCGGGGACCGCCATTTCGGTGGCGTGAGTGGCGACGTGATGGGCGCTTCTAACGAAGCGGCAAGGATCGTAGCTCTCTTTCTCATGGGGGTCCTGCTGTGGATGCGCTAGTGATGGCCGGCGGTATCGGCCTTCGCATGGGAAACGGTGAAAAGCCGATGCAACAGCTTAATGGAAATCCTATGATCTCCTACGTGATCGAATCCCTGCTGAAAAGCGAGCGTATTGGGCCGATCCATATAGCGGTTTCTTCTAGAGTGCCTCTGACAGAGGCGTATGTCTCGAAGCAATATGCGGATCATAAAACAATCAGCATAGTCATGACGCCCGGCGACGGCTATATCCGGGATACGGTTTACGCCGTCAACGTACTGGCTCTATACAAGCCTTTTTTGATCATCGCATCCGACCTGCCTCTGGTCACTGCCACGGTCATCGACAGCATCATAGCAGCATATAGGCAGTGTGGCAAAGAAGCCTTATCCGTCAGAGTCCCTGCCAATCTCGTCGAATCGCCCGAAATGGTCCTAAATGACACTGGCTTCGATACTGTTCCTGCCAGCATTAACATCCTGGACGGTGCTCATATGGACAGGGCTCAGGATGAATATGCGATGGTCGTCGAAGACCCGGCGCTTGCGGTCAATGTAAACTATCGTAAAGATCTGGTTTTATGCGCAAAATTATTGTGCAAAGACTCGCGAACTTAAACGTCGTTCATCCGGTAGTGTGCGCCCGTCGGGCACTGGCTTTGTATTACGTATACCTTCAAGCCTTTACTCTGTAGCAATCCGGCCAGTTCTTCACGCAGACTGCCTTCGGTCATGTCACCGGCTTCCGCCACGACGCAATCATCCTTGAAAATATCCTTCAGTATACCGGTAACATCCGGTAGGACTTGCCCGCCGGTCATGGCAGCCTGCCGGTTCGCGAAAACGACCACAAGCACGTCATAGCCGTGTAGCTTTGCGTTCAGCATCGCCTGTAATCCCGTATGCAATAAGCCGAAATCGCCCATCATCGCGATGCCTTTCCTGTTAAAGCCGCACGCAGAGCTCACGGACGAACCGAGCGAGCAGGCGACGTCGATCATGCTAAGAGGTGGGCTTGCCGCCAGTATGGAGCATCCCATGTCGCCGGCTACCGGGACGCCGAGCGATTTGATGGCTCTATACACGGGCTGGTACGGGCAATTGTCACAGTGGCCGATGGCCATGCCCCTCGACGCCATCGTCTCGGGCTCGACGGATGCCGGCACGCTTTCGAACGCGATATTTTCTGCGCCATGCCTGATCGCTTCCGGGTCCAGCGGGCCCGTCCTGGGCAGGTGGCCGGTCAGCCTGCCCTTTACTTTGGGCGAGCATATCTGCTCCTCGAGAAATGGCGCAGCCTCCTCGCAGACCAGCACGAAGTCCATGGCCGACAGGAAGTCGCAGACCAGCGCTCTCGGCATCGGGTTCACGAATCCCAGCGAAAGATGAGATAGATTCAGATCACTGGCAATGGCGCTCGCGACCACTGACGAATGGCCCGATGATATGATGCCGATCGGGCTTCGTTTCGTCCATCGATTGAGGCCCGACGTGATCGCCTCTTTAGAAGCGATCTCCCAGCCTTCGCTCATGTATTTTTGGTGCTTGCCATACATGGTGTAAGACCAGATGGACCGGTCCATCTTTTTATGTAATCGGGTTCCTTTTTTATATGAGACTTCACTACGGGCCGATAACACCGGCTCAGTTACCCTTACGATCACGGGGGCGCTGATGCGCTCAGAGAGACCGAGCCCTTCAAAAATAGCATTGTACAGGTCGCCCGGCGTCGAAGGATCGAGTACCGGGATCTCGGCGAGCTTCCCGTACCATCGAGAATCCTGCTCGTTTTGTGATTGTATGGCGCCCACATCGTCTCCGGCTATCACGACAATGCCGGCACCAATGCCATGCGTGGACGAAATAATAAGCGGATCCGACATCACGTTCATTCCGACGTTCTTTGAGATGATGACCGCCCTGTCGGCGCAGGCGGAGGCGCCTATGGCCATCTCAAAGGCGATCTTTTCATTATACTGCCACTCTGCCCCTATTTCCTGTAGCGCGGAGAACAGCCTGTTTATGGGATATCCCGGTACGCCGACGATCAGCTTCACTCCGCAATCCGAGATCGCCCTGCAGGCCGCTTCGATACCGTTCAGCATAATAGACACATCAGACTGTATTTATAAAAAATATCTTGAGCTTTACAGGATCACCGAGTGCGTCGGATCCGCGAAATACGGCAACGAAGCTGTGGCGCCGATAATGCCACGGCCGCCTATCACCATATCCACGCCTGCGGCCTTTGCGGCCCGTTCTGCGTCCTCGCACTTGATCTGTTTTTGCTTGCACATCGCGCCATAATCTTTAAGCTTATCCGCATCGAACCCGGTCAGGGCGACCATACCCGTCTCTTCCGAAAGCGTGTATTTTCTCAAAAGATCTTCGAATTCATCGATTAGCTTTTTCTCATCGATGCACCCGAACTCGACCACAGTCGAGACGCAATTCTGCGTCTTGCATGGTACCGGGAATAGCTGTACGATTGAATGTGAAATGTACCGGGCGTTCTTACCGTCGATATCGTTCGCGATGTTATGGACGAGCGACCAGGTCGCGCCTTCCTCCTTGGTATCGGTATCGTCGATCCCTATGAGCACGCGCTTCCGGCGCGGCAGGACGATCGTGCCTCGGCTTTTGCGGCTTCCGCCTGTCTCCGATATGTCATACTCTATGACATCCTCGGCCATCGAACGGCTGGCCGTGGCGCCCACGCCGCCTCCGCCCAGCCCGGCATACGTGATCGATACGGTGTCATCGTCCACTTTAACGGATTCAATGCCCGCCGCAGCCACCGATGACATTAGCTCGAGCTCGGTTTCTCCCACTTTCGTCATGAAACGCGTAGAGTTGCCTAGCATTCGGGCGCTGATGATGAGCGGGCTCGCCTTTGTATAGTGATACTCAGACCAGCATGCGCCCCCGTGGCAGTTGGCCTGCTCGATGATCTCCACTTTCCCATCGCCGTCGTGAATAGCAACGATATTCTTGTATGGTAAGACCCATTTTTTATTCGCATAGGATGAATTTTTCATGAAATGTACCGTCCGGACACAAACTTCTCAATGACACCTCTCTGAGGCGCATATCATTTGCATTTTAACATTTGCCGTTAATTATTGCGGATCGCTTCCTTTCCCTGTATCGATAAAACTCTTTCGATAAGCTCTCGCAGCTCTTCCTTTCGCAGCGATTTCTTGCTTTCGCTCAGGCGCTTGATCTCATCCAGCACAAGGCATGCCTCTGCACCGGTGAGCTCGATACCCAGCTGGCGTGCCATATAGCAAATCGCTTTAGTTCCGCTGTGCTTGCCAAGGATGAACTCGCGCTTCCCGCCCGCGATCTCGGGCGAATAAAGCTCGTATGTGCGATCGTTCTCCAGCAGCGCGGCGATGTGGATGCCCGACTCGTGCGCGAACGCGTTCGCGCCCACGACGGCCTTGTTCCTGGCTACACTGACGCCTGCATATTCCTCGACTCTGGCTGATATCTCCGCCAGGCGCGAGCAATCGTATTTCTCGATGCCATACTGCACGGCGAGCCCTAGCAATACTTCTTCGAGTGCCGCATTGCCTGCGCGCTCGCCTATGCCGTTCACTGTCGTGTGAAGCTGCGTAGCGCCCGCTTCTGCGGCTGAAAGCGTGTTTGCCACGGCCATGCCGAGATCGTCGTGGCAGTGTACACAAATCGGAATATTCACGGTCTTTTTGATCTCGCCTACTAAAAATTTCATCGTCGAGGGGTTCATGATGCCCACCGTGTCGGCGATGCTCACGTAGTCCGCGCCGGCTTCTTCTCCGGCCTTGTAGAAACGCTTAAGAAAGTCCAGGCTCGTCCGGGTGGAGTCTTCCGCAGCGAAACGCACGATGAGGCCGTGCTTTTTAGCATATTCCAGTGCATCCACCATGCATTCGATCGCTTCGTCCTGAGTTTTCTTATGCTTATACAATAAATGCAGGTCCGAGGTGCCCATGAAAATCCCGGCCATGTCCGCATCGCAGTCGAGCACCGCGTCTATGTCGGTCTTTATTGCCCTTGATAAGCAGCAGATCTTCGCATTCAGGCCGGCGTGCGCGACAGCTCTGACGGCGTCTTTTTCACCCTGCGACACGACGGGGAAGCCCGCCTCTATGATCTCGATTCCCATCTCGTCGAGCGTACGGGCTATGTCGAGCTTTTCTTCAATAGTAAATGATACGCCTGGCGTTTGCTCGCCATCCCTCAGCGTTACATCACAGATCTCTAGGTTAGTAAAATCAGCGGACACATACCGCATCCACTCGTTTTTTGAGTATCCGGGCATGCTATCTCCATTATGAACGATATATTCGCTACCGAAATTTTCGTTCACAAAAAACTATAATAAGACCATGGTACTAATAACTTTCCATCACAAGTGGCGAGCGTGAATTGAATGGGCACGATCAGTGAAGAGATACTCGGCAGGGCAGCAGGAACGACGGCGACAGCCGGCGATTTCGTGACGGCAAAGGTGGACTATGCCATGAGTCACGACGGCACGTCCATTTTGGCAGTCAAGGCATTTAACGAGATGGGCGCAGGCAAAGTATGGGATCCCGGCCGTATCGTGATACCCTTCGACCACCTGGTGCCCGCTAATAACGAGACGACCGCGCTGCTTCATAAGGAGCTAAGGGCATGGGCGAAAGCTCAGCATCTCCCCCACGTATTCGACGTGGGCGAAGGGATCTGCCATCAGCTTATGGCCGAGAAAGGTTTCGCGCTTCCAGGTAAGCTCATCGCAGGAGCAGACTCGCATTCTTGCACGTATGGCGCTTTCGGGGCCTTCGGCACGGGCGTGGGCGCCACGGACATGGCAGAGATATATGCTTCAGGTAAGCTCTGGTTCCGCGTGCCCGAGACGATCAAAGTGACCGCGGAAGGAACGCTTCCGAAAGGGGTAACGTCAAAAGACCTGACATTAAGGATCATCAAGGAGATCAAGACTGACGGGGCCACTTATAAAGCGCTAGAATTTTACGGGGATACTATCGGATCGTTATCCATCTCGGGCCGGATGACGCTATGCAACATGGCGATAGAAGTCGGCGCGAAATCCGGCATCGTCCCTCCGGATAAAAAGACGATCGAGTTTGTCGAGAGCCGGGCAAAATCGCCCTATCAGCCAGTATTCGCGAAGGATGCCGTTTACGTCGATGAGCTTCACTTTGATGCCGATATGCCTCCACAGGTGGCCTGCCCGACGGACGTCGATAACGTTCATGACATCGAGGAGGTCGAAGGGACGGGCATCGACCAGGTGCTCATCGGCTCATGCACGAACGGCCGGTTCGAGGATCTTGCCGGGGCTGCACAGATCCTGGCGGGCCAGACCGTGAAATGCAGGACTCTGGTCATCCCCGCTTCACGTAGCGTCATGCTGGAAGCGGTGGATAGCGGGATCGCATCGATCTTACTGAAAGCGGGAGCGACCATTTGTAATCCGGGCTGCGGGCCATGTCTGGGCGGGCACATGGGCGTGCTCGCGGAAGGGGAATCCTGCATGTCTACGACAAACCGGAATTTTAAGGGCCGCATGGGCAAGAACGCGGACGTCTACCTCGGCTCGCCGCTAACGGCGGCCGCCACTGCCATCGAAGGAAAAATAGCCGACCCGAGGCGATACATATGAAATTCAGGGGAAATGTCTGGAAATACGGCGATAACGTGGATACCGACGTGATCATTCCGGGCAAATATCTCAGGACAACGGACATAAATTCGCTAGGGCTGCATGCTATGGAAGGGATCGACCCTCTCTTCAAGCCCGAGCACGGCGATATCCTCGTCGCGGGGAAAAATTTCGGCTGCGGCTCGTCACGGGAGCAGGCGCCGCTCGCGATCAAGCATGCCGGCATAGATTGTGTCATAGCACAGTCATTTGCCAGGATCTTTTTCAGGAACGCAATTAACGTCGGTCTCCCGATCGTGGAAGCTGACATATATGATATGGTTCAAAAAGGCGACATCGTTGAAGTAGACCTGGACACGGGCATAGTCACCGCAGGCGGAAAGGAATATACGAGCACACGATTACCATTGTTCTTGCAGGATATTCTCAACGCCGGCGGGCTTGTCGCATACAGGAAGGGAAAACAATGAAGATCGCAGCGCTGCCGGGCGACGGTATCGGCAAAGAGGTCGTCCCGGTGGCCGTGGAAGTGCTTCGATCCGTAATGCCTTCTGCGGAGATCATCCCGGTCGACGCAGGGTATGAGCGTTTTTGCCGCGAAGGCGTCGCGATGACCGATCAGGATATCGACCTCATTAAGTCCTGCGACTGTGTCCTGTTTGGAGCGGTTACCTCCGCGCCTAAGAAAAGCTATAAAAGCGTGATACTATCGCTTCGCGCAGAGCTCGACCTGTACGCGAACATACGGCCATTTCGCTCATTCGGCATTTCTCCGTTCAGCCTCGACCTGACGATCTACCGCGAAAATAGCGAGGGTCTTTACTGCGGCGTAGAGGATGTCCGGGAAAATCAAGTTTTGAGCACAAGGAAGATCACGCGACGGGCCAGCGAGCGAATCGCGAGATCCGCCTGCAACCGACAGGGAATTAAAAAATTGACGATCGTTCATAAGGCTAACGTGCTGCGGTCATGCGAGCTTTTCAGGGATTCATGCATCGGAGTGGCCAAAGAAGCAGGCGTGCCTTATGAAGAAATGCTTGTGGATACCATGGCATACAATCTCATCAGAGACCCATCGCGGTACGATACGATCGTCACGACGAACCTGTTTGGGGACATCCTGTCCGATGAAGCTGCGGCGCTCGTCGGCGGCTTGGGGCTCTCTCCAAGCGCTAATGTCGGAGATCGATATGCCCTTTTCGAGCCGGTTCACGGCAGCGCGCCCGACATTGCAGGAAAAGGTATCGCTAACCCTATGGCCGCGATCCTGAGCGCTGGAATGCTACTGGCATGGGCGGGCTACGAGAATGAAGCTGAAATAATTCGTATGGCCGTCGAGCGCACTATAGAAGACCGTGTGCTGACACCCGACCTTGGCGGTAAGCATAAGACGTCTGACGTACGTTCGAATATACTGGAGCATCTCGAGGCATCACTATGATCTTTCCGCTTCATTGTAAATTCATCGGCGTGGTCGATAAAGACCTGAGAAAGGACTTTCGCCCGGACGACCAGATCTATTTTTCTTCCCAGTACGTGATCGTGTTCGAATCCAGGGATCACTGCGAAATATACGCCGTACAGAGTGAAGGCGAAGGGTTCATACGAACGCGCAGTGGTATGCAAAAAATCGCGGGAAAAGGTGAGACGCTCGTCTATGAGGAGCTGGTCGATATCACTAATCGCTCCAGCCTGATCAATAAGGCCTTAGAGCTTTGTAAGGGTACGATCAACACTGTGGTTTTCAAAGGCGTGGACAGGCATTATACGTTCGTTCACAAGCCTTCCGCCGATGGGCTTGTCGAGGTGGATGTGTTCGATGTGGCCCCGCCATGGCCGGCATGGCTGGCATATAATGTCAAACGGCTCGACGAGACCGGGATGTTCGGCGAGCTGGGCCTTGTGTTTAATTATCATGTTATTGATCTGAAGGACTTCGAGGACCTGGATCGAACGACAATATTCCCATGCAGGGCATCCGATCTTCGCGGATTGTTCCTGGATTCACTGGACGAAGAGCCGAAAGGCGACGTCAAGCTGGTCGGATGCAACACGTCCAGGGCCGTTTTCGAGACAAGATACCCGCTGAAAAAATTTGAGCACGTCAACATATGCCCGCTGTCCGCACTTGCGCCGTCTCGGCCGTTCATCCTTCGGTGCTGTCAGTCGGATAAGCTCGGCATCAAGGAAGCTAACGGCTTTAAAGGTGTAGTGGTCCACTGGGGCGCAAACCCGCGCGAGACCTTTGAAGCTGTACAGCTGCTCGCGGCCGAACTGAAAAAGATGGACGAAGGTCCATGACCGCATTCGAGCCTACCATCGTCGGCATATTCATATTCGGCATCATTGCCGGTATTTGTCCGTGCAATAGTGTTCTGTGCCTGGGGCTGATCGGCTATCTGACCGGCGGTGAATCTAAGCGCTCTTTTTTAGATACGCTTACTCTGACCATCCCTTTTTCAATCGGTACGATCATTGCCCTGCTGCCCCTGGGGATCGTCGCAGGCTTTATCGGGAAATATTTACTTTTTATCAGCGATTCGATGGCATGGGCGTTCGGCGGCCTGATCATGATACTCATGGGCTTGCAGCTGCTAAAAGTCTATAAGCCGCCTATCCGGAGCATTTTTAACCTGTTCCGGGGCCCGAAGGCGAATACGGCGAAAGGCACGTTTTTATTAGGGATCTCCTACGGCGCCATCACCATCGGCCGGGGTGCGCCGATGCTTCTGGTCGTCTTAACCTATGTCGCGCTGTACCAGACAGCAGTTACAGGCCTGTTCACCGTGCTTATCTATGCCGTCGGGCTGAGCATACCACTATTGCTGATCAGCTCGATAGGCGGCGCCCTTGGCGCAAAGATCAAGCAAGTAACGACGAAAGGTGGCGAGCTTTTTGACATCGCGACCGGGCTGCTGATCGTGTTGATCGGATTTTACTTCCTGTACCTGGCGATCAGCTAGAAACCTTTTTAAAAAAAAGTTTGTGTGTTCATGGATTTTCATGTGTTTGTGTTCTGGGGCAATGGGATGTGCGTGAGTCGCTTTAATAAATACAATATCAAATAAAAAAGCAGAAGAATTAAAAAAATAAAAAAGATTTTTGTGCATCAGGCGATCATGCGAAGGTGTATACCATTGTGACGGTCGCCTGGACGCGCTGCTGGCCCGTGGAGATCGGCGTAGAGGCCGACGAATCCGCAGCCGCCATCGGGGCTGCATACATTGGGTATGGCGTAACCGTTGATGTGCTTGACTCCGAGATCGTCTTCAGCTGCGGGTTCGATATACCGGCAGCATTCGCGATGGCCTTTGCCTTATCCGAGCCGTCCGCTATGGCTTTCGTTAAGGCTTGCTGGTATACGGCAGACGAATCTTCATCGGATAGCGTGAAGCTCACGCCATTGATCTGGTTCGCGCCCGCATTATATGCCGCGTCGATGACCGGCCCCAGCTTCGAAGTGTCCCGGACTGTCACTGTAATCGAATTGCTGGCTGTATAGCCCGTGATCTTCGGCTTGGCCGAGTTATAGTTATAGACCGGGTTGACAGAGACCCAGCTTGTCTGTATGTCCTTGGCCAGTATGCCCGCTGACTTGACAGCGGACGCGACGGCGCTCATCTGCGCCGCGTTCTGAGACATGGCGCTCGTGGACGTATCCGCATTCGTGGTCACGCCTATCGTGATCTTTGCAATGTCCGGGTCCGCATACACGTAACCGGTGCCGGTCACTGTGATCGTCTTATCCTTATCTGCGATAACGACTGTCGTAGGTGTTGAAGAATCAGTTGCAAACGCATTACCAATATATACAAGCACCAGTGATAGTGCAAGAAGCACTCCGATGCCAAAAATGAACCCTCGTTTAAATTCCATGAACATTCACCATGCAGGACTAAGCATGCCATATATTTATGCATTGTTTAAGCTACGAGCCAGACCGTAGCTATACCGGCATTTTTTTGCGATCGAGCCATAGGATGAGCTCTTTCTTAAAAATCATAATAATCGTATATTTTCATTATGACGCTTAATTTGGCTGAGGATATACACTAGTGCCTATATAATTGGCGATATCGACAGAAACCTTTAATAACCAAGCGGTTAATTATTTATATGTAATAAAAATTCAATAAACTTACTGCTTATATCCATCCCAATGGCTGTGTTAAATGCGGGGCGGTCGTGATCAACCCGGCCGTCTCGCTAACATACCTTTTAATCGTCATTTTATTGCTGTTTTTGAGCAGCGCTTCCGCGCTTCATGAAGTCTGCAGGCCGCATGATGATCTTCAGGTCGATGCTCTTGTTCTCGGGACTATAGAAGATCAAGCCGCCGTCTGTAGTCTTGATCAAGTCGATCGCATAGAAGAGCAGATCGAGGTCCATCATTACATCTTTAAATTTCAAGGCGAACTTCGGCAGGCACGATTCAATGCCCATATTCTGCAGGTCGTCGGCGAAATCGCTCCTTGTACCGGGATAAAGGAAAATGTTGATCCCCGACGCTTCAACGATGTACGGCCCAAGAAATTCGGTGATCGAAACGGATCCATTTGCCATAATAGGTAATCGCCGGAAGGTATTATAAATCCATCCGTCTCATCTGCGTGAAAAGCGTTATATGTGACTCGCCCAATATAGATTTGAGGATCTTATGAAAACGCTGTTCACAGTCAAGCCGAAAGATCGCAATGACATACCCGGGACCATGGAGTTCGAAAGCCACGTCTTTGATGTCAAGAAGCTAATGAAAGCCTCTCTGGCGAAGAACGGTTATACGCTGGAGACAAACTTCGACCAGTCCTCCGTATTATACCCAAAAATGTTCAAGTTCGACTATGTTTCGGAAAATTCTTTATCCCACACGCCACGGGAAGTCGTAGATGCGTTCTTCGATGCAATTGAAAAGACAGGAATATGCCTTTCCAAATACGACGTGCATATCACTATCGAATAGATCCCGCCGTAGCTATTAGATTTTTTATTATTTTCTACCGCCTAGTTTTATAGATTTCATTCCTTTTATTAATTTGTCTGATATGGCTCTCTGTATAAATGCTTGCCCGTATGTAAAATTATTTAGAACGATGCACGTAATTAATTACAATTTTTATAGCCTACATCAAAATATATTTATACTTATACTGTGACAGTTGTTATCAATGACAGTGTTTGATAGTACAACCAGGGCATATAGGCTGGACGGGAATGTGGTGTCGGAGGAATCGCTTGATATCGTCCTTAACGCCGCATACGCAATGCTGGCCAAAAACGACGAGATAGCTCCGCCCTTCGAAGAGTGGGACGTGGAAGAGATGGAGGATGGCATGGAAACGCAGCTAAGCTACTTTGCCATCACCGATGCGGGAAATGAGGTCCGGGTATCCTTCTCATTTAAAGACATGACCGCGAAGATCATGTTATTATCCAAAGAAGCCGAACACTTCATAGGCGAAAATCTATTGTGTACTATCAAGGCCGATAAGAAGTACGACCTCGAAGAGTGGCTGTAAACCGATCATTTCCTTTTTTGATAACTTTTTTAGCCAATTACTTTCTCATCTTGCTATTCGACTTGTAATTAGATAGCAACGGCGGTTTATATTAAGCAAAAACTATAAATTTATTATAGGATAATAACTATTGTACCATAACGTATATTGTTGTACGTTAAGTACTATTGTTATACTACTTTATAAGGGTTGATTGAATGGCCGCAAAAGTCCTAAAAGTCACGCTTGATATCGATGAGACACCTAAGGTCTGGTATAATATCGTCCCGGACCTTCCTGAATCATTGCCCCCTGCATTAAACCCGGGCACAAAGGAGCCATTAAAGCCGGAAGAGTGGGAAGGCATATTTCCGAAAGGCTTGATCAAGCAGGAACTGTCGCAGGAACGGTTCATCACCATACCGGAAGAGGTCAGGGATGCCCTCATCAAGATGGGCAGGCCGACTCCGTTACATCGTGCCACGGGCCTGGAAAAGGCACTGAAAACGCCAGCGCGTATCTATTACAAGCGGGAGGATACCTCCCCCGCCGGCTCCCACAAGCCTAACACGGCCATTGCCCAGGCGTATTTCAACCATATCGAGGGGATCGATCACCTGGCCACAGAGACTGGCGCGGGTCAGTGGGGCTCCGCATTGAGCGCAGCTACGGCTTATTTTGACATGAAATGTACAGTGTTCATGGTACGGTCGTCCTATGATCAAAAACCTTACCGAAAGTACGTGATGAAGCTGTTCGGAGCCGACGTCCATGCGTCGCCAAGCCCAGTGACCGAATACGGCCGTAAGACACTTGCAGCCGACCCGTCCTGCCCAGGCAGCCTGGGCATAGCGATCAGCGAAGCGGTCGAGATGGCCGTGCATTCGCCGAACACGAAATATGCGCTCGGCAGCGTATTGAACCATGTGATGCTACACCAGACGGTCATCGGGCAGGAAGTACAAAAGCAGCTGGAAAAGATCGACGAGACGCCCGACATGATGATCGCATGCGTGGGCGGTGGCAGTAACTTCGCAGGCTTCACGTTCCCATTCATATATGATAAGCTCAAAGGAAAGAATGAGACGCAGTTCATAGCAGTCGAGCCCGAAAGCGTGCCTTCGCTGACCGGCGCAGTAAACGGTAAATCCCGCTATGAATATGATTTTGGCGATACAGCGGGAATGACACCGCTCATGAAGATGCATACGCTCGGCCACGATTTCATGCCGGACTCCATTCACGCAGGCGGGCTGCGGTATCACGGCATGGCGCCGACGGTCTCTTTGCTTTACAAGAATAAAGTGATCGATGCAGAAGCGTTGCCGCAGGACGAGACTTTCACGGCAGGCCAGCTTTTCGCGCGTACCGAGGGTATCATCCCGGCGCCGGAATCCTGTCATGCCATCGCCTCCGCCATTAATCACGCACTGGAATGTAAAAAGACCGGCGAAGAAAAGGTGATTGTTTTCAACCTGAGCGGACACGGGCTTTTAGACTTACAGAATTACGCTACTATGCTGGGCTTCTAAAGAACTTAGCATATATGCGTTAAATTCTTTTAAGCAGTCTCTAGTGCCCGATGTGTAACACTTAAAAAATTAACCTTTTTTTAGGATTCACAGATTTCCGCTCATACGGAGAGCATGGCCAGGATCCTGAAAGGCTCAACGCCTTTTGTATGGACCGCCTGTATCTCGGCGGTTGCCGGGATGCCGCAGGCGAGCATTAGAAAAATGCGACGTACCATTACCTTATCGGTATCCTCGGGAATAAAGAACAGCATAGACTTTACTCTGGTTTTTTCGATCTTACTCATGGTCATGCCGTACAGCGTCTCAGGCTGCGACGTGGAAGTCGCCGCAAAGCTTGATACCCTGCCGGCCGTAGCGTTACTGAGCGCCATGGCGTTTAGCTTACCTTCTTTAAATGACTCAGCCAGGACTCTGAGCATGTGCGCAGTAAAATTCAGCGAGATACGCATGGAATACTCGGGGTCGTTCCCTTTACGCACCTGTAAGACCCAGCCCTCGTCGATCAATGCGGCACCATCGAAAGAGCCATAGATCATCCGCTCCTCCTCTTTCCATCCGCCGGATGGCTTGATCACGAAGCCCATGGTATACAAATTATGTGCGGGTATGGCCGATGCCAGCGACTGCGCATATGTGAGCGATGATCCTTCCGAAGGCTCGAGCGCGAAAAATACGGCCGCATACTTGTTGAAATCTATGCCGCTGTCGAGCTTTTCGCCCGGCTTGACCAGGATCTTTTGGTCCGCCTCGGCTTTACCCAGCATTTCCTCATTATCATCAACCGCTACGAGATATGCCGGAGCGGCAGCTTCTTTTAGAATCGTGACGACGGCGCAGCCTGCGGGGCCGCAGCCAATGATAACAACCTGTTGGGGAGAAAGAGCATCCATGATAATCACTACAATATGATAATATGCCCTCGATCTTTAAAACCATTATGCGTGATGGCAGCTTTCCGATCATCCTCCGTATAGCCCATGCGAGACGATTACATGCTGACGCTATCGTATATCTTGCCGGGCAACTACTTTTTATAGATAAATGCCCATAAGAGAGATACGATGTCCTCGACTGATATGTTCTACGAATCTGTAAAGATCCAGCAGTTGTTCATCAAGCAGCTGTCTGAGACAAAAAAGGAGAAGATACTTGAATTCATTAACCTGCTCGCGGGCTTCATCCTCGATGATACGAAGCACACGAAAGTCATCTATGGTATAGCCGAAGGGCGCAGCGCACTGGCGCTGTACGACTTTTTGCAGCAGTCATCAAAATACGAGAACATATTCCCCGTAACGCTTGAAGACCCCATCCGCCGCTACATAGACCCGAGCAAGGATAACCTGATCATTGCGGCCACGGGCTCGGGCGAAACAAAGAGCGTCCTGAGATACCTCGAGGATTCTTTTAAGCTTAACATACCCGTAGTGCTCATCACCGCGAACGTTAATTCACGCGCTTATGCAATGGTCGCCGAATACGATAACGGCTTTATCTTTAACATCGAGCCGCTCCAGGGGACCAGCAATAAGAGCCTGTCGGCACTGGGCTCCGAGTTTGAGCTGAAGCTTGCGGTACTGCTTAATGCTATGATCCCGGAGCTGTATCATCACGATTTCGGCAAGAATGCCGATAATTTCTATCGGCAGCTCGATCACATATACAATAACGCCGGCTTGCTATTGAACATCGACGAGGGATACCTGAACGAGTGGACGGACAAGGTACTGAACCGCCGGGGCAACTATATCGTGGACGGCGTCAGCCGGTCAGGCTTCGTCGCCAACGCGTTCGGCATGAGGCTTACTCACCTGGGCAGAAATGTGTTCATGCGCGACGGCCCGACGACGCCGGCGTTCCTCCGCGGCGATGCATACATTCCCATCAGCGGCTCCGGAAACACTCGCGAGATCATCGAGGGCGCGATAAAAGCGAAGCTTCGAGGCGCGGATGTTTTCCCCATCAGCGTGAACCGGAATTCAAAGCTGTCCAGCCTGATGGACTCCTGGGGCTACTCCAAGAACATCATGTATGTCCCCGTATTAGGTGGAGATGTGGACATGTACATGGAGAAGGAGGCGAGCAAGATCGTGGCCACCAAGTCAATACAGACCAGGCCCTCGATCTCGGAGATGAACTCATATATCTTCACCAACGCTTTCATTGCGCTGTCCATCGATATGCTCGGTGTCAGTGAAAAATACCTGGCCCGCATACACGTTTAATTAAAAGAACGGGGCGTATCGAATATCGTCCCTGTTCCCCCTTTTTTATGCTATTACACTTCTAATGATCCTTTAAAATTTCACGTAATGATAGAACAGCTTTTTTGTGACTTCGGCCATGAATACGTATACGCCTACGATGCAGAACATGACCAGTATGAACGATACCGGTAGCGGCTGGAAGCCTAATATATCTGCAAGCGGCGTGTATGGCAGCGCAACGACAACGGCGATAACCAGCATCGTGGCGGCAAACAAATAGCGGCTTGGACGGCTCGTATAGAATGGCCTACGCGTACGTATTACTAAAACGATCATGGATGCAGAGACTACGGATTCCATGAACCAGCCTGTTCGAAATTGGTTTGTACTGGCATGCAGCACGAAGATCAGCACGCCGAAGGTCATGAAGTCGAATACCGAGCTCAGTATGCCGAACGTGATCATGAACTTGCGAATAAAATCGATATTCCACCGCCTTGGCCGGTCGACCAGCTCCTCGTCCACTGAATCAGTCGCAATGGTCATTTCGGGAAGGTCTGTCATCAGATTCGTCAGCAGGATCTGTTTGGGTAGTAACGGCAGGAACGGCAAAAGCAACGAGGCGCCGGCCATGCTGAACATGTTCCCGAAATTGGCGCTGGTGGCCATGAACACGTATTTTAGTGTGTTAGCAAATGTGGTCCTGCCCTCCTTTACGCCTTTTGCCAGCACTCCAAGGTCTTTTTCCAATAGCACGATCTGCGCGGCCTCTTTGGCGACGTCTACCGCAGTATCGACCGATATGCCCACATCTGCCGCGTGGAGCGCCGGCCCGTCATTGATCCCGTCACCCATGTATCCTACTACATTGCCAGCTCTTTTCATGTGGAGAATGATGCGCTCCTTCTGGCTCGGCTCGACTTCCGCGAAAACGTTAACCTTATTAACGATACTGATCAGGGCCGCATCGCTCATCAGGTTCAACTCCGACCCTGTTACGACTCGATTACAGCTCTGGTCACCGCTTGCCAGCTGTTCTTTGGTCATACAGACCGTACGGTTAATATAACTGGCTACAAGCCGGTTATCGCCTGTGATGATCTTTAACGACACGCCCATCTTCCGTAAGCTCTCGATCGCATCCATGACGCCTGGCTTCGGGGGATCATATAGGACGATAACCCCGATAAACGTCATGTCCTTCTCGTCATCCTTGGTAATGCGGGACGTCACGTCCATTTCCCTGTACGCGACCCCCAGCGTACGAAAGCCCTGGCTGCTCAGCTGGTCGAATAATTTCATGACATCGTCGCGTGCTTCGTCTATATCCACGACCTTACCATCTTCACGCTCCGCTTTCGAACAAATGTCCAGCACATTCTGGAGAGCGCCCTTCATGACCATCAGGTGCAGGTCATCTTTAACGACCAGGATCGTCAGGCGCTTTCGGATAAAATCATAGGGCACTTCATCGGCTTTCGTATATCCGGTCACATCTAGCTGCCTGTACGTACGGATCGCCTCGTCGATGGGGCTGGTAAAGCCCGATTCGTACAATGAGTTCAGGTAAGCGTACAAGAGGACTTTATCGCTTTCGCTGCCGTCTATGCCCACAGTGGATTTCACGTGTACGGTACCCTCTGTGATCGTCCCGGTCTTATCCGAGCACAGGATGTTCATGCTGCCGAAATTCTCTATGGATGATAGCTGTTTTACAATAACCTTATTTTCGGCCATGCGCTTCGCGCCCTGGGCCAGGTTAATACTGATGATCGCGGGCAACAGCTGTGGCGTCAGGCCTACGGCCAGCGCCAGCGCGAAGATGAACGATTCCAGTACGGGACGCTGCAGGTATACGTTAATGGCGAAGATCGCGAAGACCAGTATCGAGGTGACCTCTAATAACAGGTAGCCGAAGCTCGTGACACCTCGCTCGAACTCGGTCATGGGCTGGCGAATGCTCAGACGCTTCTCGATCCTGCCGAACTCCGTGTCAACGCCGGTATGTACGGCCACGGCTTTCGCCGTACCGCTTACCACGTGCGTGCCCATGAACAAGGAATTAATGCGCCCGTTCAGCGATGTCTCGGGCGGCAATGTCCTTACAGATTTTTCTGCCGGGTAGGTTTCGCCTGTGAGAACGGCCTCGTCTACGTACAGGTCCCTGGACTCGATGAGCAGGCAGTCTCCGGGAATGCCATCACCCGCATTAAATATGATAATGTCGCCCGGTACCACGTCCTCGAACGGCACCTCGATGACCTTGTTGTCTCTCAGCACCTCGGCTTTCACGCGAACGATCGCTAACAGCTTCTCCACGGCGTTATTGGCTTCGTATTCTTGCCAGAACCCAAGCAATCCGCTCGCCAGCACGATGATCATGATGATGATCGAATCGGTCGCGTCCCCCAGGTAAAAAGAAAGTACAGCTGCAAAAAGTAATAGTAATATGATCGGGCTCTTGAACTGGCCGAGGAGTATCGTCGGCGCATCCGTGCGCTTCTTCTTAACAAGCGTGTTCAGCCCATACTCCTTAAGCCTCTTTTCGGCCTCTTCCTCGGATAGTCCCTCCCAGGAAGTGTTTAGCTCCTTAAGGATCTCATCCGTACTATAGTTCCAAAAACCCCGCTTCGCCTCGCCAGCCATATACACCTTATAAAATCAGATAAAAAATCACTGGTTTATAACAGTATAAATTTATTCTGCGGCAAAGCCGCTTAACGCTTAAAAAGTACGACAGTATTTCCTTTTACTTCGATGATCTCCGCGCCTGTCTGCCCCGCAAGAGCCTTTGCGATCTCCGCCCGGGGCATCTCTTCTACGGCGCTCTTAAGCAACTTAACCTTGATCAGCTTGTTATCCTTTAGCTGTCTCTGGATCTCTTCGATGAGCGTCGGCGTTATGCCGTTTTTACCTATATGAGTTATGGCTTCAAGTTTCGATGCCTGCCCTTTCAACTCTAAAACTTTTTTCTTATCCATGCTATGAATATAATAGAGCGCCAGACACATATCCCTTTCGATTCATTAAGACCATAGGTTTAGGGTAGTGCCTTCTTAAAACATAGAGGCTTTCATGTCAATAGGATTATGTGCTTTCAGGGACAAAGAGGGACGTAGGTAAATCATGACTGATAAACTCAGGGTCGGCGATTATATGACCGGAAAGGTCATCACGGTCTCCCCGGACGATACGGTGATGGATGTCATCAAGCTCACCAGGGAGACGGGGCATGACGGGTTTCCTGTCACGCGCGATGGCAAGGTCGAGGGATACATATCCTCACTCGACATGCTCCTCTGCGAGTCCGATGAAGTGGTGAAAAACGTGATGAGCAAGAACCTCATCGTAGCGCACCCTAATATGGAGATCAACGAGGTGGCCCGCGTGATCTTCCGGCTTGGCGTTAGCAAGCTGCCAGTCGTGGATGACCAGGGGCGCCTGGTGGGAATTATCACGAATTCGGACGTCATCAGGTCACAGATCGAGAGAGCGGATCCGCAGAAAGTGTGGAAGCTCAAAAAGACCCTGGAAATGTTGCACAATGTCAGTATCACCGTCGGGCGAGGCGAAGTGAACATCAGCGATCTACAGCCGACGCAGGGTAAGGTGTTCGCGGACGAGCTCGAAGGCCGTATCTATGAGCTAAAGAAAGGCCTTGCAGAGCCTATTATTGTCTTGCATAAGCCGAACAAATGGCTTCTGGCAGACGGCCATCACCGCGTCGTAGCCGCAAGGCGGCTGGGTCTGGACAAGATCGATGCGTATATCCTGGAGATACCAAAAGATATCCCCCTCGGCATGGAAAAATCTGCGAAAAATGCGGGCCTGCGCACACTGGATGACATCCAGGTGCTAGATTACGCGAAACATCCTTTGATCGAGATCACGGAAAGGCTTATGATGAAGGACAATAAAGGCCTGTCGCCGGAAGAGCTGGAGCGCAGCAGCCTGGATGATGACGAATAAATGAGGAAAGCGATTAACATGGATGTTCTTGATGAAGTTTACGATGTGGTCAAAGACCGTAAGGCGCACCCGAAAGAAGGCTCATACGTAGCGTCGTTATATGCAGATAAAAAGGGTATCGATAAGATACTGGAAAAGATCGGCGAAGAATCGACTGAGGTCATCATAGCGGTGAAGAACGGCGGAGAAAAAGAGATCGTATACGAATCCGCAGACCTGATATTCCATCTCATGGTCATGCTTGCCGCAAAAGACATACCATTCCAAAAAGTCCGCGACGAACTCCAGCGCCGAAGGCACTAAGCGCTCAAAGGACACTTTTTTACCACGGAGACTCAGCGTACACGGAGTTTCACAAGAAGCTTTTGATTAAGCTTCCGGCCGAATACAAATTATTGATAGTTCATCTTATATTACGAGATCGGATACAAATGATATTGTTAAATATTTACTAAAATGGTTAGCCCGAAAAGTGAGATAAATATATAATAGTTTAAGGGGGCTGCGAGGTGGTTGCAGCCATCCTTAACGATTTACAATTGTTTGTAGATTCTTATTGCCGATTTTACGGCTTGGTGAACCCGGCACTATAAGATTTTAGAAAAGGAAAAATGGGATATTAAGGGGGCACAAATTACCCCATTTTTCCTATTCTGATCTAAATGTCGTTTGCTTTTATACCCCAACTAATTTCTTAGTTGCAATGTGACTAATTGGCCGGGGCTTATATATGATTTATGTCCAAATCGTCCAACTGAAAAATAAAAAATGGTTTTGCTGTTAAAAAATTGATATATAAAAGCTAAGTCGATTGGAAAAATGTCTCATGCTTGTCTGAAAGCTTGTTTGGGGGCAAATATGCTTACGTGAGGGCATGAGTCATATTTTCCTTTCGATCTAAACGATTGTGC
Organism: uncultured Methanocellaceae archaeon; assembly: GCA_963780665.1. Classification (GTDB taxonomy): domain Archaea; phylum Halobacteriota; class Methanocellia; order Methanocellales; family Methanocellaceae; genus Methanocella. Next base: position 284,847 of record CAWACJ010000004.1, on the reverse strand, counting down.
ATAACACTCAACCATTATATGGTTGCTATACACTTCATATACACTGGCTTATATATGGTTTATGTCCAAATCATCCAACTGAAACCTAATAAACTACTTTATAATATTCCATCTTAAAAATATTAATCATACACCGCAAACCAACATTCCAACTTTGGCGAAGTGATAATAACTTAAATGAAATTATTAAAAAAATACTATTTAAAGATAGGGCTTAAGGGGGAACACCGCCTTTATCACAATGTTATTATATCTTTACGTGTTCATAATTCTTTAATAGAATTAGTGCTCTCTAATTGGACGCTATCACTTTCCAAAGCAAAACTGGCGAGGTTAAAAATGAAATCCATAACAAGATATTTAGTGATACTATTATTGCTGGCAGCAGCTTTACCATGTATCGTATATGTGGGAAGCTCGAACGTTACTTCCGCTGTGGCTGCCAGTGACGCGCCTATCACTACGGTAACGGCAAGCTCAGACTGGGTAGTCACCCCTGTGTCATCGTCGATTGCATATGTTCCGCAAACTATCTCGCCATTTTTCACATGCATTTTCGGCGTGAGGATCTTCCCAGGCGCAGACCCCGTCGGCTCATATTCAATCAATAAAAATCCCAATTACGTTCCATATAAGGCGTCCGGAAAAGTGAGTGGCCGCGGCCACATGTACCTTGGACCTGTGGACTATCCAACACCTGATATTAAATTTTACTTAGTTGATCTAGATAACGGCGCAAGTGGCTCGTATTTCGCGATAACCGATGCTCAAGGGTATTACGAGATCAATCATGTGCCGTTCGGTAACTATAACGTATATGCTTATGATAAAGAGACTATGCAAGCAGGCAACGGGGAACTTATTACTTCTATAAGTCTGTCAGCTTCGAATCCAAGTGCTGTGGTCGACTGGCAGGAAATGCCGTGATAAACATACTTTGATACGGGCGATCGAGCAAATAACCACAACAGTAAGCGCACCGATATGCAACTTTTTTAGTTTTCTGTCTCTTTTCCTTAGTGTACGATAACAATTATATGCACTTTTTGCCGATGTATTACGATTATAAGCGATTGAAACTGACTTCAAATTCTTGATAAGTTATAATCATAAGATTGTAATAGATAACATCATATCTTGTGGAAAAGCGTATGTACTTTCTTTCATGTATCATCTAACTCGTAGATAATATTAATTCAACCTTCTCGAAGAAGTAATTATTAATTAAAATATCGTCTATCTATAATATATTTACAATTTCGATAAATATATTCTATATTTGTATCGTAGTCGTTTGCTTGTTTTACTGACATTTTTTCTCCACATATTTCTCATTATATGTAATTCATATTAATAAATTATAATTATTTACTTTTATCCCATCCACGTTATTGACTGACTTAAAGTCAGTTGGATGATTTGGACAGAAGACTTAAATCTTGCCTACCGAACGATTGATTAGTGATCTAAATGTTGAGAAAGAGTGGGATAATATTCGTTATGCTGATAGCAGTTGCCATATTGGTAACGGCATCGGCTAGTGCAGTAAGTATAGATAAGACGCAGAAGACTGGGAATGGAGGATGGGTCGTAAACCAGGTAACTCCGGGCACAACAAGTTCCATGAGTGGATTTAGTGCAAACAATGCTTTAGCATCTGGTGTTAATTATATCACACAGGGACAAACAACTTACTTTTGCGCTTATTCACCGAGCCAACCTGGCTTTACTGTTGACTTGAATTGGGGTAACTCTGCAAATTCTTTACAATTAACAGTATTTACAGCTGATGGATACGTCCTTGGCCCATATTATGATAGTGCGGATGGTATGATCGATGGAAGAATTTGCTTATACTTCTCAAAAGGTCCAGGAACAATGATCCCAGCCGGTAATTATTACGAAAAGGTGTATGGGTATCAGGTAACAGGTTCGCAATCGTATACCATCTGATAAAAAAATTATTATAGCCCTAGACGGAGTATATACTATGCAAAAAGCCTGGAAAATACCAACTTTTTTTATTTTGTATTTTATCCTAGTATTATCCATCTTTACAATAAATGCATATGCAAATAGTGAACTTAATAATACCACCGGAACCTGGGTGGCCTCTAATGGTTTAATTAATAATAATTATCAACATCCTGGTTCACTATTATCTTCTATCCAAATATCATTTTTCGATCTACCTTTATGGGTTCAAATTTTTTTAATTCCATCAGTATTACTTTCATTATTCGTATTAATAAAAATACCAGTAATTATCGGTCGTCTTAAGAACGTCCTCGATAATGAGAAACGTCAATCGATTTTGAGTTATATTATGGAAAACCCGGGCTGTACGATCGCCGATATTTCCGATACCCAAAAAATAAATCGCGGCACTGTGAAATATCATATTTTCCAATTAGAGTTGAACGGTAAGGTCGTCACCAAGCATGAAGATAAATTTGCACGACTCTTCCATAAGACTACTGAATTCCGGGATATGGAGCGCGTGATCACGCCGTACCTGCGCAACGATACCAGTAAGGCGATCCTGCGAGTTATCATGGATACACCCGGCATTACCAACCAGGACCTGTCGTCTAGATTTAATCTTGATAAGAGCACAGTTCACTGGTACCTGCAAAAATTCAATAACGACGGCATCATAAATTTTGTAAAGGATGGAAAGTACCGAAAATGCTTCATGAACACGGACGCAAAACTTGTGATGCTCCGGTTCATTCCGGCATAATTCTTTATTTTTCTAACAGCCGTTCATAGACAAGCGGATAGTCTTTCTTTTTCCACGCTTCTATACCGCCAGGCACATTGTATACGGTTTTCACGCCCGCTCTCTTCAGGATGCTCGCGGCCATGCTCGCCCGCATTCCTGTCGAGCATATACAGGCTATGGCGCGGTCTTTTGGTATCTCGTTCACACGGCGTTCGAGCTCCCCCACATAAACATGCCTGGCTTCTTTGATACGCCCTTCTCTCCATTCCGCATCGCTCCGCACGTCCAGCACGTCTATTTTCCCTGCTGAAAGCATGCCTGCCAGCGCATCGGGCACCAATAGCCCTGTGAAATCGACATCCAGCGCCTGTTCGAGCCATGTCTCCAGGCCACCGCAAAGATATCCTTTTATGTTGTCGAAACCCAGCCTGTACAGGCTGGCGAAAGCTTTGTTAATATCCTCATCCCTTTCGAGGACCAGGTATATCGGCTTCTCATATTCCGCGATCCATCCGGGATATGTGCTAAGCCCGTCGAGCCAGATGCTATAGGCACCTGGAATGTGTACGGCAAACGCATAAGGCATACGCGCATCAAAGACGATCCCGCTCTTGATCTCATCTTTGAACTTTTGCGCATCTAAATGTCGCAAGTTAGGCTTAATTAGCGTTACAGCGGCACCTTCCAGGTTCATCTCTTCCGTTCGCTGAAAATATGGTGGCTTCATAAGCGATTCGGCCATTTTCCTGGCAATGAATGAGTCTCTGTCAAGTTGTAAGTCAGGATTTGTCAGTCTCTCATAGCCGACGGTCGTCACATCTCTATCAGCGATGCCTACCCCGCATACTGATCCGGCTCCATGTGCCGGGTACAGCATGACGTTGTCACCCAGCTTCAAGATCTTCTGTTTAATACTATCATACAAAATACCGGCTGCCTGTGCACGATCTCCCCCGAGATCTGTGCGGCCTGTGCTTCCCGGGAAGACTGTGTCGCCGGTGAACGCCAATAGTGGCGTTTTTCCTGTCTTCTCATATAATACAAAACTCAGGCTTTCCGGCGTATGGCCCGGTGTTTCCAGCACGGCCAGGCGAAATTCTCCCACATCGAACTGATCGCCTTCGGCCGCTTTATTACCATACTTAAAATCAAGCGCGCCACTATGGTATATATGGGCGCCAGTCGCTGCACTTAACGCGCTCGAGCCGACGACATAATCCTCATTCCGGTGAGTCTCAAATATATATTTTATACGTATACAATGCTCGCGGGCGATATCCAGGTACACGTCGATATCCCTGCGAGGGTCGATGACGGCCGCTTCGCCGCCAGAGCCGATGAGATATGAGATATGTGCCAGGCCTTCGGATCTGATGCGCAGTAACAGCATATGGGTCAATTATATATTTATTAATGCCCATATATAAAACGCTATATCTTAAACATTTACGGACACATTCGTGTATTTTCCGCGTAAGTACCGGTGTGTCCATACAACCTCGTAGCAATCTTTATATGTGGCCATCGAGAGATATGGTATTATAATGCACCCAGTAGCGTCTGATAAGCTCTGTAATAAGTTTGGGTTCAACTGGAGCTTTAGCTATTGGTTTAGCTTTAATTAGGAATACAGCTGGCAACGTTGCCCTTTTTGGCTGTATTCCTCTTGTCAAAATGCGGTAGCGCCTGCCATGCTCGGATGGGATGAGTATGGATGGTAAAACTATTCGGATGAACCGGATCCTTGAATCCGGCAAAGCGGTCATAGTCCCCATGGACCACGGCGTCAGCGAAGGCCCGATCGAAGGGCTGGTGGACACGCACCGCATGGTATCGCTCGTAGAAAAAGGAGGGGCTAGCGCAGTCCTTTTACATAAAGGCATCTTAAAATCACTCACTAAGCCGCCTAAGTGTGGCACGATCATGCACATGTCAGCCGGCACGAAGTATGGCGAAGATAAAAATAAGAAAGTGCTAGTGTCATGCGTCGACCAGGCCATCAGGCAGGGCGCCGATGCGATCTCTGTGCACATAAACATTGGCGGAAGCGCTTCGGAGCCTGATATGCTAGAGCATCTGGGCATCATTGCCGATGAGTGCGATGAGAAGGGCATGCCGCTGCTGGCGATGACATATGCCAGAGGCAAGAACGTGACCGCCAGTGCTGCGGAAATCGCGCATGCAGCGCGCATCGGGGCAGAGCTTGGCGCAGACATCGTAAAATGCCCGTATACTGGTGATATCAAGTCAATGAGACATGTAGTGGATTCCTGTCCGGTCCCCGTGGTGATCGCGGGCGGGCCGAAATGTGACCATGATCGTGACGTATTACAGATGGTCGAGGACGCAATGATGGCCGGTGCCATAGGCATATCTCTGGGCAGGAACATCTTCCAGCACCCGAGGCCGGACCTGATGACAGCGGCTATGCGCGCTGTGATCGTCGACGGCGTCTCCGCGAAGGACGCATCAGCCATATTGAGGGGCTATGTGAAAGAAATCGTGATCGAGCGCCTGCCGATGGAGGCTGCCCGATGAAATACTCATTTTCTCCATACAAATTTTAACGCTGCAATTATACCTGCAATGGATACGACGCCGGCTGCCGCATATGCCGACCATAATGGCAGAGCCGACGAAGTCTGCCCTTCTTCAGGTACGTCGACCAGCATGTCAGCGCGCAGGTCAATATCCTTCTCATAATCGCCGGCTTTGATAGAGTATATTCCCTGGTCCAGGTCTTTAACAGCATATATACCGCTAAACGAGAAGGCATCCGAACTTTTCAGCCCTGTCAGCGTGACATTTACCTGCTGTTTTGACCGGAAATACAGAGAAGGTCTATCCTTGACGGGTAACGATTCGCCGTCGCACATACTTAGTGTGTCGGGGCAATCCAATAAGGATAAAAGCGTCGGCGCTAAGTCCTCCTGCGTGTACATGCCGCTTCCTTTGACTTCCTTATTGTTTGAATATATCAGTAGTGGCACAAGTGTGCTTTCGTTACGTGTGGCCATGCTCGCGGATGCATGCGACCCTTTTGAGCTCGCATCCTTAAAGCTCATCCCGTGGTCGCCTGTGATCAATAATGTAACGTTCGATCGATAGCAAGCATCGATTAATTCCTGCAAGCCAGGGTCAAGCCTGGCCATCACGGCTTCATAGCCGTCAATTCCCAGGGTATGGCCTGCCTCATCGAGCCCTCCAGCGTTTGCCAGTAAGATGTAATTCAAGCCCGGTTCGCTGTCATTCATAAAATCGACCAGGCCCGTCGCAAATCCAAGCGACCAGTTATTATAGCGAATATACGCGGCATTCTGGTCTTTACCAGCTTTTGTCTCGTTCAGCAGCGGATAGCTCTTCATCATATTCACAATGCCTTCAGGGGCGTTTTTGTCGTTCAGGATAAACTCGAAGTGCGGCTTATAGATCGAATCGTTCTTTTCTCTAACGGCAATATCGAGATTATCTAGCATATTATTTGTATCACCAGTTTCCATTATTCCCAGGCAAAGGTATCCTCTATCCCTCAGCACATCGAAGATAGTCGCATTATAACATGCAAGCGTATCCGCCGTTGCATCAGAGTATCCTGTGACGATCACGGAATGGCCATGTTCGGTCTCGGGGACAGGCACTTGTAACGTATAATGCCCGTCCGCCTCGTCTACGGCACTTAATTGCACCTTGGTAATGGCCGCACCGCTGGTATATGTCGCGGGGTTATCATGATATACATAGGAGGAGCCGAAGCTGTCAATTACAAGTATGACGACACTTTGCGCATTACAAGTAGGTATGATAGTAAGCAGGATGATGATCGTTATTATGGGTATCGCATAACGCATAATAACTTATTTACATATTTATGATATTTAGTTTTTTTCATTCGTCTCATGAATATCAGGACTGTTTATGATTTCCAGGCTTGACCTTGTAACCATGAATATCCGGTCTTTACCGATCCGGCCGTGACCAACGTCAGCCGCCTGCGTATTATTTTTATGTGTAAGTGACTGGTCATTGTAATGCATGCGGCCTGGCTTCGGGCGGAGCTATACAGGAAACAGGCTTTTTCATCGATTCCAGGCGCTGCGAGAATGTCTCCAATTTTGCTGCCAGTCCCCTGAAGTGCGGGAGGTACGCTTCATAGTAATAGATCCTTTCAGGATCGATCCCCGCTTCCATCGCATATTTTTTTAGCTCTCCGACGCGCTTTGCCACGTTCGCCTTTACCGCTCCGTTTAGTGCGTTTGCCGTGCCGTCGCCAAGGAACACGCCTATTACACCCTTATCAAAGGCATGTATGAAGTGTTTTGGCTCAAGACGCATAACCGAAGGTACGCGGATGATCCTGGCTGATGCAGGATATGGTACCCGGTTCACGCCCGCATTATCTGCCGCTACGTACGCGATGGACTCGTCCAGGAACACGATGATGCGAGGCCCTTCGCCTAAACAGCCATCGATCCGGGCGATGATCTCGTCATCGCTACAATATGGCAGCTCGATCGCGTGCTCGGGACATCTTGAAATACAGCCACCCAGGCCAATGCATGACAGCGGGTCTATCTGTACGCGGCCGTTCCTGTATGCGGCTCCGTAGGGGCACAGCTCGATGCATTTGCCGCAGCCGCTGCATTTCTCGCTATCGATGACAGCGAACTTAGGCTCTATCGCTATCGATCCGGGGCTGACTAACTCCGATGCTTTAGATGCGGCGGAGCGCGCCTGCATGATCGAATCGGTAATATCCTTCGCGCCCTCTGCAGTGCCGCAAACAAAGATGCCCCTGGCGGTCGTGGAAGCCGGGTCCAGCTTGGGATGCTTCTCTTTCACGAAATATTCAGGCGTAAGCCCGATGCCGAGTGTTTTTGCCGCGTCGATCGTCCCGCCGGACGGCTCGATCGCACACGAGAGCACGACCATGTCAGTCTCGATCTCCATCGGGCCGCTGCCTAGGGTGTCTTCAACCCTGACGACGAGACCTTCGTCCTCCAGCACTTCCCCAACGCGGCCTCTGATAAATCGGACGCCCTTTTTCTGAACTTCCCTGTAATACTGTTCATATGTGCCCGGCGCCCTGATGTCCGTATAACAAATATACACCTCAGTGCCCGGGAAGTGATCTTTTATGTAGCTGGCATGCTTGAGCGCGACCATGCAGCAGATCTTAGAGCAATATGGAATCGAGCCGGGCTTTTCATCGCGAGAGCCTACGCACTGCACCATGACGATGCGTTTCGGGGCTTTTCCCATGCCCGGTATCTCCAGCCTGCCCTGCGTGGGGCCGTTAATGGCCAACAGCCTTGCCAGCTCCATTTGAGTGACGACGCCTTCGTACTTTCCATAGCCAAGCTCGTATTTCTCCGTCGGATCGAGCTCAGCATGTCCGGTGGCAACAATGATCGCCCCGACATGTAGCGTCTCCATCGAAGATGTCGCGTCAAGGTCGATAGCATTTGCCTGACAGGCTTTTACGCATTTTCCGCACTTTTTACATTCAGCCGGGTCGATCGTATACGCAGTCGGGACCGCTTGAGGGAACGGCTTATAGGCCGCCTTTCTTTGCGAGAGCGACGCATTCCACTCGTCCTTGACATATGTGCTACAGGCCGCCGAGCATCTGCCACATGCCGTGCATTTAGACACATCGATATATTGAGGCCCTGATTTGACGGTCGCGCGGAAATCGCCCGCATGCCCCGATAAGCCTACTAACTTTGAAAGCGCCTTGATCTCGATAAGCTTGTTCTTTGCCACCTCTCCCATGATAGGCGCCAGCGAGCACATGGCACACTCCTCGGTGAGCTTGTCAGGAGAGAATACCTTTCCGATCTTCACCATGTTTCCGCCTATCGTCGGGCTCTGCTCGATAAGGTAAACTCGTATACCCTGTTTCGCCAGAGCGAGAGACGCTGTCATACCAGCAATGCCGCCTCCGATGACGAGCACGCTCTTCTCCGTCGTGACCGAAACGCTCTCCAGCGGTGCAGCCTTCCGGATACCATAAATCGATGAGCGTATCATGTCGACTGCCCTGCCGGTCGGGTCATCCGACGGCACCCATGCGCACTGTTCCCTGATATTAGCGATGTCAAGCAAATAAGGGTTAAGGCCCGCTTCTTCGGCGCAGGCGCGGAACGTTCGCTCATGCACGTTCGGAGAACAGGAGGCGACCACGACGCGCTCGAGCCCCAGCGACTCGATACGGTCCTTGATCAGCGACAGCCCGTCCATGGAGCACAAGTACGGGAAGTCTTCCACGCACGACGCACCGTCCTTCAGTGCCTCACGCTTCAGCCTCTCGATGTCGATGAGACCGGCGATGTTATCGCCGCAGTGGCAGATGAACACGCCCGTAGAAGGCTTTTTCATGCCCTGCCTCCCGGAATGCCTGCCCGTTCTAGAAATGGCTCTAGAGGCACCGCATGCATGTCCAGGCCGATCTCATACGGATCGGCGCCGAGCGCGAGTGCGGCCAGCTCCGAAAAATAGAGCACAGGTATGTCGAGCGTGCCGACTTGTTCCGCCAGTATCTCCTGGTAATAGTCAAGATTGAATGTACAGCCCGGGCATTGCGTAATGATCACGTCGGGCTTCGCTTTCCTGATCGCAGCGAACTTTCTTCTTAATATCGTCCGCGGATATTCGCGATCTAATAGCGTATAATGGAAGCCCATACCGCAGCACAGCGACCGCTCCTCGTAATCTACTACGTCGCACCCAAGCCCTGTTGCAATTTTATCGAGCACCGTCGGCCTCTCAAAGCTGCCCGATGAAACCTCATTGTAGAATATTTTAGCGTAATGGCAGCCGTGATGTGTGACTGCTCGAATGCCTTTGAATGAATATAACGCCCTTTTTTCGATTTCGCTCAGCCTGGCCAGGAACACTTCGGACGCATGATACACCTGTGGCGTCATATCATAGCGCCTGCCTACATTGTCCAGTACCTTCGTGACGTGGTTACGCGTTTCCAGGTCGTTCGAAAGCATTTCCTTACACTCTTTCAGATTACCGTATGAGGTGGGGCAGGTGCAGACGATGTTTTTATCACTGGACGTCGCGGCGAGCGAAAAATTGCGCGCATTTAACGATAAGTTGGTCATCAGTGGAACGACGCCCGCGTGGTAACCAAATCCCGCGCATGAGGAGTGCCGGGGGTCATCGGTGTAACTAGCGTTAAGTCGGTCCATCACGAACCGGATAGACCTCTCGATGCCCGGGTAAAGTGAGCAGGTGACACAGCTTTTGAACAGATAATAATTGTCGGTCGGCACTGTTTTACCAGCAGTCTCACTCATCCGGACCACGACCTGAGTAACCTGTCATCTCCATGATCCTCCGTATCTCAGCCATGGACTCCTCCGGGATACGCTGTGCCCTGGCGTCCTCGCGATCAAAGCCGAGCCTCATGCGTTTTTTATCATTGTCGCAACATCGTGTGTATGTGCGCGGGCCGAATTCACTTAAAAAATTGAACATATACGGAAGGAATGTCTCCCCGCGCTCGTAGAGATTCTTCCGGATCATCCGGACGACAGGCGTGATCTGCTCCGGCGCTAGCCCTCGGGCTATGGATTCTTCGCGCACCGCCAGTACACCCAGTGCGACGCTATTGTTCCTGGGGCATCGCGCACTGCATGAATAGCACTGCCCGCACTTCCATACCGCTTGCATCAATGCGTCGGTGTCGCCCATCTGTAGCTTTCTCATCACATCTCGCGGGCGATAGTCCTCATACATGTACGCGACAGGACAGCTTGCCGTACAGCGGCCGCACTGCATGCACCGCTCAAAGCCACACGCGCTCAACCTTAAGTCATCGATGCCCCTTGCGTCATCGATGCCCCTTGCGTCATCGATACCGTTTGTGTCTCTTTTTATCCTGACTCTTGAGGGTTTCACCTGCGCATGCGAGGTCATATTTATTTCGTTATATCTCGCGCTTTAATATCTTTTCCCTAAATAGATATTATATTGTCCTTTAAAGGAATTTTTTACTATATTACTTACCCAATTGTAAAGTTGATAGTCGAAAAAAGGAAAAACATATATCACGTTCGAAACGAATAATAAATATATACCGCGAGGTAACTTATGGGCTCTTACGAACTATTCTGCCCCGGCTGCGGGCAAGCCATACCGGATCACTATACCCTGAATTGCGCTTGCGGCGCAGGGCTGATCAGGGCTGAATACACAGCTAAACAGCTAACGCTGCGAAACCTTCCGGGCATATGGAAGTTTTTCGACTGGCTTCCCTGCAAAGAATTCATCGATACGCCGGGCAGCACGGTTACGTACAAAAGCGAAGGCATGGCAAAAGAGCTGGGCCTGGATGAACTGTACATCGCATTTAACGGCTTCTGGCCTGAAATGGGTGCCCGCATGGACACGTGCAGCTTTAAAGAGCTAGAGGCGCCGCCCACTATTGCCAGGGCCAGGGAACACAACGGGCGTGCCATGGTACTGGCGTCCGCGGGGAATACGGCACGCGCGTTCGCATATCTATCTACGCTCACCAACTTTCCTCTTTTGATCGTCGTACCAAAGAAAAATCTCGAAAACTTATGGATACCCGGTAAAGAGCCAGGCGATTCTGTTCACTTGATCACGATCGACGGAGACGCTGACTATGCCGATGCGATACGGCTATCGGAACGCCTGGCAACATTACCCGGTATCCTGTCCGAGGGCGGCGCTAAGAACGTGGCCCGCCGAGACGGCATGGGCACGGTAATGCTGGACGGTACGGTACAAATGAAACACCTGCCCGACGACTATTTCCAGGCCATCGGGAGCGGCACTGGCGGCATCGCCGCCTGGGAAGCGGCAATGCGCTTACGGGCAGATGGCCGTTTCGGCTCTCGTTTACCGCAACTGCACCTGGCGCAGAACCTGCCGTTCGCGCCCATGCTGAACGCGTGGAAAGCAAACCGGCGCAACATCATCCCTGATCAGGACATGCCGGAAGCGAAGCGGCAGATAGCGGAAATGTACACGGATATTCTCTCGAACAGGTCTCCGCCGTACGGTATCCGTGGCGGCGTATACGATGCTTTAATCGACACGGGAGGAGACATGTATGGCATTACGAACGATGAGGCGAAGGCGGCAAAAAAATTGTTCGAGTCCAGGGAAGGCATCGATATTCTTCCGCCAGCCGCAGTTGCCGTTGCCGCGCTCATGCGGGCAAGCGAGCGTGGGCTCAATAAAGGCAGACGCATATTATTGAATATTACTGGCGGCGGATACGAGCGACTGAAGCAGGAAATCCCATTGTATCCTGTTAAGCCGGTCCTGAACGTGAGCGGCCCAGATGTGCCGCTGGAAGAGATATTGAAGGTGATCGAATGGCCGACATTGAGCAAGACGTTATAGACATCATGAAGGCGTGCGGTATTGATATCGTCCTCACGCTTCCCTGCGATAAAATAAAAAATCTTCTGGCAAAGATCCCGAGGTACTTTAAAGAGATACCGATGACACGCGAGGAGAATGGCATGGGCATCGCTGCCGGACTGTACTTAGCCGGAAAAAAGCCGGCGATGTTGATACAGAGCACCGGGATCGGAAACTCGATCAATGCACTGTCGTCTCTTCATATGACTTACAAGATCCCGCTTCCGATCCTGGCGAGCTGGCGCGGAGTCTATAAAGAAGGCATCCTTGCACAGGAACATTTCGGAGGCTGTCTGCCCTGTATCCTGGATGGCACTAAGCTGCCATATGCGACGGTGGGCTCCATGAATGAGCTATCAGAAATAACAAGAGCTATAAAATTATCCTATGAATCAAATACGCCCGTTGTCGCGCTGCTCTCGCCCAGGATCTGGGGAGCTTCAACTGCCCCGCAATATGAGCCGAATATTGTGCCTCAGGAACGTAAATTTAATATCAACTGCAACTCTCACGTCCCGAAGGCCACTCAGACACGGTATGAGATGATCAAAGGTATAGCCGCTTATATAAAAGGCAAGATCGTTGTGTCCAATATTGGCGTACCCAGCAAAGAATTATATGCCGCCTGTGACCAGGACTCTAACTTCTACATGCTTGGCAGCCTGGGCCTCGCTACATCAATCGGCACTGGCCTTGCGATGAGTGTAGATACGGAAGTAATAGTTCTTGACGGCGATGGCTCTCTTTTAATGAACCCCAATGCGCTGGGCAGCGCAGCACAGGAGCATCCCGAAAACCTGACCATCATAGCATTCGACAACAGCGCGAATGGATCGACCGGCAACCAGCCCACCTATTCATCAAGCATGGATCTCGAGCTACTCGCAAAAGTCTACGGTATCAAGAACACATCAAAAGTTTCAACTGCCGACGAATTATTAAAAGCCCTAAAATCAGGCGGAAAAGGCCCCCGCTTCATACACGCCATTATCCTCGCAAAGAACGCCGATGTACCAAACATCCCCATGACACCAGTACAGATCAAAGAGCGATTCATGGCTGGCATACGGCCTTTATGATAAACAGATCCTTTTTTTGACATGTTTTCAACGGAACATTTCAATGGTCGCGGTCGGCGAGGCTTTTCGGGCATCAGTCGGCCGAAGGCCGATGCGTAGATGACGGGGTAATGAGCGTGCCGTCTTGTCGGCACGCTGCTTAGGGCTTGCGGAGGCCAAAGCGAGCGAAGCGAGATTTGGCCGAGGGTGCGAGCCCGGCCCCGGCATCGAAGCACCCGAAAAGCCGAGTAGCGCTGCCGAAGGCAGCGCGTCGTACCCGCGTGTAAAAACATTTAGCAAAAGTTGTTTATTCTTTAATAGAAACGGTTGTTAGTTCTCTGTGAAAAATAGAAAGCGCTCGGATCGAGATTTGAACTCGAGTCGGAGCCTCGACAGGGCCCCATGATAGGCCGCTACACTATCCGAGCATTTATTCAAAACTTGGGGTTTAAACATACACCCGATTGGATTTATACTTTTCCCCACTCAGCCTCTATGGGGAAGATGTCCCGCCTCCCGAATTCGAATCGGGGACCTGTCGGTTTCCGCAGTCGTTTATTAAGGTCTACAGCCGACCGCTCTAACCAGGCTGAGCTAAGGCGGGATTTCGTACACCAAATCGGGAGTACGAGACTCACATATACCTTAACATACTTAAAATTTGCGGACTCGATCAGACTTCCGGTATCATATAGATCCCGTGTCTGTAAGAGCATTACGATGGCGTATTCGGCCATAGGCCCCGTCCTGTTAAATACTGTACGAAATCCAGCAGTGATAAAATATACTGAAATCTAACGTTAAAATGATCTCATGCCAGTGTTTGTCCGACCTGTTAATAAATCTCAAAATGCACAAATAAAGCAACCAGAGAACAAAGTTTTTCTAGTAGTTAAGCGATTGAATATATAACATGACCAATATTAAGCGATTGGTCATTTGTGGGAATGGTTGGATGTTCCTATGCGAACAAATGACGGAGATACATCTATTTTATCCAGAGGCTGGGTTTACCTTATTCTACTAGCAGTAGTCACGATTGTTTTCAGCGGCATATTCGTTTACATCTCGGTTTACGATACGCAGGACCAGATGCTGTTTACATATGTGGCTTTGATCTATGCCGTCTTTATACTCTACCTGATAATCGTCACGTCGGCCTATTACCTGAAGATCAGGGAGCCGGCAGAGGTCATGGTGGAAGTACAGAACATACGATCCACGATCTCCGACGCTTTCAGGCGTCCGCGCTGGTAGTGTCATATTCGACAGGCAATCCTACCGTATCTGAAGTACGAGCGATCGGGCAGTATCCGCAAAGTTCTGCCCATATTGCACTTTAAGGTTACAGCACTCGTTTTTTTATCTATTTTATATGCGATAAAAAGGTTCTAATTATGCTATTTTTCAGGTGTTTTCCCAAGATATGTTCATCACAATATAACTAAATTTTTATCCGGTGTCGAAATGGCCGAGGAAAAGAAGGGTAAAATGACCGTAGAAGCGGCCGGCCAGAAAGGCGGAACGCGCACTTCGGAAACTCACGGCAGAGAATTCTATGAGGAAATCGGGCATAAGGGCGGTGAGAAGACATCGAAGAAACATGGGCCCGAATTCTTCAGGCAGATTGGCCACAAAGGCGGCCAGAAGGTGCGTGAGCTAATTGAAAAAGGCGAAGAGTCCGAGAAACAATAACACAGGAGTATAAATGGCTTCGATCATTGCAAAAGTATCAAAGTCGCTGAAGGGCATAGATTTCCCGGCGGACAGGCGAAAAGTGGTAGAGCAGGCGAAGCGGAACATGGCGCCGAACGACGTCCTGGATGCGCTGAACCACATACCGGACCAGAACTACGACAGCATGGCAGGCGTCTGGCACGCTGTCGGTCAATATAAATAACGTCCGGCAACGTAGCTATGGCCTCGTAGGGTACGTAAAATATATTTCGACGGCCACGGTGAGGACTAAATAAATGAGGTTTGGCACACCGGATCTCGTTGCTTTAGCCCTATGAGCTACAGTGGCGTAGAGAAAAAAAGCTGAACGTTATAGCTCCAAATATGGGGCAATTATCTTTTTATTAGAGGTCGTCCTCGTCCTCGAGTTCCGGGAGATCTTCGTCCACGTCCCGCTCGCCCTCGAAGCACTCGTCCCCGCCGATCATGTCCCTGACATCCTTGATCAGGTCCTCGGTGGTCTCTTTGAAGTGCTCCACGAATTCCTCGTACTGCGATAGCAACTCTGACAGCTCTTTATAGTTATCCTTATCCATGGTGAACGGCTCGCCAGGGACTACTTTCAGCTCTTCGAGCATTACGCTGGCCCTCTCTATGATCCTGATCTGCTCATCAAGGCGCTTATTAAGGATATCGCCGTGTACGTCAATCGATTCTATTTTCATTTTCAGGCCTCATGGACAATGTTACCTCTTCAGCTATAAAATAAGCGCCCGAACCAATCGTATACTGAATTGTATTTCGATATCCTGGCTGTAAGCTAAACCGGATTGTAGCTTCATTATCCCCGTCTCTCACGACCCTGACGAGCGCCCGGACCTGCTTGAGTTCATTGATGGCAATGCGGGCGATCCTGTCAATAATACGTGCAGCGAACGCATTTGCTTACGTGCCAGAAAGGTCTAAGGGATCCTTCTTGCGGTAGACCATGCCCTGGAAGATGGCGATCATTTCGCCTTTCTCGTTTGTGATGTCCACCGTATATGTGCCGATCTTATGGTTAATGCCGATCTCCCTGGCTTCGGCATACAGCGTTCCGCCGGATGTCGCAGTCAGGTTCGAGATATTCGCGTTGATACTCACGGCAACGGTGCCATGTGAGTTCGAGGCTGCCGCGAATGCAAGATCAGCCAGCGTAAAGATAGCGCCTCCCTGGACGATCCCCACGCCGTTCAGATGATGCTCCTTGATGTCCAGCTTCGCCTTTGCGTGGCCTACGGACACCTCCGTCAGCTCGATGCCGATGAACTCGCAAAATTTATCCTTCTTAAAGAATCGCTTGATCTCGTCCATGATGAACACTTACTGTAAAATGTAACCCAATGTATGCTTATTAATGTAACGAGGCCGGAGAAAGTTTTTCAACACAACCGCTTACCTATATGTGGTGATAAAATGCCGATCGAGAAACCAAAATACAACGAGCATGCGGAAGCGCCGGGTGCCTCATCCATCAAAGAACTTGAAATGATGAAAGTGGAGATCGTTACACAGCTGAATGGAGCAGGGGTCAAGTTCCCGATCACTTCGAAAGAGCAGCTTAAAAAGATATTCCCGAAGCCGACGCCCATGGGCTGTCAATATAAGGGCAAGGTCATGACCATGTCCGACCTGATCGAGCACCTGAACCCGGGCGACTTCCCGATCAACAATGCCGGCGACGTCGCAACGATCCTTACAACCAGATGTTACATCTGATCTTTTTTATTTTTATATCCAGAAAATCTATTTAATAGCTGCCGCCTATCTCTTCTACGCTTATAAAGCAGGGCATTTTATGATCATTGTTGTTTCTGACGTGCATTTAGGATGTAAGATCAGTAACCGGGAGTCGTTCCTGCGTTTTCTTGAAAAATGCGATACGCCGGCCATAGATCATCTGGTGCTGCTGGGTGACATACTGGACTTCTGGAGGCGCAATAATTCCTGCGTGATCATGGAGAATGAGGCGATCCTCGAAAAGCTGGTGTCTCTCCGCGCTAAAAATGTCCATTATGTCGTGGGTAATCACGATTACCTGATCATGCGTATCAGCAAGCGATACGAGGATCATTATCCTCTTCACGTCACCAGGTCGCTGCGGCTGGAGGACGGCGGTAATCCGTTCTATTTCATCCATGGCTACGAGCTTGACGTGCTGGCGAACCTGGAGCCGCTGAGCATCGAAAGCTATGAAAAGTTCTGCGAACGCATGTGCTTTTCAGAGGACATCCTGGGCCCATATGTGAGCAACCTGTGGACCATCCTCGAGAACCGGCGCGGCTCGTGGTGGCGGCTAAAGACGATCGGGGACCAGCCGGCAAGTATTACGGGTATTGAAAAGATCAATAACTTAGCGCGATCAAAAAGTAAGTACCTGCTACTTGGCATGTATCCCGGAGAGCGCCTGGTGTTCGGGCATACGCACAAGCCTTTTATCAGCGACGACGGCATGGTCGCAAATACCGGCTGATGGATGTGCGATCCTGAAACGTCTGACGTCCATAATACCTATTTAAAGATCGAGAATGGGACAATGGAGCTAAAAACGTTCGACGAGAATTCGTTCCCTTAATTCAAGTCGCGGTCATCGGCGCGGCCGGCTTCCACGGCTCCATTGGTTTCATAGGGGCCATTGGCGAAGAGCGCGGATCTATGGTCGGGGTCGGCGTCATTACCGGATTTGCTGTAGGGTCACTGTTTTCAGATAGGGTTACTGGTGTCGAGTTAAATGATGGCTCATTGACGCTCGGCAGCGTCAAGTTAGTCTGTGGCTCAGGTATCATCGATCCACTGTAATTAATATCGGGATACTCAGTCGCGGTAGGGACGGCGATTGTTGATGCATTTGGCATGATCTCCTGCGGGAATGATATTATCTGCCTGATGTCCTGTGCGTAGTGTGAAATGGCCAGCATGGCCAGTAAAGATATCAGTGTAATGGCCAAAGTGAACGTTTTGACTTTCATGGCAACTCAGCCAACCATTCGTCCTCCATATATTTATATAAAACTAAAGATATTATTGCTATCCTCACTCAATACTTGCTTCTTATACATTATTATCGGTGGCCGAATGTTGTCACCGGACAGGGGACCCGAACATTACCTTTTTAAGCGCTTACCTCCTATTCTTTTTATCAGGTGGTCTATCGTGACATTGAATGTTCTCAAGTGGCCGTTGAGCGCCATGGGCGGCGTGCTGGTCACCGTTATTTTTTGTGTATTTACGTTTGTATCGATCGCATTCTATTCTACTCCATTCTCGCCTTTCAACAACTGGATCAGCGACCTGGGAAACCCAACACTGGATCCTACCGGCAGTATCTTTTTTAATGCCGGCTGCATTCTCACCGCACTTGCCATGATCGCGCTCATGGCCGGTCTTGGCAAGTGGGATGTCGCCGGGCGGAAAAAGACGGCACTGGTTGCGGGCCAGGCTTGCGGCGTTCTTTCAGCATTTGCTCTCATGATGATCGGGATCTTCACCGAAGGCACACCGTTACACGGGACCATGTCGATCGCGTTCTTTTCGCTTCTCTTCCTGTTCCTGGTGCTAACGAACGCTGCGATCTTCAGCGATCCGCGATACCTCAGGTGGATCGGCTATTACGCGCTGATAGCCATGGCAATAGACGTGATCTTCATGTACACGTACTTCGCGTATGCGCATAATACGATCTGGGAATGGCTGGCAGTGTTCAGCGTACTACTCTGGGTGGCCATGGTATCATATTGTCTGATCATGATCGACCGGAGAATTGAAAGCCCGAGTACAAGACCAGTCGACATTTGAGCGAAACTATGAGTCTCTTTGACCGATGTGCGGAATGCAGGCAGTGCTGTAGAAGTATTGACAGCTTCCTGCACATACGCGTTTTTTCGCAAGAGCCCGAATTACAATTCCGGCTTGCCGCATCAGGCCGGGATACGACAAAAATCGTCATATCCCCCGGCAATATATGTAGCTTCCTGGGCCATGGTGGCTGTACGCTGGGCGATATAAAACCTTTTCATTGCCGGTTTTATCCTCTTTTTCTATTGCCGGGAGATGCGATCGGCATTGACCCGGAATGCAGCTGTTGTAAAGAATATATGTCGCAGCTTGGCGATCCTTCCAGCGATGCCAGCCGCCACCTGAACTACTCTAAAAATGAGATCGCAAAGCTATCGGAAAATGAAAAAGAAGCGCTATGCGAATGGAGCCGTTATGCATGCGACGTCGATGTCGTTGACGATCATACGACCGGCTCCGGGTAAAGCTCAAAAATCCGCCCGACGATAGATTATTTCCTATAAGGCGAGTGTGATCGATGAATAATTATAACTATTCTTAGGTGGACATGGTCATTGATGGTGCAGAGCTGCAGGATCGACGTCGAACGATACAAAGCCATTCTTTTTGACCTGGACGGCGTGATCGCGGATACGATGAAATTCCACTATGAGGCATATCGCCAGGCGTTCGAGCAACTCGGGATCAGCCTGACGCCGCTGGATGTCTATTTGACCGAAGGCATGCCTTCACTGGAAGTCGGGAAAGCGCTTGTGAAAAAATACGGTGTTTCTGTCGGGGACGAACAGATTAAAAATGTGGTCGAGCAAAAGCGGGAACTGTATAGAAAGCTGGCTGCAGGTCATATACAAATGTACCCCGGAGTAAAGAATACCATGGCCCTGCTTCGGGATAACGGCATAAAGCTGGCGCTTGTGTCCGGCAGTAACAGGATATCGGTCACGAAGGTGCTCGACGAGATCGGCATGACCGGTAAGTTCGACGCTGTCGTGACGGGCGCCGATACGGAGAGAGGCAAGCCATACCCGGATCCTTATATCAAGGGAATGGACCTGCTCGGTATCCCGGGTGAAAATTCCGTCGTTGTCGAGAACGCTCCGCTGGGCATCAAGTCCGCAAAGGCGGCAGGCGTCGATTACGTCATAGCCGTGACTACGACGCTGCCGGTGTCATACTTACAAGAAGCGGATGACATCATGCCTTCTTTTACGGATATCGAAGACTGCCTGGCAAGACGCTTTAAGGAAGCGCAGAAAAAATAGCGATCCTATAGATGATTTTCGATCGCTTCTGTCACCGTTTTCAGGATCTTTATGCGGGAATAAAGCTTATCATTTGACTCGACTATCGTCCACGGCGCGTATTGCGTGTTTGTCTTTTGCAGCATGTCCTCGAAGGCTGCATTGTAGCGGCCCCATTTTTCCCTGTTCCGCCAGTCCTCTCCCGTCAGCTTATATTGTTTGTACGGGTCGATCTCTCTCGCTTCAAACCTGCGCAGCTGTTCATCCCGGTCGATGTACAGCAGCAATTTCACTATGATCGCGCCAAAATCCGCAATCTGTTTTTCCATATCGTTGATCTCGCCATATGCCCTGGACCAGTCCTCGGGCGTGCAGAGCCCTTCGACACGCTCGACTAGCACGCGGCCATACCAGCTACGGTCAAAGATCGCGACGTGGCCGGCGCGAGGCATGACCTTCCAGAACCGCCACAGGTAATTATGCGAGATCTCGACGTCATTCGGAGCTGCCGTTGGCTCCACCTCGTATCCCCGGGGATCCATACAATCTGCCAATCGCTTTATACCACCGCCTTTACCTGCCGCGTCCGGCCCTTCAAAAACTATGATAAGGGGCACGCCGTTTCGATAGACCCGGTGATGGAGCAGCTTCATGCGATCCTCGTACGCCTTCACGAAGACCTTGTACTCTTCCTCCGAGATCGACCTGTCCAGGTCTAAATGCTTTAGCCACTGGACAGCGGGGGGCTTCGAAGGGCCTGGCTTAGCCGGAGCTTTCTTTTTAGCGGCCGCTTCAGCCTCGCTGATCTTATGCTCGAACGCATTGATAACGGTATTAAATATTTTCACAGTCGCATAACGGCGGTCATTCGCCTCGACCACGGTCCATGGGGCGTAAGGCAGGTCGGTGGTCTCGATCAGCGTGTCGATCGCTTTCATGTATTTATTGTACTTCTTATGCTGCACCCGGTCCGCGTCCGACACCGTCCATGCAAGGTCCGGGTTGGAGGTAAGCTTTTCGAACCTGTCTTTTTGCTCTTTCTTACTGATGTGCAGGAAAAGCTTGATGATCAGGCATCCGCTATCGGCGAGCGCTTTCTCAAAGCTGTTGGTCTCGATATAGGACCGGTCCATGTCCTTCTTATTCAGCTCGCCCTCGATCCTTTCAAACAATAGCTGGCTGTACCAGCTTTTAAGAAAAATGGATATCTTCCCTTTGGCCGGCGTTTCTTGCCAGTACCTCCAGAAAAACGGCCGGGACTTTTCCTCGACGTCAGGATCTTCCGTTATGAAGACTCGGAAACCCCTGGGGTCCAGTGCCAGTATCAGGCGGTTCATCAGATCGCCCTTACCCGCGGCTGCCCAGCCTCCGAACAGGATCATCACGGGAATGCCCAGATCAGCCGCTCTCCGCTGTAGCTCGCCTAGCCTGAGCCTCAAGTCCGGTATGGCTTTATCATAGTCTTCCCTGGGTAATCGTACCGTTAGATCGATGTCTTCGAGCATATTATGACCATGTTATCATATGCCAGCTATTTATTTATTATATCTTCCCAGAGATGGCAAACAATCCATTATTAACCATTAAATATGACGCCTATAAGGAAAAGGGTTATAAGTAATACTTATCTCTATAAATCTGTGGACTACGATAAGGACTATTACGAGATATTGGGCCTGGAAAGCACGGCATCTACGGACGATGTCAAGAAAGCTTACAGGAATCTCGCTAAAAAATATCACCCGGACGTGAACAAGTCCGCCAGCTCCGAAGAGATATTCAAGCTGATATCCGAGGCGTACGAGATACTGTCTGACCCTGGAAAGCGCACGAGGTACGATACGTACCGTAAGTTCATGCACGAGTACGAGTCCAAAGGCGGCGAGAAGAGCGAAGCGTCAAGGGCCGCGGCAGAGGATAAAGCACGTAAAGCAGGCGCAGCCGAGGGCAGCCAAAAAACGCAATATAAAGACAGGAAGCCGGTAGAATCACCCGAGGTCGAGGCCAGAAAGGCGGACGAGCGGAACATTTTCGTGCTATCGCTGATCGTGCCGGGCTTCTTCCAGATCTATTCTGGAGAGAAAAAGTTCGGCTACCTGCTCTTGGCCATATACTTCGCTTTCTGGGTGCTGTCATTCGTCCAGAACCTTGCCATCGGGACACTTGCCATATTCGTATGGCTGTACTCCGTCTATGATGCGTACACCTCCCTGAAGAACTCGTCGGGCAGCGAGGGCCTGGTCAATGAGCCGTAAAGGCCTTTTAGCATTAATAGCGGCAATCGCGATATGCTTCATTATCTTTAGCGCAAGCTATGCGACATCACAGACGACAGTCCAGTCGGGTATCAGTATATCGGGCATGATCAGGGATGATCATGGCAACGGGATCTCCGGCGCAACTGTGACCCTATATAACGGTAATATCATAAATAAACAGTTTATTAACAGCAATATTGTAGATACATTAAATAACCCGCAAATGACCAGCGACAGCCCGATCAAAGGTATGTTCGTTTTCACCAGCTTGCCAAAGGGAGAATATAATATAACGGTTGAGAAGGACGGATACATAACCTCACAGACCCTCATAGCAGACGGGATCGGCGGTACCCAGTCGCCCATCATTATCTTAAGCGGCTACGGTGAAAAGCCTTCGACCGTTGTAAAACCTTCGACGACTACACAAGCGACTCCCGGCCAGGACCTGTCTAACAACGGAGACCAGTCCTCGATCTTCCCCCCGTTTTATGATATCATCAGAATACTGGCTATGGCCGCCATCGGGGCGCAGCTGGTGTTTTGTTTTGTAGTCTTAGCGCTGTTTGCCAACACTAGAAAATAAACGTAAACGTGCGATCATCAATACTTTTTATTAACATTGATGTCAGTTATGTATTTGACATGATCGTTGTCAGGAACCCGGCTAATAAATATAGCCCGTAGATGACAAATCCTGCCCCGAAGATCTTTCTTACATACGGCTCATATTTCACTATATTATTTAGGTAGGTCTGTGCGACTTTTGTGCTCATGCCTATCAGTATGGCGAACGCCAGTATTGGGACGCCGGTTCCTATGCCGAACAATATGGGAAAGCTCATGCCAACAATGTTAGCTTTCACAGAAAGAGGTATTAGCAAGCCTAAGAAAATGACCGCTGTACAGGGGCAGAGTGCTAGTGATGATGCGGCCCCCATTGCTAGTGCCCCAACGAGTCCTTTATCCGGCAGGCTTAAACCATATTTGGATTTATGACCCTCGCTCAGAGAAAAGTTAAGTTTCACGATGTTCAACATTACAATACCGATGATGACCAGGGAAGCCCCGAGTATGAAATTTTCGTATGTCTGAAGTAATGGTGCGAAATCCGATATGGTCGAGCCGAATGCGAAGATCAGTAGCCCGAAGACCATATACGTTAGCGCCCTCCCGATGGTATAGAACGTCCCCGAGATCACGGCTCCACGAGGGTTATCCAATTTTAAAGACACATATGCGATGCCCGCTAGGTCTACCCCCATATTGCAGGGGTTTATCGCCATGACCAACCCAACCAGAAACGGGTAGATAAATGGTATGTTTGCCATCGAGGAAATATCGGGAAGGCTCATTTTACCTTCCCAGCTGCTTATCGACCGCGTTCTTCACCGTTTTCATCGCTGCATCCTTGTTGCCGACGTACATCCAGACCTCGGGAATGTCGACCACCGACTCCTGGCCGCCGCGGGTGACTACGAGCTTGAGGGCCCAATCCTTCACGTTGTATTTATCCGCCATCGCCTTGTCTGTAACCGGGTCCACTACCTGGTAGGTGACCATGCCGGATTTCATTTCATTACCATAGTACTGGTTCAACGCATCTCCAACGTATTTCTCCATTTCGCCGCAGGAACTGCAGCAGCCTTTGTGATAGAAGAGTATCACGTTTATGTGATCGGGTGCCCCCTGGCTTGTTTGCGCGTTCACTACTGTAGTCGTAAAGCATGTTGCCATAAGCAGTGCAGATAGTACGATAGATATAGCTAATTTCCATCCCCACTTGTTCATATTATACCACAAAAGGGAGTGAAGTGTTACCATTGAAATAGCTTCGCTTAAAAATACGTGGCGAGCGATAAAAATAGGTGAGGAATAGGCGA
Source organism: uncultured Methanocellaceae archaeon (assembly GCA_963780665.1). GTDB lineage: Archaea > Halobacteriota > Methanocellia > Methanocellales > Methanocellaceae > Methanocella. The sequence continues at coordinate 260,763 of CAWACJ010000004.1, read as the reverse complement.
ACAATACCACCATCTAATGAATGATTCGATGATTATTCAGCGTTATCAGCCGAAACCTATTTGTGTATTCGCATATACCAATATAACGATATTAGATGGACGAGAAGATCAAGCTGCTGAAAGCGATGGGCGATGACACCAGGATAAAGATCCTGCAATACTTATTGAATGGCGAGAAGTGCGCCTGCACGATCGTCCCGTTCATCGGTAAGGCCCAGCCCACCGTGTCGCAGCACCTCAAAATCCTGGTCGAAGCAGGTATCCTCGACGTACGAAGGGACGGCACGAAGATGCTCTATAAGATCAAGAACGACCAGGCCGTTCGAATCCTGGAGATAATGAACATACCTCGAATGGAGGTAGACGACTCGCAATTAGGTGATTGTCTATGAAGAAAGAATTGACTGTATTTGAAGGGGCTATGTGCTGTCCTACCGGCGTGTGCGGCCCGAACGTTGACAAGGCATTGATCGATTTCAACGAGACTCTGAAAAAGCTGGCAAATGAGTATAAAGACTTGAAGATCACCCGTGCGAGCATGTCCTTCAACGTGCAACTATTCATGCAAACCCCGGAGATCCGCAATCTGGTCAAGGAGAATGGGCCATCCATATTGCCTGTTACCATCATCGACGGGAATGTCGTGATGAAACAGAAGTACCCGAAGTACGAGGAACTAAAAGTATTGCTCGATGCTTAGGGGGATATATGTTCGGAAATATCGTAGAGCCTCAGCGCAAAGGCGAAACTAAGTTCATCTTTTTCAGCGGCAAAGGCGGCGTGGGCAAAAGCACGATGAGCTGCGCGACCGCCGTGTGGCTCGCCCGAAAAGGCTACAGCACGCTGCTTGTGACGACGGATCCGGCTCCAAACCTCTCGGACATTTTCCGGCAGCCGATAGGGAGCGATATAACGCCGATAAAAGATGTGAAGAACCTATCGGCGGTCGAGATCGACCCAGACGCAGCATCCGACGCATACAGGGAACGGGTCATTGCTCCCATGAGGGAACTATTAGACGAAAAAAGCCTTGAAACGATCAAAGAACAGATGAAATCACCGTGCGTAGAGGAAGTAGCCGCTTTCGACAAATTCATCGATTTCATGTGCGAGCCCCGCTATGATGTCGTGATCTTTGATACTGCGCCCACAGGGCATACGATAAGGCTGCTGGAATTGCCGAGCGGCTGGAGTGAAGAGATTTCTAAGGGCGGTGCTACTTGTATCGGCCCAAGCTCATCATTGACGGGGGCGAAAGAACGGTACGACGAAGCGCTTTCATACTTGAGAGATAGCAAAAAGACGTCGTTCATTTTCGTGTTGAAGCCTGAGCGTCTATCGCTTATCGAGACTAAACGGAGCACCGAGGAACTATCTAAATTAGGCGTGGAGACGAGCCTGCTGATAGTAAATGGCGTGCTGCCAGACGAGGCGGTCACCGATAAATTTTTCCAGATGATCAAAATGGAAGAAGAAAACGAGATCGCCCGCATAAACGAAGAATTCAAGGGCGTTGAAATAGTCCTGTACCCTCTTAATGATGGTGAAGTAAACGGGCTACGGTCGCTTGAAGCTGTTGGCGCTAATATCTTCGAGGGAAAACGCGAAAATCCTACAGAAAGCACCGGATCATCTGTAGTTGAGTTCCATCCTGGCGATGATTGGAAGAGCATTGATCGTATTCTCACCCCTGCGATTGGGACGAGATATCTTTTCTTCACGGGCAAAGGGGGCGTGGGTAAAAGCACTATCGCCTGTGCAGCTTCGGTATATCTGGCAAGCCGGGGCTTTAAGACCTTAATAGTCACCACTGATCCTGCTTCGCATCTACAATACATCTTTGAGCAGCCAGTGGGCAGCGAGCCTACGCCCATTGAAGGTATAGATGGCCTGCACGCTGCACGTATCGACCAGAAGCGATCACTTGAGCTTTATAAACTGCGCATTCTGGAATCGGTGAAGGATAAGGATGAAGCCACCAGAAAATCGGTGGAGGAAGACCTTACTTCGCCCTGTGCCGAAGAGATGGCGGCGTTTGAAAAGTTCATGAGCTTCTTCGACCTTCCCGGATACGATGTCATCATCTTTGATACTGCGCCAACCGGGCACACGCTGCGTTTGCTGGAATTGCCAGTGGACTGGAAAGGGTTCATTGACATCGGAACGCTGACAAAGGAAACATCTGAAACGTCAAGGTCGTACGAGCATGTGATCGAGACAATGCGAGACAGGGATAAAAGCTCGTTCATCTTTGTGCTATACCCGGAATATACGCCCATCATGGAAGCATGGAGATCAGCGAACGACCTGAAAAAACAGGTGGGGATCGAGACAGCATGCGTGGTTGCAAATTACCTGCTACCCGCGGACTATGGCAATAATCCGTTCTTCAGCCGCCGAAGAGCGCAGCAGCAAAAATATTTGAAGGACATTCAAGAGCGCTTTAACGTGCCGATGTTGCTCGTGCCGTTACTAGAAAAAGAGCCTGAAGGAATAAACGGCCTGCTGGACCTCGATAAAAAGATATTCAAAGACAAGATTGTAGCTGTCCACGAGATTAATCAAAACATGAGATAAGGGCGATATGCGATGATACCCACCGGAAATAAAATCGAAAAGACATACAGGTTCCTTGATAATGGCTCGCCCGTTGCCGTGGCGACGCTTGCGAGCGATTACGAAAAGTTCCACCTGGACGGCTATGCCATGATCGGCAGCGTCTATACGGAAAACTTCGGCGTACAGCTCGCAATAAGCAACATGCTGAAAAACCCGAATATCCGCTACTTGATCCTCTGCGGCCGAGAGAGCGCGCACCTTGCAGGCGATGCGTTCAAGGCGCTACATGAGAACGGCGCGGCAAGAATCGGCACATACCGTAAGATCATTGGTTGTAAAAGCCCACTGCCATTCGTCGATGACATACCCGAATGGGCGATCGATGAATACCAGGAAAATATCAACCTGGTTGATATGATGGGCATAGAGGACGATGCTTTGATCCAGAAGAAAATAGACGAATGCGGCGTGGAATTCAAGAAAACCCCCTCAATAAGGAAGGTAATGGATACTGGCATGCCCGTTGTAGATGATATGACCTGGAAAAAGTACGCTCCGATCGTCCAGAATGCAATGATGCAAAAATTAGTAAAGTAGGCATATTTTATGAGACTATTGTTTATATCAGACCTTCATGCAAACATGGAAGCGCTACATGCAGTACTGGAAGGCGTAAAGTACGATCGCATCTTCTGCATGGGAGATCTTGTGGATTATGGCCCGAACCCCCTGGAATGTATCGACTGGATACGCAGCAACAACGTTCCGACGATCAGGGGAAACCACGATAATGCCGTAGCGCTTCATGTCGATTGCGGCTGCGGTTATGTTTATAAGCACCTATCAGAAGCTACGAGGGAATATACCTGGGCGACGATCAGTGAAAAGGAAGAGAACTTTTTACGCAGCCTTCCATTGAAGCTGGAGCTTGAAATAGGGGGAATAAAATTCATGTTCGCACACGGAAGCCCGGCATCATTCTTCGAATATATCAACCCGGAAACTCCCGCTGAAAAGCTCGAAGAATATACATCCGATGTTAGCGATGATTATCTGATAGTGGGGCATACCCATAAGCCGGCTATCTTGAAAACATCGAGAATGACGATCCTTAATCCCGGAAGCGTCGGACAGCCCAGGGACAAGGACTGGAGGGCTTCATGCATGGTATTCGATACAGATAACCGAACACAGGAAATCATCCGACTCGAATATGATATCGAAACCACTTGCAAAAAGATCAGGTCATCCATGCCCAATGCGGATGAACTGGAAGCGATATTGAGAAGAGGTTATTGACAAGTAAATTTTATTGATAGGGGTATTTGAATTATGGCTGAAGAAGTAAAACCGAGGCTTTCTTTCCTCGACAGGTATCTTACATTGTGGATATTCCTTGCCATGGCCCTGGGCGTCAGCCTTGGGTATTTATATCCGGGCTTTGCGACCTTCTTGAATAGCATGTCCGTGGGAACGACGTCAATCCCCATCGCCATCGGCTTGATCGTCATGATGTACCCGCCTCTGGCCAGGGTCAAGTATGAAGAAATAGGAAAGGTATTCCGAAATGTAAAGGTCATGGCCCTATCCCTCATCCAGAACTGGGTTGTCGGGCCGATATTAATGTTCGTGCTCGCGATACTTCTGCTAAGAAACTATCCCGAGTATGCGGCGGGCATCATCTTGATCGGTCTGGCGCGATGTATCGCCATGGTCATCGTATGGAATAAGCTCGCCTGCGGCGACTCGGAGTATGCGGCAGCACTGGTCGCACTGAACTCCATATTCCAGGTGATATTCTACTCGATCTACGCCTACGTATTCATCACATTACTGCCAGGCTGGCTGGGCATGCAAAGCATGGTCGTAAATATAACTATATTAGAGGTGGCCACGTCAGTCTTGATCTATCTGGGCATCCCGTTTGCTGCAGGCGTGCTGACCAGGCTCGTTTTACGCCCACGGATGGGTAGCGACTGGTATGATAACAAGTTCATCCCAACCATTAGCCCAATCACGCTCCTGGCGCTGCTCTTCACCATCATAGTGATGTTCTCACTAAAGGGTCAGTATATCGTAGCGCAGCCCTTCGACGTGGTCGTGATCGCGATACCGCTCATACTGTATTTTACCATCATGTTCGTGGTCTCGTTCTTCCTATCGAGGCAGATGGCCGTGAACTATGAGCAGTCCTGCACGCTGTCGTTCACGGCGGCCAGCAATAACTTCGAGCTGGCCATCGCCGTAGCAGTGGGCGTGTTCGGCATAGGCTCAGGCCAGGCGTTCGCTGCAGTCATAGGCCCGTTAATAGAAGTGCCCGTGATGATCCTGCTGGTAAATGTCGCACTACGATGGAGAGAGAAATACTTCACCCCGAAAACATGGAAGGAAACATAGAAATTTATGCATAGGAGGATTAATGGACGATATTACATATGACGTGGCTATTATCGGTGCCGGTCCTGCAGGGTTAACGAGCGCTTTATACTGCGGTAGGGCGAACCTAAGCGTAGTCGTATTCGGTAATATGTTCGATTCACAGATGGCTAAAGCCGGAGAGGTGGAGAACTATCCCGGCGTCGGCTCAATAAAAGGGATCGATCTGATAGAGAAGTTCAACGAGCAGATCGAGAGCTATAAGATAACAATGATCCCTTCGAATATTGCCCGCATAATATCCGGCGAACAATTCAAACTTTACTCGGATGATGGCGAATACTCTAGCAGGAGCGTAATAATTGCTACGGGATCAAAGCACAGGGAGCTTAACATACCCGGAGAAAAAGAATTCATTTATAAAGGCGTGACCTATTGTGCCATCTGCGATGGCGCGCTATACAAAGATAAAAAAGTGGCTTTAATCGGCCAGGGTGATAATGCAGCTAAGGCTGCTTTATACCTCGCCGGATTGTGCAAAGAGGTGATCATTCTCACCGATAAGCCAGAGCTAGACGCCCCTGAATATGGTGATAAGATCAAGACGGCCAATAATGTCAACGTTATCACCAATGCTAGTATCGTCGCTATCGAAGGCAGCGAGTACGTAGATCATATCCGATATCAGGTTAATGAAGATATGCAAATAGCGGATGTCGATGGGGTGTTTATAGAGGGAGGAATCCCTAACGCACTACTTGCTATAGAACTTGGTCTAATCCTTGACGATAAGGGCAATATCAAAGTGGATAGGCCCGATCAAACGACAACCATACCGGGCGTATTCGCAGCAGGTGATGTAACTGGAGGCATACATCAAATATCAAAGTCGGTAGGAGAGGGTGCATCGGCAGCGGTCAGCGCGATCAACTATATGAAGAAAAGCATAAAGTTGAAAAAAACAGCATAGATGATAGCGAAGGTGATCGAAGGCTTCTTCTCAACGTTCAAACGACTCTACGAAGAATTCCTCAGCGCTACAAGCCCCCAAGGAATGCTAAACGAGATAATCATGAAATTGCACTTCTACAACAAACTCATAGCCTACAAAGGACCAAGCACTAACCAATAATCAACACAGCAAAAATGAATATTAAATCTCTCTTTTTTACTTTCACGAACTAAGCGTCTATTTCCAGGCTTTTTAGGACGATGTCTTTACCTTTTAAAACATGGAGCGTCTTGCCGCATATAGGGCATGAACATGCGAATTTATCCTCCGCGCCGCCGTTATAACCGCATTCACATTCGGTTTCTGCTGGTATTACATTGATATTCATATGCGAGCCCTTAAGTATCGTTTCTTCTGTGATCACTTCATACATGAATTGAAGCTGCTCTGGATTTATGACCGCAAGTTCGCCCACATCGACCGATATACTCATTACGCTTTTAGCATTATTTAATTTCGCCGTTAAAATAGCAGCATCAACAATATCAGTCGCAACACTTAGTTCATGCACGTTGAATATCCCCTATTATAATTATATCTTATACAGTGAATCCAATCTATAAATATATTACAATTTCCCCATAGTGTACGGCTTCTCCCTTCGACGTCAGGGAGTAAATGAAAAAATTTTATTACTGAGCAAAAGCCTCACGTAGAGTGTTACATGTCAGATCGATGGCATCCCGGGATGCCGGCGTATCGACAAGAGCGTCATCGGAGATGAAGTCATGGGTCATCCCCAAGTACTGTACTCCCGTCGTTGGGACTCCCGCGTCTGAGAGCTTATGGGCGTATGCTTCGCCTTCGTCTCGTAACACGTCGTATTCGCTGGTGATGACCAGTGCAGGGGGGAGCCCTTTTAGCTGGTCCATCGATGCCTCTAGCGGCGACGCCGTTAGCTGTCGTCTCGCCTCTATATCCGGCAGGTAGTTATCCCAGAACATTTTCATCGTATCCCTGTCGAGCAGATAACCCGTCGAGAACTGGCGATACGAGGGCGTATCGAAGCTGGCATCGGTCACAGGGTTAAATAGCACCTGGCACTTGATCTTCGGCCCACCTCGCTGCTTGGCCATAATGGTCATGACCGTCGCCATGTTCCCGCCCGCACTGTCGCCAGCCACCGCCAGCCTCGAAGGGTCGAGGTTTAGCTGCTTGCTGTTATTGGCTACATACTTCAGCGCATAGTACGCTTCCTCGTTGGCGACCGGATATTTTACGCCTGGAGAGTGGGTATATTCGACAAAAACGACCGCCACGTTCGCCTCATTTACCAGTTCGCGGACAAGCCGGTCGTACATGTACTTGTTACCGATCATCCAGCCTCCCCCATGGTAGTACATGACCGCGGGGAGCGCCTCCGTGCTGCCTTTGGGACGGATTATGCGGATGTCGACATGTCCTCGTGGCCCTCCAGGAATGCTCAAGTCCTCGATGTCAGCGGGCATTTCTTGTGTCACCAGAGCACGTATCCCAAGATCGGCATTTACGGGAAATCCCCCGTTGGCTGGCTTAAGTAAATGAATGCTGCTATCGAAGATAACAACCGGTATCATCACGCCAGATAACGCTAATATGCTACATACCGCCAGAATCCTCTTGAGGCTTAGAACATGCACAATATCCATCAAGTTAGACTGGAAAAATCGTTTAAAATATTTATTTAACTATTTATGCGAAAATCGGTGACTTAATGAAAAATTATGATGGTATGGCCATATTTCTTATTTGCGAAAGCAAAAACTACCAACGGCCTGGAAAATCGAGGCTACTATATTGATGGCATAACGATGGAGATCAATCAAAAATAAAATTCAACCCCCGGCCTTTTTGGGAGTTGATCTACGCCTTATTCCAAATATATCAAAGTCTATGTCTTTTAAGCTCAAAGCCCTGCTTTCGATGAGGTGCCAGGACAGCCACGCTAACGGCACTGCGATGATAAGCGTTGTAGCGAGTAGCATCAACGAGTTCATTGTGAAAAAGTTTACTAAGGTCTGCTGAACGGGGTAATGCAAAATGTATAAGCCATAGCTTATATCGGCCTTTTTACCGATCATGTTTATGTAAGGTACACTAGCGAACGCGATGCCCAACACGATATATGGTATGCAGATGAACGATGATAGGAGCAAAAGGTCGTAATTCCAGAAGGTCAGCACCCAGACGATGGAAGCCAGAAGTACAAGGCGCAGGTCGTACTTTATATTCCGTCTATTGAGGTAATACAGCGATCCGATCAGGAAAAACAGCGGATAGACCAGGATTTGCGAATATGGCTTAAGCTGATTTATTATATCGTGTGACATGATCAGCCAGATTGCATGTATCATATGGACATTAATGTACAGGTAGATCCCTAATACGGATAAAATGAAGAACGACGCTACGTATTTTTTATATAATATGCCTAAAACGCCCATAGCCAATATTATCAGATACATTGTTGACTCAACGGGCAACGACCATAAGGCACCGTTTACCTTGTCCATAGGGTTGTGTAAGAAAACGCCCGGAAGGGAGTAGGACGGGAAGAATACCGTTACAGTACTTAAGTAACCCCACGTTGCCCGGCTGGTAAAATAATCCCATAAATTTAGATTGGTAGTTAATGGGCCTATGATGAAGATCGTTAATAGCGCCACCCCAACGAGCGCCGGCACCAGTCTCAGGAACCTTGCCCATAAGAACCTTACGACATTTCGCCTCGTATCCCAGCTCTTCGCGATCAGGTAGCCGCTTATGATGAAAAACATCAACACACCAAGGCTGCCCGTAGTAAACATGCCGTGCGACAGCCGGAACAGCGGGTCACGCATGCCGGCGCCCAAGACCCCATAAGAGGTGAAGAAAATAACCAGCAATGCGCCCACCAACCTGAGAAAGTCAAAGTTATTACTACGCCTGTTAATCGTATCTGACATACCCGATCACCCAATAATTCTTATTTATGATAGTTAAAAATAAATTGAAATAGCAATTGTTAATATTTACCAAAGGAATACACGATATATCGGTGATTAAACAAAAATAATGCAAAGCTTAATAAAAATAAGTGCCTGGGTACTGATCCAAAAAATAAAAGAAAAAATAAACGTTTTACGCATGGGTTACAGCTCTTTATATGACTTGCCTATTTGTTTTCGTCTAGCTTCTTCAAGTCCTTATTTGTGGACGATCCTGACGTTACAGCAGCAATTACCATCGCGATAAAAATATAAACACTGATTTAGGGCTGAAAAACTGCCCTATGTTTTCCAAGCGTCGATATCAATGCTAGTGAGATTCACTATGGTGATGCTTGCTTACTCTTCAGGAACCTAATCCCAAATATTAACGGAATGCTGAATAATACAAATACCGCTATGTCTACTCCGACATTGAACAAGACTCCGAGGTATAACGAATATACGGCTTCGATAATAAGCCAGATAGCAAGGCCAAAAAGCATGATCTTCATCAGATCAGCGTCTTTTCTAATAAATGCCAGCCGGCCGATGAGAAGAAGTGTCGCTCCCCATCCTATCATGATCGCACCGTAGATCGCGCTCTCCCAGGATAATAGGATTCCCTTGTCCGATGGTAAGATTCTGATACCTATGAAACTACTAGATAAATCCGAAATCACGGATAAGCCGAAAAAGCTAAAAATCGCTCCAATCACAATGAGAATGCCGGATATGATGCAGAACCATGTCATCCAGAACTTTAAGCTCGTTATTTAATAATATGATTTTTATGTTTATAAGCCTTTATATTCATACCCATATGGTATAAATTATTGACTATGATAAGCATTGGTCGAGCTTTTTTTAAAATTCTAGAATTTTTCTGATCGCTTGACAAAGTCGTGTACAGCTTTTCCCTTCGACGTCAGGGAGTATATGAAAAAATTCCTGTCCTTTTTAAAAGAGATCAGACCAGATTCCTTTAAATTTTTCAGGTGATAGGACAGGGCAGCATACTGAAGGCCGGTAACGTCAACCAGGACACATACGCACAGCTCTTTTATACCCAGCGCCTCAATGATCCTGATCCTGGCAGGATCGGCGAGGGACTTGAATAGATCCTTAGTTTCTTTATAGTCTTTCTCTCCGATGGCTTCGACGGCCAGCTTTACTTTATCGCTCATCGGGTATGGTAATGTCTCTATTTTTTGCATTGTATCCTTCTCTCGCACTCGAAACAATCGGTTATATCCTTTTTATCGGTTATGAATTCCTTTCCGCACGTGGCACATATAATCTTATGGAAGCCCAGATCCCTATATGGGGTTCCCCTGGCAAGATCAGACAGATTAAGTCCACAGCAACATTCGTCTTTCATGTTATCACCTTACATTTTCGCGTTTATCCATTTTTGATCTCATCAGGCGACGGGACTCTCCCCATTGATTTTATCACTCCTTCGATGGCAAATCCTGGCATTGCGAGTATCCCAGCCTCGACGATCTGGTTGATATCGTTTACCTTGATGACTTCGGCGTTTATCCCTATATCTTTTATGGCTTCTTTCGTCACTTTTTCCAGAAAGCTACATCTTGCGCATCCGGTCCCATATATCTGTACCTTCATTATTTCATCCATGACCTATCTTTTTCAATGTTTATTTAAGTCATCGTTTGGCAAAACTGTCAATGAATAGCTATTTTCCGTGATAAGCTATATATTTTTCTATTTAAAATTTTGTTTAAGTAGGAAGTTATTTATAGCAAGTGTTTAAATAACATTTTAAATAGATACTAGCATTAAGAATTAAAGCCAGAGGCATATCTTAAAAAAATCTAACATATGTATGAGAACTACAAGTAAGTAAAAGGTAGATTTCTGAAAGAAAATTAGGGCGATATAATGGCTGACATTAAAGCAGATCAAAAAACAGAAACGACAACCGGCCAACCGGCGACGGCATTATGGCATGGGGTACAGAGGAAGAGCATTGAATGGTATCCAACGGTTGATGAGGACGCATGTATAGGCTGCGGGATGTGTTTTGCCACATGCGGAAAAAAGGTTTACCAGATAGTTGACGGTAAATCAAAGGTGGTAAGCCCATATTCATGTATGGTCGGCTGCCAGACCTGCATGAACCTTTGCCTTTCTGACGCCATATCATTCCCGAATGTGGATATGGTCAGAGATCTAATAAAAGAAAAAGACGTGCTACATCATCTCTAAAGCAACGCAGGGCTATTGGTACATATGAGCGATAATGTATATGACGTTGCGATCGTCGGAGCAGGCCCGGCGGGGCTTACGGTGGCGCTTTATTGCGGCAGGGCGAACCTTTCCACCATTGTTTTCGGTAACATTTATGACTCGCAGATTGCGAAGGCCGGGGATATCAGGAACTATCCCGGCATCGATTCGATACAGGGAGTCGACCTCATTGAAAAATTCCAGAACCAGGCCAAACAATATAATATGGCTGTTGTTCCATCGAACGTTACCCGGGCTTTGCCGGGTGAACTCTTCACGCTATACTCGGACGTGAACGAGTTTAAGGCCAGAAGCGTCGTCATCGCCACCGGGTCTAAGCACCGCGAGCTGAATATACCGGGCGAGAAGGAGTACGCGTATAAGGGCGTATCGTATTGTTCTATTTGCGATGGTAACCTCTACAAAGGTAAGGTCGTGGCGTTAGTTGGCAATGGTGATCAGGCCGCGAAGGCGGCATTATACCTGTCGGGGCTGTGTAAAGAAGTGATCGCGTTTACGGAAAAGCCCGATATGGACAGCCCCATGTACATTGAGCAGATCAAGTCGGCGCGCAACGTCGGGGTCATAGGCGAGGCTCATGTGATCGCCATCGAAGGCGGCGAGACAGTGGAGCGTTTAAAGTTCAGGTCAAATGATAGCCCCGATGAGGTTATGGATGTGGATGCCGTGTTCATTGAGGGCGGCATACCGAACACGCTGCTTGCAGGTGAGCTGGGTCTAGGGCTTGACGATAAGGGTAATATAGGTGTCAGCTGCCCCGGCCATTCAACGAACGTAGCTGGCGTATTTGCTGCGGGGGACGTCACGGGCGGCGTGCACCAGGTGTCCAAGGCCGTGGGCGATGGCGCCAGCGCTGCGATGAGTGCCATACTGTATGTGAAGAAGCTAAAAAAGGGCGAAGATAAATCATATTAAATAATTTTTAAGGTCCATATGAATGATAATGATGAATATCGGGTTTGTAACCCTGGGATTACACTCCAAGGCCACCTCTCGGAAGAGGATCGTAAGACCCTTGAGCAAAAGCTGATCCGGACCCTCAACTGGATCGGAGTAAAGATACCGCGGGAAGTGGAGTTGAAAGGCAAAAAAGTGCCCCTGAAAGAAGTGATGTGGGACTTGATGAGCAAAAAAGAGTGCTTCACGGAGGAAGAGAAAAATATATTGTCCGATCTGGAGTCGGCACTAGAGAAGAAGTTCAAGCAGGACATCAAAGATGTTGGCACCGACGAAAATAAGACAGAGGCAATAAACCATTATTGCGAAGCCCTGGGGCTCATGAGGGCCATCATTTCGTTAAAAACCATGGTCGAGACTGATAAATGTCAGGCCGATAAACAAAAATTGTCTAAACGGATAATGGACCGAAGGAAGGAAGAAGCCGAGAACTGGCTGGGATTCTTAAAAAGAATTGACCTTTACTAGATTTCTTTTACATTCATGTACTCAATCCCATGAGCTTTCAGTTTTACTACTTAAAATTTTTTTTAAGTAGAAAGCTATTTATAGCAAGTGTTTAAATAATATTTTAAATAGATACTGGCATTACAGCTTAATGGCCAGAGGCATCTCATGAAAAAACCGAAGATGTTCCTGAGATGACCATACACAAAAAGGTGAAAAAATGATGAACGCTGAAGAATACTACGAATTAGGGTTTAAGTTCCATGGGCACAAGTGCCCTGCGATGCCATTGGGAATAAGAGCGGGCGCTGCAGCGATGAACGCACTCGGTGTCAATCGCTCCATGGACAAAGAACTAGTCTGTTTAACCGAGACCGGTAACGATCACGCCGCCGGCTGTTTTACCGATGGGTTACAGGCGATCACCGGCTGTACATACGGTAAAAGCAATATTCAAAAGTTGTATTATGGAAAAATGGGCTTTACGCTGATCGATACCATACACAAAAAGGCCGTTCGCGTGCATCTGAAGCCGGAATTTTTCGGGAAGATGCTCGGTTCCCCGTTCGTACAACAGCGCAAGAAAGGCGTGTTGCCGCAGGACGTTCCTGCCGAAGTGACTGACCCGCTAGTCAAGAACGTCATGGGCATGAAAGAAGAAGACTTCCTTATCATCAGCCCGGTTTTCGACTATGAGTATCAGAAGACGAAGGGAAACTTCGACACGGACCTATGCAGCGTTTGTGGTGAGAGGGTCTTTACGCATAAGCTGCAAGAGATCAATGGCAAGAAAGTGTGCATATCATGCTCTAAAAAATAGGACGCTAATGAGTAAAACGGAGGCTTTCTGATGATAGAATTATGGGCAGGCATAGTGACGCTTATCGCGACGACCGTACTTACGATGGCAGGAGTCGGTGCGGCATTCATCCTCATACCCATCTACCTTTTTTTAGGGGTAGACTTGCTGACGGCCACGAGCACGGCGTTACTACTTAATGGCGTCGCAATGGTCTTCGCTTCGGCCACCTATGCCAGGGAAAAATTGATCTTGTGGCGCGTCGCGCTCCCAGTGTTAATCATCGCGACGTTGCTGTCCCCGCTGGGTGCATACGCCACCGTGCTTGTCCCGAAGACGGACCTGTTGATATTATTTGTCCTGTTCCTAATATTCGCAGCCACCATGATGTTATTTTATAAGCCGAAGAAAGGCGAGCAGACCATTGATCGCTTAAACACGCCTAAGACGCTGACAGTTGGTGGCGCTCTGGGAGGGATCGCTGGTTTTGTCGGAGGCTTGCTCGGCGTCGGCGGCGGTAACATCATTTTGCCGGGGCTGGTGTGGCTGGGCATACCGCCAAAAAAGGCATCGGCGACCACAGCGTTTATCGTAATATTCTCATCCCTGGCAGGTTTTCTCGGAAGGGCATCGATATCCAGCCTGAACACCGACCTGCTCATGTACACCATTGCCGGCTCCATAGGCGGGGCATTAATAGGATCATGGCTGATGAGCAAAAAACTGGAAAACGGGCAAGTTAAGATACTCATTGCCATAGTGCTTTATCTCATAGCCGCCAAAATGATATTTGATCTCATCTAGCAATGGGGCTAGTAGGAAACAGACTCCGTTTATTTTTTATATCTTTTCCCGCATACGATCGGAGTTTCAAGAAGCGCATTTCCGATGCTTTTGCCGCGGTGATCTTTGCCGATGTATACGCTTACTTCAGCATCTCTTCGACGATCTCCGCCGCATCCTTGACAAATTTCGGGCATAGCGTGGTGGTCAGATTGTGCTCCTTCCCGTACTTCATGCCTTCAGGCGTGCCGATGTCACAACCCAACAGTTCCTTACAATTTATGGAGCCGTTGCGGGCTATAAAGCGCCTGGCGAATTCATTGGTGAGCGCGTAAGTCTTTTCCTTAGATTTTTCGTCTTCAGACTGGTACTTACCGTATTTCATGCCGATAACCATGAGCGCGCCGGTCACTGCGCCGCACGGGCCTGCCATCCTGCCCATTCCACCGCCGAACGCGCATGATACTTTAAATGCGGTGGCCTTATCCATGCCGAACTGTTCACTGTACGTCGAGAGCACTGCCTGTGAACAGCTAAACCCTTTATTGAAACATGAAACTGCCATTTCTGCACGACTCATAGAGATCACTACGCTTACATATCACCATGATTAAAAAATTATTTCGGTCGCGTGCGAATTAAGATCATTCATATACGATGGCCAGAGTCATTCATATTAACAATGCAACATAATTATATATGTTGATATGTTAATATGTTATTGGCGATATCATGAGCATCAATATGAACAAGAACTTAACAGGTCACGCGGTAGACTTCTGTAATGCATTATCAGTATCGGAGCGTATCAGTATCATCAGGGTACTCGGCGTGAATGAAATGTGTGAATGCGGTCTGATCGAGAGTACAGGCATGCACCCGCTGGTGCTATCGAACCATATGCGTGTGATGCATCAAGCCGGGATCATCGCGGAACGAAAAGATGAGGGATGGATGTATTACTCGATATTGGATCGGGAAGCGATCGAAGCGGCAGCCAGCAGATCATGTGTCGCAGCCGGGAACGTGCAAGAAGACATTCATGTCGAGGCGCCAGCACAAAACATCGACTCGATGATCGGAAAATACAGATCATTATCTATGTACGAGGCGGAAGCCTTATTCAGGAGAGGCTGCTAACATTTTTATCACTTACGGGAGAGCCAATGGCGAATAAAAATCGTGTTGCTGAACACCGGGAGATCATAAGTACGAAATGCCATCTGAAGACGTAGTGAAAAAGCAGGCGGAATACTGCAAGGCATTATCAGATCCGCGCGTGTCCGCATCATCTATGCGCTTGCCCATGAAGTGATGTGCGTATGCGAGCTGATGGAGATCCTGCAGATGCTGCAGACGACCGTGTCGCACCACCTGAAAGTGCTAACATATGCGCAGATCATTACAGACAGTAAGTCGGGTAAATGGGTGAACTATTCACTGGCCGATAAAAACGTACTGGACGCGCTGAAGACTCTCGGCTCATAATTCGCCCGCGGCCCTATAAATGATGCACCGCTATGTAATCGTTCATCCCGGAAACACAAGCTTTTCTTGTTTTACGTTTTTTATTATGACTGTCATCGAATATCCAGGCTGCCAGGAACATGGGCTAGCGAGATCCTCGTAAATGAATATTTTTAAATTTAATGTTCACAAAAAGTGAACATATATAAATGAGAATGAACATAATTAGTGCGTTCACTTTTTGTGAACATACTTTAATTGAATGAACAGAGGTATATAACTTGACGAATTTATACTCAGGAAAAGCGGTAGATGTAGATCGGGTCTTGTTAGTCCGCTATCCTGAGAGCTTGAGCCTTCGGGATCTGGCTAAGGAAGCATCCGTCTCTCTAGGGCAGGCATTCAACGTATCAAAAGCTTTGATCAACGAAAGAATTGCAATACGCGATTCTAATAATAAGCTTAGGCTAATGGCTCCGCTCGATTTGCTTAAGCGATTAGCGACGGTCAATAATTTCGCGACGAATACAAAATTCTTAGAATATTATGCGGAAGCGGAGAACACTACGGAACTACTGGAGAAATTTCAAAATATAAACACTATAGAATATGCGTTTACCGGGCTTACCGGAGCGATGCTTGTCGCACCGTTTGTCAGGCCGACAAATGTCCACATGTACGTCGATAGCGAAGATGATGCGAAACAACTGGCGAAAATGCTTAACCTTATGCCCATAGAGGCGAACGGGAACGTGAAGTTTGCCATCGCAAAAAGTAAAGGGATTTTCTATGGTAATAAGAAAATCGACGGCATTAAAGTGGTCTCAGACGTTCAACTCTATATCGATCTGCTTAATTATCCCGCCCGCGGCGAGGAAGCCGCTAATGAAATACTTACGATCATTGAAAAAAAGTGGAAGCATAAAGAAGTTGGTTGACCTTGTATCCTTACGAAATTACCGAAGCTTCGAAATCTGCATTACTGGAGCTTGGATTAGCGCTCCATTCCTATCACGATGATATTGTCCTGACAGGCGGATGGGCGCCATACTTCCTTACAAAAGATCATTTCCGGCACTGCGGTAGCGTAGATATCGACCTTGCACTTAAAACCGAGATCATGCCTAAATATGATACGATACGCGAGATCCTGGAAGGTCTCGGCTATGTCGCGAAAGCGTATCGTCCATTCCAATTCACGAGAACTATTGGATCGCATATTGACGGGAAAGAATATCCGATGCACCTGGACCTGTTATGCGAAAAGGAGGGCACGAAGGATGTCTTCGGGTTTCGCGACATTCAAATAGATCTTCAGGCCTGCGCTTTTGACGGGCTGAGCCTTGCGTTCGACTTTAACTTTGAGCAGGAGATCGAGACGGTCTTACCTGGCAATGGCACTGCAAAAACCACATTCAAAGTCATTGACCTGGTCGGCTCGCTTGCGTTAAAGGGCAGAGCTTTACTCGAGAGAGATAATCCCAAGGACTCCTATGATATTTTTGCGCTAACACATTTTAATGGCGGGCCGGCCCCGGCATCCGAATACTTCAAGAAAAGGGTTTCCGGTAAAAAATTATCTCCCATAAAAGAAGAACTACTCAGGCAATCTCTTGCGAATATTACCTACGGATTCAAAGATGAGGATCATTTGGGGCCGTTCAGAGTCGAAACATTTTCGGAAAATAAGTACAAGCGAAATATCGTTGCTATGCAGGTGAATCAATTTTTAAAAGGGCTGGAGTAGACTAAATTAATTAATAGTAGTTTTCAGCATTTGTATTATATCACTACTATCGTATAATCGATCGTGCTTTAATCGCGAAATGAGCATTCCCAACAATACACGAGCCTGAGCATAACCAATAAGATAAAATTATACGATACCCTTTTATCTCTTGTTTTATAATATCTCAACGTTAAGAGTGTCATTATTATGGTCTTTAAATTATTGATCGCCACGGACGGCTCGAAGTTCAGCAATAACGCCGTTGACTATGCCATTGATATGGCAAAGGAATCCAAATTCGAAGTGATAGCGCTGTACGTGATGAACCTCAAGCATTTCGAGATATACGCTCTCTCGCATCATGACGACATTACCGGTTATGTGGATGAAGATGTTAAGCTTAAGAAGGAGGGCGAAGACGCTCTTGCATACGCGAAACAAAAAGGTACAGAGGCCGGCGTACCTGTCACTGTGAAGATGGTGCGCGGCTACCCGCCCGAACAGATCATGAAAATTGCAAAAGACGAGGGCGTGAACATGATCGTAGTAGGGCATCTCGGAAGGACCGGCATCGAGCGAATTTTGTTGGGAAGCGTGTCCGAAACCATAGTTAGAAATGCTCCCTGCCCGGTACTTGTAGTCCGTGGCAAATAGGGCGCCTCAAATTTTAATGTATTTAATTATGGCATACTAGTGCGGTTGTCATAATTGGCTTAACAGAAAGCGCTTTTTCCACATCAGAGACCGTATGTTCATGGAACTGTAGGGCGATGGCATCCTTAATATTTTGTAAAGCTCCATCAATCGATGATGATTTTGTGGTAACGCCTGCTTGGGGCGCATAGGCGCGATAAAAGTCAGAGCCGTTCCGACAGGGAGAAACAGATATTAAAAAGCGTTTAATGGAGGTCGATTCCTGAAGGCATAACCGTACGTCTGCGGAGCCGAATACCGGCTCGTCGCGGAGCACATGTTCGTGCAGGTCGACATTACTTTTTGATAAGACACTTTCCAGGCTCTGCAGCGCACCATAAGGATCAGGTCCCTTAGCGGATAACGATGTCCCTTGTGCATAGGCATAAAAATCTTTACCGTCATGCTTTATGGTCGCACCGACTGTTTCCGGGCGCTCCATATGCTCCAGCGCAAATGTGGTCACAAGGGGTGTTTTTAGCAGCTCGCGCATCAAGTCGCTGACGGTCTCGTCACGATACCTGGCCTGGATCACTTCGCCAAGCGCCGAATATGACTCTGCGAGTGAACTGCCCATATTCGACAGATAGTTCGTGGGGCACATGGCGAAAAATTCTCGATGGCCTTTATGGCCAAATGCCTCATAGGCGCAGCTTAAAAATGTCTGCTTGCGCAAGTTGCCCCGCAACTCCAGGACTGTATGAATGCATGTGACGAATGGGCGTATGTATCCAAAAGAATGAGGGATGTACAAGCCTGTGTCTATGTCAGTCTTCACGATCGACGTCAATTTTGATAAAGAGCGATGAAAATCAGCGTCTCGGGCGCATGAAGTAGCATGCTCCGATACATATTCAGGGCTGGCGCCGCCAGTTCGGTACACGATCGCATCGAGCCTTGGCATGTATAATTTATTCTAATTTTTACATATAAATACTTCCTCTTATGGATAACATAATTTTGCAACTATATGAACATCGATAAAAAATAATGAACTAACCGCTATATCCATGTATCCGCTATCGGCGTGCTCTGTTCTACCGAAAGATAAACTTATATGGTGGCATATGCCTAATATCATGGGAACATTATGGAACAAAGGCATACACTGCTATTCATATCTCTCATGCTGGTCGTCGCCATAGCGGCTGCCGGATGTACGGGCACATCGCCCGCAGTCAATAATTCAAGCATTACGACGAATGTTACTTCGACACCAGTGCCGGCTAGCTATACGGTGAACTTGATGGCTGATCATGACTTTTTATATCTGTCATTGCCCGCAGCAGGCGCAGACGATACGATGACAGTCACCGCATCTGTTTATGAGAACGGGAACCTGGTGAAATCCGGTGTCCCTGTCGCTTTTAACCTTGATGACGAGCGTTTCGCGAAACTCGGGCAAAAACAGGTCATGACAAATGACAACGGCACAGCTTCCGTCATTGTCTCAGCCCAGCCTTCCGGCGCATATCCTCTCACATACCCGTATGACCTGAAGGTCACAGCCACAGCCAATGGTGCTACCGGCTCCGTCACGGTGCCGATGAGCCGGCACGAGTCGCTGAGCGGCAGGTCGATCGACAAGGAGGGCAACCCTGTGAGTGGCGCTACCGTTACGCTCAGGTTCAACGCGACGAACGATGTCGTACGTGCCCCTGGAAACCCAACCATTACCAATGGCGACGGGCGATATAACTTCACCTGCCTGCCGGTGGATATGGGTAATATAAAGCTGGTCGTGCAAAAGGGCAGCCTGACCAATACTATACCGGTCGATTTGATGAATATCAGTAAAAATGTAACCTGAGCTACTGCTCCAGGCACGATGCCATATCGATATATAGGCATACGTGTCATCATTTTTATTTATTTTTTAGATAAGCAAAAAGGCGATAGTCATTTTTTTAAATCGCGTCTCCGTGGTTTCATGCCGATTGTCGCGTCTTAAAAAAATCCAGGGTGTTTGGAAACCGGGGTTATTTTGGATTATTAATATCTTTAATAGGAATTTATTATATACACGCGATTAAGTGATGGCGATGGACAGCTGGAGCATCGTAAAGAACCTGGCAGTATATCTAGGGCTTGACATCGACGACCGGATAGTGTCGCGGCTTGCTTCCAGTCCTGGCGGCGAGCGATTTTTAGAACTGATCAGGGCATCGACGCATGATGTCTTCGGGAGAAAATACCTGCCTGACGAGGTCAAGTCCATCATGCGGGCAATAGTCGAGGCCGATCTTCGGTCGTTTGACGAAGACAGCCCAAGAGCGCGCTGCCATTTACTCTCAAAAAGCGTATACGAACGATCTATCGCGGCATCAGGAGGCCCATTCATGGAGTTCGACTCTGTCTTTCAAGATTTTATTAGACGCTTCAAATCGACGCTCGAAGGCATTATATCCGTACTGGGACTGGCGAACGAGCGTATTAGCCTGGATAATACTGGCATTAAGGAGTATCTCGTCGAGCTAAAGGAATTGCCGTGCAGGCGGCTAGGGGGGCTGAGTGCAGGGCCGATATACATGACAAAGTCAAAAGTGTCCTCATCAAAGTATATCATATCGCTATTAAAAAAATACGAGGGTATAGCGCTATCCTCTGAATCTTGTAATGGCGCGATCGAGACGATCGATAAAGTTTCCGGATACACTGAGTATTTCAAGCTCCTGGACTCAGAGAAAAAGCTCGTCGAGTCGAGGCCTGTCCTGCTGGCCATCTCAGAATTACATCGATATCATGAAAACGAGGCCGATAAGCGTGATATGCTGTCTGCCCTGAGCATGCTCCTCTTCAACATTTTTCCCACGCCGAAACTGTTAAAGTTCGTAGCTAAATTCGAGCCGAATCCCGGGAACGATCTTTTATCTTTCGACCATAGCGCATTTCTGGCCTTGAATTATACCTTGCTAGGCCGTCTACCTGAGGCCGCTATCTATAATGAGCGGGCATATAACTCAGCTCTTGACGAGGAAAGGCGTGCCTATACGCATATGTTAGGCAGCTGCATTTGCATTAACCGGCATCAATATGATGAGGCGATCAATAATCTGCTTAAATGCGTATCCTTGGCTAAGGATCGCCGCATAATAGCCGTGTCACGATTCTACATGGGGATCATTCATTATGAGATGGACCAAATCGATGACGCAATATGGTGTTTTAAACAGGCAAGGGTCGGCATCGACGACGAGATCGACCTGATGAGCGTGTGTAATGACCTCGGCACATGCGCCATGGTCAAGGGCGACATGAAGGCAGCAGCCAGATCGTTTGAGCAGGTGGGCGAGCTTGGGCAGCTCAAGGGCAGTAACACAGCGAAATTTCTTACATCCATAGCATATGGTAACCTGGGAATCGTGTATATGAGCATGCCGGACCATCTGCGTGCGTTAGAATATTTCAAAAAAGCGCTCATATTGAATCGCGAAACTCATAATAAAATCGGCTTGGCCAACCAGTTAGGGAACATCGGGCTGGCGCTGAAACGCAAACAGGACTTCGGCTCAGCGCTGGAATATTTTAAGTCCGCGCTAAACTTTTCATACAGCATCGACTATCCCGAGGGGGTTTCATTCGCATACGGCCAGGTCGAGCAGCTTATGGCGCTACAGGGCACATTCGAAGAAGCTGAAGCCTACCGGCAAGAGGTCATCAGGCGCAATCCGGGCATCTCTAAAATGTTGAAAAAAGAGTTTAAAGGTTAAAGCAGGTGACGATCTTCTTTTCACAGGTCACGTGCCCTTCCACCTGTACATAGTCCTGTATCCCTGATCCGATCAGCTTTGGCCTCAGCAGCTCGTCGATCTGGAACACGCCGGCGGAGCTTGACATATTTATCCGCACAAGGATTGGCTTTACATTACCGTCTACGATCTCGACTGATTCGATCGCCTGTGCCGAGATGGCATGAATGTTGTTCTTATAGTTCGCGTCATCCCACAGCCTTGTCCTACCATGTGCCATGTCCAGGGCGTCTGAAACGCGTAAGATTCCGGCTTCAATCGTCAACGGCTTTGAATCCTTGTGGTGTACTGAGATGCTGTGTAGTACCTCGGAAGTGATGATGGTCTTGATCTCTGTGGAATAAAACCCGTCCAGTATTCGATCGAGTATAGGTGCGGCCACCCATATGCCATACTGCGAGTGGTTGTCCCTGTGGATCGAATGTCCCACGTCATGCAGGCATGCGGCCAGGAACACGATCAGCTCGGCGTCTTCGTATGTCAGGCCGTAGTCCGCCATGGACGAGGGCTGTACTCCTGCCTTTCGGAGCATCGAGAGCAGCCGCAGCGAATGATCGGACACGATCTCGACATGCTGTTTTCCATGATCCGAATAGCCGAGACGCTTCATGGCGACCACGTTCGAGCATTTCCACAGTGCCTGTATCTCTTCGTCCCTCTCGATGCGTGCCTTTATAGCCTTTAGCATCTGGTTATTACCGGTATCTATGAGCAGTTCATTTGATTCGCGAGTCTGAGGCTCTGCGAATGAATATTCTTCTATGATCTCCCACTTCTCAGCGGGGATCCTTACATTTTCCATTGTCTCTGTCTTCATCGGTCATATGTCGTTGGCGCCTACATAAATATATACTCAATATAGTTTCTATATATCTATATATTGAAAATCTAAATTATACATATAAATATCATGGTCATAGCTTGCTCCTCGATACAGGCGATTTTTATATCTCGTACAAACTTTTTTAAGCATACATGACCCATGTACGCGAGATGAGTGACAGAGAGATCGTTTCGGCCATCAAGTACGTGTCACGGATGAAGCCGGAGTTTACATTATCAGAGATACAGGATTACATTAAGAGTGAAACGACCACCGAAGAGGTCTTTAATGTCATTAAGCCATTGCTGTTTGAACTGGGGCTGACGGCCACGCAGGCGGGCGGTGA
Organism: uncultured Methanocellaceae archaeon; assembly: GCA_963780665.1. GTDB lineage: Archaea > Halobacteriota > Methanocellia > Methanocellales > Methanocellaceae > Methanocella. The sequence goes on along the minus strand of CAWACJ010000004.1, from coordinate 237,804 downwards.
CTACAAGGTCACGCGCATGCCTCCGGCAAAAGTACTTGTGATGAACAAGGAAGAGCTTGCGAAGCACGAGGCATTCTTCAAGTCGCCCGGGGTCCCGAGGAAACTTGAGCGGTTCGTCGAGCAATACGTCGAAAAGAAGACGGGCAAAGCTTTTGACGATCCCGCCATGCTCGAAAAGATACGCAAGGCCATTGCCGCGCAGAAAGCACAGTACTGGAAAGAGGGCGATAAGCGCAACATCACCTATGAAACAGGATACAGCATTCTAGGATACCTCACCTACCAGTTCCCGGTCTATTTCGCGCAGTTCGAACACACGCTTAAAAGCCTGGCAGACGACGGGCTTTTAAAGACGCGCATGAAGGTACTCGACATCGGCACAGGGCCAGGTACCGTACCATTAGCGATCATAGATTTTTATAGCCGGCTCGACCAGGCTGAAGTTAAGATATATTCGCTGGAAAAGTTCGACGAGAACATCGAAGCGTATGGTGCGCTGGTGCCGGAGTACGCTGCTAACAAATCGAATGTCGATGTGGAAAAGCCCATCAAGGCCGATCTGCTACAATTACCTATGGATAAGATCCCGGACCAGATCGACTTACTAGTCTTCTCGAACGTGCTGAACGAGCTGAAGGGTGTAAACATAGACCGGAGGGCGAATATCGTACTCGAGCTTTCGAAAAAGCTTTCGCCTGATGGTAATATCGTGATCATCGAGCCCGCGGAAAAGATACACTCTATGGAGATGAGAAAAACGGTTTTAGCGCTCCAGCGCAAAGGCCTTAACATCTACAGCCCGTGTTCCTTTATATGGTGCGATCACTGCAACCCGATTTCCTGCTGGAGCTTCGAGCAAAAAGAAGACATAGCGCCAACCCGGCTCATGGAGCTGGTGGCAAAATGCGATGAGCCGTACCGATATATGAATACTGATATCAAGTATTCCTACGCGATTCTCCGCAAGGACAACTTGTCCAGGGTAAAATATGTCGTGCCGCCGAAGGCTCATTTTGCCAGGTTTTCGGATTTAAACACCCGCGTGAACAAGCGCATTAACGTCGTCGCGTCCAAGATGTCCAACGACCTGGGCGATAAGAAGAACCGGGTCTTTAAAGTCTGTGACGGCACGTCGATCAAGCCTGTCTACGCCATTATTCCGGCATATCATGAGGATGATAGCAACAACTTACTGATCGTGGCCGATTATGGGGAAGTCCTGGAACTGGAAGGCGTCGTGGTTAGATTGAACAAAGACTTTGACTCTTACAATCTACTGATCACGAGGAATTCAAAAATAACTAAAGCAGGAGAGTAGCTACTTAAAAGCGTCCCCTATCTTCTCAAAAATATTCTTATTCTTGTTTTTCCCATTCTCATGCTCATCCGCGGCGAGCTCCTGGAAGATCTTCTTCTGCTTATCCGACAGCTTTGTCGGCACCTTTACCAGGACTTTCACATGCATGTCGCCCCTGCTGCGCGAGCGCAGGCTCGGCACACCTTCGCCCCTGAGCCTGAACGTCGTATCCGTCTGAGTTCCAGGGGGTATTTTTATCTTAGCCCTGCCATTGAGCGTTTCGACCTCGATCTCGTCACCCAGGACGGCCTGGGGGATGGTGATCGGCATGATACAGAGCACATCATCACCGTATCTCTGGAAGAACGGGTGCGGTTTCACGTGCACGACGACGTATAAGTCGCCAGGATAGGCACCGCCGACACCTGTTTCGCCCTCTCCGGGGACTCGCAGCTGCAGGCCGTTATCGATGCCGGCAGGTACTTTAACCGAGATCTTGCGTACGTGCCGTGTCTTCATGCGGCCCTTACATTCCGGGCAGGGGGTATCGAAGATCTTTCCCTTTCCCTGACAGCGAGGGCACGGCGCTACATGCACCATCTGGCCGAACAGGCTCTGGGATACCTGGCGTACCTGGCCGCTGCCCTTACAGTTCGGGCAGGTGTCTATCTTTGAGCCGGGCTTTGCGCCGGTGCCATGGCACGTCTCGCAGTTTTCCATCCTCGGGACGACGATCTCCTTCTCGATGCCGAATACTGCATCCTTGAACTCGATCTCCAGGTCATAGCGAAGGTCAGAGCCGCGGCCGCCCTGGCTCCTGTTCCTGCCTCCGCCGAAAAACATGTCAAAAAGGTTATCACTATCGCCGAAATTCATGCCGGCAAAAATATCATGGAAGTTGATGTTATTATACATGTCCGCTTCTGTATAGCCCTGCGTACCGGCATGGCCAAAGCGGTCATATTGCGTGCGCTTCTGCTCATCGGACAGGATCGCGTAAGCCTCGGAGAGTTCCTTGAACTTCTCCTCGGCTCCAGGCTCCTTGTTCTGGTCCGGGTGGTACTTCATCGCCAGCTTCCTGTACGCCTTCTTTATGTCATCGACTGAAGCTGTCTTCTCGACTCCCAGTACTTCATAATAGTCCTTTTTTTCTGCCAAAGCGCTCACCGTGATTAAAAATAAGGATAAGAAGTAAAGTCTTACTTCTTATCGTGCACTACCTCGTAGTCAGCGTCGACCACGTTGGGGTCTTTGCCCTGTTGTTGGCCAGCCTGCGGGCCTTGCTTGTTCTGGCCCTGCTCGGCCTGCTGTTGTGCCTGGTATTGTTGCGCGGCCTGCTGATACATCACGGTCGCGACTTCGTTCATGACCTTGGTCAGGCTTTCCGTCTCAGCCTTGATCTTTACGAGGTCCTCGGTCTTCTGGGCTTCTTTCAGGCTTTCCGAGGCCTTGTTGATCTGCTCCTTCTGCTCTGCCGTGATCTTATCGCCTGCCTCGGATACGGTCTTTTGGGCCGTGTACAGGATCGTCTCAGCCTGGTTGAGCACCTCGGCTTTCTCCTTCTTCTTGGCGTCGTCCGAGGCGAACTTCTCCGCTTCCTTCATCATCTTGTCGATCTGGTCCTTTGACAGCTTCGTAGAGGCGGTAATGGTGATCTGCTGCTCCTTGCCGGTGCCCAGGTCTTTCGCCTTCACGTTCATGATGCCGTTCGCGTCTATGTCGAAGGTGACCTCGATCTGGGGTATGCCCCTCGGCGCCATCGGAATACCAACAAGGTGGAACTTGCCCAGCGTGGTATTATCGCCCGCCATGGGCCTCTCGCCCTGCAGGACATGAATCTCGACACTGGTCTGGTTATCCGCAGCTGTGGAGAACACCTGGCTCTTACGCGTGGGGATCGTGGTGTTGCGCTCTATGAGCTTCGTAAAGACGCTGCCGTAGGTCTCGATACCGAGCGAAAGCGGCGTCACGTCCAGCAACAGCAGGTCCTTCACTTCACCCGCTAAGACACCGCCCTGGATCGAGGCGCCCATTGCGACGCACTCCATCGGGTCGATGCCGCGCTCCGGCTCCTTGCCGAAGAATTTCTTCACGGTCTCCTGTACCATGGGCATCCTGGTCGGGCCACCGACGAGGATGATATGGTCGATCTTATCGTTAGAGAGCTTTGCGTCCGCGACAGCCTGCCTCATGGGCGGGTAACACCTGTCGACGACATCCCGGACGAGTTCTTCCAGCTTAGAGCGGGTCAGGGACAGGTCCAGGTGCTTCGGGCCGTTCTGGTCTGCCGTGATGAATGGCAGGTTGATGTTCGTCTGCAATGTGCTCGAAAGCTCGATCTTCGCTTTTTCGGCCGCATCGCGCAGACGCTGCATGGCCATCTTATCATTCCTTAGATCGATGCCCTGGTCATTCTTGAACTGGGTGGCAATGTAATCGATGATCTTATTATCCATGTCCGTGCCGCCGAGCTGCGTGTCGCCCGAAGTCGACAGAACTTCGAACACGCCGTCGCCCATCTCCATGATCGTGACATCGAGCGTGCCTCCGCCCAGATCAAAGACTAATATTTTTTGGATGCCCTTCTTGTCCAGGCCATATGCCAGTGCGGCCGCCGTCGGCTCGTTGATCACGCGCACGACTTCCAGGCCAGCGATGGTGCCTGCGTCCTTGGTCGCCTGCCGCTGGTTATCGTTAAAGTAAGCCGGCACGGTGATGACTGCCTGCGTGATCTTTTCGCCGAGATACGCTTCCGCATCCTGCTTGATCTTCGACAGGATCATCGCCGAGATCTCCTGGGGCGTGTATTGCTTGCCATCGATGCTCACCTTATAATCGGTGCCCATCTTTCTTTTTATGGCCATGATCGTGCGCTCGGGGTTCGTGACAGCCTGGCGTCTTGCAGCCTCGCCGACGAGCCTCTCGCCACTCTTGGTAAATGCCACGTATGACGGGAATAGCCTTGCGCCTTCGGCGCTCAGTATTATCTGGGGCTTGCCTCCCTCGAGGATGGCTGCCTCAGAGTTGCTGGTGCCCAAATCAATGCCTATGATCTTCGACATTTTCACTCACTCCGTTTGGAAACTTTCACTTTTGCGTAACGAATGACTTTCATGTTTAACGTATATCCTTTCTGGTATTCTTCGAGGACTGTTTCATCCTCGTGATCGTCCGAGACTTCCTGCATGACGGCCTCGTGAAGGTACGGGTCGAACTTTTCACCGACCGCTTTTATGGGCTTGAGCCCATATTTCTCCAGCACAGCCTTCATGTTGCCGTAGATCATCTCGAGACCTTTAGCCATCTTATCGTCAGATGACTTTCTGGCCGTGTCCAGCGCCCTTTCTAAGTTCTCATAGACGTCCAGCAGGTCCAGGATCAGCCCCTCGTTGGCGAACTTGACAAACTCGTCACGCTCTCTCACTGTGCGCTTTTTATAGTTCTCCAGGTCTGCTTTTAGGTACATGACCATAGCTTTGTACTCGTCAGCCTCCCTGGTCTTTTGCGCCAGCCGTGACTCGATTGTGTCACCTTCATTCTTAACAGGCGCCCGCTCTTTTATTTTTTGCTGACTCCCGTTATCCGTTTTATTTGGCTGTTTGATATCCTCTGCATTCTCGTCAGTCGAGTCCATAAAAAGTGCTCCGGCTCAGGCCTTTGTGGTCGATTTTATGTAATGTTTGCACTTCTATAAATAGTTGTTTGTCAAACGCCACTTTTCCAGCCGTTATACGGATTCCAAAATAAACGTACAGCGAACCTGAATTTGATGAAGCCAGCCTAAGGGCTGCCGATGCTGACAATTGTTACGTAGCCGCTTACCTTCCGGGAATTATGCACATAATTACCTGTGAGGGGGGAATGAAAATTTATTTGGTCGAGCTCTTATATACGCACAGAAAAAGATAAGTTAAGGTAGCGCAAATACGTGTTATATAATATCGGGGGCTCTTAAAATATGCCGTTTGTAAAAACGGTAGGTAAGAGTGGGTGTGAATATGGGCATATTTGATAGTATACTGGGTAAAAATGAAGCGATCGCAGCATTAACGGTAGAGCCGGTAAACGGCGGTTTCACCATCAAGCCACTGAAAAAGACGGAATCCTCGAAGATCAGCCGCATGGATATCATGTTCAACTCTGCTACACCACCTTATGCCGAGCCCGAGCTCATCAGAGACGTGATATCGGAGGCCAATGTTTCGAACCTCCTCCTGCCCGAAGTGCTCATCACGACCTCATACGAGGTCATACCTGGCGTAAAGGAGTTCCTGGGCACAAACGAGATGCCTGAAGACCTAAATGCCTTCGTAATGGCAAGAGCGATGATGAAAGGTATCGCAAGAGGGCCCATAGAAATGGGTAAGATACAGGTCAACTCATTCCAGATAAAAAACACAATGGGTGTCATCATCCTTAAAGAAGCATAACCCGACATTTTTTCTTTATAAAATTTTAATAAAATTGATATTTCTTATATGTCCCTAGTCTAGATGGTCATGGTATAGCATCCAGAGCATGGCTAATAATCCTGCGCCCAGTAGAAAGACGCTTATTATTGCATATAATAACTCCATATTCTGCCCCCTGTGGCATACTTTTCTTCCACGGAAGAACATATTGTTCATGCATGTAATAAATATTTCGATATTAACCTTCTATCAAGTGATATATTTTCTAATATACGCGATTTATAGCATATATTTTGATATTTATGAACAAGTTGTTCTCAAAAAGACCATTTTGTGTATGTAAAATATACCACGATATTGATATCCTGCCTAAACTACGATCTACGGCACATCAATGACTTCGGTTGAAACTATGAGAAAGGTACGCCGATCTATATTTATATGGCATAACAGGGAGTCCGTTTCAAAATGTATAAATAGAATCAGGCTATCTTCTGGTCAAGTGATCATTATGGATTTTAAAAATTTAGCTAACGCGGCTTTATCCGCAACCGGCGGTGCCGGAAAAATGGATCTACCGCTATCCGGAGCGTCCATGGGTAATCTGACCGACCTGATCGGTAAGGGTGTATTCAAGGACAAAGGCGATTTCATCCAGTTCGTGATCAAAGCATACATGGAATACAAGACCAGTGGCGGATCAGCGCAGCCAACGCAGGGTGACGTAAAAAATATCATCCAGAATACTGGCGTGGGCAGTAACCTGAACGGGTCAGACATCGACGGAAAGCTTGTGCCGCTCTTAACAGAGGCTTTCCAGATGGCCGGCAAGACTAAGATCGGGCTATAAATCAAATAGCTCTAATTATCTTTTTATATGATTACCATTATTATACACTGATCATCTATGGACGTGCAAATGCTAACAGCGGGAGATCTTACTTTTAATGATCAGTCTTACCTCGTTTTACTCGTCTTTATTGGGCTAATACTATTATTACAGCTGCGAGAACGGCGTGTCAGGCTGTGGAGCCTTCTAATCATGCCGGTACTCATGCTGTGGATCACCACCTCAGTCGTGTACACGGAACTGTCCTCCGGCATCGTGAACCTACTGTTGATCGCAGCCGGCCTGGCTATCGGCCTAGTGCTCGGCCTGATCATCGCTTCGCGTATGGAAGTGAAGGTCGACGAACAGGGCCGAATGGTCCTTAGAGGCTCAATATTGGCTGTGCTCATCTGGATGGCCATCATTGTATTGAAGCTCTATGGAAAAAGCTTGTTAGCCGGCTTCGGGCTCATCGATGTGGGCGTCCTTACCTCGGTATTCCTCACCATGACGCTCGGGGGAACGATATCCAGGCGAGCTTACCTGTACTGGATATATCTTAAAAAGAAAGATCTCGCGGCCATCAAAGTGTGAATGGCCGCGATCACAGCTTTTAGATAACTGCAAAATTGCATATTTACCAAATAATACGGAACAACTTATTCTCATTATACAAAATACAAAACATTATTAGTTTTTCACCCTAAATTTTGTATCGTTTTTTAGGCCTCATGGAAATCTTTATAATCGCTTTTACTATGTGTTTGATTGTAGCGATGAGTTACACGTTACAGGGATACCTCAATCTATGTAAATATGGTATGTCGTGGAAAGAGGGCCCGTATGGAGGAATTCTTGATGAGCGAAATGATAATCAACAATGTGGGAATGGCCGTCGGTATCCTTGTAATAACGATCTTAATGCTGATCGCTATCGTAATTTAAGTTCATCCATCGTGTCCAGCGTGATCGATTCGTCTAAAAACGCGCAATAAAACCTATTTTTACCTTTTTATTAACAATTATATTCTCCCTCGATATCTTTTTAGTATTTTTCGATATAACTGTCATTAATGGGCAAAATATCGAAATATTATTCCAACTATTAATACGATTTGCGTATTGCGCACTGATGTAATTTGTATATAATTACCTATAATTTTACCATATATAGGCACGCTCTAATCCAATTTTATTAAAACAGTAAACTAATTCAATTTATTGATGATTTTAGATTATTTTCATTCAATCCAACATATTTAGAACAATATTATGAAAAATGAGTGAAAAATCGTAAAATTTATTTATAAAACGAAAATATTACGACAATATAGGGGGTATAATCGAAATCTTTATTATGTGTACGAACAATTATTCGATTGTAGCACTGAAAGGTGCTACAATAGGGGGCAACCCGCAAATCCGTGTATTATTGCACGGATTTGCCACTCCCCTGTATGGGGTTACTATGGGAGAATTAATCTGGATAGGCTTACTCGCGGCAATAAGCGGTCTGCTGACTATCGCGATGATCGCGCTATATATCGTATGATGATCATGGGCGACATAAGGACGAATTCAAATTACGGTCATTTGTCCGACGCTCGCTCCAACAAATGAAATGCTAAAGTAAATGCTGCCGAAGGGCTGTGAAAAACCTCCTACACAGCCCATCAGGATTATCAAAAGGGCAATAGGTTCCAACAAAAAGTTGTGGGAAATGGGCCGTACCATCACCCTGTACGGCCCTCACTATCATGATCTCGTATAACCTCAGGATTATTGAACCTGGCGATGTTGCCAGTGTTCAAATCTGTCTGACTTACGAATATTCACCAGATATTTACATGCTGTAAAGTAACTATCATCGTAATATATAATTACACAATGGTCTCCGATCTCATGAGGGATCACGAGGCTCAGCGATATAAATTACGATAAGGGGGCAACAATAACGATGAGTATGGCAGAATCGCTAGCATACCTATCCCTGGTGACCGTAGTTTGTTTCGCGGTCATCCTGGTTATGTACCTGCTACATAAAAATACTGAAAATAAACATGACTCAAAAACGAAGGCTGAAAAAAATGGCAATCATAAGAGATACTAGGCGAAGTCCGGTCAATAAAGACTCATTGAACATCGCGCATCAAAAGATCAGCGCTTCCAGTTTTTACATCGAGAGAGGCTTACTTGGATATCTAGAAGAGTATGCGAATTCGATCGGTTGTACAAAGCATGAAGTAATGAGGCAGGCGCTGATGAAGTTCATGGAACAGAACCCTGTAAGGACCGGAGAATCGACAGAAAAATTTCTCGAATATGAGATAAAGATCGAGGACTGGCTGAAATCGATGAACGTCATTAATAGCGACATAAGATGGAAAGTCAATCTTCAGACCGAGTCCAGCCGGATCATCTACCAATATGGCTTGAATAAATGCCCGTTTTGTAGCAGTCCGACCCCTGTCATCGAGCTAATCGAAGACATCGGCGCTCAAAAGGTCCATGCCACTATGCTGGGTAACCATTCAGCTGGTGAAAAATGTCAAAATATGCTTAACGATATGCTATTTGGGGAGCATTTGTTATAATCTGGTGCGATCAATGCGATCGCCTTCATATAAAAAGCCTGGCTTTATGTTGTATCCAGGTACCCTTTTCTCTGTAGCCATCCGGCTTGCGGCCCGGTGTAGCGCCATATGACGTCGGCTTTCGCATCCTGGAAAGACCATGGGACAACTATGACAATATCCCCTTCGCGTACCCACGTCCTCTTTTTCATCTTGCCCTTGATCCTGCACATCCTCGTGATGTTGTCAAGACACTGGACACTGACGTGATAAGCTCCTAGCATTTTAGTGACTGTGCCTAATACTTCTCTTTCTGCCTTGTTAGGCGTTCTAGCCCTTGTGACAACTTCGCCCACGCCTGCGGGCTTCTTGCCACCCTTATAATTTGATCTGTACAAACTTTTGACCTCATTATTATAGTGTTATCATACTATATATAATATTCATTTTATATAATAAATTTCAGTCATGCCTCAATGGACAACGACCTTTCAGCCCCTTCACAGGAAGCCTGTTTTTAACATTGACTATCTTACAATAGCCCAAAAATAAATATTGTATACGAAGAGCGGACCCTTCGTATTGTTTTATTAAATTGTGAATATTTAGAACCTTGGCTTCCTGTGTTTCTGGAAGCAATCCTGGCAATATACAGGCCTGCCCTCGGTTGGCTGGAAGGGTACTTCACATTCATTTTTACAATCGGCACAAGTTGCCTTGTGCATTTCTCTTGGGCCATCGAAATTTCCACGGCCTCTAAATCCACTGTCTCTCATTTTAAATTCTCGTACAGGGCATTACACTCTGCACACTTTAAAGGCGAACATAGTATATATACATATGTAATTTTATTATTTATAATATTTATTTATGAAAATACATGTATGTAGCCGTATATACACGCCGTACCATTCCAACGATCTCGGGGACGGTCACATAACGTCTACGCCGCATGTCCAGGTATTATTTAGATCGTGCATGTAAAAAGCGGGCTCCTCACATGTTCCTGCTGCATGACGGTCACTACTATATCTTTTACTTAAAAAAGCCTTAATGATCGGTATTTTTATGTTTTGGCATACATGCCTGGCAATATACCGCTCTTCCCTCGACAGGATGAAAAGGCAGTTCACATACATGGCCACAATCAGTACAAGCGGTCTTGTACATCTCTCTCGGGCCGAAGACTTTCCGGCCACTAAATACAACGTCACTCATTAAAAATACTCGTGTAGAAAAATTATCTACTATCTATAATGATCTGCATGACATAAGTATGTATGCTTAATAAGAAAAGACTTGATAAAAATAAAATATGGCATACCGAGGTTTAACTCCCGGTATTGCATTGAATTATTTAATTATTGAAGTTGGTAAAACGCTTTAGAACCTTGGCTTCCTGTGCTTTGGAAGACAGTCCTGGCAATATACAGGCCTGCCCTCGGTGGGCTGGAAGGGTACTTCACATTCTTTACCGCAGTCGGCGCAAACGGCCTTGTGCATCTCTCTTGGGCCATCGAAATTTCTCCGGCCCCTAAATCCACTGTCTCTCATTTTAAATTCTCGTGCAGAAAATTGTTCTGCAACCGAGTAAGGTAGTACATAATATAAATAGCTATGTTTTATATTCGCTATTTCGTAAGTATTCGGGCATCTATTATTCCGAATAACTCCTTATGTTTTGCTATAATATACGCCTTGACGGAGACTGATATGTATACATACATGGCACCGACTCCGGGCCTCTTCCCTTTCTATTGGGCTAAAATCGATATCCGGGCAGATCATTATGCACATATCCTTCGCGACCGGGCCAAAAGACATGATGTAGCTGCCCGCACGGTCACGCGCCCGTCAGGTACCGAATTGCATAACGCTTTCGCAAAGGCTGAAGCTCAAGCATTAGACACATTATTAAAAATTAAGTGCACGGCATATCCATGCTGTAAATGTTAAAATTTAAAGGATGTCATCGTCCTGCGCGACAGTGTCGACAGTTTCGTATTCGATGGTCGGCACCAGCTCGTCACTGCCTTCCTCGGTCTCATGGATGGGCTTATTAACGATTGCAAGTCCGGGTTTTTGTTTTTTTGCATAGCAATAATAATGGGCGAACATGTCCATGTCGTTTATCACTATGACCTCACGGTTATAAATCGCTACAGAGAGATATTTCAAATGATCTACTTCCAAATCTACCTAATGTTGGCTGACGGCATATAAACTCGATGGTTCAAATCCATTAATTATGTATATTCGCCGGATTTTTCGGGAGATTTTACGCGAAATACAAGGATTCATAACGTGGGCACAGTACCACCTGGCGATTGCATACAATGCGATCCTATGCTAATGTCGTTTTTACGAGCCGGTTTTAACGTTCATATACACATATTACCGGGTCGCGTCACATGCCCAAGAATTCGCTTTCAGTCGATGATCCTCACTTTATCGCCGATACTGATGCCGTGCCGGTCGCAATAGCCTCCATTGACCTCTACTACATATTTGCAGGGTTTCGACCAGTACATGGCCGTATCGAGCGGTTTGGCATCTTTATTGATGTCGACGATCGTGCCGTCGCTGCCGATGTAGACCTGGTCCAATGGAATATATGTATCTTTCATCCAAAAGTCGTGCGGCCGGTCTCCTGAAAAAAGGAATAGCATACCCTGGTCAGCGGGTAAAAATTTACGATCCATGAGGCCCACGGCCTGTTTATATGCCGTATCTGCGACAGAGACAGAGACGACAGCGCCGTCGTGGCCGTTGAAGACAACCTCCGGCCTGTTGCTTTGCCCCGATACCATGACACTTGACGTGACGAATATCACCCCTACAAGAAGGGCGATGGATACGGCCATTATATTACGCATGATTTTTGCTCCCGTCTAACAGTCGACGTACATGGAGGAAAACCACTATGGCCGATTGTTACGCCTGTTGCCGTCGTGAGCCGGAAAAAAGGCGATAACGTATTAATATTCTCTTAAGTTGCCGAATATACTTATGAGTCGAGCAATATAGGCATAATGCACTGATCACCTCTAGCATGAACGCCTAAATTGGCAGTCCGGTCAAAATACAGGGCGACACCGGGAAATAAAAAAATAAAAAAGTTTTATCTGACCGTGACCTCGGGCTTCTTATTGAGGTATTTATAGATCGCCGTGAAACCCGTGATCAAAAGCGGCACAAGGAATTTCTTGATATCGCCTTCGGCGAAACCACTGCCTATCCCGGACTTGCCGATAATGTCCATGATCGTGGAAATGCCCGGCTCTTTGCCTCCGCTCATCGCGGCGCCCAGGTTATTTTGCATATAAGATTTCGCAAGGAAGCCCATGAAATCCTGCTTATTGCTGAATTTGCCTTTATCCATCAGCATGTTCAACCCTGTCAGCGCATCGCCGGATACTGGCAGCTCGACATTCTTTGTGATGTCCACGATCGACGGCTCGCGGACACTTGAGACCGACTCCCTGACCTGTCTCATCGTTTCTTCCGGAGTTCGCGTCGGCTCGACCTTTGTGGCCTCCTCATACGGGCTCCTCTGTCCTGCCTTCGAGACCTCGTGTTTTCTCCTGCTGAACAGGTAAAGTGCGATCGCTCCCAATACGATGGCGCCAAGTAACCATCCCAGCCATCCTAATGAGAGCCCGGTAGATCTCGCGACCTTTGGCATGACAAATCCCGGCGGCATCATTATGCTGTCGACCTGGTATATCGCGCCGTTGCTGCAGTCGATGCCCTGGTTGACCACCCTTGCGCCTCCGACGGTCAGCACGCCATTCTTATAGGCTACGGGCAGCGTTGCCCCGCCCAGGGTCGTGACCTGGCTCATTTTCGTGAGGTCCGAGTACGTTAATTTCCCCGGCACGACATGGTTCCTGAGCAGGTCGTTAAGCTTTATCTTATCGCTCGCCAGTGCGCTGAGAGATTCTTTCGGCACAGCACTGAAAACTCCATTGCTCGGAGCAAAGACTGTGTACTGGGTCGCCCCGTTTAATATTCCGTCAAGGCCCGCAGTCTTGACGGCGGTCGCCATTGCAGAATAACCGTTAATCCCCGCAAGATTCTGGTATAGTGTCCTCTGGCTCGAAGTTGTTTGTGCAAAGGATATAGTCGCCGATAAGCACAGGATCAACGACAATAAAATCAATACTGTCACAAGCTTTCTTTTGTCCAACATCTATCATTCACCCTGATAGAATTGAAACCAGTTTATATTTAATTATTATAATTATGATGATAATAAAAATCGCTGAAAAGCCGAATTATCCATCAAATCAAAGCATTTTCAAAGGCTGGTACCTATTAGCATTTGCCATGGGAAAATGGCCTATCATATCGCGTAATACCTAAAATTGACAAATCTAAAAGAAGCCCTATGAGGAAATTATTCAACCGCATGAAGTACCAGTACTCGCCCCGATCTTATTATAAAAGCCAGCAACATATGTAATATTAGTTTATATGACGCACTCATCATCTGACACTTCGCACGTGTTATAGGATATCATCGAATCGATCTATCGTTTTAAGCTTTGAATATTGATTTATAATAAAAAAAATATGATTTATCGGAGTTGTAGCATGTTTCAGTATCGGGACGCTGAATGGCTTAATAAATCATTGTCCTCTGCCGGAAAATCCATTATATTGACCGGTTCGCGGAGCCGCTAATGAGTTTCACAGGTCAGCAACATGAAGGATACTAATATCACGCAAGATCAGGGAAACGAACGTAATTGTCTACTCGACCAGCTAGGGTCTGAAAATAGCTGGATAAAACAGATGTTGAGTATATTACCCGTGGGTATCATCATCACAGATCCCGACGGCATAATCGTTACATTCAATGAAGAAGCGGCAAGGATCCACAAATATATTATCTCGCCATCGGATAAGATCGAGGATCATGTCGGATGGAGACTACTGAAGAACGGCCGCCCGCTTGAACCCGATGACTTTCCTTTAACCAGGGCCTTCCGAAAGGGTGAGGTGGTGAAGGGAGATAAGCAGAGAATGCTTCATGATGACGGGACGACGACACCGATATCGGTCGATGCGGCCGCCGTCCATGACAGCCGTGGCCGCATAGTCAATGGCATTATCGTGATCACGGATATAACCGGTCAAGAACGTTGTGAAAACGAGCTACTGGGGCTGTCCCGAGAGCAGCGGTGGAGATAGAGCCGACCGGCTTTCACAAAAGGCGCTATTAATACTCTATTTGTACATTCAGGGCCCCATGCTTACCGGTCACATTCACGAGCGTATCCTCTTCGATGCGCCTGAATTCCAGGTTCGTGAACGCGTTGCCAATTTTAATGTTCGTGAATTGTACTCTATCCAGCCAGGGCGGTAAATGCGGCCTGGTAAGCATTAGCCGGCCATTCATGGCATCCGGAGTGATACCAAGTGATGCGATCAACATTAACGGTATGGCTCCGGACGACCATGCCTGAGGGCTGCATGCTACCGGATAGTTCACAGGCACGCTATATGTCATGCGCGAAAACCCGCCAAAACACTCCGGAAGCCTGTATTCGCTAAATAATCTTGCCGCATCGTACATGCAGGTGAACAACGCGGATAGCTCGTTAATGAACCCATATTTTCTTAAACCCATCGCTATGATAGAATTATCGTGCGGCCAGACGGTACCGTTGTGGTACCCTAGCGGATTATATCGCCGCTCCTTCGATGATAGTGTCCTGATACCCCAGCCAGTGAACATGTCCTCCTGGAACATCCTGTCCACGACGAATTTTGCTTTTTCCGGCTCAATGATCTCACTCCAGAGTGCCTGCCCGGGATTCGATGATATCACATCGCATATGCCGGACTTGTCCAGCGCTTCCGCAAAATATTTTTTATCATTTAGCCAGAAACGATCATTGAATTTTTCCTTTAAGCTCACCGCGTCGCGCCGCAACCGGTTCGCATCATCCTGCATTCCGATGTGCTCGTACAGGCTGGCAATACGCCGTTTCGCCATGTATACATAACCCTGGACTTCAGCCGTCGCGATAGGATGAGCCGCAATGCTGCCGTCCGAGTGGCTTACGGAGTCCCAGGAATCCTTCCAGCCCTGGTTAAATATGCCTTTGGGCGAGTGGCTTGCATAAGAGGTGAATCCCGAGCCATCAAGGTCGCTGTACCGGTCTATCCATTCGATGGCGGAGTCAACGTTTTTTATCAGGTCCTGGAATAATCGTATATCGCCGGTCCAGTCGATATACTCCGCCAACAGTATAAGGTATAGCGGCGTGGCATCGACGCTGCCATAATAAGGCGTCTGGGGGATCAAGCTCAAGTTCGCCAGCTCGCCTACCCTTAGCTCGTGAAGTATCTTACCGGGCTGCTCGTCCCTCCAGTCATCGACCTTGCTGCCCTGATATTTCGCATGCAACAGCAATGTGCTCCGGGCAGGATCGGCATCAAACGGCAAAAGCTGAAGCGCCGAGATCAGGCTGTCTCTACCGAACAGCGCGTCATACCATGGCACTCCTGCCGAGTGATACAGGTACCCATCCAGTTTCATGCGCATCATGTTCAAGTCTGCCAGAGAACGCTCCATTATGCTGTTAAAAATATTATTATTGGTCGGTATATTGTTGCAGCATTCCTTTACCATGGCATAGGCCCGCTTGATCATGTTTATCTTCTTCTGGGCATTGGCGCTTACCCTTTCGGGATGTTTGCCGGAGGTCAGGTCCTCGACGAAGATGCTCACCTTGATCACACGTGAAGCATATGATCCGATATCCAGCTCGAAGTTGCATGATCCTCCGTCTACGTTTGTCGGGGGCGGATCAAATTCTATCGTCGTTTTACGCAAATGACCGTCCTGCCCCTTATATGCTAAAATAAGCTTACCATCGCCATATTTTATGGGCAGGATCTCCCCATCGGCCGGCTCAATGATGCCTCTGATGGTAAAGATATCATTAAAATCCGAATCGAACTCTAGCGACAGGTCCAGGGTCACATCGGACTGGTTAAAATTCTCTACCGTAATGGTTTCCACGATATAGTCCGGTATTACCGTATCCCTTGTGATGATGATCGTTTCCGAGCCGATCGCATTGTCGTGGCAGTCCTTAAATTCCGGGTTGGTCATGATGACCGTCGACCCATATCCCCTTTCGTCACTTGAGAGGATCTGGGTCAAAGTCACACCCATGATCGTTAACAGGTATCCGCTAAGGAACCTGCAATCATTGTAATATAACCCATACCCGTAATTATTCTGGAATGGTATCTCAGCGTTTGGCAAGGTCACGAAAGTCAGGTCATTTTCGCGTATGACCAGCTCGTCTGAAATATCGATCGACCGGGCATGCCGCTTATAAATATCCCATGCCTCACGTAAACCTCTCCTCTTTGCAGATTCCATCATGACGAATGCCCCCGTTTGATGCTCTAAAGGATACTCTAAAGCGTTCCCGGCGCTGTTTGAGCATGTCTCTTTGTTAAGCGACGCCCCGGGCAGGTGCCTCGGAGGGTTTCTTTTCTCTCATGAGCGGAAGCACATGCTGCCTGTAGCCCTCGAAGAACTCGCTCATGTCCGGGCCGGATGTATGGATATACAGGCGGTTGAATCCGATATCGATATAGCGCTGTGCGAACTTTACATGCTCTTCAGGATCCGTGGAAATGCACATGCTATTCCGGATCGTGTCATTCCCGACCACTGCGCCGTTCATGGCCGCCATTTTAGGCGAATAGATATTCTGAAGGTACATCGCGTGTACCGCTGTGCTGGCCCAGTACTGGCGCTGTATTTTTACGGCAGCGTCGACGTCATCGGTATAGGCGACATTATACAGGGCTATCTTCGGCATCTCGGCAGGATCCTTTCCCGCCTCCCTGGCGCCATCGTCGAAGTTAGAAATGATCTGGCGCATCTGTACCGGATTTCCCGCCGTGATCAATCCGTCGCCGTACAATCCCGCAAAATATGCGCTCTCGGGAACGAGCGATGAGATGTAGATCGGTATCTCTCTCCGGGGTGGTGTGTACAGCCTCGCCTTCCTGGTAGTAAAATAATTTCCGTCGAACGTGATCTCGTCGCCGGTCCACATCGCACGGATGAGATCGATCGATTCGCGCAGCATGTCCTGTCTCACGTTATAATCCGGCCAAAGCCCCGTGGTCGGGTATTCGTTCAGTGCCTCTCCTGTGCCCACTCCCAGGTATACGGGGCCTTGATTCATCCGGTCGATGGTCGCTGCCGACTGGGCTACGATCACGGGATTATACCGTAATATCGGGCAGGTGACCCCTGTGCCGATCTCGATACCGTTCAAGCGGGCAGCAGCTGCGCCCATCCACGACCACGTATTGCACGAATGGCCCGCCGGGTCCCATGGATGAAAATGATCGTCCACCAGTATAGTCTCAAAACCGGCCTTTTCCGCAGCGATCGCCTGGTCGAGCAGCTCGAGCGGATCAAATTGTTCAGGGCCTCCCTGCCATCCAATCATCACCATTATCATACACCACGTTTTTTGATTGGTTATTTTATTTATATAATATCCTGCGGTAAATCATGAACTTCGGTAATTTCAACCGCAGCACTCAATATTCTCTTGCCGTATCGACGTTATCGCTTATCTGCAGTGTAATCAAATATTCGTGTATATCACGTGTCAAGTTTAGTAAGGCTTAGCGTCTTTGCGTTAAAACGTATAGCGGCTTCTTAACGTCTTTTCTTCCTTACCGCTTAGAGTCTTGCAATACTTGACAGGCGATGCATAAATGAAACCTTAATCGGCGTCACGGATAAAAATGCAGAAGCGACGAATTTTTTTCGTCGCCTTTGCTTTCAGTGCTGGTATTAACTGGATTACTTACGGTGCCGGGATTCCTGGGACCCAGGAAACTTAGGGGATTCCAGACACTTCCGTAGATGAACGGATTAAAAGGGTCGAGCCCAAAACTCGGAAATCCCGGGCCGCCGTTGTTCGCGATCGGCCTGAAATATTTGATCGGATCAAAATTGCCGCATCCAGGAGGGCCGTAGCCATATTGTGCGGACGCCGGCGTGAAAATAAACAATGCTACCACGAAACATAACGTAGCTGCCAGTAATTTTCCTGACATTTTCATTACAATATCCCCCTACTATAGTTCAACTTCTAATTGGGCAAGATAAATAGCTTGTTATTTTAAAATACGAAAAATAGCCTTAGAACGCGGTTATAAATTTCGATAAACAGCCATATGCACCTCAAACTTTTATCGATCGTTAGAGAAATTATATAACTGTAATATTATCAATGATCATCTGAGGGATATCAAATGCCTGAAAAAGATTATATTCACACAATCTATGTAATGGCGATCATCCTATTTTTTGCTCCCTGGGTTAATGCTTTATTGTTCAATTTTGTCATGAGCGGAGCCCCTGATTATACATCCATGATCCAGGGAGAATTTTATACTAATGGCTTGTTTCAAATTACAGCGATCATCATGATATTATACGTAACCTATAAAAGGTTCATAGAAGGCTGGAAAAGCGGACGCGAAAAAAGCAAACAATAAAATCCGGATATAACACTGGCTATAGTGAAAAAAACATTTGTGGTCCGGTATTCGGGACCGGACCCATCGATCGTAATACTTTTTATCAGCTCATGCCTGCTTCGAAGTTAAGAGCCAGAAGCTGCCGAGAACTATCGGCGCTGCTATCAGTGATGCGATGCCGAACAGTACGAGCAGCCAGCCCACATAAACGGCACTGCCTATGTTCGAGAAAATGAGCCCCACCACTATAAAAATTATGCCGACAACTTCGCCCATCAATAAAGTCTTTGCTCCATCATGCATTAATAAACACCTCATCGCTACTAAACGAGCGCTATTTGATAAGTGCTACGCATTCATAAAACTATTTGTTTGCGATCGCACAGCTTGTGATCAAAATACTCTACAATATCTTAGAAGTATAAAAATTTTTAAAAATTTCTCAAATCTCACGATGTATGTTAGCCTCATACCTGGAGCTGCCAGCCTTATTAGACTGCCTTGGTAAACTGTTCGCTGCTGCCTTGCCTGTTTCAGTCAGGATATAGCTCTCGTTTTGCTTTGTTATGGCGCCCTTCTCCGTCATATCCTTAAGCGCTTTATCTAGTATGAGCTTTGGCATCCTCGTGAGCTTCCTAATTGTTTCGTAGGTCGCGCTGTCGTTTTTGTCGAGCACGTCGAGGATCTGTTTTCGTTTCACGTTGCCGCTTATAAAGCCGGCTATTTCTTCGACAGTTGCTTCCGCCATTGTTATCACTATGCTATTATATGGTGTTACGATGCATAAAGGCTTTTCCTCGATTCTACAGTAGAATGGCATCTACTCCATATATAAAAATTACAACCGCCTTTGCTACTTTAAAATTCAGAAAAAAATTATATCCCGGCAAAAGAAGAACCGGGCCAAACCCGTTTGATATTTTAGCAATTGCGGTTTACTATCCGAGTAATATTTTCATTTTTTCTTTGGCGGTCTTCCTCTCCTCTTTTTCTCCGTTGTTTGCTGAATAGTCTTAGCAGGTATTCCCATCAATGAAAACTTTAGATCCCAGAGAAGATCATGTGCCTCGATTAAATGCCGCTCCATCTCCTTAGCCTTATTGTAAAGCTTATCATCCTTACGGATTTGCTCGAAGCTTAATTCCAGGTCTGGCAAGTTATTAGCGATATTTTTTGATAACTCGATTGAATTTTCCAGAGAACGTTTCATGTATCCTTTTTAATGAACTCTATAGATATTAATAGTTATGATGATTTTCAAAGTTATTTAATGAATATTAAATATAATAAAGATAAAAGGATAAACATGAAGATTATGGTTTGTACTTTTCTAAAGCCGCTACAAAAGATCGTTCAAGCGCTGATCGAGCAGCAGAGGCTTTCAGGCCCCGATCTTGCGAAGGAGCTGAATATTTCGGATAAGGCGATTTACCGTCATATAGCCGAGTTACAAGAGAAGGATATCATAGAAAAGTTCCAGGGAAATGATCGGAATATTGTTTATTCCATTAAGGGCGAGCGACTGGACCAGATCAAGCGACTCATGAGCCGGTTCTGACAAATGATCGAAGATATAGTGCATGAGATTTTGCACTACCAATTTTATAATCGATCTGATTCTAATTTGTTTTTGATATTTTTGAATATAACTATTGGTTCACTTAATTACATATCGGGATATTCTTTATGCTGGAACTCGGCATATTGAGCCATGCTTGAAATTTATTTTGGTCATTAAGGAATATATTTATAGAATGGTGTATAAAATTATTAAAATTAACATCTTTATAAACGGGGTATCATGAAGTGGGGAGCGTTCTTTTCCGAAGCGTTCAATAAACCGGGTTCCCGTACCATTAGGTTAGCGCTATCTCTTCTATTCATCATGCTGGCCTCTGTTGTTGTCATGACCATTTTTCAGTTGGCAAAGCATTTTTTAGACCCTGATATGACTATATGGGAATCTCACTTTTACACGATACTCTTTACTGGCATAGTCGCTCCTTTGATTGCCCTGCTCGTTTTATTGAAGTTCGAGGGGTTGTATAGAAAAGTATCCCAAGAAAAAGGGGAGCGGAGGCTAGTGGACGAAAAAATTTCTCGGCTAGCCTCTATAGTCACCTCCAGTGATAACGCGATCATAGGTAAAACACTGGACGGCACCGTCATCAATTGGAACGGGGCGGCAGAACGGTTATATGGCTATTCGGAGGCTGAAGCAGTGGGCAAGTCCATCGGGATTATTATGCCCCCTGACCACATGGAGGAGCTAGAGTATTTTCTGGACAATATACGACATGGCGAGTATATCGTACATCATGAAACGGTACGCGTCACTAAAGACGGTAAGAGGATCGACGTATCCATCAATATATCGCCCATATTTGATGCGGCCGGAAACGTGATCGGCTCTTCGACCATCGCCCGGGACATCACTGAGAGCAAGCGAGTTGAAAAAGAGCTAAAAAAGAGCCGGTGGATTCTTGCTAAGTCTCAGCAGATCGCCCATGTGGGTAATTGGGCGTTGAATCTGCAAACAAATGTACTTAATTGGTCGGATGAAGGTTATAGGTTATTTGGTTATACGCCCCAGGAGGTTCAGCCATCGCTGGAATTGTTGATTTCTAGGATGCATCCTGATGATAGGCATATACTAGAAGAATCAATCCATATGGCAAAAAATGAGACTAAATTGTACGATATTGATTATCGCATCATTATGCCTGACGGTTCCACTCGATATATCAATAGTGTTGCAGACAAGATAAAAAATGACTCTAATGGTAATCCAGAGTGGATGTATGGGATTCACCAAAATATCACCAAGCGTAAACAGATAGAAAAAGAACTAGGGGAGGCTAAATCTCAGTCTGATCTGTATCTCGATTTGATGGGCCACGACATTAATAATTCAAACCAGATCGCCCTCGGATATCTGGAGCTGGCAGAAGATATTGTAAAATCCGGTGGCAAGCTTTGTATAGATAATGTCGAGTTAATCGAGAAACCAATGACCTCGTTACGAAATAGCTCGAAGCTCATCGACAATGTCAGGAAACTCCAAAAAGTAAGGTCGAAGCAAAAAACAGTCGAGATATGTCCAAGAGATGTCATCATGGAAGCCTATAGACAATTTTTGGGTACGCCGAACGTACATTTCGCATATCGTATACCTCAAGAATGCAAAGTAAACGTACTGGCGGATGAACTGCTCATAGACGCGTTCACTAACATCATTGGTAACGCCATCAAACATAATAACGGAAACGAAAACCTCGAGATCACGATCAGATCTGAGTCCGCCTATGTAAAAGATAAAAGATATTGTAAGATCATGATCGAGGATAATGGGCATGGAATCCCCGATGTTAGGAAAGAGCGGCTCTTTAATCGATTTTCAAGAGATAACACAAAAGTAAAGGGCACTGGTCTTGGACTATATCTCGTTAAGTCCCTCATAGAAAGTTACGATGGCAAAGTATGGGTGGAAGATCGTATAAAAGGCGACCATACAAAAGGAAGTCGATTCGTAATAATGTTACCATCGGTTAACAATGAACAAAAATGCCCCAGTGATATTGCCTTAATGGACTGATTATTATTCAGTTAGCTTATGTGAAAAACAGACCGTTTCACTTCTACTAACTATATTCTCTTGAATATTTTCATATCACCGTAAGCTAGACTTTTTATAAAACCTGTATATACGGCAAAATTACAAAGTACGACACACGAAGCAAGCACCAACGCCAGTTTCCAAATAATATTGTTAAATAGGTTGATTATACAACATTTATCGTACAACGTAAAATAGGTTTAATATGGCACTCGGATATCGAGCGCAATCTGTTTAACCCCTTAAATTCCATGGATTTGTTTAATGATTTGAAATTTTTTAATGAAAAAAATTATGGCTCAATCCTATCTTGTGCAAATGCTCTTGCCCCAGCAAGCTTAAATATTGGTATATACGTTTACATCTTTAGGGTTTGGTTTGGAATAATTGATGAGTGAATCTCGTCTATATTCGTTGATTTTTCAGCGATGGCCATCGAAATTTTCGATATGAGGGCCTCCATTTACCTTCCTGCTGAGCCGAGATTTTGGCTCGCACTTTCTACAAACGCGCTCATGCGTCCTAAAAAGGATGACTTGAGTAAAAAAATCGAAGCGGCCCATGTGCCTTTATTTAGGGGCATTGAGCATGGTTTCGCATAATCAACAGGGGATGGGAATAAACATGTCAATGGAATCAGTAGTACAGGAAGCATTGAAATACACGCAAATGGAACGCGAGTACCGAAATGACAAGGGAGAGAACTCTAGCGGAAACGACTTTGAGGAATTCAGTCTTCCTAAGATCAAGATCGTAGGATGCGGCGGAGCCGGTAATAACACCATCAACCGTCTATACAACGTCGGTGTCGATGGTGCGGAAACTATTGCAGTGAACACGGATAAGCAGCACCTTGACGTGATCAAGGCCGACAAGAAGATCCTGGTCGGCAAATCCTTAACGAGAGGCCTGGGCGCAGGCGGTTTCCCGGAGATAGGGAAGAGGGCCGCAGAGCTCGCTCGCAGCACGTTACAGGAAGTTTTAAAGGACGCAGACTTAGTATTCATCACCGCAGGCATGGGAGGCGGAACAGGTACCGGATCGGCACCGATCGTCGCACAGGTCGCGAAAGAACAGGGCGCCATCGTAGTGGGCATGGTATCCACGCCATTCAAAGTTGAGAGAGCCAGGATGGTAAAAGCAGAAGAGGGCATAGCCGATCTCAGATCCGCAGCGGACACCGTGATCGTGCTGGACAATAACAGGCTACTTGAATATGTGCCGAACCTGCCCCTGGAGCAGTCATTCTCGGTCATGGACCAGCTGATCGCCGAGACAGTCAAAGGTATTTCCGAGACTATCACGAGGCCGTCATTAATTAACCTGGACTTCGCAGACGTGAAGGCCATCATGCATGGAGGCGGCGTCGCAGTCATGCTCGTCGGCGAGACAAAGAGCCAGGACAAGGCTGATGATGTCGTCAAGGCTGCGCTGAACCACCCGTTACTGGACGTGGACTACCGCGGCGCGACCGGAGCTCTTGTGCACATCACCGGCGGACCGGACCTGACCCTAAGAGATGCCGAGAACATTACAGAGTCTTTAACTTATGAGCTGGACTCCCACGCAAACGTCATCTGGGGCGCAAGGGTCCAGAAAGAATACGAGGGTAAAGTAAGAGTGATGGCTATTCTGACTGGCGTACAGTCGCCTCAGATCATGGGCAAAGGCCAGAGAGCTAGTGCCACGACTATGGATGACAGCACCCCCATGGGCAAGCTGAACATGCGCAGTGGCGCGAAAGTGTCCAAGTCCATCATCGACGTTATCAAGTGAAGCGGACTCCGCTTCACCCTTTTAATTTTTACACGTACGAACTTAAAAACCAAAAGGGACGCCAAACCTTTTCCTTTTTTGGCTCTTGTGCCTTTTTCGATGATGGTTTGTTTATTGTGCGACTCACGTACATCCCGTTCCCCCAAAACAAAAACACATGAAAATCCATGAACACATGAACTTTTTTCTAGATCTTTCACAAATGCATGAATGCACTACGGCACAGCTAATGCTCAAAATCATGAACGCATGACTAAAGGATGAACGCATGAAGTCACTGCATTAAAACAGGAACAGGCGCCCACTAATGCACAACCGGCACAAAATCAAAACAAAAATTAGGTTGTTTTCCTATCACCCTGGCTTATTTTTTAATGGTCTCTTTACGTTTAATCTCAGCCTCCGCCCGTTTCCAGATGAATCGGTTCTCCAGAGTCAGCTTCTCGAAGCTTCTCGCCCGTTCAATGTCACTGGTAAAAGCGGAACGAACATCGCTCGGCAGACCAAGAAAGTAGTGGGTGTCGACGATTTTCTTCACTCTTTGGTTAAAATCCGGTTCTGTGTTAATATTAATGATCCTCACCCATCTAATTTATATATTTTAGATATTTAAGTACTTTCTAACAATACCATAAGGACGCTAGCCACAATACTCATCATGCCAACATCCATTTGGTCGATCCATTGACTATTTGATTGTCATATGAAAATATAAACTGTTCATAACCTGGCAATATCGATTGGTTTGATATTAGCCCCGTATATACATGAATGAGCTATCATCATTTTGAAAATGGGTAACGCCTCTTCCCGGAGACTTTCCCATTCTTCAGGGATACTGATCTCATGGTCGAAATCGATGCAATCGATATCTTTCATTTTTTCCTGGAGTAGCTTCATAGACGGGCAATCGTTGAACAACTGCGGACAGAACACGAGGCATGCATCGAGTAATTCGTTGAAGCCTATTGGCTGTGGTGGGATCATGGTTTTAATACTGCCCATGGGCTTGAGCTTACTGGTAAGATATTTTGCCTCAACCCATTGCCTGCCCCCTTCAGCCACCAATAGCATTACGTCAATCGAGTTGATACCATCGGCGATCATAAAGCCTCCGGGCCTGCCGATAAAATAAATCGTAGAAAAACCTGTCATATTGATGATAACTCCTACCATTGTCTCTGCAATTCTTTATCACGTAACATGTCATAGTTTAGCACTTAAAGTTTTAGTTTGACCGTAAAAAAGATTTTTGATCTTTAATTTTGTATAGCGTTCGAGACTTTTGCGTAATGCATCTCTCATTTTTGTTATAAATAATTGTTATTTTCTGCCACAGGCACTGTAAGTACAACATTACTATAACGCTAATTATAAGAAAAGTGTCTAATTTTCGCAGTGTCATAATGTATCTATCGATTCTAAATAGAAAAATTATATGGATTTCCCGGTTATACGTATATTAATGAGTAATACGATAAATTACGATACGATCGCCGAAGTCTACGGGAAATATCGAAATGTGGATGAAAGGATCATTTTTCATATTTTAAGCAGGATAAAACAAGAAAAAACCGGGCGGATACTGGAGATCGGATGCGGTACGGCCGATCACTTACATTCCCTGAGTCAGTTTTTGGGCGATAAAGGGTATGGATTCGACCGGTCAAAAGAAATGATAAGTACCGGAAATAAGAAAAACCCAGGCTTAACTCTAATGGTTTCCGATATTGAGAATACATTTCCTTATGGTAGCGATAGTTTCCGATTCGCGTTTTCAGTGAATGTGATCCATTATATTGAAGATCTTAAACATTATTATACAGAATGCCATAACACGCTGGAGAATAACGGAATGTTATTGACAGTGACCGATTCGGAAGAGGATATAAAAAACAGGATGATGGCAAAATATTTTCCCGAGACGGTCAATATAGAAATGACGCGATATCATCCTATCGATAAGTTAGTTTCAGAAATGGAAAAGGCAGGGTTTAGTGATACTGAAATAACTCATACAAGCCATAAATTCGACATGACAGAAAATGATCTACAGCCATATATTAATAAAGCATATTCTGCCATACGATTAGTCTCTACGGAATGTTTTGAGAACGGAATTCAAGATATGATAAAAGACGTAAGGAATGGAACTTGCAAAGGAAATGAAAATTACACATATGTCTGGGGAAGAAAAATATCAAAGTAATACTAAGTCTACTCTCCATTGAACCGGGGGTATGAAAGTGGCCTCGCTATAGTCGTTTTTTTATTTCGTCATGCTCAGGATAATAGCTTACCGTTGGTCCCGTAATTCTCCTTTTTGATCTCGATGAGAATCACGGTAACGGCCTCTTTTGCTACTCCTTCCTTCACGAAGACATCGGTGATACCCTCGACGATCTTCTGTTTCGCATCCCTGGTTCGCCCTTCGTATAATTCGACGTGTACAACTGGCATAAATTGATTCATGTTTGCTAATGAAATAATGATTTCCCAAGTTTCTCTAGGGCACTCCTTCTTTTACTGGCTGTAGAACTATGGGGGCCGAACAAAAATGATCATAATACAAAGGGTATTAATCTCCTCGTCTTCTTCATGTACTGGATATAATCGTCTCCGAGTTCTGAGACCAGGAGCTTTTCCTCGACATGTATACGGTATCCGATAGCTAAGCTATATATTATTGATCTCGCGAGAATTCCGCCCCATGATTGTAGTGCCATTCCTATTCCAATAATGGTTAGGGACATTCCCAAATATGATGGATGGCGAATGAATCGATATGGGCCGTGATCCACCACTTTCTGGTCCTTTTGCACACCTATGTTTAAAGTGAAGAAACACCCAAAAGTAAACATAGGCCATTGCCGCACGAGAATGCCAATAGCTATCAGTATGATGCCGGGATAGATGAACCAGTTTGGCAGCATAGCGATATTATTTACAGGGAGCATGATTGCAATGAAGATTGAGACATATAAGGACAGACGTTATAATAAGTTAGAATACTGGTTATCTTTTCTCGTGATATCCCTGCCACCACCTCGAACCTTTGAGAGGGTTACTCCGCTTCTAATCTCAGCTAAAACCCAGAGCAAAACTAATGACACGAACATGATTGCTTCAAAGTTGGTCATAACTAAAGGCATGATAAGCATCATCGAGTAATTAATGCATAAATAGTTTCGTTATTAGGACGGTATCATTGAGGCATATCTAATCCACTGTTAACTTTACAGAACTTACTCTTGCATACCTTCTAAAAGAACTCAAGGCGCAAGTCATGGACGTTAGGTGCAAAGCCCTGGCGGAGAAAAGTTTTATAACATAAAACCATTTTTGCGTGTGATTGTTATGGGTATGCCAGCGGGAGCAGAGGTTAACGGGCTAGGTCCGGAGGTCAAGGCCGTGTTGAAGACGGCCCCGACGTCCAGGATATATTTTTTAGATAACCTCAAAGTGCTGATCGCGATACTCGTAGTATTTCATCATGCAGCCCAGCCCTATGGCCCCGGTGGCGGCTGGTGGATAGCCTCCGAGCCCGGTAGTATCATAGACTTCGTCGTCCTGGGCGTCTTCATGGCCGTGAACGCGTCCTTCTTCATGGGTCTTTTCTTCATGATCTCGGCCTACTTCGTGCCGTCATCCTTAGAGCGAAAAGGCGCCGCTAAATTCATGAAAGACCGATTGGTAAAGCTAGGCGTGCCGATACTGATATTCATGATCGCTGTCTTCCCAGTAATGAGCTATCTACTGAATGGCCAGCCGGACATCACCCTGGGACACCTGTGGTTCCTGGCGATGTTACTGATATTCTCGGCGATCCACGTTGCCTATCGGCTGGTTAAAAAGCCTTCGTCAAAGGTAAAGAAAGCTTTCCCCGGTAATGTGTCTATCCTGGCCTTCATCATGGCCATGGCGCTCATCTCTTTCGTCGTGGGTATCTGGTCGCCTGAAAACAACTGGGTGCCACTTGGTCTGTTTGAGCCTTTCCACATTACCCAGTACGCTATGCTCTTTGCCGCAGGTATCGTAGCTTACAGGGAAGGATGGATCGATGCAATTCCTGAAGCCACGGCAAAGCTATGGTCAAGGATCGCAATTCTAACCGGAATAATGTTACTTTTCGTCGGCGGACTGACGAACTCCGCGGAATTCTCCGGGGGCTTAACGGTGGCATCACTTCTAGGGACGATCTGGGAAGCATTCATGTGCGTGAGCATGTGTATCGCCTTGCTCGCGCTCTTCAAGAACAGGTTCAACTCGCAGGGTCCAATTGCGAAGGCGCTGGCGAATAATTCATTCACAGTCTATCTAATACATATCCCGATCCTCGTCTTCCTTCAATATCTGCTGATCGGGGTCGCGATCGACCCATTAATCAAGTTCGCCATTGTCGGGACCATAGGCGTACTGCTGGCATTTGCCATCAGCCACTATGTGATAAGAAGACTCCCGTATGCAAAGTATATACTAGGATAAGGTCCATGGGGATTGTTTATTCAGTTCTGTTAAATCCCCGGTTAAATTATCTCACGTTAGAAAAAACAGATAATTCCTTGAAACAAGTTTAAACCTGCGACGGCCGTCCTATTTTTATTCCATCGGAGTGATCTGCTTGAATGGTGTGAATGAAATCGATTCCCTGAAAAAATCACTGGAAAGTGTCATGGCTATGGTGAATCAGCTAGAATCCGCGCGAATCAATATCGATCCGCAGAACAAGGAAGTCCTCGAGGAGATCTCCATGCAGACCGCTCTTCTGCAGACCAGCATGAGCCTATTGTATAAACGATTATACACGGAAGACAATACTCGCTGATCAAAATCGTAGTCCTGGCCGTCATCGCGTTCTTGTTTGGCTTGAGAATATTTTTATCGGCACCGATATTACTATGGGGCCGATAAACCCTTTTTTATTAGTTTATGCTTTGAATCCAGGTTAGTAGTTACCGTATTCTTTTCCGTGTAGTAGTTAGAAGTCTAAAAAGTCTATCAAACAGATCTAAAAATGAATTATTTTTATAATATACTTATATAAGAAAACAGTCCGGTTTCTCCCCGGCAATTAATAATAATCGTCACTTTTTTATATTATAGAAAAGTTAATATTATCACAATATTTATTGGATATTATGGCGACGGTAACTATTGGAATACTTTGCGATACATGTAACTGGAGAAATGGCGATATATGTCCAATTCACGGACCAAAAGCAAATAATGTAAACTGTGATGCCTATAATCAATCATTTGAAGATCTCGTAAAGCTAATTTTACTTAAGGGGTATGGCATATTTCCAATATAGTAAAGTCCATAAAATGGGTCTAAATCGCCGCACAATCACTATTCGAAGGTTGGAGATTCCAGGGTATTGGTTAAGTATATCTTAATAAAAATACATTTTATTATATGCCTGATTAGACAGAAAATAATGCTATAGGTTAAGCGTGTTAATATGGCAATTGGTTCTGGGAAGAAAAAAACGATTAGATATACGTTGTTTATTATTCTGGGTATTATCCTGATTATTGTAGGGTTATATCTGCTCTACCGAGGTTTAATTATAGAGGCGATCGTGTGTTTCGGTTGTGGAGCACCGCTATTAATCTTATCGAAATATTAGTTAAAAATTTTACTCTAAAAACAAGCTTTGTATTTATTAAAATACAAATATATTAAAAATATATACTTTTCATTTCCTGTATATATTCCTGGAAAAACGGTGAGGTGGGGATATTACAGACAGAGAAACCGTACTATTTTCTTATAAACATTATTTATAAAAGTATTGCTTCCGAGGCGGTGTTGTCGTATCGATGTAGTTCAATGCCGAAGCGATCGTAGTTCAGCCGATGTGTCAGACATCGCTAGTTATTTATACATAGAGTGATACAGTATCTTGTGTAGCAAGAGTACTTGCCACACAGATTATATGGCACCACGAGTGATACCGATGGACGACATCGTCGAACGCTATGAGATAGAAGTCAAGCGAGGCATGATGCAGGTGGCTATCCTGTGCCTCCTCGAGGAGGAGAGCTACGGCTATGACATAATCAAGAGCCTGAAGGAAGATGGCCTGGGCGTCGAGGATGGCACGTTGTACCCGATCCTGGGGCGGCTCGAGGGCGAAAAGCTGCTATCGAGCAAGTGGGAAATGAACGGCCCGCGGCCACGGAAATACTACGTGATCACGGCCTACGGGAAAGAAATCCGGGCGAAGCTGCTCGCATCACTGAAAAATTACACCGCGGCGATCGAGCGAATGGAAGGCAAGACGAAAGGAGGGCATTGATGTACGAAACGCTAATCGATGAATATCTGGGAGAAGTGACCCGGAACATGGGCCCCAGGCAGAAAAAAGAAGTGGAGAAAGAGCTGCGAACGCACATCATGGACAGTGCCGACGCGCTGGCCACGGAAAGAAAGACGCCAGTCGACGATGCGGTCATTAGCGAAGTGATCCGTAATATGATGCCGGCATCGAAGCTGGCCGAGATATACCCCACGCCCGGGACGTTCCGGCAGATGAGGCGCCTGCGCAATGTGATCCTCGTCCTGGGCAGCATTGCGGCCGTATTCCTGCTGGTAGCGGGCATCCTCTGGCTGGCTTTTCCCTATACGCTCGACACGTTCCCCTTTGCAGCCACCCTGTCCATCGTAGGCGTGCTCGCGCTGGCGATCATCGTCTTTATACTCTTTTGCATGGCGGTAATGTTCTTTTACGAGGCCATGTTTAAGGTACCACCATACGAGGCCCGACAGAAGCGTCGGGATAAGAGCATTGACTCCGCGAGTTCGCCGCCTGGCGTCTTCATCGGGATCTGTGTCACGATCGTCTTGCTAGCCCTGCTGAACCTCTTCTGGTCCAGGGTACCATTCCCGGCAGGCTTCGGGACGACCTCGCATATGGTACCGTTACTATCTTCGAATTTCGCAGGGTTCCTGCTCTGGTTCAACCTGCTGGGCTTCCTCAACATCGTAGTGTGGCTGCTTTTCCTGGTCGTCAGGAAAAAGTGGTTCTCCTCGCTCATGAGAGCGATACTGAACGTTGGCAACGCCATGCTGAACTTATGGATCCTGTCCGTATTCCCGTTCAACCCGGAGCTGTCGGCTGGTATCCAGAGTGGCATCCGGGTGCTGCTGGCCATACTGATCATGCTGATGCTCGTCGGCGCCGCCTCCAAACTATGGAAGACGGCGCGGCTGCTCCTGTTGAATAAGGCTACTATAGATCAAAATGGGAGGGATTAAATGAGTCTAGAAATAAGTAATATGCGTTCGATCAATAGGACCGCAATAATTGTGGGAGTATTATTTATAATTGGGACAGCTGCAGGCATATTAAGTGTTGTTTTTACAGGGGATATTCTGGGTAGTCCGGATTATCTGACTAAAATTTCTGCAAATGAGAATCAGGTAATCGTAGGAGTACTTTTTGTGCTTATTATGGCTGCTGCATGTGCCAGTATTGCGATCTGGCTGTATCCGATCCTAAGAAAATATGATGAAGCTCTGGCCCTTGGAGCGGTTGGTTTCAGGCTTATGGAAGGAGTGCTCTATATTGTTTCAGTGATCGGCATGATATTACTATTGACATTAAGCCAGGAATTTATAAAAGCCGGAACTCCGGACTCATCGTATTTTCAAACCCTGGGCGTATTATTACTAGCTGGATATAATTGGGTGGGCAATGTGCCGCTGTTGCTGACCTGGTGCCTTGGTGCCCTGATGTATTATTATATATTTTATCAGACAAAGCTCATTCCTCGATGGTTATCAGGCTGGGGCATCATCGGAATCATATTGTGCATGGTGGCAAGCCTGTTAGTGATGTTCCGCCTGCTAGACCCTCTGTCGACGATCCAGGTCGTTTTTAACCTTCCCATATTGTTGCAAGAAATGGTTTTAGCAGTATGGCTGATCGTTAAAGGATTCAATCCGTCTGCGATCGCTTCATTGTTTGCCAAAACAGATAATTAAAACTGGTCAGTAACGTAAAATGCCGGACGGAAATATGCAGTGCAGAACGATGAAAAAGACGGGCGATTGCCTGTCAGCACTGGGTTTCGGCTTGTTGCGGCTACCGAAGAAGGGCTGGGGCACAGACATGGAGCGAGCGACAAGACAGATCCGCCAGGGACCACGAGTCCACGCTCTAGGAAGTATTACATGATCACGGAATATGGACGGAAAATGAGGGAGAAGACGCTCGCCTCGCTCGGTTCGATGAACAACGGGCCGGTGACGGCGAAAGCTGGATACGGGGGAAGAAGTAAATGTACGAGAAGTTGATCGACGAATATGTCGGAAAGGTCACCAAAGACATGGGCCAGGAGCAGCGGGCCGAAGTCGGCAGGGAACTGAAGTCGCACATCTATGATAGCGCCGAAGCTATTGCAGCTATACGAGGGATAGGGGTCGATGAAAGTATCGTCAGAGAAGTATTGTCCGGGATGATGCCACCCGCGAAGCTCGCTGCCATGTACCCTTCGAAGGAAACCTTCCTTAAAAAGAGCGGCATCTGGAAAGCTGTACAGTTTCTGGCAAGCATTGCTATTGCCTTCCTGCTGGTAGCCGTGATCATTTCTGTCGTGGCACCTGATGCAGCCGGAATTTCCATTGGCGTCATCATCTCGGTCGTGTCGGCGCTGGCGCTGGCGATCGTAGCGCTTGTGGTCATCTTCTTCGCCATCTACCTGTACGAGTCCAGGCTCAAGATGACTTATAAAACACGTCTACAAAGGCTCGGAAAAAGCCTCGACTATCCCGCATCTCCCGTCAAGATCGGCATCGTAATAGCCGGGTCGGTATTCGGGCTTATCGTGGTTGGGCTGCTTTGGCCCAGAATACCTTTCCTCGCAGATTTTAGCACGGGCAGGCTGGTGCCGCTGTTATCGCCGGCGTTCGGCACGTTCGTACCGTACTACATCGCGATGTTAGCTGTGACGATCGCAGCCCAACTACTTTACCTCGTGCTCCGGCAGAAGTGGGTGCCGTCGCTCCTGGAAACCGGGCTGAGCCTCGCAAGTGCCTTGCTGACCGTATGGCTTCTTCAGGCGTTCCCGTTCAACCCCGAGCTATCGGTGATGATCCAGACAGGCATCAAGGTATTTCTTGCCTTCGCCATAATTGGCGCGCTGATCGACGCTGCCAAAAAGCTGTGGCAGACCGCCCGGTTCTTCATATACGGAGACCTTAGGGACGGCCAGGCCGAGTGAGGCCTGAGGGAGACGATTGAAATGGAAGATACGAAAATCCTGCTTTCGGCATTGTGGATATCTCTCATGTTAGCTTTTCTTTTGGGGGATGTGCTACGATTATATAGCGGCGACTTCAAGCCGGGAGAAATCGGGGGCAGGCCAATAACTCAGGGACTGTTGCTGGGAATTGCAATACTAATGGTGATCCCGGTTGTAATGGTCATACTGACACTGACGTTGAATAATCCCTTCAATCGCTGGGTAAACATCCTCGTTGCCTTATTCTTTTTCGGCTTTAACCTCATCGGATTGCCCACATACCCTTCGGCATACGATAAGTTCTTGATAGGCGTAGGACTTGTGTTTAATTTATTGACTATCTGGTATGCATGGGAGTGGATGTAAATGGAGATTATTCAACTCAAATAGACGGACGGAAATATGCAGTACAGAACGATGAAAAAGACAGGCGACAGCCTGTCAGCACTTGGTTTCGGTTTGATGCGGCTGCCGAAGAAGGGTAGGGGCATAGACACGGAGCGGGCGACGAAGCAGATCCGCTACGCCATCGACCACGGGGTGAACTACCTGGATACGGCGTTCAGCTACGAGGGAGAGGCGTTCGTCGGCAAGGTGCTCGCCGACGGCTACCGGGAAAAAGTGAAGATCGCGACCAAGCTGCCGCTCTTCAAGGTCTTAAAAAGGGAAGACATGGACGAGCTGCTCGACCTGTCGCTGCACAACCTGCAGACTGATCACATCGACTACTATCTGTTCCACGCCCTGTCGCCCGGCGCATGGAACCGGCTGAAAGGAATAGGCGTCATCGATTTCATCGCGAGGGCTAAAGCAGACGGCCGCATCAGGCACATCGGTTTCTCCACTCACAATGGGACGGTGGACTTCAAGGAGATGGTCGACGCTTACGACTGGGACTTCTGCCAGATCATGTACAACATCCTGGACGAGACGAACCAGGCGGGTAAAGAAGGGCTGCAGTACGCCGCTTCAAAAGGCCTCGGTGTCGTAATCATGGAGCCGCTGCGTGGCGGCAACCTTGTCAAAGCGCCGCCGAAGGAGGTACTGGCGATCTGGGACGAAGCGGACATCAAGCGGTCCCCGGCCGAATGGGGGCTGCGCTGGGTCTGGAACCACCCGGAGGTGACCGTGGTGCTGTCCGGCATGAACGAAGAGAGCCATATCGAGGAAAACATCCGGGTGGCAAACGAGGCGCTGCCCGGCTCGCTGACGGAGAAGGAACTGGCGCTGGTCGGCCGTGTCAAAGACGTTTACCGCAAGCAGGTAAAAGTCGGCTGCACCGGGTGCCATTACTGTCTTCCTTGTCCGGCGGGTGTCAACATCCCATATTGCTTCGAATGCTTCAACAATATAAGCCTCGGCAGTCCCATGATCGCAAAAATGATGTACATGATCTACGTGGGCGAGGGCATCGATGGGTCCGGTAGGAAAGGGTATGCGTCCCAGTGTAAAAATTGTGGCAAGTGCGTGAAAGTCTGCACCCAGCACATCGACATACCAGCGGAGCTCAAGAGCGTGGCGAAGGCGCTGGAGGGCCCGGACATGAAGGTCATCGGCTTCGTCTTCCGGCCTGTCTTCAGCGCGTATTATCGGTACGACCGGTGGAGAAACCGCAGAAGGGCCCGGGCATAAACCGGGCATCCCATATCATTTTAAAAAGGAATCATGTTAGCCTTTGAAAAAAGACTCGGGAAAATAAAATAGTTGGAAAAATAGAAGAGAGTGATTTTATGGATCTGGATATGACTAAAAATAGTTCAATTAAAAATATCGCAAGAACAGCAGGATTCTTGTATCTACTGATGATCGTGACCCTTATGGTGTCATCCGTTATTCGTTCTAAACTGATTGTATTAGGAGATGCCGCCGCAACGGCCAGTAATATCATGGCTTCCGAGTGGCTTTTCCGCTTCGATTTTATTGACGAGGTCCTATGTGGCGTGTTTTTTCTTTTGGCAGCCTGGGCTTTATACGTGTTGTTAAAACCGGTTAATAAAAACCTGGCTTTACTGTTCGTGCTAGTAAACCTGGGCGGTGTCGCAATACAGTGTTTTAATATGCTTAATCTATTTGCTGTCGTGCTGCTTTTAAGTGGTGCCGATTACTTAAAAGTATTCCAGGTAGATCAACTGCAAGCGCTGGCAATGTTATTTATCAATTTATACACAAATGGGTTCATGATCGCCCAGATCTTCTATGGCACCTGGCTACTTCCCCTTGGTTATTTAATTTACAAGTCGGGCTTCCTTCCCAGAATTTTAGGCATATTGTTGATCCTTGATTTTGTGGGCGTTCTGATATGGTTTTTCCAGTTTTTCCTTTTCCCTGGCTATAGCGTAATAACTTACCCGGGTCTCGCCGTTAGTTTCATTGCGGAAGTTTCACTTACTTTGTGGCTATTGACCAAAGGTGTAAATGTCGAAGAGTGGAAAAAACGAGCTCTTGAATCTGCCTAATATGACCTACAACCCACAAACAACAATTTACTTTTTTCAACAAAGTCGTAATAAGTGCAAAATATCTGCGTGAAATTATCTCAAACAAATAAAAATGATGGTGGCATCCAGTCTTAGGTCATTCATTGCCACCATTTATTTTTAGTTACAATTGCCGTTTAGTTACCACAGACTTTTGTTTGCCCCAAATCCTGCCTGTAGAGTAGTTACGATCTTGTTGGCAGTGGTATCAATTACCGAGACGTTGCCGTTATTGCTTAACAAGCTTACTACGTATACACTTGTGCCGGCCGGGTTAAACGCAACGTCTTTCACTATCTCGGGTCCAAGATCTATGGCAAATGGGGACATGATATTGGTCGATGTATCAATCAGAGAAATAAAACTCGATTGGAAACCCGTACCAATAACGTAAGCGAGGTTTGCAATTTTTATGTCGCCGAAGTTGATAACCGATCTTTTCGTCTTATCTTTAATGGTGAAACCGACCGTTGATGGCGTTGTATTAGTAAATCCCTTTCATAAAATTTTTACAACGGAACCAGTTTATTCCTCAAAAAGTAGCATATATATTCGAATTATTTATTATAATATAAATATATATTATTTGCGTTCACGTTCGGCTAAGATAGAACAAAGGAGGAAGAAGATGAAAATATTGATGGTACTGACATCCCACGATCAATTGGGCACCACGGGTCGCAAGACCGGTTTCTGGCTTGAAGAATTTGCGGCCCCGTACTTTGTTTTCAGGGACGCCGGTGTAGAGCTAACGCTCGCCTCACCGAAAGGCGGTCAGCCGCCGATCGACCCGAAGAGCGATCTGCCTGAAAATCAGACCCCGGCCATGGCGCGGTTCAAGAAGGATGAGGCAGCCAAAAAAGCCCTTGCCCATACCATCAAGCTTGCAGACGCGAAAGCGGAGGATTTCGACACCGTCTTTTATGTGGGCGGACATGGCCCTATGTGGGACCTGGCCGAGAGCCCGGTTTCGATCGCGTTGATCGAGTCTTTCTATAACTCCGGCAAGCCGGTGGCGTTGGTGTGTCACTCTCCTGGTGTGCTCCGTCATGTCACATACAAAGGTAAGCCTCTTGTGAATGGGAAACGGGTAACCGGCTTTACGAATGGCGAGGAGGAAGCGGTTCAGCTCACCAAAGTTGTGCCGTTCCTTGTCGAGGATGAACTGATGCGCCTCGGAGCCATCTTTGAGAAAGTCCCCAACTGGCAGCCTTTTTCCATCGTGGACGGCCGCCTGGTTACCGGGCAGAATCCCGCATCATCGACTATTGCGGCAAAAAATCTGCTGAAAGTGGTCGCCGCGGAGACGGTGAAGGCGGTCTAGGCTCTTAGTCCGGCTGCCTCACATGTTAGAAAGGGTTTCCATGAAAGAAAGAGCCCCATCCCATCAGCCAGGGCAAGACGTTTTCAAGGCAGTCTTGCCCGAGGATATCGACTGGAAGCCTTTCGCGGCGTTCCCGCCTTCGGTGCGCCTCGCCGTTGTCGTGGGCCAACCTTCGGAGAAAGGCCCTTACGTGATCCGGGTCAAGGTGCCCCGCGGCGTGAAGCTGATGCCACACAAGCATCTGGAAGACCGGATATACACAGTCATCTCCGGTATCTTCTACATCGGCCTGGGCGATCAGTTCGACGCCGATAAGCTGGTGGCCTATCCGCCCGGCGCCGTGATCATTCTGCCCGGCAGCACATCCCACTTTCACTGGGCAAAGTCAAGCGACTACATCACGCAAGTGACGGCGATTGGGCCGCTTGGCATCGAATATGTCGACACGAACGACGATCCGCGAACCAAAAAGGATGGTAAGTAGACGCCCGATCAGATAAAGGCCGTAACGATAGCCGATTTCAAAATGGTTTTCTGCGGTAGGACTATAAGCCTTGGCCCTGATCTAGTTATAGAGTTAACCCTATGGCGTCCATACGTTCAAAGAGCCGCCTTTTTGTCATAATTGAAAATGTGACATTTGATAAAACGACTTATTTTCAATAATATGTAAAAAGTGCAAAATTTCATGCCCTGAGCATATCCCCAGAAAAATGATGGCCCGCTGCGATATGAATGCAGGGCCTCTCGGTTATCAGCCGAGCGCTTATCGCTGTTTTTGATTTCAGCATTTCCGACCTTATGAATCCCATTTTATAATTTTTTAAATTTTCTTAGTATCTTCATTCGATCAGAAACAATCTGTCACACCACTTATTCCATTCAATGCCCCGGGCACCAGTTCACATGCCATCACATATTCATCCGGTATTTCCATTTTAGGCTTGATGCCAAATGTTATAGCTGACTTAAAACCGAATCTATGGTAGTAGGCCGGGTCGCCGACGAGAACTATGGCGGTATGGCCCATATTTCTTGCCAGTCTAAAACTTTCTTTTATTAATTCAGCGCCAATACCTTTACATCTACACTCTAATGCAACAGATACGGGGGCTAAATATAGTACTTCATGCTTATGATCATTATTTATAATGTGAGCCCTGGTCAGCATCATATGTCCGATCAGCTTACCGTTTTCTTCTGCAACGAGAGCGAGATTGGGAATATAATTTTCGCTTGCACGAAGCTTGTTGACAAAGTTCTGTTCATCGCCATTGGTTACTTTCGCTGTTTGAAATGCAATTTTTACTAACTCGTATATCTGATTAAACTCTTCTTCCGATTCTTTTCTAATAATCATAGTTATTCACATTTAGTAATCGGTTGTATATTATATTTTTTATGTAGTTTATCATATGGAGCAGATGGAAATGGTTTTCTGAGATAATAGCAAATTTCTTCGTTTTTTAAGAATTCGGGGCTTATATGAACCCGGAAAAGTGCTATTATCGATGACCGAAGCGTACGACAAGTTAATAGGAATTGCGGGCTAAAGTTAATTCTTCAGGTACAATAATCATGCTTTACAGGAAATTCGGTAAGACGGGCGTTGATGTATCCGTGCTGGGCTTCGGCGCCATGCGGCTTCCGGTCCTAGGCGGCAAGTTCGAGGACATCGATGAGAAGACGACCGAGGCCATGCTAACATACGCCATCGACAACGGCGTCAACTATGTCGACACGGCTTACGTCTACCACCGTGGCATGAGCGAGAGGGTCGTGGGCAAGATCCTGCATGAGAGTGGCCTCCGGGATAAAGTCTACCTCGCCACAAAGCTTCCGACTTATATCATCCCGAACCGGAAAGAGATGGACCGTATTCTCAAAGAGCAGCTCATGCGGCTAAAAACCGATCACATCGATTTTTATTTGATGCACAGCCTGGACTTCAACCGGTGGAGCAACCTTAAAGATGCAGGCATCGTGGATTTCATGGATTGCGCCCTGAAGGACGGCCGGATCAGGCATGCCGGTTTCTCTTACCATGGCGAGTCCGAGAGCTTCGAGCCCATCGTGGATGACTACGACTGGGACTTCTGCCAGATACAGTTTAATTATATGGATACTGCGTACCAAGCCGGCCTGAGGGGGCTGAAGTACGTGGCGAAAAAAGGCCTGGGCGTGGCGATTATGGAGCCGATCAAGGGCGGCCAGCTCAGCGGCGTCGTGCCGGATGCGGTGCAGAAGATCTGGGATAAGGCGGATACTAGAAGGACTCCCGCGGAGTGGGCTCTTCGATATGTGTGGGACCGCCCGGAGGCTAATGTCGTGCTGAGCGGCATGTCTACTCTGGATCAGGTCAAGGAGAATGTGAGGCTGGCGGACAGCGCTATACCCGGCTCGCTGACGAAAAAGGAAAAACGCCTGTATGAGAAAGTCGAGAAGAAGTATCGGTCCGTGGTGGCCGTGGACTGCACCGGCTGTAAATACTGCATGCCCTGTCCTGAGGGCGTCGACATACCGGGCAACTTCCGCATGCTCAACAACGCCGCAATGTTCGGCAAGGCCGACGACGCGAAGATATCGTATATGACGTATATGTCGGAGAAGCAACGGGCGTCCAGCTGCCAGAAGTGCGGGGAATGCGAAGAGAAATGCCCACAGCAGATTCCCATACGGGAGAAGCTCGAAGAGGTACGAGAGGTACTCGAGTAAGCTCTCTCTGTTCATATCACTTTTTTATCTTCCAAATTTCAGAAGAAAACACCAAGACAATACCCAACAACTAGCCAACTATATTATTGACAGGTTGAAATTACTAAAGTTCAATATACCAGACGTGAAAAAACGAAGCGATGAAGCGAATATAAGGGATATGCTATTGAATATGACACCAGAAGAAAGGCGACAACTAGGCATTAACAGGTCAACGCTATGGTATATAAAGAAAAATTTGAGAGGTGATAAGAAGATCAAAATATCTAAGAGAGTAAAAATTAAAATGAAAAAATGATACTCCAAAGCAATCGCTTAACTAGTAAATAATTATATAGGTAAGCATAGTATAACTGTTTTAACTGTGGGAGGGTAAATGTCTTTTAGCAGCGTGGAAGAACATGATAATCTTTTAAGGACGTTTCTATCTGTTCCCAGGCATCAATTAGATTCATGTATATACTGCGTTTGTTCTGAGCCGAAAAAGGGGCTTAAAAATATAAATTGTGATTTTTTTCTTATCCGTTGCACGGCTGATGATATAAGAGAAATGGATTTATTAATGACCTTAAGGAATCTAATAATAAAATATTCATTGAAAAAGGAAGAGTATGATCAAATTAGTCCAGATAATGCATTAGAAATTGTGAATAAAGCTAAAGGAAGATTCGTAAAATCTGATGGTTCTGGTGAGGTAGGGGAACTAATTTTATTCGCATTATTAGAATCTTTTAAAAATGCCCCTCAGATTCTTAATAAAATGACTTTAAAAACTAATCGGAATGTACATTATCATGGGCTTGATGCTATCCATTTAGGCGCAGATGGCGACAATTTTGTATTATATTATGGAGAAGCGAAAGTCAGAGGGGACCATAAAAAAGCAATCCAAGATGCGTCCGACAGTATAGAAAACATTCCATATTAGTCCGGATAAAGAAAGCTTTGAGGTCGATTTGATAAGCAATAATATAGACATTTCTAAGTTTGGGGATTACTCTGACGAGATAAAAAACATATTAAATCCTTATAAACAAGACCGCACTAATTTAAAGAAAGTATATTCAATTTTTATTGGATTTAATTGGGACTCATTAGAAAAAATAAATCTTCGAAACAGAGATGGTATGGAAGATTATTTAAAAAGTCATCTTTCAAAACATTCAGCTGGCTTATATCGTATTTCCGAAACCAATAAGAAGTTATCTAAAATCAATAATTCGATCATTTTTTTCTTTATACCGTTTAAAGATGTTGCCCAGATAAAAGAAAACTTTACAAAGATGATATCTTGAACACTAATTCATTTTATTATGACTTGAGCCATAATATCGCTTCAAGTAAAGAGTTTATCACAGATTTTGAGCAATTACTAGCTAATAATATCTTTCCAAATAACCAAAAGTTATCATCGATGACTTTTAAACGGTTAATTGAATGTGCAGCAATATTCGCATGTTCTGAAAATGAGGCCCATAAAAGGATTGCTCTAAAAATTGCCTCTTCTATTATGGAAAGTACGGATCCCAATGCTGTAAATAATGAAATATTAAAAGCTGCATCAGAACTGGTCTTCTTGAGGTTGGGGAATTTTCCACTCTTACATATGACTATTTATCAATATGGAACAAAGGACTTTTTTAATATATATAAGACTGATAATATAATTGATATTACTCCGAGTATCAGTGCTGAAATTATTGGAAAAACGACTTTAAACAAGCTTAGAATTAGCGATAATATAGATTATATAACCGATTTCCAAGCTGATGTTTTCAAATCCTTAAGGATGGGAGAAAATATATCCATATCAGCGCCAACATCTGCTGGAAAATCATACATTCTAAGTAGATATGTAATCGACTATATTAAAACAATGGATAAAGATAGTAGTGGTAAATTTATAATTATTTATATAGTCCCGACTAGGGCTTTAATCTCGCAGGTCCAACGGGAATTTAAAAAAGTGCTAAGTAAATATTCGATTCCTAATGTAGACATATTAACATCATCTTGGGAAATTGTAGGAGAAGGAAAGAAGCAATCAGATCGAGCTATTTATGTTTTGACGCAGGAACGGTTGCAGACAATCGAAGGTAGACACGAATCATTGAATGCAGATTTGCTAATAGTTGATGAAGCTCAGAATATTGAAGTTGGAGCAAGAGGAATTATTTTAGAATCTAGTATACAACAACTCATCAATTCTAGCCCAAATATACAAGTTATATTCATATCTCCATTTAGTCTAAACCCAGAAAAATTAGGTTCAATATTTTCTATCAATAATCTTAAGGTTTTTAAGACAAATTTCTCGCCAGTTAGCCAAAATCTTGTTAGTATCTCCACATTTAGAAATAAAGTCGATGTAAAATGTGTGTCGCAAGAGTTGGGAAAAGAAATTGTTATAGAGTCCAAAATAAATGGCGAAAAAGTGCCCAATAAGCCAAATAATAGGAAAGCGTGGGTATTATCAAATTTCACAAAAGATGGTTCTACAATTGTATATTGCAATCGCCCTCATGATTGCAGAGAAGTTGCAGAAGTTATCTCTTCTTATACGCACAATAAAAAGACAAATAATAATATTGACCAAGTAATTGAATTTTTAGCTAAAACGATACACCCGCAATATTATCTAATTGATTATCTAAAGAACGGAATTGGTTACCATTATGGAAGAATGCCTCAATCCGCGAGAAGATCTATAGAGTTATTATTCTCTGATAAGGACATCGATGTGATATGCTGTACAAGCACCCTATTGGAAGGAGTAAATCTTGCGGCAAAAAATATTATAATTCATAAACCTAAATCAGGTCCAAACGCTATGAATGATATCGCATTTCTGAATTTATCAGGAAGAGCAGGTAGGTTGATGAAGGACTTCCATGGAAATATTTTTTGTATCGATGTTGATAAATGGGACGAAGATAGCTACAAACCTAGCATAGAAAAACAAAACCATAAAATAAAAAGTTCGATGGAGGATGTCGTATCAGAGAAAAAAGAAAAAATTATTGCACATCTAAAATCAAACTTAGACGTCCAAAGCTATGATGAGGATGTTAAGGCCGCTGTAACAAGGTTTATCATAAATCAAATTAGACAAGAGAATGAAGAATTTATTGGACAGCTATTAAAGAGAGATTCAACTATCAATGATAGAGACCTCGATAATATTGTAGCATTAGCAAAAAAAATAGTTGAAGAAATAATATTGCCTTCTAATATTATACTAAAGAATCAATCCGTCGATCCAAGACTTCAAAACCAACTATACATTAAACTAAAAAACATAGAATCCAATTCATTGCCTATCCCATTACACCCATCAAACTTTTACTTTTATGATAATTTAAAAAATATTCTAGGCATTATCGATGAATGTTTTGTTAGAGACTATGGTCTTTTAACAAATTACTTAGCGTTATTATGTTCGTATTGGGCTAACGAAAAAACGATTGCAGA
Organism: uncultured Methanocellaceae archaeon; assembly: GCA_963780665.1. GTDB lineage: Archaea > Halobacteriota > Methanocellia > Methanocellales > Methanocellaceae > Methanocella. The sequence goes on along the minus strand of CAWACJ010000004.1, from coordinate 194,525 downwards.
AATAATTAATGAGGATATCGCATATAAAAAACGAACGAGTTCAGGTCTAAATGTAGATAAAAAATACATAAATAAAAGAATTGAGGACATACTAAAAAATATCAATGATAAACTGAAATTCGAAATTTGCCGAGATATTAGCTGTTATGTTGATGTATTAAACCAAGTCTTAGAAGACAGACAGATGACACCTGTAGCCATGGACTTAGGATATTATTTGGAAGTAGGGGCCTGTAAGAAAACAACTTTAACATTATTAAATAACGGCGTCCCTAGAACAACCGCTATATTAATTTCCAGAAGAATGAATCCAAATATACAAGATTTTGTTCAATGTAAACAATTTATTATTGAACATCGGAATGAACTAGAAAAAGATATACCTTCAATATTATTTAGCGACATTATTTAACTTTTTTAACAACAATTAATAATAGTATTATTTTACATATCATGCCTTTGTTAACTCAATAATACTCATTAGTATTTGTTTATAATCAATGTTAGGAAAGCGCCAACACTAGATTTCAATAACATGAAGATATGGCAAGAAACGGCAGCCGTATATATCCCAAGAAAAATGATGAATCCACTTCGATTTGAACGCAGGGCCCTCGGTTATCAGCCGAGCGCTTGTCGCTGCTTAATGGCGATTCGTGTTTACTGGATATATGAAAAAGTGCTGGTGTCGATGATATGCAGGAAGTCGATACAAACGATCGTTCATGCGCTGATCGAGAAGCAGAGGCTTTCATGTCTCGATCCTGCTAAGGATCTGAATATTTCGGATAAGGCGATTTACCGGCATAAAGCCGAGATACAAGAGAATGATAACATCGATATCATGGAAATCCTATTGAATATGACTCCCGAAGAGAGATGCCAATTAGTAATTAACCGTAATACATTGTGGTATATTAAAAAGAACCTGAAATGGGGAAAGAAGATTAAGATTTACGGTAAAGTAAAAACGAAACTATCGCGTTATATTATCGGTAAAGCGTCTTTAACCGGTTATAACCGGTATTTTACCGGTAAATTATCAGCAAATGCCAGTAAATTATGATGCAATATATCTCTTATATGATACATGCAATCGAACAATGGATAATATGTCCATAGTTTTATGACATACTAATTACTTACTAACTTTATTGTTATAATATTTCATCTGTTATGGGATAGATTGTAAATGAGTGAGAATAATTTCAAAAACCGTAATGAATGGAAGGATATACTCAACACTCTAGAATTTTCTACATTTCAAAATTTGGTTTATGAACTGCTATGTGCGATGAAATACAATAATGTTATATTGCGTGGCGGTGGTCCGATGGTGGAAGAGATATCGAAGCCTCTTACATGTATAGACGGGCAAATGGGGATGAATTTAGCGTAAAGTGTCGGTTTCAATGTAAGAAACAAGGACATGGGGTTTCATTTAAAGAAATCCATGCAGATATCGCTCGGGCTTCAGACCAAAATATCGACGAGTATTATATAATATCAAATTATGACACAACACCAGATTGCAAAGATGATCTCGAATCGGGAAAAATCATAGGACCTGTAAGGTCATTGATTGGACAGGTTTAAAATTCCAAGACATACTCTTTAGTTACCCAAATATTTGTAAATATTATTTTCCTGATGAAGAGGTTCCACCAGTTACGAATGTAAAAAATCCAGATGAAGCAATAAGACTTACTTCAGAGGTCGGAAAACAATTAGGTATAGAATTACAGTTCAATACAGATAAAACTTATAATCTAAATAATCCATCAGATGTTGCCGATGCTCTTAAAGATAGCTTGCTTAAAATCGATAATACTAACTTAAATCAAAAAGCCTTAATCTATCAACAAATAAGTTTGTTCTTCTACGGATTAGAAAAAGCTGAAGATGCATTAATGTTTCTTAATAAATCACTAGATATTACTCCCACGAATGTCGAGGCTTTGTTAAATAAAGGATTTATTTTAGAGCGAATAGATGAGATAGAGGAATCCAATGAATGCTACGATGAAATATTGGCTATAGATCCTAATAATAAATTTGCCTTAAATAACAAATCTGGAAACCTAGTTAGAATGGGAAAGTTTAAGGATGCTATAATAATCGCGGATAGAGCTCTTGAAGTTGATCCTAACTTTATTCATGCAATAGCCAATAAAGCTAACTCGCTGAAGGGTTTGAAAAAGTCTCCAGAGGCTATTGCTTTTTTAGATGACAAAATAGAATTAGTGGATAAATCAATTATTTTACAATCTATTAAAGTAGACTTATACATCGATGTTTTGGACCTAAAAGAAGCACAAAGAGTAAACCAAGAAATTTTATTAAATGATCCGGACAATGTTGAAGCATTAAATCGTAGTGGTGCAATATATGATAGGAACTCATATATGAATACAACTACAAATACCGAGAATTGGCGCTAAACTGCTTTGATAGTATTATCCAGAAAAATAAAAAATTTTCATTAGGTTGGTCTAATAAAGTTACCATGTTAATTATATTAAACAAAATTGAGGATGCGGAAACAATTATTGATGAAGCATATGGCCTTTTCCCAAAAGACCCTTATGTTTTAAACAAAAAGGGAGTTGTTTTATTATCATACAATAAACCAAGTGCAGCCCAAAAATATTTTGTAAAAGCTTTAAAATTAAGATTTGAAGAGGAATTCTTATAGAATAAAGCTCGCGCAGAATTGGCACAAAACCATTACGATGACGCAATTAAAACGGCCAATTTACTACTAAAATACAATCCGAAAAAATCTGAAGCGTGGCAAATAAAGGGATCAACGTTAATCGGAGAACATCAACCTGCTAGAGCAAATAAATGTCTTGCGAAGGCTGATGAATACAAGTCTAAGCCAATTAGTCTATTAGAAGATGAATAAATCATATTATTTGTATCTGTGATATATGCTTATTCGAAAAATGTGGGGCGACGAAATATGGGCAAACGCGGTAGATATGATCTGTTTGATGAATTACCACCAATCGCGAGGATTATTTATAATATATTCTCTTTCACTTATGACGGATTGTCTTTTTGTGGTCGTCTATTATTCAAAAGCCGAGAGAAAAGTTCGTCTTATGATCGGATAGTTAAATCTGATACTCTCGCTCCTACTAACGCGAACGTTACCAATTATCGATCGGATCTCGCGCCGGAAGTGAAGGGGTCCGGATTCGAAAATTTCGTTTTGGATAGGTTTGATGAAAAATACTTCTCCATAGTTGAAATGACGCATAAATTCGCTGGTCAGGGGGATCGGTATATAGAGAGCGATTTAAACCCGGACTTCACGTTCAGGTATAAGCCAACCGATTCCACATTCGCAGTAGAAGCAAAATTCCGTTCGCATCTCAATAAGGATGGTATGCTAGAATGGAGTAATCATGATCAACTTGTAAGATAAGAAACTTTGCCATGGAAAGAGGAATACCAGTATACGTGGTCATAGGGCTCCATGGGACATGTGATTATCCTAAAGAAATGTATCTAATACCATTAGAAGAGGCTAAATATCCAGCGCTCTACCCGAGCGTTTATAAAAAATATTCGAGAAGCACATCAAAAAATTTTTATTGGAAGAACGGTAAGCTATACTAACCTAAACAATTATCAAGCTATGGTAAAGAGGTTGAAATCAATCCGAGGATGGATATGACGACTCTTACATATCATGGGCACGATGAAATTTGAATGACTAACTTATAAAATAGTAATTGCATAGTTGATGTTGGCGTTTGACGCTCCCAACTATATCCCCAAGAAAAATGATGGCCCCGCTGCGATTTGAACGCAGGCCTCTTTACTAATATAAAAGATTTCTGAGATAATAGCAGTTTCTTCGTTATGTTAAGAATTCGGGGCTTATGCGAACCCGGAAAAAGTGCTATTATTGATAGCCGAAGCGGATGCTGTTAATATGGATGTATCCGCTCGGACATTGTACTACTGGAAAGCGAATATACAGGAAGGTAAAAAATAGCTTTAAACGATAATATCAAGGCTATAATCACTTAATATTTTTGAGCATTCTTGACCCATTAGCATTTGCTTTATTATAAAATATTTATATTAGGCCGTGGAGGTTATATTTCATATACAAATATTAGACAAATATTAGACAAATATCAGATTTAGCGATAACTATTCAATCATTATATTTTTGTAGGTCGGTGGCATGGTGTCGAAATCCGGGTCTGGCAAGAAGTCTAGAACTACCCGTAGTGGAGATGCCGGAGATAAGGACCAGCGTATCAACGAGTTGAAAGAACGAGTTACGGTACTGGCAAGCGAGTCACAGTTAAAGCAGAGCGATACTACTCCCAAAGAGGTCATCGATCAAGAGCCGATGGGAGAATTTTTGGTATTATTCCAGTCTATGGTCGATAAAGCTGCCGACATGGTGTTCTTGCTGGGGCCGATGGGCCGCATCCTGTATGTCAACGAAGCGACCTGTAAAATGCTCGGCTATACCCGGGAAGAGTTACAGTCCATGACAGTGTTCGATATAAATCAGAAACACCGTGTAGAGGACTGGCAGGAGCACGAGGAGGAGCTGAAGAAGCAGGGCTCGATGACGTTCGAGAACGTGTTCATGACGAAGGATAACCGCCTCATCCCGGTAGAAATTTCTGCTAACTATGCCAGGCTGGGAGATAAAGAATACAACTATTCCATCGTCCGGGACATCACCGAGCGCAAACAAATAGAAGAAGAGCTCCGCCGTTCCCATGACGAGCTGGAACAAAAGGTGCAGGAACGGACCAGGGAATTGAGCCAGAGCGAGGCCATGTTTAGACAGATCATCGACACTTCGCCAATTCCCATGGTTGTATATCGAGAAGAAAAGATCTACAATATCAATAAGAAGTTCGTTGAGACCTTCGGCTACACGATGGAGGATATACCCCGCATCGACGAGTGGTGGCCACTCGCCTATCCCGATCAGGTGTATTGCGAGTTCGTGAAAAACAGGTGGTATGCGGCTGTGGATGATGCAGTCAAGAATAAGACAAGCATCATCCCCCAGGAGGCAATGGTAACCTGCAAGGATGGCTCGAAGAAGGACGTTTTATGCTTTTTCTCGTCCATCGGTGACATGAACCTGGCAATATTACAGGACATCACCGAGCACAAGCAAGTAGATGAGAAAGTATCCCATCTTGCGTCTTTTCCGAACTTGAACCCTAACCCGATCATCGAGACAGACTTCAATGGTGATCCGTCATACATGAACCCTTCCGCTATTACGATTTTCCCGGACTTGAATGAAAAAGGGGCGGCTCATCCGATACTCGCGGGGTTGAAGGCGGTTGTCAACGAGCTTGAGGCAAATAAAAAGAACTACCTTGTCAGGGAAGTTACACTGGGAAGCTCATATTTCCAGGAGACAATACACAGCGTCCCCGATAAGAAAGCACTACGCATATATGTCTTAGACATCACGAAACGAAAGCGGGCCGAGGAAGAGTTAAATGGAGCCAAGATTCAAGCGGAGCTCTACCTTGACCTGATGGGCCATGATATTAATAACATGCATCAGGTGGCGCTGGGTTATCTAGAGCTGGCCAGGGATTTGCCGCCGGGTGAGGAGCAGGTCAGGTTTCTGGATAAGCCGGTTGAGGTGTTGCAGCGTAGCGCTCAGCTCATTCAGAACGTGAGGAAGCTGCAGAAGCTCAAAGATGGGGTGTTCCAGACCCAGGAAGTCGATGTGTGCGAGGTGCTCAGGGATGTGCAGCGGGAATTCGGGGCTGTTCCAGATAAGGCCATTACTCTGAACACGAACCGGTGTGAGCAGTGCATGGTCCGTGCCAATGAATTGTTGCACGACGTATTCGCAAACCTGGTGAGTAATGCGATCAAGCACACCAGGGATCATACGAACATAATCATCGACATGGACGTTCTAAAAGATAAGGGCAAGAAGTATTGCCGCGTGATGATCGAAGACGATGGGCCAGGCATCCTCGACGACTTCAAAGGCGTTATTTTCAACCGGACGTTGAGGGGTACCACTAAAACCAAAGGCATGGGACTGGGATTATACCTGGTCAAGTCGCTCGTCGACAGCTATGGTGGTCAAGTGTGGGTAGAAGACCGAGTTATAGGCGATCGTTCTAAAGGTGCCAGGTTCGTGGTCATGCTACCAGCGGTTGAAAATTAAACACCGCATATTACCTGCGGTCTTCATCGGGATTATTTTTATAATAACAGTTATAATTAATTATATTGATATTTATGGTTTCCAGTACTTGTGATGATGAGGACAATTATCGCCTCGCATCCATTGTTGAGTCGTCTGATGATGCAATCATAGGTAAGACCCTGGATGGCGTTATTACGAGCTGGAATAAAGGGGCTGAGGAGATCTATGGTTACCGGGCCGATGAGGTGATCGGAAAACCAATTAATATCCTGGTCCCGCGGGGCCATCCTGATGATGTACCGCAGATTATGAAAAAGATCATGCAGGGAGAGAGGGTCGTCCATTATGAGACCCAGCGCTCAAGGAAGGATGGTGCGGTCATTGATGTGTCCATGACCGTATCGCCAATCAAAGATAGGGAAGGCCTAATAATAGGTGTGTCAACGATCGCCCGGGATATTACGGAGCGTAAAAAGGCAGAAAAGCTACGATTGGAATTATCCTCCATAGTGGAATATTCTGATGATGCTATAATTGGAAAAACATTAGATGGTATCATTACAAGTTGGAATATAGGCGCTGAAAGGATTTACGGCTATAAGGCCGAGGAAGTCATCGGACTATCACTTTTAATCATATTCCCTAAGGAGAATCAGGATGAACTGCATCGGATACTTGATAAAATAAAAAAAGGCGAACGTGTGGATCATTATGAGACTGTGCGCGTGAGAAGAGATGGAAAAAAGATCTACATCTCTCTCACAGTATCTCCGATAAAGGATGAGAAGGGGAGAATTATTGGTGCATCGACAATTGCCCGGGACATTAGTTTACGAAAAAGCTACGAGGCGGCCTTGCGAGCCAGCGAGGAAAAATACCGGCGCATCGTCGATATTGCCGAAGAGGGCATTTTAGTCATGGACGAAAACCAGGTGGCTACTTTTGTCAATAGAAAATTGGCTAATTTATTGGGATGCACAATAAACGAGATCATTGGAAAAAACATTACCGCGTTCATGGATGAAGAGGACATAGGCTGCATTGAAGCGGTTAAAAGGAAAAACCTTGAGGGGGAGAACGTTCAATTTGATTTTCGATTCCGAAAAAAGGACGGCACTTACATATGGACTATTGTTCCTACCGCACCCATTTTCGATGAAGAACATCACTTCGCGGGCGCATTGTACTTAATATCCGATATCACGCAGCATAAACGTACTGAGGAGGCATTACGTTTAAGCGAGGCAAGATACCGTGCGATCGTGGATAGCCAGACAGAGTTGATATGCCGTTCAGGGACGAATTTTACTTTAACATTTGCAAACGAAGCTTTTTGCGAATATTATAGTGTAAAATGCAAGGATATAACTGGACACAGTTACCTGGAGTTCATACCAAAAGAATATCACAACAAATTTAAAGACCGTATTAAGCTTCTCACTCCTTCAACACCCCACGTCAAGACGGAGAACCATGTGATCAGGCGCGGAGAAAGCAGGTGGCAGCAATGGGTTCACAAAGCCATTTTTGATGAAAATGGATACTATATCGAACTACAATCGGTGGGAAGAGACATCACCGAGATCAAAGAAGCAGAGCAGGCATTGAAGAATGCAAAATCTCAAGCTGAATTATACGTTGACCTGATGGGCCACGACATCAATAACATGAACCAATCTGCACTGGGATTTCTGGAATTAGCGCTCGATACATTAGAGGCTGAAGGGAAGCTCGAAAAACGGGACAAATTACTTTTAATAAAGCCCGTCGAGGCGTTGAATAACAGCGCCCATCTCATAGATAATGTTAGAAAACTACAGCGAGCTACGAATACCGAAATGAAGCTAAAAACAATTAACATAAGAGACATCCTATACAAATTAAAGAGCGAATATTCAAATGTTCCCGGAAGAGATATAACAATTAATTACACCCCGGTCCTCGAATATCAGGTAAAGGCTAACGAGCTATTAGAAGATGTCTTCTCAAACATTATCAGTAATGCGATAAAGCATTCAACAGGGCCGCTCATAATAGACATCAGAGTAACCAATGAACAAGATATCGGTTATTATAAAATTACTATCGATGATAATGGTCCCGGAATACCAGATGACCTCAAGCCGAAGATCTTTAATCGTTTTACCAGGGGTAACTCAAAGGCTGAAGGAAAAGGTCTAGGCTTATACCTGGCTAAAACAATCGTCGAGGACTTTCATGGTAAGGTATGGGTCGAAGACCGGGTACCGGGCGACTACAAGCAAGGCAGCAGGTTCGTGGTCATGTTGCCAGTAGCAGAAAATTAATAAATTTATCATATGCATTGAAATGCGACAACTGCAATCGATTAATAAAATAACGCCAACAGTAATAATATTCACTTATTAATATAATAAATAGTCCGGATTTAAAAGTTGCCATATAGCCAAAAATTTGATGGCCCCGCTGCGATTTGAATGCAGGGCCTCTCGGTTATCAGCCGAGCGCTTGTCGCTGCTTTTGATTTCAGTAGTTCCGACCTGTCTAAGCTACGGGATTGGTATTATCTCGAGCAAGATTATTAATTATTTTTGTATTTCTCATTAAAAAATTTTTAACCATACTCTTCAAGAATTATAATTAGCTATAAATTTATTTCCATATATGAAGTAACAACGTTAATGATAAGTGATATGATATGGATGATATAACGTCTATTATTCTTGCTGTGGGATCTGCACTATTTGGTGCGTTTCTGGGTGGTATACTCACATATGTAGCAACATTCCGTATAGCGAAATGGCAGTTTGAGAAAACAATCGATTTTGAAAGACAACAATTTAAGGAGACAATGGCGTTCGAAAGGAAGCAAGATGATGATAGAAGGGAGCAACAGAGAATCTTAGAGAAAGAACAATCGGATATACTGTTCAAAGAGCTATTTAGGGAAATCAAAGATAATTATACGTTTCTAAAGCAAATCAAGCTGACATTGGATAACAATCCATCTATCATATATGATAATTGGCTAACGATACAAGAACTTGCGGAAGATATCTCATTCATAAACTTCGAATCCTATATCGGGACAGGTTTACAGAAATACCAACCCGAAACTGTGAGGGATATAACCCAACATCTGTACAGGAGAATGCTTGAAGTAACGAATAAAATACGATATGCATCTGAACATTTCACAGCGTATAACGATATTAGCAGTGCAGATCAGCTAAGATCGATTATACGTAAAGATGCTAATGATTTAATAATCAAGGTTATCAATGAAACTGATGAAGTTCTAAAAAAGATTGAACTACCCGAATAAGGAATGCACAATATTAACACAAAATCGATCGATCCCTTATTGTTTTGTTTATTAAAAAACTTATTTAAACAGTAAAGCCCCATCTATTACTTCTTTTCTTACACTAAGATCTATGTCCATAACAATACACTAATGACACTTGTAATATTTACTAATTGTATATAGTTAAAATAATAGATTATATATTTAATTTATCTGTATTCTATTTCTACTTTTTCTTCTAAGACCCATTTATCTGCATCTACTTTTTTTATACATTTATATTCTTCTAACTCTTTCAATAAAGTATCAAGTTCTTGCTGTTTCATGGGATATCGATTATTATTAGTAAGTTCTTGATTTACTAATTCTAAGAGTTGGGTTTTATTAAAATTGGATATATTATCATATGTGGACATTGTCCAAACAATTGCTGTATGTCTATCTGTAAGATTGATTGTCATGCTAGATCTTAAAAATGTCAATATTTTAAGTATTGTAAAAATAGTTATAAATGGCGAAGCGATAGCAGCCCCAATAGCTATTTCTGGATAGGCTAAATGTTCGGCTATATTGCGTAAGTTAAATGAAATGTTGCCAGGTTTAGTGCCTGTACCACCGCCAATCCCATCATTACTTGTAGTTATTACGCCAGAAACTGACTCTGGTGGTGTAAATTGACAATATTTATTTATGATAAAATTTGCTATTTCTTCAGCCTTTTCATCCGAAATTATGGTATTATCAGGTTTAAAAGGATTATATAGGGACATATTACCTAATTTTACGTAATCTGTTGCAGTATTGATTACTTGTTTTCTTTTTAACTCCATCCGCTCAATATCTGCCCTTTCAATTCCTGTCAAATTGCCACCTGCTATGATGATATATTATTCAATCTACAATCTAGTACATTTTTTCATATAATAAACCTGATAATATATTTATCTTAGTTTAAGTATCATATTTTACGTGTTTTCCAAAGAAATTGATATATGCCTTATTTTCAGAAAAGATGTAAAAAGTGCAAAAACTTGGCTGCTAATATATCCCCAGAAAATAGTAGGTTGATGGGCCCGCTGCGATTTGAATACAGGACCTCTCTGTCTACTTTTCAATTTCTGATCGTTTATGTTTTGTTATAGAGAGTATATCTAAATAAATGTTATAATTAAGTAATAGGTTAGGGTATGAAGCGTAGCTCGCTAATTGTCTGCATATTAATTTCCATTTTATTGATTTGTGGCTGTACTACAATCAATTCAAATACCCTAAATGACACGCTCCCATCAGATAGGTATGTAGCCATTTATCAAGAATACACTATTAATAGTAAGTTGATTGGTAATACCTCGTACAAGCCCGGCCCTCCAATTCCGCTTCCGTCACCGTTTATGCCTTCCGATTACGATAATTCATCAGGTATTATGGGCTACTTTTTAGCGTCCTATGGCTATAACGTAAATGATAGCTTCAAAATTTTATATGGAAAGAGGTTTAATTTGGATACTCCGGTTGATTATGGTCAGGGAGGTTTTGGTATATATGGGATATATGACTTGCCATATACAATCGATGAAGGGTTTTCCGTCGTGAATATTTCGAAAAATGGAACAATCTATGCAACATATAATAACCAATCGATTTATCTGAAAGTTGGGGATACATGGGCATCACCGATAACTACCAAGAATGAGACAGGACGCTATTTAACATATGATATACCTAATCAAACCATGGGTAATATCACATATTTTGATTGGCCCGTACAAACCAATACGTCTTTTACGATTACAAACAAGGGACTATACAGTAAAGCCTTACTGAATAGTTCATATATAAATAAATGATATATTTAATATTTTTATACGAAAACAGTCCGGTTTGTACGCGGCTATCTATATCCCCAGAAAAATGATGGGAGGGATATACCCAGAGTGCCAATTTTTGCAGTTGCTTCTGTTATTTTGAAAAAAAGATTTTATATTACTTAATCTCTTTACATTTTTCGCAATGAGCATCGTGCTCTTCCTTTAGCTTCCTAGTATTTTTGAATATACCTAAACTGAGCTTATCAGCTATCCCTATTGAAAGAAAGCTAAGTGATCCTAACAAACAGAGAGGACAAGGACAGATAGTAATGCCGAAGATGCTCCAGGCTATGCCTACCGTAAGAGGCTTATTGCCTTTATGAATAAGGTCATCTAACTTGACTTCCGGAACTGACATTATAGAAAAACTACCATTTAAACAACATAACCTTTTCTCTAAAAAAAATATTCGGGTATCGTTCATACCTTGAATACTCTGTATAAGAAAGCGACCATTAGCCAGGATACAAAATTATAATTTGGTGTATACCCAAATTTTTATATGCTTAGATGTTAATCTATCATTGTATAACTTTAAGTTGATTTGGAGGTTTGAATGGCACATATACATCTTGAAGATGGTGCATTTTCGATCCAATGGATCGTCATATGGTACGTTGTGGCTATTATTATAATAGGACTTTGCGTGTATTGGCTTAGGTATATTAAAAAGATCGATAATAAGACGATAACGATAGCAGCTATGTGTACTGCTGCCTCATTTGCTATATTTCAGGTAAATGTGCCGTTGTTCGGCGGAGTGCATCTCAATCTAACACCGCTAATCGGCATATTAGTCGGCCCTGCAGTTGGCGGAATCATCGTTCTTATCGTAAATATTCTATCAGCTGCAATAGGTCACGGAGGTTGGGGCATGATCGGTGCGAACCTTCTAGTAAACATGACCGAGGTCACCATAGCGTACGGCATATATAGGGCATTGGGAAAGATGAATATCGGCACGTTCGCAAGAGCTGGAATAGCCACGATAACTGGGCTATTTTTCGGCAACGTTACGATGATACTTGTCATCTTAATCTCGGGCATTCAAGGTGTCGATACTACCGTTACGACCATGCTTTATGGGTTATCGTTGCTTGCAGCAGTGAACATGGGCGTTGCGATCATTGAAGCGTTCATCACCGGCTATGTCGTATCTTACATAAAAAAGGTCAGGCCGGACATACTCAAGGAGGCGATCCCCGTTGCAACCTCAAAGCAGTAAAAAGAAAGGCTGGATATTATTCGGAGCGATCGTGTTTATATTCTTGATAATATGTCTCGCAGCTTATCTTATAACAGGAAATAGGGGCATAGAGGATCGTTTCTCACAGGCCGTCGGGTTACCGAGCGAACCGGACGCAGGCGGTGATAATGGGTTTTTTGGCTTCCATATAGAGGGCAATATACTCTCATATATTATCATATTAGCCTTGATACTCGTGGCTTGTGTTGTGATATATCTAAAATTCAAGATATGAACAACACACGCATATTTTTTATTTGTTAAAATTAATGGGAATTATGCAATAATGAGGAAAAAATGAAAATTTGGGTATCACCCAAATTGCTAAGTCTTATTAAAATATATTACTGACCAAGCTATCTCTAGTTTATCTTGGTTAGTATTCATTTTTTACAGGTACATTCACAGGTACATTGGGCAGGCGGTTTTCCGCATGATCCACAAACATTACCTTTCATTTCAAATCCACAAGACGAGCAATGTTGATGCTCTTTTTCTCCAGAGTGTGTAGGCATATAGTAATCCTCATCGTAAAAATATAATTATGCAATTATTTATAGTTCTTTGCAAATAACAGCAATAATAGCGATTAAAGACCAACAATAAAACCGTAGATCGTACAAAAATTTGGCTACTAACTATATCCGTAGAAAATAGTGAGTTGATGGCCCCGTTGCGATTTGAACGCAGGGCCTCTCGGTTATCAGCCGAGCGCTTGTCGCTGCTTTTGATTTCAGCAGTTCCGACCTGGCTAAACTAAGGGATTGGTATTATCTCGAGCAAGATTATTAATTATTTTTGTATTTCTCATTAAAAAATTTTTAACCATACTCTTCAAGAATTATAATTAGCTATAAATTTATTTCCATATATGAAGTAACAACGTTAATGATAAGTGATATGATATGGATGATATAACGTCTATTATTCTTGCTGTGGGATCTGCACTATTTGGTGCGTTTCTGGGTGGTATACTCACATATGTAGCAACATTCCGTATAGCGAAATGGCAGTTTGAGAAAACAATCGATTTTGAAAGACAACAATTTAAGGAGACAATGGCGTTCGAAAGGAAGCAAGATGATGATAGAAGGGAGCAACAGAGAATCTTAGAGAAAGAACAATCGGATATACTGTTCAAAGAGCTATTTAGGGAAATCAAAGATAATTATACGTTTCTAAAGCAAATCAAGCTGACATTGGATAACAATCCATCTATCATATATGATAATTGGCTAACGATACAAGAACTTGCGGAAGATATCTCATTCATAAACTTCGAATCCTATATCGGGACAGGTTTACAGAAATACCAACCCGAAACTGTGAGGGATATAACCCAACATCTGTACAGGAGAATGCTTGAAGTAACGAATAAAATACGATATGCATCTGAACATTTCACAGCGTATAACGATATTAGCAGTGCAGATCAGCTAAGATCGATTATACGTAAAGATGCTAATGATTTAATAATCAAGGTTATCAATGAAACTGATGAAGTTCTAAAAAAGATTGAACTACCCGAATAAGGAATGCACAATATTAACACAAAATCGATCGATCCCTTATTGTTTTGTTTATCAAAAGACTTATTTTCAAAACTGGACAATCTAACGACAAAATTTTTCAGCCTAACAATATCCCGGAAAATAGTTAGTTGATGGGCCCGCTGCGATTTGAACGCAGGGCCTCTCGGTTATCAGCCGAGCGCTTGTCGCTGCTTTTGATTTCAGCAGTTCCGACCTGGCTAAGCTACGGGCCCCAACACCTGTCATAAAAGACATTTCTACTACATAAAAGTTATGTTTGAAATACGGTTTACATCACATCTATTATGCCCGTCTATATATACCGGATGCCTGAGCCGTGAATCCTGCTATTTAAATATTAATCCAGGGGCGGTTTCCTATCCAGTAAGCGGGCATGTCCCGTCTTTACACAACGGATTTATAGTTTATGATATTGATGGTGCTGTAACTATGAAATGTGATAAGTGCGGCAAGGAAGCCGTCATCCTTCAGCCTTATTCCGGCATGCACCTGTGCGGCGTCCATGAGATCATGGACGTGGAGCGGAAGATAAAACGGCGCATGCGGCAGGAGCGTATGGTGGTCCAGGGCGACCACGTAGCCGTGGCCATGAGCGGAGGCAAGGATAGCGCGATCACTTTAGCCGTGCTGGTCGAAACCTTCAGCATCCGGCCCGACATCAAATTCACGGCCATTACAATCGACGAAGGCATCGAGGGATATCGAAATCACTCGATCCCTAAAGTAAAAGAGCTCTGCGATCAACTGGGCGTAGAACACGTTGTCGTCTCTTTTAAAGAGGAGTTCGGCTACACGCTCGATGAGATATTGAGGCGAGAGCGGAAAGAAGCGTCGTGTACGTACTGTGGCGTGTTCCGACGCACATTATTGAATCGAACGGCACGAAGGATAGGCGCGAATAAGCTCGCTACCGGCCATAATTTAGACGATGAGGCCCAGGTCGTCATGATGAACGTCATGAATGGTGATATAGAGCGGCTGGCCCGTCTACGGCCTTCTCGTGTGCAGGAGGGACTCGTCCCGCGCATCAAGCCGCTTATAGATGTCCCCGAGCGCGAGATCGCTTTGTATGCGTTCCTTCGGAAGATCCCTTTTTATATGGGCGAGTGTCCTTATGCGAGGGAATCCCTGCGCGGCGAGATCAAAGACATCATGAATGATTTTGAGTATAAGCATCCTGGCACGAAGTATTCCGTAATGGGCGGCTTCGAGAATATGGTCGGCTGCCTGAAAGAGAAGTATCAGCAGGTGCCGTTGTCGAAATGCGAGATATGCGGCGAGCCGGGGATTGAAAAGTTATGCCAGGCATGCAAGCTCATGCAGCGACTCAAAATAATGCCCAAAGCGACTATACCAGATAAAAATATCTGAGCTTCGGTCTCGTCACGTGAAATATCCCTTGTTCTGCTTTACTTATCGTGAAATTCACAAGTGCTAATAGCTTTTTTCATTTTTTATTGTAAGTTAATTATTAATTTAATTTAATATTGTACATAATATTGTTATGTACCTAAATTAATAGTGTACATAACACGGGCGTATATCAATAATTGGGGTCAACGATGCAAGAAGACCTTGACAAGTGGTTGAACGAGCTAAAAAAAGGCACGACCAGGTACTCAATACTCGCGATCCTCCGTGACGGCGACATGTACGGCTATGAGCTCCGGCACGAGTTCGAAACAAGAACAAGAGGCGTCATAGTGCTTACCGAAGGTAACGCTTACCCGTCACTACATAAAATGGAAAAGGGCGGGCTTGTCACAAGCTACTGGAAGGACACCGAATCAGGTATCCCGCCGAGAAAATATTACCATATTACCGAGAGGGGACTGGCGTTGCTGAACGATATGATACCCGAATGGAATCAGTATGTAGAAGCTGTGAATAATCTGTGGAGTGGTACGAATGGAACTAAGTGACGATGCCAGGGCGATCCTGGAAAATAGAGTCACGAGGATTTTAAAAGCGGTCGATATACCAGATGCCGATAAAAAAGAGATCAAAAAGGAGCTGATCTCCAACTATACGGACGCTTCGATCATGAAAGCGCAAGCGCGCGGCGCACAGACCGTCGGCCTGTCCGACGTCGAATTAGCACTCGAGACCGCCGAGCCTCCCGAAGAGATCGCGTCGATGTACATGGTATCATACACCGAGTCGCTGGAGAGGGCCGGGCTATTGACACGGTCTGCCGCGTTTATTGTGGACTATGTCATCTCCTCGGTGTGCGGCTTCATCCTCACGATGCCATTTTTCCTCCTGCTATCATTTTCAGGAGGGCCGCCGCCTAAGCCTTCTTTATTGCCCCTCATGATGCAGTCGTTCAACCTGTTCATGACCTTGAACCTGGCGATCGTGCTCATATACTTCGTCATATCCGAGGGCTATTACGGCTATACGCCCGGCAAATGGGTCCTGGGCCTCAAAGTCCTGAAGGCAGACGGCCGAAAGCTCAGCTACCAGGAGGCGCTGGTCCGGAACATCCCTAAACTCTTCATCCTGGCGATCCTGGTTGATGGCTTATTAATGATATTCTCCGGAAAAGACCGGCAGAGGCTGTTCGATAAGATCGCAGGGACGATTGTCATTGAGCGAAACTAACGATCGGGTGGTAATAATAAACTTATATGGTGATCGGATATGAGGGTTGATAACAGTACGAATGATATATACGTGGTAGATAAGCCACAGGACATCCGGCTTATCTTCAGCGAAAAGCACAACATGATCCTGCGGCTGCTCATGGAGCAGGACCTGTCGATCTCGGACATCGCAAAAATACTTAGCTTAAACCCGGGTTCCGTGCACTATCACCTGAAAGAGCTGGAGCGCCACGGGCTGGTCAAGCAGGTCCGCGAGGAGGTCAAGCGGGGCATCATCAAGAAGTATTATCGCTCTGCAGCAAAGCGCATTCTCATCGACAGCCCGAACTTCGGCGCGAAAAATTACCTGGATCATACCACGAAGGAGTACATCGATCGGCTTATTGCATCCATAGAGTTTCTCGGCTACCAGCTGCCTCCGGAGAATCTGGACGATGCCAAGGATCTATTGTCAAGGTATGATCGCCGGATAAAGGAGCTGTTATTACAGCTACATGATACTGGGCTTGAAAACGTGGAAAATGACGGGGTCATCCTTCAAAACGCCTATAACCTGATCTTTAATATCTGGGCAAAAGAAGATCCGGAAATGGGCAGGATCTATAGCGAGTTCGAAAAATTATTTTTACGATATGAATAACGACTGGTAAGGGCATTGTTCCCACCGGATCGTATCATGTCTTCATTAATGATCCTTACTTTTATCATTGGTCGGACTCCAGGTCATTATCACCCAACTGCCCTGTGTTCTTTTAAAATTATTAAAAGGTTTAACGTATATTTATAATAGGATAACATAGCCGAATCTTTGCTCTATTTATGCCTAATATATTAGTCAACACCAGTGCTATCAGATGATTGGAGGAGGGTGATTATGGATAAGAGTAGAATACTTTTGTTAGCCATCTCGATTGTGGTCGGGTTGTCTTTCGCTTCTTTTTCGAGCAGTGCGTTCATTGGCGCAGGCATTAACCTTGACAAAGGGTTTAGCCACACGATCAACTTCAACGTTGGTGGAAGCATACCATTCGGCAATACGGCGTTAGAAGTTGCCGCGCTGAATGTCGGTGTCACCTATGGCGTGAACTATGACCTGAGCGCGCTTGCCGGATACCCGTATGGATATGGTGGCGTGGGCAGTGTAACAGATGGCGACGTGGGATACAATCTGGGCGTAACGGTTGACGCGGTGAACGGAGGGACATTTAACGGTGCAGACTTGGGCGTTCCGCTAACGCAGCAGGCCCTGACGACGACACACATGGCAAAGGATATCGCACAAGAAGCCCATTTATCCGACACACAGGTTGCCTTGCCATTCGCAGGCATCTGAGCTTGAAAAAATAAAAACGCTCTTTTTTACTTTTTATAACTGTGATGCATTACTTTGTACGTGTTTGGGACTCATTGTTAACCACAGGGTACACAGTGTACACAATGGAACGAACACAATGGAATTGTTAACCACAGGGTACACAGGGTACACAATGGAACGAGCACAGAGGGATTCTAACCACAGGGTACACAATGGATGTTTTTGATATGCCTCCGGCGGCTATGTGACTATGTATTTTTATATTTCAGCAATTCAAGTTAATAGTAATAATAACTGATAGTAGCCCGGCCGCCGGAGGCGTAACAATAGCACCATTGTGTTCGTTCCATTGTGTACCCTGTGTACCCTGTGGTTAACAATTAGCCACCCGGCCGCCGTAGGCTTATACAAAAATAACTTTGCGTCCTTGCATTTTTGCAGTGTAGCCTTTCATTTCCGCAATTGATCACAATAAAAAAGACGCAGCCCAAGAAAACATTTGTGAAGGAAGGTGAGGGCGCTTCCTTACACCAGTTATACTTTGGAGATCTACGATGTCTTCATGGCCAGTTACAAAATGGCTGGCGATGATCCTATGCTCATTTGGGGTACATTTTTTGAGTGTATTGATATGAGGCATTTTGTTCTCTGGCAAACCTTTCACTTTTCATTCTGGTCAAGATTTTGGGATTGTAGTTCCAGGCTTGTTTTGCAGTTGTGGTGTTAATGGCATAAGATCATACTTCAAGAACGTCGATGAAAGGGCTCCAATGCAAATCATTCAGATCTGCTCGGAGCGCCCTGCACCGGTGTTTGTGATGTATAGGCGGTATTAGCCAGACGATAGCCGATACCATAAAGACAGTCGGTTCAATAGTTTTTTCTAGGATACTACCCTCATCAATATGATAGTTATCCATTTCATTGTCTAATGTATTATTGACTTTATATACATGTATACGACCACCTTTTTTTGTTTAAATCGTGTGTTAAAGCTTTAAGAAAATCTAAACATACAACAGCAATCATTATACATGCTAAGAAAGTATTGAAAAAATTGTTTGTTCCTATCAATAAAACGGTATTCGTTTAATAATCGAGGGAGGGTAGAATGAGTAAAGTCTACACCTCCGCTATTTATGTACCTAGAACCCGAATCCGAAGCCAGGTAGCGACGTCGCACCTACACTGGTGAACGGATATGCGAATTCTGCGTTCTCAGTGGTCTGGGAGAAGTCGGTGTGCGTGACATCCTGGGTCTGGTCACAAGTCTGGGTGATCGACGGGAATGCCAGGTTCACAGCCCCGAACGCTAATGTGCCTTCCTCGGCCGTCGGGAAGCTGATCGCGGTATTTTCAAGATCCGTTGCAGCAGCCGTATCCTGGTTGAATGCAGTCGTTGTTCCGTTCTGGACGATCACCGGGAAACCGAATGATGTCGCTACAAGGCTGGCTGATACCGGGATTGCCGAGACTATACATGCTACTACCAATATTGCCATAATTTCTAAAGCTTTTGTTTTCATATGTTTACCCTCCTCTGAACAAAGGGTATCATAGACGATGACTAATACGTTTTTGATTTTATAACCGTGCATCAGGTATTTTATGTAATTTTTAAATACGGATTAAAGCTTTAACTATATTTAATAAATCAAAATAGCTAAAATACTGAACATTATTAAGATATATTCCTGATTACAGCTTAGAATCTAATAATAATCTAAAATTAATGTTTGTAAGAAAAAACGGGGCTAATTTATGGTTTTAATATGGATCTATCTTTAAATAACTAATAATTTATTCAGTCAATACTGGGTTATTTTTCTAAAAATTAGCTACAACTGCCATGAGCCGATGATATATGTAATAATCTAATCGACCTACTCGGGGACCACGTATATGACTTTGATCGATCATTAAACGATGCGCGACGATTATTGCTTGATATGGCTATGAAATGTGCATTCACATTTCGATCAATTACAACGTATGCATGGCTCGAAAAAATAGAAACGGTGTAAGGAATATCCTTACACGGTATGTTCATATCACGTACGGTCACTTACAGTAAGCCCATTGACGGAACTGGCGAGCCGCCCATGCTGAACCACGGATATGTGAACTGGCTGTCCGCGGTCTGGTCCATCGTGCTCAGCGATAACAGCGTCTGGTCCTGGTTGCCGTTTTGCAGGATCGTCGGGAACGCCGAGCCCAGGATGCTGCCGGTGCTGGTCGATGTCGGGAACGAGACTGCCGAATCCTGCAGATTTGTGGCGTTCTGGAATTGCATATTCGTGGTACTTAGCGTCTGGTGCTGATTCATCACCGGAAATCCCCAGGACATCGGTACCAGGGATGCGTTTGAAGTCAGCGTAATGCCAGCAATGAATAAGCATAACAACGCCGCTATAACTAGTCTTTTCACCATATACTACCCTCCTCTTAATACTGAATATTTTCGGCGTTATGTAATATATTAGTAAATTTATAAACGATAATAACACCATTCGCTATCGTTTTTGATGCATATTAAAGCTTTAAAATAATTAAAAAGTACAAACAATACGAAAACCATCGATATCCACTATACAATAAATAACGATGGACGAGTGTACTGCACGACGTATTAATTACTTATTTTAAAAAAAGACAACCGGATGAAAATGGGCGATCATCCCTTTCATCCCTGGTCATGATATGCGTTTTATCCTTTTGCCACCGCGATCGGCACGAGCCTCGCAACCTTCTTCGATATGCCCAGGTTATGTACGACGTCGATCACATCATCGATGTCCTTATACACTTCCGGTGCCTCTTCCGCGATCGCCGCATCCTTCGGTGCTTTCACGACGATACCCCGCGCCATCAGGTCGCGCTTGACCTCGTTACCACGGAAGTCCTTCAATGCCTGGCTTCTACTCATCACGCGGCCCGCCCCGTGGCAGGTGCTGCCGAAGGTAAGCTCCATCGCTTTCTGCGTGCCCGCAAGCACGTAGGATGCGCTGCCCATGCTGCCCGGGATAATGACTGGCTGGCCCACATTCCTGTACGCTAACGGTACCTCTATGCGGCCAGGGGCGAACGCCCTGGTGGCGCCCTTCCTGTGGACACACAGCTTCACGCGCTTACCGTCCACGTCGTGCTCCTCGAACTTGGCTACGTTATGGGCGACATCGTACAGCAGGTCCATCTTGACCTGGCGCTTATAGTATCGGTTGAACGCTTCTCTGACCCAGTGTGAAATGATCTGGCGGTTCGCCCACGCGTAATTGGCGCCGGCGGCCATGGCGGCGAAATAGTCCTGCGCTTCTTTAGATGTCAGCGGCGCGCAGGCCAGCTGTCTGTCGTACAGCTTGATGCCATAATTCCGCGAGGCCTGTTCCAGCACTTTAATATAGTCCGTACAGATCTGGTGCCCGGCTCCCCTGGAGCCGCAGTGCACCATGACGGTGACCATTCCTTCCTTGAGGCCGAACGCCTTTGCAGCCTCTTCGTCGTATATTTTCTCGACGCGCTGGATCTCCAGGAAGTGATTTCCGCTGCCTAGCGTGCCCAGCTGCGGGCGGCCGCGCTCGAAGGCTTTCTTGCTTACCTTCGCAGGGTCCGCGCCTTTCATCTCGCCGTTCTCCTCGCAGTACTCCAGGTCCGCAGGAACACCATAGCCGTTCTCGACGGCCCATCTGGCGCCATGCCTGAACACATCACTCAGCTGCTCCTGGCTGGCATGGAACTTCGACTCGGAGCCTAGCCCCGATGGCACGGCTTCGTACAGCGCATTAATGAGATCTACAGAGTGCGTGCGGACGTCTTCGAACATCAATTCCGATTTCAAGAGCCGGACGCCGCAATTAATGTCAAATCCCACGCCGCCGGGGCTGATGACACCGTTCTCCATGCTGAACGCACCCACGCCGCCTATGGGGAACCCGTAGCCGATGTGCACATCGGGCATAGCCATCGCATATTTCTGGATGCCCGGCAGCGTGGCCATGTTTGCCACCTGCTCGATGGCACCCGATTCCATGTCCTGGATCAATTTATCAGATAAGAATACGCGGCCTGGCACGTTCATGCCCGGCTTATAATCCTTGGATACCTCATAGGTGTCCTCGGCAATTTTCACTAGCTTGCTGTCCACAATGACCACGCTCAGATGTCCAATAGTACTTGCGCCTCATATATATTATTTCTTTTTTCAAAGCGCAGGTCGTGATATGTCACTGCTTTAATGTGCATGTAAAGGTTGAGGCTCTCCGTTACCGGCTCCCCGTACGCCGTAGCCTTCAGCCGGTATGTGTCGCCGTCTTTCGTCACACGGGCGTCGAACTTCCCGAAGATCAGGCGGTCGACCTCGAAAATATAGAGCAGCTCCGACAGCCAGTCGTATAACAGTGTATCGAGCGCATCGCTTTCCAGCTCGACGTCCTTCGAAGTTTCCAGGCGCACTTCCTTCGGGTCGATCATCAGAGTAAACGTGGCCAGGGCGGCGTGATTGAACGTCGAATCGATCGAATCGCCGTAGGCAATAAATTCTGCATCGGCTATGTGCTTTAGATAGACAAAAGGTTCCATTGATTATGCGCCAGACTGAAAATTACACGGCTTAATATAAATAACGTATCAAAAGCTCAACAGCATGCTGTCGTCGATGATGTCAATGTATGGAGCCTGCGTAGAGGAGATATAAAGGAAGTTGTCGCCGACCTGCTGCTTGATATCGTCAGGCTTTGGCTTCTTGATCGTGATCGGCAATATCACCGGGCCGCCGCAAGAGGTACATAGCCGATAATCTCTCTTATTCTCTCTGATGTAGTTTACGACAGTTTCGCTGATACTGAATTGCTTCATCGCATCACCAAAAGGTTATCTTAGAATGCCGCTCCTATCAAATATACTTGACGGCTTTAGTATGGTTTGATAAATCATAATGACACAGCTCGAAATATTTCGGTTTTTATGGCACTAGACATATATGATGAGTATAATTCTCTTAAACCGGTTACTTTTCGTATTTAAGCATAAGAACCTATTTATTTCGCCCTACTAGAAGTTAAACTGTAGTAGGGAGATGTTATTGTGAAATTGGTTGGAAAAGCGTTAGTGGCCATTGTATGTGTAATGGCATTACTGTTCGTTTCGGCACCTGCATTTGCACAATTCGCCGGCAGCCCGATGGGCTATGGCGGTTATGGCCAGGGCATGGGCTATGGTGCTTCACCATATGCAAACGCTAAATCTATGGCTCCGAATGTGGCACCGAATATGGCACCGAATGCCGCTACTTATGGCGGTATAGGTAAAGGCGCAGGATACAGTGCTAATGGCCCAATGGGCTACGGCGGCATTGGAAAAGGCCTCGGCATGGGCGGCTATCCCGGCGTAGGCGGATACGGTGGCTATCCCGGCGTTGGCGGTTATGGTGGCTATCCCGGCGTTGGCGGTTATGGTGGCTATCCCGGCGTTGGTGGCTGTGGCCTTGGTGCCGGCGGTTATGGTGGCTATCCTGGTGTTGGTGGCTGTGGTCTTGGCGGCCTCGGTGTTGGTGGCTGTGGTCTTGGCGGCCTCGGTGTTGGTGGCTGTGGTCTTGGCGGCCTCGGCGTTGGCGGATGCGGCCTTGGTATTGGTGGCTGTGGCTTCCCAGGTCTCGGTATTGGTGGCTGTGGCTTCCCAGGTCTTGGTATTGGTGGCTGTGGTCTCGGTATCGGTGGCTGCGGCCTTGGTATCGGCGGATGCCCATTCTAAATGTGCCATAGATCATTACAAAAATAATTTATTTTTTTATTAAGGAACTGATTTTTCGAATTCAATTTTATACTTGTTTTTTCTAACTGCCAACAGGCATGTGCCAGTCTCGAAGTAACCGCACGGCGGCATGCCGCTGCCTCTCCGGGCTTGCAGCACAGGCAAATATTAATACTTAGCCAAGTAACTAATAGCAAGTATATAATAATTAAAAACAAAGGGAATAGGTAAGGGAATCAATAGTTCATATTCATTGTGTGGTGTTTTAATTGGTAGAGTATCCGAGTGAAAGCTGGAAGCAGGAACAGTTGCAGGAAGCGCTCAAAGGCAAGGACGCCATGCTGAAGATCGGCGCGATCAGGGTCCTTCAGGAAGCGCCGAAAGACGAATACGTGATGACTCTCATCGACGCGCTCAACGACACCGACCGGCTGATACGGATAAACGCCGCCATCACGCTCGGCAAGTCAAAGAACCCGGTAGCCGTCCCGGCACTCGTTTACCATGCCGTCGCAGACCAGGATAAGGATGTCCAGCTATATTCTATATGGGCTTACAGGCAGATCGACTATACCAAGGCGTCCGCCCAGCTGGTAAAGCTTCTCACCGAGAGCGATAACGCCGCCATGATCAGGTTTGCCGCCAACGAGCTGCGACAGAAGACCGATACGAAGTCCATCGACCAGCTAATACAGCGTTTCCACAGCAAAGGCCTATACACCGGCTACGATCTCGATGTGAACGTGATCAACGCGCTCTACGAGATCGGTTATGCGACGGTGGAGCCGCTGGTGAAATGCCTGGATAGCGACGATATACGCATGCACGTGAACGCCATATACGCGCTTGGCAAGATCGGCGACGAGCGCGCCATACAGCCTTTAATTAATCACCTGTCCGGCGCCAACATAGAGATACGCTCCAGGATCAGCGATGCGCTGATAAAAATAGGCCGGGCATCCATACCATCATTGATAAAGCTGCTCGAGAACAAGGACCGCGAGCTGAAGTGGATCGCGGCGTACAGCCTTGGCAGGATCGGGCCGGACGCGGAAGCCGCGCTCATCAACATTTTAAAGCAGCGCGGGCCGCAGGCGAGCGAGGAGATCATCTATGCGCTCGGCATCGCCGGCAGGACCGCCGCGTTCGAGCCGCTGTTTAATATATACACCACCACTAAGGACGACGGCATTAAGGCGTGGGCGACCATAAGCCTCGCAAGCGTCGTTTCTCATAACTATACCTCTATCTCGGACAGGAAATCCGCAGACAAGTTCCTGATCGAGGTCGGCGAACAGCTAAAGCCTCATATGCTGCTTTCGTACGATTCGCTACACTCGCTGGGTAAAATATACATTAAAAAGGCCATCACCAGCGACCAGGAGGTCTTTAAGACAAACATCGCGCTCGGCGTAAAGTGTTTCGACCTTTCCTTGATCGAGCGGGATAACGCTGTGGCAAAGGCATACCGCCTGTTCTACGGCTCCTACCTCAAATTGATGAACTCCAAGTCCTCCGAGATCATGAATTATGTAGAGAAGGACATCACGGACATGAAAAAGGAGGCAGAGCGCTCGAGTAATAAAAAAGAGACAGTCTTCCTCATGGACCGCCTCTTACAGATACTCCAGACCGCTTATGCGGATAAGAACTTCAACTTTGCAGGCAGGTTCGAGGAGTTCGAGGGCATCTGCGAGACCATGGAAGAGTTCCTGGAAGAATCTACGGAAGCGGCTGATGAGACAAAGAAGCTTTCCGCAAAGGAACTATCCACACTACATGCTGACATAGGCATCATACAGGGGAAAGTGAACAGCATGCTGCAGGCGTTCGGCTCCCGGGATGACGCCGAATCCGCGGCGCTGGCCTATCGCCTCTCGACTGAGCTGGCGAAGATCGATACCGGCCTGTACGAGGACTATGGCGCCATCGAGATGTGCCTCAAGAATATCGTTGCACGGATGAAGATCACGAACGAAGAAAAGTCAGACCTCAGCTTCAAGATCCTGCTTATCGGCAAGAATGGCGTGCAGCAGATCGAGATGGTCGTAAGCCAGATACTGAAGTCATTGAAAGTGACCGAGTCGTTGACCGTAACTAAGGAAAGCGGCTTACAAAAGACTTCGGACAAAAAAGCTAAGGTAAAAGTAAAGGGTGTTAAAACTGTGGGATTGAAGGAATACATCGCCATAATTGTCCTTATAGTCCTGATCGTGGCGGTGGTCGTCCTGGCGCTGAACAAGTTCGGCATCGTGCGCCTGCCTTATACGTTCCCCATTGCATGGCTTAACCCTGCTGAATTTATTAACGCTTTATTAAACGCGGGCATTTCCTAAGCCCGCGCTTGATTTTCAAATTTTTTATACATGCTCATTTGTCAATACACATTTTTCCGCATTTCACCTGTAAATTCACGCTAAAACCCACATTCATTATTTTATAGGCTCGTTACGAATGATGCTCGGTGATGTAAATGGAGAAGAAAGAAACGGCATCAACTAGCTGCCAGAATTGTGGCGCCGAGATACACATGGGCAAAGACGAGGAGTGCCCTGGCTGTCACAGGGACATTAAAGAATGTGTCGTCGATAAGGACGTTACAAGCTCTGTATACCCGATGTAAACCCCGAAACCCGACGAGTTCTATAGATTGCTCATTCACTATAGGATCAAAAAAGTGGTTTAGGGGAATAAATTTATTTTTTTACTGGCAGTACCTGTTATACTTTAGGAATTATAGCCACTTTGTAGCCAGTCTTCAGCCAGAGTTTTAACGACGCCATTCCTGTATTTGCCCTGGACTATCGTATGTGTCAGGTATCCGCAGTTTGCGCTGAGGATCAATGCTGAGGTGCCCGGATCTGGGCTCAAGTCTCCTGATACTCCGTAGTTTGCCAAGTTCGAGGCAGTGTCCGGACCCCGAGTAGCGCCGGTACGGTCCACGAAAATAATATTGAGGCTTAACAAATTCGCGACACCGGTGCCCCCGTTATTTGTGATCGAGATATTTCCTTTAGATGAGATCGCCAGAGATATTGACACATTATAATAGCCGTCGACCTCGTTGGGCGTCTGGGCCGGTGTAGGCGTATATGTGCGAGTAGCGGCGATGGTCGGCGTGGGCGTTGCAGTATTCACCGGATCCGCAGTATACACCATTGTCAGTGTCGGCTGTGGCGTCGGGCTTGACGGGGTCAGGGAAGCGCAGCCGCTTAACGCCAGGACGATACCGACCATGAACACCATAAAAATACTTTTTACAAATCTCATCTTCGCCCTTCCTTTACCATCTTATGATAGTTGATCCCTGAAACCTTCAGGAATGATTCTCAACAAAGCGATTTCTATCTTATGATGAATGTATAAAAGCATGCTGGTCTTGTGGTAATTGGTTTATACATAATAAAATTGGCCGGGAGTGCAAGCTATCTTGAGAAAATTGGATTAGGGCTGACTTGAAGCCAAAAAGACCTGATTTTCAAAGCCGGATAAAAACTGAAAGATGGGATATTATTCTGATACATCCACACGCCAGGTACTATCGGCATCGATGTTCAGTATGTAAATCCCGGGTTGGCTTATACTGATGGTCTGTGAGTTGCGATATGGGCCGATCTCATTGACTACCGTGTCCACAAGCTTACCATTCTGGTCAAGCAGCTCTATGTTGAACG
Source organism: uncultured Methanocellaceae archaeon (assembly GCA_963780665.1). Classification (GTDB taxonomy): domain Archaea; phylum Halobacteriota; class Methanocellia; order Methanocellales; family Methanocellaceae; genus Methanocella. The sequence goes on along the minus strand of CAWACJ010000004.1, from coordinate 167,060 downwards.
TGTTCATGCCATTATGGGAAACTGAGAATGTGGTAAGGCCGATGTTCAGGTAAATAAACTGCGAGGCCACCGGGCCTGTGCCGTACAGCGATACCGGGGGCGAGTCAGCTTTAGACGGCCTTGGCTGGGTGATATCGATCGACCACGCTCCGGTTGCCTGTATGTTCAAAGAATAGTCGCCATCAGAGACGATAGCCACAGCCCTGCTGCCATCGTACGTGCCGATCAGGTTGGCCACTGTATCCACCGTATTACCATTCTGGTCCTTTAGTGACACGACGAACTTGTCAGACCCCATATACTTCGTCGTAAATATCGAGATACCGCTTTCCAGCGGGAATGAATTTGTCGAGTAGCTTCCCGAGCCTGACATGCTGATCGGGGACGCAGTCGGGGCTGGTGTCGGCATGGGCGTAGCGGTCGGTGTCGGTGTATATGTCGCCATAATGCTCGGCGTCGGCGTCGCATTCTGCGAACCCGTACAGCCACAAACCAGTATCGTGATTATTAGTAAAACCAGCGCTCCCGCATACCTCATACTATACCTCAGAATATTTACTATTATTGAAGGTATATATAGTGCTTGGGATATATGCGATCGCAGTATCCGGGTATATCAATACGTATGATATAGAATAAGCCCAAAGCTCCTGGCATTATACAATTTTTATTTGCATTTTAGTAAATTTATCTATAGGCCGCTTGATTCATCGGCCAAAAACTGAAACGCGTAAAAATTAGAGAACTTCTTTAGTACCTGTATACGTTATTTCAGGCTTTCTTGTCGCAAATGATGACTCGTACCCATCGGCCATGCGTCCCGCCATTTCGATGGGGATGCCAAGCGCTAGCATGTCGGAAGGGAACCATTTGTTGCCCTCGGGGACGAATGGGCTGAGGATCGCAGTATCTTTCGGGCAGTTGCTCGCCATTCCTGCCGGGAAGCCGACAAATGTCAGGCAGCCGGAGCCCCACGGGGCCATGATGGGCGTGAATGCTTTCGACGCGCCGAAGTGTACCAGGCCGCCGAGGTTCCGGATCTGTTCGGCGTTGCCGAAGCATAGGATCGACTTCAGGCCATTCACGCTGTCGTCCATATCTTCAAGCGGACGCATCACGATGTACTTGCCAATGGGCGTGAACGTTCCCATGTCCTTGAGTGTCGCCGTGCAGATGTCAGAGGTCTGCTTGATACACATTGAGTTGCCATTCGTCGAATCACTGGAGAACATGTTTTCAACCTTTGGCGGAAAGCCTGTGTAGCCAAACCAGGCCATCGCGCCGAAGCAGGATTCCTTCGCGGTATCCTGGCCGATGTAGATCGCCGGGACGTCCGGCTGGCTTGCCATCTTGAACAATGCTTTCGCCAGGCACGGGCCGCCGTTCTTAATGACTGTGGCCGTGGTGACAGCATCGGCGGGCTTTGAGTCTGTCCCATAGACACCGATGATCCGGCGTGTTAGCCGTCCTGTTTTCTTGAGTTTCTCGTTGATGGTTTTTATCGATGTTGTCATTGCATTCCCTCACTGATCCACAAAAATGACTATTTGTGTAATTCCCGATCTGGTTATATTGTAATTATGGAGATTATAGCTGTCTGGTGAAATAGTTAATGATAGGTAACCAGGGGATGGTTATAATAAGCAAATACTATTGCCGAATAGAAGCGGCAATCGGCATCATCGATGGCGGCTGTGATAGATAGCGCTCCTGTATTGTCGGCAACGATAACGATGGGAACATTATGTTCTTGAATATTTAAAATAATAATAAATTATCGATTGTTAAGCTAATTTTTACTATTATTAACATATTTTTCGAAATCTTTATTATATGCTTGCTCTCATGTCGATAATTGGGGAATTTGTATTATCTCAACTGAGTCACACATCTATATGCTAAAAACGCGGGGCATAAAAATGAAAATTGATATGAATAATATCTTTATATTACTTTTATTAGCAGTCGTTTTGTCCATTGCCGATATTGCGTCCAGGATCAGTCGCTTTACACGTAATCTTGTACACTGGCGGCGCTAAAGTCTCCAAAGAATAATTTTTAGATATCAAAAATTGTGTGATTTTTGGTATCACTACTATGAACCGTTTTAATATGTTGACGTTGATCTATTTTAATCAAATTATCGATATAGCCTATTATCGCATACTATTTTCAAGCTGCTTCATTTAATTCATCCACGATGTATGTCCGATTCTTGCAAATAATGGAAAATTAAATATTAGTAGATATCAATATATGGATGTTTTAATGAAACTGTGGTGGAATAATCCTGAAAAAAGTCTATCTCTATGTATTTAATTCAATGGCTGATTGGGAGCCCGGTTATGTTATCGCGGAGCTGCATTCCGGACGATATTTTAAAAATATACAGTTAACGTTTGAAGTTGCTACCTTGAGCTTAACGAAGGATCCGATAATACATACGATGGGCCTGTGACATATAAAATAAGTAACACTTTCACATTACATGTTACCGTAGATTTGAGTAAAACTGAAATTACCTGTATGGCATTAAGCCCAGTTACAATTTTTAAAAAACGGCGATGTGAATTGGAATATACCCGATAGGTCGCATAGTGATATAGACGATCTTCCTCCAGAGATATACTATTTAATATTCCGGATATGAGAGAAAAAATAGAATGTTAGAATATTATGTATTTAATGTAATTGTTTTTTCGATGTCGCCAATATGTGAGTCATCGAGATATATTTCTGCCTTTACATCCCATTTTCCTTTTACAACAAAGTCGGGTATAAAATCTGGCTTTTGAACTTTATCTGTTCTTTCAAATTTTCTTGTTTGTCCGGATGCGATACTGAAATCTTTTATGACATCTTTGATGTTAGTAGTGCCGCTTTTTTCAATTGGAACTAAACTTCCAACTTTTTTAACATTCCAATTTACTTTTCCATTTTCTATAACCTTATCGCTCGTGTTTTTAATTGAAATCCATGCTGTGAATGTATCACCAATCGTATAGCTATCTTTGTCTGTACCATAATCTACAATTTCACCCTTTGTAGCCTCCGTTGTGGAAGAAGGGAACATTGCTGATAGTATGATGACATGATATTCAAATCATTAGTCAATCCAACCACCATTATATGCTAAATATCGATTATTTTAATCTTATTTGCTATTTATTCCATGGTATCATTATAATATATAAATATAAAACGGGTATGAAATAAATACATGGTATCAAGATAGAATTGGAGATTTGACTGTATTCGGGTGGTTAATTTTTTATAAATGCTATTAATTTGGGTTAGATAATACATCATCCAAATTTTTTTTACATATCATTATATATTGTTATATTTTTATAATTCATAGTGATGAACATGATCTGCTCAGTTGGAGATTTAAGATTTAATACGAATAAACGGGATAAAAGGACGGCCGTAGAAGCTGGGGGTTGGGTCGTTGCTTATTGCCTTATGTTGGCATGAGGTTAAGAAAACTGTAATAATTTACAATTTTTATGGGGTATCATGGCTCAACTAGATTCTCAGGATACACATGTTCAAAATAATGAGAAAGAAAACATAGGAAGTACCGAAATATACATATCAATATATACGATTATTTGCGCAATCTTATTTTCAATAATACCGATATTCACACATATTCAACCATATTTATACCCTAATATAACCATCTCTCCAATTATTAAAACATTAATTTATGTAGGATGCTCAGGCGGATTAGGCGGAGTTCTCTACAGCGTTTTAGGGTTTTCAAAGCATTATATACTCGGCAACTTTACACTAAAATATATTTGGTGGTATATATATCGGCCATTAACCTCCGTATTACTTGGTATATTCGTATTTTGTTTTGTTGCAGGTGGATTGATGGGTCTTAGTCTGCAGCCTAATCAGGCTGTCCCTGACATTACCGCGGGGTTTGCAGCAACAACAATTATGTTTTATAGTGCGCTAGGATTCTTAGTTGGGTATTCATCAAATCATATTCTTCTTAAATTAGAGGACTTAGCAGACACCATTTTCCCAGTATCAAGACCAACACCCGAGAAACCAGCCATACCATTATTTACTGTTCAAAGAGAGGATGGAAAAATAAAAATAATACTGCAAGATATACGTGGAGCAAAAACAGTCAAAGGTCTTCGCCTTATACAACCTACGATAGAAAAACCAGATTTAGCGGCATCTGACACTTGTTTGACCTCTAGTCAAGCTTTTACTATACCGGACCCTTATAGCGGCAGTAAAGGCTATTTTGTAGCAACTTCTTTAGTAAACGGCAACCCTCATGTTGTAATCGATACAATAATTTAATGAATTAAATTACCACCATAAGCGGTAAAATGAGATAATGAATTTAACTATTTACCGTTAATATTTATATTTACATGATAGGCATTAATCCCATTCAGAAATCATCGAAAAACTGCTAAGAGTAAATGTCTTATTCATAGCTGTAAGAATCGAGAGAAACTCTAAAAAACAAGAAAACAAATATCGAATACAAGACTACACAAAGATACAACCAAGACACTGGACCAATTGTATACATGTAGGATGGGCTGCGAACACGCCAATTTCCTACTCAAAGAACACCTACCACTAAACAACATAAAAACCAAAGGAATCAAAAAAGTCAGAACAAAACTCGGCATCACGCTCATAACAAGCCGGATCCAAGTATACCACCGACTAAAAAGAGATAAAACCCGCTAACAACAATGAACTAAATATGCAACAACCTATCATGGGATTTAAAAAAGATTTAAAAAAATATTGTATTATAAACAATCATGGTAATCCCCACAATCGCTATCGACTGAAAGCGATACCGTGATATCATTTGCATGTTGAAAGCCTTTACTTACCATACAACTTTTAAATGTTGGCAAGAATGAAGCTGCAGCTGCTGCCGGGTCAGCCAGGACCGCGTTAATTAATGATATGGCTCCGGCTTCTATGGCGCAATCTTTTGCATCATTCTCGACTGACTGTATATCAGGCGCACTGATCGCTGCATTTACATCATATTTGCAATTTTTACATTGCAGAGATCCGGTCAAGCCACCGTGCCATCTCGTTTCAACCCATGGCAAACCGCTTACCACCGGTACTGTTATTACTCCTTCCGCAAAAGTTTCTATGAACTTGTTTCTTAGCTCTTCACCTTTTGGAAGATTTCCTCTAGTGTCTAGTAAATGGCTTTGTGGTATAGAGAATTTGCTAATTTCCGGATGGGATTTTGGGTCCTTTTTAATTTCATCTATCATTTTTTGTGCTTTATGACTTCTTCCAGTCGGCTTTTCTTTCAACAATTGTGCCATGTCCACCCTCCTTATTCAAATTATCCGATTTTGCCCGAATATATAATATTATTGTATGAATTATACAAAATGAATTATATACACTATCAATAAAGTAATGAAATCGATTCAATATCCGTTGTAGTTTGGAAAAAGTAACATCTAAATCGTAGCTTTTCAACACTTCTCCGTATCATGAAGATAACCTATGGAAAACAATTTACCTTATGTGAAATTGCTTAACCCAATGATCTCAGGCATATTCGCCCGATAAAAGTTGATGATATTCTCTATTAGGGTTAAATGGCCTATATCAGGAATTCTAGGAACAAGCAATTATCAATGCTGCACAAATGAAGGCCAATTAAAGCATAATATATGCTTTTAATAGTTATTAAAGCTTTTTTTAACTTATTACAACGCAATTAATACTAAATGGTAAAATAAGGCATATTTACGAGCTGTTATTCAAAATTATATCGTATTATTCATTTATAACAAAATAACTTCATTATCTTTTGGAATGTTTTATAAATACAATTACATAACTAGAATGAGTATTAGAGTTGTTTACTGAGACAGAACAAAGAAATAAAATAAGTGTTAGTGATCTAAAAAAACGTTTATGTTGCCGCGATAAGGCCCTTTTATTAGTGGATGCGAGGGATGTCTCCGCTTATTACAATGGCCATATCCCTGGAGCATGTTCATTATTCGACGGAGAGATTTTCTCCAATGCAAAGGATCTGGACAGATTCGTGGACGTGATCATCTATGGGCCAGGGCAGGCAACTGCCTCAAAGGATCCGATGGATAGGCTGGCTGGGGACGCCATGGCCAGATTTAAAAACCTGGGGTTCAAAAACCTGTTCGAGCTTGACGGTGGCTTCGAAGCATGGGCAAACCCCAAGAACGCGATAGATATCACTAAGGTACAAAGCGTCAAACCTGTAAACATGTTAACGTACGATCAGCTGCGGGAATTCCTCAGCTAATCGAGAGACGATCTGAGATACATAAACTTGGATTTAGCTCACCACCTTATTTTTTTTATGACAAAAAAATTTAAACCGTTCTAGCGATCACAACTTGAGGATTGCCATTTATATTTCGTTGCGGGCATATGCCGGCTTAAGGAGACCTCCGACGATTGCCCGATCTTCTCTCTATTAAACGGCTATATCTGATGTTTACCCTTGCTGGTGCATATATATCAGATGTAACAAGATAACTGCATAGCTAACAAATAACGTCAACACTCTCTTATAAACTATATAAATAGTTTTTAACACGATTTTTCACAAAAAGTCTATGCTTTCGCCTACGCTTGCGACCGTCGTGTTCACGTGCGGGGAGTGCGATTCGAACGCACGAACTCCTTCGAGATAGGGTCCTAAGCCCTACGCCTTTGACCTGGCTTGGCAATCCCCGCATGACGTGCTCTGTATAGTCTGCTTTAACCTACATAAATATTGTTATGTGCACACTTTTGTATTGGCCAGTTGCCTGCTTTACCAGTGCATAAGCGGCAACTATTTAATATTTCTATCAATAAAGGACAGTAGCATGGTAGGGATATCATATGACTACTGAAACTCAAGCTATTATTTTAACTGAAGGCGAAGACGTAATCGGCGAATTGTATAAAAATTTCAAGAGTGGCGAACTGATGACCAAGCTGGACGAGGAAAGCTTCCCGCGGATCGAGATCCAGAACCTAAAGTTCATCCGCATCGCCGACATTCACGAGACGGACCATCATAACAACAAAAGCATCTGGGTCGAAGTCACCTTCGACTTCTGATCTTTCCTTTTTTAATTGCTTACGTTCTTTTTAAACCCGATAGCCTGTTCTATGTCCATGTCCCATGTCTTAGATATCACGTAGATCATCGCTACGAAAATGAAGCACATGGCAAACGTCGCGTACATGACCACGTCGAGCTTCGAAGTCATGATATCGAAGCCTGCCTGGCCCTGCGCATAATATTCCAGGATGGCCAGCGGGTGAAGCCGCATGGTCAGGCCGTTATACGTGAACGGCACGAAGTAGTCGAAGACCGTCTGCAAAAGAAACCACGCTCCCGCTATGAGCCACGGGATGACCTTTGTTTTTTTCAGGTATGGCAATAATAGGACACTTTCCAGTGCCATGCCGCCGTGCGAGACGAACAATCCTACGGACATTAGCGCATTCCCCGGCGAGAAAAAGACCTCGTTAAAGTATAGGAGCACGAGCATCGTCCAGGTGCCGTACATGGACAATCCCACCGCCGTCACGGCGTTGAACGTGTCGTAGCGCTTTCCTAAGACCAGGAAGAGCAGCGCGAAGATCATTAAGAACGTATATAGCGGGCAATCCGGCACGAAGATCCAGTAATACCAGGGCGTCATCATGAGCTGGTCCCAGTAGTAGTACAGCCCGAAAAGTGACCCGATGATGTTTATGGCGATGATAATGGAAAGGATGCGATGATCCCGGTATATCCAGTCGATGATGGATCTAATGATCTTGATCAATGTTTTTCCTCTCGATGATGCATGCGGGCACGCCGCCCACGAATGAGCCCTCGGGCACGTCACAGTTCACCAGCGAACAAGCCGATACGACGGCATTGTCGCCGATCTTTACACCGGCCAGTATGGTGGTGTTCGCGCCGATCAATACGTTCTTACCGATTATGACCTTTCCGGTCCGGTACGACCCGATCAAATACTCGTGCGCCAGGATGGTCGAGTTATAACCGATGATCGAGTTATCGCCGATCTCGATGAGCTCGGGGTAAAAGATATCCACGGTCGCCTGCAGTGCCATGGCGACGTGTTTTCCGGCCTTTACGCCCATCAGTCTCATTGCGAAGAGCTTCACCCGCAGGGACGGGCTGTAACGCACGGCTTGTAATAAAATAAAATTGAGGGTGACGTGCAAAGGGCTCCTGGATCCCGTCCATCCCCAGAGCGAGTTGACACCATCACGGGCCGGATGTACTGTGAGTTCACGGCTTGACATGGCTACCGAGCAGCCTCACGAGGAGCGCTTTCTGTGCATGCAGGCGGTTTTCCGCCTCTTCGAAGATCGCGGAGTTCGGGCACTTGATCGCCTCGTCGGTGATCTCCTCGCCCCTGTGGGCCGGCAGGCAATGTAACACGACGCAGTCCTTTTTAGCTATTTTTATGAGGCCCATGTTGATCTGGTAAACCTTCAGGTCCTTCAGCCTCTTCTCTTTTTCAGCCTCGTCCCCCATGGAAACCCAGACATCCGTGTACAGCACGTCGGCGCCTTTGGCAGCCTTCTTCGGGTCGTCGGTGATCTCCACGTCGCCGCCCATTTTCTTTGCTTTTGCGACTACTGCCCTATTCGGCTCATAGCCGCGGGGGCATGCGACGGATATTTTCATCTCCATGATCGCCGCCGCCAGGATCCAGGAGCTGCAGACATTATTGCCGTCCCCTATCCATGCCAGCTTTAATCCTTTGACCTTGCCTTTACGCTCCCTGATCGTGAGCAGGTCGGCCAGGATCTGGCATGGGTGCTCCTGGTCGGTTAGGCCGTTGATGACCGGTACGTTGGAATTTTTCGCGATATCCATGACTGTCTGATGGCTTTTTGCCCGTATCATGATGCCATGTACATAGCCCGATAATATCCTCGCCGTGTCCTCGATAGTCTCGCCTCTCCCGAGCTGCATCGAGCTAGGGTCGAGGTATAGCGAATGCCCGCCAAGGTCGGTCATCCCGACCTCGAATGACACCCTCGTCCTGGTGGATGACTTTTCGAAGATCATCGCAAGGCTTTTATTTTTCAGGTAGTCCGTGACCTCTCCCGTCTTCCTTTTTTGCTTGAGGTCCACAGCCAGATCCAGGATACCATAGATATCATCGGCTGACAGGTCTGCGATCGATATAAAGTGCATCAATCTCCGTCCACAAAAACTTACGATGCTTTTTAAAATACGTTTTCACATAATAAATTTATCTTTCAGGACACAACATTGTACATTATAATCACCGCTTTTTACATAAAGAAATGTGGCACAAGTAACTTTTAATATATACCATTAGAAGGCCTAAACATACTTGTGAAGATCACTATAGATAACACTATAGAAATTATGAGCATTGATTCGAGAAAAAGAAATCGACGGTTAACCATAAAAATATAAGTCCCCTATTAATGTTCCTTAACTTACTTTTATATCCGGTATAGTTTTTGCAATTTCGCCTATGGCGTTATCAATATCTTTTATACTGGCCGGCTTTTTCAAGAATATCCGGACCCCGGCTTTTAAAGCATCATCCTTTACGTCTATATCGGCGCTCAAGAAGATGATCCTGGTCTCCGGGTCTATTTTCAATATTTCTATCGTGGCATCGATACCATTCACCGTAGGCATGCGGTAATCCATGAGCACAATATGGGGCTTCGGCGTGCTCTTGATGAACTTTAAGATCGCTTCTCCCCCGTCGTACGCTACAAAGCATACGCGTATGCCGCGCTTTGCAAATAGTCTCAAGAGAACGTCCACTAGTGCCCTTTCATCTTCAACGACAGCGATGCCTGCTCTACATTCGTCGGACAAATTATACACTCTCCCCTGCAGGTAAAGTAATAATAAATTGTGTCCCCTTTGAATAATCCCCGGCGACCCTGTTCTCAAGCTTCACGGTCCCGCCGAACATTTCGACCAGTGTCCTGACGATATACAATCCAAGCCCCTTACCATGCGCTTTTGTAGTACCTCGCTGGAACCTGGTGAAAAGCTTAGGCTTGATATCTTCCGGAATGCCAAAACCATTATCGGCGATGGTGATCACATAATACTTCTTACCACTTCGGATTTCTTCTGTGGCATTGATATCAATTGTGACCTCCTTACCCGAATATTTTATTGAGTTGTCGATCAGGTTACGGAATACTTCTTTTAGCAATGGCGAAGCTTCGATGATCATGGATCTTTCGGGATTGTAGTTTATGTTGACGGTTTTACCATCTGGCCTGGGCGCTTCTTTAATAGAAGCGAGTATCATGGCGTTGACATCGACTTTTTCATGTCCCATTTGTTTCTCACTGATTCTCTGTAATAATCTTACGTTGTCGATGATCTCCGCGCTTCCCCGGATCGCATCAAGCGAGTCGTTTATCGATTTCCGCTCGTCATCATCTAGCGACGGGTCATCTTTTACAAGCTCCAGATTTGTCAGGGCGATCTGGTTGAGATTATTGATATCGTGGCCCATGATGTCCAGATAAAGCTCTGCGCGCTGCCTTTCATCCTCCGCCCTGTTTCTTTCTATTTCCATCCCGGCCTTCGAATCTTCGGCCTGGTCGCGGGCAGAAATGATATGCTCTCTATCTTTTTCAATCGTATTTGCCATTGCCACCATTGATCTGGCAAGCTCGCCGATCTCGTCCTTTCGTCCGAGGGGGAGGTCCTTCTCGATCAATTTAGTATTGATCTCCGGGATCCTGGCTGCGGTGCCAGCCATCTGGACCAGCGGGCTCGCGATGTAATTGCCAAAAAGGACGGATAATATCCCGGCGATCAGCAGCAATATCGGGAGCAAAGCCAGGAAATACCAGGTGAATTGTGTGATGGGCTGATAAGCGACATTATCCGGTAGTGAAACGACCACTCCCCAGCCGTAATTCGGCACAGGCGAATAAGCGGCCAGTCGAACGTCATTCTCGAATGGGAACGCCTGCTCGACCACTCCCTCATGCCCTTTCATCACTTCTTGTACTGCCGGAAGTATAGAAAAATCAGTCATGTTCATCATATAGCTTTTATTACTATGGACCATGACATAGCCGCTCTTATTGACCAGGAAGATATATTGTTGATTCTTCACCTGTGTCCCTACGACAGTTTTCGTGTAGTTCATCAAGTCCATCGACCCGATAAAGACTCCGATCGTCTTATTACTGGAATCCTTGATGGGAACTGCAATATATACCGTAGTCGAGCCGTCGACAATATTATGCGTGGCATCGCTGACATAGGGCATGGACGTGTTAATGACTTGCCTGATAAAAGGTTGATCATAATAGCTCTGACCGACCTGGTCAGTATTATTTTTATCATAGTACATAGAATGATGGGACAGAACGTTCCCTGAGGAATCAGTGACAAATATTGAATCAAATTCAAGGCTCTCGTTCGCAGCATACTGTGTCGTGACGTTGAGGTACGTTGAATTTCTCTCTTCTATAGCCGAAATGACTAACGGTCTGGTGGCAAGGCTATTTAGATAGTTTACGCTCAGGTCGACATAGTTGACTGTTAGTGCAGATATCGCCTTTGCCTGCCCCAGATTATCGTCCCAGATATTATTCTTGATAACGTTCTCGTAATACAGGATGCCGGCACTACCCAGTGCGAAAAATGGTAAGATCATTAGCAAGGCTATGATCATGATGATTTTTAATCTGATAGAGGACAACGGTGACATATTATAATACTATTAATATTGTATATTAGTTTAAATAAATAATCCATACAATGGCACTTTGTTATTATCCAGGTGCTATGATCTAAAATCGGTCCCTCTTCAGCCCGACATCATACTTTATGAAAACGGTGCCGATGCTATTGGCTAATATCCTGTTTGTTTATTGGCTGTCCATGCGAATTAGCTCGCGTTCGGCCTTTATATCCTGTCGCCCTCTTATTGTAATATACGATGCCTATACGCCGTTTTTTATGGCCCATTACATAATACAAAAGTGGTGCTACTGTAAAATGGGCGTAAGCTATAAATATGTTCGATACCACTAAAGGTGGTGTTCAAAGAATAGCCCTGCATCATGCCGCCATAACTCAGTTGGTAGAGTGGCTGGCTGTTAACCAGCATGTCACAGGTTCGAGTCCTGTTGGCGGCGCTTCGAGGCGAGGGGGTATAGCTTAGCCAGGTTAGAGCGCCCGGCTCATAACCGGGAGGCCATGGGTTCAAATCCCCTTACCCCCATTTAATTAATATTTCGTCGGCAAAGCTTCAAGTAATCATATTGCCGATATGTAGTTAGTGAACAAACAGGATGCCCTGTTAGCTCAGCCTGGGAGAGCGCCAGACTGAAGATCTGGATGTCGCTGGTTCAAATCCGGCACAGGGCATTAATCTAATTTTCTAGAATATCTAAGCTATACAGGTATGTTTCTTCTTTCAAGCGGTTCGACGCCCGGCCATCAGGCCGGGCTACTCGGCGTTTCGGGTGCTACGATGTCGGGGCCGCACTCGCACCCTCGGCGTCGTGCTTCGCACGTGCCTCCGCAAGCGCTAAGCGACGCGGCATAAAAGCCGCGTCCATTACCCCGCCATCTCCGCATCGGCCTGAAGGCCGACTGATGCCCGAAACGCCTCGACGAACGCTAACTAGTTATATTGGCTATATTATACTCTTACAGTTCAGCATGGGGAGCACCATACTGAAGACTATTAATAGATGCCCTTTTTAGCTCTCGATAATCTCTTATGTAAATTGGTCTCTGACATGCTGAAAAATGCAGCCTTGACATTCCTACGCGTCGACAATTACTGTTTATTTGCTACGTTGATATATTGCGTTGTGAACTAATCAGGAGGTAATCAGAGTTGCTAAGAAAAAATATCAAAATGTCCTCTGGTAGCGCTTGTATCGGACTTGCTTTGAATTTTTAACGTGAATGCCATTGCTGGTAAATAGCTATATACAATCAAAAACGATTATAACCTATGCCTACAAACTATAACGCAGTTTTTTTAACGGTAGACCAGTTGACGTACCGATTACATTTTCCATATTTACTCGAGGGGTTCGAAAAAACCATGCTGGTTGAAGCTGCCAGTGATGTGTTCACTTCCGACACCAGGGAATATGCGATCAAAGGTTTCAAGCGCGGGAACTCTACCTTCGATGCACACATAAAAGAGACTGGCGTGGATATTCAGCCGGGCAGGATCGATGCATGGTTCTATGAGAATGGTGCGGAATCCGCAATACCACTGGACCTGCTGGCAAACATCAAGATGAGGCTTGAGGAATCCACGCAAAATCGGATCCAGTTGAACCTAAACGGGCAACGGGTCAACTAGATATTTTACTTTTTAACAAGATCTGATATAAGCACGAGCCATTTAATATTATATGCATTTTTATGACCACTCCAGAAAATACTCCCGATAATTTGCTAGCATGCCGCTGTCCCGGCTGTCCCACTTACCCACATGACGACAAAAAATTCTATTGCTGTACTGCGAAGAGTGACCTCGAGATCGTCCGCAAAGGCTGCCTGTGCTACGACTGTCCGGTTCGTACCGCATACAATTTTCAGTCCATATACCTGTGCCGTGGGGGAAAAGTTCCCTAAGCAGGAATCGTATGGGGTAGTTATGATCGCTCCATAGGTTTATTGCTCCGGCCGTTAAACATTGATTTGTCGTGAGATCATGGCGGAAGACGTAGACATGGACATAATCAAGTTCGAGGAGATCGTTAAGGAAAATCCCTCGAGTGCGGAAGCACATGCGAACCTCGGAATCCTATATAACATGGGAGGCAGGCATTCAGACGCGGTGCAGCAGCTGCGTAAGGCTGTGGAGATAAAGCCGGATTCGCCATTATATCATTTTAACCTTGGCCAGGCGCTTTACGCACAGGGAGACGCGGATAACGCCATGAAAGAGTTGACTGCAGCTCTCGCACAGAATCCGAAGTATATCGATGCTCTATTCCACCTTGGGCTGATCCTGGAGAAACAAGGTCGCCTAGATGAGGCTATTAAGCAGTATAACGCAGTCCTAGCGATCGCCCCGGCTTTAGCGCCTGCATACCATCGTCTGGGTATGAGCCTGTCTAAAAAAGGCTCGAGATCGGAAGCGATCGCTGCGATCTCGAAGGCAGTCAGCCTGGATGCGGACTTCGGTGTGTACCACTATGACCTGGCCACACTGTACCTTGCCGACGGCCAGTCGGATGCAGCGGTAAAAGAATTTCAGGAAGCCATCAGGCTTGAGATATTCTATCCGGAAGCCCGGCGCGGGATCAAGCTCGCATTGGAAAATAAAGCTGCGAAAAAATAACGATAGACGACCCAAGCTATTCATTATTATTGGACCGATCATTATGACCGAGAACGTAGATATTGAACTTCAAAAGTATCAGGCAGCTGTCCGGGATAATCCGGGCGATGCGAGGGCTCACCGTGACCTGGGCCTCACCTATAACCTGAAAGGCCAGTACGATGACGCTGTCAAAGAACTCAAGGAAGCCGTGAGACTGGCTCCGGATAGTGCGGAATCTCATTTAGGCTTAGGCCTCGCCTATGATGCCATTGGGCAGCTGGATGCGGCGATAAGCGAGTACCGGGAGGCGGTCCGACTCGCTCCGAAGCTGATCAATGCCAGGCTGGCACTGGCGACCTCCATGGTCGCTGGCGGCATGGCAATGGATGCACTGCCCGAATTTAAGGAGCTGCTGCGGCAGGACCCGGATAACGTAGCCGTATACAACGGGATGGGCCTGGCGCTATCCTCGGCAGGCTACCTTGATGAAGCCATCGATATGTTCCGGGAAGCGCTAAGACGAGATCCGCAAAACTATGACTCGCACATGTTCCTCGGAGGTGCCATGGCGGATAATGGTGACCTGGCTGAAGCGGCCAAAGAATACAAAGCTGCAATTAACGCTAATCCTAAGAGTGCAGAGGCCTTCTACTACCTCGCGGCCACGCTCGCGGACTGGGGTGAGGAAGGCGAAGCGATTGAACGATACCAGCAGGCTATTGAGTTTGATCCCAGTTTCGTTAATGCGCGCTTTAACATGGCCGTATTGCTTGATCATCAGGGGCTGCTGGATAAGGCGATGAGCGAGTATGCCAAGATAAAAGAGCTCGACCCGCATTTATCGGATGCTTACAACCGCCTGGGAGTCGACTATTGCCGGACGGGACGCAGCGACCAGGCTGTGGAGGAGTTCAGAAAAGCTATCCAGATGGATCCGCACTTTGCGCAGGCCCACTATAACCTGGGGATGCTCCTCTTTGGTAAGGAGCGCTACGATGAGGCCATCGCGGAGTTCGAGAAGGCGATCGAGCTAGACCCCGACTATCTTGAAGCCCAGAACAGCCTGGCGATCGCAAAAGATAAAAAAATACTAAAAAAATAATGGTTTTCTTTTTTCACTTTTCTATGAACTTCAAGCCAGGTTCTTTTTATATATTCTTATGATCTCGCCGTCTCTTTCCATCTCGTCGCCCATATACTCCCATCCTTTCTTCTCATAATAGCCGACGAGGGGCGTGTAAAGATATATCGCTTTAAATCCTAACTCTTTAGCCTTTGCTAAAATAAAATCCTGTAGCGCCGAACCAATGCCTCTGGACCTGTATTCCGGAAGCACAAAGAGGTCGGCCATCCAGGGAAACAGGTCTTGTCTCGAGAACAGGTCCGCCCGTAAAAGCCCCACCACGCCGACCGGCTGATTGTCGATAAATGCCACATAGATCATGGGTATGTCATCGTTTTTTGCATGTACTACAAGGCTGTGGTAAAATTCATAGTTGCGTGCATTGCCCCAGAAACCCCACATCCATCTGGCTACGGTCTCCCGGACTTCCCGACATTCAGAGACGTTAGAAAACACGATTTCAGGCATTATCAAGACATCATGGCTGCCCTGCTATTATATTTTCCCATATGTGCCATATTCTAATATGACATCCGTCGAATTTTGTGAAAATTATGCTATCTGTTTACCTATCGCGCTCTCTACTGCATCGGTAATGGTCTTAATGCTCACCGGTTTTTTTATGAACATGAAAGCTCCTGCCCGCATCGCTTCTTCCTTAACATGAACGTCGGCGCTTAAAAAAATGATCTTCGCATTAGCGTCAACCTTGAGTATCTCTTTTGTCGCATCAATACCATCCATGATGGGAAGGCGGTAATCCATTATGATCGTATGGGGCTTAGGCTTACATTCTAAGTACTTTTTAACAGCTTCAAGCCCGTCGGAAGCCACGAAACAAATTTGTATGTCCCTTTTTGCAAAGGCTTTCGTATATATTTTGACGAGGTCCATCTCGTCCTCTACGACAGCTATGCCAACTCTGCATGCCAGAGTTTCGCTATCAGTCATGTTCGCATTCCTCACATACCATTAAAGACACGATGAATTTAGCTCCTCTGGCATAATCGCCGGGCACGCGGTCTTCAATTACAACATTGCCCCCTACTTGCTCCACGAGGCTTTTCACGATGAATAGGCCTAACCCTTTACCGTGTGCTTTGGTCGTGCCTCTCTGAAATCTATTGAAGAGCTTTAGCTTTAACTCGTCAGGTATTCCATGGCCATTATCCGCGATGGACACGTCGTAAAATTTCTTACCCGCTCTATCGACCTTTTCCACCTGTATCTTAATTTCCACTTCATCCCCGGAATACTTGACAGAATTACCAATAATGTTCAAGAAGACTTCCTTCATCAGCGGGTTTGCTTTAACTATCCGACCGCTCTTCGGTGTATACTTAATAGTGACATGCTTACCCTCCGGATTCGGATATTCCTTAATGCATTCCAGTAGCATGTCGTTAATATCCTTGGGTTGAAGCACATCTTTTTCCTCGTTAATCGCTTGTACCTTCCTGACGTTATCGATAATGCTGGCGCTACCCATAATGGCATTGAGCGCATCTTTAATTGATTCTCTCTGCTCATCGTTCAGATTGCTATCATCCTGCATGAGTTCCAGATAGCCAACGGCAGCCTGATTTAGATTATTAATGTCATGGCCCATGATATCAACGTAGAGCTCAGCCTCAGCCTTCGCATCCCGTAACATTTCTTCGATGAGCTTACGGTCGGTGATGTCCTGCATGATGCCATACATCCATTTGGGCTTGCCCGAAGGATCTCTTTGAACTCTGTCGGCGACCATATTCACGTACCGAACGGAACCATCATGTCGTGTTATACGAAAATCGATGTTAAAAAGCTTATTCTCAGTAAGGGCTATATCCATCGATTTGATAACGCACTCTCTGTCATCGTGATTGACCTTCTCAACGAACCATTCGTAGGTCGGATGGAATTCCTGCGGTTCGTAGCCATAGATCCTGAAGATCTCATCCGACCAGTTTATGTTGTTTGTTTTTATGTCCCACGCCAGATTTCCTACATGGGCAATAATCTGGGTCCTATCATGTATGGCTTTACTCTTTTTTAGCGCTTTTTCCATTAACCTACGCTGCGTAGTGTCGTGGGAAATAGTGGACGCCCCGATAATTTTACCAGACCCATCCTTTATTGGTGATACGGTCAATGATACAAAAATAGTCTTGCCATTCCTGGTGATACGCTCTGTCTCGTAATAGTCTATCTTGCCGCCTTTTCTAATGGTCTCAAGGATCCTCGGCATCTCGTCCTGGTGGCCGGGTGGAACAAGAATAGAAACGGACTTGCCGATGATTTCATTTGCCGTATAACCATAAATCTTCTCAGCGCCCTTATTCCAGCTTGTGATAATACCATCAAGCGTTTTACCTATTATCGCTTCATCGGAATTTTCCACGATAGAAGCCAGCAGTGCCTGCGTCTCATCTGTTTCGAGCCATTTTCTGCACCGCTCCCCAAGATCAAGAGCATGTCTCTGAAAATCAGCTAATTCTTTGATAAGCTGGCCCTTTGTCTTATCGTCTTCCATCATAATTGACCTTAATAATTATTATTATGTGCTATATATAAAAAACGCTTGCACATAAAATCTGTCATATTCAATGAATTTATCATGTGAATGATGGGTGGAATGCTTCATCAGAGGATACGAATGATTTTCAGGAAGGCTTTTAATAATATATGTCATATATAAATAACATGCCTTATATAAAATTATTGAATATTCCTTTGAAATGTCCTAAATGTGGCATTACGCGTGTAGCCATGGGCATGAAACAAAACGCTTCAATTCGAAGCAGTACAGAGGGCGAGCAGCCGGCAATGGCATATGCAGGTATTTGCCCCGACTGCGGCGAGATCATGGAGATCGACGAGCAGCTAAAAAATTTATAGAAGATCGGTCGATAAGATCCGGCATATTACGCTATTACATATTCGGGTAAGTCGAGCTTTTCTCCGTCGATATAGATCATCACGTCGCCTATGATCCCGTCCATGTGCAGCTCCACGTGATTATCTCCGCCGAATCCGGCATTATTGCCTATCGCTATATGGGCCGTGCCAGCCGCTTTCTCGTCTTCTACGATGATGCCGCTGAGTATGGATCTCGGGTTCATCCCTATGGCGAACTCGGCTATCCTTTTCGCAGGAGCGCCAAAAGGCGTCAGTAACTTTTCCAGGCTTTCGGCATGCTTACCTTGAATCGAAACGATCGATCCGTTTTCGAACGTCAGCTCTAACGGCGCTGACATCAGGTCGAACCCGGCCATCGATACATCTATGATCGCCGTGCCGTTGGCGCTTATCGGAGCTACGAAGACTTCGCCCGCCGGCAGGTTCGTGCTATCGCCGGGGTCTCGCGCGATACCAGTATCTTTATGAAACTCCCTATCTCCATATTCAATGGTCAGGTCGGTGCCTTTTTCGGTGACTATACGGGCCTGTCTGGTACCTTTGAGCCTTTTGGCCATATGATGTATGTTCGCACTCATTTTTCTAAAATCGACGGTCATCCCGCCTTTTGCAAACGCTTTCATGACGAGATCTTCGGGATGTGAGCCATAGGGCATTGACGCAACCCTCGCCCCGTTATCGCTCGCTTTTTTTCTCGCTTTTGTATGGGTAAGTGATGACGCGGTAGCGATCAGGATGACTTCAGACTGCATCATCGCGTCGGAAACATTTTTCGGCGGCTCATGCTCGCGCATTTCATCGGTTTTGATCTCAAGGTATGTCGCATCTGCCCCGGCGTCAAGCGCAGCATTGTATAGCGGGATGCCCAGGTCTTTTCTGATCGTGTCGCTGACGATGAGCGTCTTTTCTCCCGGCATAACGCCCATGCATTCCTTTACGGCCGTCATCGCACTCTGTTGAATATCCTCTGCCCGGACTTTTGTAAAAACGTCAGATCTGCCAGGATACATGATAACATTGGTGAGTTCTTTTAGCCCGAACTTAAATTTTACCTGATGATAACTTGAATAAATCGCAGCCGCACTGTGCCCTGCATGCCTGGCCAGGCAGATATGCTGTTTTCGTAAAAATCCCGGCTTTATATCGTCCGAACTGCCTGGTCAGGATCATATTTCATGATCATTCAAGGAATTTTATTATGATTTATATTTATGTGAGTGAACAATATTTTCTATTTATGAAAATATTTCATAAAATTATCGATTATACGAACAAATAATCTGAAATATATGTATAAAATCGTAAAGTTTATCAATCAGGTAGTAGTCATTCCAATTGTAGTATATATCATTACTACGATCTAATAACGGTCCGGATAAAAATGATGCCTCAAGGTAAGCCTGAATCTTCGACATTTGAAATGCACGGGATGCCTAGTATAAGCACGCACGTATTAGATTTTATCAACAAGATCGCAAATGATATCAGCCCGATGGATATCGGCGTGGTCATATGCGACGAGTCGGACGTAATTCAATATACCAACCTGGCTTTTGAGTATATTTTTGAATACAGCGCCGGGGAAGCGGTCGGCAAATTAATAGATTTCATCTTTCCACCGGATGAGATCCCTGTTAAATTGTACGGCACGCTCAATGGCGAATATGATACGGTCTCGAAGGCCGGCATCAGGCTAAAGACTATCATCTCCACCTCACTGCTAGACAGCGGGACAAAGCTCATCTTTTTCCGGGACGCTACACGAAGAAAGCAGGCCGAGGGAGCGCTGGCTCGAGTCGAGACGAAGAACCGGGCACTCATTGACGTCATCCCGGACTTGATGTTCATCGTAAAAAAGGATGGCACGTTCGTCGATTATAAAGTCGATAACCTTAGCCTGCTTGCGGTACCGCCGGAGCAGCTGATCGGAAAAACGGCAGGCGAAGCGTTACCGGCATCCATCGCCAGGCGTTTCATGGAGACAGTGGACCTGGCGATCGAAACCAGGCAAACCCAGTTCTTTAATTATGAGATCACGCTGGAGAACCGGGCCTATTTTTACGAAGCCCGGTGCGTCGCTCTCTCGTCGGATGAAGCTTTGATCATCGCACGTGATTTCACGGAGCTCAAGCGCTTTGAGGAATCGCTGAAACTCACGCAATTCATCATGGACGAGACGACGGACATGACGTTTTGGATGTCTCTCGACGGTCATTTTGTCTACGTGAACGCATCTGCCTGTAAGTCACTGGGGTATACTAAAGAAGAGCTATTATCCTTAAAAGTAACAGACATTAACGAGCAGATAACCGAAATCAACCTGCAGGAATATATCGGACATATTAAAGCGCTGAACGAGTCCGGGGACCATCAGTTCGAGACCGTCATCAAAAGAAAGGACGGTCGCTGGATCCCGATCGATCTGACGGCCAATTATCTTGATTATGGCGGCCGGGAATTTATCTGTGTGTTTGCGCGTGATATCAGCGAGCGGAAGCACTTTGAAGAATCCATTAAACGCGCTCAGTTCAGTATGGATAAGATGGCGGACATGGCGTTCTGGGTGACGCTGGATGGTAGTATCATCTATGCGAACGACGCTGCATCCCGGTCACTTGGGTATACCCGGGAAGAGCTGTTATCCCTGAAGGTCACCGACCTTGATGCAACTTTAAATGAACGCGATATGCTGGCGCATTTTAACGATCTCCGGGAGCATGGTAGCCATCCTTTCGAGACTGCTCTCGTAAAAAAAGATGGCGACACCATGCCTGTGGAAGTCCTTGATAATTACCTGAAATTCAACGATAAGGAATACCTGTGCACCTTTGTTCGCGACATCACGGAGCGAAAGCGCGCGGAAGAAGCCAGCGCTTTTCTGGGTTTTATCGTGGAGTCATCGGATGATGCCATTGTCAGTGAGTCCCTTGACTGCCGGATCCTGAGCTGGAACGGCGGCGCAGAGAAGCTATACGGCTATACCGCAGAAGAAGCGATCGGCCGCTCGCTTTCCTTTATTATGCCCCCGGATCGCCCGGATGATGCGTGCAATATTCTTGAAAAAGTTAAGCGTTTTGAGAAAATTTTACACTATGAGACCGAGCGGCTAACGAAAAACGGCTCGATCATCACCGTGTCGCTGACGGTCTCACCCATCATCGATGCACACGGCGCTATCATCGGAGCTTCCGTCATCTCGCGGGACATCACCGAAAGTAAACGTGCAGAGATGCTGCTGCTCACTAAAAATACAGAGCTGGCGGCGCTCAACACGAAGTTGCGCGAATTGTCACGTGCAGTCGAGCAGAGCAGCAGCACGGTCGTCATCACGGATATCAACGGTAACGTACAGTATGTTAATTCGAAGTTCGTAGCGTTGACCGGATACACCATCGAGGAAGTCATGGGCATGAACCCTCGTATCCTGAAGTCTGGACGAACACCTCCGGAAGTGTATAAAGACCTGTGGGAAACCATCACTTCAGGCAGAGAGTGGCATGGCGAGTTCCAGAACCGTAAGAAAAACGGCAAGCTCTACTGGGAATACGCTAATATATCGCCCATCACGGACAATGGCGGCAAGATCACTAATTTCATCGCGGTGAAGGAAGACATCACAGAGCGTAAGCAGGCCGAAGAGGCAATGCGCGTGAAAAACCGCGACCTGGGAATCCTGAATTCAATCGCCTCTACGATCAACGGGACTGCAGACCTCGAGGTTAAACTCGGCCTGGTCATAAAAGACGTGCTCTTACTCATGGAAATGGATGCAGGGGCAGTCTACCTGAACGATCCGGATCATGCCGGCGCGATGAGCCTGATGTCGTTCGAATACCGTACCCTTGCAGGGAAAAACCTCGTCTGTCGCCCACGAGTATCCGATAGCATTCCAATAGACATAGTCTGTTACGATAGCCCCGATAAGACAAGGATCATTGACGTCTTCGAGAACGCCGTAGCCCGGGTCGTCGTGCCGCTGCAAATTAAAAATAAACACGTAGGTGTCATGGCTTTATATGGCGCAAAGCCTGTGGGCCTAGATAAGTGTTCGGAGATGACTAACATCGGGTCGCAAGTCAGCATCGCGATCGAGAACTACGACCTCTTCAAGAGCATCCAGGCCACGAGCAAGTACCTGGCTGACGTCATTAACCAGGCGCCCGACGCCATGCTCACTGTTGATAGGAATGGAAAGATCCTGTCGTTCAACAGGAATGCAAAAAGGCTGCTGAAGTATAATGTTAAAGAGGTCAAAGGGAAAAAACTTTCGTCGCTGCTGCCCAAAGGCGATTTCGACCTGGCGGCGGTCAAGAGCAGCGTCATGGATTTCAGGTCGAAGGACGGAGCTGTCGTACAGCTTAACGTATCCATCTCCCGGATAAATAAAAATGACGTCGACAGCGATTATATCATTACCCTGAAGGACCTGTCCGAGATCAGCGGGCTGAAGATCACGCCGATCATGGAAAAAGCCATAGACACCGCCCGGAAATTCACGCTGGAAAGCGGCACGATCTACACATATGACCGACGCGACGAGCAGGACTACCTGGAAATATTCGCGGACCAGGTCCGGCATAACGTCCAGGGCCTGTGTATCACCCGGCAGAGCCCGGTGAAAATACGCCAGCGTCTCGGACTGGAGAAGACACCCATGATATGGCTGAATGCCAGCGATGTGGTGGCCAATGAGAACTGTATCAAGCCCGACAATCTTTCGGGCCTGGGCGCGACGCTCAGCAAGTTCCTGGCCGAGGCGGATAATGGCTTCATACTGATCGACGGGATCGAGTACCTGGTCGCGAGGAACGGCTTTGAGACGGTGCTCAAATTCATCCATTTCCTCAACGATAAGACCATGGTCAGCAATTCCAGCATCCTGATCGTACTGGACCCACTTGCGATAGCGGAACAGCAATACCACCTGCTCACAAGCGAGATTGTACAGTTCAAAAAATAAAGATTTAGAGTCTTCGAGCTACTGTATGGACAAAGAACAAACCAACCACTAAACGCGTAAACCATAAAGAAATATACAAGAAATAACTGGCTTTTTTTAAAATCACCAGGACTGACGGAAAGCATATCTTGAAGGATGAAGATTACACATAATATTCTATCGGGATCGCCCCGATTAATTTCACGAAAGGCGCGATCCGCGTTGAGACACTTATCAAATTCATCAGAGGGATCTTGTTTGATACCAGAGCCAGTATTAGATCATTTACAGAAGAACAACGAAAAATACGTGAGCGAACTTTTTGAGTTTATCAGCATACCAAGCATCAGCACGCTGCCGGCGTATGCCCAATATATCCGGAGCGCGGCGGAATGGCTGCTTGCGCGCATGGAACGTCTCGGCTTCAAAGGTGCGCTGTACGAGACGCCCGGACATCCCGTGGTCTTCGCAGAGCTTTGCCCGCATGCCGACGCACCCACCGTTTTAATCTATGGCCACTACGACGTCGTCCCCCCTGACCCGCTGGACCAGTGGTGTACGCCACCCTTCACACCCACGATCACGAATGGGTGCATACACGCCCGAGGGGCTACGGATGACAAAGGGCAGCTTTACACATTCATCAACGCGATAGAAGCGATCCTGGCCGTCGATGGTCGGCTGCCGGTAAACGTTAAGCTCGTCGTGGAAGGCGAGGAAGAGGTCGGGAGCCCGAACTTTGAGGCTTTCGTGCACAGCCATAAAGAATTGTTAAAAGCGGACGTCGTCACCCTGTCGGACAGCTCCAAGTACAGCGAGGAGATCCCGGCGATATGCTACGGACTGCGGGGTCTTCAGTATATGCAGGTCGACGTCTATGGGGCCGAGCAAGATGCGCACTCAGGTATCTACGGCGGGGCTTTGATAAACCCGGCGCAGGCGCTAGTGAATATTCTCTCCCGACTGAAGGACGCCAATGGCAAGATCCTGATACCCGGGTTCTACGACCGCGTCCAGGATATAGAGCCGTGGGAGCGGAAAGAGATGGCATCCCTGCCCTATGATGAAAACGCCGAGAAAGCCAGACTGGGGGTCACGGCGTTCAAGCCTGAGGCTGGCTATACCGTCCAGGAGAGCACCCGGGCCAGGCCGACGCTGGATATTAACGGCATCTATGGCGGTTTCCAGGGCGAAGGGTCCAAGACGATCATACCTAGCCATGCGGGGGCAAAGGTCAGCATGCGCCTCGTGCCAGGCCAGGATCATACTGAGGTTGCGCAGCTCTTCGAAAAATACGTTATGTCGCTGGCGACACCCGGCGTCCGGGTCAAAGTGACCAACCTGGTGGGCGATAACCCGCTGATCGTATCCCGTGAGAGCGCGTCGATGAGCGCCACTTCGCAGGCCATCGAATACGCCTTCGGCCGAAAGCCGGTATTCACGCGGGACGGCGGCAGCATCGGAGCTGTACTGGCGATGAAGGTCGAGCTCGGCATCGGGGATATACTGATGCTTGGCTGGGGCGACCCGGGCGATTCGCTCCACTCGCCGAACGAGCACTTCAGTCTCGAGAACTTCCGCAGAGGGACACTTGCGGTCACGGCGCTGATATACGAGCTATCGAAAGTAAAAAAGACCGTAAAGCCTTTGCCGGTCTCGCAATAAAACGGATGTAAAAATGAGCAATATAAAATTCGATGCCCCTGAACTGGCCGAGCGGTATGATGCAGTCAGCGACAGCCAGTATAAAAAAGGGCTAATGCTGATTGAACAAATGGGCATAAAAAGTAGTGACAACGTGCTCGACGTGGGCTGCGGGACAGGCCGTATGGCCGTACATGTGTCCGAGATCGTAGGCCCGTCCGGCAGTGTATTGGGTATAGACCCATCGCCGTACCGCGTTCAAGTGGCAGAAGAAAAATTGAAGATACTGGCCGATAAAAATGTACGTTTCGAGATCGGAAGGGGCGAAGATATAGGCTCCCTTTCCGCTGCGGCTTTCGATCACGTTTACTTTTGCTCCGTGTTCCACTGGATTGATGACAAGCCCGCTGCACTGGCCGGCGCTTACCGGGTCCTCAAGCCAGGCGGTAACATTGGAATCACTACGGGCGACCGGGACGAGCCTTCCACGATCCGGGGCATCACGAATAAAGTGCTGAGCCGGCCTCCTTACCGAGGCGAGGTGAAATTATCCGAAGACGCCAGTAAGCCGGTCACGATGAAAGAGCTTGAAGAGCTTTTATCCGCTGCCGGGTTCATGGATATCGACATTAAGCGCAGGCCCGTGAACAAACTCTTTCCTACCCCTGAAAAAGCCTTCGAGTTCAACGAGGCCAGCTCTTTCGGTAACTTCCTCCAGCATGTGCCCGAGAATTTACGCGCCCAGGCGAGGCGCGATATTGCAGTGGAGCTGGAAAAATTGCGGACACCTGACGGCATAGAAGTCGGTACTAACTCGGTCTTTGCGATAGCTAAAAAACCACAGTGAAATATAATATCCATGTTTGTAAGGCACTAAGCGGTAAGGAAGAAAAGACGTTAAGAAGCCGCTATACGTTTTAACGCAAAGATGCAAAGCCTCGAAGAGCGGTTTTAGTAAAAGCCTCCGGCGGCCCTGTGACTTAAGGATAAACACAGAGACACAGAGACACAGCTGATGTTATTGTTACGCCTCCGGCGGCCAGGTGACTCAACTTTTTTGTATAAGCCTCCGGCGGCTGGGTGACTATTTATTGTGCGAGCAAGTTAAGCCATTGATTTGAGGATAAGAACAACTATGAATCGCGCAGCCGCCGGAGGCGTAACAATAACATCAGCTATGTCTCTGTGTCTCTGTGTTTAATATATTACCCCTAACACGCTCAAACACGAGAAATGCATAGCCGCCGGAGGCTTATACAAAAAACAATCTTTGCGGCTTTGCGGCTTTGCGTTAAAACGTATAGCGGCTTCTTAACATCTTTTCTTCCTTAATACTTAGCGCCTTATTTTGGTCCGAAATGGCATATACGACACAATGTCCCTATATCTATAAGCTCATTATCCGGAACTTTGTCTATCTACCAAGAATTCAGGTAAAATGCGCGCTGAAATATTCGCATATATATTTTAAAGCAATATCATATTCTGATTAGGGGATAGATTGTGCAAAGACGAACAATAAACATACTGTTGGCTATATTTGTAACAGCCTCGCTTTTGCTGGTGCTTGCGCCCGGCGCGCTATCACAGGGCATGCATCGTGCCAATAACACCACAAAGGCATGGAATGTTGATGAAATGTATTCGGCGATCAAGGTCACTGGAATGACAAACTACTCGGCCTCTTACGACATCATGAATGCAGTGATCAAGTCAAAAGAAGGTAAAGTAGGAACCATGGACTTCGTGAAGCCGATCTCAGGCCAGTATTTCTTCTCGAACGATACCGGATTCATCACCATGGGCAACAAGACCGGTGAAAAGAAAAATAAACCGGCGGAAGGTGACTATAACAACGCGACCATCAAGGTAGCAGGCGCATCTGCTGTCATGGTCAAGAAGAACATTACCGTGACCAAGCATGATAAGAACGGTTTCGAAATGCAGTTCACGGGCCTTTCTGTGTACCTGCCGGACGGTACTGAAAAGTCCTATATGCTCAGCAAGCCTGTGACCGTGATCGGTACCAAGGACACTAAGACGATGAAAGTCATCGGCAGCCCGGAGCTAAGAGCCGACATCCAGGACGCACTCAAGGGCGGCGCCACGTTCCCGGCGAATGCGGCACCAGTCTCATTAAAGACGATCGATAGTAAATAATGGGGCGTTGCCCAAATATCCGGACTATGCGACATTCGCATGGTCCCTTCTAAATTTTTAATCGTTTAATCATATAATTTATATATCGATTTTTACTTAACTATAAAGACAGGTTAATCTATGGCCAGTGTGAATAACAGGACTTTATTGATATTTTCCACGATCCTGATTCTTTTACTCGCCCTTGCTTCAATATGTATCATCATCGGCATTTCCATCTTATCTCCCGCGATCGTGGATAAGCTATCCGATCTCCCCATCGCTCAGGACGATATCGGGGGTAATTTTTCCGGCAGGCAGCTGGCCTACGTATGCAGCCCCATCGATTATGTGGTCCGAGCCGTTGACCCATCCACCAAACGGGTTGTGACGACATTGAACTTCACCACCAGGCCTGTATTCGCGATACCATGCCCGGAGAGCGGCGACCTGTACGTGGCCTCAGGGAATAGCCTTTACATTATTGATGGTAAAAGCCTCGGTACCATGGTGAATATCACTTATCCGTATCCTGTCCAATGCATCGCTTTCAGTCCCGATGGAAAGCGAGCATACGTAGATACTAACGTAGAATGCGCGTCCCGGATCATGATCATCGATACCGGGACTAAAGTCCAGCTGTCTCAAATCCCTGATATGGCCGGCCTCATCATTGATGGCATGCAGGCCAGCCCTGACGGAAAATACCTGTATATGGCGGATATGGGTAGCGGCAACCTTGTCATCGTCGATCTACAGAGTTTACGGATCGCGAATAAAATCCCGTGCAGCCAGGAAGGCGGCACGGCTTCCGACATCGCGCTAAGCCCTGACGGTAAGCGCATATATGTCAGCATCGAGTCGAGCGACGAGCTTGCGGTCATAAGTGCAGAGAACATGACGCTTGAAAAGACGATCCATATGCCGATAAATAACTCGCGATCGGTGGTGGCCAGCCCCGATGGCCGGTACGTATATTCGACAAACTATGACGAGAATAACAGGATCTCGACTGTGACAGTCTACAACGTCGGTGACGATACAGTCCTAAAAGAGATCACCATAGGCATGGAGCCCTTGAGCATGCGCATCAGCCCTGATGGTAAATATCTCTACGTATGCACTGCTTACGACCCCGTCCAGGTCATAAGCACTGAAACGATGAGCGTCGAGAAAAGCCTTGGCTTCGTCGGAAATCATGTGGAATTTAGTAAATAGTTTCTATATTTTTTTCTTGCACAGGTACCACGTCTGGCATTCGAGCCCTTCATGTTCCTTAATACGTTTCTCCGCTTCCCCCTGTGTTTTCGGAGGCGACACGAGCACCGGGTCTCCGGGCTGCCAGTTCGCCGGCGTATATGCGTGCTCTTTCTCTATGAACTGTAAAGCATCGATGGTCCGTAGTATTTCTTTGATATTTCGTCCCACGCCCGGCGGGTAAAAGATGATATTCTTGATCACGCGTTCGGGATTGATGATAAATAGGGATCTCACTGGCGATATGGTATTGATAGGCGGGTGTATCATCCCGTACAGGCGCGATACTTTTGTATCCAGGTCCGCTATGATCGGGAACGGGATATGTACGCCCATGTGTTCCTCAATATCCCTCACCCAGGCGATATGCGAGGTGACGCTGTCGACGCTCAGGCCTAGCAGCTGCGCGTTACGTTTCGTGAACTCGTCATGGGCTTGTGCAAAGGCGATGAATTCTGTCGTACAGACTGGTGTAAAGTCCGCAGGGTGGGAGAACAGGATCACCCACTTACCCCTTAGCCCGGAAAGTTTTATGTTTCCATGCGTAGTCATGGCTTCGAAATCCGGGGCCATCATGCCCAGAGTGATATGGTCGTAAGCATCGACGTTAGATATCTGGCGATCGTTAATCATCATCAATTGACCTATTGCAGACTGGATATTTGACTTATATCAAAAGATTTAGCAGCTTATGCCGGTAAGCATGTGACCAATTCACGTATGACGTCTTATACATTGACGCCTATATTTTATAAGTCCTGATTAAACAATTCATCATATCCTTGAACTCCCCCTTCATGACCGTATCGTTAGAATAGTGTTGTATTTCAGGGGGAGTTCTTTGGGTATGGGTTTTGGGTATGGGTTTTGGGTATGGTTTTAGGTTTTAGGTTTGGGTTTGGGTTTGAGTTTGGGTATTTTGGTGTCTATGGCTCTGGGAGGTATGTTTGATAATCCTTAAATCGTTTTTAGAGTGGTATCATATTATGGCGCTTGGGTAGCACCCTATTACAATACTGTATTAATATCCTATTCTATAAATACTTACTCTGTAGATTTATAATATATAGCTTTTATACATATTTTTTATAAATCGATAGGCATTTTGTTTTAAATAATATAGAAACAATGGGCTTAACCGGCGAGCCACTCCAATAATTATCAGGATAATAAAAACGTACGCTATTGGTGATTAATTGCCTGATGACGTGCCATATGTTAAATACCGACTACATCAGGCGAATAGTTCCGCCATGATATTATGATTGTAACGACGCCGATAAAAAAATTAGACTAGCTTCACTTCTTTTTCCAGTCTGTCCACTTCTGCCTGGTGGTACTCGAGACTCTTTTTTATTTCCTTGTCTTCCGGGTCCTCTTTTAGTTTTTCCGTCCAGAACTTGACCTTTAATTCTTCGAGCTTGAGCTCGTTCTGCTCTGTCTGCTCTTTCTGGTAGATGCGGTCTGCTTCCATGATTTCTTCGGTGTATTGCATAAATCGTCTCTTCACTATATGTCTGTTCTTTTCATTTTCATCTTTCGGTCACGACCAGATGTTAAAATCATTGCATGATGGAATTGCGCGACAATTAGCGAAATCATCTAGCGAATCCTCTGGCCGCTCAGGTGTATGATCTATGAAATCACCCTATGGCCCAAAATATCCTTTTTCCTGTGACTCTCGGATGACCTGCTGTGCGTATGCCCATAGCGCTTCGGAGCCATCTGCGATACGGTGGTTCTTCTCGATGACCTGCGACGGCTTGATATCATGAGCCTGCCATGTCTTGCCTTTGGTATAGTAGTTTTGCAGGATTGGCTCCAGCCGGTCCACAGCGTTTGCGAAAAGGGATTCCGGGGTCTTTCTATCCTCGAACTCCCGCCACAAGTCCAGGTATATCTCCGCCTGGTCCTCCGGCAGGATATTAAAAATGCGCCTTGCTGCCATACGCTCGCGCTCGCCCTTGCCCTCATTCGCCTTCTCGTCGTAAATGAAAGCGTCGCCGGCATCGATCTCGACGATATCATGGATCAGGAGCATTTTAATAGCCCGGAGCATGTCGCATTGTACATTCGCATGCTCGGCAAGCACCAGCGCCATCATGGCGATATGCCACGAGTGTTCCGCGTCGTCCTCGGGGCGCGAACCGTCCATCAGGTACGTCTGCCGGACAATCTCTTTAAGTTTGTCGATCTCCACGATGAAGTCGATCTGCTTTTGAATCCGCTCGTCCATAATGCTCATGTTGAATATGCTTTCATGACTTTCAGCGCGTTCAGCGTGACCCATTTGCTTGGCTGGCCTTTTTTCTCTATGCTCGCAAGCATACGGCCATTGAACGTGAAATCCAGGTTCCATCGTCCGTGCTCGTCCTGTTTCGATACGACAACATCGACCGCATCGCGCAGTCGCTCGTCCTCGACCCCTAGCTTCGCCATGATGCCCAATATCTCGAGCAGGTCCGTGTTATACATGTACGGGAAGCCAAACTGCAGCCATCCGGGCATGGCGACCTTACTCAGGTCGTGGCTGCGCTTGTAAATATGATGATCTAGCAGGAACTTGACGCTGGCGTCGATAGTATAATCAATGCCTTTACTGTGGATTTTCGGTATCTCCGTGAGCACTTTTAATGATTTAACGACGGCCATGAAACAGGTGTGGCTGCCCCAGCAATTATCGTGCTTTACGTAAGGCCAGCGCCCTGGCGCTTCGGTAGCGCCGTCGTCGCATCGCATATACTGGCTGAGCCAGCCGATCGATCTCTGTACGCGGCCATTATCATAATAGCCGAACCGGACCAGGCTCCAGGCCATATTGCCGGTCAGGCACGGGATGATCGCATCGCGGTCGTCGCCCTCGTTTTCCACGGATCTTTTAAAGACAAAGCCGCCGCCCCGGTCGTAGACATTATTCAGGACGAACTCGCACGCACGCTTAACTCGCTCGTCATTGCCGTCGGCACCGAGCTGCGCCAGTATAAGCAGGTTCCATACGGTCCCTTTATATTTTGCCCCGCGCATGTAAAAGTCCTCGGGCTTGCCCCAGTAGCCTCCCGGCTCTTGCTTAGACAGGATCTTCTCGACCGGGGCCGAGCTCATGATCCCGGCTTTCGCTGCAATCACTTCGCTGTCGTTCTCCGGCCTGTCCAGTAATTCCCTGAGCGTGAAATATCGGACGGACGGGTTCTCTGCTTCAAGCAGCCAGTCTACCGGATCTTCATTCAACGAGGATTTCCAGTCACCCAACTTTATTCCCTTCCTTTGTTATCGTATCTTCGGCGATCTCGGACTTCATGCCTGTTTTTTCTGCCTCTTCCAGCCCGGCGCGTGCGCCTTTATATCCGGGATACAGCTCGAGCGCCTTGCTATATTCTGCAATCGCTTTATCCCTTTTACCTTGTTTGTAATATATGTATCCCATATAGCGATGCGCGACGGGATCATTATAGTGCCTGAGCACATAAACGAACTGCTGCACCGCCTTCTCTAACTTGCCCTGCTCGATGAGCGTGATCCCGAGATCCCTCCGGGCGATGATCAAATCCTGGTCCATGTTGACAGATCTATAAAGCAGTCTTGCACGTGCGTCCATATCCGGCTTCATCATCGCAAGTAAATGGTATGACTCTGCGTCCCTGCCATTCACTTCCAGCGCTGCTTTTAGCTCGATATCCGCTTCATCGCGCTTGCCGCTGTAATACAGCGCTAACGCCATGGCACGATGCGATTCGACAATGCCGTCGTCGATATCGCTCGACTTCATGGCTACTTTTAGCCCTTGTTCGTAATATTGCTTAGGACCCTCTTCATTTTCCTCTTTCCACCGGCCCAGCATGGTATAAGCCTCGCTCAAGCCGGCGAAATATAATGGATTATCAGGATCGTCTTTTAGCAGCCACTGGTATCCTTCGATGGCGCGCTTGTAGCCTTCTGTCGTGAAGCGCAGGTACTCCTTTCGCACGTCCAGGTATTCCACTACGATTGTCATCCATCTAAGACGGTCCATCTCATCGTCATATTTCCGATCGTTGATCTTCCCATCCTCGTGGCGGTCTTCGACAATGTCTCTCGCTATCCTGATCTCGCGTCGCGGCCCGTCCAGTGTTTCGCATGGCTGTATATCGTATTTGATCCTCTGCGTTTTGCCTACGATGCTGCTCTGAATGATCAGGCCGATGATGAACATGATGGAGAACTGTATGATGATCGGCAGCAGGTACGGCCATTTAAATGTGCCCACCACTACCTGGCAGTAATAAACGAACAGGCCGATGATGGTCATGAGCGTAAAATAGACCAGGTTCCTCTGCAGCACTTTCCTGTCCCGCACCAGTATGTCCACGAACCTGATCTGGGCCAGGATAAGCTCGTTGGATAAGATGCCGGGATGTGGCTTCAGGTAGACGACGCTGCGGATCTCGTCACCGTCGATGAAATGCATGAATAAAAAGCCAAGGCGCTGAGAAATATGCGAGTTCTTATAGTTCCAGCGCTTGATCCCCAGCAGCTCATAGACGCGATTAATGGCTTTTTCCAGCCCACCCCGGAGCGGGTCACGGATCGGGTTGACCATGCCGCTGAAAATATTGGTGATGATCACCTTCTGGAAGTCTACCAGGTACAGGATCTTATCGGCAAACGCAAACACTATCGAGAGCAGCGAGACCTCCAGGACGGTCAGCGCGCCTTCGGAGATCTTGATATCGCCTTTGCCGTTCCCGATCGCCACGTTATTTGAGCGGCTGATGAACGTGCGCTGGCTTGTGTCGCTTACGTTGAACCCGAATCCGCCGTTGTAGCTGGCATTATTGTTCGCGATGTAGTTGTTGCTCGACCCTTCAAGGTATACTCCGTCGGCATGATTGAACGAGACGTTGTTTCCCGATACGACATTCTCATCCGAGGAGTTCAGGTGCAGCCCATAGCTGTTCGAGAATAGCTGATTGTTGCCGATAAAATTCACCTGCGACGATTCCAGCCATATAGCGGGGCCGACGTTCTGCTCGATGCGGTTACTTACCATCGAATTGCTTATCGAGGTATTAAGGATGATGCCCTGCCCGTTGCCGCAGATCGTATTATTCTTCATGAAGTTGACATCGCTCGAAGGGCCGATTGCAAGTCCGGGGCCAGTGTTATTGATAATGACGTTATCGGATAATACATTATTATACGAATTCGCGATGAGTCCGCCTTCCCCGTTATCATCGATCACGTTCCTCGTGATCGTATTGCTCATGGAGCTACTAAAGTAAAAACCGACCGCATTTCCCCTTATAGTGTTGTTGGCCATAAGATTATTATTTGAATGGTCTAAGACTAGGCCATAGTAGCCATCCTCTATAGTATTGCCCTCAATCCGATTGTTGTTTGAGTTGATCCAGAGCCCGTAAGACCGCGGGTCAAGCCCCTGATATCCGCATCCCCGTATCGTCGAATCTTTCATGCCGAACGTACCGCTATTATAGATGTAAACGTTGTACGCAGGCCCGTTTGTAATTATAGAGGAATTATTCAGGAATAAGCTGCCGCCGCCCAGCACCTCAATTTTAAGGCTGCCATTTTGCGTACCATTCATGATCACGGTGACGTTATCCATACTGATGGACGTGCCCTGGTCGACCTCCAGGTCATTGTCTATTACCATCGTCTCGTTCTTGTAATATAGCGTGCTTGGAAATATGCCATGGGCGTTGGTATCGTTGCCAAAGTTAACAACATGGCTATATGAGTTGATCCAGGCTGAAATGTCAAACTGGTAAGCAGCGACAGGCTGGGTAAAAATAACGCATATAAGGAGTAGTGTCAGTATAAAGAATACACAAGATCTTCCGTTCATGCACGCCCCACTCTTAAGCCGGCAAGCGCCGGCACACTTACAAACCTTCTTTACTACTGTTTTCCTATCCTTTTTAAATCTTCTGGTACCACAGCAGGAAGCCTATCCATGAAAAAAGCAAAATTGTCCCTCTACTTTTCTCTCGATAAATAGTAAATCGAGCCAAATAAGATGATCGTCCCGATGATACAGACGGCAATCGTGATATGCCACGGATCGCCAGGATCGATAGATTCAGCATTTGCGGTGACTGGTATTTCCAGCCCTCCTAGCACGGCGATGATCGATGGCTGTAAAGCCCTTTTTCCAAGTTCCGTAATAAACCCCCGACATTATTTTTATAATGATGGATGTTTATGATGATTACATATTTGAATGTTGTTTCAATGTTGTTGCATTGAATATTATTAATTATATGGTTTGTTGTCTGTCCATACAGTAGCACGAAGAAACGAAATTTTTTTAGTATTAACACTAAAATTCTAAAGATCTAGAACACGGTAAAAACGTGAAAATACAAAAGCACAATAAAATTATTAAATGCTCTAAAGCTCGGTCTAAGAAACGAAGGAAGTTCCCCTAAAGCTCGAACGGCACGAATATGAGAAACAAATGTATTCTTCCCTGGGGATCTGCCATCCGGTAAACGGATGGCAAATGATCGTTTCTACCCATACTGTTTGATAGCATTCACATTAATATGGATTATAACCGGGGTTATGGATTGCTCGCATGCATTAGCTTCTTAAACTTGTGCAGTTCGGGCTTTAGGGGAACTTACTTAGTTTCTTAGACCGTGTTTTAGAGATTTTAGGCGTTTAATAGAGTTTTCGAGATTTTCACGATTTAATCGTGCTCTAGAGCTTTAGAATTTTAGAGTTAATACTAAAAAATTTTGATTCTTAGTGCTACCGTATGGACAGACAACAAACAAATATTCAACACAGCAATGATATCTAAAAATCATTGGACTTTATGCGCCGACTGGACCGCTTTCTTCATTGAATCAAGGCTCTCCGCATAGTGTAGATGGGATAGGCAGCGGCAATCGCTGCAGCCGAATCCGGACACTCTAGCCAGTCGCCTGTCGATCCCGACAGCGACCGTGCATTCCGGCCTCGGGGATGTGATGATCTCGATGATCTCCACGTGCGGCAACAAATAATCGATATGCCATTGCCGGGTCTTATTCTTATGTTCGGCCACGTCCCTGTGGCGGCGTATGCGGGAGAATCCTGCGTTCCCTAGCGCGGAGCCCGTATATGCATAATACCCTTCATCAAAAAATACTTCGCCAAGCGCTCCGACCTTCATGCGAAGCTGCTCATCCAATTTCATGATGAGCGTGTACGTGCCCTTATCTTCCACTGTGATCCCCAACTAAAATGGGGGTCTTGTCTCAATTATCTTACGGTTCAACAGGCTCCCGCATCGTGCGCACAGGTCGCCCGGCTTTTTCCTCGCCGCATCGATAGTGCTGGAAAATTGCATGACGCAGTTATTGTTGCAATGCTGTAGGCCAAGCACATGCCCGGCTTCATGCACTGCTTCTTTGGCCACAAGCGCTGCAGAGTCCAGCCGGTACGTCGATACGACCGCCCCAAGATGAAACATGGCCAGGCCCATGACAAAGTTCAGGTCATGATAATACATATCCTGGTCTATGGCCCATAGTGCATGCTCGGAGCGCATGACGCGCAGTAAATGGTCGAGAAGCGTGTGTGCATCATACTGCCTGCGCCTGATATTATATGCGCCTTCATAAGGCGGCAGCATACCTGCCTTTTTCGTCTCCACTCCATATACTTTTTTCAAATTTTTCGATATGATATCTAGAAATTCCTCCGTATCAGCCGTATAGAACAGGTCGAACAATTCACATACCCCCAGAACAAAAGACGGTATGCGAGGTACGAATAAAACCATTTACCGAATAAAAACGGGCCCAAAGTGAAATAAGACACTGGTTATGGAACCACGGCAGCACGGCGAACACTGCGAATTTATGGTTACGCCTCCGGCCGCCGGAGGCTTATACAATAAACAATTTTTCAACTATTCATTTAAACCCGTATTTGCCTATGAGCGGTACGAATGCCACGGGGCCTCTGTCGGTTATCCTGACCTTATCGCCTTCTCTTTCTATGAGCTTCAATTCCTGGTAATATGTTCCCACGGGCACGACCATCTTTCCGCCGTCTTTCAGCTGCTCGACCAGCGGCTTAGGTATTTCCGGCGCTGCCGCGGCGACACTGATCCTGTCATAGGGTGCAAATTCGGCCAGCCCTTCGCTGCCATCGCTGATAAAGACCTCTATGTTATGATATTCAAGCTTTTTCAGGATCTCGCGTGCCCTGTTAGCAAGCGCCGGGATACGCTCGACGGTATAGACCTTGCCGGAGTCCGCCAGAATAGACATGACTGCCGCATGATATCCGGTGCCGGTGCCGATCTCAAGCACTTTCATGCCATCTCTGATATCCAGCACATCACACATGATAGCGACCATGCTGGGGGCGGAGATCGTCTGACCTTCGCCGATACGCAATGGCGAGTCGTCATATGCATATCGTAAAAGCTCGGGCGGAATAAAAAGATGTCTGGGCACCCGGGACATTGCGTCGAGTACCCTATCGCTAATGTTTTCAGATCGTAATTGCTCGATCAAGCGTTCTTGCGGCCGGCCCCACGCCGAGCTCCCATCGTACCCGATCTATGTCCCCCCGGAGTTCCCTTTTGTACGCGAGCTCCCGTCCCGCTGGATTTTTGTCCTCGGGAGCTTGTTTTTACAGTTCCGACCATTTTTTTCTGTTTGATAGGTTTCTGGTTGAGGATCCTGGAATAGACCCGCTTGACATACTTTGCCTTTACCGGGACGCCTTCACGCTCTACGTGCCTGCCGTCGCGGGTCTTGATGCTGGAGATCGCGATCTCCTTCCCCTGGAGCTTCATCAGGTCGCCGACGGCGAACTCATAGTCGCCGTTGATCCTGTAGTCGACGGACTCGGTCTTCGCGCCGCTTTGCATAGCGATCTTAGCTATGACCTCGTCGATGGTCCTTACCCATAAAGCCCTGATGTCCTTGGCTTTGGCCCGCGGGGTCCTTCCGGCCGTATTCAGCTCGATTGATACGACCTGTACGCCGCTGACCTCGTCACCTGCGTCCACGACAAATTCGTCATCCTCATTGATCTCGTCGTTTTCGCCGACTTCGATCATCTGGGGGGTTGATATGCCCTGCCTGCTGACGATGACCTTCAGCTGGACTTTCTTTTCTTTTATAGTGGGAAGGCGGTGGATTAGGCCGCACTCCTCGCACTTGATCAGCTTATCTTTTATAACGGTATGTGTTACAGCTTCTTTCGGGCTGCAGGAGGGACATGATGCCTCCACGATCTCTATTTTATCCAATGAAATACTCTCCGTGATTTATGAATGAACAGTGTACATTACCTCGTGTATGCTTAAAGAAGTTTCTCATATGCAAATAAATATTAGCGTATAGTCATTCAAGCAAAAATATACAGAAAATCGACGGTATGAATGGCGCCAGGTTCGTGGTCCTGCTTCTGACTGCATAATTGTCATTAAATATCTATCGATATATTCACGCTCTTGAGCGACACTTCAGAAAGCCATCCATTATAGACTTGTCAAGACTCTTAAACAAAATTATATTGAGGGAGACTATTATTAATATATAAAAATAGATATATTGTACTGTGGACATTATTCCTGTATTTTTGATGGGGTTGGAGGCGAAATGACGGCATACGGGAAGCTTATCGATGAACGCGAAAAGTCTTTGGAGCGTTTAGCGACCGTCGTTCGGGACTCTAACGATGCCATCATTCTTTTCGATTTGAATGGCGTTATTCTTCAATGGAACCACGGGGCCGAACAGATGTATGGCTATAGTGAGAAAGATGCGCTCGGCATTAACATCCTGAATATCGTACCGGAAGATAAGAGGGAACTCGATAGGGGGATGATGAACCGTTTGCGGAGGGGCGAGCTTGTTAAGTCGTTGGAGACGCAGCGGCAAACTAAAGATGGCCGTATACTGGAAGTATGGTTGACTATAACCGTGCTCTATGACGAGGCTGGAAAGTCCTATGCGATCGCTACGACTGAACGCGACATCACAGAACGCAATAAGCTAGAAAAATCTTTGGAGCGTTTAGCTACGGTTGTCCGTGACTCTAATGATGCTATTATTCTTTTCGATTTGAATGGCGTTATTCTTCAATGGAATCATGGGGCCGAACAGATGTATGGCTATAGTGAGAAAGATGCGCTCGGCATAAACATACTGAATATCGTTCCAGAGGACAAACGGCAGAAAGATAAGGAGATGATGAACCGCCTGCGGAGGGGCGAGCTTGTCAAGTCGTTAGAGACGCAGCGGCAGACTAAAGACGGCCGTATTCTGGAAGTATGGTTAACCATAACCGTGCTCTATGATGATGCGGGGAAGTCCTATGCGATCGCCACGACTGAACGCGACATCACAGAGCGCAATAAGATTGAGAGGGAACTGATACAAGCACGTGAAAGTTTAGAGCATAAGGTACAGGAACGGACCAAAGAACTCGAAAAAGCAAATCTGGGGCTCAAAGCTCTGGCTGAGGATCGTAAGCTGGCAGAAGACGAGTCGGTCAAGGCGAAAGAGCAGACTCAGCTTTATCTTGATCTGATGAGCCATGATATTAACAATTTGAACCAGACTGCAATGGGATTCCTTGAACTTGCCCTCAACACACTTGAGAGTAAGAAGATGATTGAGCTTGATAACAAACTGTTAATCGAGAAACCCTTTAAAGCTCTGACTGATAGTTCTGCGTTGATCAATAATGTCCGAAAGCTTCAAAGACTTATGGAGGAAGGCGTTAAGACAAAGCCTATCGATATTTCGGAAATTTTAAAAGGTATAAATATTCATAGCCTCTACCCGGAAGGCAGGGATATCACAATTAACATTCAACCTGTGCCGCATTACATGGTTGAGGCAAACGAGCTTCTCCACGACGTTTTTTCCAATCTAATAACAAACGCAATCAAACACTCCGAAGAAGGAAAGCCGGTGACAATTGATGTCAAAGTTGATCCTGTCAAAGAAAACGGCCAGCTATTTTACAAGTGCATCGTTGAGGACAACGGGCCGGGTATACCGGATGAGATGAAGACGAAGCTATTTCACAGGTTCCAGCGGGGTACAACAAAAACACAAGGCAAAGGTCTCGGATTATATCTTGTCAGAACGCTAGTGGAAGGCTACCACGGTAAAGTCTGGGTCGAAGACCGTGTGTCGGGAGACCATACGAAAGGCGCCCGGTTCGTGGTCATGCTACCGGCGGTTGAGAACTAATATTACTCATTTTTTATTTTTTGTTTATACAACCTAATAGTGCTTTACCGTCAGTTTAATAATAATAATAGCGATAATAACTTATTAGCTATTTACAATCGTATGCTTGGTAAGCCTAATGATGTGGTAGTTTACAGGTAGTTTGATCCGAGTCAGGGATTTCGATGAGTTCTAGTCATACAAAAAGCCATAGGGGTGGCAAGGGTAAGACAAAGGCGGAACTGCTCCATGAATTAAAAGACTTACAGGATAAAATCGATTTTTTAACAGACGAGCTTCAGCGTAAAGATGAGGGTCTCGAAGTGCAAAAGGCTGATGCGCAGGCTCAAAATGAAGCGCTTATGGTTAAAAGTAAAGGGCTTAAAGCACAGGACGAGGAGCTTAAGGTTAATCACGGAGAGCTTGAGAGAGACATCACCGAGCGCAAGAAAATAAAGGAAGCGTTAAAGCGGCTCGCCCGCCGGAATGAGGAGGCGTTGCGGGTCGCGAACATAGGGCACTGGGAACTGGACGTGGCATCGCGGACGTTCGTGTTCAATGACCAGTTCTACAAGATTCATGGGATCACAGCTGAGGACGCCGGTGGCTACACGATGGCCGCGGAGGAGTACGTCCGGAAGTATGTCCATCCCGATTATGTTGATTTCATGCATGGACTTTTCCGGACGGTCACGTCGACGGCAGATCCAGAGTTCACGGGCAGTTATGAGGGGTGCATATTGCATGCCGATGGTAAGCCACGTTACATGTCTGCATGGTGCCGTGTCGAAATGGACGAGCAGGGGCGGGTCATCAGGGTGCACGGCGTGAACCAGGATATTACCGAGCGCAAGCTGGCCGAGGATGCGTTAAGGGCGAGTGAGGCGAGGTTCAACGAAGTTCTTGATAACCTTACCGATGCTTTCATGATCATTGACTCGAAGTGGCGATTAGTATACGTGAATGAGATCGCTGCAAAAAGATTTGGGGTATCTAAGGAACAATTGCTCGGACAGGTTGTCTGGGATCTGTGGCCTCAGTCGGTTGGCTCGATCCAGTATGAACAGCTATCAAAGACAATGGACGATAAAATTCAGCGTACGTGGATAAAACGTTCCACCTCTACCGATATTTGGTATGAATACAGGGCGTTCCCATGGGGAGACGGTATCGCTAGCTTTGCCCGTGATATCACCGAGCGTAAGTGGGCCGAAGATGTGTTGCTGGAGAGCGAGGCCCGGTACAGGGCGGTTGTCGAGGATCAGACGGAGATGATCGCCCGTATGCTACCGGATTGGACTATTACATTCGTCAATGAGGCCTGCAAGCATTTCTGGGGGATAGCCCCTCATCAGTTCATAGGTAAAAAGCTCTTAAATTTCATCCCACCGCCTTACCATGGCCGAGTGAAGGCTGCGCTGGAGTGCATCATTAGCGAGAAGGATTTTGGTATCTACGAGGATAGCATGATAAATCCGGATGGTTCGGTGCGCTGGCTGCAGTGGAGCTTCCGGGGTATCTTCGACGAACAGCACCGGTTGAAGGAATACCAGATCGTGATGAGAGACATTACTGATCTCAAGCGTGTCGAGGCAGCATTGAACGGAGCAAAGCAGCAAGCAGAACTCTATGTCGATTTAATGGGTCATGATATTAATAATGCGCATCAAATCGCTATGGGCTATCTTGAGCTGGCGCGGGATATGCATGTCGATGCTAAGCAGGCCGAGTTCCTGGATATGTCCATGGAGATGTTACAACGGAGTGCCTTGCTCATCGATAATGTACGAAAGTTACAAAAGGTCAATGATGGAGTGTACTGTAAAGAGCAGGTAGACGTTTGCAATGTGCTAAAGGATGTGGTACGTGAGTATAGTGCCGTGCCTAATAAGACTATTATTTTTAACGATTATAGGAATGAGCATTATATTGTTCTGGCTAACGAGTTGCTGCACGACGTTTTCTCCAACCTGGTCAGCAATGCGATCAAGCATTCTAATCGAGACTATGAAACTATTATCATCGATATTGACAGTGTACATGAGAATGGAATTCAATATTACCGGGTGATGGTCGAGGATAATGGGCCGGGCATCACTGACGATTTTAAGGATAAGGTATTCAACCGTTTACTCCGTGGCACAACAAAGTCAAAAGGCATGGGCCTGGGACTATATTTGGTAAAAACGCTTGTCGATAGCTATAACGGAATGGTTTGGGTCGAGGACCGGATCATTGGGGACCATACGAAGGGTGCCCGGTTCGTAGTTATGTTACCTGCGATAGAGAAGTAATGTATTTCTTTTTGATATCCGCATTACAAAATATTTATATAAAGCCATGAAGTTTTTATTTTGCAACAAAATATTATTATCTTTAAGGGATGACATAGCAGCTATTTAGGATATAAGTGGTGTCATGGGTAGAAAGCTTAGGCCGTTACAAAATGATGGGGGAAGTGAGCGTGACGCGTGGCTGGAAAAGCTCCAGTTTCTCAGCGATGCCATGGAGTCTACCTCACAGCCATTTGGTGCCAGCTGGCCTGATGGTCGTTTGTTTCTGTGTAATGACGCTTTTTGCGAATTGACGGGCTATACGAAAGAAGAACTTCTTAACAACTCTACTCTGTCGGTTGATTTGACCCTGTCCGAGCGCAGGGAATGCAAGGTCGATGCGCTCCTGGAACTACATAAGCCGGGGAAGCCTCAGCGATACGAAAAAGCGTACATTCGCAAAGATGGCACGAAAATTACGGTCGAACCGCTGGTACACCAGGCGCTTGACTCGGCCGGTAACGTTCTCATATATTACTCATTCATAACTGATATCACCGAGCGTAAGCGGGCTGAGAATGCACTTCGCTTGAGTGACGAGCGGCGGGATTTTTCACTACAATCGGCAGATATCGGGGCGTGGGACCTGAACCTGATCGATCATACCGCCTGGCGTTCACTGTGTCACGACCAGATTTTCGGTTATAATGCGCAGTTGCCGGAGTGGACGTATGAGATGTTTCTCAGTCATGTGTTACCTGAAGACCGGGATCTTGTGGATAATAATTTCCAGAATGCTGTATCCGGGCATAATGATTGGGACTTTGAGTGCCGTATCCGCCGTAGTGACGGAGAAGTGCGCTGGATGTGGGGTCATGGCAGGGCCGTATACGATGAGAAAGGGTTGCCCATGCGCATGTACGGCATAAATATTGACATCGACGAACGTAAGCGGACCGAAGAAGAGTTACATAGAGCTAGAGAAGGATTGGAGATCACAGTACAGGAACGAACAGCGGAACTTGAGCGATCTAACAAATATCTTCAGGCCATGATCGAGGAGCGCAAGCAGGCTGAGGAGGTATTACAGAAAAATGAGGAGATGCTCAGGCGTGTCATTGACACATCCCCGGTCCCGATGGTGCTGCACAATGAAGCCGGGAACGTGTTGTATCTTAATAAAAAGTTTACCGAGACGTTCGGATATACGATTGAGGATATTCCCAGCCTTACGGCATGGTGGACTCATGCTTACCCGGATGAAGAATACCGGGAATTTGTCAAGAAAAGATGGTTTATCGCTATTGATTATGCAATAAAAAATAATGCCCGCATTGACCCGCGGGATGTCGATGTCACCTGCAAGGACGGGTCAATAAGGCACATATTAAGCGAATTTTCCTCGATCGGTAACATCAACCTTTCCATACTCTATGATATTACGGAGCGTAAGCGGGTGGAGGAAGAATTAAACGAAGCGAAGTTACAGGCCGAGCTGTATCTTGACCTGATGGGCCACGATATCTCGAACATGCACCAGATCGCTATAAGCCAGCTTGAGCTGGCGAAGGAGATCATGAATGAAGAGGGTGGATTAAAAACCGGGGAAAAGGAACTCATTGAGACGCCTCTGGAGACGTTGAACCGGAGTGCAAGGCTTATCGAGAACGTTCGGAACCTACAAAAGATGAAAGGCGGCGAGTTCAAGGAAGAAAAAATCGACCTCAACGACCTGTTAGCGAGCATTGTGAAGGAGTATGAGCCCATGGTTCCCGCTAACTCGATAAAATTTGTAAGTAATGTGTCATGCTGTGTTATGGCGAATAAGCTGCTCCATGACGTATTCAGCAATCTTGTCGGCAACGCCATAAAGCACTCCAATGGGAATGATATTGATATTAATGTTAAACTGGAGGGCGTCAGTGAGATTGGCAAAAATTACTATCATATCTCTGTCGAGGACAACGGTCAGGGTGTCCCCGATGAACTTAAGGATAAAATATTCAACCGGCTGCAGCGTGGCG
Organism: uncultured Methanocellaceae archaeon; assembly: GCA_963780665.1. GTDB lineage: Archaea > Halobacteriota > Methanocellia > Methanocellales > Methanocellaceae > Methanocella. The sequence continues at coordinate 123,214 of CAWACJ010000004.1, read as the reverse complement.
AGACAAAGGCGAGGGGGCTTGGGCTGGGCTTGTATCTAGTGAAGTCGCTCGTGGATGGCTATCACGGTAAGGTCTGGGTCGAAGACCGCATAGGCGGAGATCATACGAAAGGCGCCCGGTTTGTCGTGCTCCTGCCAGCCATGGAGGATGTAACTGACTACTAATAGAAGTATCGCCGTCGTGGGCGATGAGCTGGGCGTAGTGAGTACATACGGTAGCTCTTCAAACATATGAGTATGATAGCGGATATTGTGACAAGCCCGGAAGATACAGTACCTGCCGCACAATAGGCGTGATAAGGTTTACATATTACGAGAGGGAAGTAGTTATCAATTTTCATAGAAATAAATATACAGATCCGAGGTAATTGATGAAGTTCATGTCGATCCGTCTGAAAGTGCTATTGCTCGTTATTGCGATGGTCGTCCCAATCGTCTTATTGGGGATTGCAGGCACTCTTTATTACCAGAGCATCCTCAAGCAGAACATTCAGGGCGATGAGCTTGCAATGGCGAAGACCATTTCGGTCATGACGCCGGAGTACATGAATACCTCGCAGTTATATTTGAAGAGTATAGCTGACAGGCCTTTGGTGATCAAGGCGATGGAAGATAACGATACGGCTTTTTTGCATTCGATGGCGGTCTATGTGGACGAGACGAATCGGATCAATAACGCGTATTTTACTGATAGCAAGGGTAATGTCATCGCAAGTACTCAGAACATTTCTAGTATGATCGGCAGTAATGTTGTGGATAATCTGTATGTAGGCGACGTGCTCCGTACGGGTGATTCTACGATCGGGGATGCTGTGCCGGGGTATGAAAAAATGCCCGTCGTCCCCATCGGTGTACCCATAAAAGATGATAATGGCACCACATTGGGCGTGCTTGTCGGTACGGTCGACCTCGATGTATATTCTAAGATGATCCGGGAGACAGCCGTGAATGATCAGCAGATCGTTTATCTGGTGAATCGTACGGGCCATATTATGATTCATAATGATCCTCAGTATGTTGAGGAAATGGTAAATTTCTCCTCAGTGCCGACCGTCCAAAATATTTTACGTGGTGAAACTGGTGTCGCTGACTATTATAATCCTGTCGAGAATCAGAGCCGGCTGGGAGCCTATGCTCCGATCGAACCTATGGGCTGGGGTGTGGTCGTCGGATTACCAACGTCTATAGCGTATCAGCCTGCGTGGAATGCCGGATATTTATTCGTGGGAGGAACGGCCTTATTGGCTCTCGGGGCCATCTTGTTGGGGCTGTTCTTAGCTAATGGCATTACATCTCCCATATTGCGGCTGTCTTTGGCAACGAAGAAAATATCCGATAATAGTGATTTTGTCGGACTTATACCGCTAGGTAGAAATGATGAGATCGGTGATCTTGCTCACGCTTTCAAGGGCATGGTGGACGATATTCAGGACAAGCAGGAGGAGCTGGAATCTCAGACTGAAGAACTGGAAGTACAGAACGAGGAGATCCGCGAGAACAATGCGGAACTCCAAAAACAGATCCAAGAGCGCATGCGGGCTGAGGAGGCACATTCACAGCTTGCGTCTATTGTTGAAGCCTCAGGCGATGCGATAATAAGCAAGACACTGGGCGGAATAATCACGAGCTGGAATAATGGCGCAGAGCAGCTTTACGGGTATAGTTCGGATGAAGTTATTGGAAAGTCCATATCGATTCTTACGCCACGAGAACATCCCGACGAAATTCCTCGTATTCTTGAAAAGATTAGGCTGGGTGCGGGTATCAGCTATGATACTCAGCGTGTTAAGAAGGATGGAACATATGTCTATGTATCCCTGACAGTATCACCTCTAAAAGATAGAACTGGCAGCATAATTGGCGCAGCAACAATTGCTAGAGATATCACAGAGCGTAAGCAGGCCGAGCAGAAGTTAGCGTATGTCGCGTCTTTCCCAGAGCTGAACACTAGTCCTATAATTGAAATCGATGATACTGGGACCATTAAATACACCAATCCGGCAGCTGACCGGTTATTCCCAGATTTACGGTCGTCGAGTCGGGGCCATAAAATGTTGAATGGTATTGGACCCGAGATGATTAAGAAAGACCAGATAAGCCTGATCACGAGGGACGTCTTCGTCAATGGTGCTTATTATCAACAGACCATACTTTATATGCCTGACAGCAGGACTTTCCGAATCTATGCTACAGATATCACAGAGCGTATAAAGGCCGAGGAATCATTGCGGGATAGTAAGGAGCGGTTCCGCGCATTGGCGGATAACATTCCCAATCTGGCTTGGATGGCCGATGCTAAAGGTTGGATTTTCTGGTATAACAAGCAGTGGTACGATTATACAGGGACGACTCTGGAGGAGATGCAGGGGTGGGGCTGGCAGAAGGTCCACCACCCAGATTACGTCGACGCGGTAACAAAAGAATGGAGTGACAGTATCGCGGCGGGAAAGCCATACGATAACATATTCCCATTAAAAGGCAAAGATGGGAACTACAGATGGTTCCTTACTAGAATCAAGCCAATCCGAGACGAGAAAGGCAACATAGTCCGCTGGTTCGGCACCAATACTGACATAACAGATCGCAAACAGATGGAAGAAGACTTAAAAGTTGCAAACACGCAGGCCGAGCTGTATCTAGACTTGATGGGCCATGACATCTCGAATATGCATCAGATCATCATGGGCCAATTGGAACTGGCACAGGAGATACTGGAAACGGATTGTAAGCTGGACGCGGTTGATAAAACGCTCATCGATACTTCCCTTGAGACATTAGATAGGAGCGCCAGGCTCATAGATAATGTCAGAAATCTTCAAAAGCTCAGCCATGGTGAATTCAGGGAAGAAGTCATTGATCTCGACGGTCTATTATCAAATGTAATAAGGGAATTTGATGCAGTAGTGCCGGATGAATCGATTAAATTAGAGAGCAATGGTCTGCACTATGTCAAAGCTAATAAACTACTGCACGACGTTTTCACGAACCTTATGGGTAATGCCATCAAGCATTCGAATAAAAATAATATCGATATTTCAATAAAACTGGATAGTGTTAATGAGAACGGCAAAGATTATCACAGAGTTTCAATTGAGGATAAAGGCCCCGGTATCTCGGATGATATGAAAGAAAAAGTATTCAACCGGTTACAGCGTGGCAAGACCGAGGCAAGAGGTGTGGGACTCGGCTTATACCTTGTCAAGACTCTCGTTGAGAGTTTTAGTGGATTTGTAAAAGTGGAAGACCGTGTACAAGGGGATTATACAAAAGGCGCAAAATTCCTTGTTTATTTACCTATAATCGGAGGCGAGCTATCAGATGAATGAAGATCAGTCAAGCATTGCTATTGTGGATGACGAAGTTGGTGTGGTGAGGACGTACGAGTTGCTTTTCAATCGCCGGAAGATCCCATTATCGTTCACTGCTCTCGATGGTCCCGAAGCTATCGAAAAGTTCAAAAAGGCGAACCCCAGGCCCGGAGTCGTGATCATTGACTACCGGTTGCCGTCGATGAGCGGCCTCGACCTCATGAGGGAAATTCTCGCTATCGAGCCTGGTACAAAGGTCATTTTCGTCAGCGGCGACGATAGTATCCAACAGGTGTCTATCGATGCCGGTGCCGCTGTATTTCTGAAGAAGCCCGCCAGCGTTAAGATAATAACGGACACAGTGAACAACCTGATGAACCATTGATATCTTTTACTCATCAATAAGAGCATATAGAAAGAGGATTTTATATTGCTTGACACATATGCTTAAGGAAGTTATCCATGCCAGAGGCCACAGGAATGTAACGGCCAGGCACCGGTCCACCTTTGAGATCACGACCGAGTCGGACCTTTCGCTGGCGGGCGATTGTATCGTGGCAGTGAAAGCGGATAAGGGAGCGGCTTCTTTGAGCGAGGAATTCAAGATCGCTGCAGCCAGGGACGACGCATTCATGACTGTTTGTATCGTAAGCGACGGATTCACTGATACGATCACTGGCTGGGGCTCCGGCACCATGACTTTTACCGACCCTCGCAGCATGGTCTTCCGTGTGAGTGATTTCACATGCAGGCGTACGGTCATGATACACGCGGACAAGCCTGCGGCCAGGCTGAATCGCGACCTGGTCAAAGCGCTATCGGAAGGTAAAGACGTCGTCGTCGAGATCACGGTAGAGCAAAAAGAACGTCCGCAGCCTTCATTTAATACATTATTCTAGGAGCATGCATATGGCAGAGGAACAAGAACAGATCGCGCAAGCGGATATAGAAACGTTGAAAACAGAGCTGGAAGATATAAAAAATGAAATGATGAAGAAAGAGCTGGAAGAGATCAAGCGCGAGCGCATGAAAAAAGAGCTGGCGGATATCAAAGCCGAGCGAGAGGCAAAGCCTATCGTACCCAAATCCGAGTATAAGCCGGTAGGCAATCCGCTATTGATCCCCGCAGTCATCCTGGGAATGCTATCTTGTATCGTAGCCGGCTACCTGATCGGCACACTTTACAGCTTTGACGTTAATGGAAAAGTGGATCAACTCATATCGAGCTATTCACTACCTGTTACGGGAACTATCATTGTCCTCGCTGCCAGCGTAGTTCTGGTGCTTATCGGCGCCGGTCTGATCTTCCTGGCTAAAAATAAATAATATTTTTTTAACGTCTTTTCCTCCTTAACACTTTGTGTCTTATATGGTCCTAATGTTTTTACTTAGCTGTCGGGGGCTTTTATTAAAATATTCATGATGTTTTCCAGTCCTGCAGTGGTTTTTTATTGCAGTTAAATGGCGATTTTTACAGATAATCAATATTTCGTACTTAATTCATATGGTTAATTCCACTTTATTCACCAACATACCCATTAAATTTGAATAATTTGTCGATATTAGTATAAAGTATTTATAGGATAACTTGGAATTGTCGGTTAACTAGTTGCTATTGAAGGCTAGTAGCGCTAAATCTTGCGGAGGGAATATCATAAAAACAAAAACTGCACTGGGGATTGTGGTCCTATTCATCGTGCTGCTTTCGACAGCAGCATTAGTATCCGCAGCCCCGCAAAATTCACAGCCCACAGATAATTCAACGGGCTATTCTACATACATCGTTGCATTCAAAGATGGCCAATCCGCCATGGCGGAGAACCAGGCCATGGACATGATCGACTCTTTTAACGGTCAGATCATTTACAAGTATAGCGTGATCAACGGATGGGCAGTCACCATCCCCGACAACAAAGTCGATTCACTGAAAGCACTCGACAACGTCAAGTACGTTGAAAAGTCCCAGGAAGTCCATGCGCTGCTTGACAAGGCAGTCGTACAGATAGGCGCCGACCAGGCATGGGCATCCGGATACACCGGAAAAGGCGTCAAAGTATGTGTCATCGACACGGGCGTCGACGCAACTCACCCCGACCTTAACGGCAACAAAGTCGTCGCATGGGTCGACTACGTGAACGGCCGGACCACGCCATACGACGATCACGGACACGGTACTCACGTATCGAGCACCATCGCAGGCACGGGCGCTGCGTCCAACGGGCAATACAAGGGCGTAGCTTACAATGCGAGCCTGATGGTCGCTAAAGTCTTGAACGCACAGGGCTCTGGCAGCGACACGAACATCATCAAGGGTATCGACTGGGCCGTACAGAACGGCGCACAGGTCATATCCATGTCCCTTGGATCTACCTCGCATGACCAGGCATTAGACGACGCGGTCGCCAATGCAGTTAGCAAGGGCGTAACAGTCGTTGTCGCAGCAGGCAACAGCGGCCCGAACGCAAAAACGATCGCCAGCCCTGGCGACAGTCCCGCCGCGATCACAGTGGGCGCCGTGGACAGGAACGACGCGATCGCATCGTTCAGCTCCAGAGGCCCGAACACTGACGGCACCGTCAAGCCGGACGTCTCGAACATGGGCGTCGGTCTCGTAGCAGCAAAAGCTACGGGCACGAATGCCGGCAAGGGTACTCAGTACTACCTGCCAATGAGCGGCACCTCCATGGCTACGCCGATGACAGCGGGCACCGTCGCATTATTATTACAGGCGAACCCGAAACTTACCCCCGCGCAGGTCAAGGCCGCATTAGAAAAGACTGCGAAGCCTCTCGGCAGCTCTGTGCCGAATAACGACTACGGCTACGGCCGTGTACAGGCAAAGGCGGCGCTGGACTACGTGACGGGCGGAAAACTTCCATCGCCGACCCCGACGCCATCGCCGGGTGCATCGCCGACCCCGACTCCGACACCTGGAGTATCACCCACGCCGACTCCGGCTCCGGGCGGATACGCAGTGTCGCTGGTCAGCATGTTCGCCACCTACAACGGGCAATATGGGTTCATGAATAACTACCAGGTCACTCCGGGCACGACCCTTTCACAGGGTATGATGGTCGCCAACAGCGGCAGCTCGGCTGACTCATACACGATAACGGTCAACGGCTTACCGCAGTCCTGGTACACCATATCCGGATATTCGGGCGGCTCGCTGGACCCCAACACCGCGATATCCTTCTCGGTGAAGATCACGCCGGCAGCCGGTACGGCGACAGGCTCGTACCCGTTCAGCGTGACGGCAAAGTCTGCATCGGATAACAGCGTATCTAAGACGCTGAAGTATACACTGAACGTGAAGTCGGCCGCTTCGTCACCGACTCCCACGCCGACCGTAACAGCGACTCCAAGGCCATCTGTCAACCCGTCGCCCACGGTGACACCGACGGCAACGCCGGTGCCCCCGGGCGGCACATCCTTTACAGGCAGCGTGACCAGGGGTCAGGACTATTACGTCTACGTGACGCCTACACAGGCCGGCCAGGTAACAGCTAAGATCTCCTGGCAGAGCCAGCTCAGCAGCGTATACCTATACCTCTATGACCCATCCGGCAAGATGGTGGCCAGCTCTACAGGCTATTATACGACGACCCAGTCGGTCCAGTATAACGCCCCAGCTGGTGGCTACTACCTGCTGAAGGTCAGCACGCCGACGGCGTTCAGCCCTATATCATTCACGGGCACGGCTAGCCCGAGTGTAAGCAAAGCCTTCGTAAAAGCAGGCACGGTCAGCAGCGGTAATCCGCTATCCTATGCGATCAACACTCACGGCAGTGCGAACGTCACGGCCCGGGTTGCCTGGAGCGCAGGATATAAAGGCCTCGCTGTCTCGCTTATCAACCCGTCCGGCCAGCTTGTGGCACAGCCACAGCAGCAGACGGACAGCGCCATGAACGCATATGAGCAGATCAACTATGCGCCATCTGCGTCCGGCACATACACGCTGAAGGTAGAGGTCGCCAATTCGAGAGATACCGTGAGCTATTCGCTGATCACTCCATATCAGCTATAAGCTCACGCTATTTTTTTCTTTTTTTCTGAGTTGTTCTCTCTGTTTTATTCATGCCTGAAAACAGGTCCGTTTTATCCGGCATCCCTGGTGCGGCAGGTTCGTAAAAACTCTATATGGTCTTTTGTTCGCTCACTGGTTATATCGTCAAATGTTATGTACCTCCATGAGGACTGGTCATTTTGGTGATGAAATGGAAGGATTGAAAAAAGAGGCCCACGGCGCAGGTAAAGAGATAAAGGGTAGCATAAAGGAAACTGCCGGTAAAGCCCTCGGAAAACCTGGAATGGAAGCTAGAGGTAAGGTAGAAAAGTTTGCAGGTAAAGTAGAAAAAAAGATCGGAGAGACGGAAAGGAAAATGTAATATCCTTTCCAATTTTTATATTTTATTCTCCCATAGATTTTTTCATAGCTTCCAGTCCTTCATCGATGCCCCGGATCTTCATGATCGTCATGATCTTGGAGACATCAAGCGATAAATCCCTGGGCATTCGCACTGTCAACCCGAGCTCGTCCGCGCTTAGCGGTACAAGGAGTTCTTCTTTTAACCCGAAGACTTTGGCGACCTTCAGGCCCATCTCATACTGGCTGATCCGCTCAGGCCCTGCAAGATTGAATAACCCTTCCATATTTTCGATAGTGAGCTTTGTAATGGCCTCCGTCGCATCATCGATGAAGATCGGCGAGAAGTACATATCCCTTGCAAGCTCGATCGTGACGCCAGACTTCAGGCTGTCATAAACTCTCTTTACGAAATTATCATTGAAGTTACCATACGTCTCGCCCATCCGGAACGTCAGGTGGTCCGGCGACTTATCCGCCGCGACCTCGCCCATGAGCCTGGTCTCTCCATAGACATTGATCGGGTTTACTTTATCGTTTTCCGTATACATTCCGCCGGGTTTTCGCCCGTCGAACACATATGCGGTTGAAATGTAAGTGATACGGGAGCCTGTAGCTATGCCAGCCTCGACAAAAAAGCGTGTGCCCCGGGTGTTAAATTCCATGGCATACATGCGGTTCTGCTCACAATATTCGATGTCCGGGTTCTCCTCTGTGAGTACCATTTTCGCAGGCTTTAGCTCATTCACGACCCGGGTCACATCGTCGCTGCTTTTAATGTCGTACGTGAGGCATTCGCTTCCTGCACGCTCTTTATCACATACGCACTTGACCTCACCGGCTCTGCCGAGCGTCTTAACAAGTCTTGATCCTAGAGGGCCGCAGCCCGTTACTAAAAACATATACTGGCTCCTATTGATTAGATATGCGATCGTCATTCATAAGCTTTTCATGAGCGTGCAACAAAGGTGTCGTCACTCATCTTTTTTAATGTAGCCGAGCCTGGACAGCCTCTTTTTAGCCATCTTGAAGCCGGCACCATTATTTTTATGCCCGTCGAGGATCTCGGGCACAAGGATCACGTCAAGCCCCTCGAGTATTTTTAACAGAGACTTGAAGTCCGTCTCTCCGTCACCGATCTGCAGGCCTTCGCTTGATACGCCTAGCGCGTCCGAAATGTGTAAATGCCTGATATATGGCTTTAGCACGGTAACGTACAGGTTTAGATCTATATGGCGGGAATTACAGTAAAGTCTCGCATGGCTCAGGTCCATACACATGCCCATTCCAGTCTCCTGCAGCACGTCGCGGATCTCTTTCCAGTCTTTGAAGATGCACGTCGCCCATAGCTCATTATTGTACCAGTAAATATCGGGCATGTTTTCCATGACCACTTCAACACGATCGCCGGCATATGACTTTAGCTGCTTCATCGAGTCGACGAGCCCGGAATGGTTTAGTTCCTTATGCTCTTTGTATACTCCGCCGGGATGGCAGACGAGGACAGCGGCCTTAAGCCTCTCCGCCAGGTCTACGGCCTTTTTAACGATGTCGATTGCTTTGTTTCTCTCGATCTCATCCAGTGTTCCCAGGTCTACCAGAGTGCCGTCAAGATATTTTTCGGGCATGTGCACAGCCCTCTGCCCTATGAACTGCACGTCGTTCACCCAGGCACCATCGAGGTCTTTCGCATGGACTACGAACTCTAATGCTTCCGGCGCTAAATACATTAGGCTATCGAGATCCGTGTGGTGCACTTTCAGGCCGAATTTCATCAATATCTAACTGCACTTCATGGATAAATCGTTTTGTATAAGCCTCCGGCGGCCGGGTGTGTAAAATCGACAGCCCCCAACACAAAGACGCAAAGACGTTGTAGTTACGCCTCCGGCGGCCGGGTGACTCATTGCTAACCACGGAGGCACAGAGGCACAGCTGATTTTATAGTTACGCCTCCGGCGGCTATGCGATGCATGGTTTAACAGTATTTTCAAATCGAGTGTTCAAATTGCTCTCATATGATATAGTCACCCGGCCGCCGGAGGCGTAACCATAAAATCAACTGTGCCTCTGTTACTCTGTGGTTAAAATGAGTCGCATAGCCGCCGGAGGCGTAATAATAACAATTTTGTGCTACTTCGTGCACCCCGTGTCTCCGTGTTGAAACCGTGACTTCGAGAACTTCGTGGCAAGCTTAAAAAAATCGATTTAGAAAAAAATAAAAAAGAATTAAGGAAGAACTTGTGTCTTCCTTAGCCGAACAAGGCGGAGAGACCTTCCATGCCGGATGCCTCATCCTTTTCCTTGTTCTCTTCCTTCTCGGCTTCAGCCGGGGCGCCTGCTGCTGCGGGTGCTGCGGCGGCTGCTGCCGGGGCTGCTGCGAAAGCTGCCTTGGCGATGGCCTCGTCGATGTTAACGCCCTCTAAGGACGCTACTAATGCCTTGACACGGGCCTCGTTCACTGCGACACCGGCGGCCTTCAGGACGCTGGTGACACCTGCCTCATCCACGGGCTTTCCAGCCTTGTGTAATAAAAGTGCTGCGTATACATATTCCATTTTGTAACACCTCGAATTATTGTATCTTCTTGACTATTTCTTCATCTAATGCGTTCTTATCTTTAACCTGCTTTGCCACCGAGAGCATCTCAGCCTCGCCCTTAGCAAGAATGGTATCCATGACCTCTTTCTCGAATATGGGCGCATTGACTGCGAGTGCCTTGGATTCCATGTGAGCCTTCTGTATGAGTGGCACAATGGTATCCTTGTTCACGATGCCTGCTTCCATGCTCAGGTTGAACGCCTCGCGAGCTGCCTGCGTGAACATGCCCTTGAGCACGTCCTCGTTGACCGACAGGTCTTCGGGCATGTACATCGTCTCGTTGTTCTCGACGACAGCCTTCAGATTCAAGCCGATCTCCATTGGGAAGATCTCGAGCCTTGTCAGCATTTCAGCGAGCTTTGCGGATATCTTGGCGCCTTTCTTCGCGACGACCTTGTTATCCTTAATGACGACCTTGCCGCCTTCGATGCCTGCTGGAATACCAGCCTGCTGAAGGTCGCCCACAATGGGGCCTGGCTTGAACGACGTTGCGCCCTTCTGGACAGAAATGTCCGCCGGTGCTATGTCGCCGCCCTTTGCCGGGGCCTTGGTCTTTGTACTCTCTAACAGCTTATAGAGCTTGAAGGGGTTAGTGTTGGTGTACATGAAGACGATCTGTCCATCCACGTACTTGTCCATCTGCTTAGCCTTCTCACCCTCAGGAAGCGAGTCGAGCGCGATGGTCGACAGTGTGTTCCGCACCATCTTCATCGTGACGGTTCCCCTGAGCCTTTGCCTCATCTGCTGAAGCGCATTCGCTGGGACGCCGCGTACGTCGACAATTGCCGTCACTTTGTGTGCGTGCAGATTGTCAACGATATCCTTGATCTCGTCTTTCTTCCACTGGGGGATGTGTATGCTGTGGTGTACTCCTTGCACTGCCTCGGACATCACATCACCTTCACTGCTGGTCCCATCGTCGTCTTAACGTAAACCGAGCCGATGTTGAACTTGCCCTTCTCGAGCTTGCCCTCAAGCCTCTTGACGATCGTATCGATGTTCTCGGCGATCTCTTCGGCGGGCATCGTCTCCATGCCGATGGTTGTGTGGAATGTCATCCTGTCCTTTGAACGGACCTTAATAGCCTTCTTCAGCCTGGTCACCATGTTGGTGACATCGACGGATGGCGGCAGTGGCGTCGGCATCTTGCCGCGCGGGCCTAGTACCTGGCCTAATTTTTTACCGATACTGGGCATGTACTGCGTTTCCGCTATGAAGAAGTTGACCTCGCCCGCGAGCTTTTTAGCCCGCGCCTTGTCCGCGCCGAGTTTATCTATCTCCTCGGGCGGGAAGACATAGTCTGCACCGGCCTTTTCAGCGTTGATCGCGACATCACCCTTAGCGAATACGGCGACCTTTACAGTCTTGCCGATCCCGCTCGGGAGGATGATCTCTTCGTCAACCCTGTTTTTGGGCTGGCTTAAGTCTATGTTCTTCAGGTTGATGGCAAGGTCTACGCTTTCAGTGAAATTACGCTTTGGTTTATCGGCTAAAGCCTTCTTGACGGCTTCGACCGTTTCTTTTCTTGCCATAATGTTCCTCCGTAGTCTCCGACCATTTGCGATCTACTACGACTGATAGAAATGTCAAACGTTTTATTCTAGATTGCCGGACAATTTATCGTCGTACGTTCCCGCGTTGATATCTGCGTATATGTCTTTTGCCTTCTTTCCTTCGACGGTGACGCCCAGTGACACGCAGGTGCCGATAACTTCCTTGGCTGCGTTCTTTACCGTGTACGATAAGAATGCGCCCTTCTTCTGATGGACGACCTTGACGATCTGCTCCATCGTGACGTTACCTACCTGGCTTGTGTTTGGCGTTCCGGAGCCTTTTGCGACTCCCGCTTCTGAAAGAAGTAACGCAGATGTCGGTGGTGTGCCAACTTCGATCGTGAAGGTCTTGTTGGCGCCGACGCGAACCTTTACCGGGACCGTCATTCCATTGAAATCTTTGGTCTTGGCATTGATCTCGTCGACCACTTTTTTAATGTTTATTCCCAGTGGGCCTAACGATGGTCCTAGTGGGGGACCTGGGTTGGCTTTTCCTCCGGGAACCAATACTTCTACTACATCTGCCATTGGTCTCGATTCTCCTTTTTTGTTGAGAATGTAGTCCTGTATAATGCCATTCTTATATATAAGTGTTAAGGTCAGGATTGTTGACCGATATTGATAAAAGATTATACTATAGCTGGTCTATTGACGTAAAACAATTTACTCATAATATGATATAATTTTCCCGATAGTTTACTTATTTGGCCGTAGTGTATGCAAGCTATATATTGGATATTAAGCATTTTCTAGGCTGATCGACGTAACATTATTGATTAATCTCTAAATGGATGATGCGATTATAATAGCTATTTTTATAAGCCGGTATCAAGGCCAGTAAACGTATTAGATTCCATCTCGGCTCATGGTAATCTAAATAATTCCTTTCTGCGATGAATTTTATACTAGTATTATATGTTTCAATTTCTTTCCCGCTTGTTATGCCCCACTGGAACGTAGCGGCCATTTGAAATCTTTCAGTCTGGCCTTTCTGTTCGCTCGCTTTCACCATAGCAGGCGTTACCATCTCGAAAAGCATCTCTGCCTTCGGGAAATATATTACCAGTGTATTCATAAAACCTTTTACTTCCTGCTCCTGGAAATACATCAAAAGACCTTCTGCGATGATCAACACCGGCTTATCATCCCTGGCAATATCGTTGATCCATGAATAATCGAAGACGGATTTATCAAGCATTTTATAGCGATCTGTCTCGGCGAAAAATTGTCTTTTGATCCGGATCGGCTCGGGCAAGTCCAGGTCATGCTAGAGGATCGTGCCGTTATCAACCCTGAAAAAGCGTGTATCAAGGCCGCATCCTAAATTGATGATGACCGCATCCGGGTTTTTAGCGATAAAAGCCTTAACGGCTTTATCTAATATCTCTGTCCGGATGACAACATACAGTTGAGTCGCCCATTCCTTTTCGAATTGCGAGAAATCAAAGTCGATCTGCTTGATCATTTCAAGCGCTAGCTCGTCTTTAATGATCGCGTCCCGGTGCTTCGACTCATTCGCTCTCGCCCACAACGGGATCAGTAAGGTCTTAGGCACGCCTTCTATACTCTGATCTATCCTCTTCTATACCTGATTCTCGAATGTCGGCCTGTGATATTGTAGTTCTCATGGCTTCTAATTGAAATGTTTTTCGACGACGTTCGCGGAAAAAGTCCGGATAGCTTGAATAGCGGTCGAAACACATGCGATTGCACAATCGTTAACTATATCCTTCCTTATGCCTTAGCTCGTTGTATGGTCAAATGCGACAATTGTGGTAAGACGGACGGCTGTAGCTTCCATGATTACGGCGATAAGCTGCTTTGCTTTAGGTGTTACCGGGCAGCCAGGGACGAGGAATACGAGCGTCGGCATAAAACAGTGATCTCGACCAGGCACTGATCGTCCCGAGTGCGTGTTGTTTAAACTGTAGGCCCCGGCAAATCAAGCTCTCTCTATTTAGTTATCGTCGCTATTTTTTGTATGATAAGATAAATAAATCGGGATCTTATGGCTATCTATGAAATGGTGGGTGATGGCGTGCATATTACTATTGCTGGTCGGATTCGTCGTGACGGCAAGCGCTGCTGGTCCTAAGGAAAGTACCAGGCATTTTAACATCACCTTTAGTAACGACTCGGCACACGATGCGGATCATGCAGGCCTCTTTAATACGCTCGAAAAAGCGTACGATCACGTGAACTGGTTTTTCGGCTCCTGTCCCGACCATGTCGAAGTGTTCATCGTCGATGATAAGGATATGGACAAGATCGGAGATCAGGTCGATTCGTTCTTTGCCTGGAATGAAGCGCTGAGCGCCATTGTATTGAGGCAGAGTATCATTAAAAATGATACACAATTACCGGTCATAGCGAAGCACGAGATGACTCACCTGGCCATCAACGGCATCCTTTGTAAAAAGGCCCCTGCCGAATTTCAGTGGATGGAAGAAGGCATCAGCATGGTTGTCTCAAAAGAGCAACTTAACGATACCGACGTATCAAAATACATCGTAAACCACGGTTTCCTTAACACAAGTGAGATGTTCAATACGATAAAAAACGAAGATGTAGGTGTATCAAAGAATGGCTACATGAACTCGTATAGCCTGGTCAAGTATATCGTGCATCGGTATGGGATCAATATAATCATCAACATGCTGGAATGCCCTGAAACAAGCTTCGATAATGCTTTCAAGCAATATACCGGCGAAGATTTCCCGCTATTCTATATTGAATGGAAGAAATCCGTTATGGCAACGGCATCCGGAGCTAGTAAGTAATGATATAGCAAAATGCATATAAACGATCATAAAAATAAGCGGATGTATCATCGTAAAAGTCGAGGTTTTCTTTAAATGAAAATACCAATAGATCTAAGCCCTAAAGCCTTAAAATTCATTGAATCCCGTAGAAAAGACCTCTCTATCCAGCAATACATAAACAAGGTCATGGAGAACCTTTTCGATGAAACGGCTATCTCTAGCGTATCCGTAGACGGATATGATATTGTCGAAGTCATTGAAAACAATACCTCATATGACAGCGAAATCTCTCATTTTCAAGAGAAACACGAAATGAGTGGTATTGCAGGGCAATATGACGATTATTCACTCGATAACATACCTCAAAAGATCTATAGTTATCTAAGCGATGTATATGGTGATAAAGTGCCGGCGGATATTTTCCGTAAAAAATGCCTCGAGCGAGGCATGACCACAGAAGACGTGGATAGCGCCATTCGGGAATACAGGAATAAATTAGTAAAAACCATATAAGTAACCGGTACTTTTTCCGACTATACTAAATTACAAAACGTATCCATCAATAAAAACACGGGGCCCAGTGTCACGCCAGGTAAACGCTCCACCATGATACAGGCAATGCTTCATGGCCTAGATCTGTCTCCGCAGGATTCACTTTTAGCACGCCTCTTTCGACCATCATGCCCAATACCAGGTTGACGATCTCCCGGGCATCTCCGTAATAATCCCTGGCATCATCGATGATGCCTCCCACTGTGAAGTGGCCATGGTTGATCGCATCAAATATATGATCAGCCACCTCTTGATATTCTTTCATAATATCACCACTATGGGGAAAGATTAAATGTGTTATATACTTGCCTGTCTTACGATGGGTGTATAAGCAATATTTTGGCAGATTTTATTTTATATTGGGCGGAATGCGGTCTTCTACTTTTATTTTTTATATGATCCGCCAGGGTAATAATCAAGAACGATCACATCATATGGGTTGATGGTCACATGTCATCAAATGTAGGTTCCATTCTATGTTGGGTTCAGCCAGATACTGGCAAATGTCTTTATGAGTTACGAGAGGGTGACAATAAACTGGCAACGCTTGAATGGAAAAGCGCACAGAGCCGGGATGCAGAAGGTATGTCTGGCGACAGGCAATTATCATTAAAGCGCCGGGGCTTTTTCTTACATTATACCGCCATTACGGATTCCGAGACAGGATCTGAGATCGCCGAATTTAAGTTCTATGGCGGAGATAAGGGCGAGCTGAAGTTCAGGGATGGCTATAAGATCCGCTGGAAATTCGAGGGTATACTTGAGCCCCGCTGGTACTTCACCACGGAAAAAGGTAGTGAACTGCTTTGTTTCTCCATACCTCCCGCGAAAAAGACTGGCATCAGGACTGTGGCTGTAGTCGAGGTATTACGCGAAATGGATGGCAGGTCCATATCGCAGCTGGCAGTCATCGGGTGGTATAACCTCTATAATATTCTGTCGACCGGGCTTTAGCATTGTCATAATTTCTTTGTATATAATGAAATACCTGCTTTTAAAATTCATTCCAAATTAATACTTATTTTTATTATTTTACGGTATTATAGAAATAATTGGCACCAATATGCTTTTAATTACAGAAAAATAACTAATTACTTATCATATGATTCTTCGCCAAACCCTAAAACTCCACCCGTCAACGGTACATGAAATCGCCTTGCTTATCTACGGTGGAGTATACACGCCTATTCGTAAGCCTGACGATATCGAGCGGTTCTTTAAAACGGCCGGAGTGGATTATTATGGTAATATTGGCGCAAATCAGGGGGATTCAAACGGCTCAGAGATCATAGGTAATATTGTCGACATTTTGACCAGGCTCAACACCGGCTCTAAGAACGGCGAAACCAGTTTTCCTCAACTATCGCCCGAACTTGAATTGATCCTAAAATACCTGGTCGACCCTAGGGAATACGATAGAGATATGAGTGCCGTGAATAATATTCAAAATAAGCTAAATGAAGTCTTAAAATTTGAAAAGATGTCCATAATGCTCGACGAGTCAACTGGCTACTCCTCGAAGATCGTGCCATATAGCCATGATACTTTGATCGATCTTACTGAAACTAAAAACGAGATCAAGCCAGTAAACGAGATAAAAATAGCCGCATATATGAAAAAACATGAAAGTCAATTTAATATAAAGTATACGTTTTACTCGATATTCGGCATGATCCTTGTCGTGTTAATCGTTTTAGTCATAACGAATTTTAGTAAGGCCATATTTAGCGGGATCGACGTTATTCTATTATTCGCCCTTGTATCTATCGTCGTTTTACCACTATTCGGCTTTGGCCTGGATATTTTCACTAAAGGAGAATACCGAAAATTTCTTGAAAATATTTTCAATGTCGTTAAACAAATAAGACGATAAGCCTTTGTAACAGGCGATTTTCTATAATATGACATTCGACTATTCACTAGACTCAACCGGTCAGGCGCCAGTCGCCGTAGCAGTAAAAAGATCAGTAAAATATTCAAAAAGCAGAAAGGAATTCATATTCATATGGATTGATTTCGGATCATACGGTTTTCGGTCCTAGTGCAATTCTTTCTGCCTTTTGATAATCTCGGCCAGTGTATTCAATGCCTCACACTATCCGCCTTGTGTACTCCACCAGGTATTTCCATTGCTCCAGCATGGATTACCTGCGCTATCGACTAATACTCCATTATTCAAAGAACAGGCTCTGCTCGATGGGTATACTGTCGCTCCATTTGGTCCTGGTGCAGTAGCACTCGGGGTACTCCACCATGTGTTCCCATTGCTCCAGCACGGATTACCGGCGCCGTCGACGAATACTCGATTATTCGGGTCGAAAGAACAGGTTCCGCTCGATGGGAATATTGTTAATCCGCTTGGTCCGGGTGCAGTAACGATTGGAACATAACTTGATGCTAAGGTCCCGCCTACCGGAACCGGTATACCGAAAACACCGCCTCCGCCTCCGCCGCCGGATACTACGGCTTGCCCCGCATTATTGATCGTGATCGTATTACCAGAATTAGAAGTTATAGTTTGAGTGTTACCAGTACCGCCCTGGACTCCCTGTGTATTACCGGGTCCTCCACCCTGTACGCCTTGGGTGGATCCAGGGCCTCCGCCCTGGACTCCCTGTGTATTACCTGGTCCTCCACCCTGTACACCTTGGGTGGATCCAGGGCCTCCGCCTTGGACTCCCTGTGTGTTTCCAGGACCGCCGCCTTGTACGCCTTGGGTGTTGCCTGGTCCTCCGCCTTGGACTCCCTGTGTATTACCTGGTCCTCCACCCTGTACACCTTGGGTGTTTCCAGGGCCTCCGCCTTGGACTCCCTGTGTGTTTCCAGGACCGCCGCCTTGTACGCCTTGGGTGTTGCCTGGTCCTCCGCCTTGGACTCCCTGTGTATTACCTGGTCCTCCACCCTGTACACCTTGGGTGGATCCAGGGCCTCCGCCTTGGACTCCCTGTGTGTTTCCAGGACCGCCGCCTTGTACGCCTTGGGTGTTGCCTGGTCCTCCGCCTTGGACTCCCTGTGTATTACCTGGTCCTCCACCCTGTACGCCTTGGGTGTTGCCTGGTCCTCCGCCCTGGACTCCCTGTGTGTTTCCAGGACCGCCGCCTTGTACGCCTTGGGTGTTGCCTGGTCCTCCGCCTTGGACTCCCTGTGTATTACCTGGTCCTCCACCCTGTACGCCTTGGGTGTTGCCTGGTCCTCCGCCCTGGACTCCCTGAGTGTTTCCAGGACCGCCGCCTTGTACGCCTTGGGTGTTGCCTGGTCCTCCGCCCTGTACGCCTTGGGTGTTGCCTGGTCCTCCGCCTTGTACGCCTTGGGTGTTACCTCTTCCGCCTCCTTGGACTCCCTGTGTGTTTCCAGGACCGCCGCCTTGTACGCCTTGGGTTCCGCCCATGCCGCCTTGGACTCCTTGGGTTCCGCCCATGCCGCCTTGTACGCCTTGGGTTCCGCCCATGCCGCCTTGGACTCCCTGTGTATTACCTGGTCCTCCGCCTTGTACGCCTTGGGTTCCGCCCATACCGCCTTGTACGCCTTGGGTTCCGCCCATACCGCCTTGTACTCCTTGGGTACTACCCGGTCCTCCGCCTTGGACTCCTTGGGTTCCGCCCATACCGCCTTGTACGCCCTGAGTGCCTCCGCGTCTTCCGCCTTGGACTCCTTGGGTTCCGCCCATGCCGCCTTGGACTCCCTGAGTACCGTGAGGAATCTGACGGAAGCTTGAAACACCACTTCCGCTCGGGTGACTGACCCCGCCCGTTCCACGCGCAAGTACCGGTTCGATCCCACATACTAGAATTAGCAAGACCATACATATTGCGATGGCAAGCAATATTTTTCTAAAGTTTCCCATATGTACCTCCGTTCTTCGCGTCTTTTTTTATTTTATATAAATCATATTATATTTTATGATAGGAAGTACTCAGAAAAGATATGAATCTACCGGTACGAGCGTATGGTGCATTGATTTATAATTTTCTAAAAGATATAGCGGTAATAACCATAATCTGTAATAACTAATATCGTAAATAGCCCAAATACAATTGAAAGCAATCAATACATAACTTTAATTATTAACTACACGTTACCACTTGGTACCGGTACCGATATTGAAGGCAGCGATTCGGCGA
Organism: uncultured Methanocellaceae archaeon; assembly: GCA_963780665.1. GTDB lineage: Archaea > Halobacteriota > Methanocellia > Methanocellales > Methanocellaceae > Methanocella. The sequence continues at coordinate 103,952 of CAWACJ010000004.1, read as the reverse complement.
AATAGGGGGGCATGCAACTTTCGCATCGTTTAATTTTTATACAATATCGCTCCATTTCTTATAGTATAGTCGGAGAATTACATGCGAACTGCATTATTAATGGTCGATATTCAAAATGATTATTTCCCGGGTGGGAATAATGAGCTTGTAGGCTCTCCCGAGGCGAGCATCAAGGCAAAGAAGCTACTCGAAGCTTTCCGGGAGAAAAAATTACCTGTCATACACATACAGCACATATCGACGAGAAGCGGCGCGACTTATTTTGTACAGAACACGCCCGGCGTACGGTTTAACGAAAATGTTACGCCCCTCCCGGACGAGATCATCATCATAAAGCATTTTCCGAACAGCTTCAGAAATACGGAACTACTTGACGTCCTTAAAAAAGCAGGCGTCGGCAAGCTGATCATTTGTGGCATGATGACACACATGTGCATTGACTCCACCACCAGAGCCGCATTCGACCTGGGCTTTGACTGTATCGTAGCGCAGGACGCCTGCGCGACAAAAAATATATCGTTCGATAAATCGGTCATACCCGCAGATTCCGTCCATCGGGCATTTCTAGGCGCATTGAGCGGTATGTTCGCAAAAGTCGTATCCACGGAGACGATTTTGTCAGAACTATAAGATATTTTTCTTACGTCCCTCTCTTTTTATTCTCAGCAGCCATCGCTACCGCTTCGTCGATCCTTTTCTGCCGCGTCTCGCTCCTTTTAGCATCGTTCACGAATCTCGCTATCATCTTCCGGCCGGACGCAGGAAAACGGCTAAAGTTTTCATAAGCTTTGGGATTATTTTTAAGAGCGCTCAGCAGGTCATCGGGAACGATATCATGCAAAGCTTTTGCCGCTCGTTTCTCGAGCGTATTATACGCTAACCCTGTCTCATATGCCCTCAGTCCGGGTTCGGCCATCCGGCGCTGTACGATCAGTTTCTCCACGATCGAGATATTAAGCTCTGACCAGTTACTGTCCTTTTTCCTCGGCGAGAATCTCTGGGTATACTTTTTAGCGTCAATCGGCTTGACTATTCCGTCGATCCAGCCGAAGCAGAGCGCTTCCTCGACAGCGTCTTTATAGGGTATCCTGGGCTTATTCGAGCCTAGCTTATAATAGATCAGCCATATCTCAGTCTTTTTATCATGGTTTGCCTCCAGCCAGGCACGCCATTCTTCCGCTGTAGCTACATATAACGTATCGCCGATCTCCATATGGAACTCTCGCATTAGATGAATGACATTATCTTTTATTTAGTAGACGCTCAAACCTTCGTGCAGAGATGTTGAACTACATGGATGGTTTCACAAACGCTTAAAAGCACGACATCACAGCTAATGCATAATAAATAAGACACAATCCAAAAAATGCAGAAGAGCCCAAAAATTTAAATTTAATAATCCAGAGGCAATGGCATGTCGAGGCTGCCCCATAGCTGTGATGGCGTGATCACACGCATGCCCTGAGCATGGATATAGTCGATCAAGCCGTCGAAGCTCGCCCGATCCCACCATCCTCCGCCGTTGCCATCCGGGTATATGCCATGCATGAGAATACAGGTCAGATATTGGTTAGATTTTGCCATATCCATCCATGATTTAGCCATATCGAGTGAAGTCGACCCCTGAATGGGTTCTTTCACGTACATAGGATACTGAGGCAGAGCAGAGTTATACGCTTCCGTGCTCGATCGCGTCAAAAGGAAATAGCGCTTTGCCACCTTTTCAATCGTAGGTGTCCATACTCCTTCCGGTGCTGCCAGAAATCTTACCGGCTTTATACCCTGAGCACGTATCCACTCCATCTCAGCGGCCCATAACTGGTCAAGGGCATCTTCGGTCATCTGGTCCGTCGGGATCGGGTTGGAGCCGTGTACGCCAATATCCCAGCCTTGAGTTGATAGCTCTTTCAGTTGTGCCGTGGTCATATAATTCGAGCTGCCATAGTATTTGGAGCTGACTGCCAGCGTCGCTTTATAGCCATAGCGGTCCAGGCTGGCCTTTATCCCTGTATACTGGCTCTTATAGCCCCCATCGCAAACGATCATCACCGCTCCGCCGGACAGCCAGTCAGGCGTGGTGAGCATGCGCAAATCGTTCATATGAACAGTACATGGCCCTGTAGATGTTAGCTGTATCCGGAACTCCCGTATATCAGCCGGATCAAGGGAGCCTTTACCCGCCGGGTCCGCCATTAAAGTTTTCGCCCTATACCACTGACCTTCTATCAGCTGCCCATATATCGTGGCGTTTTTCAAGTCAAAGTTGACATAAGAAATATCATCCAGCGTAGAGCCGATGAAGAATATGCGCAGTGCTGCCAGGTTCTCGGGATGGTCTATGTTGATCCACATCTGGTACTGGTTTAGGTTGCACCCCGGGGATAGAAACTTTCCCATCCTGGTAGAAGTAGTTTTATTCCCCGCCCCCGCCGTCGAGAGCATGAGTGATCTCTTCCACTGGCTGTTATAGGTAGTGACGCCTTCATCATATACGGCATCGCCGCCGAACTCACCTTTATTCTGAAAATCAGTCAGCGGCGCCATCAACGGGTTTGTAGCTAACAGGTCCGCCGGATCTATTGGAAGCTGACCCGGCACAGTGGGTGATGGCAGGGGCGTTACCGTAAGATCAGGTGTAGGTATAGTCGTTGGTGCTGCACTAACGACCGAGCCGATACATCCAGCTACGGACAGGCTCGCAAAGCTTATGCCGGTCGCGAAACCCATTCGCAATACTGTGCGTCGGGATAGTTTCTCCCGCATTATTTGGTCAAAGATAGTATCACTAACTATAATTAGCCCTCGTGTTGCTTAATAATCGGTTAGATAACATATGGATATTATCATATAAATATATTATACATACATCTATTGATAAAAATAAAACTAATGTCGAAGAAAATGACCGAAAGAATGCCCTGCAGAAAAATGCAATTATACAGCTCAAATCCGGTCTTATCAAAAAAATTGTTGAATCTTTGTCACTCTTAACTACGTCGGGGATTTATCACAACATATGGGGATTAAAACACGGTGATACCTATGATGAGACGAGGGGAAGAAAAGGCCAGGACCATGGAAAAATGCGGCATCTGCGGCAAGGAAGTGCGAGAACAGCCAATGGTCACGGAAGAAGGCACGTGTAACCAGTGTGGCGCAAAACTGGGTATGAGTAGAGAAAAGTAATTTCCCGAAGCCCATAAAAATCTGATAGATCCTGGAACGCCGGCGACATGTTCGACATGTTAATGTCGAATCAACTAAATCTCTATTTTTTTTTATCTTTAGCGCTATGATGCAATAGGTGACAGGCTCGTTCGCTTTCGAAAATGCTCTGGCACATGCCGGAATATCTTGAATATATCATTATTCCCAAAAAGACGGCTATTTTTAACGAATAACGTTGAAAATCATTTAGTCCATATGGCATAAAAATATTCGGTGGGATGGAATAATGATCTTTAGAAAACATAAATTACTAATAATACTATCAGCGCTGACTCTCGTGGCGCTGTTATCTACGATAGCGATCATCGCAATGCAAGGCGAATGCCAGGCAAATACAGGATATAGCGCTCAACAATATTCGAGCCAGCCTGCCGAACAGGCATTCCCGATGCCTAGCGATTCAATATTGCCAGGGATCCCGACTCGCCCGCCGATCCCATCAAAGCCTGCGATGCCTGTGATGCCGACCAGGCCTACGATGCCGACCAGGCCACCTATCGGGTATCCGACATTAACGCCGACGCCAATGCCGACACCGACACCGACGGTTGTTCCTACTGAGGTGCCTACGGTGACGCCGACTGAAGTTCCGTCTGTTACGCCGACACCCGGGCCTACAGAGACACCGACCGAAGTCCCGACGGCCACGCCAGAGCCTACCGAAATGCCTGATGGCAACGGATAAGCCTGCTGATACATCGATGTCGATAGTGTGACTTAAAAGGTGCAATTAAGAAAATGGCTGGCCTGAACGGCCAGCAGTTCATTTTATTATCCGGCTTATACTGCTTCGGCTAACGTCGTAAAGGTATCATGGTGCTCTTCTTCCTGTTCCAGGATACCTCTGATTAAATGCGCCGTCGTGATATCTTTTTCTTTTTCAGCCAGCGCAATGATCTCCTTATAGAGCTTTATGGCAACCTCTTCCGATTTTATATCCAATGCCAACATTTCCTTCAGGGTATCGCCGATATCGATACGCTCCGGCTTCGTGGTCGGCTTGGCGCCCAGATAAAAGATCCTCTCGGCTATTTTCTCGGCATGTTTCATTTCTGCGATCGAGATGCTCTTGAACGCTCCCTGCACGGCATAGCCTTTGACTCCAGACCACTGGACGTGCTGCCACATGTACTGGATCGAGACTTGCAGCTCGCGTGCGATTGCCTTATTTAACAGATCTAGTAATTTTGATGATGCCACTGGTTAATCTCCTCCAAATTAATAGTATTAATATTAACCAATCGGTACTTGCGTATAAAAGATTATGTAAAAGATTAATCAAAAATCGATTGATAGTACACTATAATTCCTTTTTGTACGATGGAAAAGCATGATTTCGGCTGCCCGCCAAAGGCTTTCAGTCACGGCGATATATTTTCTTCTTGCAGCCCATATTTTTTGACCATTTTATTTACCGCGGTAAGGTCCGCATATTCCACGCCATATTTCTTTTTCAAAGCTTCAGCCAGCGCCATGCGATGTGGCATTATCGGCTCTTTCACGTCGTCCACCAGGCAGCAGCGGTGTTTCATTAACGTATAGTATAGCTCGTCCAGCTCCTTATCCATGCCCTTCAGGTAAATGTTATACGCTTCGATCGTCCTGTACGCATCCTCGCTGTCATAGAAGGGATTTGCGAAAACTTTTAGCCACTGGTATCCGATGTGGCGCTTGTTCAGCGCGTTGAACTTGATCAGCGCTTCTTTCAGGTTGTCCGCATCCGGCTTCAGCCTGATATCGATGACGAAGTCGATTTCGTTCTCCGAGAGTGCTTTGATCAGCCCATCGTAGCTCTGGCCTTCCAGCCCGGCGATGAAGAATACCGGCATCATATGATTTACATTTCGCGGGGTATCATATTAATGGTAGCGGCATTATTTCTTCTTCGCAAGAATTTCAGGCCAATTGCCGACATCGCGAATGATGCATTCTATCCTCATTATTAAAAAGTGATCTTAATATCATTGCACCTTTTACACTTGACTAGATCACCGGTACTATAGGCGACGTTCATCGTTCTTTTTCATGTTCTGAACAGTTCATTTACAATCATTAATTATAATAAATATTATATACTAATGTTTTAAATTTAACGACTCGGTGTTTCTATGGACAAATTCGACGAGACCGTAAAACTGTTGAAGAATGCCGGCCCGGAAGATAAAAAGATCAAGATCGACCGGTTTGCCAGCATGTGCGCGTGCGGGTCGTGTTCCTCGTACACGGAATGCGCCAAGAATGACCAGGAGGGCATATTCTGCCTGATGGGCAACAGTTTCCGCTGTATTAACGAGATAAAAGGCTGTAATTGTCCGACCTGCCCGGTGGAACAGGACCTTTCGATGAAGGATAATATGTATTGTATGAAAGGTTCCGAGTTCGAGAACAGGTATGTCAATAAAATGGTTTAAAGCAACTCGATACCTATTTCCTATTTTTTATTCCCTGTTTGTGACCTTGTGGCACAGTTCTTTGTGATTGATGTAAACTTCAGGCAATTACGGCCTATTTACATATATTGATAGTAATTCGCGTCTACTGGCATATGGTGAATCATGCTACAGAATAAAAGAAGGGATCTCTTTTGCATCCCGTGAAAATAGTTCGTATGGCATAGAAGAACGATCAAGAGCGGCCATAACAGCTGCTCGAGATACTCGAAGGCGGCCCATTCAAGATCCTCCCGGGCTCGTCGTGTCGAATCCGGCTTTACCAGAACTGCTAAGTGTTCAAGAACAACTACCATCTGATACACCCGTCTCTCAACGAAGCAGTGCCGAATGGGTAAATGCCGAATACCACCGAGATGAAGATGAGGACCTGTACCGCTTTCTAAAAGGGGGTTTGATGGCAAAATAAACTAAAGAAATACATACGAGTGATATGCATGGAAACCGAAATGATGTGGAGGTAATGATATGATCACATACTGTAGACAATATTCTATTTTTAGATAAAAATTGGTAACACTCTTTATTTTCATCTCCCTATATCATGGCAGCATGATCGTTTGTGAAGTGATCGATTAACAATTGTTAATCAACCGAAAGACTTAACTATTGTTAAGTACATAGGATATTTGGTGAATTATACCATGAGGGATCGTTTTTGCCTTTAATGGCAATCAGCTAGAAGTATCAAATGTACTTGAACAGTCTCACAAGATCGATAGCTTGCCGCCATCGGCCAAGCTCGTATTCAAGGTCCTGGAAACCAGCGGCCTTTTAACCCAGAAAGACATCATCAAGCAAACCTATCTTCCGCCGAGGACGGTGAGGTATGCCTTGAACAGGCTCCGCGACGAGAATATCCTGCAGGAGCGCTTTTACTTCAAGGATGCGCGTCAAAGTCTCTACGGCCTGAATTCGGGGGTGGTGGCTCTATAATCGCCCCGATATCTTATTCGATGGGATTCAAGAACTAAGGCGATCTCCAGCCAGATGGCCTTTTATCCTCCCGTTTTCGCAAAAGCCATGCGGGCTGCCGGGTAATTCGCAGCCCGCAATATCGGCTATATCAAATCGACAAATAGTATATACTCGTTTTACAGGATCATATTATTTCCATTTCAACACACGTCGTGCACATTATTTCAGGGAATTAATAACAGAAAATTAGTATTTGGCACTCGAACCAATATTACAGCTTATTCTCAATGTGCACAAAGAATGTTTATTTGCGTAAAGCCCCATGTAGCTTTTGCAGTCTCTGGCCAAGGTCGCCCAGTTTTTCTTCATAGGCCAGCAGATCTTCCTTGCGAATATCCTCAAGGTAAGATATATCGCTATCGATCTCGGTGATCGTGCTTTCGACAGTATATCGCTTGTTCTGCCAGGTCCCGGCAAACGGCTCGAATCCCTCGACGATATCGTAACGGCCGTCGTTCCTTTTCTTGATGATGCCGTCCTCGGTGAGCTTACTCAGAAGCGGATAGATCGACCCTGGCGACGGCTTCCATGCGCCATAGCTGAGCCTCTCTATGTAATCGATGATCTCGACACCGTTTTTAGGGCTTTCCGTGATCGAGTCCAGTACATATTTTCTTAGCCCTCCGTAGCCGCCATATCTCCCTATTTTATTGATCGTTTTCCATATGTCGCCCATATCGGATCATCCGTCATCGAATGTTTAGTATTCACGATGAATATAGTTTATGGATATTTCCCGGCTTTAAGCACGTTAATCATGTGGTCTCAGGGTAAGCTATTATACTTTACATGATTTCATCCGGTTGTTCTTTGAGGGGAAGGTATCTAAATGGTCTTTTTTATATGGGCGGTTAGAGGTGATTTAATGATATCCCTAAAAGAATGGGCCGGATTGTTAAAAAAGGCCAGGATACGCGAGGAAATGAGGGAGAGAACAGAGGCGACCATCAAGGCCGCAGGATCGCTGTTCTCGGCCGGAGAGCGGGAAGCCGTCGCCCCGGTGATCAGGCGGATCCTCAATGCGGGAGCCCCGTTATACAATATCAGTGAGAAAACCGTACAGGGGCTGAAGCTTCTATCGGCGAGCCACGATGAGATCATCGTTGAGACTACCTGTCCTGTCTGCTCACATCTCTATTCGGTGAAAGTCAAGTCGTGGAAGACAAGGGCCCGGGATTGCATAGCACCCTGCCCGGAATGTTCCGCATTCCAGCTGATCGACTTAGACGATTTAAGAAAAGATCGTTCTGCGACTTACTAGAAAAATTTCCTTTTTTATTTTTAATGCTTCTTTACTGAATAAACTTCTATCATGTGGTGCGGGTGATATCGCATCTTCGCTTCGCGTAATCCTGCGATCCCGAGGTCGCTCTCCCGGTTGATATATTCAAAGTTACGTGCCAGCACTTTTGCGACTTCCTCGTTTACCACTTTGTAGATGCCGTCACCGCTTTCGGTCAGTCCCTTCTCGAAATGTATCAGGGCTGTATTTGTATTCAGCGGCTCGAACAGCGACATCGCCCCGATCTTTCCATCTACCCGGACAATAATGCCGGAAAGCCCGAGCTCTTTGAAATGATCGATCGCAAAGTTCATCGCTTCTTTTTCATTGTAGAGCACCAGGTCGTCTTCGCATTTCCTCCACTCGCACCATCTCTCCAGAAATAATTTTGTCTCGTCTCCGTTTTCGACGGATACTGGCTCTATGGTATGAGTATGGTCTCGCAGGAACCTGTGAAGCTGCCTGCGGATATATACATAATTACCGCCGGGCAGCTCCGCCAGGTCTTTTGCCAGGTACATATATTCGAACTCGTTTCTGTCCTGCACGATGTCCAGCGTCGGGTCGACCGATCTCATCCACTCGGCGGTCGCCGGATCGATTAACAGGATCGGCTGGCTGTCGCTGACCTTAAAGGATAGGCTGATCAGGTCCTTTAACAGTTCCGGGTCCCGCGGGCCAATTGGTGCTCTAAATCGTGTAACGCCATCGACGTTGCTGGATAAAATGATGTTGCCTCGCACGTATGCATACCGATAGTGTGCATAATGGTTCCAGCAGACCATGTTCGTGAATGTATTATCACTATGAGTTTGCGGATATTTTGCATAATGCGACGCGAAAAACTCTTTATCCGCGAGCGTCACGGGCTTGAATTCGTCTAATAAAAGCATTTATTTTTTCTCCGAATAAAGCATGGGGACATGCCCCGGCATTACGTTAAAGCCGAGGGACTTATAAAAATTCTCGGACCCGGGCTCTGCGATCAGCCCGATCCATCCGAGGCCTTTTGCTTTACACGTCTCGACCAGTGTTGAGACGATCAGGTTCCCGATGCCTTTCCTGCGGTATTCCGGCAATACTACCAGGTCCTGTATGTAGCCGTCGGATACGCCGTCGGAGATCACTCTTCCCATACCGACGGGCTTCGACGTATTCCTGTCGAGAGCTACGGCGAATGCGAAACTTCCTTTTATTAGGGGTGTGATTCCCTGCATGTCATACGTATCTTTCCACCAGCCGCCCGCCCGGTACAGGCCGGCGATTTCTTCCACGTCCCATGAGCTAACAAGGGTGATCTCAATATCGCGAGACGTGATGATATTTGCCGCCATAGTAAAACGATAGAGTGCCATGAACGCATAAAATCATTGTGCTAATAGATTTATCAGGCCGGCAGTAACGGTCACGATACTACGACAAATTATCATTGACGTACATTCTAATATACAAGAATATATGAAATCGATTTTCAATTTTTTATAGATATAATATTTACACAATTCTTATTGACACCAAGCGTCTATTGTGCCGGTGTAATTGTTTACTACTGCTACATATTCTATTAAATTATCGGGCAATTAATTAGATTTATTCTGATATATCTAGAAAGTATTTAAATAATACTGTAAATCCTCCTTTCACTAGCATAGGAGGAGTAACCCATAAAAAAACGTATACTACTAGTCGCTATCATAGGCCTGATTATTGTTGCCAGCGCAGTACTTGTTAGTGCAAGCGCGCCAGCAATGAAACCTACGGCATTAACCGGTAACGGCACTTATATCGTTGTCTTTAAGGATAACCAGAACCTGGCTACCGCAATGGATGACCAGGTTGCAGCATTCGAAGTTGAAAATAATGCAACCGTGCTGCACACGTACACTACCATCAATGGCATGGCCATTCAGGTGCCGGCGGACGCTGTCTCTAAGCTGAGCAGCCTGCCGAACGTGAAATATATTGAAAAGAACGTGCTCTTCCACGCAACGCTAGACCAGGCAGCCCCAATCATAGGCGCGCCAAACGTCTGGAACCTTGGATATACTGGAACGGGCATCAAGGTCGCCCTTGTCGATTCTGGCATAGACGGCACCCATCCGGACCTGAAAGGCAGGATCGTAGAGTGGAAAGACATAGTCGCAGGCAAGACCACCCCTTACGATGACTTCGGCCACGGTACTCACTGTGCCGGTATCATCGGCGGGAACGGCAACGCCTCGAATGGAAAATACAAGGGCATTGCACCGAACGTCGAGTACATAGGCATTAAGGTGCTCGGCTCAGACGGCTCGGGCAGCCTGGACAATATTCTCGCAGGCCTCGACTATGCGACGAAGAGTGACGCAAGGATCATCTCGATGTCGCTTGGTTCTGAAACTCATACGCAGTCGATGGACGATGCGGTCGCTAAGGCCGTACAGGCCGGTAAGGTCGTCGTATGCGCAGCCGGTAACAGTGGCCCGAACGCAAAGACGATCGGATGCCCAGCAGACTCGCCGGACGCTTTAACGGTCGGCGCGACTGACAAGAGTGACCAGATCGCCTCGTTCAGCTCTAGAGGGCCTAACAGGGATGGCACAGTCAAGCCGAACGTCTGCGCTCCCGGAAAGGATATCGTATCCACCAGGGCGACGGGCACGAACAATAACAAGGCTATCGATACGTATTACCTCTCAATGAGTGGTACCTCCATGGCTACCCCGATGGTATCGGGCGCGATCGCAGACCTGCTGCAGAAACAGCCGAACCTCACGGTCGCTCAGGTCAAGTCGATCATGGAAAAGACCGCAAAGCCTCTGGGCTCTGGCGTACCGAATAATGACTACGGCTACGGCAGGATCAGCATAGAGAATGCGATCAACTATCTGGACGGTAAATACACGCCGACTCCATCGCCATCGATTAAGCCGTCGCCGTCGCCATCGATTAAGCCGTCGCCGTCGCCATCGATCAGGCCGACTCCGACTCCGTCAATCAGGCCGAGTCCGACACCAAACCCGAGCAATCCAGGAAACCCGAACCCGGGATACCCCGGATACCCGTACCCCGGATACCCGTACCCCGGATACAACCCGTACCCTGGATACCCGTACCCCGGATACAACCCGTACCCTGGATACCCCGGCCATTATAACCCGGGCTACCACTATTACCCAGGGTTCCCATACTAGGATACCCGGGTAGTATATACCTGTGAAAACCATAAAAAGGTATAAAAACACTCGACCAGGCTGTCGATATAGCCTGGTCATTTTTTTTAAAATTAAACTTTAATACAATTGACGCAAGTGCAATTGCATGACTATTTTAGTCCCTGTCTTTCGTAAAATGCGCCAGAGCTGCCGTGCCGATCATGACCAGTAAGCCGGTAACTATTAAAATCTCGGCAAAGCCGGAAATATCGTAGCCTCTAAGCAGCATGATCAAGCCGCATAATAAGAATATGAAGCCGCCCATCAGGCCGGCACCTATCGAGCCTGTATCCATAGGATCTCCGCATATAAGATGACCCCCGAAGGCATATACCTTATGAGGTTGCACGGATGCCTGGCTACTATTAATCCAGCGCTACATTTTTTCTATATTCTTCGACGCGGTCGAGCCATTCGTCTGTCAGGCAGTGTACGATAGTTTCCTGCTCGATTTCCAGGCTGTGGCCGGCCCTATCTAAAATGGCAAAAGCTCCCCGGGGGAAATTATCGATCAGCTTCAGGGCATCTCTGCACCCTACTGCTGTATCCTGACGCCCCGTGAATATCAGGGCAGGTTTTACGAATGGCTTCATTAGCTTATCGACGTCGAATGAGAATTGAAAGCCACTGCGGGCGATCTTTTCCATGAACTCGGTATCGGCGAGCGCCAGCGCCGGGACATTCTCCACGCTATACCGTCCCCATGTGCTTTTATCCTGCACCGTGGTCATCAGCTCGAATTCTTTTCTTTCTTTTTTGGTCAGGCTCGCCAGTAGCTCTTCATCTTTTACTAGCACGATCTTAGGTGGTAATTCGCGCTTCGGCCGTTCGGAGACTGTGACCGGGACTAAAAGCAAGGCACCGTCAATGCGCTCCGGCATTCTATAGATCACGCCTCTGGCTAGTAACCCGCCATATGACGTGCCGCTGATCAGAATATTACCCGACGGTATCAGCTTATTTATCAGTGCTATGATGGCTTCGAGCATATCGTCGGTATTCTTGATATTCTCTGGCGCTTTTGTCTTTCCCATTCCGGGCATGTCAAAATAGATGCGTTTCCATCCCGGGCGGTTTTTAAAGACAGGCTCCATCGTGCCTTTCATGGAATGATGGTCAACGCCGAAGCCGTGGATGAACACAATGGGCGTACCCTCACCATAGCTTTCATAGTAAAAATCTAGCCCTTCCACAGCACATCTCATGGCTCAACATAAAGCTATTCTATCTATAAAAATTTCACTGAGCAGTGTATGGCTCAGATTCGTTCGTTTATTTTAGTTATTTATCCTCTTTTATCTCGCACTTGTTGTCCTCTTTCAAATGCTCTGAGGTGGCGCCGCAGTACGGGCAATAGTTCGGCTTACCGTCATACCCGAAGCATTTGTGACAGGTATCACACAAATAAATATGTTTGGCCGGCATCTCGATATAGTCGGTGCACGGAGCAGTTTTTGTATATTTGTTAAATTCCACAGGGCATTCATCCTTGTGGAATATGGCCGAGTTGATGAACTTGATCTGGTGGTCGGTCGTGTACTTTTTCACATTGGCCCTGTTGCCGCAGTTCGGGCATGTGATATCCTCGTCGACGTAGATGTCATCAGATTTTATTTTAAAATAGGAGCTACACGATTTTTTCGGGCATTCCCTTCCGACCAGGCCCATCGGGTCTGTCTTGAGCTTATACGTGTAATTCGCCGGCATTAAGTATCATATAACGCTTAGAGGTTGTTTGAATATATCTTTATGCTTTGTCAAAGCCCTATTCCTTGGTGATCATATAATGGCCGCATGAAAAGCCTCCAAGCCTGTCGTGCTTTTCTTTCTTGATCGATCCCAGGCTATTACGGTCGATTCCATAATTTTCAATGATCGCTTCTACGACTTCCAGCACGTCGGCCAGCTCCTCCTCGACGTTTTCGGTCTCTTTGAGCTCTAGCGCCTCTTCGACCAGCTTATCCTTCAGCGCTTGCTTAAGCATGTCACCCGTAACATGCATGATCTCTGGCTCCCGGCCGCTCTCATGGATCACATCGGGTATCCTGTCTCTGACTAGTTTGCTCACGTCTTGATGTATATTATTCTAACTTATTATAACCCATTGTCCCAAAAAGATATAAACCGATAATTCCCTCAATAGTACTACGTTTAAGTGGTCTGTATAAAATGACTTTATGGAAATGCAACGTTTGCGGATATGAGAAGGAAGCCGATATGCCTCCTGAGCATTGCATCTCGTGTGGCTCCTCCAGCGGAGAATTTTACGAGAAAGGCAAGCATCCCCGGGACACACTGGAAGGCACGCCGGAATTGTTGATCATCAACGGCTCTAAGCATCGGGCCCATAACACTGCATACTTCGCTTCGATTGCAGCAGCAGTGGCGAAGGAGCGTGGCGTCTCACATAAGCTATTGCACCTGGCGGACTACGCGATCGATCCCTGCTGGTGCTGCTACAGCATGAAAGAAGACCTGTGTAAATTGCCATGCCGGAATGCGGCGGACGAAATGCACGAGATGCACCGACTTGTTTTAAATGCTAAAGCGGTCGTCGTCTGTTGCCCGATAAACTGGAATAACATGTCGGCTAAACTAAAAATGTTCCTGGACCGGCTCACGTGCATCGAGAACATGTACATCATCGACGGCTCCATACCTCTGGCGGGCAGGACTGTGGGGATCGTCATGAACGGCCACGAGGACGGCGCCTACAAGACGGCATTTGACATTTTCATGGTCTTCCAGAATCTGGGGTATATCATGGCGCCCTACGGGATCGCGTATTCTACGCATGGCCGCATGAATAAGAGCGAAAGCGATAACGATTTCTTTAAAGGCGACGAGCTGATGAAACAATACGTCCAGAACGTCACCAACAACGTCATAGACATGGCCCGGCTGGATATCGAGAAAAAGATGGAGATCAGGCCGAGCTGCGAGTAAGCGCTCAGGATCGCTGATCGAGTACGGTCTCTTTGAAGCGCTCCATGCCGATGCGGTCAATGAACTTAGCGATGCGCTCTTTTTCTTTACCTTCTTTTCGGTAAAGATCGAGGATCCTGCCCACCAGCCTGACAGCTTCTTCTTGCGATACACCATCCGTCAGCTCTATGCCGATCCTGGGTGTTCCTCCGCCTTTGCCTCCGACGGTGACCTTGAACCCTTTTGCGCTGCCGAAAAACCCGACGTCCTTCATCCAGGAGTCGCTGCAGCAGTTCGGGCATCCCGAGACGCCCATCTTGAACTTAGCAGGGGTCGGCTGTCCGTAATATGCCCGGTCGAGAGCCATGCCGAGACCTGCGCTATCCTGTACCGCGCGTTTACACATCAGCGTGCCGGGGCAGACCTTGATGCTTCGCACGGATGGGCCGATGGCTTTCTTCGAGTCCCCGACCTCGTCCCAGATCTTATCGATATCGACCTCGCGCACTCCCATAAGCGCGATACGCTGCGAGCCCGTGAGCTTCACGTACTTCGCCTCGTATTTCTCGGCGATATCGGCGATCTTTCTGAGCATCTCAGGCGTGCAGAAGCCGCCGGCTATATGCGGGGATACTGAATACGTTTCCCTATCACGCTGCACGATAGCGCCTTTTTCCAGAATATTTTCCTTGGGCATGTTCCACCAATGATACTTACCGTATGATATCCGATGTTTATCTTAATCAGACATATACTTGTCACACGAGTAAGTCATCTGGCATGACGATTTTTATTGATTTAAAAAAGAAAAAAGAAAAATTAGCTGATATCGCCCATGATATCTTTCTGGAAAGTCTCAAAGCCGATACGCTCGATAAAGCTGCCCATGCGTTCCTGCGGCTGCGCATTCCTGCGATAGTATTGAATGACCTTCTCAGCTACACTCTTGCACTGGTCTATGCTCATGCCGGAGGCGAGCTCACGCGCGATACGAGGAGTCCTTCCCGCCTCACCGCCGACGAGTACCTTGAAGCCTTTTACCGTGCCCAGGAAACCCAGGTCTTTTAGCCAGGACTCACTGCAGCTGTTCGCACATCCCGAAACGCCGATCTTGAACTTGGACGGGAGCGTCATGCCGTGATATACCTTGTCCATTTCCAGGCCTAAAGTCACGCTATCCTGCACCCCTCTCTTGCAGAACGTAGTGCCGGGGCAGACTTTAATGCTGCGCACACACGGGCCGACTGCGGCACCGGGCTTTAGCCCCAGGTCTTTCCAGACATTATCCAGGTCTTCCTCTTTTAAGCCTACGATAGCGATGCGCTGGGCGCCAGTGCACTTTAATGCGGCCGCATGGTACTTCTCGGCCACATCGGCCAGCTTACGTAGCGTGTCGGGGCTACAGATGCCTGCAGGCAAATGCGGAGCTACTGCATATGTCTCCTTATCCCTTTGTAAGATCGCTCCCTTGTTCAGTAGATCAGTTTTAGTCATACTAGTATCAACCGTCCTTAAAAGAACTGATATGTTAATAATTATGTATTATATTATATAATTATATAACGATATAAATTTTACTGGTTAAAAACGAAAAGGTTGTGGAGCCCATATATGGGGTTGCGGGCCATATATGGGTTGATATTTCACTGGTTAAACACAAAACGGATGTAGAGCCCATGCAAGGGTAGTATTTGATCCTACAAGCTAAGGATTATTCCTCACCCTGCACTTTACGCTCGTTAATGATTTCCCCGTTCCTGATCTCGTAGATATAGGTACGGTTGGTGTTCACGCAATAATTCTTGACGGTATACGTCTTCTCTGCATTCACTAGTTCCCCAGTCTGTCTCTGTTGTTCCATAAGTATCACCGTTTAATTTTTTAGCGTTGGAGTAAAACACCATTTAATTCTCAAATATTTATTAAGTATGATAGTAAAATGAAGTGATTTTACCCGATAACCGCATAATACGCGGATATGATATAGAAATGAACGCGACGATGGGTGATATGATACTAACTAATAGATTACCGGCTGAACTGACTATCATACGCTTTGATCATTGTAGCCGAACTTTGTAAAAATAACGCGTACAGCCTGTGTTATCTGGCGTATGGATAATTAAAAAAAATGATCTATCTGGAAATGTGTCAGGATAAAAAAGCTATTTATGTTTAGCCAGGAGGCTTTCAAGCTCATCCGGGTTAAAGCCGATCATCCTATCGTTCCCTATTATTAAAAGGGGAGTGACACGCACTTTATGTACGTGAAGCATCTCCTCGAGCGCTTTATTATCCTCTAAGATATTGTAATCCTCGAACTCAACGCCTTTGTTCTTCAGGTACTCTTTAAGCTCGTTGCAGGCGGAGCACGTGGGTTGTGAGAATATGCGTATCTTTTCCATGGTCTTCACGTTCTTTCATGGATTATTAGTATTAATCTTTAACGGGCACTTGATTGTATGCCCTTCAGCCGGCGCTCATGTCCCGTCTGTGGGCACAGGCAGTCGCATCTATATTATATGTAGCGACGAAATCCTCCCATCCCTATGCTTTTTCTTTTTTATCGAAAACTATTTTATTAGCGAGCGGATAACCGTTCAGTAATGCCCGTAAAAAAGAAACCGTCTGAAAATGATATTTCTGCGCCCTCCCCGTTTAAGAGCGCCGATAAGCTCTTTAAGGAAGACCACTCGAAGTCCGAGAACCAGAAGCGGTTCGAGAACTGGACGGATCTGGCCATTCGCGAACGGAAGCTCTCGCCCGGCTGGAAGAGCGATGAGGAGACCAACGAAAAAGTCAGGTGGATCAGCGGTAAGTCCAACACGGCGCCCATACAGAAACGTAAGGCGAGCCGATAACAGATTTATAGCGGATTTTTTTAATATACAGTTAATGTTCAGCCTCCGGCGGCCGGGTGGCTCAAGTTCATGTTTTGCTAACAGTCCACTAGCCGCATAATCAATCGGTTTGGGCAACACGAATGGAAATAAAAACATGAAAACACAAATTTTTTTTAGATTTACGAGCACAAATTAACTAAAAAACTATCTGTCCACAATTAAATGACTTAATTAACAAAATCATGATTAAACGAATTAATGGCACTAAGCCACGGCTATTAAAACAGGAAAAACCGTCACAAAAGAACGAATGTCACCAAGATTAAAACAATTAAAGTGCCAGCCCCTAGTGCCATTATGAAAGCGACAAATAATTATCGAGTATTAGAACGAATAGAGATTATCGTTGATCGATCGAGACTATGCGATCAAAGGGAATGTAAAGGGCTGCGCCATTCAAGGCTAGCTCCTTTATTTGTTTTAATCTTTGTGCGTTTCGTTCTTTGTGGCACTTGTTACTGTTTTAATAGCCGTGGCTTTGTGCCATTATTTCGTTTAATCATGATTTTGTTTTTTATGTCATTTAATTGTGGACAGATAGTTTTTTAGTTAATTAGTGCCGGTAAATCTGAAAAAAATTTTGTGTTTTCATGTTTTTATTTCCATTCGTGTTGCCCAAACCGATTGGCTGTACGGTGAATGGATTGTTAACAAAACTTGATAACAATGGGAAATGCCCAAACCGATTGATTATGCGGCGAGTGGATTGCAACAAAACATGAACTTGAGCCACCCGGCCGCCGGAGGCTGAATTATTCAAAAAATTTATATTTTCTGGCCTTCTTCGAGCACTTCTTCGTCATCCACTCTTTTTATTGTGGCTACTGCAAAGAGGATGATCGCCACGGCCGCTATGAATTCGCCAGGGTTTATATTAAACAAGTCGATATCCATAAGCCAGAGCGTAGCCCCGAAAACCGCAAAGCCGGCCATCACGCACTGAACCTTCCGCTGCCTACTCATATCCTTGACAATATTAGATAAATCCGACATCCTATCCCTTCCGAATCTATTGTATGCATTGAAATACATAAACTCTCCGCTGTGCCATTTTGTCTCACGGTGGCAATAGCTATTATATATCGGCTTATCCATTGATATTACCAGTCGTGATCATATGGTTAAGCCTTTAGATATTGTGGAAGAAGAGCTGCGGGAGATGGCGATCGACAGCGGCGCATCTGAATTTGTATTTATCAAGCCCTCGAAGGTCGTTACCGCCCACTGGGTCAGGCTCAAGTGCCAGTTCGGCTGTAAGAACTATGGCACGCGTCTCACCTGCCCGCCCTATAGCCCTACGCCGGAAGATACCAGAAAAGTACTGGACGAGTACGTACGCGCATATCTCATAAAGTACGAAGGCTTCCTGGGATTTGATGAGTACCCGCCGAAGAGCTTGACCGTAGCGATGGACAAGCTGAGCCTGCACGTATGTAAAGCTGCGTTTGACCTGGAACGACATGCCTTCCTTTCGGGCTATTATAAAGCGTTCTCATACGGTGCGCATCGCTGCCGTAAATGTGACGTGTGCGCGCTGGCGGAGCACAAGAAATGCTACTTCCCAACCGACGCCAGGCCTTCGCTGGAATCTTCAGGCATCGATGTCTTCCAGACTGCCCAGAACGCCGGGCTGGATACAAAAGTCGTGGGGAGCAAAGAGATACTCTCGCCGAAAGAGATGCCCACCTTCACGCTACTGCTACTGGAATAAGCATAATAAAAATTTTTAAGTCTTCGTGTTACCGCATGACTAGACAACAAGCCAACCAGCTTACAATACAAACGCGGAACTGCCAGGGCCACTAAACATACTTTTTTCTTTTTACACGCTTTCTAACCTATGGGTCAAGAATTCTGATCGCTAGCACAGAAAAACCATAATGAATAATCGTTACCATACTGTTTTGTGCACTAATATTAAATGCAAGGAAGCTATACACTGTACGCAGTACCAGTAATGATTCCATCGCTTATGATGATCAATCTTCAAAGAGGGTAAATACATGCAGGAACGGATCAAAGAAGTGGCCGCACGAATAAAAGAGCTCAGGACTATTCTCGAGATCAGTGCCGACGATATGGCTGCCAGCCTCAGGATCAGCCCGGAAAAATACCTGGCTTACGAGAACGGTGAAGAGGATATCCCGGCAAGCATTCTCTATGAGATCTCCCATAGGCTCGGGGTGGAGATGAGTATTCTTCTCACAGGAGAAACACCGAGGATGCACTTTTTTAGCGTGACCAGAAAAGGGCAGGGCGTGAGCGTTGAACGGAGAAAGCAATATAAGTACCAGAGCCTGGCTTCGAATTTCATCAATAAAAAAGCCGAGCCTTTCGTCGTGACGGTGGAGCCTAAGCCCCAAAACACTGCGGTGCACACCAACGCGCACCCGGGACAGGAGTTCAACTACGTACTCGAGGGCAGCCTCAAGCTCATCATCAAGGATCAAGAGCTCATGCTGGAAGAGGGCGATTCGGTCTATTTCGATTCGAGCTGTGAACACGCCATGGTGGCCCTGAATAATAAACAGGCGCGCTTCCTGGCCATTATCATGTAAGGACGAGGAAAAACATATGTCGCTGTTAAACAGGTTTCTAGAAAAAACAGAATTCGAATCTTTTGAGGATTTCCAGGACCATTACCGCGTGAAGGTTCCTGCGAACTTCAACTTCGCGTTCGACGTAGTGGACGTGATGGCCCACGAGACTCCTGACAAGATCGCCCTGGTGTGGTGCGATGACCTGGGGGGTGAGAAGATCATGAGCTTTGCCGACATGAAGCTCATGAGCGACAGGGCGGCTAACTTTTTCAAGGGCATCGGGATAAAGAAGGGCGATGCAGTCATGATCGCCCTCAAAGGGAGGTACGAGTGGTGGTACTGCATGCTCGGCCTTCACAAAGTCGGCGCCATCGCCATCCCCGCGACCCACATGCTTACCAAGAAGGACATCGTCTACCGGGTCCGGCTTGCGGACATAAAGATGATGATCGCGGCGGAAGAAAAATCTCTCATTAATGCCGTGGATGAAGCACAGAAAGAATGCTCCGATCTCCTGAAGCTCAAGGCCGTGGTGAACGGAAGCCATGACGGCTGGATTGACTTTACCGGCGGGCTCGAAAAAGCCGGGGATCACTTCGATCGGCCGAAAGGTGCGGAGGCCACGAAAAACGAGGACATTTCCATTCTTTACTTTACCTCGGGAACGACCAGCCTTCCTAAAATGGCCGTACATAACTTCGCCTATCCTCTTGGGCACATTCTCACGGCGAAGTACTGGCAAAACGTCATAGACGACGGCCTTCACTTCACCGTTGCGGACACAGGCTGGGCGAAAGCAGTCTGGGGTAAGATCTATGGCCAGTGGATTGCCGGCAGCGCGGTATTCGCCTACGACTACGAAGTGTTCCACCCGCAGAAACTTTTACAAAAAACCCAGGACTATAAGGTCACCACTTTCTGCGCCCCGCCCACGATCTACCGATTTTTGATCAACGAGGACCTGAGCAAGTTCGATTTCTCGAACATGAAATACTGTGTCGTTGCGGGCGAGCCTCTTAACCCTGAAGTATATAACAAGTGGCTTGAGCTCACGGGGCTCAAGTTAATGGAAGGGTACGGCCAGACGGAACTGACCGTGACGTTAGGCACCTATCAGTGGATGGAGCCTAAGCCAGGCTCCATGGGAAAGCCATCGCCGGGCTATAACATCGAGCTGCTCAATCTCGAAGGAAAGCCCTGCGAAGCAGGCGAAGAGGGCGAGATCGTCATCAATACGATCAAAGGGATACCTGTGGGTGTTTTTGAGGGGTACTACCGCGATCCACAAAAAACCGCGTCGGTCTGGCATGACGGATACTACCATACGGGCGACATGGCCTGGATGGATGAGTCAGGCTACTACTGGTTCGTGGGTAGGGCAGATGACGTTATAAAAAGCTCGGGCTACAGGATCGGTCCATTCGAGGTCGAGAGTGCCCTGATACAACACCCGGCCGTGGTGGAGTGCGCCATAACGGCAGTGCCCGATGATATCCGGGGTCAGGTTGTCAAGGCCACTGTCGTACTCAGCCGCGATTACGTGCCGAGCGATGCCCTCAAGAAGGAACTCCAGGACCATGTGAAGCATGTCACGGCACCATATAAATATCCCAGGATCATTGAGTTCGTGCCTGTACTACCCAAGACGATCAGCGGTAAGATACGCAGAGTTGAGATCAGGGACCGGGACAATAAATAATACCACGTGCATGCCGTCATGGTGTATTCAATATCGCTAAAGCGGCATGCATTTTATTATTTTAATAAATTTTTCAATATTTACTATTTATAACAATTATTAGTTACCAATTTCATTTTAAAATATTCATTGTTTAGGTATTTAACCGAAAGCTATAAGATAACTTCTTTTTAATGCACTAGTACAAGCCCATAAGTCACTGATGCATATGTTTGAGTGCTTTATGATGACTAAAGCGGTTTGCAATTATGCTTTTAGAAGGCGATTGTCAGGGGTAACTTTAAATATACATAGCAATATCGATGAATGACACAAAGTGGCATACATATGCCAGTCGCCTTAAAAAGGCAAACTGTAAAAAATTGGACGGTAAGAAGAATGCCAGCGAAGAGATCCCAAAGCTACGCGTTCGCAGGGTCACAGAAGTCGCTCCTCGGCAAGACCGTGGGCGACATGTTCGACGATATCGCCGAAAAGTACCCCGATAACGACGCAATCGTATCGCTCCACCAGGGTATACGATATACCTATCGCGAGCTAGAAAACGAGGTTAACAGGACAGCTAAGGGATTATTAGGCTTAGGGCTGAAGAAAGGCGACCGCGTGGCACTCTGGGCGACCAATGTCTCCGAGTGGATCATCACGCAGTTTGCGACCGCCAAGGTAGGCATGATCATGGTCACCGTCAACCCTGCCTACAGGACACATGAGCTGGAATACGTTCTACGCCAGTCCGAAGCCAATGCACTGATACTGATAGACCGCTTCAAGACGTCCGATTACGTCCAGATGTTCAACGAGGTCTGCCCGGAAGCGAAAACCTCGGAGCCCGGCCATATCGAGTCAGAAAACTTACCATTTTTGAAGACGGTCATACTCATCCGCGGCGAGCGGCAGCCGGGTATGTATACATGGGAGGACATGCGCAAGGTGGGCGACGAGATGCCGGACGGCGTCATGTGCGCCGCACAATGCCAGCTGGATTTCGACGATCCGATCAACATCCAGTATACCTCGGGCACCACCGGGTTCCCGAAGGGCGTCATACTCACGCACAACAACGTGCTCAATAACGGCTATTTTATCGGCGAATGCATGCGCTTCACGGAGAAGGACCGCCTCTGCATCCCTGTACCGTTCTATCATTGTTTCGGCATGGTCCTGTCGAACATGGCGAGCATGACCCACGGCTCGACGATGGTCATCCCGGCCGAGCACTTCGATCCCATATCGACGCTCACCGCGGTACAGCAAGAGCGCTGCACCGCGGTCCACGGCGTACCGACCATGTTCATTGCGGAACTTGACCACCCGGATTTCAACAAGTTCGACAAGAGCACGCTACGCACGGGCATCATGGCCGGCTCACCCTGCCCGACCGAGTACATGCGCAAGGTCAACACGCTCATGAACATGCGCGATATCGTGATCACCTATGGGCAGACGGAATCATCGCCGGGACTGACGATGTCCTCCTGGGACGACCCGCTAGAGAAGCGCGTGAGCACCGTCGGCAAGCCGATGCCATTCACGGAGCTGAAGATCGTGGACCCGCGAACGGGACGTACGGTCCCGCGTGGCGAGCCCGGCGAGATATGCGGCCGTGGCTACATGATCATGCGGGGCTATTACAATGATCCCGACGCCACGAAGCGTGCCGTCGACGACCAGGGATGGCTGCATACGGGCGACCTGGGCACACTGGATGACGAGAACTATATCAAGATCACGGGCCGCCTGAAGGACATGGTCATCCGGGGCGGGGAGAACATCTATCCTCGCGAGGTCGAGGAATTCCTGTATACGCATCCGGAGATCAGCGACGTACAGGTGATCGGCGTACCCGACATGAAGTATGGCGAAGAGCTGATGGCGTGGGTGAAGCTGAAGAACGGTACCGTAGTCACGCCGGAATCGATAAAAGAGTTCTGTAAGGGTAAGATCGCACACTATAAGATCCCCCGCTATTACAAGTTCGTGGATGAGTTCCCCATGACTGTCACGGGCAAGATCCAAAAGTTCAAGATGCGAGAACTGTCCATTAAAGAGCTCGGCCTCGAAGAGGTCGCTCGTATCAAGACCGCATAAGGCGGTAACCTTAAAACAACTTTGAGGCTTTCCTCAAAGTTGCCTGTTAAAGGTTTACAATTTTTCTAATATTGCCTTTTTTGCAGTTTGTGTTCCAAGTTCCATATTCTTGAGGCTCTTAAACGTACCCTGCAGGTTCGTCGTTGGCTTCGTGATAGTGGCCTTGGGTGCCTTGATCGGCGCGGTCGTCTTGTTCATTCTCGAACTTAATTCCGAGGTCGTGCTTCCGTATATATCATCGGCAGACATCTTGGCTTTCTGGCTCATCATTTGCTGCTCTGCCGCGATGTTGCCTGTGTTACCGGTCGCAAGCTTATTTTCGATGTTCTTCAGCGTCGCCTTTTGTTTAGACATGTCGAACAAGCCGTTCGACATCATGGTAGGCGCGTTTAGCGATGTTGCTGTCTGTGCTCCCATTAATAAAGCCAACACTAAGCAAATCGCCAGAGTTATTACTAACTTCCTCATAAGATACCTCCTCAATTACCCACACCTTAGAATATTGATTAATCTAAGGTACGCTATGTTTAGCAAAGTATAATGAGCTTAATATATATTTATGAATTATTTGGCTTTACAGCATTTTTATATCAATTATGCCAAATTATTGTTGAGCTTACCTCAAAAAGCCATATATTTGAACATATGAAAAATTCGGCGTAGGTAACAGCTATTACTTACTTATTGTTTTCACTATTGTCGATTTCCGTACAAGCATGAAGCGAATACGCCTTTTATTATATGTAAGTATATTAATAATAACTGAATATTTTTAATTGTGGTGACCATGCAAACCGAAAATGTGAAATTTATCAGTAAGGAGCACTTAAAGCGAATGATGGACGCTAACGAGAGCTTTATTCTTTTAGATGTCCGCAGCAAAGAGGACTACGACCAGGCGCATATCAGGGGCGCAAAATCTCTTCCGCTTGACGAGATCGATGCTAAAGCCGCGCAAATGCTGAAATCTTCGGACAACATTGTCGTCTACTGCGGAAGCTACGTGTGTATGGCGAGCACAAATGCTTATAAAATGCTAGATAAGCTGGGCTATACCAACGTCCATGACTATAAGGGCGGGATAGAGGAATGGAACGCCGCCGGGTTTCCTGTCGAACATGGCCAGTAGATGTCATCCTGTGAAGAAAAAGTGCCCGGCGGAAAGCTGGTGAACGTCACTGTAGGCCAGGATGGCGTCATGATCTCAGGGGACTTTTTTATATTCCCCGAGGAAGGGGTTTTTCAGCTCGAACAGGCGCTATCCGGCCTGAATGGCGATGAGTCGATAGACATGATCGAAGTAAAGCTTTCACGGCTTGTCAAAGAAAAAAGTATCAAGCTGATCGGGCTGGATGAGCGCATAATTGCGCGATTATATACAGGCGCTCTCGATGTGGCGAGTCATCAGCCTTGAATCTCGCCCGGCGGCCGAGAACATGGCCATCGATGAGGCGATCGGGAACGAGATATGCAGCGGAAGATCTGCACCGACCATCCGATTCTATACCTGGAAATCACCTGCCATATCCATAGGTTATTTTCAGTGTATGAATGATGAAGTGAATATCGCAGCATGTCACTCGATGGGAGTCGAGCATGTCCGACGCAGGACTGGCGGAGGCGCTGTCTTCCATGATCCAGGGGGAGAGATCACGTATAGCATCATAGCTCCAGAACGATATTTTCCCTGCGGTATTACCGAATCTTACAGGGAGATATGCGGATGTATCATCGGCGGTCTATCGGGCATCGGGATCGCCGCTGCATTCAGGCCGGTCAACGACGTGATCGTCGGTGGCCGTAAAATATCTGGCAGCGCGCAGACACGCAGGCAGGGCATGTTGACGCAGCATGGCACCGTATTGTATAAATTAAACCGGGACATGATGTTCTCAGTCCTAAAGCCATCGAAAGCCAAGCTCGTGGATAAGCCATACAAAAGCTTTGAAGGCGGTGTCACCTGTGTCTCAGAACTAGGTAACGTCTCAAAAGAAAGCCTGTACGACGCTTTATTTAAGGGATTCACCAAAGGCAAGGTATGGCAATACGGCATGCTCACCGATAGAGAACGGTCTCAGATGTATGACCTGATCGAGAAATATTCAGGGGACGCCTGGAACTTTTCAAGATGAGCCCTTTTTATTTACATTTTTTAAAAAATAATGGGACAAATAAATTTATCAAGTAAGCGATTTTAAGCCTATCCTATGAAATTATCATATCTATTTATGATCATAATTCTCATTATATTTTTTGTATCGGTCAGTGGTTGTACGGTTCCGTTTTTATCGGGCAGCTCGGCGCCGGCAGAGAATGCATCGGCACCTGTAAATGCCACATTGGCGCCAGTGCATATTAATAACACGACACATGGCATGAACCAGAGTCCGACATTAACCCCAAGCGTTAACCTGATCGGCTATAACAATACCGGACTGGCCGAGCCATCGACTAGAACATCTTCCGGTACGACAATAAAACCGACTCCTGTACCTACATTTTTCTCAACCACGAAAGGCACTGTATCGGGCAGGGTTACGGCAAGTGATAACAGTGGCGCGGCCGGAGCTTCCGTATCCATCGTGGATGCAAACGACCATAGCCATATATTATATACAACGACGGCAGACAGCGGCGGTTATTACCAGTTCTCAAACGTTAATACGACGGGTGGGCAGCCGGTATATGCAATATATGCGAAGCATAACTATCTTGGCGAAGGGTATTCCTATCCGTTCATGGTCAGCCAGTATACGGTGGTAGTAAGCGTTGTGGTATCGACCAATCCAAATAATTCACCTTCCCCATCGACGATCCCGACCGGCTCAGTCACCGGCAAAGTGACCACTCAAAATACGACACATAGCATCGGCGGGGCCTATGTAGCGATCGTAGACTCATCTAACAATAGTATAATATATTATTCGGGTACCGCGGATAGTAACGGTGTTTACGAATTCACAGGGATACCTGCCACAAACGGGCAGTCGTCATATAGTCTCTATGCAAAAAAGGAACCATACGGTGAAGGGCGTTCACACGAATTTTCCGTAATCGCCAATAGTGCAGTCATTACCTCTGTCGTTATTTTTACTACGCCGACGGATATAGCATGGAGTGGCAATGATACGATCCATGCAGGCGATTCAAGTGGCACGGAAATTAGCCTATATGTTACCGATTGTGATGGTAATCCTGTCGGCGATGGGATCCAATTCAAGTTAAGCTTAAGCGATAAGTCGGCAGGTACCGGAACATTGTATCCGGCAACCGCAACTACAAAGAATGGGTACGTGGACATCTACTGGGGTATGGCAACGAAAACGGGAACGAATAAGATCACAGCTTCCTTAATCAGTTCTGTGAACAGCTTCCAATCGTCGATGAACGTTTACGTCATACCTTAGCAACGCTTGATATACGGCATTAAAGTTGATTCGAATCACTTTAATGCCAATTTTTGTTATTATAGAATTAATTAAGTAGCCTGCTGGTTTCCAGGGTCTCCTTTTTATTGCCCGAATCGATGTCGACTTTCAATGTATTAGGGATGAGCTTGACCTCGAAGCATGTCGCTCGCAAGACATCGCATATGTCAGACGCAGGATGAGCGGAGGCGCCGTGTTCCACGACCCGGAAGGCGAGATCATGTACCGTATCATCGTGCCTGAAAGCTATTTTGGTACACTTTCAGATCGCGAATGGTCGTTTA
Organism: uncultured Methanocellaceae archaeon; assembly: GCA_963780665.1. GTDB lineage: Archaea > Halobacteriota > Methanocellia > Methanocellales > Methanocellaceae > Methanocella. The sequence goes on along the minus strand of CAWACJ010000004.1, from coordinate 76,953 downwards.
CGACAGCGCAGTCTGATAAATACTCAAGTGATAAATGGAATTCTTTTACGATGATCGTAACATAAATATCTATAAGTTGAATTATATAAGTAAGATTTATATAGCAATCGATTATTATCTAAATGGTATGAAAATTAATAATTTTTTCATCATCATTCTTATTATTCCTTTAGTATTAATTAGCGGCTGTACAGGCGTGTTCTCACTGAACAACCCGGCAATAATCACGCCCATGCCAAATGTGACGATATCATCGATCGTCACGCCCATACCTGGCGATATTAATCCGGATGCTGCAATGGCAACGCAAATCCCGGTAGGTAATAAAAGTGAGCTATCAAACCAGAGCTATAATAATACACAAAACCATACCGGCTCGAATACGACTCCTGCGCCGAGCCCTACACTGAAGTCCACCGCATCTCCGACTACTTCGCCTACACCGTCTCCGAGCGCGACCGCCAGGCCATCTACATCTCCATCCCCGACTGTATCGACTGTTCCACATGCGGCAGGCAGTGTGACCGGCAGAGTGACCACAAATAACGATGTGGGAATTAGCGGAGCTTACGTGGCGATCGTCGATTCAAATGATCCATCTCACATATATTATGAAACAACGGCTGATGGCGGTGGTTATTTCCAGTTCGTTAATGTACCGTCCACCGGCGAGCAGGCGATATATAAGATGTATGCGCGGCAAAGCTCCTATGGCGAAGGATATTCCACATCATTTTCTGTCCGCGAATCTGCCACCTCGTGTGTAAGCGTTGTCATATTCACGAACACTCCGACTCCGTCAGCCAATCCGTCCGGCTCCATAACCGGCCGGCTGACAACTCAAAACATGGCGGGTATCGCGGGTGCTTATGTGGCAATAGTTGATGCAGCCGACCATAGTATCAAGCATTACGAAGGCACGAGCGATTCGAACGGCTATTACTCTTTCACGGGGGTCGAACCCACGAATGGCCAGCGATCATACCAGGTCTATGCAAAACAGGATTCATATGGCGAAGGGTATTCAGGTACATTTTCCGTCGAAGCCAAAAGCACGTCCACTACGGCTGTTGTGATATTCATGAAGCCGAGTAGTATCTCGGTATCTTCAAGTGGTGATGTCCAGGCAAACAGCTCGGGCTATGCGACGATCAGTGCATATGTCATTGATTCCCACGGCGGTATCGTCGCCGACGGATGCCCCATTGTCTTTAGCCTGTAGTGATACGTCGGGAAGTGCCGGGTCGCTAGCTCCGATATCATCGAATACTCCTGCCGGCAATAGCGTAACCGCTAATACAAAGAACGGATATGCGAGCGTACTGTTCGGATGGGCTACCATAGCCGGTACGAATACGGTCCATGTCGAATACCGGGACAATCAGGCGGTCGCATCTTCGATTGATGTACATATCACATCTTAAATAACATGTGCATTTTTTATAAAAACATTTTTTTAAATGACTAATGTACTTTTCCTATGATATTGACGGATGTGCCTAGCGCCATTGCGCAAGCTTCCCGCAGCGCCTCACATAATGCCGGATGCGGATGTATCGTCAATGAGACATCTTCCAGCCTTGCGCCCATCTCTATGGCGAGTAATGCTTCGTCGATGATGTCGAACGCGCGGGGGCCCACGATATGGAAGCCTAGTATGCGGTGCGTCGCTCTCTCTGCGACTACTTTGACAAAGCCCTCCGTTTTGCCTATCGACACGGCTTTACCATTCGCGCTGAACGGGTGCCTGGCTACGATGACATCGATCCCGCCTTTTTTTGCTTCCTGTTCTGACATGCCTGCAGACGCGATCTCAGGATTCGACGAAACTGTGTATGGCATGGCAATATATTCCGGTAAGCCGACCCTGCCTGCAAGTATCTCGGCGAGCGAAGCGCCATCCCTGAACGCTTTACTGGCATTGCAATGGCCGCATTTCACGTCGCCGATGACGTAGATCGAGGGATCATCCGTCAGGAAGCTATCATCAGCGATCACGAACCCGTTCGTATCCGTCTTTACTTTAGTGTTCTCAAGTCCCAGCCTGTCTGTATTACCCACATTCCCGGCAGCGATTAGCAGCCTGCTTGTTTCTAAAGTCTCCTTTTTATTACCCGAATCGATGTCGATCTTCACCTTGTCTCCGGATACCGATGCAGTCCATGATGCATTCGAAATGACTCTCACGCCATTGCTTTTTAAAGCTTCCATGACCGGGTGCATGATATCCTCGTCTAAAAACGGTAACAGCCTCTCGCCTTTATGGACCATCGTTAGGCGTGTGCCCATCGCAGCGATCAGGCTCCCCATGGTGATCGCTTCATAACCGCTGCCCACAATGACCATCTCTTCGGGTATGTGATCAAAAATGAGCGTATCATCCGTATTTATGATACGGTGCCCGTCAAATGGCAATCCGGGTATTTCCTTATACCTGGTGCCGGTGGCGATCACGGCGCGATTGAACGATATGTGCTGAGGTCCCTTTGATCCTTCGATCACTGCTTTTGACGAGGATAAGAACGTGCAAAAGCCCTCCATCACCTGTACACCGTTACCTGCGCACAGCTCTTTGATCCCGTTTTCCAATCTGGTCACGACCTTGTCTTTCCAGGCATATGTTTTCTTTAGGTCTACGGAGACATCCTTCGCGATAAGTCCCATGCGGGAAGCGTCTTTACAATCGTTTGCGACGTCGAATACATGTAGTATCGTCTTGACCGGGATGCAGCCCTTATGCAGGCAGATGCCGCCGAGCTGGCCATTATTTACAAGCGTCACGTCCAGCCCCAGCTGTGCAGCTCTAATGGCAGCCGTATATCCGGCCGGCCCGGCGCCCGCGATGAGGACATCCGTGCCTATATCGATCTCGCCGACGACCAATTACACCATCCCTGCGAGCAGGAGATCGGGCTCCTCGAGGTATTTTTTCAAGTCATTCATGAAACGCTGGCCATCGGCCCCGTCGATGACGCGATGGTCTATGGTCAGGCAGAGGTTCATCACTTTCCTCACGACGACCTGGCCATTCACGGCTCGCGGCATGTCACGCATCTGCTGCATCTCGAGCACCGCCAGCTCCGGATAATTCATGATCGGCGTCGAGAATAAGCCGCCTATGCTGCCCACGTTCGCGATCGTGAATGTGCCTCCCTTCATTTGATCGAGGTTGAGTTTCCCTTCGCGTGCGATCTCAACTAAATCGTTGATCTCTTTGGACAGCTCTATGATGCTCTTTTTATCCGCATCTTTTACAACCGGCACGATCAGGCCGTTTTCCGTGTCTACGGCGATGCCTATATGATAATATTTCTTTTTTATGATCTCATTTTTAGATTCATCGACGCTCACGTTCACCATGGGATGCGTCCGAAGCGACGCGACCACAGCCTTAACCATGAATGCCAGCAAGCTTGCCTTTGAAATACCGGCTAATTTTTCATTGATGTTTTTCCTGACCTCGATGAGCTTCGTCATGTCCGCGTCATCCATGAGCGTCACCGGGGCCGTGTTAGCAAGCGACTGTACCATATGTTCGGCGATGGCACGTCGGATGCCGCGTATCGGTATTCGCTCTTCGGCGCCTCCGGGCTTCGGCGCTGCTTCGGGCCTTTGTGCCACTTCAGGCTTAGCGGCAGGCCGGCCGGCGGCGTTCTTCACGTCTTCGTCCGTTATGCGGCCGCCGGGGCCCGTGCCTTTGATCGTATTAATATCTACGTTTACTTGTTTCGCCAGCATGCGAGTCGCCGGTGTCGCAAGGGCCGGTATCTTCTCTTTAATGGATGGCGGGCTCACCTCTGGCTTTCTTGCTTCCATCACTTTTTCCACTGCTTTTTCCTGCACGGGCTTTTGTTCAGGGGCACCGCCTTCTTCACGTATGACTGCAACCACATCTCCCACGTTCACTTTGGCCCCTTCCGGGAACCTGAGATCCTCTACCATGCCCGTGACCGGTGACGGCAGCTCGACGACCGCCTTATCCGTCTCGACCTCCGCGATAGGCTGATCCTCTTCCACTCGTTCGCCTTTATTGACGACCCATTTTTTGATCTCTCCGGACGTGATGCCTTCTCCCAGGTCCGGCAACTTAAATTCAAATGACACTATATCATTACCCCTAAAATCTCATGACTTCTTTCACTATACTGATCACCCTTCCGGGGTCGGGCAGGTACTCGTCTTCCAGTTTATATAACGGGAAGCGGATGTCATATCCGGAAACCCGTGTCACCGGCGCCTTTAGATAGAGGATCGCCTGTTCGCCGATGATCGCAGCGATATCGGAAGCGAAGCCGGAAATACGGTGCGATTCTTCGACAATGACCACACGGCCGGTCTTTTTAACCGAGCTCAGGATCAAATCCGTATCCAGAGGCTTCAGCGAACGCAGGTCTATGACTTCCGGCTCGATGCCTTCGGGCTTAAGCTGTTTTGCAGCTTCCAGCGATACGTTTACCATGGCGCCCCATGCGATGATCGTCAAGTCTTTTCCGGGAAGTGCAATACGGGCTTTTCCGATCGGGACCGTAAGCTCGCCGGAAGGCACTTCTTCCCTGTACGCACGGTACAGCCGGATGTGCTCGAGAAAAATGACCGGGTCCGGGTCTCTTATGGCTGATATCAGCAGCCCTTTCATATCCGAGGGCGTCACCGGGGCGACGACCTTCAGGCCGGGTATCTGGATAAAAATGGTCTCGTCACTTTCGCTATGATGCTCCAGTGCCTTTACGCCGCCTCCGAATGGCATCCTGAGGACCATCGGCACATGAAAGCGCCCCATAGATCGCTGCCGCATACGAGAAGCGTGAGACATGAGCTGGTCGTATGCGGCAAGGACGAATCCCGAGAACTGTATTTCCGAGACTGGCTTCATGCCGTTAAGTGCCAGGCCGACCGAGGCTCCGACGATGCCGTTTTCGGAAAGCGGCGTATCTACGACGCGCTCTTTTCCATATTTTGCCTGCAGCCCCGTCGTTGCCCTGAATACGCCGCCTTCATGCCCCACATCCTCCCCGAGTACCATGACGGAGGGATCCTTTCCCATCTCGAACATCAGCGCGTCGTTGATCGCCTGTACGTTGTTCATCAGCATGATCATCGCCTTCCTTTGAGATTGTCGGCTTCTTCTTTCAGGTAATCAGGCATTGTCGCGAACACGTTCCGGAACAGGTCCTCCATCTTCGGCAATGGTGCCTGCTCCGCCTCCTTCGCGGCTTTATCGACCAGGCTACTGATCTCTTCATTTAGCGCCTTTTCTTGAGCATCGTCCCAGAGGCCTTTTTTCATTAAGTAATTTTTAAAACGAATGATAGGGTCGTTTTGTTTATGTGTCTCGAGCTCTTCCGCACTCCTGTACAAAGTAGGGTCGTCCGCCGTCGTATGGGGGCCGAACCTGTAGCACAGCGCTTCGATCAGCGTGGGCCCGTCACCGTTCTTTGCCCTCTCCAGTGCGTCTTTTGTCAGCACATAAGAGGCCAGCACATCCATGCCGTCCAGCCGGTAGCCGCGCATCCCATAAGAGATTGCTTTTTGCGCGATCGTCTTGCTATGCATCTGCAACGATACCGGCGTCGATATGGCGAACTGGTTGTTTGAGCAAATGAATACGGCCGGCGAGTTAAAAACGCTGGCAAAATTCAAGCCTTCATGAAAGTCGCCCCTGGAGGTGGCGCCATCGCCAAAATAGCATATGACCGCCATTTTTTCTTTCTTGATGTTCGCGGCCCATCCCATCCCGGCTGCATGCAGGATCTGGCTTCCTACCGGTATGGAGATAGGCAGGCATTTGACGTTTTCAGGTATCTGGTTACCGAGATCGTTGCCCATCCACATCATGAACTGCTGTTCCATCGGTATGCCGACGACCATCATGGCGCCGCCTTCACGATACGAGGGCACCATCCAGTCGCTTTCTGATAGTGCCATAGCGCTTCCTATCTGGATAGCCTCCTGGCCGCTCAGGGGCGGATATGTGCCCATGCGGCCGCTTCTTTGCAGCTTCACCGCTTTTTCATCAAAAGACCTGGCCTGCACCATGAGCCTGTACATCTTTAACAGTACATCTTTCGGCAGCCCCGGGTCGAGTTTGCCTGGCGTGCCGTCCTGGTCGATGATGTGGAACGTCTCGCCATCGATAAGCTTAAAAAGATATTTATCAGCGATCATTTACGCCATTCTCCCCTGTAAAAAATATTCCTGGGCGCGGTAAGACGTCCTGACAAAGGGGCCTGAGATCACTGACTTGAAGCCATACGACTCGGCATGTTCCCTGAGCTTGGCGAACATATCGGGATCCACATAACTTGAAACAGGTAACGAGCGCGAATTAGGCCGTAAATACTGCCCGATCGCCAGCATATCCACGCGAGCTTCATGGAGGCGTTTAATGAGCTCTTTGACTTCATTTTCCTCTTCGCCGAGGCCTAGCATGATGGATGATTTTGTCATGATCGACGGATCGAATCGCTTCACGTTACGGAGCACATCCAGTGATCGGTAGTAGCCCGCTCTTCTGTCCCGGGCGATCGCCGATAATCGCTCTACTGTTTCCATGTTGTGCGCGATCACATCCGGGCTTGCATTCACTACCTGTAGCAACAGGTCGGCCCGGCCGGAAAAATCGGGTATGATGACTTCAACTTTTGCGCCGGGGACATGATCTTTAATTGCGCGTATGCAGGTCGCGTAATGGCCGGCGCCATGGTCATCGAGGTCGTCACGGTCCACCGAGGTGATCACTACATAATTTAAATTCAGGGCCTTAGCCGCATCGACGATCTTATCAGGCTCCGCCTGATCTACGACTTCACCTCTCATGCCGTGTGATACACCGCAAAAACGGCATGCACGGGTGCAGACGCTTCCAAGGATCATGAATGTAAGCGCCCCATGGTCCCAGCACTCGAAAGCATTAGGGCATTTTGCGCTGGCGCAGACCGTATTCAAGCCCCGCTCGGCCAGAGCCTGTTTCACGATATTATAGTTATCTGAGCTTGGAAGCCTGATCCGCAGCCAATCAGGCTTATCTTCTTTAAACTCCTGCATAGCTAATATATTTAAAAAGGTTAGTATAATTATTTTTCTATTTTTATATATCTGTTGTCGGCTGATATAGCGCCGACTCATTGCCTGGCCGAGCCGGTGATACTGTCTACAATGGGCAAAATCGAGTATACTTTTGATATACTGGTGGTAATTACACTGGTCATCAAGTTAAAATCAATGTATTGAGCGAAAACATTATATCGTTAGATAATACATTAAAACTGCGATATAGCCCCGTAGTGTAGCGGTCAATCATATGGGACTCTGGATCCTGTGACTTCGGTTCGAATCCGAACGGGGCTACTTATAACATTATTTACTAGAACATAAACATGATTTTAGTGTATTTTTGCATATAATGATGACGAGTATATTTGTCTTTTTTAACGTATGACAAGACTCTTTTATCCTGCATCATAAATAAAATCGCATGTAGTAACCGATTATAACGGTATCCTATTTACTTTCCTGCCACTCCATTAGTAACCGAATAATTTTTAAAAGAGACCGTGTGGTGTTAGCCCGGTATCTCATGCCCCCACAAGACACCAACACCACATGGTTCACACTTTATTGTTGTATGTTAGCATATAGCACGGTTTTATTATAAGTAATTTACCTCTATAGTTGTACTTTAGTACTCAAGCAACGAGCTATATGTGTACAATTGTACAAAGTTTTTTTAATTTCGTAAGTGCTGGTTGGAATAAGCTCTGACTCGCTTTTATATATTCTTGTTAATGATATAATTTCTAAAGTCATCGACCAGCCTTGCCAATTTAACATTGAGTGCCAGGAACTGTAGAATTTCGCTATGAGCAGTGTTAACAGCGCCGATACACTCCATTAAGCTATCTTCCGAGATTTGGCTACACGTTTCAATAGCGTCATTCATTATCTCGAATTGTGACTGTACAATTTGAGTGGTTTGCCTTATGTTAAAAATAAGATCACAATATTCTTTATCATTTATCTTGCATGCTTTATCGCCCATATTAAAAAAACGACTTTACAAATGTTTAATAATTGGCCGAAACTAAGGACGTTACTATTATTGAGTGTTATCCCTCACCTGACTTCCATAGGTGCCATTACAAGCGAGGATAACGGGTCAGGTAATAAAACAGATCTAAAACATTCTGTAATCTGTATTTTGTGTATACGATCGCTTTCAATACTGATCCATTCACTTATCCCGGGATCGACTAACTATGGTCTACACTTATGACTACATTTCCCTTTTTGTGTCCTTTATCCACATACCGGTGAGCCTCGGCAGTCTGTTCCAGCGGATATGATCTGTCGATGACCGTTTTTATCTGTCCCGCCTCAATAATCTCTTTGAGGAAGACCAGATCTTCAGCCTTTTCGCTTTCTGCCCCGTATACTACTTTCTTGCCGCTAGTCATTGAAACCCATAGCCCTCGAATCTTCTGCGAGAAGGTAGGGTTAGCTAAAAGATAGAATCCTTTTTGCTTTAGCGAGCTTTTACAACGTGAAAACGAGCTCTTGCCTATTGTGTCGAATATAATATCATAGGTCTGACCGCTTTTGGTAAAATCCTCTTTGGTGTAATCGATGACCTTATCGGCTCCCAGAGATTTGACCAATTCCAGGTTCGTAGTACTACACACCCCGGTAACTTCCGCACCAAAGTACCTGGCAAGCTGCACCGCATAAGTACCTATACTCCCCGAAGCACCATAAATCAGCACTTTTTGTCCGCTACGAATATTTCCTCTTCTAAGATAATATAATGCATTAAGTCCCCCAATAGGGACAGCGGCGGCTTCCTCATAGGTCATACTGGCCGGTTTTATTGCCAGCACTCCTTTTTCAGGCAGACATTTGTACTCGGCATAAGCACCAAAATTAAAACCGGTAGCTGCAAAAACCTGGTCGCCTTTCCTAAATACTTTTACGTCTTTGCCCACCGATTCAATTTCTCCGGCAAGCTCCATCCCTAGTATTGTTATTCTTTTTGGTTTTCTTAGACCCACATAAATTCGCAGTGGGAGCCAGAACTCGATAGGGACTTTTAACCTTCGGATCTCGCAGTCCCCAGCTGTTACTGTTGCCGCATATATTTTTACCAGTACTTCTTCGTCCTTGGGAGTAGGTTTTTCTACCTCTTTGAGCTGAAGACCATCCGGTGATCCATATTTTGTCCATACAATTGCTTTCATGCGGTTCCTCCTGGATTATGTGGTATATCGGGGATGCAGCGCTCTGTCATGTTATCTTTTAGCCGCGCATATTCTGCTTCAGGCTCTCTACAAACTCTTCTGCGTGCTTAAGGTCTTCCGCATTAGGTCTCCCCTTATTCATTCCCCCGATATATTTAATGAAACTATTTGTGTTAAACCCTTTGCAACTAAATTCATCAACGATCACGTACCCTTTTGATTGCAGCTTTTCCCTGAGTATCGAATGATCTTTAGCGATCTTGGCTTTTCCCGTGATAGCATTCGTTGAAAAAATAAACGCTTTTTTATTATTGACCGGGGGTAGTGCATCCGCAAGGTTGAGCAGATACGTATGATGTTTTGCACTATAGATCCCCGAGCCAAAGCCTATGAGATCATACGCTTGAAGTTCTTCGGGATGTATTTGCTGTGGCGTTTTTATTTGTGCATCAAGAACTTTAGCAAACACGTTCGCAATTTTCTCAGTATTTTTATGATGATACGAAAATAAAACTAAAAGCGATTTCATTGGTAACTGATCCTTGATATTATTTCCATTCTGTCCCATTATTTCACCTGTAATCAATGACGTCTTCAAGTCCTCTGACGGGAAGGGTGGCGACTTCCTCATCCATGATATCGGCGGGATCAGTCGCCACCACCCCATCTTCAGTTTTACTGAACAGGTTTTTCTACCGTAGCCGGTCGTTGATACTTTATGCCCTTAACCAGGAGCCAGATGGCAAGTGACAATTCACCGATAGTCCCGAGCATAATGCAAACCATGGAAATCATCGAAATCGCTCCGTTATCGGGTACGACCAAATTTCCGAAACTATTCATCAGATAACCTAGGGATGCAATTACCAGTAACACGCCTAGCAAGATGCCCAGAATCCTGGGGAAGTAGCCCGACTTGTAAACCAGGTAGCCGAGGAACACGAGATGAATGCCGAAAAATGCCCCCCAGATATAAGCCCCGTAATCATGTGCATTTAGAAATAGCATCACGAGCGCATTCAATTGATCCTGTTTGAATACAGCCAGGTAACTGGCACCGCTTAACAATAACAAAACAAAAACATGATTAAGCAGGTTGATTCCCTGAACAACGGCCATTGCCAGCCTTGAAAACGCTGCCGCTAGAGAAAGCGTTTCGTTTACCGGTTTGAATATTATGTAAAGGAGTACGACCAGCACGATTTCACTCAAAAAGGCGATTGAGTCGCTGGCAATACCTATACGGAATAACGACTCTGAAGCCATGATATGACTGGCAGTTGCAGTGGCGTCCCCGGATACGATCAGAATTGAGGGAACATATATCATACCGATGGGACCGCATATAGCGATAATCAGATACAGTAGCCCTGCAATTCTTGCGGTTTTTTGATTTAACCCAAAAATCAAACTCATACTACACCCCTTTGGTCTTGTCATTTTTAGTGTAGCTTATCACTATATAGATGTCAACTCAATCCTATAGTCGGGCGAGGATTAATCCAATCTATATATGCATATTACACATAGGTATATACTAGACATAGGTATACAAGGTCGCTTGAATTAAAAAGCTTTTGGTTTGTAATCCTTTTGACATCAATGTGTTGTACCAATCGTCGCTGTTAAGAGAACAAATTCTTTACCTTCGGAGGTACGGAGTAGATAAATATCTAGCCTCCGTAAGCCGACCAGGATATATCGACAACATGCTATCAGGTAGTACCATGTGATCTCGGCCTCGAAAATGTGAAGCGTAGCGATAGGCACTTTGAAATATATAGAAAATAGATGATAGAGTAATCAGGGGCATTTCTCATGCCGGATGAGCGTGATCAGCGATGAACGATACGATATTTATAACAATGAAGGTGACAGCCAACGAAAAGATAGATACCACCAGCAGAACGATATCACACATCGATGAGATCGGGGCGGATCAATTCGACTTTATCGAGTTCGAGTTTGACCAATTGTCGGCCCCGCTGAAGGATATGGTCATGCCATTGCTTGACGACCGCTATGACGGCCCCGTCACTATAAATGTGGAATCACGGGCTGGAGATCAGGTGTTCAAGAATGAGACGACGGTCCTGAATAGTAGGCTGAAGAAGATCCTCCTGACCGAGACCTCAAGCCACGGCCTCATCTTATACGGATCGCAGCATCAAGAACTTGAAAACCGCCTGGTTGACGTGCTTTTCGACGAAGCCGCGAAGCCCGTCAAAAAATCATTGAAAGAAGACATGAAAAATTAATTACACATACTTGTTGTGAATTTTTCTCAAACAGCTTTAATAGCCGGCTCATCATACAATAATACTGTTTGGTATACCTCACCAGGCGGAATTTACCAGGTATGCGCGGCTATGCTGCGATAATATGTATCCATACACCAAATTATCTATGCCACGCATACCTTCCTTCAACAAACCGAAAACAGGCTGCTAAAACTGTTTCTGAGCTTTTTATTAATAAAAAATTATTAAGCTATAATACGATAATCGATTGCTTAGCAACCACCAACTAGTTTATAAACAAGAAATTATAAAATAAATACTGGTTATACACCATTGTGGCCGGACAACGTCGTGTCATATTAATGCCCCCTATAAACATCGCAACGCTGGCCGGTCACCATTAATAATCCTTACGCTATGTTTCTCCAATATAATTACATTATCAGATTTATATCTTGCGGTTAATGCTTGTATATGCCAGAACATAGAACTAATTTCAATAATAGCATAATAACTCGGCAAGATAACATATAAACAACGGAACTTTTTTACCGGTTCTTTCGCTATAGATATACTCTTACTTGCCATATCATCCGGTAAAGCAAGCCTGGCTATATCTGGCTCTCTTCGCGCTCTTCCCAGGCATCCATCAGCTCACCGAGGAACTCATCGATATTCGCTGATTCCGCATCCTTGTACATTTCCCTGAAGCGCTCGTAAATCTGCCTGTTTTCAACCGGTATGTAATATGGCATCTTGTCAACTTCCACTCGTTTATAGTACATGAATCCTTGAATACTTGTCCATTGTTTTTGACAGAATTTAATGATTATAGCTTCTACCTTTTTAATATGATATCTTTTATTTAGCGCCTAACATACAGCCCATTGCCCCGGAACACGAACCCACGAAATCCCATGAACACTTGAAAATTTTTTCAGATTTTTACAAATCCTCAAAAGCACGACGTCATGGCTAATGCATAATAAACAAACCCTCATAAACTATTCACAAGAACAAAAAATTAAAAAATTATAGCAAGATTATTTTATCACGGAGGCGATGTACAGCATATCGCTTAATATCGCGCTCGCCGTCTCGATGGAGCCCGCACCTTTACCGACGATCACGATATCGCCGGCCAGCTGGGTCTGGATCAGCGCAGCGTTGAGCGTGCCCTGCACGGCAAGCGGGTGATCCTTCGGCACCAGCCTCGGCGCGACTTTAAGGATGCGCTCCCCGCCATTGGGGTTGACCTCGCCGATCAGCTTGATGACCATGCCGGCATCACTCGCCAGCTTCAGCGATTCCAGCGATACGCTGGATATGCCGCAGATGTCGACGTCATTCAGCTTGACGTCCATGCCGAAGACCGCATTCGCCAGGATCACGATCTTCAGGGCGGTATCGATACCCTCGACGTCATATGTCGGGTCGGTTTCCGCTATGCCCAGCTCTTTTGCCTCTGAAAGCACCATGTCATACGGCATTTCCTCGTTCGCCATCCGGGTGAGAATGTAATTGCAGGTGCCGTTGAAAATACCCTTGATATTATTGATCCGGTTCCCGGCAAGCGATCCGCGCACCAGGTTAAACATGGGCATGGCGCCGCCGACAGTAGCCTCGTACTGGAACATGGCATGATTCTTATGTGCCATCTCATTCAGCTCTTTATAGGCGATGGCCAGCGGTCCCTTATTCGAGGTGACCACGTTCTTCCCGCGCTGCAGGGCTTCCCGGATATACGTCAATCCCGGCTCGCCTGTCTTCGCATCGGTCGGTGTGACCTCGACTAAAATATCATAGTCCAGCTTTTTAACGGCGTCCAGTGTCGACTGGCCGTTATGGTTCAGCTTACCCTCGGACTTCATCTTTAAGGTCGCTGCCAGGTCTAAGCCATTTTCGTCGACTACAGCGCCCTTTGAGTCGCAGATCCCTATAAACTTGAACTGTATGCCTCGATCGATGAAATTACCTTTGCGATCCGCCATGACTCCGGCAACGCCTTTTCCCACGCTGCCCAGTCCAACCAGCAAAACTTTGATCGTCTTCATTGGGGTGCCTCCGTCTCGATGGGCTCGATGATCAGGAGATCTTTCTTTTTAGCGATGGCACGAAGTAGCTGCATAGCTTTCTTGATCTCTACTTTACCGGTCGCGTTGATGCCGATCCTGGCTGAAGATTTCATGTTGATCGCAGGCATGGTCATGGCAAGGTCGACGACCTCGGCATAGCCGGTCGAGTCGATCTGCTCGATGGTGTCCCGGATGTCCGAGTGGACGATATGCCCGACCAGGACAACGGTCATGTGCTCCTGTAGCCGCATCTCGTTAAAACGAACGACTTTGATGTCATTAGACTCGAGCTTGTCTTTCAGGTCTTTCAGGCCATCGGCCATCTCAAAGACCACTTGAATGGAGATGTTGCCGCGGGGCGTTCGCTGCTCGTGGTGGTGTACCACGCTCACGATATTACCGCCGGCATCGGATATGGGCTCGAGCGCCTTGATGAGCTGACCGGGGATATCCTTCAGCTCAAGATCCATCGTTATTCTCATAGACGTACACCGTTATGCCCCTGAGGGCCAGATATTAATTAGTACGATGGCTTCATATAAGACTATCGGTCACCCGAACAGACATTTTTCACTCTCTTTCCGGTAATACGATCGTTTTCAGACCATATTAGCGTATCGGGCTATAGATAGACATATTTTATATGAAATGATCGATTTTTTACACTTATCGTTTGGTATATAAGAGCTAGATTTTTTTCTTTATAAGCTTATGGAACTGAATCCGTGAAACTTTTTAGGGTTACTTACCAATTACTTGCCACATCAGGATAGTACGGCTGGTTAGTTTCATAAACAGGGATTTACATACAAATATATGGTATTGACATGGAATTGAGTGAAGCAATCGAACAGAGACGCTCCGTCAGGAGCTACAAGAAAGACGCTGTGCCAGAGGGCATGATCAAAAGTATATTGCGCGCGGGCCACATGGCGCCGTCAGCCGGAAACCTGCAGGGCAGGGATTTTATCATCATCACGGACGAGGCGACGAAGAAACAAATCTGCGAATGTGCGCTGAACCAGAAATTCATCGTGGAAGCCCCTGTCTGCATCGTCGTATGCGCGAACATGGACCGATCCAGAAAAAAGTACCGGGCAAAGGGCGAGCTTTATGCGCTCCAGGATGCGTCGATATCCGCCATGAATATGATGCTCCAGGCTTTCGACCTCGGGCTCGGCACTTGCTGGGTGGGCGCGTTCGACGACCGCCGCATCATCGAGCTGTTCAAGCTCCCCATGGGCGTGTTTCCCATCGCATTATTGTCCGTCGGATACCCGGACGAGTCGCCGGATGCGCCGCCAAGGCTCTTTGAGAATATAGAACACCAGGGCAAGTGGTGAAAGGATAAATTTCTTTTTTCACTCATCTATATTTTTAGATGGGCGTTGTCATGTTTATTCTTTTTTAGCTCGCGATTATAGAATACTGTTTGAGTAATATGAATGACTTAATAGATGTGTTTAGTGTTGTTTATTATTATTTTCCTTACTCACGTACAATCAATCGGTTTGGGCAACACGAATTGACTTAACACATGAAAACACTAAGTTTTTTTTAGATTTACGTACACAAATTAACAAATTAACTATATGTCCACGGTTAAATGAATTAATTAACAAAATCATGATTAAACGAATTAATGGCACTAAGCCACGGCTATTAAAACAGGAACAAATTTCAATAAAGAACGAACCGCACAAAGATTAAAACAAATAAAGGGCTAGCCCGTAGTGCCATTATAAAAACTACAGTAATCTAATCGAGTATTGGAATGGATCAGGTTATTGTTAATTGATTTGGACTTTGAGAGCAAATAGCATGTAAGGGGCGACGCCATTCGAAGCTAGCACTTTAATTGTTTTAATCTTTGTGCGGTTCGTAAATTTGTGGCACTTGTTACTGTTTTAATAACTGTGGCTTTGTGCCATTAATTCGTTTGATTATGTCTCTGTTTTTATGTCATTTAACAATGGACAGATAGTTAATTTGTTAATTTGTGTCCGTAAATCTAAAAAAAACTTAGTGTTTTCATGTTATTATTTCAATTCGTGTTGCCCAAACCGATTGGCTGTATGGCGAGAGGGCTGTAATAAAACACAATAACAATATTAACAATTAAAAAAATGTTGACGAAACCATTAATTTTTTAATGTTTTGTCCCAGTGAGCAGCATCTCTAGATATGATTCGCGTATCAGCTCGCCTTTGACGCCTAGCTTTCGCATGGTATCGATGAGCATGTCGCGCTTTTTGGGCATCTCGGTCATGTCTTCGGCCATCGCTTCCAGCTCCACATAATCGCCAAGGCCTTCGACGCTGTCCACACAGACTTCTACGCCGCTGAGGTGGTATATGTCGCGCTTCTTTTTCACTTCAAGCGTCTTTTTAAAGCCAAGCAAAATAAGGATATCTTCCATCTTTGCACGGTCCATCACTTCTACTTCGACCTCTTTTCGGGTCTTGCTCTTCGCGTCGAGCTTTTTTCCTTTATAGGTCAAATAGATGCGCCCGGACTGATCTCTAAAGCGTAGCGCTTCGTCGGTCTCCCCAAAATCGCGGTGAGGGGCGTTATAATAAGTATCGTGCTGGTCCACGGTCTTTTCGAACGTGGCATTAGCATTCTTTAAGGCGCTCAACAATGCCTTGTGGTCGGCCTGCGCCTTGATCTCTATCTCAATCATCGATATGAGATAAACGGGGCTATGGATATAACACTTTCATACGCCGCATAATCCGTGAAAAGCTATGAAAGCCCCGGACGTCATATATTGCCCTTATGAGTCTATACGCTGGCGGCATGGCTTACCTTGCGGATGAAGCCGAAGAATCATCGCTCATGAACTATTTTTACGGGCACGATGGCATCGTTCCTTCCGAGATCCTGGATAAGGAAAAAGAATATTATTTTGCGAGCGCCGATAAAACGGCGGTGCGGCTTGAGCTAGCAAAGGAACGCATCATGAAAGCCGTGATACCCGAAGATGACCACCGGATGCTCTTGGGGCGGCTGGATTCGGGGCTGGAATGGCTAGAGTGCTTAAAACAACGTTTAAGCGATGCGCCGGATAAACCCGCGTTCGACGAGATCGCTTCGCGTAGCTACAAAACATGGCATGCCGTCAAAATATTACCAGCAGCGGCGGAGGGCTACGCGATCACAGATGGTGTCCAGGATCACATCGACTGGATGAAAAAGAGGTCGCCCGGCAATGTTCACTTAAACAATTTGGAGAAATTGAACAATCAAGCTCAGGCTAAATTTCTATCTCTATTGAATCTGGATGAACGCGCGGATTTCGAATATGCCGAGCAGGATCGACGGGAAGCGTACAGGATGGCGGCGGAAGTGAATAAACTGGTTCTCTATATGCTTGAACATGGTCAAAAATAGTAGTCCAGAAAGGGAATTTTTATCTAATTGATTGAAATCTCCTCTTTTTCAATTAATTATCAAATCTCGTCCCCTGCACTACCTAAATCAGTTCAAAGCTATCATATTTCATATGCCGACACAGGGCATGATGCCAAGTCGGTTCAAAGTTATCAAAAGTTACACCCCTTCTCACCATTACGGTTCTCCAGGGTGCTATTAGTTTGAACAGCCAGACAAGACTGCCCGTGTTAGCTCAAAACGTCGGTTTAATGCATGCAAGTACAGGAATATTAACCTGTTTCCCTTTTGACATACTCCGATTAAGGTATATCTTAGGACCGACTAACCCTCGGCTGACGATCATGGCCGAGGAAACTCTTTGAGCCGACATTTTTTTCAAACCTTATTATAAGCCATAAATCTCATGGTCCACTGTGCATACTCTTTGTTATTATGAAGATTTTTATATAAAAATAAGATGCGAGACTCGACTGCTATATCAGTTCAAGCAATTATTTTCTCGCTTAAAATTATAACAAATGTTATAATAATATAATAAATATTATTGATTACAAATTATGCCGACGGGGCGATTTTCATGGCTGAGGATGAAATATTTGAATCCATTAAATCTAGATTTAACAGACAGCAAGGTTATTCAGAAAATTTTCAAATAAATAACATAAGTATCCCCGATGAGTTAAAGCCATATTTACGATTTAAATCGCCTAGCGAACCCATGGTTTTAGATATTACACCAGATGGGTGGGAAGGGCTCGCTTTACAGTTAGCGGAAGCAGCAGCAAAATGGGTAGGTGGAAAAATAGTAACTGATTTATTTCCACCTGATAAAGTAGATTTTCAAGCAATTATGAATAATGCAATTAATCGAGTTACACAAATTGTACTATAATAACCAAAATGAAATAAAAAATTCTATAGGACATATAAACGCGGTTCAGACGTTCATGCATGATTATTATCATGAAGATGATCACGATAATCGTAAGAATAGCCTTATGTCAGCCTATAATTGCATTGTTTATACTATATCAGGACTCGGCCAACTAGGATTGCCCGCATTAGGTGCTTATTTTGTTGCAGTAGGGACAAAAATTGCAATTTGTCAAGAGAAATGCACGTTCTTTCCAGATGAGGGGGAGAAAAAAAATATTGCAGATGCTATTAACACTGCGGATAAGTACTTAGATGACATGAATAACAAGTCTAGAGAACATCTCAAAGAAAAATATATATTGAAGCCAGAAAATTGCCAGGTTGAAGATCCTCAAACACATAAGAAGACTCAGGCAACATGCCAATGTCTCTATGATTCAGAAACTGGACAGGATTTTGGTGAATGTTTTGAGCCTGGTTATACCTATATGTATGATAATTGGATTAACAAGTTGTGGGATGATACGTATTCAGGACCAATAACAAATGCATATATAGTAGCTAAAAAATTAAAAGATATCAAAGGATTACCAGAAAGCGTTATGATTGGTGGTCCAGCACCTGCAAAAGCGAAATAAAATACAGATATAAATTATAAATCCCTTTTCTTATCGCTTAAATCAGTTCATAGCCATCGTTTTTTCTAAGCCCACTCGCCGCACCATACCAAATCGGTTCAAAGCTATTCCGTTTCTATGTACTAACTTTTTATCATCTTACCTGTTTTATTCGATAATAAAATAGTCACATTAAGCGTATTATTCTGATCACCATTAGTAAGTTTAACAATATCATCATAAGTCAATATCGTCCAGTATCCGGCATTACCAGGATTAAATCTTCTATTATCCCAATCCCCATTTATCGAACTGTTGTTTGTACACGCACCAAATACCGTGTAATCTCCCGGATAAACTGGACCGAAACTTCCATTGATACCACCTGTACCGTTGACAGTCGATCCAGGACCGGTCCAAAGTTTTGAAAGCATTTGATTATTACTATTAAAAGCACCATCCATTTGGTAGATAGTTATCCAATCGAGGGTTTTATTACCACTATCATCTACGACATATAGATGTTCTGTGTAATTTACCATAAGGCCATGTGGATGGTTTTGAATACATCCAGCAAAACCAATCATTAAAAATACAATTAATAAAAAGGCGAATATCAAGACTTTATTATAACAATTCGACATTACCATACATTATTAATGATTTACTACTTAATATATAAATATTCTATAACAATCTGTCAACTATCTATTCTTTTAAATCTTGTCCCCCGCACCATACCAAATCAGTTCAAAGCTATTCATTTTTCATGAAAGAGTTGTACGTTGGCTTAGGTATATCTGTACAACTCCAATGGAGTCTTTTTTAATTTCTTTTACAAACGAATACATAGGTAAAAATTTATTTTGTATATGTAGCGTTAAGGGAAGTTGGAGGCCACCAAGAGAATATTGTTAGATACATCTTATCATTGTCTAATTTAATGGTCCCATTTGGTATACCATACTGTGGATATATCTCGTATGAATTGTTACTCACCCATTTCCAATTTCCATAAGTGCTAGTACCATCACTTTTAAATGTGATTGTATCTGGAGTATACGAAATTTGCTGAATATCTCCGAAAAATGGTATACCATTAGATACTGATTGCCTATGCCATGTACCAATTATTGGATCAGGTACTGGTTCTTTTTCTGCGGTTGTTATACATCCGCTAATTATTAAAACTAACAAGGCTAATGATATAACTAATATAATCTTACGCATATTATTTCAAAATGATAATACTATCATTAGCTTAAAAAGGTATCGATTATAAAATAATAGCTTCTCACTCTCCCACTATATCAAATAGGTTCAAAGCTATCGATTTACCATATTACCAGAATTTACTGTAGTATCGTAACATGTGTATTTCTTTCGATTATTTTCTTTATAATCTCTTCTTTTGAAAGCTTCCAGTCAACTACCTTTTTTTCCTCATTCCACCATAGGAGCAGTGTTACAGTACAATAAAAAGTCAATACGGCTTCAAATTGCCCTATTGGTATCTTACTTTTATGTGATATAGCATTGCGATATCTTAATAAATCATTGAAATTATTTTGAATTTTTTTAGGGAAAATGGATAATTCAGATTTAGGATTTTTAATTTCTTTTATCATATCCTTTAGAATATTTTCTTGATCTACTTGATATTGTAGCATCTTTCTTAAAATATTAATTGATTCTTTTTGGCTAACGTCAACACTTGTCTGTTTTAAATTATTGTCAATGTTATTTATTTCTAAAAATATATCTGTTGAACTTTGTCTTTGTTCTTTTGTTTTTGGGGAAATAATCTGCTTCATATCAATATGTATTTGATCATACATTTGACCAAGTGTAAGGTTGCCACTAAATTCCACCCTAAATAAAGTTTCATAAATTTGTGTTAATATGTCCTCCGCCATAATACCCATAGTGCCTATACACAACGAATAATTTTGAGCTGAATATTCGGATACCGCCTTTTCGGCTAATCTTTGAAAAGTTGGATAATCAATTATTTCATTATAAATGGATTTTATATAGGTTATGTAAGGGCTAAGTAACAAGTCTTGTGGTGAGTATATCCTCTCAATTTTCGCGTCTCTTAGAATGTTTAATTTTTCTAAAAATGTTTTTATTATATCTACATGATCGTATTCAAGGCCGATTATTGTAATGACATCAGTTATAAAGCCATCCAGGACAATATTACCCTTGGAAAAAGCATAAATGCTCTCAGCAGGTACGGTCGGATCCATCCGATCATAATATATGTTATCAATAAAGTAATTATACGCATCCTGATAGTAATTTTATGCGCCCAATTTATATTTTCCAACAGAATTGATTGATTATTTGATATCCACGTGTCAACATAACTTACTTCTTTTTGTGTTTGATTATCTTTTTGTGTTTCTGCAACATAAATATATGTAAAAAGTCTGATTAGAAAGGTTAGTTTATGCATTTGACTATTTATATTATCTAAAAACACTTTATTTTTAACTAAATTTGTTTTTAATTTTTTTTTCGATGTATTTGTTTGTATTTCTTTTTTATCTTCTTGATTTAGTAGCTCATTTTTTATCGAATCGCAAATACTGTCATCCACGTGCCACTTTGCCTTTACAGTCCAAATCCCAACACTAAGTGGATTTAATAGATAGTTTTTTAATAAATTTAGCTCATTTAATGTTAATTTTCTTCTCAATCCACTTGCTTTTTTATATTGTAACTCGAAATTGGTCGTATTAATATTTTCGATTAACTCATTAAATTCAAAACCATCTATCTGCGACATGTATTACCGACCCACACTTTTGTTTTTTATCATTATAAAATATGATTTTTTCGCGTTATATTAGAATATTCTAATATTATTGTAGTATAATCGATTAAGTAATATACATCAAGATATAAAAATGTATATCTATTATTTATATAAAAAAATATATATTATATAATGTTATCATTAATGATTTCATAGTTTAATGATATTTGATTTATCATGTTTAGGCTTATGCCTCGGTTTGTGTTTATATCGTATGTGTTTTTTTCCATTATCTCTTATAGGTGTTTCTATCTGCCATTTCTTACGCTGGTTTTTATACACCTGTAGTTCTTCTATTGCCTTTTTCAAGAGGTTACTATTATCTGGTTTATAGGTAAACTCATAGCGTGGTTTATCCAGCTCATTTATACTTGATTTTATTTGTGGCCATGCTTCTCGCATGCCTTTTGACACACCATACTTTCTTTCACCTTTTCGGAATGGCGCGTTTGTCAGGTCTTTTGTAATGTACTTAGCCATGTACGCCGCAGTATACCCTACTTGCGCTTTTGCGATCCATATAATATACGGTGTGCCCTGGGTTGCCAATCGCCAATAGTATATGATATCGTCCCTGGTATGAATGCAGTTATTAGCGTATGTAAATGCAGCTTTCCGGTTTCAGCTATTCAATAACAGATCTATTGATATAACACTTCAATAGTTCCCAAAATATGCAGTTATGTACTGACCGTGTGCCTTAGGGCAAAACTCTATATGCCATGGATTACCGTAACCATTATCACACTAAAAACGTATTTAAGACTACAAGATTTGAACAGGTGTTATTTATGGCAGTCCAGAAAGGCGACTTTATCAAATTATCCTACACCGGTAAACTCCAGAACGGTGTCGTGTTCGACACGACCGACGCCAACGTGGCGAAGGAGCATGGCATTTACAACGAGAAGGCAAGCTACGGCCCCGAGACCATCGTAGTCGGCAAAGGCTACGTCGTCCCAGGCCTCGATGAAGAGATCATCGGCAAGGACGTTGGCTACACGGGTCACGTCACCTTACCCCCTGAGAAGGGCTTTGGCTTGAAGCGCATCGACATGATCGAGACCATCCCTTCCAAGAAGTTCAAGGAAAAGGTCAAGCCCGGCATGCGCGTGCAGGTCAACAACCGCACCGGCATGGTTGAAAGCGTCGAGGGCGGCCGCGTCCGGATCAATTTCAACCCGCTGTTCGCTGGCGAGACATTAGATTATGATTTCACCGTCGAAGAGCTCATCGAAGGTAACGAGAACAAGATCACAGCCATCACCAAGATGTACGCAGGCCGCGAGCTGACCTACAAGATCGAGGGCGACAAGGTCCTCATCGAGGTACCCCAGGATCTCGGGTTCAACCAGCGCTGGGCCATCATGAAGAGCGTCATGGCATCCCAGATCAACGAGCTCGAAGGCATCAAAGAAGTCGTCTTCCAGGAAATCTTCAAGAAGGAAGCGGCGCCTGCGGTGGAAGAGACCACCGAGGCAAAGCCCGCAGAGTAAGTTTAATAAACCTTGTAAGCCCCACATGGGGCTTTTAATTCTTTTTATACATAACATCGTTTCTGTGTACTTCTCGTGTTTGGGCGTGTTTGGGACTATATATTAAACACAGAGACACGGAGGCACAGTTGATTTTATGGTTACGCCTCCGGCGGCTATGTGATTCATTGTATTTTCATTCTAGGCTCAATAGCTCAAATCCCTGACATAAAATATAATCGCTGGGCCGCCGGAGGCTTTACAATAACGTCAGCTGTGTCTCTGTGTTCTCTGTGTTTAATATTGGGTCGCCGGGCCGCCGGAGGCTTATACTAAACGAAGTCTTCGTGTTGTTCGTGCGCTTCTACCTGTTAGCGATTAGCATCTAAAAGTTCATTACTCTTGACCGTATAATTGTCTACCAAGTGAATTTTATGGTCCTCAAGAAAGGAGACATCATCAAGATATCGTTCACCGGAAAGCTGGAGAACGGCGTCGTGTTCGACACCACGGACGAGAAGTTAGCCAAGGAAAATAACGTATTTAACGAGGATAGAAAATACGAGCCCATGACCGTCGTCGTCGGTGCAGGCGCACTGGTGCCGGGCATGGAAGAAGACCTCGAAGGTAAAACCGTAGGCTACAAAGGCAGCGTAACCGTGCCACCCGAAAAAGGCTATGGGCCGCGCTCGCGGGAACTCATCGAGACCGTCCCTGCGAAGAAATTCGACACCAAGGTCGAGCCCGGCATGATGGTGGAATACGGCAACCGCGTGGGATTCGTCGAGAATGTCAGCGGCGGCAGGGTCAAGATCGACTACAACGAGCCTCTGGCTGGCAAGACACTGACGTTCGATTATACGATCGACGAGCAGATCAAGGATAAAACGGAAAAGGCAGCTGCGCTCATCGCGAGCTACATAGGCCCGGAAACGAAATATTCGATTGAAGCCGACACGATCACCGTAGAAGTGCCAAAAGAGTTCTATATGGATGAAGAGTGGGTGCTCGGCAAGATGATCATTGCCCGCTTCCTGATCAGCTATGTCGGCATGAAGCATGTCGTATATAAGGAAGACTTCGAAGAAGCCGACGTTAAGGAACTAGAAGGCGAAAAGCCAGAGTAATTCTCTCAGGGCGCTCATATCCAGAGCCCTTTTTTCTATTTTATTTTCGATTGCCATGCAAACAGTAATTTATTTATACATAGAGTGACACAGTATAGTGTGTAGCACAAGTTAATGTGTCATACATTATACGACCAATCAAAGTGATACTAATGGAAGAAATCATCGAACGGTTTGAAACCGAGGTTAAGCGTGGGGTCATGCAGGTCGCCATCATGTGTTTACTGGACCGGGAACGGTACGGGTACGACATCATCAAGAGCCTGAAGGACGATGGCCTGAACATTGAAGAAGGCACGCTATATCCCATTTTACGGCGGCTGGAGGACGATAAGATCCTCGCCAGCCACTGGGAGACCGGGGGCTCGAGGCCCAGGAAATACTACCAGATCACGGAATATGGCAAAGAGCTGCGGGTAAAATTACTCAGCTCATTGAGATCAATGACGGCGGCGGTCGAAAAGATATATGCACAGAACAACGGAGGGGCTTAAAATGAACAGGACATTGATTGATGACTATATAAATGAAGTAACAAAAGACATGGGCGCCCGACAGCGCGACGATGTAGGAAAAGAGCTGCGCGCGCATATACTGGACAGTGCGGACGCGATAGCAGCGGAAAGAAAATCCGAGGTGGACGACGTGATCATTCGCGAAGTCCTGGGGAAGATGGGGCCGGCAGAAAAAGTCTCGGCCATGTACCCCGCAAAAAAGTCGTTGTTTGAGCACGGGCCCGTCAAGGCATTGATCTCTCTAGGGGGCATTGCACTGGCCTTCCTGATGGTCGCTGCCATACTGGAACTGGTCGCACCGGATGTATTGAACATGCAGGTCCCCGGGTCAAACTCGTCCCAGGCGGTCTTACAGGTCATCATGTCAGTCGTCTTCGCTCTCGCCCTGGCGATTGTGGTCATTGCCGCCATATTCCTTTGCATGTATCTCTACCAGTCGAGGCTAAAGACGCCCTACGAAGCGAGGCTAAGGTCATTCGAGAAGAGCCTGCATGATCTTGCCTCGCCGATCAAGGCTGTCGGGACGATCATCGCTAACATTGTCTGGCTGGCCTTTATGAACATCTACTGGATGCACATACCATTCGTCAGTAGCTTTAGCAATGACCCGACGCTGGTCCCTCTGCTATCGGATAAGTTCGGGCCGTACATGCTGTACCTGAACGCGATCGGTATCGCAAACATCATCGTAGCGGTACTATACCTGGCGATCTCACAGAAATGGATACCATCGCTGCTGGAAGCGCTGATGAGCCTGTGTAGCGGATTGCTGTTCATATGGCTGCTCTACGTGTTCCCGTTCAACGGGACTCTATCGACCGGCGTAGTGGCCATGATCAAGGTAGTTATGGCGGTAGTCATCGTCGGATGCCTGATCGGCTCCGCGAAGCAGACCTGGCAAACCATCAGGCTTGCAATATTTGAAAAAACAGGGAGAAATGAGGCTGTATAAGCTACAGCCTTCATTTTTTTATTGCCTTAGCTCAACTTTTTTAAGTGCCAGCCCTTTCTCGCACGGCCCGGTCATGTCGTCCAGCACATCCGCGATGGTGTACCTGTCGCCGTTGAGGAGTCCGGCAGGATGGCATAATTCGTATGACGTGCAGGAGCTTTCGCATCTTGGCTCTTCGTAGACGATCTTGGAGCCGTTAAAAGCCTTCCTGGACTCGATGGATACGACTATCGGGCATGGGATGACTTCTACTGCGCGCACGCTTGTATCATGAAGGAAACAATCATGGTCCATGCCATTCCTGACCGTGACCACCTTATATTTCTTGTTCTTGTCCAGGTTCAGGCAAGTGTTCTTGAGCTTGCATTTCTCACACTCGGTCGCCGCCCCTCGAAAAATGAACTCTGTGCCAACGTTGGCCAGTTTATTTCCTATCAACGTTATCGTTGTGTTTGACTCTAACATGTCAATTAACTCCAGAATATTGTATGATAAATGATGGTAAACTAATGTAAAATATTAAACAACCTACGACCATAAAAATTTTCTCTAGTCCGAAAATTCAAAAGAAAATCGCATAAAGGAAAAAATATAAAAAGAATGGTCCGTGCTCTTGCATTGGAGCTCTCTAACGCTCTTTATGCCTGATCCGTGCGACCATTTGCTCTTTCTTCTCGATCGCGTGTTTTGCAGCCAGGTCTACTTTATGCTGCATTTCCTCAAATGTCTTCGGAGTTTCATCGCCGACTACTTTTTTCACCGGCGTATAGGCGGATTCCCTGAACTTCGGCGTGAAATCCTTCTCCTTGCCATTTTCCACGAGCCAGGCACCTTCTCCTTCCTTGACTTCGCCCACGATATCAATGCGGACGCCCTTCGCCCGGATCGCTTTCATGATCTCTTCGGCATTCTTCGGAGGCGCGATCACGAGTAGCGCATCCAGTGAAACGCCCAGATAATCGATCTTGAGTGTGTCAAGCATCTTCAGGACGGTCGGCTCTACCAGGCCGCGCATCTTTTCTTCGTGGAAGAGTAGCTTGACGCCCGCGGTATTCGCGATCTCGAAGGCGTCGCCGCGGATGCCGCCGTTGGTCACGTCGGTCATCGCGTGGATCTTGCCGATGAGATTATGCTCGAGTAATGCCTCGCACGCTTCCAGGAATTTAACGTTGAGCGTTTTCTCGACTACTTCCTGCATGCCGTAATACAGTGCCGTGGTCGATACTGTTCCGCCTCCTGCGCCCTCGCTGAACATGATCACGTCGCCGGGGCTGGTCTGAATGCGTGTCGTCAGGTCCTGGGCCACTCCGACTGCTCCGACACAGCCAGTCATGCGGTCGCCGATGACCATATCGCCGCCAATACGTAGCGTGCTTCCGGTCACGAGCGGTACATTGATCAATTCTGAGACAGTGCCGATGCCGGCCGTATAGTCATAGATCTTGGCGACGTCTCCGTCATCTGCAATGTGGATGTCCGAGAATAGCGCTACGGGTTTAGCTCCCATGACATAAAGGTCGCGTAGCGACGCGCGCGTGCAATGAAAACCCGCTAAGAACGGGAAATCCGACAGGCGCGAGTGCATACCATCCACAGTGACCACGACGTACTGGCCTCCTGCCTTGACCACGCCTGAATCGTCCATCTGGCTCGAGTCACAGACGGCGCTCGTCTTGCCGATGACCTCGGCGATCTTCTTATGCGCGTAGAAGTCGCCTCTCCCGCGGGAGCCTACGCCGAACTCGCCCATTGTGACGCCGCAAGGCTGCAGCGCGATGACGTCGTCCTTCACGTCTAGCGTAGTCTTTGCCTCCAGGATGACCGCCTCTGAGAGCCTCCTTGCGCTTTCCCTGGATATGTTCTTGACTTCCAGTATACGGTCAGTCAATTTTTCGACCAGTTCAGGGTCCCCTTTCCGGAGGCCTCTCTTCGCGTAACCTTCTATGTCCATTAGTGCCACCTTGGAGAAAAAATCAATTATATATAGGGATTTTTTCTTAACAATGCATTTTTATCATCCATATACGTTTTGCTTTATTATGACTGTGTTGAACATCCTGATTGGTGTTCAACTCGATTGAACTTTTGAATTGTCTATCTGTATCATGGACGAGCCCTGTCAGAGCTATTCGGGCTTATATCATTTCACAAGCCGTTATCTTCTTCGCGTCACACTCTTAAAGTCGATAAACCCGCGCTCCACATCAGTGCTGATCAGCTGCACGCGGAGCCTGTGGCCGACATCCACGCCTTCAAAACCAATCTCCAGCTTTCCTTCTACGGGCGGATCCAGGATGCGGACCCACGTCCCATGATCTGTGGCGCCAGTGACGATGGCATCGAACTGATCCCCGATCCTGGATTCCAGCAGCATTGCGGCTGCGGATTTTTCGACCTGTCGTTCGACCTTCTTCGCGGCATTCTCCTCTTCGGTGCAATGCTCCGCCAGCGTCTCCAGCTCATCGTTATCGTAGGGCGAAGAACCTCCCGTCAAGGCTGCTTTCAGCAGCCGCTGCGTGATCAGATCCGGGTATCGGCGGTTCGGGGCGGTTGAGTGAGAATAGTCCTTGACCGCAAGACCGAAGTGCCCGAATGCATCCTCTCCGGGAAGCAGGACGGCATATTCACCGGCGCCCAACAGCTTGATGACGCTGAGCGAAAGATCCGGGAAGCGAAGAGGATCGGCGGCTTTAGCCGATGTAAGGAATTGCTCCAGAGCCTTTGAGTCAGGATACTGGGGCAACGTTGAGCCATGCTCGGCGGCAAGCTCGACGATCCGGTCCCATCGTTTGGGTCTGCGGACCACCCGCTGTAGAGACGGAAACATTTTGGATGCGAGATATCGTGCTGTCACGCCATTGGCAGCGATCATGAAGTCCGCGATCAGGTCTTTAGCCCGGTTCTGCTGGTCTTTTTCCAGGCCCCGGAGCTCCTCTCCGGCAAATACCGGGCGCGCTTCGATCGTTTCAAGCACGAGTGCACCGTGCATGAACCTGGCGGTTTTCAATATTTGAGCTACGCGGTCCTGGAGCCGGAGGTTCTCGTCGAGACCGGCCACTGTATCGATCCCTTGTGGCATCGGCCCGGTGCCATCCAGCCAGCCTGCTACGCTGTTATATGCAAGCTTGGCATGATTGCGTACCGTCGCTCTATAAATGTCCGAACCCTGAAGCGATCCATCCGCGGCAAATACCATTTCGATGACGATCGCCAGGCGGTCTGATCCATAGTTGAGCGAGGTAAGATCGTTGGAGAGCTTCTCGGGCAGCATTGGAAAGGTTTCGGCAACCGTGTAGACTGAAGTAGTGTTTTGCCGGGCATGGCCATCGAGTGCCGATTGCTTCTTGACGATGGCGTCCACATCGGCGATGGCGACGCTGATCTTCACGGCTCCTGCGGGCATGGCTTCAGCAACGGTAAGCTGATCCAGGTCGAGCGAATCATCGTTGTCGATGGAGCACCAGATAAGGTTCCTGAGGTCCCGTATCGATGCTTCAGTTTGTGTTGCGGGCCCATAGATCCTTTCCAGCTCGGCAAGTGCCTGGTTCGGGAAATCCGGGAACAGTCCTCTTTCCAGCATTACCCGATGAGCAATTCCCTGCAGGATGGAACGCTGTCGTATGTCGTCGGTATTTGTCATCATGTCACCTAATGTGATAACTAATTTGGAGTCGCATTATAAAATATATTGGAGATATATGGTCCGAGAATAATCAATGTATCTGGATATATGGTTCTGATAATCCAGGCAATGATTTCAATAATTTCAATCAAACGTTTTGCTTTAATATGTTTGTGCAACAATATCAAGCCATACACTTATCGTTTATTATCGGTGACGATGAGGCTTAAATTCTTATGCTTTATTCAAATATTTTAAATATTATAAATGCTTACTATTAATGTAGCGGGGGTTAGATAGCTGGCGGAAATAATGCAATGGGATAATACATATCATCTAAGATCCGGTAAGCCGCACGAGCTGTTGCACTATATTAATCTATTGACGCAGGTACTGGAAGGTACCTCCGCGCCGTTCGCGTCTCTGCACATCGACGGGCGGATCGTCTCTTGCAATAAGGCATTCGCGGACCTGATCGGATATAGTAAGGCCGAGATATGCGAACTGAGCTGGAAAAATGATCTTACGCCGCGAGAATATTTAGAGCATACCGTATCTCAGCTGGAAGCTTTACATCGGAAAAAGACTCCGATTAAGTACGAGAAAGAGTACCTGCGAAAAGACGGGTCACGCGTTTATCTCGAGCTCAATGTACATCTCCTCAGCGATGAAGAGGGAAAGCCAGTATACTATTTCTTATTCGTGAACGACCTGACCACCCGTAAAAATCTTGAAAAAAAATTAATGGATAATGAAGCCGCGTTTAACCTGGCGCAGAGCATAGCACACCTGGGGAACTGGTACTATGATACGGCGGAGCGGAAAGTCTACTGGTCGGATGAGTTTTACCGCATACTGGGTTTCAAGCCGGGGGAATGCGATCCCGATATGGAACTATACTTAAAAAACATATGCCCTGAGGACCGGGCTGGAATTACCCGGACGATGCGCGAAGTCATCGAGACAGGTAAGTCGGGATACATGGAATATCACATCATCAGAGCAGACGGCGAAGTACGCCACATCAATGCCGAGAGCCGGGCGCTTCGCGACGCCGGTGGCAATCTAGTGAAAGTATTCGGGACGATCCAGGATATGACCGCCTATAAGAACTCCGAGGCCTCGCTGGAGGACGCGAAAGAACAGGCGGAATTTTACGTTGACCTGTTGAGCCACGACATTAATAATATGAACCAGGTAGCCATAGGCTATGCCGAGATGGCTCTTAAGACTATAGAGCGCGGGGAGTTTGACCCTTCACTATTAGTGAAGACCGTGGAGATGTTATTCAATAGTTCAAGCCTGATCGAGAATGTCAGGATCATCCAGCGTATCAGGTCCGGTGAGATCAAGCCTGAGCGTATCGACATATGCTCGTTACTTGTCGAGGTAATGGGTCAGTATAGCTCTGTACGGGGCCGAGATGTCGAGATCAATCACCGCTTTGAATGTGACGTCACTGTTATAGCGAGCGAGCTACTCCGCGAAGTGTTCTCAAACCTGATCAGCAACGCGATCAAGCACTCCACGGGGAAATTAACGATCGACGTCGACCTGTTAAAGATACGAGAGTATGGTATGGAATATTGTAAAGTGATCGTGACCGACAACGGTCCGGGCATACACGACGAAAAGAAAAAGGAACTTTTTACACGCTACACGCGCGGCCCGACAAAAGCAAAAGGCTCGGGGCTCGGGCTCTACATTGTAAAATCGCTTATCGAGACCTTTAAAGGCCAGGTATGGATGGAAGACCGCGTTTCCGGAGATCACACGAAGGGAAGCCGTTTCGTTGTTTTACTTCCATTGGTCGACACCGGTCGCGATATCGTTTGATAAGATATTGATCAGCTTACCGGTTCGGAATAAGAAGTCGTTAACGTGTATGTTACTGAAATAAAAACACAAATTTAAAATTAATTGCGAAAAGTAATAATGTAATATGTATATTTATAGCTTGTAATATAAGAATATAAGACTAACTTAGACAAAATAAAACTGCTCGTCTTATCACCGCGTGCAGGAGTTCATATGGGGAAAAAGATTCTGGTTGTCGACGACGATCCTAACATTTGCGAGCTTGTCAGTATCGCACTATCTACAAAGGGATATAGCGTGAATATCGCACAGACCGGATCCGAAGGTATAAAAGAAGTCGCGATATTTTTACCTGACCTCGTCCTCCTTGACATGACCCTGCCGGATATGGA
The DNA here is from genome assembly GCA_963780665.1 of uncultured Methanocellaceae archaeon. GTDB lineage: Archaea > Halobacteriota > Methanocellia > Methanocellales > Methanocellaceae > Methanocella. The sequence continues at coordinate 45,794 of CAWACJ010000004.1, read as the reverse complement.
AGGCATTGACGTAGCAAAAAAGATCAAAAGTATTGATGCGGTTAAAAATGTGCCGATCCTTATGATGTCAGGCCGCGGGCTAAGCCCGGGCGACATAGATTCTGCCCTTTTTGTAGGGATCCTCAATAAGCCGTTCAGCCTGGCTGACCTGGTGAAGGAAGCCGAAAAATACGCTCTCGATCATCAGTAATAAAAATTATATGCGGGACCTTACGTGTCCTTGAGACCGGGTTTTCTCATCAATTGAAATGAATATTATATAGACGCTGCTTTTAGAATACATTTTTATTTGTATTTTATATCATATTCTGTGATGAGATGCTTGCCGACTTTGTAAAAATCGGTCATGTCCACGCTGACCACTTTATCTATGGAATCCACGCCAGGCCCGCCTACGAGGGAGGGCGTGCTGTCGCCTCCGATGATATACGGTATCTGGATCAGGATAACATGGTCGATCATGCGCCGGCTGATGAGCTGCCAAATAAGGGTGGGGCCGCCTTCGACCATCAAGCGGCTGATCCCTCTGTCGGCGAGGCATTCCATCATTTGCGTGATGTCGACGCGCTCTTCACCGCATACCAGCACGTCTGCCCCTTTATCCTTTATGGCCGCTATTTTTAACGGATCCGCTTTTTCTGAAACTACGATGATCGTCTGCGCATCCTTGTTCAGGACATTTGATTCCGGAGATATGGATGCGTCACTGCATGGGATCACGCGAATAGGATTCTTTCCATGGACCAGGCGGTTCGTCAGGATCGAATTATCGATCTTGATCGTGTTACTGCCCACCATGATCGCGTCGAACTCGGTACGCTTCTTATGTAGAAACTGGTGGCTTTCCTCGTCCATCAGTCCCATGATGATCTTGCTCGACAGGCCGCGCTTCAGCGTCAGCTTACCGTCAACGGTCATTTCCGATATTAATGTGATATAGGGTCTTTTCATGCAGCTCACATTGAAACGGGTAATAATTACGCCTGTAAAGTTAATACTTTTTCCTATTGTGGGCTGATAGAAATACTATCGCCACTTTTCAAGCTCATCAGGTCAGCAGCGCTGTCGCCGCTGCAGGCGATCTCCGCCATGCCGTGGCTTCCTACTAGCATGAGCAGGCCACGCTTTTCTGTTTCACAATAGGTTCGCAAGAATGGTATGAGTATGCCGTTCACATCCAGGGTCTGTCCATAATGGCACAAGCCCATGATGATGTCTCGGCTTATGTTCGTCACGACATTGCCAAACGAGTCGATGAAAAGCACTTTGCCCGTGATCGATTCATCCTTTAGCCGGGGCACGCCGAAATCCAGGTCGACCGGATCTTTTATTTGTCTTAGCCCGGGAATTTCCCGGCCACTTGAAAGAAATGCTGCGGCTGGCGCGAAAACATCTCTGCCATGGAAGACGGGACTTACATTACTGGTGTAAAATTCAAGGTCGTAGATCTCGTAGACAGTAAAATTGCCCTGTGCACGGGCTGCTGGCATAAGCAGTCCGTTATCCGGCCCGATGAACGTATAGCGCTCGCCTTTGATCACCAGTGCCCGGCGCTCGCCACCGACACCAGGATCGACGATGGCAACGTGGATGGTGCCAGGAGGAAAATAAACTGAAGCGAACTGAAGAATGAACGCTCCCTGGATGATATCACCCGGGGGTATTAAATCCGTAACATCGATCACGCCAATGTCCGGGTTTATGCCGAGCATGACTCCTTTCATGATGGCCGGGTAAACCTTGCCGAAATCAGTCGTTAATGTGACAAAAGCTGGCATACGATCATCTATTAATTACACAGCCTCAAAACATAAAAAGAAGACTCAAATCTTGAATGACGAATCGAGTTTATTGACATCATTTATGACCTGGCATGCTCATCCGACCTTCACGGCAATACTGTAGGCTAGTGAAAGGAATATAAAAAAGACTGTTTTTAGATTTATCTTGAGCATCTTACGTTTTCACGGCGTGCTTCAGCTTATGGGCGAGTAGTTCTTTGATGGCCTTATGGCTCTCGCTTTCGCCGTCGATGTCCATGATCTGTAGCGCTAACATAACGATCTTCGCGCCTTTATCGGTCATGTGATACCCGTTCGCATCTTTATCGATCATTTTTGCTACCAGTAAACTTTTAAGCAGTCGGTTCAGGATGCCGGGGTTAAGCTCTGTCTCGAACATGATGTCCGTGAACTTATTCTTGCCATTGGTGATTGCGAATAACACATTCATGGTGCCGGCATAAGATATCGTTTTTAAGATGTCAAATTCTTTTCTAGCCATATGCCATCCTCAAACTTGTTTAATTGTAATTGTAATTATAGAATATATGATCTATAGTCTTATATATGTTTCCATCGATTGGCCGATAAGGTTGCCTAAGCCAGCGAGATCTCTATGCGTTCCCTGCCTTTTCCGGGCTTTTTTCCCCTTCCGATACTGATCCGCCCGATCTCTTTAGCGTTTCGAGGATGTGTGCCGCAGCACTGCATTTTCCAGCCGCCCATTTCCCAGTGAAGCAGATCCGGTTCTGCAGGGTCCCTGTAGGCGCGTATCTCGCGGCCTTCTGCGATCAGCACATTAGCTCTGTCCTCGACTTCTTTAAGCTTCTCCTTGTCAAGCTGCACATTGAATAAATAGTCAGAGCGCTCCTTCAGCTCATCCAGCAAGCCGGAAGAAGCGATGCCGCATTCCGGCCCGAAGACTTCACGCATTAAATAATAAACGATGTGAGAAGCCGAGTGGAGGCGCATTTTTCTGTAGCGTTTTTCCCAGTCGATCACACATGTAACGTGATCGCCTGTCTTGAACGCCGGCGGACGTTCCATCAGGTGTATGATCCGGCCGTTTTCAGATATCACGTTTGCGACCCTCTCGTCGCCTATGGAGCCACTGTCGCCGGTTTGCCCGCCACCCTGCGGGAAAAACCATGTGTCTTGCAGCTCTACATTGTTACCATCAACTGCGGTCACGGTAGTCTCGAACTCTTTTTTATACGGGTCGTCAAAATACAGGTTCACGGGTGACATGTTACTCCTTTATAGATATTCGTTGATGTTCAGTTTCCTGCCGTCTATGGTCACGGTGGGGTTTGTTACGATGCCATCATCATGCAAAGGCACAGTACAATTCCCGCCAAAGCCGGAATTGTTGCCTAACGCAATGTGTATCGTCTTTCCCACTTTTTCGTCCTCTAGCACGATGCCCCACAGCCTGGCTTTTGGGTTCATGCCAATGCCGAACTCCGCCACATTCCGGGCTCCCTGCCCGAGCGTCTCAAATGATCTATATATGTCTTCCGCGTGGGCGCCTTTCGCATTTACGACCGCCCCATCCTTAATATCAAGTACGAGGATCGACTCGAGCAGCCCGTAGTCGCCATAGGTACCGTCGACGACCAGCCTGCCGTTCGCGTTCGTAGGGGCTATGTACAGCTCGCCACCCGGCAAGTTCGTGAAATCCCCCTTATTCAAGGCCAGTCCGGTATCGATATGCCATTCTCTGCCTTCGAACTCTACCTCCAGGTCGGTACCGAGTGGTGTCGTAATATGAGCTTTTGTGCTGCCCTTCAGCCATGTGAAGAGGCTGTCGATGTGCTTCTTCATACCATGATAGTCCGCGGTCATGCCTCCGGTGCTGAACATTTCCTCGATAAGCTCTTTATCACCTTCAGTGAGCGGTATCGATGCGATTCTAGCTCCCGCGGCACTAGCTTTCTTCCTGGCATCTGTATGTGATAGTGAAAACTTAGTCGGTAAAAGGATCACGTCGGCGTTCAGCATAGCCTCGGCGATGGCTCTCGGAGGCTCCTCCCCGCTTCTGGTCCGCGGCTTCATTTCCATATAAATGGCCTCCGCCCCCAGCTCTAGAGCCGCCTGGTATATTGGTAAGCCGATATAATTGATCTCCGTATCGGATATAACCAGGACTGTTTCTCCGGGCTTTACCCCCATACAGTCCTTTACCGCGATCATAGCGCTCTTTTTTATATCCTCCGCCATATGAACATAACCTGAAATAACCTAATATCGCCATTCACCAATAAAGTTTTTGATGAACAGGCATCGTTAGCGCGTTCGTGTGAACACATCGATTTTTTTTAAAAAAAATGATTTATTGTCTGTAATGCTGCCATCATCGGATCTTATTCTATCACTAGATCAAATGAGGCGTTTTGCCAGCCATTCTTTAGCGGCTTTCACCTGTTCGGCGTCGTATGACTTCATTTTGATCCTCAGCACTGTCGAAGGGTATGAGCCGAACGTGACTGCGGGGAACATTTTTACTGCCTCGTTCAGGTCTTTCACGATAGCCGATTCCGCCATCTGTACGATCAGCCAGTCCACGATAAGCTTTTTACCGGCGAAACTGTTTCGCACCAGGTCAAACATGGCTTTCATTTCCGACGGCACGCCAGGGAACACAAAGATACGCTCGTTAATAATAAAGCCCGGCGCCGCGCCCACAGGATTTTGTATGACAGTCGAGCCTTCAGGGATATCGGCCATGACATACGATTCTTGCATGGGCTTTCTGCCCCTCGCCGCGATGGCCTTTTCCACGACTTCCACGCCTTTGGGGTCCCTGATCACTTTGCGGTCAAACGCGCGGGCGATGGCATATCGGGTAATATCGTCGTGCGTCGGCCCCAGGCCTCCCGTCACGACGACTTTATCGGAAGTTTCATATGCCTTTTTGATCTCATCGACAATGATGCCCATGTCATCGGGTATTACGATGATCCGCTTGACGATCGCGCCGCCGTCCGTAAGGTTCTTTGCGAGCCACGTCGAGTTCAAGTCGGCGATATCGCCGGCAAGAAGCTCGTCCCCGATGCAGACGATGGTCACTTCCATATTAACGCCTTTGATTCAGGTATCTCTTCGACAGGATCCCCATGCCGCCAAAGCCGCCTATTACGGCCCCTAATGGCAGGAAGGGCAGACAGTGCTGCGTGACCGACCCGTTCCCGGGCGTCGGCGTAGGTGTCGCCTGTGCAGTGGCCGTTACTGACCCCGCCGGCTCAGGTGTCGGCTCCGGGTACGTAATATTTACCGGGGTAGTCGTATCGAGCCAGGGGGCGTCTATCTGCTTGTCATGCCATACAAAATAATAATCCGTAGAGTTCCTGTATATGGCATATTCTTTATAGCGATTCAGCAGGTTGCCGTTGGCGGGCACATTTTCTGCTACTATGTAATTCTCTCCCTTGAAGATGTTGCCGTTCTGATCCTCGATATCTATGTTGAAATCATATCGGGCATCAATACTCGTCGGGTTATAAAATGAATAATATAGCGTAACAAATTTGTATTCCGTCGGAGGGTAGTTTTGAGGCGGATATATGTCTGATGTGCCCCTCTCGACAACCTTTTCAAATTTTACATCGACCTTGTGTTTGAACGTTGTATCCATGACGTCCACACGATCCGCCAGTACAGGCGCTATGAGGCAAGCGACCAGCAGCCCCACAATGAGCATGATTCTTAACTTCATATATACCACCGTCTTTTTATGGTAATCCTAGCTCGTTGAGCTTTCAGCTACGTATGACTTACATACCATTCGATTAAAAATATTTTGTGTTCTTTTTTCTCAGATAACGTTAAAAAGTCCCGAAATAATACTTATTTATATGAAAGAGGCTCAAAACACGGAAGATGCGATCGCCATGGCGAAGGCGCACCTGTCAAATCAGCTACATATCGACCATGAGCTTATCGAGGTCATCGCGAGCGAGGAGTGTACCTGGGGTGACACAAGCCTGGGCTTTCCTGATCCGGGCACATCCTATGCGCAAGTCCTTGTCTCTGGCTATCGCGTTGTCCTGCGAGCGGCAGGCGGCACGTTCGAGTATCGATTCGGCGATAATATCATGAAAATGCGATAAACGTCATGCATAATAATATATTTCCATAATAATGATAATAAATATCGTAACGATCATATCTTACTAGCCTGATGCTCGCTGCTATTATTATATCCTAACATCAACATAATACTACATTAATATTTTTAAATTCGACGATCGTCGTACAATATCTATATATAGAATTAATCCTATTAGATTCAATTGATTAATCTATAACGATTAATCATTTATCATTAAGGAGGCCTGAAATGAGCATATCACAGGTTAAATTGGTCAATACGGTCCTCGACGGCAGAGATCGGGATAAGGCGCTAGATGAGGCGAAGGAGAGCCTCACACGCGGCCAGGATACCATCATGATCGATGAGGAAGCCTGGATCACGGTAGAAATGATCGCTACGGGGGCATTAAGCCCGTGTGACGGCTTCATGAACGCCGAGGATTATAATGCTGTATTACATACCGGCAGGCTTGCCGATGGCACGCCGTGGCCGACTCCATTATCTTTCGCAATGGCAGGGGATAAGAACCAGGAAGTGCTCAGGGGCCTTAAAAAAGGCGAGATCGTCACTCTGATCAATAAGGATAAACAGCCCGTTGCTCGTATCACTACGGAGGAAGTCTTCGAATATGATCGCGAGGATCGAGCGCAAAGCGTGTTCGGCACGACCGATAAGCGGCATCCTGGCGTGCGGAGTATCTATGAGCGCATGGGGGACCGCTCGCTTGCGGGTAAGGTTGAGCTGATGAATCGCCCGCATTGGGGCGCATTCGAGAAATACCGGCTCACTCCTGCAGAATGTATCGATTATTTCTATAATAAGAAAGGCGCGCGCTCGGTCGTTGGTTTCATCACCGGCGCGAATCCGGTTCACCGCGGTCATGAGCATATTCATCGAGTCTCGCTTGAGAATCATGACATGCTTTTAATACAGCCGCTGGTACAGCTCGCTAAGCCTGAGTACATACGCTCGGAATACCGTATTCAGGCGTACGAGACATTGCTTAATAAGTACTACCAGCGGGAACGCGCGTTAATGAGCCCGCTGCGGGTGACATACATATTCGCAGGGCCCCGCGAAGCGGTACTTCACGCGATCGTATCTCGCAACTTCGGCGCCACGAGCTTTGCCATCGGCCGCGACCATGCGGGCGTAGGCAGCTACTATGGCGACTATGACTGCCAGACCATCTTCGACCAGCTCTACGAGGGCGGCTCGAAGGAGCTGGGTATCGAGCTTTTACCGTTCAACGAGGTGTTCTATTGTGCCCGCTGCGGCACGACAGCTACCGAGAACACCTGCCCGCACGGCAAACAGTACCGTGTTGCTATCAGCGGCACGGCGATACGAGAATTGATGCGCTATGGCTACATGCCGCCGAAGGAAGCGGTAAGGCCGGAAGTGGCGAGGATCGCCATGCAGGGCGTGCAGCCCAAAGGCCTGGATGCAAACGGCACTTCCATATATCCTGTAGGCTCGATCATCAAGAAGATGTTCCCGTTCTATCTCGTGGCAAAGCGCCTTGGCGGCAAGCTGAGGGAAAAGCCGCTGAGCTGGGAAGACCTCACGATCGAGGACGTGGAGCATGCGCTGCTGGACGTGCGCGAGAACAGCGACCGGATTCTTCGGGACATCGCTCGGGATACGGAACACCTCTACGATACGAATCGCGATATATGCTCACAATGGGTTTCGGACACGACCGAGTATTGTAAGGAACGGCAGCAAAGCATGGTCAATGCCCTGGAAGATAAAGTCGCGTCCGCCGACCCGAACGCCGATAATAGGATGTTCCAGAGCAAGGAAGAGGCCCAAAAAGAGCTGGAATCCGCGAAACTGGTCTATGAAAGCATGAATGGCTCAAGGATCGACCATAAGAAGCTTATCCGGAACCCACTCAAATACGACGACTACCGGTAAAGAGATCTCAGGACGGGCTTTCAGCCAGCTTTAATTGGAGCTCTCCCTGCTGTGGCCCGCGCTGCACAACGACTGATATCTCTTCCCCGATCTTTTTTGTGTGCATCTTTTTTGACAGGTCGCTCATATCATTCAAGTCTTTATGGTCGACTTCGAGGATCAGGTCTCCAGGAGCGATGCCGGCCGCCTCTGCCGGGCTGTTCTCGAATACGCGCGTGACGAGTATACCCTTATCCGCAGGAAGCCGGTAATAGGCGGCGATTTGCGGGTTGAGGCCGACCCCAAGGATTCCCAGCCATGGTCGGATCACTTTGCCGTGTTTGATCAATTCATCAGAGATGCCCCTGGCTATGGTGATGGGGATGGAAAAGCCGATGCCCTGGGCGAATGGAATATTGGCTGAATTAATGCCGATGACATTCCCGTGGATATCCACCAGCGGGCCGCCGCTATTGCCCGGGTTGATGTGCGCATCCGTCTGTATCAGGTTTTCGAAAACTCCCTGCTCGGCTTGTATCGTACGGTTCAGCGCGCTAATAACGCCGACGGTCACGGTCGGTCCCTGGAGAAGAAAGCCGAATGGATTTCCTATGGCGATGGCCATCTGCCCCACTTTTATGCTAGAAGAATCTCCCATCTTCGCTTCCGGTAAATTTAAAATACCATCTTTCACTTTGACGACAGCAATGTCCGAAGCACGGTCTGTGCCCATCAGGTCCCCCTTGTATTTTCTTCCATCGAACAGCGTGATCTCTATGCTTTCCGCTCCGTCGATGATGTGATTATTGGTCATGATATAGCCATTAGCGCCGTCGATGATCACGCCGGAGCCCATGCCGCGGAGGGGCACCACGTTCATATAATAATCATGTACGAGCTTGATGGTGTTGACGTTCACCACAGAAGGGCTTACCTTCTCTATAGTATTGATCAGCTCCTCTTCATACGTCGGGATCATTCAACCCACCCTGTTAGAATTTTGTTAGTGGACATAAATTATTTGTGCGATTTTTCATCGAAATCGTCGGGTAAAACTGATAAAGACGATAAGATTCTCAATAAGATTTGTTCGACACATTATGTTTTGGGTCTCAAGGGTCTGAATAATCTTTTTATTGTATCAGCATGCATATCACTTGATATTCTATGCTCGAGCAACCGGATAAGCAGGACAGCCCGTCCTTCGAATGCAAGTGCTGCGGACTATGCTGCACGAGGGACCCGTATTATGCCGTCTCGCTGCTGGACATCCGTAATATCAGCATGGGCATGGGAATGTCGATAATGGATTTTTTCAATCGTTTTTGTGACATAGTCGTAACGCCCGGGGGCTTCCGGTATTCCGTCATTTTAGCCCCGAGCGGATGCCCGTTCCTGAAGGATAAGCGCTGCGGGATCCATTTCTTCAAGCCGATAGGGTGCTGGGTTTTCCCTGAAAGCTCGCTGCTGCCGGTCACCTTGCTGAAGCAACACGTTAACGCTATACCCACGTGCGGTATACTCGACATGAAAGACGACGACCGCCCACTGGATACGGATCACGTCATGCTTGCTGCACGGGACATTCATTTTGAGTGCACGAAAGCTTACTTCGAGGCCCACGAGACCTTAGAGGAGAATTCCTGGCGTGAAGCTACGGACCTGCTTTGCGCAAAGCTTGCCGACGGGGAAGACCTGGATAAGCGCGCTGAAGCGATACGACAAAAAGCCTCCCTAGTCGCAACACATCAAAAAATGTAGATCTCGATTGCCAGGACTGCGGCTGATGCCAGGATGACTAATGGCGTTACAGTCAGGCCGATCTTTATAAATTCAGAGACTCCCGTGCTCCATTTTTCAACTTTCGCGCATTCCAGCCATAATATCCCAGCCAGTGCACCGGTTATCGTGATGTTGGCCCCCAGGTTGCTGCCGATGACAAGCGAATAGGCCATGGCTAGCGCCATCTGTGGCGTCTGTGCGATCGATGATGTGATCGGCACCATCATGGCAGTCATGGGGATGTTATTAACAACATTACACATGAACGACGACGCGAAGGAGATAAAGAATATTGCGTATATTGGATTCTGTCCGACGATCGATAGAATAAAACTACCGATCAAGGCATTCACGCCGCTCACCTCCAGCCCCTTTACCACTATAAAGAGCGAGAGCACGAAAACGACAACTCTCCAGGAGATCCGTTTCGTACGCTTGACAGGCTTCCTCTCGGCCAGATATATGGCGACGGCGCCGATGGTCGTGACCACGGACAAGGGCAGCGACATCCAGTTCGCGAAGCCGCAGCCTATGAGCACGAAGACAAGCACGATCAGGCCGACGGCGACCATCGTCTTACTCTTGATGAGGCCGCGTGCATTGACCGAAGTATCGACCGGGTATGAGCCCTGTAGATCGTTCTTGAAAATGAACCAGAATATTATAAAATTCGCGATGATGGCGGCCATGGTGGGCAGGAACATGTATTTAGTGAAGTCAAAATAGCCCAGCTTGAACGCATCTCCGATGAGAATGTTGGTCAGGTTGCCTATGTACAGGAACATGGAGGCAATATTCGCAGCGAAAAAGAACGCGTACATGAACGGCTTCGCGTTTAGGCCGGAGCGGCGGCAGAACTTTAAAATGATCGGTGTGAGTGTCAATATCGCTATGTCATTGGATGTAAAAGCAGTGATGAGGCAGGTGATCACATAGGTGTATATGAACAGCTTTCTCGTATCGCCGCCGGCCATATGCATTGCTTTTACCGCACAAAACTCGAAGAACCCGTAATCATCCAGGAACGTGCAGATGACCATTAATTCAATGAGGATCAAAACGACGTTCCAAGTATTCACCAGCGGCGTAGCGTACGCAGTCGAAAAGCCGAGCGCTTCGATGATGTCGTGCGGCTGCAGGAAAAGCATCATCAGCAGGGCGCCAAGCAAGGCTCCCGTGGCCACGTTAAACTTCCACGGCCTCACCATGATGAGGAAATACGTGATCAGAAATACGAGTATTTCGCCGATCATCTGGCATCTGCCTTCGGATAAGAGCCCAGCACTTTCAGTGTAGCGCATTTATCCTGTAATGCGGATATGGCTTCCTGAAGCTCAGCATCTTCAGCATGCCCTTCCACGTCAATGAAAAACCAGTAGTCGCCCAGCATCTTTTTTGACGGCCTCGACTCGATCCTGGTCATATTGATGGAGCGCCTGGCGAATTCGCCAAGGAACTCATATAGCGCTCCGGGCCTGTCGCGATCGAGGTAGACGGCTAAGGACGTCTTATCATGCCCGGTCGGCCCTTTCGGGTCTTTTCCCAGTATGATGAACCGCGTATGGTTCCCCTGGTAGTCCTGGATCCCTTCTTTCAGGACTTTAAGACCGTATAGCTTTGCCGCTTCCCCGCATCCGATCGCCGCCATCTCCGGAAATTCCTGCGCCAGCTTGGCAGCATGGGCGGTGCTCCCGGTGACCTTGATCTCCGCATGCGGGAAATTTTCATGAATATACTGCCGGCACTGGCCGAGTGGCTGAGAAATAGATACAATGACCTTAATGTCTTCGATCGCGCCCCTGGACATGAGGCACTGCTTGATGGGAATGACCTCCTCCCCGATAATGGGCGAGCGCACGTCCAGCAGGGCGTCAAGTACGACGTTAACGGGACCTTCAAGCGAGTTCTCCACCGGCACGATGCTCTCGTCGCATATGCCGCTATCCACCGACCTGGCTGCAGATCCAAGGTCGTCGAAAAAGACTAGCTCCGCTTGACGGGACCATTTCTTCGCAGCCATCTCCGAAAACGTGCCTTCCGGGCCGAGCACACCAAGTTTCATCAAGACACAAATGTTAATAAACATATTTAATCTGTTCGAATGTAGTACGTAATTCATACGAAGTGACTTTTTTCTTTTACGTTTCGTGTCACGACACAGGAGACAAAAAGCCACGATGGATATTAAAATATTCAAGTTGTTTAATTATTTTCATTGAATGGGCAGTCCCGGCTCTTTGGGCCTCATGGCTGCTTCCTTTACCGCTTTCTGAGTTTCTTCATATTCTTTGTTAATGCGGGCGTATTCCACATCGACAAAAGCTTTCAGCTTGGACAACGCTTTCAATTTCTGGTCAGGATCCAGGCCGTTCATCAGCGCTTTACCTTTCTTCGTCAGCAGGATAGTTAAATGGTCGGGATTTACACGTTCCGCTTCAAGCAGGGAGGAGATAAATGCGTTGACGAACGACTCGAAATCCTTATCGCTGTCCTCAAGGAGTTTCACTCCTTTTTCAGATATCTTATATACGCGTCGTGCCCGTTCCCCGTCTTTCTCTTCCCATGACGAAATGCACCCATCTTCCTCAAGGTGATTCAGAAGCTTATAAATGGCTGAGTGGGATGGCTTCCAATGCCCTTGAGTGTGGCGCTCGATGTCCTGCATGAGCATATAGCCATGCTTCGGCTCTTTGCGCAATAGCATGAGCACGAAGTAATTCAGGCTTGCCCTGCTGGGATTTTCGAAAAACGTAGGGACGGCCACAGACATAATTAAATATATATATTCCGCTGATTTATATTTTAGCAGCACATGTTTTGAAAAAACATATCTTAAAGGACATTTTTTACGGGAAATAATTGCGCGCAAGGAACGACTGCCTGATACTATGGGTTCTACATATGCCTATATTTGTAATGTGACATTAACGTGTGAACGCGATTTTTACATATCAATGATATATTCGATCCTCGACATTGTCTGGCCACAAAAAACCGATACAATGAAGCAGTAATTTTTATCAGAATTCACGCGATATCCTCCGTCATATGACCTTGGACGACATGAGATTACTTTAAATATTCAATCGTAATTAATACGGTAAATTGCTAAACTGGACCGATACCTTTATTTAGATTACCGTGCTAGTAGGTGACATAGTAGCACGGTGGTATCCTATGATGACAATTGGAAAAGGGATACGCATTGAGCGTATCAAGGATAGGAAAAGCGGGAATAGCTTAATCATTCCACTGGACCACGGTATTTCGATAGGCCCGGTCAGGGGTATAACGGACCTGGCGGATACTGTGGATAAGGTGGCGGAAGGCGGCGCGAATGCGGTCTTGATGCAAAAGGGCATGGTCCCCTACGGGCATCGCGGGTACGGCCATGACATCGGGCTGATAGTCCACATGAGCGCCTCGACTTCGCTAGCGCGGGACCCTGATAACAAAGTCCAGGTCTGCACGGTGGAAGAAACGGTTAAGATGGGTGCCGATGCCGTGAGCGTTCACGTGAACGTGGGCAGTGAAACTGAGAGCGTCCAGCTAAAAGGGCTGGCGGAGACCGCAGAACGGTGCGCGTTCTGGGGTATGCCGCTGATCGCGATGATGTACCCCAGGGGACCGGCGATCAAGAACCCGCACGATCCGGAAACTGTGTCGCATGTGGCTCGTGTAGGCGCAGAACTCGGTGCCGACATCGTCAAGACTAATTATACGGGCGACGTGGACTCTTTCAAGAACGTGGTCAGGGGCTGCCCGGTGCCCATCATCATCGCCGGGGGGCCGAAGATGGGCTCCGACCAGGACTTGTTGGAGATGATCGAGGGCGCCATGTCTGCCGGCGCTAAAGGTGTAGCCATCGGCAGAAACGTATTTCAACACGAATCTCCAACAAATATAACGAGGGCTATCTCGAGGATCGTCCATGAGAAATGGACGGCGGCGGATGCCATCAAGGAGCTTGGATGAGCGAAAAGCTGGTATGGGTAGATGCGCTGAGCGGGAAATGGGTTCAAGCAAAAGAAAAAGTCACTTCTGCACTGGAGACCGGGGCAGGAGCAGTATTGGTGAGCCCGGAAAACATCGATCATGTCCGCGAGCTGGGGAAGATCAAGGTAGTTTCCCCTGCCGATCATGCGGATATCGTCCTACTGGGCTATGGCGCAGAAGGCGACGGCTCGTTACCCATTCCGGAGGATCTAGAAAAGTCGGTCGAGATGACCCGGGCAAAGAGCCTAAAGTCTAAAGGGCTCGCAGTGGCGGCTTTTGTGCGCCTCGAGGGTAAAAGATACGAGCAGCTGGCCGCTGTTCTGGGTAAAGTATGCGATTACCTGATCATCGAAGGCAAGGACTGGAAAGTCATCCCGCTTGAAAACCTGATCGCGGAATTACAAGGCTCAGGCGTTAAGATCATCGCAAAAGCCCGTAACATCGACGAAGCTTCAGTCGCGCTCCAGACATTGGAAAAGGGAGCGGACGGCATTTTGATAGACACGGACGACATCGCGAAGATCAGGGAGATAACACAGGCATTATCCTCAAAAAGCGCCCGCATCAAGCTTCAGCCCGCGACCATCCTGGAAGTAAGGGATGTCGGCGTAGGCGACCGCGTATGTGTCGATACCTGCTCGCTCATGAAGCCTGGCGAGGGCATGCTGGTCGGCAACCGGTCTAGCGGGCTATTTTTAGTGCAATCTGAAGCGGAAGAGAGCCCCTACGTGGCCAGCCGGCCGTTCCGCGTCAATGCAGGCGCGGTGCACGAGTATGTTTTGATAGGGGAGAAGACGCGCTATCTATCGGAATTGAGCAGCGGCGACCCGGCGCTGATCGTGGATAAGGACGGCGAGGGGAGAGCGGCAGTCGTGGGCCGTATAAAGATAGAGCGCAGGCCACTCTTTTACGTGGAGGCAGAATCAGATGGCAGAAAGATATCCGCCATACTCCAGAATGCCGAGACCATTAAGCTGGTCGCTGCGGACGGAGGCTCCATCCCGGTGACGAAACTAAAGAAGGGCGATAAGGTCCTGGTCAGGGTCGAAGGCCACGGCAGGCACTTCGGCATGAAGATAGACGAGACGATCGTCGAAAAATAGGGCAGGAAGCTCTATCATTTTTTTATTTATGCTACGAGCCTTCGACAGCAAGGCTTATTTTTTATGACGTAAATAGTAAAGCCTGTGTCGAAGAAGAAAGCGTATTCAAAAAATAAAAAAGAGAAAGGTCTCTCTAAGAATAACCTGTTGATCATTGGGGTGATCATAGCCGCCGTAATTCTGGTCGGCGTAGCCTATTATTATTTGACGACGCACCCGACGGTCATTCCGGGGGACGTCACGAATGCTCAATGGGCTCTTGACGCATCAGGACATCTGACGTTCCCGGAAGCGCGCGGATCGATCCAGGCTAATTCAACACCTTCTGATCTATCCAATGATAACTACACAGTTGAGACGGTCGTTTACAAGAGCTTCGGTGACGACGTTTATGCTTCATTAATGATACCTAAAAACGTGACAAGGCCGCCTGTCGTCATCGTGCTGCCGGCCCTGACGATCACGAAAGAACTAGACCTGCCCATGGCACAATACTTAGCAGGAATGGGCTATGCATCGCTTACACTGGATGAGCGTGGGTTCGGCCAGACCGGTGGGGTATTGGAGAGTAACTACACTGATGGCTTCTATTCATATGTGAATGACGGCATACCCATACAATACAAACAGATATATGATGCCCTCAAAGGGCTTGATTATGTGAAGTCCCGCAATGACCTGAATGGTAGTGATACCGCGATACTGGGTGAAAGTATCGGTGGTATGTGGTCGATCATCGCGGCCGGTACGGAGCCACAATTCAAAGGCGTCATATGTGTGAGTTCGTCCGATTTCTCGTTTACCATGTACGACAATAACTCCGCTGGCAATATAACGGCAAATTCGTACCTTAACTCCATACAGCCGTCGAACTACCTGTCGCTGCTACCGCCGAGGAAGCTGGTAATGATCCACTTTACGGACGACCCGATCATACCGATAGCCGACGGAAAAGCGCTCTACGAAAAAGCATCGCAGCCTAAGGTATGGTACCAGTATAACGGCAATACACATGGCCTCCCTAATGCGACGTACATGCCTGACTTACAGAGAGAATTACGGGGAATGCTGGGCAAATAAGAATGTCTCACTCGCTTTCAGACACTGCAGAATATCTCGTCAGCGCCCAGAATAGCGACGGCTCCTGGGGCGCCGGGGACCCGTTAGTATGCGCGAGGGCGCTGTACGCGATAAAAGAGACGGGGGGAAACGAGGAAGCACTGGCCGCCGGCCTTGATTTTTTAGTGAATAGCCAGACGGTTGACGGCTATTTTCCCTCGAAAAGTAAGATGTACTCTGACGCGGCCAACACCGCATACGCGCTCATCGTGCTAAATAAGTTCGATTATGGGAAGGCGAGCCTGCCGGTGAGCCGGGGCATCATCTGGCTACTAGAGCACCAGGACATAGACGGCTCCTGGGGCGGTAATAATAAGCATAAGCGCGCCTATACGACCGCGCTCTGCCTCCGGGCGCTTCATACTTTTTATCTTAGCGGCATTGCTCGATTCGAAAAAGGTCTCTCCTATGTAATTGATCGTATAAACAAAATGGACTTCGCAACAGAGCCGGTATCACATGTCTATGCGCCTATCCTGCACTTACGACGGATAGGCTACCTGGACAACATACTAGAAGGGAGGTTTATCGATTATTCCCTGCCTGCGCTAAAGGTTGCGATCGCTGGCGGACAGGTGGCCGACGTCGCATACCTTCTTGGTACGCTGAACGCGCTGGATGAAAAAGAGATCTCCGCAACAGCCGCCGAATGGCTCGTATCGACGCAGAATGAGGATGGCGGCTTTGGAAAAGATGTTTCTTCGGGCAGTGACCCGAACTGGAGTGCGCTAGTCGTCCTCTCCATGCGCAATAAGCTGTGAACAATACCTATCCGATCTTTTGTTTCAGGGCAAATTACAGCTACCTTGAGCGATCCGTACCTGGAAACCACAGTAGAGGATGCCGATTGGTGGCTATATTGCCCAGGGCATCTTCCTGTTCATAGGTTGCCGCCATGGAAAAGTTTTAAAGTATACGGGTTCATTTAGTGGACGCTGAGAGGCGCCAGTATGAAGATAGGGGTCATTGCATTACAGGGCAACGTGGAGGAACACGTCGAATCGATCTCCCGTGTCATAAAAGACGCAGAGATCATGAAAATAAAGCACAAAGGTATAGTGCCCTTATGTGATGCCATCATCATACCAGGCGGCGAGAGCACGACGCTTTGCAGGCTCGCATGGTCCGAAGGCATCGCGCAGGAGATCATCGAAAGCGCGAAGAATGGGACCCCTATTATGGGCACCTGCGCCGGCCTGATCTTATTGGCGAGTCAGGGCGACGGTGAAGTAAAAAAGACCGGCCAGCATCTTTTAGGCCTAATGGATACGACCGTGAACCGTAACGCGTTCGGCAGACAAAAAGATTCGTTCGAAGCCGAGCTACAAGTCTCGCACATCGATGGCGGCCCGTTCAATGCCGTATTCATCCGCGCGCCGGCGATCATAACGGCAGGTAATAGCGTTGAGGTACTGGCAAAATTCGAAGACTTCATCGTGGCGGCCAGACAGGGCAACATACTCGCGCTTGCATTCCATCCCGAGCTGACCGACGATACCAGAGTACACGAGTATTTCCTTAAAATGATAAATAATGCACATGTAAATTAATACTTATCAGCTCGTCACTAAGTGCACTTCGAGAGCTTAGTGGCTCTAGCGATCTACTTCAATGCCAAGGATATCCTTTTTACCTGAATGGACGTCGCGCGCGATCTGTGCCAGCCCGACTGCCGCCGATAATTTTCCGAGCACGTGAATGTCTTTTTTAAGCAGGCTCTCCATCTTTGCCTTTACTCGGTCCATCGAGCCCACGGAGCCGGCTGTATAGATCTTACTTTCGGGCACAAGCATCAGGAATGATGCTACTTCCATGGCGGCAAATATGGCGATCGTATCGAATGCCCACTCCGCATCCTGATCATTCTGTTTCTCGGCCTCGAGCAATTGCGCCAGGTTCTTATACGGTATCAGCTTCGTGACGCCTGCCGTCGAAAACGCGTCATTCGCCGTGATCTTGCCGGAATCTACCTCGCGTATCGCATCCAGATCAAGCGGGCCATGGTGTACGCCCGGCGCAAAGATACAGGCATCGATCGCGCCCAGCATTTTTTCATTTTGTATGCCCATGGTCACCGTGTTGGAGCTGATGTCCGAGACGATGAAATCTTTATCATGCGAGTCAAGGTAAGCGTTATAGGCGATGCCGAGCTTCTCGGGGCTGGCGCCATGAGAATAGACTTTAAAGCAAGGGTGCCCGTAGTTTCCGCGATGTATGCCAGGTATGACCATTGCGGGTATCTTCGAGGAGGCGATCGCATCATATACGTTGGTGCCGCCGCCGATGTGGACACCAGCTCCTTCTCTGCTGATGATACCGCGGTCTTTTACTTTTTCGATCGGGGTGATCTTCGATATGCCGTCGCCCATGGAATACGTGACAGCTACAAGCTCGATATCAGGCGCTTTTACATTAAATGCCGAAAGCATTGCCTGTAATATCTGCTCCTTTGTCATGTCCCTGGCCTGCTGCCTGGTGATCTCGAGCCACCGGCCCTCCGTGTCCGCGAAGCGGATCCCTGTGGTCCCATGGTCTATACCGATGAACACGATACGTACTTCCTGTGTACTGGCCTATTGTTGCCCTAGCATAATAATATTTACCTCGGAGCGTGCTCGAACAAGTTTTTATAACTGGCCCTTTACTATTACTGTAAGGAGCTTCATTTTCAATGTCCCTTGACATTCAGCCATTGCTCGACGCGCCGGTCCTTGTCGTCCGGAATGAGGACGTGTCCCTGGTCATTGCCGACGTTCATCTCGGCATCGAATACGACCTATATTATAGCGGCATCAATATCCCGTCGCAGATAGCGGGGCGTATGGCGCGTGTCAAAGCGTACATCGATGAAGTCCGCCCCGATCGTATCATTTTATTGGGCGATATCAAGCATAACGTGCCACGCACTTCATACCAGGAATCCGATGAAGTCCCCCTGTTTTTAAACGAGCTAGCTAAACACGCCATTGTGGACATCATCCCGGGCAACCACGATGGCGGCATCGAAGCGCTCATACCGAAGAGCCCGGACATCAACCTGCATCCTGCAAGAGGCGTCATCGTAGACGGCGTCGCCTATTTTCACGGCCATACCTGGCCCGACGCATCGCTATTAGAAGTAAAACACTGGGTAGTCTCGCACAATCACCCTACAATAAAACTGACCGATATCGTCGGACATACAATTACCCGGCAAGCGTGGATTCGCGCGAAGCTTGATGAAAAAGCCGTTGCCACGAACTACAAGCCCGAAGAGTTCTGCTGGTCGGACCCTGAACTGATCATCGTTCCCGCTTTTAATGAGCTCTGCGGCGGTATCGCGTTCAACGAATCCTGGCATGATAATCTATTAGGCCCACTCTTCACCTCCCATGCAGTCCAGCTGGAAGAGTCCCAGGTGTACCTCCTGGATGGCACATACATGGGTAATATCGACCACCTGAGACAATACTCGAGAGAAAAATTCAAGGTCCCGCATGAAAAAGTCCCGCACAAAAGACGCCGCCACCCAAGGCCCTGAAATTATATTCAGATAATATCTTTTGATCACCGAAAGCGTATTATACGCTTGAGCCTAACACAGCAACATATCATGGTCTCGTTCATATTTTCGCTTATAGGCTCTGCAGGAAGCATCCTGTTGGCACTTGCGTTCCTTCCACAATGCTACAGGATACTGAACACAAGACATACGAAAGATATATCACTATACTACCTGGCGATATTGGTGTCGGGATCATTTTGTTTTGTCGTCTATGGCTATGCCATCAGGGACCCTCTTGTATTCATCCTGAATGCCTATGCTGCGATCGCGAACTTCGAGCTCGTGATGCTGAAACTATATTTCGATAAAAGATCTATGATAAAATCTATCCCGGTATAATGCCTTCCCTATTATTGCTTAAAGCAGTGACTTACTTCCACTTGTATATTAAAAATTCACCGTAGTTTATTAATATGAGTAGTGCAATAGTACGGGGACAGGCAGAACTTACAATACTTCATCATCAAGGAGAATAAGAAATGGCAGATTTCAAGTTAGTAGTTTCAGACCCGAAGAGCGGCAAGGCATATAACGTAGACGTCGTCGGGCCTAAGATCAATAAGTTCATCGGCAAGCCAATCGGCTCCGAGATCGACGGCGAATCGGCCGGGTTGAACGGCTATACGCTCGTGATCACCGGCGGTTCCGACAAAGACGGCGTACCCATGAGGCGCGACCTCCCGGGACAGCCCCGCAGAAGAGTACTTGTGGCAAACGGCACCGGGTACCACGCGAAATCCGAAGGCATGAGAAAGAGGAAGCTCTTAAGGGGCAACGAGATCAGCAGTGACTTAGTGCAAGTCAATATGAAGGTCACCGCATACGGCCCACAGACTCTCGACGAGATCATCCCGAAGGTCGAGAAACCAAAGGCTGCCGAGGGCGTAAGGCAAGCTGCAGGCAAGAACAAGTTTAAGTAAAACAGCTTTATCAGATCATCAAAGTTGATGAAAGTCAACTTTGATGGCATACTATTTTTATGGCGTTTTCAAAAGCTTAGATGCATCTATCATAACAAAAAAACAATAAACAATATTCAACGCAGCACGAAAAAATTAAACGCAAATGTCATATCCATGATGTCTCGACGGCATCAATGGTCTGTATCAGCTCTTCCAGGCTGTTGCTGCGCCCAAGGCGCTTGTTACTCCAAACGGACTGTGATCTCTCCAGATCTTCATAATACTCGGGCAGTATGACTATGCCGTCAAACTCCTTCAGGATGCGCAGCGTGATCCATTCCAGGTGCTTATCTATGATAGTCTCTCGTACGCGTATGCTGGTGCTATCGTCTATATGCAGGTCGATAAGCTTTTTTCTAAGCTTTCTTCTAACCGTCCTGCGGACATCGATGATGCTCTCGGCGCGTTTGAACTCTTCACTATCGATCACGGACTCGATCAAATCATTATCGTTCCAGGACATGATATCCCAACTCCCGGACTGATTTATTACCGTCATAGTCACCGGGTCTGGGATATATAATATTTATCTTATGATATGGTGCATATCACGTATATCGTACAATAAACTTCGAATATATCCCAATTCATGCTATTATTTTCAATGATACGACTATCGCAATCTGTATCGATAGGTACAATTAATAATCGATACTGAAAAAAACCTCTTGACTGTGGCATCCGTACAGTCTGGCGAACTTATATGATGGCCGTAATGTATGCCGTTGTTTTATTGAGGCCCTGGCCGTTTCCCCACTTCAAACGCTACTAACACTTTTATTGCCGCATGCGTTACGTGGACTTGAGGAGAGGGTAAAATATGGGTAAAATGAGGGCATTATGCATATTATTGATCATGGTCACAGCCATCGGATCGACCATAGCTGTTTCATACGCAAGCTTGTTTCCAACTTCGTTCGGATTCCCGGTGATCGCACAAACAGGCACAACAACCGCATTCAACCAGGACACGGCCAGTGCTACGGACCTGGAGTCAATCAATATCGACTTCCCGGCGTTCAGTGATGGTCAGGGGATTTCTTCCACGGGCTTAACAACGGCGCCCTCTGGTATCGGGAATATGGGCATGTTCAATTCATTGAGCCCGGCTTCCGGAATATCACCATTTACCTCAATGTTCGGCGGGGCTAATTTCTTTAACGGGATATGATTGGATTGATTCCTCTTATCCGATTTTTTTAATCTGAAAAGTGATGTTGACCAGAGCAATGCGGTCACAGGGCTCTGTCGATGACTGATTTGTCTTCAAAATGGTTCCTGTGATACGAGATATAGTAAATATGGTATCATTAATTTTTTTACAAATCGAAGGATAAAATGCATCTGCATACATTCTTCGTGAGTTTCACTCTAAAATCCCTGCCCTTACAGGATATCACTATCTCGACGGGTATGACCTCACTGCCATGGGATCTTCGAAAAATGCCATATAGTCAATGACCATTTAGCCAGATAATACGATGTTAAAGATAATACTATACATGAATAAGATATGCTGAATGTGAACAAGCAGTTAGCCTCGTCACATGGTACTGTCCGATTATCTGTCACCTCAATAGCCATACATAATTACTATTTAGTAGCCGAACCTCCGCCGGCTTCCTTCAACCTGCTTCCTTCAACCTATATCTACGATATTCTCTTGATCATATGAACCACTGACCGGTTCATTCCATATTAATCGTGAGCGCCTTGACTGATCCGCTGGCGGTACCGCAGAAAGAAGTCTGATAAATTATATATTGTTGCAAATACGGTCGCTTCGGGGGTGTTTGTGGCGGCGCACTGTTCCGTACTAAACTATTGTTATTGCTCATCGCTGGTGTCATTATCGAAACACAGTGAATCGCCGTAGTTTCGATTAATCATTTTAGGTATCAAACGGCTCATTTAGAGAGCGGATTATGATCTAGAACACTTTTGTGAAACGTATTACGTACGGCGAAATTATATTATGTCAAACTTATAGCCTAACTGCTTAGTGTTTAAATACATTCGGTCTAAAACTAGTGCAGACACTATCTGTGTTATCTCCAGTCAAAACCGATAATATTCGTTTTTTAAAATAATAATGTTTTAATCAACGGTGACGATATCATCTTCTAATAATTGAGGAGGGTAATTATGAGTGTATTAAGAAATGGACTGATAGTTTTGCTGGCCGTGGCTGTTGTGGCCATGACTATGCCTGCCTACGCAAGCCTTGTTCCGACGTCATTCGGTTTCCCGGTGATCGTTCAGAATGGCACGACGACTGCATTTAACCAGGACACTGCCGCTGCAACGGACCTGGAAGCAACGGACATTAGCTTCCCGACCGCTGCTGAAGGTGTTTTACCTTTCGGCTCCGTGAACCTTGCGTTCCCGTCTATCACGCAGAATGTAGTGCAGACCCAGGATGTCACGCACACTGACTTCGCCCAGACGACTGAGAACGCAGAGTTCGCATATCCGTTCGTCGGTGTCGGATGCGTCTCGCTGCCCGGCTTCGGCTTCGGCTTCTAAACAGATAGCTAAAGAATCCTGGTAGGAGCACTAATGCTCCTGCCTTTTTAAATTTTTTTGTTATGTTGAATATATCACTTTTTGTTAGAACCTTGGCTCATTATTTGTGATGGGCGCGTCTTATTGTTCCTGGTTGGCTTGTTGTCTGTCCGTACTGTAGCACGAAGACCCTAAACTTTTTGTAAATATTCATTATCATGCGGCCGAGTGTTGCTATATTTTGTGTGCTCTATGGTTCAAATTGAGTCGCCGGGCCGCCTAACGTTTATACAAAACATCTTCGTGTTGGAGCTATTGTCTTGCGCGACTTATTGGTCGTAGAAGGATGAATAGTTGCAAAGATTTTTGGGTCTTCCTGCTATGTATGATCAGACAATAAGCCAACCCGGAAAGACAAGACTCTAACAACACAAAGGGAACTAAGGATAATAAGATCTGGCTTATACAACACAACGATTATTTTTTCAATTCTGTAAACGCTGCTAACTACACGACCGTGTGGCCAGGCAAAAAACCATGCGGGCAAGTATTAAGCATATACACTACTAAACTAATCAATTACATTCTGTTTTTATGCGATTAAAAACCAACATTATTCGTTTTTTCATATAACAACGTATTAATTGACGCTAACGATATCATCTTTTAGTAATTGAGGAGGGTATTATATGAGTAAGATGAAAACTTTTGGGACAATGATTGTGCTGGCACTGGCCTTCGTGGCCATGATTTTACCCGCTTATGCAAGCCTTGTTCCTACGTCATTCGGTTTCCCGGTGATCGTACAAAGTGGTACCACCACCGCATTTAACCAGGACACGGCTGCTGCAACAGACCTGGAAGCAACGGCGATCAACTTCCCGACAGGCACTGAAGGTTCCTTACCTTTCGGTGCAGTAAACCTGGCGTTCCCGTCTATCACGCAGAATGTAGTGCAGACCCAGGATGTCACGCACACTGACTTCGCCCAGACGACTGAGAACGCAGAGTTCGCATATCCGTTCGTCGGTGTCGGATGCGTCTCGCTGCCCGGCTTCGGCTTCGGCTTCTAAACAGATAGACTAAGTATTAAGAACAAAGGTTTGTGATGGGAGGCACCTTCCTCCCATTTTTTTAATTTTGATTCGACATCACACTTTTCAGTAATTGAATTTATATATTCATTCAGTGATTTTTTATCAAATATTCGCTTTCTTACCCCATAATCTATTAATCGACGCTTGGGTAATATCCTATTAGGATGTGAAGGGATCGTATGAGTAAGGGGCGCGTTATTATTTACATACTACTATTCGTGGCAGCCATAACCGTTGTATTGCCCGCTCATTCGAGCTTGTCCCCGATGTCGTTCGGCTTTCCCGTATTGTCCATGAGTAGCACGACCACAGCTTTAAATGAGGCGAACGTGCACGCATTTGACGTCGAGGCTGCCAGCGTGAATTTCCCGGTGTTCGGCTGCAATAATGGGGCTGCCGCCTCGGGAGTGGCTTTTCCCATGCTTACCCAGTCCGCCATACAAGGCCAAACGGCGGTGACCAGCCATTTCGCGCAAAACTCGCAATTCACCTCCTATGCTTATCCGGCGGTCGGTGTAGGGGTCAGTGGAATACCGGGATTCTGGCTATGAACAGGTAGGCTCTGGCATAACGGGAAATGGAGAGCAAGCTTACGATATAGGCCTGCATTTATTTGCTCTGGACTGCTATAAGTCTGCTTTTATTATTCATAACTTTTTAATCGTCATGCCTGATATCATCCATTAGAGGAGGGTGGATATATTGGTGAGTAGAACAATCTTAATTTTAGTAGTAGCGATGGCTATGCTGATCGCGCCGGTATACGCGCAGCTCGTACCGACCTCGTTCGGCTTTCCGACCATCGTGCAGACAGGATCGACGACTGCATTCTCGCAGGATACTGCGAACGCACTGAACTATCAAAATGTGGACATTAACTTTCCGACCGCTTCAGCGGGGGCAGTCCCGTTCGGCGCGGTAAGTCTTGCGTTCCCGTCGATCAGCCAGACTTCGTTGCAGACGCAATCCGTAACACACACGGACTTTTCCCAGACCAGCGAGTTTTCAGAGTTCGCGTACCCGTTCGTAGGCGTCGGCGCAGCAGCGTTGCCCGGGTTTGGTTTCGGGCTATAGGATATCCGGAGCGGAAGGGATTCCTTCCGCCCCATGATCTTATTATAATTAATAGGATCTAAAAAAATGGCCTGATCGGGCGCATGTTCGATTCATTATATGCTTTTTTTAAAACGATCATAACAGTTATCCGCTTTAGCTAATGCGAATGTATAAATTAACAATTGTTAATTATCACATGTAAGTGCGCTATTGCATTTGGCGCATGAACTATTGGGGAGGGTAAGATATGAGATTATGGATAAGGCCGGCTATAGCGGTCATGTTAGGGCTAGCTCTACTAAGCGCGACGGCCGGAGCAAGCCTTGTTCCGACATCCTTCGGGTTTCCCGTGATCGTCCAGACTGGTACGACGACTGCATTTAACCAGGATACGGCACAAGCGTTAGACGATGAGACTGCAAGCGTGAATTTCCCGGTGGCATCCGATGCGATCGGCACGACGTCGTTCGGCCCGGTCAGCCTGGGTTTCCCGACGATCACGCAGAACATAGACCAGGCACAGACCGTGACACATACTGACTTCGCCCAGACCAACGAGCTCGCGCAATTCGCGTACCCATTCGTCGGTGTCGGGCCGGTATCATTGCCAGGTTTCGGCTTCGGGTTCTGATGTAAGATGGCGGCGTGGGACGCCAGATTTTTTTAAACATTTACTCGATTGATATGTTTTTCTTAAGGAATGGTGACTGCATTTTTTGAGCGTTCCCGGTCACTAGAATGTCCGAATTAAGCCTGAATAGCGGTATAATTGCGTTTTAGCTCACTAATGTTTTAATTAAGGCTCGGTATAGATAAACAATGGTTATTTAGGGGGATGGTAAATGTGATAAGAAAATCTATTCTAGCATTAACGCTAGTTCTAGCGGTATGTTTGGCGACTTCACCTGTGTGGGCTCAGCTAAGCCCGGTCTCATGGGGGTTCCCGACCATCGTGCACAGCGCATCGGCCACGGGTTTCGTACAGGATATTGCCGACGCGACGAATTTCCAGGATACTAGCATCGACTTTGGCTGTGGATGCGCATTCCCGTCGATCCACCAGACTTCACTGCAAACACAGTCCGTGAGCCACACGGAGTTCTCTCAGACAAATGAGTTCGACGCGGTAGGCTACCCGTTTGTTTCCGTGGGCGGAAGTCCGTTCGGCGGCTTCATGTGTTGTTAACGGCCTGATGATCCGAGGCGTTAATGCCTCACTTTTTTATGTATGATAAGTCCAGGACAACATATGTTTGCTCTCCAGGACGTAACAGTATAGTTTAACCGGTCATATTGCATTTATTTGGATAATATTCGAATTTATTCGTTTTTATATACGCTAACATATTAATCAATGGTCAGGTAAAGTAATCCATAGAAGAGGAGGGTAGTCTTCATGGTGAAAAAGATCAAGCTCATATTATTGTCTGTGGCCGTGATCGGGTTATTAACTCTGCCCGCTTATGCAGACCTGGTCCCCATGTCATGGGGATTCCCGACGTTCACGCAGAACAGTTCACTATCCAATTTCGAGCAGGATTTCGGCCTTAATACCAATTTTCAATTGTCGACCGTATCATTCCCGACATCGTCCGGCTCAGGCTTGCTTGACTCGTCTTTCCCGACCATCACTCAGATCTCTAACCAGACAAGCATGGCCGGCGTGATCAAGTTCTCGCACCAGGAGCAGAGTGCGCAATTCTCATATCCATGGCTAAGCATCGGCTTTTCGCCTGTCCCATCCATGGGGTTCCTGTGATATGGCCGCAGGGTCAGCCTTAACGGGGCTGGCCACAAACACGCTATCTTATTCGTTTGCTTACTATGACATTGTGTTTACCGGCCTATTGCGATCGAATATTCGTTTTTATATACACTAATATATTAATCAACGCCATATATATCCATAATTAAGAGGAGGGTAGATGAAATGTTGAATAAATTAATTACTTTAGCCATAGCGGTAATGGCGATTATGATGCTTACTTCTACGTCGGTGGCGAATCTCATACCGATGTCCTGGGGCTTTCCTGTCATGATACAAAATCAGACGCTCAGCTCGTCGGACATGGAGTTCGCCAACGCCGCTGATGTCCAGTCTTCGGCCGTCTCGTTCCCGACATCGACCAGCACCGGTGGCATCCTGGGCTCGGCATTCCCGACGATCCTGCAGACTGGCAACCAGGCACAGACGGCAATGAAGCTGACCACGATGGATCAGACTGCGAATAGCATGTTCGCATATCCGTGGTTTAGTATGGGCGGCTCCCCTGTCCCAAGCATGGGATTATTGTAGGTGTAGTGGGCGGTCAGGCGGCATCGTAAAGCCGCCTTTGCACAAATCGCCATTACTTTTTATCTAGCCGCTTGATACTGCTTTATAATCCTGAGGGATTTTAGTGCACGAAAGTGGAGGCTTTATACCGGATACGTATCCGAATAGTGCTCAACGCCAATGCGCAATACTCCATAAAATGACTAGGGTTTTTTTATCGATTAATGTGAAATAAGAATCGAAAGTGGTCTGAATTCGTTTTATATTATAATAATATATTTATTATCGTTTCCTATACTTTAAGATTGTCAAGTAGGGGGGATTGTATGAGTACCTTAAAGAAAATAGCCGTACTATCGATGCTGGTCGTTATGATCCTTGCGTTCATCATACCGGCATCACTTGCAGATAGTGTAGGAAAAGTCGCGACTGGAGTCGGTGATAAATCTATAGCAAACTCAGGACTTTCAAAGACTGGCATCGGAGCCGGAGCAATACCAGCTCTAGGTGCAGGCGTTGGAGGCATTGGTGCGCCCGCCGCAGCGGGCTTCGGAGCGTTCGGTGGCTACGGGTGGCCGTTCAACTGGGGATTCGCACCATTCGGTGTAGGATGCTTCCCGTTTAACTGGGGCATCGGCGGTGGATTCTCGCCATTCGGCCTGCTAAACTGGGGTCATTTCAGCCCGTGCTTCGGCGGATGCGGTGGATTCCCATTCAGTCCAGGATTCTTAGGATGCTGCCAGGGCCTGCCGTTCATTCTTGGTAGCCCGCTCGGATGTCCTCCGGTTCTCGGCTGGGATGTATCTCCATGGGCTTTCGGCGTGCAGAGCTGCACCAGGAGCTTACCGTTGTACTTTGGTGCGCATGGCTTTGGGTTCCCGTTCTCGATCGGCAACTTCCGCATCGGCCTGACGCCAACATTACAAGGCCTGCCATTCATTCTCGGTAGCGAGCTTGGATGCGCTCCGGTTCTCGGTTGGGACATGTCTTCATGGGCTTTCGGCGTGCAGAGCTGCACGAGGAGCTTACCGTTGTACTTTGGTGCACATGGCTTTGGGTTCCCGTTCTCGATCGGCAACTTCCGTATCGGAATGACCCCGTGCCTATAATAGCGATAAATGCTGCATAAATAAGTACGGCGTACGCTAAAAGCACAAACAGGGGAAACAACATTTCCCCTTTATTCTATTTTTCAATATTTTTAACTGTTGATACCTACTTCTGCAAAATATATCACCGTATGATAATGTCGCATAAGGTGTAATGGCATATTCTCGATCGTATATTGTTTATACACCGATGTTAGGGTATAAACACTGGATACGCATCGGTCTTATTATTTCCGAAAGGAGAGAAAATTCGAGGGTTTTATGGAAAATAGGCTGGTATTATAGCTTGTATGCTTAATTTATTGAACATCTGCCATGGAGATTTGATCCGTATGATGAATACAAACCTATAAACGTCTAATTCAATTGTAAGACCTCCGTTATTCTATTAATATAACTCTTCTATCCTAATGGTCGGCATATTATTTTGATCTTTGAAAAATACGGCGTATGCATGCGACATCCTATATTTTTTCATCTATCATCGAAATATGACATGCCAGGATTTTTTACTTTGATCTTGATATCACAATACAAAACAAACCATATGGTAAAATCAGACATATTAAAACGTTCATGTTATTTTGAAAAGCGATTGTCAATGAATCATTATCTTACAAGTATAAATGGGCGACATCGACAATCGCACATTTCCAAGCCTTTTAAGGTAAAAACGTCTATAAAACGGATCGAAATGTGTAATAAGGGCAGCGGATAACTTGAAAAATAAAATAAATCGTAAATCCAGCGTTTTGTACCTTGAATATTTTGGCAACGTGCGTTTTTTCGATTATTATAAATACTAATTTATTTATGATAGTCTAAAATCTCTATGTGTATAGGGGGAATTCTATGGACATTAGGAAATTAGCAGTATTCGCCGTTCTCGCGCTGGCTGCGCTAGTATTGGCACTACCCGTCGCGTCCGCATGGTGGGGCGGCTGGGGCGGTCTTGGCGGTCTCGGATGGGGTGGCTGGGGTGGCTGGGGTGGCTGGGGTGGCTGGGGCGGTCTTGGCGGTCTCGGCTGGGGTGGCTGGGGCGGCTGCGGTGGCTGCGGTCTTGGCGGTCTCGGCTGGGGTGGCTGGGGCGGCTGGTGGTAAATACCACTGACCTAGCTGAAACCTATCCTTTAGCTACACGAGAGATAAAATTGAAATATAAATAGGCGTGCAGAACGCCTATTATTATTATTATTATTATTATTATTATTTATTAGTCGTATGACAGGGATTTTGTATCTATTGGACAAACGCGAACTTATTAGCATCTTCATCGATTTTTGAATATCCGCTATTCTATTCATATAAAATTTCTATCTTATGGCCTGCATGCAAGTTTGACCTTCGAAACGTGGGGTGTAAAGCGGTATACAACTTGAATCCTTTTCTACTATCTATCGATTGGATCATACCAGTATTATTTTTCATTGTTCTAAATATTGCAGTACAAAATCAACCATATGATAATATCTGCGATCTTGAGACGATCATGCTACTTTGACTAGCGACTGTTAACGAATCCTTAGCTTCGTAAAATTAATGGGTGATAAAGGTAATCGCACATTTCTGAGCCTTTTAAGGTAAAAACGTCTATAAAACTGACCGGAACGTGTAATAAGGGCAGCGGATAACTTGAAAAATAAAATAAATCGTAAATCCAGCGTTTTGTACCTTGAATATTTTGGCAACGTGCGTTTTTTCGATTATTATAAATACTAATTTATTTATGATAGTCTAAAATCTTTATGTGTGTAGGGGGAATTCTATGGACATTAGGAAATTAGCAGTATTCGCCGTTCTCGCGCTGGCTGCACTAGTTCTGGCACTACCCGTCGCGTCCGCCTGGTTTGGTGGATGGGGCGGTTGGGGCGGTCTTGGCGGTCTCGGCTGGGGCGGCTGGGGTCTTGGCGGTCTCGGCTGGGGCGGCTGGGGCGGCTGCGGTGGCTGCGGTGGCTGCGGCGGATGCGGTCTTGGCGGTCTCGGATGGGGCGGCTGGGGCGGCTGGTGGTAAAACCAATAATACTGGTATATCACCCACGCAACGAGCTACAGACAATGTAAGGCAAAATACTGGTAGGCGTTATACGCCTACTACTTATTTTTTGGACGGTAAATGAAATTGTATATTTGTGGCGCCCATTGTTTTTATATCGGGTTTTAGAACTTGGGTATCTTCAAGACTCCCGGTTCCAGCATATGGCTAAGATCACTAAAAAGACGTCACATATCGAATGATAAAATATAAAATTACAACGACGTTACCGTGCCTTCTTCATAATGATCTTCCGTGAACGTCATGGTCATTATAGCCGGTATATCGATCGTATTCACAGATCTATGCATTGTAATACCTGTCGGTCATCTTACAAGTATATACTTATAGCCCCGAAATCACTATCTTTTTATAAGTTTGGTGGTAATCGTGTCCAAAAGACCACACAATTAACGTTAAGTATTATCCAACTTATATTTTGAGTAGAAATACAAATCATATCGCTTATGAACGAAGATACAATGTATGGCCAGCCGGTTGATCTACCTCCAGATAGTGACCTCATCGGAATGACGCGGGAAGAGCTGGCCATCGAGATATACCAATTACGCAAGCAAGTCGTACGGCTGGCGGAAGAGGTTGTCAAGTCCGAGATGAGCTCGTGGCAGGTACAGACGCAGCATGAACGGATGGAGTTCCTGGTAAAGGAATCCGGCTCATATACAGATATGCTTAAATCTCAGGCTGCGGACTTGCAGGCCAGGCTCAAGGCTTCTGAAGCTATCAAAGATGACCTGGAGAAGGCGGAGCGTACAATATCGGACAGCCAGGCAAAGCTCGATCGCATGCAGCGCCTATCCCGGATCGGTAGCTGGGAACTGGACATTAAATCGGATATGATCTCGCGCTCACGCGAGATGATGTCTCTCATCGGCGCTAGCGGGAGTCCCGAAGCACCGGCTGCTGACCCTGCCATATCGATGCACATACATCCCGAAGACGTGCACATATTCGAGTTAAACGTTCATCGTCTCATCTCTGATGAAGCGCCAGTAGTTTTTAGCTGCCGTGTCTTAAAGCCTGACGGGGACGAACGGCTGTACATGTTTTCGGCTGAAGTCGTGGCGGGCGAACATGAAAAGGTCTTTGGGATAGCGAAGGATATTACTTCCCAGAAAACTACTTGATCTGTAACTATTCTCAGTATTGTAATTGATTTTGATACCATTCGGGACCATTACACTTTATTAACATATCCGGATGCCCTGAGTACTTTTTTATGATTATTCTTTAGCTATATTCGCTTATTGTTTTACTAATATATATAATATCAATAAATAAGAATATACATACTATTGAGGAGGGTAGATATGAGTAATCTTAAAGGAGTGGTCTTTTTATTGGCCATTGTCATCTGGTTAACGTTCGCTTTGCCGGCGAGCGCGACATTTATCGGCACAAGCATACCGCTCAGTAATACCCTGAGTGGCTCGGTCGATGTCAACCTGGGCAAGGGCATACTGGCCGGTGATAGCTCGGCATTCGGTCTTGCCAATATGGATCTCGGGGTGAACTGGGGCGTAGGCTATGACCTGAATACGGTCGCAGGCTACCCATATGGCTATGGTGGCATAGGTGCAGTGACTACCGGGGGTCTGACCAGTAACCTGGGGGTTAGCCTGAATGAGGTGCATGGGGCTAGCTTTGACGGCTCACAATGGGGCATTCCACTGGCACAGCAGGGCCTTACGACGACTCACTTCGACAAGACCTGGGATAATAATATGGCTGTGAATAACGTTGCCGCTGTACTTCCATTTTCCGGAATGGGCTTTCCTGCGATCTAACGCATAAGGCTCATCAATTTTTACAGGTCACGGCACATGAAACGTAGCCTTTTAGTCTTATGTGTAGTGTACTTTATGGTTATTCACCTGGTCATGCATTTAATGAAATATCATTCATTATTTCAGGATTTATTTTATAAACCTAAGTCAATTTACGCACATATAGGCTATTGCACCTTAATTAGTGGCTGATTTTATATAACAAGCGCAAAATTAACCCAATTGTAAGGCATTGTCTAATATATTATCTCTTTCTAATTATTAGCCATGAATAATACTCTGAATGCGTTAAACCACCTTAAAACGGTTACAAATCGTATTTTTATATACTAATTTATTTATCTAGTGTAACTAGAACTTAAACTGCAGTTTCGGAGGTGTAGTTATGAAAATGGCAACTAAATTAACGGTAGCCGTATTATGTATACTGGCAACCATATTCGTTACGTCACCCGCATTCGCACAGTGCGGATTAGGGGGATGTGGATTAGGGGGATGCGGCGGCTGCGGCGGACCCGTAGCATATGGAGCGCCCCAGGATTGTGTAGCAACCATTTCGTGCAACATCCCGGTCACCCAAGCGGTGCCGGTATGTGTGCCCGCGACAAGTGCCGTACAGGTACCAATAACGGTGCCCGTAGGCGATGTGACTACAGTATGCGTCCCGAGGGCAGTAGTTGTTCCTCAGCAGATTCCGGTCCCATTCGTTAGGCCGGCATTGACGTCTACGACGGTCCCGGTAACGGTGCCCGTTCAGTCCGCGGTGCCAGTTACATCATTCATCCCACAGTCGTACACAGTACCGATGGCATGTGGCGGATGTGATGGTGTGCCAGCCGGCATTCCCCCGGTAGGTGGCCCGGTTGGTGTAGGCAAGGGAATCCCCGCAGCCAATGCAGCCCCCAATGATATGGGCAAGGGCACAGCTAACGCAGCCCCCATGAGCATGGGTAAGGGCATGGGCCTTGGCGGCATGGGCATGGGCATGGGCGGCATGGGCATGGGCCTTGGCGGCATGGGCATGGGCATGGGCGGCATGGGCCTTGGTTCCAGCCTCGGCGGCTATGGAATGGGCGGCATGGGCATGGGCGGCATGGGCATGGGCTCCATGATGCCAGGTGCCATGGGCTCTTCCATGATCTAAGCCTGATGTATGCGTAAAGTGTACATACAATAAAATGTAGGTTGGGAAATCTATCGTACAAACGATTGACGAACTATGGAGGGAAATCCCTCCTTCGTTCGTTGACTGTTATTAGCTATTTTTTTATTCGTCTTGTTTAGGTAAATATACGCTTACTTTTCAATAGATCCTTATAATAACGATAAATTATGGCTATTTTAGCTTTATAACGCCATAAGTACGATAAATATTTTTATAAGGCCTTATTATCGTTACTTTCCCTGGTAATATATTTATGTGGCCTGGTCTAACTTTACTTGTATTTGGGCGGGTGTAGTAAGGTGAGGTACGACCTGTGCGCCATTCTAATCGTTTGTATACTGGCGCTCTTCTGCTGTCAGGTAGCATTAGCTGACACGCATTTCGGTGACATGAACCTGTATGGTTTCCCCATGGGCATCGCGGAGCCGTACGCTAGCGCTGCGTGCGTGCCCGGGCAGGGCTTTTCATATTATAGCGAAGGCTACACACTTCCGCAGCTGGGCACGACCTATGGCCTGGAATCACAGGCAACGTCACCGGTCCTTGGCGGCAGCTCCGACTATTTCGGCTTAAACGGCGGCAACCTGGGCGTGACTTTCGGAGTGACGAATGCGGATCATTCAGCATCGGACACATCCTATTCAAAAGACCTTAATTATGAGGCAAACCTGGAAAACACCTTCATCGGCTTTCCTGGCTACGGTGTAGGCTCTGTCGGCGTTAGCTTCCCCACTATTTCAGACCAAAAGTCCAATGTTAAATATTCGGAGAGCGTATCATTCGAATTCAGTACCGAGAGCGATAAGTTCCAGGTCGGAGGCTTTGGGTTCCCCCTCGGTCTGGGACTAGGATATACCTCCGCCATGGTAGGTACAGATCCCGGGCTTGGTATCCTTAACTCATCATATCTCTTTAGTTAGGCCGCAGCGATCCTGTCCGGTTTTTGCTAAATTGTTTTAATATACATCTCAAGCGGCCGAAGTATTGTTCAGGACATGGTCTCCAACAAAGAGACGTTAAAGCGCAAAGGTGTTATTGTATTAGTTCCTTGTATATCCGAGCTTCTTGTTTATGTCCTGCATATCATCATATGTGACGCTTGCTAAAAACCGTGTCTTACGGTAGCTTCGTGTCTTTCTTAACCGAAAGCTTCATATGCTACGCTGTCCTTTATGGTCTCGCATCGTCAGTATGCAACATCAAACCGTAGGACTGTTAAACAGTCCGGCGCAGGGGCAACGCCCGAACGCATTTTGTGCGTGAGTCAGGCCGAAAGGCCTTACGGAGGATTCAGTATGAAAAGCATTAAGAAGACTAACCCAAGACTGTTGAAGCTCATTTTCGACCTCAAGGCGAAGTCAAGGGACCAGAACGTCGGGTTCTGGCGTGACATCGCATTCAGGCTGGAGAAGCCGGACAGGCATTATGCGCAAGTAAACGTGAGCAAGTTAAACCGCTACACGAAAGACAACGAGATCGTCATTGTTCCAGGCAAAGTACTGGGCACTGGCGTCATTGACCACCCGGTAACGGTGGCCGCGTTAAACTTTAGCCTGACCGCAGAAGAGCTCATCACTGCCGCAAACGGCAAGTGCATTTCTATCGAGCAGCTTATGCAGACAACCCCCGCGGGCAAAGGAGTCCGCATCATCAAATAAGGAGATCTTTGATATGTTATTAAACGCACAGGGATTAATTGTCGGCAGGCTTGCGAGCATCTGCGCCAAGAAACTTTTAGAGGGCGAAGAGATCACGATCATAAACGCAGAGAAGGCAATTCTCTCCGGTTCCAAGCTAAACCAGATCACGGAATACACTCAGACTGTAGTCCGCGGAACCCGAGAAAAGGGCCCGTACTTCCCCAAGAGACCGGACGCAATCCTCAAGAGGACCGTCAGGGGCATGGTGCCCTACAAGACTCAGCGCGGAAAGGATGCAATGTCAAGACTTAAGGTCTACATCGGCACCCCGACCGAGTATGTCGGAAAAGAGGCATCGACGCTGGAGAAGGCAAGTGTAGACCGTCTTAGCTCCTTCAGGTATTTGGAGCTCGGCGAGCTTTCCGAGCGGTTAGGCTCAAAGAAGTTCTAAGGTGATACCATGGTAAAAGTTATAACCACCAGTGGAAAGAGGAAGACGGCGACCGCTAGAGCAGTAGTCCGTAAGGGAACTGGTAAGATCAGGGTCAACAAGATCCCCGTAGCTCTTATACAGCCCGAACTAGTCAGATTTAAGATCTCAGAGCCGCTGTTCATAGCCGGCAATGATATCTCGACCTCTCTCGATATCGATGTTGACGTCCGCGGAGGCGGAATGATGGGCCAGGCAGAGGCTGCAAGATGCGCCATTGCCCGCGGCATCATCAACTGGACCAACGACATGACGCTTCGTGACGCATACGTGAGCCACGACCGCAGTCTGCTGGTCAACGATATCAGGCAGAAAGAGACCAAGAAGTACGGCGGACCCGGCGCAAGGGCCAAATATCAGAAGTCGTACCGTTAAATTGAAAGCATCGTCAAGGCTGATATATATCAGCCTTGATGCCACTGCCCTTAATGTGTATTATAAGGTAAACTATAAATCCTTTAAACGCACAAAAGGGGCAGCGGGCATTAAGTTTGAATAGCTTCAAACTTGATACACGAAATCAGATCCGGAGCATACAATAAATGATACCCGTAAGATGTTTCACCTGTGGCATGGTCGTCTCGAATGTGTGGGAAGAATACAAAGCCCGCGTAAACGAGCGCAAGAAGAACCTGCCAAAGGGTGAGCAACTCAAGGTCGGAGACATTCTCGATGATCTTGGGGTCGACCGATATTGCTGCAGGCGCATGCTGATATCGCACGTTGAACTGGTCGACGTACTAGCACCATACCAGTAATAAAGATACGCAATGGGATCGTGGGGTAGCCTGGTCCATCCTTTCGCGTTCGGGACGCGGAAACCTGAGTTCAAATCTCAGCGATCCCACCATTTATCTTTATCGTACAGCAGATGACCTCTCAAGGGGATTCTTGGGAAAAGAACGCGTAATCGAAACGTAAATGAGTTTAGCATTCATCGTTGGCCAAATCCGCGACTATTTTCGTCAGGCCGACGCGAACCCTAATACTAGTAATTTACATATTTATCACCGCGGGGTGTCTATTTGAGCGCTAAGGAAGCAAACGTTAACCAGATCATAAAAAAACAGTATACGCGCTATGAGCGCGCACGCATCATCGGGGCCAGGGCTCTCCAGATCTCAATGGGAGCGCCCGTCCTGGCGAAGGACGTGAAGACGGTCGAGCCAATAGATGTGGCTATAATCGAACTTGAGCGTAATCTCATACCGATCACCGTCAAGAGAATAAACAAATCCACGAGGCGAGACGTTAAAGTTTCCTAAGGCTTTTTGTCCGACGTGCACAATATCGTTTGGGAGGATTCGATTTGTTAATAGAAGACGTTTTGGCGAGGAGAATTTTTGATAGCCGGGGTAACCCGACCATCGAGGTAGATGTCTACGTAGAGGGCGGCTTTGGGCGCGCAGCAGCGCCGGCCGGAGCATCAACCGGCACCTATGAAGCCGTGGCCATACCGGTCGAAGACGCGATCTCGAAGATCGAGTCAGACCTGTGTGAGCGGCTCATCGGCACGGATGCCACGGACCAATCATTCGTGGACGCGCTCCTTCACGATATTGACGGCACGGACAACTTTAGCAACATCGGTGGCAATACGTCGGTCGCTATCTCCATGGCTACGGCCAAGGCAGAGGCGGACGCGTGTGACATGCCACTTTACAGGCACTTGAGCGGGCCTTACCAGAGGATGCCTTTCCCGATAGGGAATACGCTTGGCGGCGGGGCACATGCGGTAGGCGCTACCGATATCCAGGAATTCCTGGTCTCGGCCATAGGCGCTTCCACCATCGACGAAGCCGTATACGCGAACACGCTCGTTCACAAGAAGGTCAAGAAAATCCTGACCGAGAAGGGCGTATTTTGCGGCAAAGGCGACGAAGGCGGATGGGCGCCGCAGGTAAAGGACTCGATGGCTTTCGAGGTTGTCGATCAAGCCGTAAAAGCTATCTCGGATGAGGTGGGCTTTGAAGTACGGTTCGGCCTTGACGTGGCGGCCTCAGAGATGTGGGACGCCAAAACTAAAAAATATGTCTATAAGGACGCCAAGAGAACTGTAAAGCAGCAGATCGAATATATCGCGAGCCTGGTAGACAAGTACAACCTGTACTATGTGGAAGACCCGCTTGAAGAGAATGACTTCGACGGATTTGCAGAGCTGACCGAGAAATTAGGCGACCGCTGTATCATTTGCGGCGATGACCTGTTCGTGACGAACGTCAAGAGGATCGAAGAAGGCATCGAGAAGTTCTCCGCGAACGCAGTATTGATCAAGCCTAACCAGATCGGAACAGTCACGGACACGTACAACGCGATCACGCTGGCGAAAAGATACGGATATTCGACTGTGATGTCGCACAGAAGCGGCGAGACGACGGATAATACCATCGCCCACATGGCCGTTGCGTTCGGCTGCGAGCTCCTAAAGACGGGCATCGTAGGCGGCGAGCGCATCGCTAAGCTGAACGAGCTAATACGCATAGGAGAGGACATAGGCAGTGACAGGATGACAGAGAACCTGCCCTGATCCTTTTCAAGATTTAGATATACTCATAAAAATACACAGGAGATTTCAAAAATGGCAGATAAAGCTGAAGTAAGAGAAATAAGAGACGAGAACTACCAGTCATTAATACCGATGGATGAATACCTTGCCGCGGGCGTGCACATCGGCACGCAGCAAAAGACCGAGGACATGAAGAGGTTCATCTACAGGGTAAGGAATGACGGTCTATACGTGTTAGACGTGCAGAGCACCGACGAGCGCATACGCGCTTGTGCAAAGTTCCTCGCACGCTACCAGGCCTCTAACGTGCTGGTAGTTTGTGCCCGTCAATACGGACAGCACCCGGCAGAGATGTTCGCAAAGGCCATCGGCGCAAAGGATATCGTCGGCAGGTTCATCCCCGGCTCCTTAACGAATCCGGACTACATGTTCTTCACAGAGCCGGACGTTGTGGTCGTTACTGACCCGATCGGAGATGCACAGGCAGTATCCGAAGCGATCGCGATCGGCGTACCAGTGATCGCCATGTGCGACACGAACAACATGACCATGGATATCGATCTAGTGATCCCAACCAACAACAAGGGCCGCAAGGCGCTGGCACTTGTGTACTGGCTGCTCGCAAGAGAGATCGTCAAAGAGCGTGGCGATCAGGGTTTCAGCTATTCCGTAAGCGAATTCGAGTCTGAGATATAAGCGGGTCATTATGAGAAGGCCGGCAGTAGCGGGAATGTTCTACCCGGGTAAAAAGGAGGAGCTTCATGATCTTATTGCGAAGCTCGCTCCCAAAACGGCGACGCCGAAGCTAAAAGCGCCAGGCGTAGTTGTCCCGCACGCTGGCTACGTATATTCCGGAGGCGTCGCCTCCAGGGTATATGCGTCCATAGAGGGCGCGCCAACGTTCATACTACTGGGCCCGAAACATACATGGGAAGGCTCTGCGATCGCAGTGTCGACCGAATCATGGGAAACGCCGCTGGGAGTAGTCGACGTGGACCTCGATTTTGTTGAACTGCTGCCGCCGGGCATCATCGACCAGGATGAGGTCGCGCACAAGCGCGAGCATTCGATCGAAGTCCAGATCCCATTCTTGCAATACTTTTTTAAGGATTTCAAGATCGTACCGATAGCAATCGGCCTTCAGGACTATGAATCGGTCAAGGAAGTAGCGAACGAGCTGATCTTCGCGCTAGACAAATATAAAAAGCCTGTCGTTATTGTCGCGTCAAGCGATTTCACACATTATGAGGACGTGGACGTGGCCCGAAAGAAGGACCACTTACTTGCCAGCCATATTGAAAAGCTGGATGTCCCGGGCTTTTATGACGAGCTGGCGAACGTTAGCTCGACGTGCTGCGGCTACGGGCCAATATCGGCCATGATGCTGGCGTGCAAGCACGAAGGCGCTACTCATGCAGAACTACTGGCTTATGCCACGAGCGGTGATGTGACCGGCGACAGAGAGGTCGTCGGGTACTCAGGATTTGCCGTTCTTAAGTGAGAGACGATGACGATCTGTTCCGCCCCAGGTAAGGTTTTCCTTTTCGGAGAGCATGCCGTCGTTTATGGAAAGCGAGCGATCGCCTGCGCCATAGATCTTCGCACGACAGTAGAAGTGAACCGGAATGGGAAGGGTATTCGCATACATTCCGCTTTTAAAGACGACCCCGAAAAAAACCAGTATATCAAGACCGCGATCAAGAACTTTCAGAGCTATGCGGAAGTTAAGAACCTGAATATCACTGTCACCTCAAAGATTCCTGTCGCATCGGGCCTGGGCTCGTCAGCGGCGGTCTCGGTTGCGACGATCGGGGCGCTGAACGCAGAATATGGCGTAGGGCTCACAAAAGACGAGATCGCGTTCATGGCATACCAGACAGAGCTGGAAGTACAGGGCGCAGCCAGCCAGACCGATACATTCGTGTCAACCATGGGCGGCACTGTGGTCGTGCCAGATAAAAAGAAGCTGCCACCTATCAGCTGCGGCATCGTGGTCGGACATACGGGGATATCGAAGTCAACATCACGCATGGTCAACAAGGTAAAAACCTTGAAAGAAAAATACCCGGATGTGGCCGACGGTATCATGGACGCC
Organism: uncultured Methanocellaceae archaeon; assembly: GCA_963780665.1. Lineage (GTDB taxonomy): Archaea > Halobacteriota > Methanocellia > Methanocellales > Methanocellaceae > Methanocella. The sequence continues at coordinate 5,737 of CAWACJ010000004.1, read as the reverse complement.
ATCGGGAATATCTCGGCGAGAGGCGAGCCGCTCGTAGCGAAAAACGACTATAAGGCAATCGGTGAATTAATGAACGTGAACCAGGGTTTATTGGATTCGCTGGGCGTATGCGTGCCGGAGCTATGGCTGCAGATCAATGCCGCGAGACAGAAAGGAGCTTATGGCGCTAAGCTTACGGGCGCGGGCGGAGGCGGCTGCATGGTGGCCATTTGCGACGAGTCAAAATGCAAGGACATCGCCCTTGCGATCATGCGATCATACGGCGACAGCTTCATTACAAAGCCTACGGCCGAAGGGGTGCGAGTAAAATGAGCGAGATCGTTATTTTAAAGATCGGCGGCAGCGTGCTGACCGATAAAAATAAAGTATCCGCCCCTAAGCCTGAAGAAATAGCCCGCATAGCCAGAGAGATCAGCGATGGAAAGAATACAAAACTAGTTCTCATACATGGCGCCGGATCGTTCGGCCATCACCAGGCAAAAGAATATGGCTTAAAAGACGGGCTTAACGATAGGAGCATCAAAGGCATACTTCCGACTCACAACGCCGTCAAGGCTTTAAATAAGATGATACTAGATGCACTGCATATAAACGGCGTAGACTCTTTGCCCGTACATCCTCTATCGTGCTGCGTCCTCCGGGACGGCAGGATAGAACACATGTGCATCGAGGCTATAGAGCTAATGCTGGAACACGATATTGTTCCGGTGTTACATGGTGACGTAGCCATGGACGCTACACGCGGCGAAGACATTTTGTCGGGCGACCAGCTGGTCGAACACCTGGCAAAAACACTGAACGCAAAACGCGTCGGTATCGGGACAAACGTAGACGGCGTTTATGATGAGCAACAACACGTGATCCACACTATCACGCCCGCCAGCATAGAAACTGTAAAAGGGGCTTTAACGGGCTCCGGCGGCGTGGACGTGACAGGCGGCATGTACGGAAAGATCATGGAACTCATGAAACTGGCGGACGCAGGCATTCCTTCGCAAGTGTTCAACGCGGAGAAGCCGGGCAATATCACCAGTTTCCTGAAAAATCAACTTACAGAAGGCACATTCATTCGCGGAGAATAAACGATGGTGACCTCAAAAAGGAAGATAGAGCACCTGGACATATGTACCGGGGAAAACGTGGAATCGAAAGGCAACGGGTTCGACGACATAGAGTTCGTCCACCGCTGCATGCCCGAAATAAATAAGGCAGACGTGACCACGAAGACCACCTTTTTAGGGCACACTTTCAACGCTCCGCTCATGATCGCGTCGATGACCGGTGGACACCCGGCGACCGCCCAAGTGAACGCGAACCTCGCGATGGCGGCTGAAGAATTAGGCCTGGGTATAGGCGTGGGAAGCCAGCGCGCGGCGCTGGAGGATCAATCGCTGGAGGACTCGTACCGGATCGTACGTGAGAAGGCGCCCCACGCATTCGTATATGGCAACATCGGCGCGCCACAGTTATCCGAGTTTAGCATCGAGGACATCGAGCGGGCGGTCGAGATGATCGACGCAGACGCCATGGCTATTCACCTGAACTTTTTACAGGAGGCCATACAGCCCGAGGGCGATGTGGATGCCCGTGGCATCATAGAAAAGATCGCGAATGTCGCGTCGGAGCTTTCCGTACCTGTCATAGTGAAAGAGACGGGCGCGGGGATCTGCCATATGGACGCGTACACGCTGCGAAAGGCAGGCGTTTCTGCTTTAGACGTGGGCGGTAAAGGCGGCACCAGCTGGGCCGGCGTGGAAGTGTTCAGGGCTCGCATGGAAAATGATAAGATCGGCGAACACCTGGGCATGAAGTTCTGGAACTGGGGCATACCCACTGCCATCAGCATTGTTGAATCTGACGTCGGATTGCCGCTGATCGCGACCGGAGGGATCCGGGACGGTCTCATGATCGCAAAATCGCTGGCTCTAGGAGCTTCGATGACAAGCGTCGCATTACCATTAGTGGAGGCGGCGCGGAAAGACTCGGAAAAAGTGAAGAAAGAACTTGAATTGTATATTGAGGAATTGAAAGCTGCGATGTTCTTGACAGGTTCGCGCTCAATCGAAGACGTCGCAAGAGTTCCCCTTATAATTTCTGGAAAGACAAGAGATACGCTGGAGGCAAGAGGGTTTAATTGGAAATCTTTTGCTCAGCGCTAACTAAAAAGGTGTTATTTTAATGAGAGACGTAGGAATAATCGCGGTGGGCGGCTACGAGGAAGTAGGCCGCAACATGACCGCAGTAAGAATCGGAAAAGAGATCGTCGTCCTGGATATGGGGATACGATTAGACCGCATACAGATCCATGAGGATGCAGAGATCGAGAACATGCATTCATTGGACCTCATACGCATGGGAGCAATTCCCGATGATAAGGTCATGAATAACGTCGACGGCAACGTCATCGGTATCGTATGCACGCACGGGCACCTGGACCATATCGGCGCATTGCCAAAACTGGCGCACCGCTATAAGTGCCCGATCATCGGCACGCCGTTCACGGCTGAGCTGATCCGACAACAAATAGAGTCCGAACGCAAGTTCGAGGTCGCCAACAAGGTACACGCAGTCAAGTGCGGCGAGCTGTTCCCGCTATCTAATAATATATCGGTCGAGCTCATCCGCGTACAGCACAGCATCATCGACTGCGCGTTCGTAGCACTGCACACGCCGGAAGGTATCATCCTCTACGCGTGCGACTTCAAGATCGACCGCACACCGACGCTGGGCGACCTGCCGGACTTTAAGAGGCTCAAGCAGATCGGCCGCGACGGCGTACTCGCCATGATCACGGAAAGCACGAACGTGGAAAAACCGGGCAAGACGCCCTCCGAGCAGATCGCCAGGGACCTTGTCTGGGACGCATTGCTGGGTACGGAAGAAACAGAAAGCGGTATCCTGGTAACGACGTTCTCGTCGCACATCGCCCGCCTGAAGTCTATCATCGAGGCAGCGGAGAAAATGGACCGGATCCCTGTGTTATTAGGCAACAGCATGGAGCGCTACTACGGCACAGCCCTCAAGATGGGCTACGTGAAGAAGCCGGACAACCTAAGGATCTTCGGCTACAGGCGCTCGATCGACAAGGCCATGAAGCAGATGCTGAAAGACGGCAAGCAAAAGTTCCTGCCGATCGTGACCGGCCACCAGGGCGAGCAGGATGCAGTCCTTGGCAGGATCGCCAGCGGCGAGCTTGATTTCAAGCTGTCGTCCGGAGACAAGGTGCTGTTCTCCGCGAACGTCATCCCCAACAAGCTGAACGAAGCTAACAGGTACGCCTGTGAGACTAAGCTCAAGATGAAGGGAGCGCGCATATATGATAATTTACACGTATCGGGCCACGCATACAAGGAAGACCACTGGGAGCTTCTGAGAATGGTCAAGCCGGAGCATGTCATACCGGCACATGGTACGCTGTCGATGCACTCTGCATATGCCGAGATGGCCGAGGGCACCGGCTACGAATTCGGACAGACCGTACACATTCTAAGAAACGGACAAGAGCTGACCCTGTAAAGGGTCAACTTTTTATCGTCTTTTTTATTTTATCAATTCGGGTATTTTTACTTTCACGGCAGGCTTGCATCAGTTATTTATCAAGCGAATGCCAAGATTTAGCTTGTCAGTTTGGTGATAATCATGGGACCAGGAAATGAAATTATGCCGTTCGAGAAATGTCCGGCGCTCGATGGCTGTCATTGCGTGACGAATTCGCTCGCCAAGATATACTACCACAACGATCACCCGCTATCCGAGGATATGCTGCTTGGCTTCGGTGCCGGGATGGGTTTTATCTACTGGAGCCCGAAAGGTGGCTCTCCGTTCGTAGGCGGCCGCGGCAACCCGAAAGGCTTTTACAACGATCTCGGGAAGCGGACGGGTGTCCTGATCAGTGAGGTTTCCACCGCCAGCGAAAAGAAGGCAGAATCAGCCCTTGTGGAGCGTCTCAAGCGGCGGGAGCCGGTCATGGTCTTTGGCGACATGGGATACCTTCCCTGGTTCGAGATGCCGGAGGGATACCACTTCGGCGGGCACTCTTTCGTCGTCTGCGGCTACGACGGACAGGACAGAGTATTGATATCGGACATGGACCAGAAGGCCACAGGCCTGAAAAAGGGATTCTATTATACTGCCACACTTGACAAACTGAGGATTGCCCGGGGCTCGAAATTCAAGCCGTTCCCTCCGAATAACGCCAGCCTGGCATTCGACTTCAGCGGCTATCATGACCCGGAGCCGGAGGGCATATATGCGGCGATACGGCAGACTGCCGATGCAATGCTGAACCCGCCCATCAAGAACCTGGGCATCAAGGGGATCCGCCATACGGCGAAAGAAATCGAAAAATGGCCGGGACAATTCGATGATACCGGGTTGATCATGAACCTGTTCAACCTGTACATCTTCATCGAGATCGGCGGTACTGGCGGCGGATGTTTCCGCTACATGTACGCCCGGTTCCTTAAGGATGCCGCGAGATTGACCGGGGACACTCCGACCATTTTAGCGTTCTTGGTCATTAGGGCGGGCCCACCACTCCCGATCCAAGAATTTGGAACCGTATTGCGCTATATATAGGGTCCTTGAAAATTCGACGGTCCTCAAGAGGGTATCTCGAACCCCGGTTTCGAATCTCGGTAGTGGCTGACAACGACTTAGCCTCGTAAGGCTCAGGTCAGGGGAGGCTCGGCCGCCGACTTGACTTCCCACATTTGTGAAACATTATGTTTCACATGAAAACTGCATCTGTCCGGCAGCTGCGTACTGAATTTCCGAAGGTTCTAGCCTGGGTCAATTCGGGGCAGGACGTTGCGATAACTCGGCGTCGCAAAGTGGTGGCCAACCTGATTCCGGCAGGTGATGCTCCTAGAAAGAAACCAACGCTACCTGATTTCAAAGCTCGGCTACATGACATCTATGGGGAGAAGGTAGTTTCGGCCGAAGCGATGGCGGATATTTTGTCGGAAAACAGAGGCCGATACTAATGGCCACGCCAGCTTATGCTGACACGAGTTTCCTCGTGTCGCTGTATGTGCAAGACGCTCATTCAGAGCGTGCCGCAGTTATGGCAGCGAAACTCCTGCCTGTATTTTTCACCCCACTGGTTGAGCACGAATTGCGCAACGCCATTCGTTTATGTGTGTTTCGTCGCCAGATTACCTCGGGACAGAGAGAAAAATCACTTTATGAGGTGGAAAAGGACACCTCTGAGGGATTTCTATACCCAATTCCGCTCGATTGGCCGAAGGCTTTCAAACACACCGAAATTCTGGGCCGTGCCTACACGGAATCCATTGGCGCGCGTGGAATGGATATTCTTCACGTTGGGAGCGCTTTGGCGCTCAAGGCGAAGAAGTTCGCCACCTTTGACGACCGGCAAGCGTCGTTGGCTAAGTCCGCTGGATTAGAGCTGGTTTAGCTGGCGTCCCCACGGGGATTCGAACCCCGGTTCTCAGTGGTGTTCAGCGTTATTGGCGTAGCTCTGCGACATTCCCTAAATCTTGTCTCATTTCGTCTCGATATTGCTTGCGATCAGCAATGCGGCATTGCTGCATAGCGGCATGGCAATAACCCTCCCTGTGAGCAAACGCGGAGCACTTACGCTTCCACCCGACATGCGTCGTCGGCTCGGGCTCGACCGATTTTCGAGCCCCATGGTGATCGTCGAAGAGCGCGAGGGTGGGCTTTTCCTTCAACCGGCCGCCGCTGTTCCGATGCGTGATATTCCAAAGGAAAC
>CAWACJ010000003.1:0-408991 GCA_963780665.1 uncultured Methanocellaceae archaeon | reverse complement strand
CTGTAAAGGGTCAACTTTTTATCGTCTTTTTTTCGCGTCGCGATTTTTTTACTTTCACATCAGGCTTGCATCAGTTATTTATCAAGCGAATGCTAAGATTTAGATTGTCAGTTTGGTGATAATTATGGGACCAGGAAATGAAATCACGCCGTTCGAGAAATGCCCGGCGCTCGACGGTTGTCATTGTGTGACGAACTCGCTCGCCAAGATATACTACCACAATGATCACCCGCTCTCAGAGGATATGCTGCTTGGCCTCGGTGCCGGGATGGGCTTCATCTACTGGAGCCCGAAAGGCGGCTCTCCTTTCGTAGGCGGCCGCGGTAACCCGAAAGGCTTCTACAGCGATCTCGGTGATCGTACGGGCGTCCGAATCGGTGAGGTTTCCACCGCCAGTGAAAAGAAGGCGGAAGCAGCCCTAGTAGAGCGCCTCAAGAGACGGGAGCCGGTCATGGTCTTTGGCGACATGGGCTACCTGCCATGGTTCGAAATGCCGGAAGGATACCACTTCGGAGGGCACTCTTTCGTCGTCTGCGGCTACGACGGACAGGACAGGGTATTGGTATCGGACATGGACCAGAAGGCCACAGGCCTGAAAAAGGGCTTCTATTATACTAGCGACACTTGACAAACTGAGGACCGCGAGGGGCTCGAAATTCAAGCCGTTCCCTCCGAATAACGCCAGCCTTGAATTCGATTTTAGCGGCTATCATGAACCGGAGCCGGAGGGCATATATGCGGCGATACGGCAGACTGCCGATGCGATGCTGAACCCGCCCATCAAGAACCTGGGCATCAAGGGAATCCGCCATACGGCTAAAGAAATAGGAAAGTGGCCCGGACAATTCGATGATACGAGGTTGATCATGAATCTGTTCAACCTGTACATCTTCATCGAGATCGGCGGCACTGGCGGCGGATGTTTCCGTTACATGTACGCCCGGTTCCTCAAGGATGCCGCGAGATTGACCGGGGATAAAAAGCTGGAAGATGCGTCGGCGCTGATAGAACAGTCCGGACGGATGTTCTCGGAGATCGGCCTCAAGTTTAAAGATTATGAGGATAAAAACAGGTTACGTGAGCGAATTGCGGAAGCCAGCGAAACATTCGGCCGCATCGCCGATATTGAAGATAAGGCCTTTCGCTCGCTCGTCTAGCTTTTCGACAGGTTCGTTTGGTCTGTGTCACATCCTGCCTCCATGGAACACCAATAGCTCCTGACATCGCATAATGGATGCGTTTCATAGCCCTTGTCCTGGTTATTTTCGCGATACACAACCGGACTACTGCTGTCTTCCTTTTTCCATTTATTTAGAAATGGATGGAGAGGTTGAATAGTTACAATTTAATAATACTTTTAACGAAGCCTTTTTTTAAAAAAAATTGTTGGGCATGGACTCATACCCATCATATTTTTTAATGTTGGTCCGCGTAGCGCCACCAGGCAAAAGTTGCGGCAAGCCCGATAAGGCAGGTCAAGACCAGAATAATATAGCTGACCGCTCCTAACTGGGCGCCGCCTGTGACTGCTGCGACGCTGTATGATCCCGGAATGGCCCAGGGGAAATACGGGGCCAGGCCCACGGCCACGCTAAATTGCCCCATCAACAGGGTAAGGATGACGAAACCCATCGGAGGCAGATATCCACGGCCATAGCTGGCAAAAAAAGCAACTGGCGAAGTTAATAATAGCGCCAGGAGAGCGGTTATTATGAATGCATAAACGCCATTAATGATCATATCATTTGAGCCTCCGGTAAGGCCGACCAGCAAACCGATCACGAGGGCGACGGCTAGTAGTATCAATGAAAGTAACACGCCCCAGACCGCCACGACAATAAATTTCGAAATCACTATGTATGACCGGGGAAGAGGCAATGCGAGCAAGTCTTTTACCGTCCGGTCAGAGTATTCCCGGCCAAATATCCAGCTCGCCAGGAACCCGAACCCTATTAAGCCTAAAGCGGATATCACCTGGGTAAGCAGGCCCATATAGGCCGGCCAATCGGCATTTTGCATGATGGATGACTTGGTGCCCAGTAAGCCCATTTTACCGGCCAGTTCCGGATTTTTGGCGATGAACATTAGAAAGCCCATCATCGCTGCCATGAATAAAGCCGCCAGGATCGATAGCCAGAGCATTTTAGACTTTCTGACCTTTAAGCTTTCAGCCCAAATGGCTGTCGATATGCCTGTCATTTTACGCGCCCCCTGCGCCGATAGCTCTCAAGAAATATGACTCGAGGTCTTCCCCGTCGACCTTTAACAAAGTCGGCGGCAGGCCTGCCTTCACCATTAGTGTCGAGATGGCTTCCGGTTTCGTTATGGCATTTTCATCTTTTAATTCCAGGTGGCCGTCCTTTGACACGCTCACCGTATAGCCTTCCTTTATAAGCATCGCCTGTAGCGGCCTTTTGATCCCGTGCATCTATGACGAGCCTCTTGCGCAGTAGGTGCTCAAGCTGATCGGTATTTATTTCCTGCACCATCCTGCCCTGGTGAATGATCCCTATCCGTGTGGCTAAACGGGATATCTCTCCGAGTATATGGCTGGAGATGAATATTGTGACACCGTGGTTGAGAGCCAGGTCCCTGAACATTTCCCTCATTTCAACGATGCCGACAGGGTCCAGCCCGTTAGAGGGCTCGTCCAGGATCAGTATCCCCGGATTGTGTATTATCGCCTTTGCCAGGCCCAGCCGCTGCGCATTCCCCAGCGACAAGTCCTTAGATTTTCTATCCTTGTAAGAGGTCAGCCTTAGCTTCTCCATGGTAGTATCGACCGATCTTTTATCCTCGATGCCGCGCAATCGCCGGACCATTTCAAGGTTTTCCCTGACAGTAAGCTCGGGATACGAATACGGGGTTTCCACAAGATAGCCTACGTTTTCCCACAGGCCATAACTGCCGGCGTTCACCGTTTTACCGCATAGGGAAGCCGAGCCCGCAGTGGGATTGATCATTCCCAGTAGCATTCGGATCGTAGTCGTCTTACCCGCCCCGTTGAGCCCAAGGAACCCATAGATCTCTCCTTTCTTAACGCTCAGGGAAATACCGTCCACCGCACGTACGTCGCCATAATGTTTTGTCAGGTTATCGGTTTTTATGACTTCAATCATTTGAGTAGCCTTCTCATGCCATCGTGAGCATTGCTCACTTATATCTAGTGGGCATTGCTCATTAATAAACTTTTTGAGCAATGCCCACTAACAACTACATGATGAATCCGGACGTGCAACAAAAAAAAGCCAGGACCCGAGATAAAGAGGGAAAGATCACCAGTATCATAGAAGCTACCACTTCCCTGATCGAGTCGAACGGGTATAGCAGCGTTACCACGAGGGACATCGCGAGGGCTGCCGGCGTCAGTAACGGCCTCGTATTCAAGTATTTCCCGGGCGGAAAGCCCGAGATCGTAAAAGTGATCGTATCGAGAAAATTTGTACTGGACATACTCAATATCTACATGCCCGATTCGGCGGAATTCAACGATTTCCAGGGCTATCTTCGAAAGGCCCTGTCCGATTCGATCGCCTATGCCAGAAAACATCATGAAATTTATACCGCCCTGACGATAGCGTCGCTGTCCGATAAAAAATTCTTCGAGGGCATAGAGGATACGATCATTATCGACGATACGGCCATGAAGACATTCATAGGAAATTTTAAGGGCATTAACCTGAATGGCCGCAAAAACCTGCGGGAGTTCACCACACAGTGGCTTGAGGTCCTAAATGCGATGATCATGCATCATCTCTTTTATCCCAGCGCATTTGCAACTGACGAAAAGCTTGTTGATATGCTGGTGGAAATATCCGTAAAGCTATGGGATTATGATATCGATAAAAAAAATAAAAAAAATTGATGGATTCACTTATTTTAACTTATATCCCGACGCTGGAACCCGATCAACCCTGCGACGATCAGCACCGCCGCCAATATGATCAGTACTGCCAGAGGCAAAACCGACCCATCACCAGCCAGGATCTTCGGCACGTGGGTAAACGGCGAGATATCCAGTAACGACCCGCCTGCCAGCTTTACGTCTCCGGCAACCTCTACCAGCAAACACACGACCAGGGCGCCCCAGCTCACGATCGTCAGCCTGGGCAGCATTCCAAATAAAGCGACCGCAATGCCCGCGATAATCCAGATGGCTGGTAGATAGGCCAGGGAGGCGAGGAGGACGCGAGGCAGCTCGTTTCCTACGTTACCCATGCTCACGCCATATGTGATCCCCGCGACCAGGCCGAACGCCGTCAGAAGGACAGCCGTGCCGACCAGCGCGATGGCCAGGTGGCTTGCCGCCCACTGGAGACGGCTGACCGATGTGGCCAGGATCGCATCCGCGTGCAGCTCATTCTCTTCGGATTGCATCTTCAGTGCGGCCAGGATAGCGTAGATGGTCGCGACATAGCCCAGGACGACCAGGAAGATCATGAAGAAGCTATCCCCGGCCGGGGCATTACCGCTTACTCGAGTGAGCAACTCCATGAATTGCGGGTTCGTGGCCATCTGATCCGCAGCCGCTTTCGTGATAAAGCCTATGAGCACGCCACCGATAATAAACACTATCGTAAAACCGAAGAGCATGCCGCGCTGTAGCCGCCAGGCCAGGGCCAGGGAGCTGCGTAATCCCGGCGAAGCCGTAGCCGGGCCGGACTTCTGGGGCATAAGCCCCGTGCCGAGGTCTCGCCTGGATGATATCATAAAGGCTGCGGCGGTCAGCACGGCGGTAGCTACGATGAACAACGCGAATATCCACCAATTATTACCTGCATAGGGCTGTACCTGTTCCATCCAGCCTGCAGGCGTGACCCACGATAGCCAGGAAATGTTTGCGCCATCGGCCACCATACGCACTACGTATGCCAGGGCCAGGATACCTCCGGCAAAGGCTCTTGCCGGGCCCGTGCTTCCGCATACTTGCGCGGTGATGCCGCCCACACTCGCAAAGAAACACCCTACGGCTGCAATCGACAGTGCAAAGGCTATCGATCCGGCTGCAGATACCCCGAAGCCTAATAGTATGACAATGGCTATAGCCGCTATGACAAGGTTTATGCCAAACACAACGATCAACGCTGCCGTCAGCCCCGCATACTTACCGACTGCCATCGAGTTTACGAGCTCTAGTCGTCCCGTATCCTCCTCTGTCCTGGTATACTTTATAACGGCCAGAAGGCTCGCGACGCCGCCGATGATAAACATATATAGGCTGGCCTTCCAGGCGATTAGCGCGCCAAGCGTCGGGGATAATATCTTTCCCACCAACGCGACTTCAGCGAGGGTACTATTGGTCTCGGCTGCGAACTGCGTGATCATTTGTGGCGTGGTATAAAGATCGATGAAGCTCGTTATGACAACGACCAAGTACAGGGAGATCACCAGGGCCCAGGCGAGCAGCAGTTTCCAGTCACGTCGGATGTTCAAACGGACCAGCTTTCCGATGCCAGCGAAATCTTCCATTTTCATCTTACTTTAGCCTCCGGCGCATGCTCATAGTGGCGCATGAACAGCTCCTCGAGCGTGGGCGGGGCGCTGGTTAGCGCATGAATGTCAAACTGGGTCAGATATTGTACTGCGGCATTCAGCCCCAGCGAGTCGACGTTAAACTGTGTATGGGGGCCATCTACGATGACATCGCCCACGCCGGGTAACTCTTTCAGGCCTGTGACCGGCTTGCCGGTGATCACCGTTACGGAAGTGCGCGTGAGGTGGCGAAGATCGGCTAGCGATCCAGACTCGACGATCTTACCCTCCTTGATGATGCTGATACGGTCGCAGAGATGCTCGACCTCGGCCAGGATATGGCTGGATAGGAGCACGGTTTTACCCGCCTTCTTAACCTCGGCAATACATTCTCTGAAGACGAGTTCCATCAATGGGTCGAGGCCCGACGTAGGCTCATCGAGTATATACAGATCGACATCGGAAACAAAAGCCGCAATAATGGCTACTTTCTGACGGTTACCCTTCGAATAAGTACGACACTTTTTCGTCGGGTCCAAGTCGAAGCGCTTTATCAGCTCGGCGCGGCGCTCCTTGTCCAGGTCCCCGCGGAGTCTGGCTAACAGATCTATGACCTCACCGCCCGTTAGATTCGGCCACAAGCTGACGTCGCCCGGCACATATGCCAGACGGCGATGGAGAGCTACCTGGTCTTTCCACGGGTCTCCGCCTAGCAGGCTGACATCTCCCGAGTCTTTATTCAGGAGCCCGAGCAGGATGCGAAGGGTCGTGGTCTTGCCGGCGCCGTTCGGGCCGATAAAACCATAGACCTCGCCTTTCTCAACGGTGAGATCTACTTCATTCAAGGCTAATGTTTTTCCGTAATGCTTGGTTAATTTATTGATATTGATAACGGACAAAGTCCATGCCTCCGATATTTTTTTTACTCTGATATACTCCGACTGCTTTGTTCGGAGTGAACAATATTCACTAAGCATTTATCGGGTAAGTATTTATAAAGTTTGTGTATGATGCTTGACTACCAATATATAAAGCTTACTAATGATCAGATAGAGGCTTTCGGATGACTGCAACGGTTATTTCTAAAATAGTGAACATTGTTCACAAAGTTTTAAGGCTTATCAATGCCAATAAAGTTTTTGAACTTGTTCCACAAATAGGGGTATCGTATGCTCGCCAAAAAGGCCGTCACCGACGATAAAAAGGATCACCCGGGATAAAGAGGCTAAGATCGAGGCCATTACCGAAGCCACGGTCTTGCTGATCGAGACGAAAGGGCTACGATAAGGTGACGATCACGGGACATCGCGGAATCCGCCGGGGTTAGCGTCGGGCTTATCTACAAATATTTCCCGGGAGGCAAGTTCGATATACTTGTCAAGGGATTTGGCCGTCAGACCATGGAGAGCCTGTTGAGCATGAAGCAGCCCGAAAATATCGACTATGACGATTTTCCCGGCTACATGCGGAACATTCATTAAAAACGGCAGCAGCTCCTCAAAGATAATAGCGACTTTATAAAAGCGATGATTGCCGCCTCGCTGTCTTGATGGCGAGATGGCAAGGGACATCAATAACCTGGATGTCAAAGACTTCATGGCGCATATCGGAATTTTTCGGCCGGTTTCAAAGGCATTGACATGAGCGATAAAGACCCTATGGAAACTTCTTTTGAACTGGGGGATCGCGATAAAAGGCGTCCTGATCTTGATTTTATGTATCCCACTGCCATATGAGTGACGATGAAGCCGCGACGGACCTGCTGGTCGACCTGTCGCTGCATATCTGGGGCTATAAAAAGCCTTGAGCTTTTTTAAGGCTATAGTAAATAATAAGTATTACAATCACGATATTGTAGTCCGTCGCAAATCAGTCTCATCTGGATTACGGAGCATCAGTACATGGATAATCAAGAATTAGAGATCATCATTCAAAAGTTAGCGCTCCAGAACGCGTATAAGTACGGGAAAGTCCCCCAGGTCGGGGCTGTCACCGGGAAAACTACTGGGCACACACCCGGAATTAAAGCCCCGGGCCAAGGAGCTCATGCCGATCGTCAAGAAAGTCCTCGAAGAGATCGAGCTAATGTCGCCGGAAGAGGTCAAGATGAAGCTTCAGTCGATCGCACCTGAGCTGATCGAGGAACTATCGGTAAAAAAAGAAGTGCGAAGAGGGCTGCCGGAGCTGGATATCTCGAAAGTCCAGCCAGGGCAGCAAGTAACGCTGCGCATCGCCCCGAACCCGAATGGCCCGCCATCGCTTGGCAACGCCAGGGGCATCATCGTCAATCACGAATACGCGCGTATGTACAACGGTAAATTCATCATGCGGTTCGACGATACCGACCCTCTCATTAAAAAACCCATGCTCGAGGCGTACCGCTGGTATGTAGAGCAGGCGACGTGGCTGGGCTGCCCGCCGGACGAGGTGTACATCGCATCCGACCGCATACCCATGTACTATGAGTACGCCGAGAAGCTCATCGAGCTGGGCAAGGCTTATGTGTGTTTCTGCAGCGGAGAGACCTTCAACGAGCTCAAGGACGCGGGCAAAGCCGTGCCCGCACAGGGATGCCACGCCCGAAGAGAACATGAAGAACTGGAAGGCGATGCTCAACGGCGACTTCGAGGAGAAAGTCGTTCTCAGGATCAAGACGGATATCACGCACAAAGACCCGGCACTGAGGGATTACGTGGCGTTCCGCATCGTTCGGGAGGAGCACCCCAGGACGGGCCATAAATACCTCGTCTGGCCGATGCTGGACTTCGAGTCCGCCATGGAGGACCACTTCCTGGGCGTTACGCACATCATTAGAGGTAAGGATCTGATAAAGACCGCGGACAAGCAGCGGTATATGTACAAATACCTTGGCTGGGAATACCCGCATGTCAGCCACTGGGGCCGCGTCCGGCTGCTCGGGTTCGGGAAATTCTCCACCAGCGAAATGAAAAAAGGCATCGTAGCAGGCGAATTTACCGGCTGGGACGACGCAAGGCTGCCCACGGTCGCCGCACTTAAGAGAAGAGGCTTCGAGCCGGAAGCCATACGCGATGTCATGGTCAGCATGGGTGTCACGGAGACTGACATCGAGTTCAGCATGGACACGCTGTACGCCGAGAACCGTAAGATCATTGACCCGAAGGCTAACAGGTATTTCTTCGTGAACAACCCGGTGGCGCTGAATATTTCCAATGCGCCCGCCACGACCGCAAAAGCTCCGCTGCACCCTCAGGACCACGCAAGAGGCTTCAGGGAACTCTTCGTGGAGCAGGATCCGGAAATACTAGTGCCGCTCTTCGACTCGCAAGAAATGAATGTGGGCGACATCGTAAGACTGAAGGACCTGTACAACGTGAGGATCACCAGCACCGATCCGCTGCAAGCCGAGTATATCGGTAACGATATCTCTGTCATCAAGCAGCACAGCGCGAAGATCATCCACTGGGCGCCCATGGACGGCTTTACTGTCGTCGTACACGGCCCGGAGGGAGACTTCCATGGCATCGCTGAGCGGGGCATACACAACGAGCTCAACAATGTCGTGCAGTTCGAGAGGTTCGGATTCGTGCGGATCGACTCGATAAACGGGGTCGTCGTAGCCTACTACACGCATCCATAACCTCTTTTTTATTATTTTTGTTACCCGGGTCGAGTGTGTATAATCAGCGGTCTCCAACGCAAAGACGCGAAGACGCTAAGAATTGGTTTAGTATACGCCTCCGGCGGCCGGGTGACTCATTGCTAACCACAGAGAACACGGAGAACACAGAGGACGTTATTGTTCAGCCTCCGGCGGCCGGGCGACTCATTGCTAACCACGGCGGCACGGCGAACACGGCGAACGTTTGGTTAAAGCCTCCGGCGGCCGGGTGACTATTCAGTATGCCAGCAAATCTAACACTTGATTCGAGAATAATTAGAATCTATGAATTACACAGCCGCCGGAGGCGTAACCATAAACACTCTGTGTTCTCTGTGTTCTCTGTGGTTAGCCACTAGTCCCAAACACGCCCAAACTGAATGTAACACATAGCCGCCGGAGGCTTATACTAAAGCATGTCCAGTGTTTTTCGCCGTGTTCCACGTGCTGTCGTGGTTCAAAAAGAATCACATTGAATAATGGTTTGTAATATCAGCTATTACATATCCTATTCGTTGGTTTTATGTTGAGTGGTTCTTGATATGGCGCCGGCTTTTATTTTTTTTCAGCACATGTGCTGAAAAATCATATACGTATGATAACATGTTTTGAAAAATCATATTTTATTGGCACACATTTTGACAAAATATATCTCATGGAGGCATATATTGTATAAAACATGTATTGCAGAGCGTCGGCCTGCTTATCTATAAAAAGCGACTGAGTAGATTAAAATATGCTTAATTATATAAAAACATATAAGACAATCTATAATATATTACTTATTGTGGGATGGATCAGATTGTGCAGTGAAATATGACGGACATCATGTCCGTCATGATCTTATGATCACCTTCCCTTTACCCTCCAGTTTGCTATCAAGGGGATGGCTCAAACTAAGGCGGTGTATATCACCGCCTAAATACCCTCAAAAAATTACCCTCAAAAACGAATACCCTCCAATTTTTACAGATTTTTATCAGGATATTTTTGCCTTATGGATGTAATATATAAAGATTGCTGGCATAAATCATGCTATAACGCGAAGCCGCGAGTGTCACCAGATCTTATATCATCTCTCCATATGCCTGTTTTCAGTCATTATATGGAATAAAATAATTGTAATTTTCATAGAAAAATTATTCAAAGTTCGGGTACTATCATAATATGATTTTTCAATAAACTGGCTTTCTTCGTGTATTTTATTATATAATTCGTGTTTTATGATGCTAATCCTTTCAAGTAAAAACAGATAATAAAAACTATGGATTGCTATGGCTAACAAATCAGTTAAGGAACTAGACATTATCGATATGAAGATCATCGAGAAGCTCTCTCAGGATTCCAGCGCCTCGCTTGCCGACATCGGAAAGGATCTCGGCGTCTCGTCTTCTACCGTACATAAGCGTATTTGTACGTTAAAAGAAAACAAGATCATCGAACGATTTACCATTATGTTCGACCCGACGATCATGGACCTAAAGACGGTCGCATTTGTCGGCATAGAGCTTCAGCGAGATGCATTAATGGGCAATAGAAAGGATGCGGTATTAGCGAACCTCTCGCATATCCCTTCCGTGCTCGAAATACACGAGACGCTCGCACCATTCGATATCATCCTGAAGCTGCGGACAAATAACGTCGAAATGCTGCGGGATATCATCACGAGCATCTCGTCCATCGACGGTATCATGGCGACCAACACGATCCTGACCACACATAGGATCAAAGAACAGTTCATTAAGATACCGGATAGCTAATCCATCTAATTTTACATATTAATTAAAAACGACTACATTTATCTTAAAAGACAGAATCAAAACAACATAGAGTTTTTATCTCTATGGACCTTCAGGACCCGGATATTTTCACGTTTTAATATAGTTCCTGTATCTCTCCAGATGCGTGCTTTGATGTCCGATACGCTCTATGTTCTTGTAAATGTAATAGATCATAGGTATGCAGATGAGGTAGATGATCGCGCCCGTCAAAACTATGGGTAATGTCGCGACCAGATTGCCCTGTACGACCGATATGACGATGCGCTCCACGCCCTGGAACATCATGATGATCGAATACACGGCGCTCAGGTAATATGCCCACTTCTTATCCATAAAAATAAAGTATAACAGTGCCAGCGGTATGCAGAAGAGCGCCCAGTTCAGCATGACATAGATGTTTTCACCCAGGGTAGTCACGAGTATGGTATGGTCCCACAACTCCTCGAAAATCTGGGCCTGATGCGCTATTAGCGTTAATATGTATAGAAGTATCAGTCGATTTTTCATCTCTTCCATGTTACACCGCTTTTTTATGAATCAATAATCAGGGCAAAATATGATAAACGTTTGCTAGCGACTACTAACGCACCTTCCAGAATGCCCTGACCAGTAATATTTTAAAAAGGTCATTGATCCCAAAGGTAAATATCATTATGGCTGCAAGCACAAACAGCACGATAGTAGGCGATAGGGGCGAAAGCCCGGGCAGCCCTATGACCGATATTACCACCACAAGAAGCGCATCCATGACAATCGACAGTAACATCACTGTGCTCGGCATGGACTTCCAGAAATGGCCTCTCTCCCTTACGATCAGCACATCGCAAAGTCCCAGGAACATAAAAATGTCGAACGTATACGTATACAGGCGGTCCGATCCGACCGCCATGCCGAAATAGCTCAGGCCTAAGTATAATAACACAAGAGATTCGACCAGGATGACCAGCCCAAGCGGTACGGCTACTTTGATCAGCCCCGACAGGTCCCAGTCATCGGGATTTTTTGAATACTCGACGTTATCGGTAGAAAGCGAAAGGATGACGAAGTCCAGCAGGAACATCATCAGGATCATGCTAAAAATGGAGATCACATACTGGCCGGTCCAGATAAAGGCGGCTATGAGGAAGACCATGACCTGGAACGTCCGTACGATCTTGTTCAGGATCCACGTGATGATGCGTCGATAGGTCCTCCGGCCGCTCTTGACCAGGTCCACGATGCCTCCCAGCCCTTCCCTGGTAAGCACGATACCGGCAGCTTTTTTTGCCACGTCCGTTGCGCTGCTGACGGCAATGCTCACTTCAGCCTGCTTTAACGCCGGCGCATCGTTGACTCCATCGCCTGTCATCCCTACGATGTGGCGGCCTCTCTGCAGTGTTTTAACAATGATATATTTCCCTTCAGGATGCACTTCGGCAAAACCGTTGCTCTTTTCAATGACCTTGAGCTTTTGATCGCTGTCAGTGACTGTTTTTAATTCCCGCACGTCAGTGACATTATCCCCCAACCCGACCTGCCGGGCAGACTCTCTGGCAATGGGCAGCGCATCGCCAGTAAGCATCTTCACGTCGATGCCCAGGTCCATCAGCTCCCCGATCAAGCGGGGCGAATCCGGGTGCGGCATATCATACAACAGCGCGACACCGATCATCCGGAGGTCGTCCTTATGATCGCCTTTTGCAACGGCAATGGCCCGGTAGCCTTTCTCTAATATAGAACGTTCCACGGCTTTCTGGATCTGTTCGATCTCTTCCTCTGGATTTTTACAAAGAGGGGCAATCGTTCCGACGGCTCCTTTCATCACGATAAATGAATAGCTGCCCTTTTCAACGGTTGCTTCAGTCCTGCGGGTCGACGGGTCGAACGGCACGAATTCTTTGATCGAGTACTCGACCGTGGACACCTTTTTTTCTGCAGCCGCATCGATGAACGACGTATCGATCGGGTCCCTGTTAGCCTCTTCCGACGCGAGCGTCCCGTACATCAGCACATCGGCTTCCGTATACCCGGAGATGGTGACGATATTTGCGATCGACAGCTTGTTCATAGTGATCGTGCCAGTCTTATCCACGCAAAGAATATCCATCGTAGCCGCATCCTCGACGGCGTTCAGCCTCGTGACCAGGACGCCTTGCTTCGCAAGCTCCAGCGACCCTAGCGCCGTGCTTAAGAGGAACATCGTAGGTAACGCGACAGGTATCGTGGAGATCAACAATAATACGGTGATCGGGATAAGCCCGAACATGTCCATTCCTTTTATGAGTGCGTAGCATGTGGCGATGCCTACCAGCAGGAAGACCAGCGCCATCAACCATTTTACCACACTGGCGGTCACCGCCTCCATATGTAACTTAGGCTTCGCGATCTGTACAAGCTCCACGGTCCTGCCGAAATAGGTCCGAGTGCCCGTGGAAGTAACGATGCCGGTCACTTCGCCTCTTCGCACCACAGAGCCTGAATACAGTATATCGCCTGCATTTTTTTCGACGATAAAGGACTCGCCGGTCAACGCCGACTGGTCGGATTCCGCATTTCCCCACAGTATCTTGACGTCCGCGGGCACCAGGTCGCCCGCGCGCAGCCGGATCATATCGTCCGGGACCAGCTCTCGCGCCAGCACGAGCACCCATTTTTTATCCCTGAGGACACGCGCTTCCACGCTCAGCTTTTTCTTTAAATACTCGAGAGCTGAGTTCGCCTTTTCCTCCTGAAAAAAGCCCAGTAACGAGTTGAAGATCAATAAAATAGCGATCATCACGGTATCGTAATATTTTCCGATCACGTACGTCAAGACCATCGTGACCTCAAGCATCCAGGGCGTGATACCCCAGAATCTTTTTAGAAACATTCTGAGCCTGCTCTGGCGCACTTCAGGCACTTCGTTATACCCGAACCGGGCCAGGCGCTCGTTGACTTCCTCCTGTGTCAGGCCAGTATTTTGTTTTTTAATGCCACCCGGATCGTCCATATTGACAACGCTCCAGCTCTCTGATCACGATAGCGTATGAACTGTAAATAAAAATTAGATATACAACTATTTCATTACGATCGAGGCTTAGAGCAGGAACGCGACGATCATGATCACGCCGATCACAATATTAGTGGCGATGACCATCTCGATGAACTGCACGATATTCTTAGCGCCGCCATGGTAACGCCTCAGCCCGACGGACGCAAAGATCACCAGCGGTATCGTGATCAGCGCGAAGATCGCAGGCCACGGGATCATCCCGGCCAAAACGCCCGCGATCAGTGATATATATGACAGCGAGCTTAACGCTAAGAAGATCGGAAGCCCGTATTTTTTACCGAACAGGGTCATCAGGTTCCACTTATGGGCGATCTGGTCCGCGTTATAATCCGGAAACTCCAGGATGTAAATGCCCACCGTGCCCATGAACGCCAGCGGCAGGGAAGCGACGATCACGTTCCAGATCGTGCCGAGCGATAGTGAAAGCTCGTCGAACGAGCTGACTGGCACCTGCACAAAAAATGAGCCCAGAGCCATCAGGATCATGACCGCAAACCAGGATAACTCTCCCAGGAACCGGTAAGCCAGCTTCAAAGGCGGGGCAGAATAGAAATATCCTATCCCTACGCCGGCAATACCTATCGGTAAGAGGATAAAGCTACGCGAGACAACGATGAAGATGCCGATCACGACGCATAAAATAAAACAAAGTATCCCCGCAATAAATACAGAGGCGGGCGACAGTACGTCAGGTACAAGCCCTGTGCCTCCGGAATACTTCGTTCTTTCAGTATTGGCGGTGTCGTTGCCGCTCTTATAGTCGAAGAAGTCATTCAGCGCGATGGTGCCCGCATGCAATAACAGGATCGCTACGATGGATAGCGCGAAATACGGCCAGCTAAAGCCCGCCGGGTCATATTTTGAAGCGATAACGGCCCCAAGTGTGACGGGAAAGATGACAAATAGTAGGAATAAAAGCCTGAACTCTTTAGCCCAAATAATCAGGTTTTTAAACATTCAAGTTATGTTGGTCTTACTTCATTTAAACTTAACGCTTTTATCGGGCTGGTTAAATTACAGGATTTCGTCTCCGTGTCGGCTAAAACATCGATTCACGTTTTATAGGCAAATAAAAAACTAGTAACAATAATAAAAATCAGGGGGGCAAGCACCCGGATGATGGGAACTGAGGAAAACCAAAACCTTATGGCGCAGCTGAAAGCCTCGAACGAGGAGTTATCGGCGATCCTCACGATTGAGACGAGCACTCTCGGCGCGGAAAATAAGGAACAACTGCTGGAGAACGTGTTCACGAGCCTGATGGATCTGCTGAAAGCCGATGCGGTCACGATCTTACTACGCGAGGGCAAAGTTTTACGAGTATATGCTAGCATGGGCGTCGAGGAGGATTCAGTTGGCAATTACGTCTCACAATATGGCCAGGGTTTCGAGGGCAAGATCATCGAGATGAAACAGCCGCTATTCATAACGGATGCGCAGATCGATCCGCTTGTCACGAACCCATACATTACAGGCGCCGGGATACACGCGCTGCTGGGCGCTCCCATGATCGTGGACAGCCAGGTGATCGGCGTGATCCATGCGGACTGGGTCGCTGCACATGAGTACAGCGATCGTGAGCTGCACATCCTGCAGGCGGTGGCTGAACGCTGTGCACTGATGATCTCCAACGCAAGCCTTTGCGAGCGCTCATCCTCGATACGTGGCCAGATGGAGCTGTACCTGGACATCATCGAACACGACATCCAGGGCTTGAATAAGATCATGCAAAACGACCTGCAGACGCTGCTTTCCAGCTCCAGCCTTAAGTCCGATGAGCGGCAGCTGGTAAAGGGTATCATGGACACGGTGCGTGAAAGCGAGACCATCGTGGATAACGTGCGCCTACTGGACCGTACACTCGCTGAGGAGATCGATATCGAGACACTGGATATCGATGATATCTTAAAAGCGAGCATCGAAGACGTCCTCCAGGAGGGCGACAACGTCGCGATCAAGTATGCGCCCGGGCAGGGCAGGTCGATAAACGGGGCAGACCTGGTCGACGAAGTGTTCTATAGCCTGATCAGGAGGGCCGTGAAAAACGCACGGGACCAAAAGCAGGTCGAGATCACCGTCGATCGCGCAACTGTCGACGATATGCCGATGCTGAGGGTTTCCATAACTGATACCGGGCCGGGCGTCGCGGATGATCTGAAGCCGGACCTTTTCGGGTTTCATGTGGGCATTACCGAGGCACATGGAAAGGAGATGCCGCTGTTCGTCATACCCATGCTGCTGGAAAGGATCGGCGGGTCCATCCTGGTCGAGGACAGGGTACCGGGTGATTTCAAGAAGGGAAGCAAGTTCGTCGTGTCACTACCGGCTATCGAGGGAGAAGTGAACCGTATGGAAGAGCCCAAGAGTTTACGGGGAACGAAGTGACCTGAATAAGGCTGACAAGTTCGCACGGCTTCCAGGTTAGCCTATTTTTTTATTTTAGTCGTTGGTTTGCTGTCTGTCCATACAGTAGCACGAAGACACAAAGATATTTTAGTTTTTTAACACTAAAACTCGAAATTCACCAGGGCACGGTTAAAACGTGAAAACTCAAAAACTCTATTAAATGACATAAAGCTCTAAAGCACAGTTTCTAAGAACCAAAAAAGCGCCCCTAAAACCCGAACTGCACGAATATAAGAATCTAATGTATGCAAGCATATAATATTCCCTTTTGTGCTTTTACTGTCAGGATGTTATCTCTCGCTGATAATCGAAGATAGGCCCACCAGATAACTGTAATATGGGTCTTAGGAAAAGCTATAAAATCATCTAGATAATCCGATTGCGAGAAATAAATAAGACGTTTTTTCACTGTCAGGCAAACAGATTCTATTCGATAATTAAGAGCTTGGTGCATATAAATTTATGGTTTAAATGAAGCATTCATACCTAAGCTAAATGGCCCATCCATATGTGCAGAAACGATTAATCAAGAGCAGCAACGGGATCTACTGGCAGGCTTTTTCGAGTGGTTCGTCGGTAGCTTGTGCGAGTACTGGATGCACTGTCCCCGGTGGGGATAAAGTTGATAACATATTAAACGAGATATTTGCTTAGTTATGTCTTTCGAACAAGCCAGCCCAACAGTATCCTCTGAATTTTCCAATATCTCAGGACACAAATTTTCCACATCCGATTACACTTCCTTAGGCATCGCTATCGTGATCGATCTGGTCACAGCCATACCTTTTGACCTTACGGGCATTGGCATCGTCATCGAAGTGCCATTACTTGCAGTCGAAGCATCGTTCTTAAAATCGCTGGGCGTCTCATCGATAAAAAGCATATTCGGGGCAGCCATGGATTTTATCCCGATACTGGATGTGATGCCGTGGTGTACGCTGGCAGTGCTGGATAAAAAGTTCGGCATTAAAATTCCCCTTGTAACGAGGATATTCAACCGGTAATAGTGACCTCAGGGTCGGGGCGGGGTGTGCCGCAAAAAATACTACACCGGTATCATGACAACGAACTTTGCGCCCTTCGTATGATCGCCAGGGACCCTGTCTTCCACCCACACTTTGCCATTGAAATCATCCACCAGGGTTTTTACCAGGTATAACCCGAGACCTTTTCCCCTTGTCATCGTCTGGCCTCTGAAGAAACGCGTGAATAATTTTTCTTTAATTCCATCCGGTATGCCAGGGCCGTTATCTTCCACCGATACCCGGTCATATTCCTTATTGTCTTCACAGACCTCGGATTGAATAATGTCAATGACCAGGGGTTTATCGGGACTTGAGTGTTTTATGGAATTTTCAATCAGGTTCGAGAATATCTCATTAATCAGATCATTAGCCATGACCTGGCACTCATCGGGCGGAAGATAATTTATGGTAATATCCCTGCTGGCAAAATGTGTGTAGTATTCCCGCATTTTTGATATCACGCTACAAATATCTACCCGGCTCAGCCGGAACTCATTTGTTCTCAGTTTCCTGGATCTTTCTCACGTTCTCTATCAGCTTCGAGCTATTTTTTAACGCCGTGATCGGCTTTTCGATCAACTCGATATTATTCTTGCCGAGACTGCCGCCTGAGGTGATCAGATCACTGGCCAGCTCCAGGTATCCGAGGGCAATCTGGTTAAAGTTGCTAATGTCGTGCCCCATTAAATCCAGATATAGTTCCGCCTGGTCTTTGGACTCGCTTAACTCCTTCTCGGCCCGCTTCCTGTCGGTGATATCGAACAACGTCGCCACTCCGGCAGGCTTACGTTTGTAAATGATACGCCCTGCAGTGAGCTCCACCCATCGCTCTTCGCCTTTCTTTGTGATGATCTTAAACTCATAGCGTGGAGGTACGTTTTCTCCCTTTATCCTTCTCTGGCTACGATCACGGACCAGTTCCCTGAAATCTGGATGTATAAAATCTACATAGCTCATTTGTAGGAGCTCATCCCTCGAATATCCAGTCAGCTTTTCCGTTGCCTGGTTCACGGAAACGAACTTATGGCCATCATAGACAAAAATAGCAGCCGCCGAGGTCTCGGCGAGCACCTTGAACTTTTCTTCACTTTCGCGCAATGTCTCCTCGGCCAGCTTGCGTTCGGTGATATCCCTGTCAAAAGTGATCAGGAACTCCTTATCGTCGTATTTGATGTAGCTGATCGTGACCTCGACCGGAAATATCCGGCCACCGTGGGTGACATGCTCCGTCTCTAACTTCATGTAGCGCTTTTGCCGATATTCATCTCTCCAGCCTTTCAGGTATCTCTCGGGTGGAAAATGCGGGTCGATATCCCAGATATGCATGGCCAACAGTTCTTCCCGGGAGTATCCTAGAGACTTGCAAGCGGCTTCGTTCACATAGACAAATCTTCCCTCGGACGAAAGCCAGAGAATGGAATCACCGAATTTGTCCATGGCCAGCTGTGTTATTTTCAGATATTCCTCGATCCGCTTGCGCTCGGTGATATCCCTTGAATATGCGCATGAATACTCATTATCGTCATATCTGAGGTAATTTGCCTGTATCTCTATGGCGATCAGTTTACCGTTTTTTGTTTTATGCAAAGTCTCAAACTTGTGGCTTTTATTCTTTTTTAGATATTCCCATTCATCACGCCATCTTTCCTTTGTATATATTGGATCAATATCCCAGACGTATAAGGCAAGGAGTTCGTCTTGCGTATACCCAAGCTCACTGCATGCGGACTTGTTCACTTTATAAAACCTGCCATCCGAGGTGATCCAAAAGATCGCATCAACTGACGTATCGACGCTGAATTGCGCGAGCTTTAGTATCTCTTCAAATTGCCTACGCTCACAGATGTCCATCGCAGTGATAAAAACGCAGGAAGCCCCGTTCAGGCTTATGGCCGTGGCATTCAGGTCTATCCATCGCTCCTGGCCGCTCTTCGTAATGATCTTGATCTCATACCTGGCCGGGGCGGGTACCGCTGATAACTGTAATAGCCCTTGTTCCCTGAACAGCTCTTGAAAATCCGGATGGACCAGGTCCCTATAACTGATATTAAAGAGCTCGTCCCTGGTATATCCGGTAAGCACTTCTGCCGAATGATTCACATAACAGCATATCCGGCCTTCCTCGAAAATAAAAGCTGCAAAAGGCGCATTATCTAAAAGGATCTGGCAAAGCTGTGACTCATTAAAGCACAAATCTTCCTCGCGGGGAGTGATACGGTCGATATCCTTCTCCGGCACATGCATGTAGATCCTTTCTATATTCGCCAGGCTTGCCCCGGTCGAATCATAGATAATAGACAAATATTGAAACAATGATATTTAAAAATGTCCCGCTTAACAATCGTATCAGTCTCATTGATGCTAAAGGGTTTTTCAAGATACCCGTATTACTCTATCGAATCATAAAGCGATCCCGATGGACTTAAATACAAATAATTGAAAATATGTTATATGAAATGTGGCTATCGTATATCACAGCATCTTTATATTTCAAGGCGTCATAATGAAAATAAGAAAAGTAATTAAACTAATTGAGGGCGATGGCTGGTATCTGGTCAGGATACATGGAGACCATCGTCAATACAAGCACAATATTAAAAAAGGCCTCGTAACAATATCCGGCCATGAAGATGATGATATCGCCAGAGGAACTTTAAATAGTATTTTAAAACAAGCTGGCTTGAAAAGGAGATGAAAATGGTTAAGTACACGATCATCATTGAAAAGGCGAAAGGCAACCATTCAGCATACTGCCCCGACTTGCCTGGTGTTATTGCCACCGGCCGTACTAAAGAGGAAACTATCCGGAAGATGAGAGAAGCCATTATATTTCATCTTGAAGGTCTGAAGCGTGAAAATCTGGCTGTTCCCGAGCCTTCAACGCATGCTACCTACGTCGAAATATCGATATAACACTAATTAAGTTCGTAATCATAACTTTTGTTGAAATCTCTTTTTTCTGTCGTAGCTCGGCATTTTATCTGCCTAAGCCACCTAAGATCCCATATAAGGGCGATACAGGGCTCGATCCCTGGGAGCCGCCGATGCTGCTGATGGATTGCTGGACGTTGGCGAGATTAGTCACAGAGTCTTTTAGCGACATCATCTGTGTGCCCAAATAGACGAAATAGCCTATCATTAAAAGCAAAACAACTATTACGATGATCGCCATTTCCTGCCAGTCTTCCATGTCATAGCTCCGGGTATGATCGTCTTATACATGTTAGCATAAATCGTGTTTCAGATTCAATTATATATTAACAAAAGGGAATTATTAATAGTATTTGCTTATACTGATCATTGTTACTTTTTACTATAAGTTAGGTTTTCGTTGAAATTAGTATTATGGAGTTTTGGCATTTTAGAAAACCGTATGCATATCGCCGATAATATTCCATTAGATAACCATGATTATTATTCATATACAATTATAATTTATATTCGTTAGGTATTTTTCCAGTAATATTGGGCTAATATATTCAGAACCGCTAAATCATGGCAATGGGATTTTATTAATGAGTTATGTATTGGCGAGTAGAGGGGATTAAAATCGACGCTATAAAATACTCTAAGGAGGCGATACGGCATGGAAGATAACCATGACGGTGCTTGCGATATAATGAATGCAAGCGAAGAGCGCACCTGGATATCAGAAGAATTGCGTCGGGAATTATGGCACAGCAGAATGCCGGGCCGGTCGACAGAAGAGAAGGTCCGGTCACTACTGGAGTTCTATAACGAGAATATCACTACAGTAGAACAACTGATCAATACATGTAATGAGATGCCGGATGAACCCGACCAATTCGTCTCTTTACCGGACGGGATGATCAACATCGTCGTTGATGTAGAATGTCTGGACTGTGAGACTATTGGCTTTACCGATATGCTGGTACGGGAAGACGGATGGTATCTTAAAACTCGGATCAAGTGTCCGGTTTGCGAAAGCGAGAGGATCGCAGTCGCGGATTTCAAGGTAAGAAAAGATGCCGGGCTGTAAAGCTGAGGTCTGGATGAATTTATGAGTAAAAAGTCGGCGCAGGCCGACTTTTCTATTTTTTTAATATTATGATAAAAGATGTGATATGCCCAACGGAGATAATTGTGTAATGTGCGATCTTATCCGATAGCTTCCATGACTATTTTATTGTCCTTGATCTCAAATTTAACGCTCATGCCTTCTTTTAAGCCTACGATGTCTGCAAACTGCTTTGGTATCCTGACCGCCAGGCTTCCGCCGATTTTAAAGGCTTTTCGATTATAATACTGGTATAACTTATCGTATGCCTTAAGGTCTAACCACTCATCCTGGCACTTCGGGCATACTTCAACCTGGGCGTAGATGCCTTTTTCAATTTCCCGTCGCTCCTTTTTCATCGGAGTATTGCATATTGGACATGAACTCATTTACATTCCTCAACTGTTATAATATAGAGAATATTTTCTCTTATCGTGCATACGAATTGTATTTTGCACTTACCGATGTTACTCTGTAGTATGCCGATGTTCCCGTCTTTTTCGATTGGTTTAACAATCTTTGCAGTTTTGATATAATGCATTACATCTTTCGCATTTAACTGAAATCTTTTTGCCAATGTCTGAGACGCATGCTTTTTTAATTTTATAGGGATATTATGAATGTCTTGCAATTCATATCCCCTGTATATACAAGTATATCTTTTTTATATAAAAAACTGATGGCACCATTTTATCAAAACCATGCTCAAATCAATTGAGATGATAAAATATGAGAATTTTTTATAGAGAACGGTCTTCTAATCATTTCCTCTGACGTTGTCTTAATGTCGTCACATTGGGTGGATGGATATCTTTCATGATATGGATCATAAGTATCAATTTGATCAGTTTCAAGCATAGTATCTTATACACAAATTATAATTATAAAATATGAATAGTATGTGGGCAGTGAAAATAATCTACACATATTAGATTATCTATTCATACGTAAGACTTTCAAAATAGGTGGAAGTCTGGCTGTCACGATACCAAAAGAGCTGGCAGGTTTAATGCTTTTGACTTATAATACTGCTTTTCTGTCGCTCAATATCCCGGGCGAACCCGGAAACGATGGTCAGCATTTGCAGTAAAAACCCGAGGCCGATAAATATCCAGGTGATTGACTGGAGGAGCAGGGTCTTTATACGACGGGCCCGGCGGCGTGAGGAATAGCCAGATGCCGATGCCGATGGATAAGCATAAGGAACCGATGATAAAAATGGCCGGCCAGGATCTCGCCAATAGCTTTCTTAGATTTTCAGGTAAAGTTTTTCTCCACCAGGTCAGGGGTTTATTGATACGCGTCGAGGCAGCCCAGACAACGGGCGTGAAGAAGACTATGGCTACGCCGCCACCGACTAAAAAGAGTAATATTGCGAGGATCAGGAAAACGATCGGGCCGTTCTTCTTGTGGATAAAACCGATGGTCCATATGGCTAAAGATAAAGCGACGATCATCGCGGCGATGCCGGTAAAGAGATAGTTTTGAATAAGAGTAAACACGCCAAATGATGCTATTACATTGCCCCCTGTCGGCGTATTTCCCTGGAAGGTTTCGTATAAGCCATGGACCATTCCCGTTAAGCCGGCAAGCAATCCCATAAAGACGACAAAAAGGCGGGTGCTATTGATGTTATTCCATGAAAATGATCCATCCTGCTTTAAATTATTCATATTATACCTCTATATAAACAAGAAATAGTATAAGAAGCTTGTTCAGGAAAGGTTTCAAGGGATGCTTGAGTTATTCTGCATTGAGCTATCTTGATCTTCTCGAGTTTTGGCTTAGAAAACCGATGCATATCGCCGATAATTTTCGAATAGATAACCATGACTATTATTCATATACAAATATAATATATATTCATTAGGTATTTTTCCAGTAATATTGGGCTAATATCTTCAGAACCGCTAAATCATGGCAATGGGATTTTATTAATGAGTTAAGTATTGGCGAGTAGAGGGGATTAAAATCGACGCGATAAAATACTCTAAGGAGGCGGTCCGCCATGGATGAACATGACGGTGCTTGCAATGCGCTTGATGCAAATGAAGCGCACACCTGGATATCTGATGAATTGCGTCGGGAATTATGGCACAGCAAGATGCCGGGCAAATCGACAGAAGAAAAGATCCGGTTCCTGCTAGAGAGTTATAATGAATATAACACTACAGTGGATGGAACGGATAATGAATTTGATGAGATGCCGAGAGAACCCGACCAATTTGTCTCTTTACCGGATGGGCTGATCAACATAATCGTTGATGTAGAATGTCTGGGCTGCGGGACTATTGGCTTTACCGATATGCTGGTACGGGAAGACGGGTGGTATCTTAAAACCAGAGTTAAATGTCCCGTGTGCGAAGGCGAGAGGATCGCAGTGGCGGATTTCAAAGTGAGAAAAGATGCCGGGCTGTGATGACGAGCGCTTGATATGTTAAGTTGTATGTAAAAGTCGGCGCGTGCCGACTTTTCTATTATTTTATATTATGGCAACTTAAACTTTAATAATATACTCTTTTTCATTTCTGATCATTCTAATTTCACCGTTAAGTTCAGTAATAATAATTCCATCAAGAAAGTCAAGCCAGTGATCACGACCGAATTTTTCTCCTGTAAAATATTTTATAAATGGCACGATTATCGCATCATGAGATACATATAAGCAGCGTAAGTCGTTTCCCGGCTATATCTTGCAGGATTGACGATAGCAGATTAACGCTACCCTCTTTTACAGATAAAAAACCATCCAATGTTCCCTTATCCATATATTCTTCTAACACACTAATTGCATCGTTAAACAAGAACTGTTTTCCAGCTACTAAGGAATCATTGACATATGAACCGGGCTCGCCTAGAGTGGTTCTAGTAGTGATATTCAAGTGGCTTAGCTCTGCACCTTCTAAAATTTTATTACTAGTCTGTACACAACGTAGAATCGGACTCGATTTGATTTCTTTGATTGTCTTTATATAAGGATTGTTGCCAAATTTTATAGATGCTTCAGCACCGCTAGCGGTTATCGGGACATTATTTCCTAATTGCCCTGTATTAAATTCGTGGCGCTCAGCATGGCGTATTAGGATGGCAAAAGAAGAGCCAGGTGGTATAAGCCGTAAATTATCTAAAAACTTTTGACAATTATCCATATAATACAACCCCTTTTATCAAGCTAATTCATCCTTTCAGCAATTATAATTGAGATGATACTTTTACATTTTTTAATATCTTTAATCTTAAAGCCTGCATTTTTTAATAGTGTATTAAATTCTTCTTTAGTCCTTTCCTTTCCTCCGACCATAACAAGTAAATCAAAGTTTAGAGTTGTACCCATATCGATTTTAGGATTTTCAGGAACGACCATTTCAAAAATTAACAACCTACCGTTTTCTTTTAGACAGTCCTGAAATATTTTTTAAAATCTTAATTGCACCATTATCATTCCAATCATGCAGAACCCTGCTTAAAATTATTGTATCAGCATCTAGGCAATCGATAGAAGAAAAGAAATCCCCCGGTTTAAGTTCAATTTTATTGTAGTGTGGTGATTCTTTTAAGTTTTGCTTTGCTTCCTCTATGACATTAGGAAGATCCAATACAATTCCATTTTTTATATTCGGATACTTTGCTAATATTTTTAGAAAGAAGCTGTCCTTGGCCACCGCCTATGTCCATCAATCTTATGGTGCTCGAGAAATCATATAGATTGATAATATCATTATAATCTATACTATATTCTGCCATTGCCCTATTGTAAATCAAGCTTTTATCCACATTCCTACTGCAATAATCAAAGAACTCATCGCCGAATAAATCTTTAAACTTGGGGCGATCGTCTTTTAATGCTTCGGAAAGTTTTGACATAGCTAAATAATGTTCTTCACCCCACATCAGAGAAGCATATTTTAGACTGTCCATCCATTTTCTGTTAGAAGTTCGCCTTTATATGTTAAGCAATACTTGCCATTCGTTTCTCTTAAAAGACCCCATAATAATGATACTTTTATTATCATGTCTAGAGATACTTCGGGAATATTACAATTTTTTCTTAGGCTCGAAATATCCTCATTGCCCTCTTGTATTTTCTGAAGGATCTCAAGTTTAACGATTGAATATAGGATTTGAGTTTTCCAATATCCAACAAGCATATTCATCAGATTATTCCTTGACCGCTGACGGACTTTGACAGACATATCGTCAATTATTTTATGCGATATAATGCCGTTTTCATCTATTGTAAATTGCCTGCCATCATGATCGCTTACCAGAGCTTGCCCATTATAAAAAGGCTCTATCCATTCATATCTTTCGTCATATATTGGCTTACCAGAGAGGCCTATATGGAAATATCCATTATCATCTCTGGCTACCGCATATCCTTTGTGATATACGCCACATTCTGAATACCATTGGCCGTGGACATAATCTCCGTTTGTATCTATGTGAGTAGCGAAGCCGTCTGGCTTATAAACACATGCAATACCATATTTATAGTCGCCAACATAGCTATATTGCTCTCTATAAACAGGCTTACCATCTTTAGAAATGTGGAAATATTTACCATCCGCATCTCTTACGACACACATCCCTTCCTGAAAGTTGCCCACCCAAGAATAACGTTCAAAATAACGATCAGATCCATCAATATTAATGTGATAGTGACCGGTATTATCCTGAACCGCCGCCAAGTCATCGTAAAAACCAACTGTCTTATAAAAACGCCTTGAATAAATCGGCTTACCATCTAAGCCTATATGATATGATTCATTATTATCCTGTACAGCCGCGATACCAGGCTGATGAAAGCTCATCACTTTAGTAAATTTTTTATTGTATAATGGCTCGTCGTGATAGAGGTGATATGTGCTATCCTTGCTTACTCTGATCTCATTAATTTCCATATACATTCATCCCTCAACAACTGCCGTATGGCACCTTCATGTTACATTCCTTACAGACGTCATGGGAACCCCAATTATTAACGAGTCGATCATAAGGCTCTCCTTGCCATATGTCCATGATATCGCTATCTCTTACATTCCCATACTGGCCTAGCATCCTTCTTTTCATATCAGGTGCACAGCATACGTCGAAACGTCCATCCCAAGAAATCCATGCTTCTTTACCAAGGAAGGGACATATCATGTTTGTGCACATGCTAATCGATCCTTCACCATCAACCGGAATAGGATATACATTTGCTAGATCGATTTTTTTACCAGATGGCAATTTTTTATTATCCGCTATCTGATGCAAATGTTTCGCTACTTGATTCCATTTTGCGATCGCATTCGCATCATTTCTTATCGACTCGTTTTCAATCTGAGGCCATGTAACCCAGACATGATGTCCTTTAAATCGATCGACACCTAAATCGATAGCCATCTCTAGCAGTCCGGGGAGTTCTTCGATATTCGACTTCATAAAAGTCGTCTGGACTGTGACCGTCGGATAATTAATGCCGGACTTTCTAACTGCATCTCTTACTTCGATATATTTTTTTAAGTTTGATACCTGCTTTTCAAAGCTTAAGCCTTGCATGATATGCTCTGCGGTTACTGCAGTGGAGCCTTTCATGGAAATCTTTGTATCACTGGCTACCGGTAATATCATATTTGCCCATTTTTCGACGCCTTTCCCAGGGAAAGTACCGTTGGTCGTTAAATTGATTTTTATCGAAGTCTTACTTGCGAGTTCTATTAGTCTATCAAATTCATTATACAGTAAAGGCTCACCCATCGTACTCGGAATGATCTCTTTTAACCCATATGGCAATGCTGAGGATACTACTTTTTCTATGACCGAAAATGGAAGTACCCCTCTTTGCGGTTTTCTATTTTGATTATACTTGCTGTGGACTTCGCACATGACTACAGTGAAGATTGCACATGTCGGGATTAGTCTCGAAAGTGATCCTCCATGGTCCCTTACTGTGGACGAGCGGACTTGACATTAGCGATCACCTCCTCATAGATAGAATGAATAAGCTTTGCATGCATTTCTATCGGTACGACTTTATCTGCCGATATGATCAACTTATTAAGAATGGTGGGATCATCAGCGATTGATGTCATTATCTTTTCCAAGGGCCTTCCAGTCATCTAATGGGAACTTAAAACCGTCTACACCATGGTCAACTAGCTCAGCCATTCCGCCTATATCAGTAGTTATCACGGGAATACCGGCCATGAATGCCTCCTGGATGACAAGCGGGGAAACCTCATACCATCTGGATGGGACAACGAGAATATCTATATCTTCATAGACCGAGTTCATGTTTTTATTATCATATGAACCCTTGAATTCTACGGATCTATCACTATATCTTTTCAGGAATGCTTCAGTGGAACCGGTTCCTCCGTAGATTAACAAGCTGGTATTTTTTTTCGACATGCCAGAATACGTTTTTATAAGCATGTCGACGCCTTTTACAGGTATGACACGTCCTGTGAAACCGAAATTGACATGGGAATCCTTCCTGAAGTGCTTTTGTCTTTTTTGTATGAGGTCCTTATTAAAACCATATTTTTCATAAATTATTTTTTCAGGAGAGACGCCATGATCGATGAAATATTGGCGAATATGCCTAGATGGAGCTATGAATCTGTCAACCATGCCTATGGTCGATTCCATATGTTCTCTATAAGCTTTGAATGATTCTTCGGATTCGGCGTATTTGAATTTCTGCTTAATGCATCGCATACAATGGTTCTGTGGACGACCCATTACAGACCCTGTTATATGGTGCAATGAGCTGACCCCTAAAGCAATAAAGCCAGAAGTCATGCAACGTAAAAACTACTGGTAGCCCAAAGCGTTCCTTTGCTATCCTGATGATGTTCGTAGACAGGTGTGACAAATGCCCAATATGGACAACGTCGGGTTTCACCGACTCGACATAATCTATGAATGCCGCATCGATATCAGGATTCAGATAATTATCCGTTAATGTATAATTACGCTCAGGATTATTCACACGTCGAATGTGTACGTTATCTTCTAACGTATCTTCATATACGTATGGCTGTTCAAATGGATTTTCCATACGAGTAAATACATGTACCTCGCAATATTTTGCCAACTCTTTTGAAAGGTTGTAAGAATATACCTCGGAACCAGCCATATAAAGAGGCGGATAACCATGAATCACTTGAAGGATCTTCAATTGATCTACCTCCTCTTTCAAACTCGTTATAGATGATTCAATTGCACTTGGATTACCATAGGAAAAATTATCGAAAAACCGTTGATATTGATCAACGGTCATCGATATGCCTTTATTGAATCGCATTTTAGCTTTAAACCCAAGCTCAATTCGTGCTTTTTCCGGATCACCGACAAATCGCTGTACATCACATCGACGAGGATCTACATATACAGTCTTAATATCCTTGCCCGAGTAGTCCGAAATTGCCTGGATAACATCGTTTAGAGTATGGGGAACGCCCGATATGAGATTGAACACGTCATAAAATCGAATGTTCTCTATGGTCTCAAGCTTTGAGACAGCGCTAAATATTCCCTCCACGATATCCGATATGTGTATAAAGTCGATGGTTTGGCACCCACCATAAATTTCGATAGGTTGATCCGTTAGCGCTCTGCGAATAAATTTAGGGATCGCTCGATTCGGTAAGTCATAGGTACTACCATACACATTAGAAGGGCGAAGCGTAATAGCTCTCAGGTTATACCCTGCAACATAATTTTGCACAAGCTCTTCCGCTTTTAACTTCGATTCTCCATACGAATTTATGGGGTTTAAATTTGCTGTTTCGGATACTGGTATACTAGTAGGCTCACCATAAACCTCTCTACTGCTACAGTTGACGATATATGGCGTTTTTCCAGATTCAGCAACCGCCTTCAATACTGATAATGTTCCGCCAATGTTGATACTCCTTACATTGTAAGCTTTCGATTCCCGATTCGCACACCTTGGAAAATGCGGCTAGATGTACTATCCCTTTTATATTCTCCTTATTTATTATTCGTAAGATGTGGCGAGAATCGCGTACATCACCACATACATACTTAATTTTCCCTGTCACACTTTTAGACATATTGATGTCATTCCAGTCGTAGACGACCACTTCTTGACCGGATTTAACAAGTTTATTTACTAAATTCCTGCCTATAGATCCCATGCCGCCGGTGACCAGGATCTTACCTTCGACAGTATATTGATTCATATTCTTCATCATGACCTCGTTTAGAAGAGTACTAAATGTACTCTCGTTTGATTTCATTTTTTTGCGTTCGATGGGCGATGCTAGTAAAAACACAAAGTTAGATGAAAGATACACTACGCCCTTTCCCCGTTAACTGAATTAGAAATCGCCGAGGTCTTGAAGCCCTGGTTATAAAAGGGCTTATCAGCATTATGCTTAACCCCACGAGTCCCCTCGCGTACCATAATTGTATCATTGGACAGGTTTTCACCTCCTTTTGGACGGTATCCCGGACGATTGATGTACGGTGTACCGGATACAATGGCAATAACGAATCTACGAGTATATATAAATAACTACTAATAGAATAAAAGATTATAAACGAATTATTTGGTATTTTATCATAATTAAAGACAATATTATTGAACTTTACTCTTAAATAAAAAGAATTATTACATATGGTAAGATTTTATTTTCATAATAAACAATTTACTGAATTAGTGCTTTTTCCATAAGCTATAATACCACATTCGAATATACAACTAAAATTAGCAATTGGGTAACAATGGGGATGTTTGGATGGACTTTTTCGAATGGTTCGCCGAGCGGAGCGGCGATAAGAATAATAAGCGCTTCTTGAACGACGAACAGAAGGACGCAGTTAAAGCGACCAAGGGCGCCGTGCTGGTCGTCGCAGGCGCGGGCACAGGTAAAACGACAATGATCACGGCTAAAGCGGCTTACCTGATCCAGGCAGAGCATTTAAAGCCGGACCGGCTGATCATGTTGACTTTTTCACATGATGCGGCTTCTCATATGAAAGAAGAGGTCGTCAAGATATTACCCGAAGCCAGGGATATTAATGCGAACACCTTCCACTCATTCTGTTTTGATTTTCTAAAAAATCACTCTCATAAGACTGGCATCACTGAAGAGTTCAAAGTACTGGACGATGCCAACGCCGAGTTCTTAATGTATAAAGAGCTTGATGTGCCCGCATTTAAAGTGGCGAATTATATTTCGAGCATCCAGCGGGCAAAAGATCTGGACATCGTGCCCGAGGATTATGAACGCTTTCTTAAAAAGATCGAAGAAAGCTTAAAGAGATATGTGCTGGACCTGAGCCAGATCGATGAATCCGTATCGAAAGCGAAGGTCCGGCTGGGCACCATGCATCTGGAGCCGCAGACCAAAGCGCTCAGGGAAGAAAAGAAAGGCATCAGCACCTTCCTCGACACATACGAGGAGTACGAGAAATATACGGCATTCCTGAAGGCATGGAAGGGCTACGAGCAGATAAAAGATGGCAAAAAGATGCTCGACTATGCGGACATGATCAAGAAGGTGCTCGAGTATTGCCAGACCTGGGGCGACGACGAGCTGGCCGACATGTACGATCACGTGATCGTGGACGAGTTCCAGGATACGAACAAGCAGCAGTATAAGCTGCTCCAGATACTGGCGTCGAAGTGCAAGAATATAACGGCAGTAGGCGACCAGAATCAGGCCATCTATGCGTTCCGTGGCGCGTATCCCGAGAACCTCGACGAGTTCAAGAAAGACTTCGGCGCGGACGTAAAGAACCTCACTGAAAATTACCGCTCGACGGACGCCATTTTAAGGACGTCCCACCGGCTGATCGTCAATAATTATGCCGATCCGGAAGAGACCAGGCTTTTAAGATCTGCCGCAGGTATCGAGGGCGATAAGGTAAAGCTGATCCGGGCGCTAAACCCGAAGGAGCAGGCCCGAAGGATCGTCGAGGAGATCGAGCAGCTGGCGAAAGGCGGTGTCGAATATAACCATATCGCCGTTCTATTCAGGTCTCATTCATCGGTTAATAGCCTGCAGGCGGCCTTCGAAGGCCACGGTGTCCCATTCCAGTTAATCAGCAATAACGGTTTCATGAAGCAGCCGGAGATACGGACCGCGCTCGCCTATTTATACGTCATTGAGAACTTAGAGGACCCGCGCTATGGCGCTGACCAGATGTGGTGGCGACTCCTGCATTATAAGTACGGCTTAACGATGCGGGACTCGCACATCCTGGGAAAAGCCGCAAAGCATGAAAGCATCCAGAACGTGTTGATCGGCCAGCTGCCGGACACGCTGTCAGAGGATGCGAAGTTGAAGATCGGCGCATTACTGGCGAAGATCGAACAGCTCAGGAAAAATAAGAATAAGTCATTGTCGAATTTGCTGCTGGACGTATACGAGGCCTCCGGCCTCTCCCGGGAGTTCTCCTGCGAAGCGACCCGCAAAAACCGGATCGCCATGCTGAACCTGAGATTTTTACATAACATGACTCTGGACTTCGAGGAGTTCTACGGTACGGACCTGGCAAAATTCATCGAGTATATGCGCATGCTGGACGAGCTTGGCGAAGAGCTTGCAGCGCCGATGCTGAAGGAAGCCGAGGGCGTGGTCTTGAGGACCTGCCATGGGGCCAAAGGTCTCGAATACGATCACGTCTTCATCGTCGACCTGGTGGAGAATAAGTTCCCCATCACGAGCGGCGGTATGCAGCCAATGCTGCCGGATGAGCTGAACGACCGCTTCCGGGACATTTTTGAAACAGATTTCAAGAGCGACAAAGAACGCGAAGAAGCGTTAAAGGAAAGAAAGCGCGAGTACAGGATAAAAGAGGAGCGGCGGCTCGCTTATGTGGCGTTCACGCGCTCGAAGAAATGCCTGAATCTATGCTATGCTCAAACGTATGGCGAGAATGACCGGAACCCGTCGCAGTTCATCGCGGAATCGTGCTATGTTGAAGGCGGCATTCACAGCGATATCGATCACATCGAGGATAACGAGCAGAAAGTCGGAGACATGGTCAAGGACAGCGAGATCGAGCGGAAGCGGAACGAGGTCAAGAAGCTGTTGATCTCGACGCTGGACTCGGAGCCAGGACTGGCCTTATACAATTTATTCCTTTATGAAGACCTGTCGGGCCATAAAGTCATATCGGACCTGCCGGAGGCGAAGCGGGCGGAGGAAGAGTCGCTGGTCATTTTGAGTAATATCAAGGACGGCATACCCAGGGGCATGAAGTTTAACCCTGAAGACGTCACGTTCTCGCATTCATCGCTAAAAGTCTATCGTGAATGCCCGAAGAAGTTCGAGCTGGCCAGCCTGCTGCGGATGCCCTCGCGCAGGCAGGATGACGAGGAGGAAGGCCAGGGTGCGCTGGGATTCGGCACGTTCGTGCACGAAGTGCTGGAATCGGCCGTGAAAAATAAGGTCACATCCAGGCAAGCCATCGATGCGATCGTGGACGAGCTCCTGAAGGACTCCTCGCTACCTGGCTGTCCGGGAGCAAAAAGGCCGCGCTAAAGTGATCTTCGACGTTTTCTGGATGCGTAATAAGGATCGGATCAAGAATGCCGTGATGATCGAGCAGCCGTTC
Organism: uncultured Methanocellaceae archaeon; assembly: GCA_963780665.1. Classification (GTDB taxonomy): domain Archaea; phylum Halobacteriota; class Methanocellia; order Methanocellales; family Methanocellaceae; genus Methanocella. The sequence continues at coordinate 376,041 of CAWACJ010000003.1, read as the reverse complement.
AGCTTTAGCTGGATAAGTATCGATTCACAGGAAAGATCGACCGCGTGGATAGGCTGAATGGCGACGGCGAAGTGGAGATCATCGACTATAAGACGGGTAAAAATGCCCCTGCGCTGATCGATCGGGAAAGCCAGTTGATCATGTATAAGCTAGCGTTTGAAAATGATCCTGCGCTAAAGGCTATGGGATTGAGCCCGAAGAAGCTTACGCTGGAGCTGCTTGAAAAGGAGAAGTCGCAAGAGTTCGAGATCGGCGAAGATGGGATGCTGGTTTGCGTGAATGGGCGGTGCGATGAAGCGAATATTGCGAATGTGGAAAAGTCCATCGTTGAGCTGGCCAGGTGCATTGAGCATGATTATGAGAATGGTTTCGAGCCGATAGAAGAATGCGGCAACAAAGTTGCCGGGAACAGGTGCGAATACTGGATGTACTGCCCGCGATGGGGATAATAATTGCGATTTACCCCGTATCCAGCAATTTATTTTTAGCATTTAAAGTTCAGATTCAATGAATGTATATTAATATTAGGATAAAAATTTTCAGGTTTAAACGAATAGATAAATAGTGGTAACTCATTATACGACTTAGATATGTCGTCGAAAAATGATAATTCATGGGAAAAAATTTTTGAGCAGGGGCAAATCCTTAATAAAATTGAACAAGACGGATTCATATATATTACGCCCAATGAATTAAAGATATTAGGCGATAAACGGGAGTCAAGATTATTGGCAAAGCACGACAGTAGCGATTCTAGACCACAAATTTTTAAAAAATATCAATTATCTATTCTTCCTGTACAAAACATTAAATACTTCATTTTTAAAGATACTATGCTAAAGACGTATTATAATCTAACTAAATTATATGATAAAATCGATTCTGAAGTATACCACCCAGTTAGAGACTTTAGCCAATATCAAACTATAAATTACAGTGAAATATCCACAGAATCTCAAGCAATTGATTTTGCTTACCTTGTCTCGCTAATAAAGTCTTTCACAGGAGAAACTGAATTATTTCTAACTATACGCGGTAGACAAAGGTCAGAAAATTTTAATTTTAATATACCCGTTAATCATAATATTAACATTTCTGGGGTTCAAATTCAAGTTGATGCTGGCTACGAAAGCCCTAATAAAATTTATATTTTATAAGCTAAAATAGGTCGTATAAATGATTTTAATATTCGTCATCTATATTATCCATTTAAAAATTGGTCTTTAAAAACAACAAAGGATATAATACCAATATTTTTTATATATACAAATGGGTTATTTTATTTAATTCAAATTAAAATTCGGTAAAGAATACGGCGACATATAAGTAATAACAAGGCGATGTTTTACAATTAATGAACCTTTAAACAACAAATAGATATTAAATATCTTTTTAATTCAATTAATATAGAAACGGAGCCTAATGTGCCTTTTCCGCAAGCAAATGATATAGATAAAATTATAGATCTCATACTTAATTTTAACAATGGATTAAATAATAAATGGGCTATTTCAGAATTCTTTGGTTTCGATGAGCGTCAGGGCGATTATTATGGAAATGCTGCGGTATATTTAGGATTATTACAGAAAAATAACGATAACTCTGAATTTGAAATAAATTCTCGAAATGGAGAATATACTTTAAAAACGCTTAATAGGAAACTCTAGGAACTATCTTATTTTAAAACAAATGTTAACAAGACCAAGTTTTAATGAAATTATTCGTAGAATATACACTGATGATATTGAATATAAAAATACAAATTGGAAAGCGGATATTATACAAAAGCATTATGAACTCAATCGTACTACAGCAATTAGAAGATCATCTACCGTAAAAATATTGATCAAATTGATTAATGACAATATTATATTTGTATAAAATAGTTCTATTACCTCTACCTAATAAACGCATATGTACTTTATGTTATTCAAGTTTTCATGACGTTCGAGTTTCCTAAAAATAAATATGTGCTCATGCATAATCAGATAAAATATTATACTTAATTGCGTTAGATCTCTAATAATCCGTTGATCTACAGTTATGCTGTATTTTTATTATATCTTCTTTTAAAGCAAAACCATTGTCTAAGAATCTTTCCATAATATAATATGAGAGCGGTATATAGTGTTTATTTTTTCTAATATCACCTATTACTAATGCGCAATAAGAGTTATCTTTTAATATTCTATAATACTCTTTAATACCCTTTTCCATTTCATTCAGATATGTCACAACATTATAAATTAACAAATCTTCAAAAATTTATCCTTCAGAATATTTTATAATATTCAAATATGGCGGAAGTGTTATTACTAAATTTGAACGGAGGTATTTTCAATATAATTTAAGTTTCCTAAATCGCCCACATATATTTTAAGTTCATAAAGGCATTGTTGTTGAAACTTTATGTTATTTTTTGTAAGTTTAATCGCATCCGGATTAATGTCAATACCTATACTATTTCTATTCAATAATTTAGCTTCAATTATTGTTGTTCCTGAACCAACCGTCGGGTCGAGAACAGTATCTCCTTCCTTTGAATATTTTAAAATTAAATTTCGTGCTACCTGAGGCGCAAAATTACCTGGGTATACAGATGAATGTGTAATCCAATATCCATGTTTAGGAATCGACCATATAGTTGAATTTGCTATTTTAAATATTAATCTATTATCTGATCTTTTCACTTCCCTTTATTTTTCGATTTTAAACTATTATTTGCATGTTAATTTAAAATAGGATATAGATATATATTAAATATTCAATATGCTGACTAAAAGTATTCCTGATTATACAAATTAAAAGATGCATATGCCCATTATGCCTAATTTATGAGATAAGCTGCAACAAAATGTTAAAATTTAAAAAAAGTTAGTAGTTTGAAAAAAATTATTTCTTTAATTTGTCCTCGTTTCTCAGCATTACAATTTATCATTCGATTAGCTAGGACTCGATCAATTTTGAATCCCGCATATAATTTATCGAAATAGTTGTCATTTGAATCTTCGTTCATAGGATCTGAATCACTAAGCATTAAGAAAGCCCCTTCTTCATTCATTTTTCTGAAAAATTTAATAATGTTTTTGATCAATATTTTTAAATGTTCTTTAGCATATCCTGTGAAATATATGTCTTATTTATGGACGATATGAGGATCAACATATATTAAAGTATTTTTTCCAATATATTTTCTAGATTTTTCAAAATCATCACATATTATTATGGTATCTTTTCATTCCCTGTTAACTTCTAATAAATTATTTTTATCGCAAATAGTTGGGTTTTTATATTTTCCATATGGTTCGTTAAACTCACCATTGCTATTTTGACCGATAGAACCCATTAAAACATGTTCTGTTTAAAAACATAATATACGAAACTCGAGTTATCCATTTATTTGAATAATTAATATAATTAAAAGTTTTATTTTGTGTATTGTATAAACTACGTATATTGTAATATAGTTCTTCTTCTCTAGCTACTTCTGACTCATTTCGATATTCATCTTCTAATTCAGTTAGTTTTTTAATTAAAAGCTTTAGGGTTCTTTTGTATAACTTGATAACAAATTGTCAACTCTTTATTAATATCCATTATACATGACTTTTTTATCTTATAGTTCTTCTTTAAAAAGAAACATCGCTCCACCACCAACAAACGGTTCAATATAGCTCTCAATGATTCCCTCATCAGTTATTACTTTAGGGAGCCGTTTTTTTAGATCTTCACGTAATTGTGTTTTTCCACCAGCCCATTTTAAGAATGCGTTTACATTGATTATTTCTTCGTTTGAAAGTGATAAAATGCATAATTATGACAGAATATCCACTTGAAAAGATTAACTTTTCTCAAATATATTTCCAATTTCTAAAACTATGGAGTTATTTATTATAAGGCTTTGTTTGGTAAGCTCCATCAAGAACTTCTTTCCAGGTCCATTTACCAATCATTTTAAATCATTGATATAGTAATCCATCACAGATTGACGAGTATCATTCTTATAATTCGCAATTTTTAATGGACATATTCTCCATTTATATGATCAAAAGGTATATCATTTGATGTTAGATATTTTCGCATACTTGATAATTGGGGTTCCACTCTACAAGACCATATCATCCTTTTATGACCTAATATCCTAATTTCTCTAATTGTTTTCATTGCCTCAGGAAATGGACTCATCATATTTCAGGATAATTATCTGATACAATCGTACCATCAAAATCAATAGCAAATATAGCCATATTTATTCCCTTCTATTATTAACATTAAAATTGTCTCTAGTTTCATGAAATGATTGTACACTAAACTACATTAAACTTGTCAGCCATGTTAATAAAATAGTTATATTGTAATCTATTTATCGTCTATTACGATACAATATCCCAAATCCAATGATCTTTTATTGCTTAAATACTAAAACATGATATAAATACTTATACCACTTTATTAAAGTATATAATGCTCGTCATGGAATTGGTTAAAACTATATTAAATATAACTCCTAGCCCTTCTATGTTGAAAAAGGTAGGTTCTGTAGACTTTCATACATCTCAGGCTATATCTGAATTAATCGCGAACTCATTCGATGCGAGAATAGGCCATCAACCAGATGAAGTAAAAATCACATGGGATAATAACAAAATTGAAGTAATCGATAATGCAAAAGGTATGAATCTTGAAGGATTATCTTTTTTTTTTTTTTTTTTTTTTTTTTTTTTTTTTTTTTTTTTTTTTTTTTTTTTTTTTTTTTTTTTTTTTTTTTTTTTTTTTTTTTTTTTTTTTTTTTTTTTTTTTTTTTTTTTTTTTTTTTTTTTTTTTTTTTTTTTTTTTTTTTTTAGAAGCGGATGGCTGCAAATGAAGTCACAACTTTTTTTTTTTTTTCGCTTAGCAGAGTATCTCTCGCATTTATTCAAGCTAACTTGATGGACCATGGCGTCCTTTTTCAAGATATGGATCCCCAGAAATAACCTGGAGAAATCGGTGGCACATGATCGCGAAGTTCTTCACCCATGACTGTACATATTGGTAATGGATTAAGCGGAAAAAAAAAAAAAAAAAAAAAAAAAAAAAAAAAAAAAAAAAAAAAAAAAAAAAAAAAAAAAAAAAAAAAAAAAAAAAAAAAAAAAAAAAAAAACTTACTTACAAGACTTACATACCTTTTTTTTTTTTTTTTTTTTTTTTTTTTTTTTTTTTTTTTTTTTTTTTTTTTTTTTTTTTTTTTTTTTAAAAAAAAAAAAAAAAAAAAAAAAAAAAAAAAAAAAAAAAAAAAAAAAAAAAAAAAAAAAAAAAAAAAAAAAAAAAAAAAAAAAAAAAAAAAAAAAAAAAAAAAAAAAAAAAAAAAAAAAAAAAAAAAAAAAAAAAAAAAAAAAAAAAAAAAAAAAAAAAAAAAAAAAAAAAAAAAAAAAAAAAAAAAAAAAAAAAAAAAAAAAAAAAAAAAAAAAAAAAAAAAAAAAAAAAAAAAAAAAAAAAAAAAAAAAAAAAAAAAAAAAAAAAAAAAAAAAAAAAAAAAAAAAAAAAAAAAAAAAAAAAAAAAAAAAAAAAAAAAAAAAAAAAAAAAAAAAAAAAAAACGCTTTTTAAATGAAGGACCAAATCTTTTTTTTTTTTTTTTTTTTTTTTTTTTTTTTTTTTTTTTTTTTTTTTTTTTTTTTTCTATTGAGAGTAAAGTATGCATGTGCAATATCATCAATAGATAACGCTATTCTTATTGAGTTAAAACAATGAAACGATGTGATATATTCAATATAAATTCAAAACTTCACTCGATGCAAATGCCCAATATTCACCATGAATGAAAATGTACTTTTTTAAAACAAATTTCGAAAAAAAACGATTTTAAGAACTAAACTAGAGAACGGTAATGGTTCAGGAAACTTTAAAGCGCTGTCGAAAAAGAAAGTAAATATCGTCCGAGTTAAAAAATAATTTTGTTGATGGATCACGTAGGTAATGCGATAAAAGGCCAATTTTTTTTTTTTTTTTTTTTTTTTTTTTTTTTTTTTTTTTTTTTTTTTTTTTTTTTTTTGTGAATTACACACTTTTAGACGAACAGTTAGTTGTTTATGATAAGGTCTTAACATTCGCAAATAGAAAGGTTTCAATGATCCAGAGAAGAGTGAAAAAAAAAAAAAAAAAAAAAAAAAAAAAAAAAAAAAAAAAAAAAAAAAAAAAAAAAAAAAAAAAAAAAAAAAAAAAAAAAAAAAAAAAAAAAAAAAAAAAAAAAAAAAAAAAAAAAAAAAAAAAAAAAAAAAAAAAAAAAAAAAAAAAAAAAAAAAAAAAAAAAAAAAAAAAAAAAAAAAAAAAAAAAAAAAAAAAAAAAAAAAAAAAAAAAAAAAAAAAAAAAAAAAAAAAAAAAAAAAAAAAAAAAAAAAAAAAAAAAAAAAAAAAAAATTTCATCATTAGGGATAAATGTAAGAAGCGGATGGCTACGGGTAAATCTGTAATCGCGTTTAAACTTGATGGCTGAAATCTATTATTAAAAGAGATATAACGCTCAATATGCTACCAGGCTCAAAAGCATTTACAAAAAAAAAAAAAAAAAAAAAAAAAAAAAAAAAAAAAAAAAAAAAAAAAAAAGGAGACATTAAAGAAAGCTATCATTGGCACAAGGGGTTTATCCGTTCAATTCAAGTATACGAATAATTACGTTGATGCCAAGTATAACGAGATCGATGTGTCGATCACCGATGAAGCCCATAGGATACGAAAAAAAAAAAAAAAAAAAAAAAAAAAAAAAAAAAAAAAAAAAAAAAAAAAAAAAAAAAAAAAAAAAAAAAAAAAAAAAAAAAAAAAAAAAAAGCAAATCAAGTCACAACTTTTATCAATTGTGGCCATGATCGCGAAAAAAAAAAAAACTACCAAATGGTAATATTATATTATCTTGGCATTTAGCAAGAAACTACAAAGAGGAGTTCTATAAACAGTCGAATCGAACTTTGACATGCTAATAGTTGATCGAGTAATTGATGCAAGGCTATATCGGCATAATACAAGAAAAGCAAGTACTCTTCTATATAATCTATTGGAAGATTCAAAAATATATTAGAGGGATACCCTTTTTTAACAGCAACCCCAGTTCAAACCGATATTTGTGAATTATTAGGTCTTATCCGCCTGTTAGGGGTCGAAAGGGGAATATTGGACTAATATAGATAATTTTGAATCATTCTATCTAACAATTGATAATCAAGTTGTTAACACTTCCCGATAATGTTCAACATCTTACATAAAAGGCATAACATGGTTCTCTGAAAATTATTTAACAGATGCAGGTTTTCGATATATTATCTTGTACTAGACTACCGTTCAGATGGAGACGAAAAACTCCGATGAGTTATATATAATGTCATAAAAAAATTATTCAAAGAAATTGATACAGAAGAGGGATTACAGTATATAATTGATTACGATAAAGATATTATACGATTATTAGTTCAATTCACTCCACTTTACAATTTAATGGTTAGGAACACTAGAGTATTACTTAAAGACTTTACATACAGCTTTCCTAACGAATATCCAAAGATCTATTCAGCTCACAAATATGTAAAGCCCATCTCCATAATTATCCTTACCACGGATCCAAAATCGATGATTATATTCATAATAAAGTTGAAAAAACCTTTTCATATATCGATAATAATAGTATTAGGGATTTAATAAAATGCATATACCATCAGCGTTTCTGTTCTAGTTTATATTCTGCTTATAATACTATTCAAAATAGAAAAAATATCTTAGAACAAATATTGGCCGAGCATGATAAATATGAAAAACTGTTAGCAGAAAAACGCCAACGAGAATTAAAAGAGACATGGGGTAACATGCCCAATATATCACCGATAGATCTTATGATCAAATAGTAGAAAATTTCGAATCCATTGAATTTATTGACGATTATAGTTGAGACGAACTTGAAAAATTATTAAGGAGATGTCGAACTTGAGATAAAACTATATCGCGATATATCCGAGACCTAAAAAGAAATTTTATGAGATCACGTAAATGGTAACCCTGATTAAAAAAATCCTTAGAATCCGAATACCCACTTTTAGTAACATAGAAACAGAATTAAAACAGTTGTTTATACATCCAGAGATAAATCCCGAAATAAGAGGTTTCAATGATCTTAATGATTAGTTAATGAAGACATAAAATACTATATTTCTCAAATATAGGGATACCGTTCTAGCGTTCATTCTTGTACTTAAAAACCGTAATTATGATCTGAGTAAAATCGCATTATACAGTTGATGGCTGATCATATTCCTTAATAGCGAATAACGCTCTGTTGATAAAGGCTCAAAACCATTTACGGATGAAGGCGCATTAAACGTTATTATTTGTACAGATGCAGCATCTGAAGGTTTGAATCTGCAAAGTGCCGATGTCGAGTTACATATTCATTTCCCGCTGGAACCCAGCAAAGCTTGAGCAAAGATATCGGCACAAGTGGCTCCGTTAGCCAATTAAAAAAACAAGTATTAATAATTACGTTTGGTGCCCAGACCCGGAAAGTAATCGCAAATCGTTGCTTAGATCACTGATGAAGACTAGGATTCTAAAAATTACTAGTGGTCCTGTACAATCAATTATTAGTAGGTGACTTCGAAGAGATCATGTCGGAAAAGTGGTCACGTAGGTAAGACAATTGAAAAAGGTATAGATGCAATTAATCGAACAAATGAAAGTTCTTTAAAATATTTTCTGAAATTAGAATAACTAGCGAGAATAAAAATCAGTACAAGCCAGAAGATCAAAGATTTAAGTTTAAAAATATTAATTTTTTTAGCTGCTGAACTCGGTAAAAAATTAGTCACCACAAATGAAAGAATCGAATCATTACATGATGAATAATGTCATCGTAACACTAGCTCTGCAAATCTAGTAAACGTAAGAAAAATTATCTTTCATTATCACACCCAATAATTAAGTCCCTAACCGATGAACTCCGATTAAAATATACCGACGATAATATCCTCAGATAATAGCGTATTTAGAACCATCCGAGATTAGGTGTCAACAATATAGAGTATGATCATAAACTTGTAGACCAGTTACAGCTCCATTCCCTATTAAATAATTTTAACAAAATGTTCGACGATATCTCGAATTGAAGCACGAAGATTCCCTATGAACAGCTCACAACTAAAAAATAGACTATCGTGAATTAACACGATATATAATAACCAATCAGTTGATTTATGGAAAAAAAGTACTGTTAAATGCGTTGAATTCGAATTTCACTATATTGCGAAATCCCATTGATCTATGTAAAAAATAAACGCGTATTAACTCACCAAGAAAGTTGCAGAATAATACTATCGGACGATACAAATGAGACTGTTGAAAAATCCGATTTAATAAATACTTCATATAATAAATTAATTGATACGTTTTTACCAACCTATAATAAATAAATATTCATTTGTTAATAAAAGGGTTACTGCTGGTCTAATTGACATTGGAATAAACAATTGTTGCAGAAAGAAAATTCATTACAGTTAAAATTCGAAATTATTAATTCTGTTTTAACATGGACGAAAAATTTAAATGAGCCATTAACTAGAAAAAATAGAAAGTATTAGCATAAAGGATACCAGCCAAGGATTCTCTTAGGATATTTTCGGTAATATCGGTTTTAGCTACTTTTATACTTATGAAATGAGAATGATGCTTCAACCATATTTTGAATAGTTTTAGGCTGTCTACCACCCGCAATCAATACCCACCAATAACCATTTGAATTTAGTAAATCGGCAGATGAATCATTCGCCTCTTTATAAGCTTCAATTAAAAGTGTTCTCCATCTATTAATACTGTGATTCGACCATTTTCAATACTAAGCTTTCTAGCAAGTTTAAACCGTACTTGCTCATCCATCCTTGATAATATCAATTTCAATTTAATAGTACCATAATTTTGATTTACACTATCATTTGATATTATCAATTCCTTAATAAAATTCGCACATTGTCGTTTTAACTTGACCATCTCTTGGCAATCCTCTTTTACATTTGCTTCTACGCCCCATTGTAAAGCCATTCCCTGCACCCAAGACACGATCATCGATGTATCAATAAATCTTCCCTTTTAATAATTGTTCTTTATGTGTACAGCGATAAGGTATGTATAATATTAGGTTTCTCACCAGGATAATTCCTCGATATTCGACTATTTCGGTGTGATTGTAATTTGGTTCTTGATGAGGATACATTTATTCCAACTGTAGCATCTGAATCAGCTCCCTCATCAAGCATTTTGGCTGAAATCAATATACCATTCTTAGCAAGCCTAAAACTACTCAGGGTATTTTTATTATCGCTATCGTTGAAATTTGAATGAACAACATAAGTTTTAATTCCCTTCGCAATGAGCTCCTTAGCGATTTTATCGCATGTTTCGATGTCCATTGTAAACATAATGCATTTTTTATTAACCGCCTCTATTTCGGCTATTTCTATAGCTTTTTTAATCTTGGGGGCAGATTTATGTATAATTCTTCTCCTCTGCTGAATGATGATACTTAGGTATTTCCAGCTGTCCGGTAGTATTCTATCTTTACCCTCATATCGAGCTCTTTCTATTAACTCTATAAAATCTTTTAAGGTTACAATTTTTATCTTTTTACCGAAATATCCTTTCAGTATAAAAGTCGCTTTCCTTCAATATCATGTCGAAAATTTTATTTATGTCATCCGTGATTTTATCAAACTTTGATTTCGATGAATTAAGGTTGGTAACATAGATATCCCATTTAAATTCTGTATGATACTTCGTTCTCTAGCCTCTTTTATTGAAAGCGTATAAACTTTATCGCCAAGATAATTTTTTAGATATGATATTTTTTGTTGGCCTTCTATAGTCGCCGATAATCCCATCTTATATTTGCAGGACATTTCTAGTGCTTTTCTATAGTCATATGCTGCGCTGTGATGGACTTCGTCTACAATTAAAAAGTCTGCCCTGTATGCGGTTGGGGTGCGATATACTGTTTGTAATGTATTAAATGAAATCCTTAATCCACAATAGATAATAGGTTTTGTATAGTTATCAGTTGGATTTCCATTCAAGCCTAATTTTTCAATTGCTTCTCTTCTCCACTGGTTAAGGATGGCTTTTGAATGTGTTAAAATTAGAACGTCTAACTTTTTATATTTAGGATTGTTTGTATTCAACTTAAATGAATCCTCATATATTTTTATTATTGCACTTAAGCCTACTACTGTTTTACCTGTGGCTGTTGCCATCTCTATTATTCCCTGTTTATCATTTGTAAACCAAGCATCAAGGGCTTCTTCTTCCTTTGATGGGTCCATAGCTTAACCATCAACATAGGTTTTGATAAAAATTCAGTAACTTCCTTATTATCAAAACTGACAATATATTCTTGGAATCTTGATAGTATGCGTATACTAGGTTTTCATTTATAAAACGTTGATATAATTCCAATAGAAATAAAGTGCTCCCAGATTCTAAACTCGTTATTTATCTCATTGATATAACCTGGGTAATAGACGACGTTTTTATGCTCATCTTCTAACCATATTCTATGAAATAACTTTTTTATGAATAAATTGAATTTATTTTGTGATAAACTACTTGAAGAATATAGTTGAATTATTTTTTTACGTACTATTATCAAGTCTTCTTCTTGATCCATTTAATAAAAGCTGTATCTTGAGTTGATAGTCTATTAGTACCACTTAATATTTCAATCGTAAAATTTGTAATAAACCATTTTTCAAGTTTTTGATGTTCATATGGTAAATATTGAATCAATCCTAGGAAGTAATATTTTTGAAGTTAAGAAGTCATAATAATCTAATAATTCTTCGTCGGCCAAACTGAGGGCTATTTCTGGTATTTGCCTATCGATAAATTTTTCACTAAATTTTTTATAGGATAATAATTAATTTCTTTCATATTGTCTTAGTTAGAAAAAATACCCCTAAGTCGCTCAACTACCCCACCAAATACCGTTTATTATAACTGGGACTATTAGCCTTTCAATTAAGTTATATTCATACTTATATTTTATCTAGTATATTTTTCGTAATAATTTAGAATTAATTATATCCATACCCATCTTATCTGAGTTTTGAATTGGTAAAATTTTGAAATTTTTTTTAATTTGTCTTATATGCGTGTAAACTTCTTCTAGTACATATTATGGTGATCTCATGCGTCAGGTAGCAATCTACTCGAAAAGGCGGTATCGGTAAATCGACCATATCGCAAAACACCGTCTTATCTTAGGCTTAATCCGGCAAGACTATCAGGTCGTCAGGCTTTTGAACCTAACGTCGACTCAACCGGATCGCTTTGCCGCGGATTGCACTAAAAAACATACCAGCTACCCTCTGCTAATAGCTATTTATATAACCACAGAAGCGCCCTTTTTAGAGCATATGATCATCGTCGTATCGGATGTACACATGTGATCTCAGAATTAATATCTCAATATCATAGACAGGAATATGGAATTGAAATATTACAATAGTCGTATAGCTCGCTGTGACGCTTCTATTCGTATTTTGCATTCCTTTAGACCGTCATACAAATATCTAATTTTAATACTGAATTTTGAGGACTCAGTTTAAATACGATTTCTTCATACACCCATCATTTGTCAGGTTATTCCTTATTCCGCCATACCTTATCGGAATGATCAATAACTTATCCGGGTATCTCATAAGAACGCGGTAAATCATCGTCGTGTTAAGGAGGGAATCGTCATCATTCCACGCAACAACCGAATGAAACATGCTCGCTTCGGCCTTATTCTCATTATCGCATTCTGCGCTATCGTCCTATCCGTCACCATCGCTTCCGCCGCAGAGCCATACGTCGCCTGGAGCAAACAGTACAACGGCACCGGCTTATCCAGTAACATGGCGACGTCCGTCTGCATGGCACCCGACGGCGGCTTCGTCATCGTCGGTGCGGCGCAGATCGACGATAACTATCCGGACCTGCGATTCCTTGCCAATGAGCACATTTACGTTGCGAAGATCGGCGCGAACGGGAGCGAGCTCTGGCACCAGCTCTACGGCAGGATCAGCCAGTCCGGCGGCGAGGTATACGAGTCCGGCCATGCCAACGCCATCGCCCAGACGCGGGACGGCGGCTACATTATCGCCGGCCAGTCCGGCGAGGATCTCTGCCTCTTCAAGATCAGCGGGAATGGCGAACCGACGCCGCAGTGGTTCCGTGTCTATCCGGGCATCGGCGTTTCCGAGGGCTATTCCGTGCAGCAGGCCTCCGACGGCGGCTTTATCGTCACGGGCGACGACGTGACGAATTCGGGCAGCGCGACGGACCTTTATCTGGTAAAGGTCGATACGAACGGCGTCCTGCAGTGGAGCCGGCATTTCGGCGGAGCCGGCGATGAGTTCGGCCGGTCCGTGAAGCAAGTCTCGGATGGCGGCTTCATCGTCGCGGGCGATGAGGACTCCTATACTAGCGACCATTCCATCTATCTCCTGAAGACCGACATGAACGGCAATGAGTCGTGGAACCAGACGTACGGCGGCCGGGACTTTGCCCGGGGCTACGACGTGCTCCAGACGCCTGATGGCGGCTACACGATCCTCGGGACGGTTTTGCTTAGCACAGGCCATCCTTACTACGATATCCTGATGCACACCAGCGCGACCGGCAACATGCAATGGATCAATAACTTATACGATCGACCGCGTCGGCGAAGCCCGGTCCCTCGCACAGGCGAGCGATGGCGGATATATCATCGGCGGATGGAGCCAGGCAAGCGGTGATAGCCCCGTGGGAATGTGCGTCATCCGGACGGATAGCAATGGTAATCTTCTGTGGTATCGCTCGGCCGATACGCAGGCGTTCGACGAATCCGAGGTCCACGGCGTGATGACCGGTGACGGCAGTTATATCATGGCCGGCTTTACGGTCAATGGCGACCCGCGTAATGCGGACAGGGCTCTGGTCGTGAAGTTTTCCGACGTCGAATCGGCGCAGCGTGAAAACGATGCTACTCCCATCCCTCCGAGCCCGACTGCACACAATAATACCGTAATCCCCGACTCGACGATGGTCATTCAGACACCGGGAATGGAATGGTGGCTCGCTTTGGCCGCGATGCTCGGCGCGCTTTTAGGTATGGCTTATCGCAGGCGATAAGCGACATTTCACTGTCACCGGACAGCGTGCTCTACAAAAACTAACGGTTCAGTATATATCGGCTATAATGCAAAACACAGTCGCAACTTCGGCAGAATCGAGCAGAACAGTCCTCGTCGTGGGATGCAACACAAAGGCCGACTCCACACGATTAATTAACAGGACCCCATCTTTCCTTTTCTATTGATACTATTGAGGAAATCTTTTTACGAGTAATTTCCTAGTACCTGTGGGGCACAAGACCTCTTTTTATGATATAATCGATTGATTCTGGGAGCGTATCTTTATATGATCGAGTCAAAACCGTGGGACTGGAGTAAGAACGAGAATAATAAGTGGCTGATACCGTCGATCGAATCCTGCTATCTGGCCGAAGCCTGGACATCGAAAGGATTTCATAATTTCCTGGACCTGGGCTCCGGATTGGGAAGGCATTCCATCTACTTCGCAAAAAAAGGCTTTAACGTAAACGCGGTCGACCTCTCGGATTACGGGCTGGAACATCTCAAAGACTGGGCTGAAACGGAACATTTGACCATTAGAGCTCAGAAATGTGACATGCTGAACCTTCCTTTCCTGGACGACAGTTTCGACTGCCTGATGTCCTACAACGTGATATATCATACGGATACGGCGGGCTTCATAAGGACGCTGGCCGAGATCAAACGGGTCTTGAGACCGGGAGGCGAGGCGTTTCTCACGCTCATCTCAAAAAAGACGGATTCCTATTTAAATGCCGATAGCTCCCGGCGCATCGATAAGAATACAATCCTCCGGAACGAGCATGAAGTCGAGTACGACGTGCCGCATTTCTTTGTGGATATCCAGGACATTATAAATTACTTTGCGGATTTTGAGTTTGTCATGGATCCCGTAGAACAGATGGAATATAATCTGGATGATCAACTACACTCTTCAGTGCACTTCAATATCATCATTCGTAAAAAATAGAATATAGTCTTTGCCGGATCAGTTTCAATATATCACACATTTCTACCTTATAGATGATGTAAAGTAACATTCATAGCGAGGGCTTATTAATAACTGATAGGCTATTAATTATATTGAGAATAGGAGGATGCCCGTTTGTTTGATAAGATGGATCATGCCCATAGTGTTGCGCTGGACGAGGTTTTTAAAGCCCGCCATACGGTTAGAGGTTTTAGCCCGGCTCCGCTTGAGAAGGGAGATGTAGACGAAATAATCCGTGCGGGATTAATAGCTCCGTTCGCGGCGATGGCGGTCGTCGGGAGGGAGGATTTTCGAAAATTCTTTATCATTCCTGCTAATTCGCCCATGAGGGGAAAAGTCAAAGATATCATCGTGGCCCGGTTCCCAAAATATGTGGAAGAGCTGGAAAAGGAGGCCGGCCATACACCTTTCGTAAAGATGCTGAAAGGGGGTGGCCCCGGTATGGTCGCAGCATTGCTGGATAAGCCATGTATCGTCATTGCCGCAGAACGTTGGGGAGTGCCGGCGATCGCACCCGAATCGATCAGCTATTCTTTAGAGAATATCTGGCTAAAGGCTGCATCGCTCAAGATCGGGTTTCAGCTATTATCGGTCATCTCAGGACTAAAGCTCGGTAATGATGAGGAGTTTTGCCAGCTACTTGGGATCCCTCTCGGAGAATACCATCTCGATGGTTTCGCCCTCGGATACCCGGCTGATAAGTTTAACCCGGCGCCTGTCAAGTATCCCGACTTTGAATCCAGCGTGAAATGGCTATAAATTTAAAAATATGAAATAAATGATTTTAAACCTTTTTAACCGACGTATGGTGAAACTTTAGTGGTCTAGTGATTCCAACCAGACTAATTTGCAAGCAACGATCAACACGTCAATATGTTGGCTATATGAAAATAAAATAATAACAGTGAATGGTCTTAAAATGCACGACATCCTCTGCGATGAATGCGCACCGTAGCGCATGATATCTTTTCAAGCCATGGTTTTTATGCATAGCTTCTATACCATCTTTCGTATTCTTTGTGTGTTGCGAAACAACGGCTTATGATGATTGTATCATCGATGATCTTATAGACAAGGCGGCCCTGTCCCACCTCATCGACGAAGTATGGGAAACCACGCCTCATATGTCTTTTGAGCGGGGCGTTGTCCAGCTTTATTAGATGCTTTTTGAAGCGATCGTATGTACTGTTATCCATCGCTTTTAGGTCATCTAATGCCGGATCTGTTATGACTCTTTTCATGAAGTTCACGTCTTTTATCTTCACGGTTTAAGGCCGTATCGAGGTCATGAGTTTTTATTTCTCCGGATTCGACCTTGTCCATGATCTCTTCTACGCCCTTGGCCACAAGCCGCATTTCTTCGGCCTCTAAGTAATCGTCGTAGACTTTAAGAGCCTGTCTTATGACCTCGCTCTGATTGCCGGCATAGCCCTTGTTTATTGCCTTCTTGATGATTGCCTCATAGGGCGTGCCGAGATTTACGTTCAATATTGCCATTTATTCCAGCCTCTACCCACAATATATGTGTGTTAGATATATATTTTTCGTGTGCTTATTGTGGGTATTTTTAAGTGGCCATGGTCGGATGTTGCGCCCGCTCCATCTATCTCGCAAGATTTATTACAATTACATGAAATTAAGTATTCTGATCAATTAAATAGGTTATGGTTTCACATAAGTTGAATCAAGAAATCTTCTAGGATCGCGCCGGACGACGATCTCCCTCATTCTGAAAAACATTCCGAATTTAATGTTTAAACCGATTCTTTACAGGATAGATATCGGACAGCATCACATATAAAAAATAAAAAGCCCGCCCCTTTGGGGGCAGGCCTTTTCGTCTCACTTTTCATCTTTTCTTCTAATGCTCAAGGCAACGATCGCTATCGCGATAAACGCGATCAGCGTCATTGTCCCTGTCAGCCCTGGCGTCGATTGAGCCAGGTTTTTCACCTCCTCTGTCGTAAGATTCTGGGGCAACGTCGGCTGCGCCGTTATTGTCCCGTTGTCCGTCATATTGCTCATATCCGTCGTGGGTTGCGCCGTAACGGTCGCATTATCCGTCGAATTATTCATGGGCAGCGCCGTAGGTGTCACTGTCGCGTTAGACGCTGCTTCCAGGACATAATCCGACAGGACTACGAAGTACGGCAGTCCCATGACCGACTGGTCCGAGCCATTGAGGATCACCGTGGCATTGCCCTGGTGATTGACGCCCGAGCTGTCTATGATGCTCGCCGTCACCGTGTAGTTACCATCCGGCACGAACCCGAATTCATACATGCCCGTTGAGCTGCTGTTGTCGCTCATCTGGGGGTTCAAAACAATATCGACCGGCCCGCTGTCATTGTATAAAGTGACCTGTGCGTCAGGCACGCTTGCCCCATCCTGATCCAGGACTAGCCCGGAAATCGGAGGGCCGAACTGTGTGGTCGAATTGTTCCCTATTGCATCGGGGACCACAATGTTGACGCTACTGGTACCGTTGCTCACGGTGATATTGTCCATCTCGACCTGTGTCGATCCCGATATCACGCTGATCTTGTACGTGCCCGCCTCTAGATAGGGAAATACGAAGATTCCATCGTTGGTCGTGCCTATTTGGGTCACCTGTGGGTTAAAGCTCGAATCATATTTCGAGTCATTCAGGTACAGCGTGACCATGGCATTTTCTACCGGCGCGCTGCCGTTATTTACGACACGTCCGGCGATCACCCCCGAGGGCAGCGGTCCCGTATTCTGCGCTATACCAATGCCGGTGGCCAGGATCGACACTGAAATAATTGCCAGCATCGTTATAGCTTCAAATATAGCCGTTTGCTTAATCATCGTATCATCTCCAATCACTATCTCTATAAATTTGGCATATAAATATCTTCTTCTAAAGGTTTCATTCCAAATTTATGGATAATATTGATATATTCCGATGATATCTAATGATTTTTTAATGGCTATTGTGTTAAAATTCCGTGTTTTATATTAAAAATATATAATATCTACTACAAGGAAACAAACTTCCTATATAGCGGGGTGATATTCTAATGCGTCAGGTAGCAATCTACGGTAAAGGCGGTATCGGCAAATCGACCACAACGCAAAACACAGTCGCGGCTTTAGCCGAATCAGGCAAGAGAGTTTTGGTCGTCGGGTGCGACCCTAAAGCCGACTCTACCAGATTGCTCCTCCATGGAATGCACCAGCGAACCGTTCTTGACACCCTCCGCGAAGAAGGCGACGACGTAGAGCTCGACTCCGTACTTAAGCTGGGCTTCATGGACGTTCGCTGCGTCGAGTCGGGCGGCCCCGAGCCAGGCGTTGGCTGCGCCGGCCGAGGTATCATCACTTCCATCAATCTGCTTGAGCAGCTCGGGGCTTACACGCCTGATCTGAACTACGTGTTCTACGATGTCCTGGGCGATGTCGTCTGCGGCGGGTTCGCCATGCCCATACGCGAAGGCAAAGCCCGCGAGATCTACATCGTCGCGTCCGGCGAAATGATGGCGTTATACGCCGCAAATAACATCTCTAAAGGTATTGCAAAATTCGCACAGAATGGGGAGGTGAGATTGGGAGGTATCATTTGCAATAGCCGCAAAGCCGATAATGAGTATGAGCTAGTCAAGGCTTTCGCGGAGGAACTAGGGACGCAGCTGATCCATTTCGTGCCCAGGGATAATATCGTACAGAGGGCGGAGATCAATAAGAAAACGGTCATTGATTTCGATCCGGCCGCGAACCAGGCGGAGGAATACAGGAAACTGGCTAAAGCGATCGATGGAAATCAGATGTTCGTGGTCCCGAAGCCCATGAAGCAGGAACGCTTAGAGGAGCTGATGATGAACATGGTATTTTAGATGCGGTCTAAAATGAGGCTTTATATGAGTTTCACTGTCTTCCATGGTATTGTAAGGAGGGATAACACAACAGGTTTAAAAAATGTGTGATCTCCAAATCTATTCTTTATTAATATTTTTATGATTATTTCGCTCTTAAATCGTATTGCTCCGACAAGCAGACTTATATATCACTTCGTGTATTACATTATTGAAAGCGGTCAATCATCATGCCCCACACAAATTACATACATCCGACAACACTGGACGAAGCTGTCAGAGTCATCATGTCAGAGCTAACCGAAGAAGACAAGGCATCCATTAAAGATACAAATC
Organism: uncultured Methanocellaceae archaeon; assembly: GCA_963780665.1. GTDB lineage: Archaea > Halobacteriota > Methanocellia > Methanocellales > Methanocellaceae > Methanocella. The sequence goes on along the minus strand of CAWACJ010000003.1, from coordinate 356,745 downwards.
GGGACGAGCTTCTCAAACAACACTATATGCTTGGTCTCTATATTGGAAACAGCCTGGGCCTATGGCACAGCAACAGAAAATTATTGATTTCATGCGGCATGCAAAAAGTGCAATCTCTTGGCTTAAAAAACGTTAAAGGAGATTATCCTTACACAGATCCTTACGACAGCTCGTGTATCATTCTTATCGCGATATGGGAACAGTTGCAGGATCTTGATGGTAAAAACAAAAACATTGTACCTGTATACTAAATATGAGCTTTTTACTGTGGTCTTACCCACGTACAGCCAATCAGTTTGAACATTTTCCATTATTATAGTGTTTTGTTAACACTCTACTCGCCGCACAGCTAATTGGTTTGGGCATTTTCCATTATTATAGTGTTTTGTTAACAATCTACTCGCCGTACATTCAATTGGTTTGGGCAACACGAATGGAAATAAACCATGAAAACACTAATTTTTTTTAAATTTACCAGCACAAATTAACAAATTAACTATATGTCCACAGTTAAATAACTTAATTGACAAAATCATGATCAAACGAATTAATGGCACTAAGCCACAGCTATTAAAACATTAACAAGTTCCACAAAAGAACGAAACACACTAAGATTAAAACAATAAAAGTGCTAGCACGTAGTGGTGTTGTTGTGATTTTTTATTAACAATAGAAAGCTAGATAAACTATTACTAAATTACATAATTGTGAGAATAAGTTGATATTGTCACAAATTATGGAGCAATATACATGGAAGTAAAACCTAAGAAATATGAAAAAATACCACAAAACGTTGAAACTGCAGCAACATGTTCTGTCGATTCAGCATATAATGTACATAAAAAGATAGGGCCTTCTATGCTCGAAAAAATATATGAACGATTCATGGTACTCGAGCTTAAAAGAAGAGGGTGCGACGTAAAGAGACAAGTAAAATTTCCATTTTATTATGAGGGAGTAGAATACGATGAATATTTTATTGTGGATTTACTCGTAGACGATTGTCTTATCTTAGAACTAAAATCAGTAGAGTGCATACTGCCTATACACAAATATCAGCTACTAACATATCTAAGGCAAAGCGGAATGAGGCTGGGATTATTGATTAATTTCGGCGACGCAAACATAGGAGAAGGCATCACCAGGATTATCAATTAAAAATCCAAAATTACTTCCGATCTAATCAAAACAATGATCGGTCTTAACAAAACATCTCCCAAATATATCAAATAGAACTACAATCAACACCACTACAAGCTAGCACTCTATTTGTTTTAATCTTTGTGACATTCGTTTATTAGTGGCAGTTGTTAATGTTTTAATAGCCGTGGCTTAGTGCCATTAATTCGTTTGATCATGATTTTGTTAATTAAGTCATATAACTGTGGACATATAGTTGATTTGTTAATTAGTGGTCGTAAATCTAAAAAAAAATTTGTGTTTTCATGTTTTATTTCCATTCGTGTTGCCCAAACCGATTAGTTGTACGGCGAGTGCACTATATCAAAACCGGCATGCGCGTGAAGATCGTGCTTGTCGACACGAATGGTACAGGTCATGAAATACGAGATCAAGCGCTGGAAAAAAATGGTTTAATTTCCCAGCGCTATCCCATCCTCATCACTCATACAACGCCAGATTTAAGCCTGTGCTTCTCTTGCTGTTGGCGATGGCTTTTTAGCCCCGGGCTTATAGCTATGAAACTCAGCGACTTCGCGCTCCAGCGTGAGATACCAGCCCCACCCCTCGCCCTGTTCGACTATTGCCTGTTTCCAGCCCGGCACAGTTTCCGTGCGGGCCCAATCACGCTGAAGCTCGCACCCGACTGAGTTCCATGTCGTCAGCTGCCCTCCCGCACGTGATACACGGTCCAGCGAAGCTCGATGCGATTCCTCCGAGGTACCCCCCAGAGCATCGACCACGGGATACACCTCATAGCCCTCCTTCAATGCATCGAGCGCGGGGAAGAGCAGACAGGCCTCCGTCCATAATGCGGCCATGATCAGCTTCTTGCGGCCAGTGGCCTTGATCGCATTAAGGACCTCCTGATCTTCCCACGAGTTGATAGTCGTTCTATCGTAAGATCGCACATCGGGGATCACTCTTCGCAACTGCGGGATAGTATCCGGGTTCGTGCCATTGGTCACATTGACCGTGGTTAGAATGATCGGAAGGTTGAAATTCTTCGCGATTTTTGTGAGCGCGACCACATTACTGATCATTTTTTGTCTGTCCATCGACTTCGTCGTGAAAATCTGCGGCGGCTGATAGTCGATCAGGATCAGCGCAGAATTATTCGGTGTAAGAAGATGATCTTCATTGCGTATAGGTAAAGACGTCATGGTTTTTACACTAATTAGTACATTTAAATATGATACTGTAATAAAATCTGGTTTTTAAATAGCAAATCTGTAAAAAAATCCCATTTTTAAAAACGTATGACACCCAAATTGTTATTATTTATGTCCAATAAGTTTGCTAGGACTAGCTTTCAGTAATCTGTAAAAAGTACAAAACCTATCGCCTCATCTATAAACCATTGTATATTATTGGCCTGTTACGATTTGAATAATAACTTTGTTGCAACTCTGTTAATTTATCGTAAAAATTTAAGGTAATGCACGATACTCAACCACATATACTTAACACAAAGCCGCGTACAAAAATCAAAATATTGCATGCCGTATATCCCATATTTTCTGCGAGCCTGCTCACTGTCAATGCGTCGACATATACGGGCATTAGTATGTCCAAAGAAATAATCGAGAAATCTCAGCCATTTGTTTTTATAAATATCAATCATAATTCTTCAAGGGTTGGACGTGACAGAAACACTAGGCTATAATATTTTAAAACAAGACGGCGACGTAGAGATCAGGCATTACGGCAGCTACATACTGGCACAAGTCGAAGCTCTTTCAGACATGAAAGACGCCACGTATTCAGGCTTCATGAAGCTCTTCAACTACATCTCCGGCAATAATATCAACAAAGCAAAGATCGAGATGACGATACCCGTGACTGAAGAGCAGGTCAGCGTCTCTGAAAAGATCCCGATGACAGTGCCCGTGACCACTGAAATGGTAGCGAAAAACGTCTACAAGGTCTCCTTTATCATGCCGTCTAATTATACAATCGATACGCTTCCCGAGCCGAAAGATAAGGGTATTACATTCAGGCAAGTACCAGAACATCAGGCTGCAGTGATCACATTTCATGGCCGTATGAGCGGAGAGCTCGCGCAAAAGAAAATCGATTTACTGAACGAGTGGCTTTTGAAAAATAACATGGCTCCAAAGTCCAATTACATCATGGCACAATTTAATCCACCATGGGTACCCGGGTTCATGCGCAAGAACGAGATCATCGTAGAGTTATAAAGGAAAGAAAAACGTTAATAGTCATCTACGGCAGTATTCCTTTTATGCCTCAGGACGATGAGACGACCGTATCAGATTTAAAAATAAAGGTAAAGCAGTTCTGCGATGCGCGGGACTGGGATCAATATCATGGCGCCAAAGACCTCGCTATCGGCGTTACCACGGAGTCCGCCGAACTACTTGAGATCTTCCGCTTCAAGTCTCAAGGCGAGATCGACACCATGTTTAAAATGCCCGAAAGCAGAGAAAAAATAACAGACGAGATGGCCGATGTATTATTCTTTCTCATGCGGATGGCTCAAAAATACGACATCGATATCGCGGACGCATTTCATACGAAGATGATAAAGAACGAGCGGAAATACACGGTCGAAAAAGCCAGGGGATCAAACAAGAAATATGATGAATTTTAAGTCAGGCCTCTTCACATATCCGTTGATCGACTATCGATGATCAATCGAGACCAAACTTTTATCCCCTAAAACTAATTTGTTATCTCGCCAGCATTTCTCTATTTATGGCATATTCGTGGCTTAATGCTAAAAAACAGGCATGTGAGTGCCAGATTCACAAAATATGACTTAAAATGGACTAAGAGTAAGTTTTTGTCCCTAAATATCGATCATTCGCATAATTTAGCAATTATAACTATACACGTTTTTTTATCGATAGCTACAGTAAATCCTGTTGTAGGGAAGTGATAATTTGAGATATGTGCCAAGAATTGCGTTGTATGCTGCGATCGCTTTGATCATCGTATCAATGGTCGCAATATCGCTCCCGGCTGAGGCTGCAGGAGTAGGCGGCATGGGCATGGGAGACATGCTGGCGGCATGAGTGGATTTTCCGGCGGCAGCATGGGTGCAGGCCGAATCGGGGGTATTGGCGGCATGGGCACAGGCTCGTTCACCGGCCGTGGCTTTGACGGAGGATTCAGCCGTGGCATCGGCGTCAGGGGCGGAGACTTTGACCGTGGCTTCGGATTCAGGGGCAGGGGCTTCGATCGCGGATTCGGCTTCAACAACTTCGGTATTGGCGGCTTTGGTGGCTGGGGCTACCCATGGGGCGGCTGGGGTATAAACAGCGTGTGCCCGTGGTGGGACCCATACTGCCTCAACAGCTTAGGCTGGGGCAATGGCTGGGGATATTGAAAATCTGACCCATAATATGTAACTGATTCAGGTCGATACCGGTAATCGGTCACTAGAATGACAAAATACGATGCAAACTGGTATCGACTCGAGTTTTTTTATCATTCATTATAAAGATCCATTTTTCTTTGCCTTTTTATCGAGTTATATATCATTCGTCTTACCACATACGTATTTCCCGGGTGGTCAGCTACAACCAGTAATGCTATATTCATCATATGGATTTTAAGTAAAAGCAATTCGTAAGATCAATCCCTTAGTAATGTCTTTATTTAGCTTCTTAAGAAGAAGTTTTTATTATACTTTATTAAAGGCTTAAATAACGGTCAGTTTATAAAATTGGGGCTAATTATAGTTATATATTGCTAATAAGGCATAATTTTATATTTATAATCATTTTTTGCCCAAATCTGGCATTAAATTTGCAATTTACCAGTTAAATCGCCCTCATTTTTTTATCGATAACTATGATAAATCCTGTTTGATGGGGGTGAAATAGAATATGGCGCGAAAAATAGCGTTACACGCATTGATAGGCCTGATCATAGTCTCTATGGTCGTGGCAACCTTCGCCACAGAACTTATGACACCCGTTGATGCCGCAAGAGGCGGCATGGGCGGCGGCATGGGTATGCGAGGCGGGATGGGCGGCGGCATGGGTATGCGAGGCGGCATGGGCATGGGCATCCATAGCGGCTTCGGAGGTCTTGGCTTTGGCTTCGGAGGTCGTGGCTTTGGCTTCGGAGGTCGTGGCTTTGGCTTCGGAGGTCGTGGCTTCGGTCGTGGCTTTAACAACTTCGGCTTCGGCGGCCTTGGCTGGGGAGGCTGGGGTGGCTGGGGCGGGCCATGGGGCGGCTGGGGAGTGAACAGCTGGTGCCCGTGGTGGGACCCGTTCTGCTCCTGGGGCTGGGGCAATGGCTGGGGCTGGTAATTCCCAACCTGCAGACATAATGCGTAGATAGAACTTTAACGGTACAGGCCGACGGGTCCGAACAATACGGGTGCGTCTGCCTGCACGTTAATGTAAGCCAGGAACTTTACCGGCGATGATCATAATTCCTTCGATCTTCTAGCTAATGGGGAAACCGATGAACGGTGTGTCTCCAATAGATGTGTTAGACGATTTGGTCAATTCTCAGACGATCATGACGTCCTAGGACGGCAAGCAAAGCGATGCAATGAAGACAGTATATAGATGGCAGATGGGGGTGAATCTTCAATATGGTTCGAAAAATAGCGTTACACGTGCTGATAGGCCTGATCATAGTCTCTATGGTCGTGGCAACCTTCGCTTCGGCACTTATGGCACCCGTTGATGCAGCGAGAGGCGGCATTGGCAGCGGCAGGGGTATCAGTAGCGGCGGAAGCAGTGGCATGGGCATCAGTAGTGGCGGAAGCAGCATGGGCATGCGAGGTATGAGCGGAAGCAGTTCGAGCATGCGAGGTATCAGCGGTAGAAGCGGCATGGGTATGCGCAACGGCATGGGCCGCGACTTTGACCGTGGATTTAACCGTGGCTGGGGCGGTCGTGGTTGGAACCGTGGCTGGGGCTGGGGCGGCGGATGGTCCAGCGGATGGTGGAATCCATATTGGAACAACGGCTACTGGGGACAGAGCTGGTGGAGCCCGACATGGTGTCCGTGGTGGAATCCAGACTGTATACAGGGTTGGGGAACCTGGTAATATCCTGTATGGGATATTATGAGATATAAACAAAATAACATCGTGGCTTACGAACATGTATAATTACGGGCTCGTAGGACCGATGTTAGTATTTTTGAAAAGCCCGGATAACGTGAGTTATCACCGGCTTTTCATATAATACATACATTTTAATCATTCTACAAGAACAGGGGGAATTACATGAAAGACGTGCCACCAATGGAAGCGTTAGACGATCTAGTCAAGCCATATATGATCGTGACGTCCTCGGACGGTAAGCAAAGTGATGCTATGACGACGGTATGGGCCTCGCAGGTCTCTCACAAGCCGCCGATGCTCATGATCAGCGTTGGCAAGAGTAGAAAGACACATGAGCTGATTGAAAAGTCCGGCGAGTTTGTCGTGAACACCTTAAAGCAGAGCCAGAAGAAGATCGCCGATTACTGCGGCAATACCTCGCTGGCCGATCATGATAAGATCAACGAGCAGCATATACCGACACAGAGTGCGAACAAAGTGAAGGCGCCTCTATTGAAAGAAAGCCCGTCGAGTATGGAATGTAAAGTGGTCTCAAAGCAGGACTGTGGCGATCATACCATATACATCGGCGAGGTCGTCGCCGCCCACAAGGAAGACGGGATGCCGGTGGGGCTGTTCAAGAATAGCATGGTCATTCCCATGAAAGATTAGCCAGGATGTGACTACCGTATATAAAATGTTCACTTCATATTTAATACGAATAAGCTAAATGGGTGTATTTATGCCATATTAACCTGATGGTGTAATGATAATGACTCCAATTAGGTAAACCGTATTATCATCGGGGAGCGTACACCTTATCTATTTATATGATGACAGCGCTCATGTATTGCGTCAAAATTTACGTATTAAGGGGAAATAGCATAAACTATTTAGCTAATAGTTAAGATTAGAATTTCCTACCATATAATTATCATCCTCAACTTACTATTATCGGAGTTGATAAAATGAAGAAAACAACAGAGCAGAAACCCAAAGAAACCGTAAAAGGAAGCACCACATCGACTATACACTGCGTCAACACCAAGCGTAAATACGTTTATGAGATACTGAACGGCGACATTATTAATGAGAAGATTATTCAGGCAGAATAATTCTCATAAAAACGACTTTTTCTTTTCCAAACCTTTATCTGTGTTTTTCTCTTGAATAAATTCATTAATCTGTATGCATTGTGGTAAGAACATTAATGAGCCTGTTACTCAGGAAAAAATGCTTGTTGCAAACGATCTTTATAAAAAGAAATTAAGCCGTTTGGCTATTTTTAAATTCTACATCGGATCTATAAGAAACCAGTGTTTATTAGAATTGATTCATTCCCTGCATCATCCACGGGTTCATAGATCCATATGGTCCCATCATGCCCCCATATTCAAGGTCCATGTCATCCATATCAGCCCAGGGCCCTCCGAATAATCCGCCCATGCCGCCCATGAACGGGCTTCTGAACCCCAGGCCGTTCCCCAGGAACGCCCCTTCAGGCAGGCTGGATGAAGCGGCGATCACAGGCTTTATTGTAATGCTCAGGATCGTGGCCATGATAAAGACTGCCAACATGCACCCGATTAATATTGAGACTTTTTTCAATCTCATCCCCAATGCGTAGAGGATGCGAGGCGTTGATAAAATTCTTGACTGCATTAAGAGTTAAAATCATTTGATTTACTCTCGAATAATGCTAAAATTCCACCTGCTCATGTCATAATATGATCATAATACGGCATATTTGCCTGTATTGGAATGTCTTGTGAAACTATTTGACCTCATCATACATAAGAATAATATAAATATTAATAAAATTTAAAGGAGTTATTAACGTGACACATATTTCGCTCGCTCATCATAATAGCGGGATCGTCGTGATCAGTGATATGGCGGACTTTGCCAATTATTTCTGTTTTGCAAAGAAGCAGTCCAAAGGCCACCTGGTCAGCGACATACAGGTAGATGAAGAGGCACACCCTTCGGAGGTATTATCCGAAGGTAAGGCTCTTGAGATCGATGCCACCGTGGTCGTCACGGGTACATCCGAAGAGGACGACGATATCTGATCGTTGTCGCATCTTTTTATTGTGTATAGGCGAGTTCCTGTGCTACGGTCTGGAATCCTTGCACGTCATCCCATGAAAATATTAGCTGCAAGTCCGGCAGGTTCGCTTCTTTCGTGTAGTCGATTCCGCTGAATTTCATGTACTGGCTTTTTACGAACTTAGAGCTTTTAGTATCCGCAGACATGCATTTTAATAAAACTTTATCGAGCTGGTCAGCCGCGCACATGTATTGTACTAGATAGTCCCCTTGCGGCAGGTGTTGCAGATAGGCCTGCATCCGATAGATGTTCAGGTTTTTGAAATGGTCTTCCGCATCCTTAGAATGCTCTTCCTGCCTTGTCTTCCAGAACTGTCTCACTTCATCTGTCTTGCCGGGCTGTATGGGTGTCGCCCAGGCCCAGGGCATCTTCAGCGTGTCCCTTTCTTCTAAAAACAATTTACTGTCCTTCCAGTCGTAGAGCTTCTCTATTTTTTGCACGTCTTTGATCATGCTTGAGCGCTCGATGCCGGTAATCTCTTTAAATTTATCGGCATATTCCTGGAATGGCGTATCAATAGTAGCTGCTTTTGCTATCATTGTCTTGGGATCATCGGCCATTTCAAGATATTCTACGATGAAATCTCCCGTCGGCATTCCCTGTATGAATGCCATTACTTTTTTAACACCGACATCATGCATGTGTTTTTCCATGTCGCCTCTTCTTTTTTCACACATGTCATCGATCAGGTCTTTTACATCGCCGATCTTATGCGGCAGTATCGGCGTTATGACACATAAGCTGTTAGTCGTGTTCGTCATGAATCAAAGTCCCCCACAATTTCTGATATAGTGCGCCGGCTGCTTGCGGCGCCGCCGTTTTGCTATAATATACCAGCAATACGTTCATTGATATCTTCATAAATCTATGTAAAATATCCGCTTTTATTAATAGAATAAGCCAATTTTTAACCGGACGTCCTGATCGAGGCGCCTTTGCAAACTTAATAGATATGCTGCATGATATTCGACTATACTTTTATCTTCTCCGGATTTATATGTTTAAATTTCTTTTTTCCAAATATATATAGAAAGAATTATTATATTTGGGGTGAAACTCCATAATAGTTTATGGTGCAATCTGATGGGGGCAATATCCGACTTTTTGCACGCTAGCAAGCGTAAGTCAGTTAACGCGAGCAGTAGCGATGTTTTCTGGTTCAAGACTGCGAGCGAATGGTTATCAGAGGGCGTGAGCCTGGATAGCCAGGGCCGCCATCTTGAGGCTATTACTTGCTATGAGCACGCTTTAAAGGTCAATCCCGAATACACGAAAGCATGGAATAATAAGGGCAGCAGCCTGGACGACCTGTGCCGATATGAGGACGCTTTAGCGTGTTATACGAAGGCGATAGACATAGATCCCGACTATTTAAAAGCCTGGTATAACAAGGGAATCGTAGAGATAAACCTGGGGCGGTTCGAGGATTCCTTGAAGTCATTCGATCACGCTATCGAGCTTGACGATCATTTTGCAGCCGCATACTTCAACAAGGGTGTCAGCCTTGGCAAATTAGGCGACTTCGAGGCCGCGATCCATGCCTATGAAAAAGCGCTGGAGATCGACAAAAACATGGCGGCCGCATGGTATGTCAAGGCAATAACCGAGATACGCCTGGGCCATACTATTGCTGCAAGTAACTCGTTTAAGCAGTTCATACCGCTATCGTCTCCGCAGGATGCGGAGCTAAAAGAAAAAGCAGTGCTCCTTCTCCGGGTCATCGGAGATGACTGATCATACAGATTTATGGAACACTTTTATCGTTAAAAATATGAGGAACAGCGGTGCCAGGACCCCCGGGCAGAAGCTGTTATCATTTCCGCCCTGGTTTTCTTTATGCTCTCCGACAATGGTGCCGTTGATGTATTGATAGGTCAAGATCGGCTGTGGCGTGTAGGCTGAGTTCTGTGCGCCACTGACGACGACCAGGAAGTCAGACGTGTTCACGGTTATGAGCCGGCCCCAGTTCGAGTCGGCGGCTGTCTGGTTATTATCCATGAACTGTGTGATCGTGCTGCCGTTCGGGTAATAGATATAGATGCCGTTGGCGCTGGCGGTAAAGTTGCCGTCGCGGAAGAATGCGATCGCCGACGGGTTGCTGTCGTATGTGCCGTTATATTGCAGCTGTAAATTATTTTCATATGTCATCGTGCTATTATATACGCGTATGGCGCTCTGGTTTACCATGATCATGTAAACGCTTCCGTTTTGGTCTCTGGTCATGCTGTACGCATTACCGGATTGCATGGTACTCTTCGATATGAGCCTTGCATCAGGCCCTACCGTAAGTATCTCTGGCTTCGGGCTGTTGCCACTGGTGACGATGGTCTTCCCGCCTGCGCCTGTTATTATGCCGGACGGGTAATAGAACCAGGTCTCCTTTCCGCTCGAGCCGATCCATGTCATGAATGAAGAGACGGGGAATTGTGTTCGGTAACTGCCGTCATTATTGTAGACTATCACGTCATAGCCGCTTAGCACGTATATGCTGCCATCGTCTGCAATGTCCATGGAATTCGCCGTATTATCATAGTAAAGGTTCCTTCCGTATGGCGCGCGATCAAGGCCGGGGTCTACCATGCTGGTTTTTACCACATCGAACGTGTTCACGTATGAAAAATTTCTATCGAAGACCGTGATGACGCGCCGGTGCTTACCGTTATAGCCGATGTCCTGCAGCACGTACAGGTTATCATTTGCGCCTATATGTACACATAGCGGATTATCGATCTGTCCCGGAGAATCACCATATGAGCCATAGTACTGGATTGGCTTGATCACATTTACGCCATTGTCCGCCATGGCGGCTGCGGGTAAAAACAAGATCATGAATAATAGTACGATCAATAGGCGGCTGAGCTTCATATCATAGCATAATAAGCTATAGACTACTTTAATTATTTGCTTTCTTAAAAATATGTTGAAAAACTGTCAGATAGTTACCAGGTGTTTACCTGGCAACAATATCTTTCACGGCATTCTTGAAGCCGAGCACTCTCTCGATGTCGGCCTCGTTCGCGTCGACTTCTATTGGCTTGGCGCAGTTCTTAATGACCGTCTCCGGGTCCTTCAACAGGTGTCCGGTGGTCACGCAGACCACGCGCTCATCCTTGCCGATGACGCCCATATTCATGAGCTTGATCAAGCCTGCAACGGACGCTGCCGATGCCGGCTCCACGCCTATGCCTTCCCATGCTGCGAGCATCTTTTGCGCGGCGATGATCTCGTCATCCGTGACCGTCTCCGCCGTACCTCTGGATATCTTGATCGCGTTCAGCGCCTTCACCGCGTTTACCGGGTCGCCAATCCTGATGGCCGTTGCGATAGTCTCCGGGTGAGCCTCCACGATGATGTCTGATGCGCCGGATTTTACGGCTTTGACAATGGGCGCGCTACCTTCTGCCTGTATGGCGGTCATCATAGGGATGCGGTCGATGATGCCGAGTTTTTTCATCTCGTTCAAGCCTTTGAATATTGCAGTAATGTTGCCCGCATTACCCACCGGGAGTATAATGCGGTCCGGCACTTCCCAGTTAAAGTAATCTGCGATCTCAAAGCCTATGGTCTTTTGTCCTTCGAGCCTGTACGGGTTGATAGAATTTAAGAGATAGATGCCATTCTTGATGCAAAGCTCTCTGACCAGCCGAAGCGCGTCATCGAAGTTACCGCGGATACTGATCACTTTTGCGCCGTGCATAAGTGCCTGGGCGATCTTACCCAGCGCGACTTTGCCCTCCGGCAGCAGCACGATGACCGGTATGCCCGCCTTCGCGCCGTAAACGGCAAGAGAAGCTGACGTATTTCCCGTAGACGCACAGGCGACGCTTGTCATTCCCAGCTCTAGCGCCTTGGTGACTCCGACCGTCATGCCCCTGTCTTTAAAAGACCCCGAAGGGTTCATGCCTTCGTGTTTTACGTACGCTTCTTTCAGGCCGATCTCGGCCCCGATCTTCTTGATCTGGTAAATAGGCGTCCCTCCTTCTTTCAGCGTTATGGGCTCGCCGCTGACTGGCAGTAGCGCCTTATATTTCCATACCGAAAGAGGCCCTTTCAGATCCTCGCGTGTTAGATGAATAGTAGAATAATCATATACGACGTCTAAAAGCCCGCCACATTTGCTACATGTATATATGATCTCGTCCGACTTGTATTTTTGGCCGCACTTGATGCATTCCAGGTGATACATCCCTATCATGAGCGTATAAGATAACACCAATCACTTTAAAACTTTTGCTTTTTATGGATTCGTGTTTATACGGTTGTACAGTTTTACCGATCGCTTGCAAAACGTTTTATATTTTTAATTGCACTAATACATACACCTACGGAAGTCTATATTGAAATATGGTGTACTATATATCATAATAGGCGATAGGTTAACTAGGAGGATTAAAAATATGTATAACTTTACAAAGATGTCTTTATGTGTACTTTTGATATGTGCGGTATTCGTAACATTTAGCGGATGCACGTCCCCGACAGCTTCTCCGACCCCGTCCGTAACTTCGGCGCCGACAGAGATAACGAATGGGTCACCTGCAGTGATCGTAAACACAACTGTCACAAATGCGACCACAACGAATGCGACCACAACGAATGCGACCACAACTAACACGACCACAACTAACACCACTACGTCCACCGGTAATGTAACAGCCCCGAGCAATGTAACGGTCGTTAGTCCGACGAACTCATCGTATTAGATCCTAAGTACTAAGCGATGTTTTGAATTATTTGCAGGTCCGTTAACACGGACCTGGTGTTAGATGTGATAAACAATATAAGAGACATCTGACCTATCGATTTATTTTTCTTATAAAAACGTATCATTTATGATATGTTCAGCACATATAATCAGGCATTTTAATGTAACTCGAAATCGTTTTAGCCTCGATAATATTTTCCCGATACTAATAAATATAAGGAATTTGATACATAAAGTAAGCAGTTGGTCGCCCATTGATTGGCGCACTAACGATTTTCATTATAGAGGTGAAAATATGGATAAGAGATTTGGGAGTAAATTAGCGTTAGTACTTCTTGTTATGGCCGTCGCTTTAACCATGGTCGTATCAGGTTGCACGTCGCCATCAACGACTCCATCTAATAATACAACGACAGTTACTACAACCGTGACACCGGTCCCTACTCCGGTAGCTCAGGACACGATTGTTGTTATGGAAGCTGGTGCGCCAGTATCTATGGACTACCAGACGGATGATGCCTATGATACAGCAAGCCAGGAACCAACCCAGCAGGTCTACGAGACGCTGTTCTACTTTAACGGCAGCGACGTGACCACGCCGATACCAGTCCTGGCGACGGGATACAGTCTATCAGATGACGGCCTTGTCTACACGATATACTTGAGACAGAACGTCACGTTCCATGATGGCACTGCGTTCAACGCGACTGCAGTAAAATACTCATTAGACAGACTTCTGCTGGTCGACAATGGGCAGGCATACAGCAATTTCGTCGGTACAATCAAGGGATTCGCCGCTTATAATGATCACCTTGCAAACACCACCCAGGCCGATATCGATGCATACCAGGCTGCGGGCGGTATCAAGGTCCTGAATGACTCTGCCGTGCAGATCACTCTGGAAAGCCCGAACTCTAACTTTATCAGGATGCTCACCTTCTCTGCAGCATCGATCATGAGCCCGACCTTTGACCAGGCCCATGGAGGCTACAACGCCACCGGCCATGCGGGCAATGCATACTTACAGAGCCATGAAGCGGGTACAGGACCGTTCATGCTGGACTCCTGGCAGGATGGCCAGGGATACACGCTAGTCAGGAACAACAACTACTGGCAGGCACCTGCAAAGTCGAGCAAGGTCGTCATGCAGGTCGTTGACGACTGGAACACAAGGCTGTTAGCTCTCGAGAAGGGCGACGCAGACTTCATAGCGGTCGACTCGCTGCATGCAACGGATCTTGCAAACCAGGCAAATGTCACGTTAGCCAACTTCGGCTCGCTCTCGATCACGCCCATCCAGTACAACTACGCGATGTGGCCATACAATGACTCGAGAGTCAGGGAAGCGTTCACGGAGCTCTTCAACAAGACTCTCTACGTGGACACGGCAATGAACGGATACGGTATTACCCGTGACGGACCGCTGCCACAGGGCCTTGTCGGTGGAGACGCAAAAATAACTCCGCAGGCATACAACCCGGACCACGCAAAGCAGTTATTGATCGCAGCAGGATTTACTCCCGCGAACAAGACGACGCTTACCATCGACTACAACAAGGGTAACACCAACCGCCAGCGCGCAGCTCAGATTCTCGCAGATGCAGTCAACAGCATCACTGCGGACACCGGGTCTGACCATGAATGTGCAGGAAGTAGACTGGCACAAGGAGATACCCATGATCAACCAGGGTCAGATACCCATTTACATTCTGGGATGGCAGGCAGACTATCCGGGCTCGGACAACTTCATCAGCGCATTCGCATATTCGAAGGGATACTTCATGACGCTGAACAGCAACCCGGGTAACGCAACCGCGGACAAGCTCTTCCAGCAGTCGCTGAAAGAAACTGATCCGGCAAAGCAGGCAGCACTCTACCAGCAGATTACTGACATAACCAATGCAGACTACCCCTACACCTATCTGTACCAGGCGCAGGATCTAGTCGGATACAACAGTAACCTGAAGGGCGTTGTCTTAAACCCGCTTAACGGCGGTGTTTACGCCAACTACTACACAACGTATAAATAAGATAAGGTAAAAGGGTCTGTAGGGTTTTCCTACAGCCCTTCATTTATTTATATGGAAAACGTGGTCACTATGAAACTTCGCGACTATATTATTCGAAGATTTTTGCTACTTATTCCTGTTTTGATTGGTATATCTTTCATTACTTTTGTTCTTACCCATAATATACCGGGCTTCGATCCTGCATCCCCGTGGATGAAGGAAAAGACGACCAAAGAAGCTAGAGATCTTATTGTACAACAGCATCATTTAAACGACCCTATCGTCATTCAATATTTCTATTATGTTAATGACCTGAGCCATCTTGACCTGGGTCTTTCGTCATCACAAGGTGATCGTCCTGTAGCGTCGGCTCTGGCGGATTATTTCCCGGCTACGCTGGAGCTGACGCTCACGAGCCTGCTGATCTGTATCCTTATTGGTATACCGATCGGCATTATATCTGCAATTAAAAAAGATAAGTGGCCGGACCATATCGTAAGGCTATTCAGCCTTACCGGCATATCGGTACCCGTTTTCTGGTTCGCACTTATACTACAATATATATTTTATTTGAAGCTTGACCTGCTCCCGCTCGGCGGGAGGCTTGATATAGGTGCAACTCCGCCTACGTTTAACTTACCATTTATTGACATACATTCTACGGGTCTGTTTGTCGTAGACAGCATACTGGCAGGGAACATGAATACGCTAGTCGAGGCGCTTCTCCACCTGATAATGCCTTCGTTCTGCCTTGCATTTATTTCACTCGCGGTCATCGCAAGGATGACGCGCTCGAGCATGCTGGAGTCGATGACGCAGGACTATATCAGGACCGCTCGCTCAAAGGGATTATCCGAGTATGCGGTCATCTTTAAGCATGCACTACGGAATGCACTGATCCCCACGACGACAATGATCGGCCTGCTATTCGGCAGCCTGCTTTCGGGCGCCGTGCTCACGGAGACGATCTTTTTCTGGCCAGGCATAGGCAGGTATTCCACATCAGCCATCTCTTCGCTGGATTACCCGTCGATCATGGGTGTAACGCTAATGATCGCGATCATCTATGTACTATCGAACCTGGTCGTGGATGTCTTGTATGCGTACCTTGACCCGCGCATAAAATACGGGTGATCACCATGGACACCACAGCAAATGTCACAATAATCGATGGAAAGCGAAAAGGGGCTATCGGCCAGTGGCTGGAGAACAACGATTCGCGGATCAAGGACCTCCAGTATTCGGCCAGGCTATTCTTAAAGAGCCCGATGGCAGTGCTTGGCCTTATCATAGTCCTGGTCTTCGTGCTAGTCGCGATATTAGCGCCGTTTATCGCGCCCTATGGCGGAATGGAAAGAAACTGGTACAATGTACTAAAAGCACCGAGCGCGGCACACTTATTCGGTACCGATGACATGGGCGGCGACGTATTCAGCCGCATTATCTGGGGCAGCCAGATCTCCCTGGAGATCGGTTTTGTCATCGTGGTATCCGCCATCATCGTAGGCTCTATCATAGGAAGTATATCCGGGTATTTCGGCGGCATCATCGACGAGATCATGATGAGGGTCACGGATATCTTCCTGGCATTTCCCTCTCTGATCCTTGCCATGGTGGTCTGCGCAGCCCTGGGAAGAAGTATCGAGAACGTGATGATCGCCCTGACCATCACATGGTGGCCGACATATGCGCGTATCATCCGTGGGCAGGCCCTGACGATCCGCGAACAAAAATATATCGAGGCGGCCAGAGCTATCGGCGGCACTGACAGGCATATCATCCTGAGGCACCTGTTGCCGAACAGTCTTTCCCCTATTATCATCCAGGCAAGCATGGACTTCGGTAATGTCATATTGACCGCAGCTGCACTCAGTTTCATCGGGTTTGGCGCACAGCCCGGGGCGGCAGAGTGGGGACGAATGGTATCCGATGGAGCCTCGTTTATGATGAGCTCCCCATGGATCGTGACCTTCACAGGCCTGGCGATCCTCGTTGTCTGCCTTGGATTCAACCTATTTGGCGATGGCCTCAGGGATATCCTGGACCCCAAGTTGAGACGGTAGGTATAAAAATGACAGAGACTCTTATCAGCATCAAAGGATTAAAAACAAATTTCTACACGTACGTGGGCGTCGTCAAAGCACTGGATGGTATCGATCTTGATATCTATAAGAACGAGACCCTGGGACTTGTGGGCGAGACTGGCTGCGGTAAGTCTGTCACTGCGCTATCGATCATTCGCCTCGTACAGTGGCCGCCCGGACGAATTGACGAGGGCAGCATAATTTTCGAGGGCAAAGACCTGCTGAAACTAGACCAGGGGGATATGCGGGCTATCAGGGGCAATAAGATCTCGATGATCTTCCAGGAGCCCATGAACTCCTTTAACCCCGTATTTACTGTCGGGGACCAGATCGCAGAAGTATTCATACTACACCAGAAGATGGACAAAAAAACTGCATTCGAGAAATCCATCGAAATGCTTGCTTTGACGGGCATTCCGGCGCCAGAGCGTGTAGCAAAAAGCTTTCCGCATGAGCTATCCGGCGGTATGCTGCAGCGTGCCATGATCGCGATGGCGCTATCGTGCAAGCCGGCGCTGCTCATCGCAGATGAGCCGACGACCGCGTTAGACGTGACAATCGAAGCGCAGATCCTGGAGCTGATGAAAAGCCTTAAGGAAAAGACCGGCTCTTCGATCCTGATGATCACCCACGACCTCGGCGTGGTCGCCGAGCTGTGCGACCGTGTCGGTGTCATGTATGCCGGTAACATTGTCGAGCTGACTGACGTGAAGTCTATCTTCAAGCATCCGATGCACCCGTACACAGTCGGGCTCATAGGGTCTATACCAAAGATGGCCCAAAAACAAGGCGAGCGGCTTGAGACGATACCCGGATCGGTCCCCAACCTTATCTATCCGCCGCCAGGCTGTAGATTCCACCCGAGATGCAGTAAGGCGATGGACATCTGTAAGCAGGAAAAGCCGAAGATGTCGGAGATCGAGAATGGTCATTTCGTCGCATGCCATCTGTATGATAAGAAGGTGGAATAAATGGATAACCTGCTGGAAGTAAAAGGGCTAACGAAATATTTCCCTATCAAAGGAGGTATCATCGCCCGGACCGTGGAAGAGGTAAAAGCAGTCGACGGCGTAGACTTATATATTAAAAAGGGCGAGACTCTTGGCCTTGTGGGAGAAAGCGGCTGCGGTAAGACTACGGTAGGAAGGGCTATCCTCAGGCTCATAGAGCCTTCGTCCGGGGAAATACTGTTCAACGGCGAAGATATCGTCAAGTACAATCGGGACGACATGAGAAAACTCAGGCAAAACATGCAGATCGTATTCCAGGACCCGAACTCTTCCCTGAACCCTCGCATGCTGGTCAAGGATGTCATTGCAGAGCCAATGTTGATCAATGGAATGAAAAAGGGCAAGGAAGTCGACGCGAAGGTCGAATCGCTGCTAAAAGCCGTCGGCCTGAACCCGCTGCACGCATACCGCTACCCGCACGAGTTTAGCGGCGGGCAGAGACAGAGGATATGCATCGCACGCGCCCTGGCGCTTAACCCGAAGTTCATCGTGCTGGACGAGCCGACCTCGTCCCTCGACGTATCGGTCCAGTCGCAGATACTCAATAAGCTGGAGGATCTGCAGCGCGACCTTGGCCTGACTTATTTATTTATCTCGCATAACCTGATCGTGGTCAAGTACCTGAGCGACCGTGTCGCAGTCATGTACCTTGGCAAGATCGTCGAGTCGGCAAAGACTGACGAGTTGTTTGAGAAACCGCTTCACCCGTATACGCAGGCCCTATTGTCTGCTATACCCGTGCCGGACCCAGAACATAAGTGCTGCCGCATTATCCTCGAGGGTGATGTGCCGACGCCGATCAACCCGCCTTCCGGATGCAGGTTCCACACCCGCTGCAGGTATAAGATGCCTGTCTGCGAAAAGGACGAGCCAGTATTGCGCGACATCGGTGAAGAGCACTTCGTGGCATGCCACCTGATGGATAATAAATAAGGAATTTAGGTATCAGGTATCGTGCTTTAAGCGATATCTCTCTTACTTTTTGCCTACATATGCCTGAAAATGTTTATACTGGTTCGTTGTAATCTATATCTGGTATTCTGATATGGTCGGTATCGACGAGATCATCCTGGTTGGCGTTGTCGCCCTTATGCTTTTTGGGCCGGATAAATTACCGCAATACCTCAGGGAGCTAGGCAAGTTCTATGCTGAAATTAAAAAGGTACAGCGAGAGTTCCAGCAGGAGCTGAATACGGCTTCACTGGAATCTGCAAGCCCCGCTGTAAATAAGGCGCCTTCGCCGACTGTGATTGAGATCGCTAAAAAGATGAACGTCCCGGTAGAGGGAAAAAGCGAGGAACAGCTACTGGCCGAGATCGATAGTGCTGTCAGCAGATCACAAAGCACGGTCGAAGTAAAGCCTGAAGAAGGTATCAAGGTAGAATGATCTTTTCTTACTCAGTACAGTGCGCCTTACCAAATATGATGGGCGATGCATAAACGATGAATAGATCATCGCCACGTATAGATAAAAACAGTATCACCAGCGTTAACTGGTATCATATTAATGATTAAAAATTCATGCTTCTAGCGTGATCAGGTCGTTGATCGATAGCTTATTGATAAACTTGATCAGTCTGCGCTCTATATCTTTTTCATCGCCCTTACTGCGTTTCATAATGGCGGTCTTAATTTCTTCTACTGTATGAGTGCCGTCGCAGAGTTCCCAGACCATAGAGCCCATTTGATTGAAACGGAACGTCCGCTCTTCGGGTATGTCCATAAATCGGCTCAAGAGCTTGATCACATAAGATTTTTTATAGGGCACGTATAGCTTGAGTGTGTCAGTTTCTTTCCCATCTGACTCGACATTCTCGCATTTTTTAGGTTTAGCCTGTAATAATCTTTTATATGGTATCTTCGCTTTTGAACCTTTATAGGTGATGAACGAAGGCATACAGATAAAAGAGTGATTAATAAACTATATATCTTTCCGACGGTACTTGCCAATGTTAAGAACTGCTCAAGGACTATACTCGCATAACACCGCGACATGGTCTTTATGTAGTGGCTCTAGCGATATTCTTTCAACGATCCTGAAATTAGGTTTCAGCGTCTCGATCTCTGTCCGGAAGACCTCGTCAAGATTATCAGAGACGCTAATGCTACGGCCCTTGATCGCGATGATCAAAGATCCGCCTTCTATAAGATATTTATCCGCATTGGCGATCGCTATCCTTGATTGGTCGGGCTGCGCGACATCCTGGTATATACAATCCACATGATCGATGAATGGCGGGTAAAGGGACGGCTGTCTTGCGTCCGCAATGATCGGGATCACGTTATCGCGGCTTTCCATGGCTCTTAGCAAGTCTCTTGCAGGCCTGGGCGCGAACTCTACCGCATATACGATACCGTCCGTCACGATATCAGAAACGTGTGATACCGTAGTACCGCTCGCGGCACCCAGGTATAATACCCTGGAGTCCTTATGTAAGGGGATTTTCATGCCCTTCGTGATCATGGACGCCAGCTTACTTGTCGACGGGCTCCAGAGCCTGTATGATATGCCGTCATATTCCGGCGATCCAGTGTCTTTTACACTGGAAGCCGTCGCTAACATTTCTTTATCATCGATAGTAACAAGGAAAACATGGTCCAGGTCCAGGGGTCGTACTGCCGTTATCGAGCTCATTTTTTCTTCCTCACGTTACGCTTCTTGATCCCTTCGACTTTTTCCTTCAGGTCGCCCAGGTCGACAGTATTGCCCGAATAATAGTCCACGCGAGCTGCGATCGCAATTTTGGCGGACAACATTCGCGAAACTTTACCGCGTATGCGCTTTGGTGATCCGCTAATGAGCGGGTGGTTAAAGATCAGTCCGTGCTTGGGCGATGGCGCACCCGCACGTAAATGCTTGAAAAGCGCTTCACGGGCGCCCATTACCTGGATGGTGCTCGCCGGCATGCGTGCCAGCTTATCCAGGCCGCCCGACAGCGCCATAAGCCGTGCGGCAAGCAGAGGGCCGAGTAAAGCCGATAAGTTCGGTGCAAAGCTTTCCACACTTGAAGAGATGTATGTTTCAAGCGCTTTACGCTCATCAACTAATTTTTGTGCAGCCGAGGCAAGGCTTTGTACGGCATGCGTGTCGTTTTCAGACATAGGCGCGCCGATCGAGGGTTTTAATGAGCCGGACGATTCTCTCGATCCATTCTGTAAAATAAAAGAGATCAGCTCTTGTGGCCGCGCCCGGAATTCGGGATTATGTACGCCGTACCATTCGGTCAGGCGTTCCGTCAGCGCATTATAGGCATCGTTCACGTCGTCGAGGGCGTTAACCGCCTGTATAGCGTATGCATCCTGTCCGGACAGGCTTTCGGTGATTCGCTCTTTTGCCACCAACATAGCTGTCTCATGTAGCAAGTGCCTGTAATCGATAAAATTAGAGCATAGTTTCGCGTCTGTTGCCCGGCGCTCGAAGTCCATCGTCTTATCGATACCTTCGCTATTGACGGCCGAAGCCCATTTTGATAATTCATCGGCCGTCCGCCCCGCCGGACTAGCGCCTATTTCCCCGAACCATGCCCTCATCCTGATCACTCGTAGCTGAACTCTGCTCCGGAATTTTTACCCTTAGTCTGTATTATCGCACACTCGGGCTTTAATTTCTTTACTGCGGATATGATCTTAGCAGGCTGGTCCGTGATCGCGTAGACCGTGGGGCCGAAAGAGCTCATGCCCGCACCTACCGCACCCGCGGAACGGACTATATCGAGCATTTCCCGCACACCAGGCTGCAGGTCCAGCTCTCGCTTTTTAAAGCCGACTTCCTGGATCGAGTTGATCGCCTTACCGAACGTATCCAGATCTTTATCGAGGATCGCCGGCATCATCTGCATTAGTATGATGTGGCTTAGCTTTTCGACTTCGCATAGCGGTATCGGGCACAGCTTTGCGAACATATCCTTTTCGTATATGTCGTGCGCTCCCTTTAATGGTGGGATCGCAAGCACGATGTCCCATGGCGGGATCTCGTAGTCCGCCAGTACCGGCGCCGGAGGCACGCCTTTTGAGAATGAGCTGGGAAGGAATGCGTTCTTGACTCCCATCTTATGGCCGCCATCCAGGATAAAGCCGCCTTTCTCGAATGCGGCTATGCCGATGCCTGAAGTGCCGCCCCGGCCGACTTTGATCGCCACGTCACGGGCCGTCATCTTGAGATCGTAAAGCGTAGCCATGGCCATACCAGCGACGAGCGCACCCTGGGTCCCGGAGCCCAGGCCTATGTGGTTCCAGTATGATTTTTTAATTTTAATGGAAATGCCTTTCCCCGGGAAGACCGCTTCGCATGCCGTTTCCATGCGCTCTTTCAGGTCCGGATCCCCGGTCACGGTGACCGTGTCGCTCTTTTCCGCCTCTATCTCGATATACGGATCTTCGAGCGTAATGCCGATGCCGCCGTCTACCCGGCCGATGGAACCGTTCAGGTCTATGAGCGTGATATGAATGCGGGAAGGCGTTTTAATTCTTAACATCCTGCCTCCCATGCGAACTCATCGTACATAATTTTTCTCCGTTCAGCCGGATATAAAAACCGGCAGTCCGCTGATATCATGCGCTATACTAATATGAAACTATGCGCGCCACTAAGCCCACGAAGTACATTATTTTTCACTAATTCGAATATTGATTAGACGTGTATTTCGAAAATATCGATGAAATCAGGTATGCACGTGAATGATAGCTTAACCTTTTAAATCGTAAACGCCTATATACGCTTTGTCTCATGGCAACAAAAGTACCTAGCGCTGTTACGATATACCGCTCATTATCAGAAGGCCTGGCTTCGTCGATACAAAGTGACGATGCGGGCGCTGTCGCGTGTATGTATATGGACCGCATCATTGTAATATATGCGCTAGAACTTTTAGGTGCCCTACCGAGGAATAGTGCGCTAAACGGAAATATTAGTATCCTGGGGCTATTTTCAAGGCACGAAATCCTGGACCGCCTGGACGGGGCTGTAACACCGGAAATGCGAGCCAGGGCGATCTCAACTATGGGAAAAATGTTCGATGGCAAAGATGTAATACGAACTGTATGCGCACTTCTCGATAATTCGTCCAGTTTTTTATACGGGAACAGGGCACGAGATGCAGGGGTACATTATACGCCCCAACCCGTGGCTGCCTACATATGCAGGCGTACTATCGGCTCATATCTAGAGCATCAAATGGGGCAGCGATCATCGGACATAATACCAGACAACATGAGCCTGGAAGCATTACATTCCTTCTACTTTGCCACATTAAATAATATTCGTATACTCGACAGCTCCTGCGGTAGCGGTATTTTTCTCGAGGCGGCGCTGGATGAGCTATACCGCTTACGTATGCTTGCTATCGATCATTTTAACGAGCATTTCTCCTTTGAAAATGGGCCGCTAGCGGACGATTTTAAGGCATTGATCCATGATGACGGGCTCGAATACAGGATGAAAAAAGACATCATATCCGATAACCTGTTCGGAGCCGATATTGAGCCTTATTCCATAGAAATCTCTTCGATCAAGCTAAAGCTATTGGTGGCCGCAACCTCAAAACAACAGGTAGATTTTAATAAGCTAAAATTACATCTCTCCTGCAAGAACGTGCTCCTGACACAACACGTAGCGTTAAGCGGGGAAAACTTCGGAGGCTTCAATGTCATAGTCGGTAACCCTCCGTATATGCGCGTGAAAAGCATGTTCTCAGGAAACCCCGAGAGCGCCCGGCTGAAAAAACAGTTTTCCGAATCTATATCTTCCAGCGGCCTGTATCATTTTCAGGAAGGAAACCTCAACCTTTACAAGCTTTTCATCGAGCGCAACCTCTCGCTGCTAAAGAAAAACGGGAGTATGGGACTGATCTTTCCGGCATCATTCCTCAACGAGGCAACGTCCGAAAAATTGCGAAAACATCTTTTTCAATCATGCGAGATTGAGGAACTTGTAGAGATCCCCGAACGTGCGAAGATATTTAGCGGCGTGAACCAGGCGACTGTGATCTTACTCTTGAATAAGTCGATCGCGGAGAAAGACAGCTTTTTACTACGGATCGGCTCCAGCATGCAAGCGATCAGCGCCACGGGTGACGCCATACATGTCAGCTATAACGATCTGGGATCATTGACCGAAGGCAAAATGGAAGTGCCCCTATTATCCGATCCCGCTATGGAATGGGATATGATCAAGCATCTCAAACGTATACCGCCGTTCAAAGGAGCTGCAGCTATACCTCCGATCGGCACGATCACAGTCGGCCAGGTCGACGAGACCATCGATAAAGAATTCATATCAGAAATGCCGACAGGAGACATATTTGTCAAAGGTATACATCTAAAAGAATATACGGTAGACCTATCGCCGGGAGGCTTGCAGCCACGCTGGGTCGATAAAGAAAGATTCCTTAAAAAAAGGCCTTCGGCGCTTTCGACGATATCACAACTGCGCATCATCGGCCGTAATACATTAAATAAAGCGTGCAGTCGGCGCTTGAAGTTCGCTATGCTGCCGCCGGGATATGTCTGTAGTAACTCGGTCAAGCAGATCGTCATGACCGACCCCGGGATAGACTCGCTTTACTTGCTGGCCTTGCTGAACTCGTCAACGCTGAACTGGTATTTTGAGCTGTTCAACGACCAGAATAACATCCGAAACTACAGTGTCGAGGGGCTTCCGATCGTACGCGCACCGGCGGAATTACAGAAGACATTCGCAAGCATAGTCAAGCTGCTCATCGGATCAACGAATACAGACCGGGAATACCTTGATAAAAAAATCCTGGACTCCATGGTCTATGAATTATATTTTTCGGACAGCCATTCAGAACTTATTGAGGCTGTATCTTTAAAAATAAACGCTGATAGTCCCATTCAAAAATTACGCGAAGATAAAGTTATAATAAAAACATGTGAAATGCTCGAAAATGACCTTCGATATGATCTGATCACCAGAGCGACATATAAGAAAGGCTATTAGAATAGATGAGAATATTCGAATCACATGTTTAAGGGCTGTGGAAAGGGGATGTTCGTTTGCAACATATGACAAGCAGAGATATTGCTCATCTACGATTAGCTAACCAGCAAATAGCGAGTTCGACTTTTAAAAGTCCCGAAGAGATCGTTAACTGGATGGGCTGTATCCAGGCGCAGGATTATGCCGGAGCAAAATGGGCGATCGGTTGCCGGATAAAAGGAATCACAGACGCTAATATTGAACATCTCATCAATGAAGGGAAAATTCTTCGCACTCATATTATGCGCCCGACCTGGCATCTTGTTTTACCAGACGATATCCACTGGATCTTGAAACTCACGGCCCCAAAGATCAAGGCACTTTATAAGGGCTACCATCAGAAACTCGGAATCGATCAAGACATTTTAAAACGCAGCAAAACTATCATTACCCATGCGCTGGATGAAAATGGAAAAATGACACGTGCAGAGCTTACTTTGTTGCTGAAAAAAGAAAAAGTGAGCACAGCAGATGGCAGAATTAGCTTTCTATTAATGGATGCCGAACTGGATGGGCTGATATGCTGCGCGGGAAAACTTGGCAATCAATTTGCATATACGTTGCTGAATGAAGAGGGCTCAAATGCGAAACTCTTTAACAGGGATGAAGCGATCGCCGCTTTGACTAAAAGATATTTCCTGAGCAGGGGACCTGCCACGATCTACGATTTTTCCTGGTGGAGCGGGTTAAGCATAACCGATGCTAAGAAAGGAATTGAATTGAATAAGGAATTACTGAAGCATGAAATAGTCAATGGGAATACGTATTGGCTTTCAATAAACCAGGAACGAACAACGTCAGGTGAAAATTCGGTATATGTATTGCCTCCTTTTGATGAATATGCGGTTGCCTATAAAGACCGAAGTGACGTATTGGGCCAGGAGTTTTATAGCGAGGCTGTTTTCGGCCTGAAACCGATAATCATTAGCGATGGCCAAATTACCGGCACATGGAAGAGTGCGGTCAGAAAAGATGGGATATCCATTAATACGAGCCTGTTTGCCCCTGCATGCAGGCTTTCCGCTAAAGCAATCGCACCTGCATATAAAAGATATGGGGAATTTATGGGGAAGAGCATCGTAGAGCAACAACTGTAAAAAAGCGAAAAATATATTTCCGGAGTGCCTCTTCTTAGATGAGATATCATGAAACTTACCACCGAGATAGGTAGCCTGACGCTTTCGAACCCGACGATACTGGCAGCAGGCATCCTGGGCACGACCGGCGCTTCGCTGAAGCGAATCGCTGCCATGGGCGCGGGCGCCGTCGTCACGAAATCGATCGGCATCGAGCCCAAGTTCGGGCATCATAATCCTTCACTAATCAAATTAGAGCATGGCTACCTGAATGCCATGGGTCTGCCAAATCCGGCATACAAAGAATTCTTACAAGAGCTGAACATCGCGAAAGAATCAAATGTGCCAGTGATCGCCAGCATTTTCGGGGCAACAGCCCGGGAATTCGTAGAAGTTGCGCAAGGCCTGCCCGGTGCAGCCGCTTACGAATTGAACGTCAGCTGCCCGCATGCAAAAGGCTACGGCATGCAGCTGGGCACGGATCCGGCACTGGTCAAAAGCGTAACGAAAGCCGTTAAGGATGCTACAAAAGCTCCCGTATGGGTCAAGCTGACGCCAAATGTCACGGACATCAGGGACATCGGCCTGGCCGCTCAGGAAGGCGGCGCCGATGCGGTCGTGGCGATCAACACGCTCAAAGCAATGGCTATAGACATCGAGACCGGGTACCCGCTCCTCGGGAACATCAACGGCGGGCTATCCGGGCCTGCTATCAAGCCGGTCGCGGTAAAATGTGTGTATGATCTTTACAGCGAGCTCGACATACCGGTAATCGGGGCCGGAGGCGTGTCTAACTGGGCCGACGCGGTGGAGCTTATGATGGCTGGCGCAACAGCCGTAGAGATCGGCTCGGCCGTGTACGATGACATCGCTATATTCTCATCGGTGTCCATGGGAGTATCGGATTACATGGACAGGCATAAGCTAAAATCGGAAGATCTGGTGGGAATGTCCCACAGGATGGTAAAAAAATGAAGCCAATCAGCGCTACTATAACGGAGATCATTGAAGAGACACCTTCGATCAAGACGTTCCGCCTGGACACGTCGTCCTGGCTGAAGGCCCGGCCCGGCCAGTTTGCCATGGTATGGATCAGGGGAGTGGACGAGGTGCCGATGACGCTCTCCTACGATAACGCCATCACCGTGCAAAAAGTCGGGGAGGCCACTGAAGCGCTATTTGCTTTACAGGTCGGAGACTCTGTGGGAGTCCGGGGCCCATACGGTAATGGCTGGGAATTAATTGGCGACAATATTCTGATCATATCGGGCGGCGTGGGATCTGCCCCATTAGCGCCATTCGCGGAGAGATCGTGCTCTATCGGAGTAAATGTGACCACACTTGCAGGATACAGGAATAAGGACGAAGTACATTTCTCGGATCGCTATAATAAGTCAGGAAAAGCCACTATTGCGACAGACGACGGTAGTTATGGCCACAAAGGCTTCGTAACGGACCTGATGAAGTCCATAGACTTAAATACGTTCACTCAAATATATTGCTGTGGCCCGGAAAAAATGATGTTCCGGGTACTTCGCGCCCTTGACGAGGCACATGTCGCGGGCATCTCACAGTTCAGCCTGCAGCGATACTTGAAATGCGGCATCGGAGTCTGCGGGAGCTGCTGCATGGACCCGGACGGGTTAAGAGTATGCAGGGACGGCCCCGTGTTTAAAGGCGACACGCTCCTTAATTCAGAAATGGGCAAATACGCCAGGGACGCAAGTGGCAGGAGGATCAACATATGACTATCTTAGGCAGGTTCAGGCACAATCACCGGGTTTTTTCCGGCGAGCTCCTGGACAACAAGGTACACTCGACCATCGGCGGTAAGGAGTATGCGATTGGCGAGGTCAAAGTATTACCGCCTTGCACTCCGACAAAGATCGTATGCGTGGGATTAAACTACACGGACCATGCAAAAGAATTGAGCCAGCAGATACCGAACGAGCCGGTACTGTTCATTAAGCCGATATCCAGTATGATCGCCAGCGGCGACAATATTATCTATCCGAAACAGTCCAAACGCGTCGACTATGAAGCCGAACTGGCGGTCGTGATCGGCAGGCGGACGCACCACGTGACGGCGGAAAAAGCTAAAGACCACATTCTCGGATACACTTGCTTTAACGACGTGACGGCACGCGATCTTCAGCCGATAGACGTGCAGTGGACCAGGGCGAAGAGCTTTGACACGTTCGCGCCCATAGGCCCGTTCATTGCCACTGACCTCGATCCGATGAACCTGGCCATCAAGTCTAAACTGAATGGCACGGTCAAGCAGGACTCGAACACGAAGAACATGATCTTTAACGTGTATCAGCTGGTCGAGTTCATTTCCGACGTCATGACGCTTGAGCTGGGTGACGTGATCGCCACTGGCACGCCCGCGGGCGTCGGGCCGATGCAAAAGGGCGACACGATCGAGATCGAGATAGAAAAGATCGGCACACTGAAGAATAAGGTGGCATAAAGCCATTTTATTCACAAACAACTTTCTTTTTTAATATTATCTTTTATTCTCAGGGCGACTCCAGTTGTCATTGCCTGTGCGCTGCGGCTATGGCGAAAATATCGCCGCCGCTCTGCTCGACAAATTATTCTCGTTTTTACAAATCCGGGCATATTTTTGTATCCTCTTGTCAGGAAAAAACAAAAATACTATAGGAGTTATTATATCAACGGGGCTAATAGAGTTAGGGTAAAAAAGAGGACAATCTGATGAGCAGCTTCAAAGATTTCTTTGATACGATCTTCGGTAGTTCGAGGCAGAAGAGTAATCCGATACTCTTGCGTAACACGGACTCGCCGGCGAACCTCACGTACAACATCGACGCGCACCTAAGCCTTGACTCCGTCCTGGATGCCAAGGGAATGCTCGACGAAGCCATTCGAGAATATTCAGAAGCTGTCCGCCAGAAGCCCGAATATGCCGAGGCTCACTACAAGCTCGGCGTAGCTCTTGACGATAAAGGTTTACTGGATGATGCCATACGCGAGTTCCAGGAGGCCACCAGGCTTAAGCCCGACTTCTCCGAGGCACACTTTAACCTGGGCGTCGCACTCGATGACAAGACGATGTACGATGACGCTATACGGGAGTACAAGGAATCACTCCGGCTCAACCCCGATTATGCTAAAGCTCATTATAACTTAGGAGTCGCCCTTGGAAAAAAAGGGCAGACTGACGATTCCGTCAGAGAATTTAAAGAAGCGTTAAGGCTTAACCCAGATTACCCCGAAGTCCACTATAACCTGGGCGTCGTGCTGGGTAAAAAAGGGCAGCTCGACGAAGCGATCCGCGAGTTCATGGAAACCGTCCGGCTCAAGCCGGACGACGCGGAGGCTCATTATAATTTAGGCGTTTCGCTGGACTATAAAGGCATGCTCGAAGATGCGATCCTGGAGTTCCGCGAGTCAGTATGGCTCAAGCCGGATGACGCCGAAGGCCATTATAATCTCGGCCGCGCGTTGAGCAAAAAAGGTCTCCTGGACAACGCGATCCGTGAATACAGGGAGGCAGTGAGGCTTAAGCCGGACTATGCCAAGGCTCATAATAACCTGGGGATCGTGCTGGACTATAAAGGCCTGCTGGACGAGGCGATCACCGAATACCGGGCAGCCGTATCGCTCAAGCCGGATGATGCCGAAGCGCACTATAATTTGGGCGTTTCGCTGGACTTGAAAGGTAAGCTGGACGATGCGATCTCGGAGTTCAGGGAATCCGTAAAGATCAAGCCGAACTATGCGGAGGCGCACTATAAGCTAGGGTGCCTGCTCTGTAAGCAGGGCTCGCTGGACGATGCGATCAGGGAGTTCCGCGAAGCCATGTGGCTGAAGCCGAACTATGCGGAGGCACACTATAACCTGGGTGTCGTGTTCGGAAAGAAGAACCAGATCGAAGATGCCATCAAAGAGCTCAAAGAAGCCGTGAGGCTCAAGCCGGACCACGCGGACACTCACTATAACCTGGGGCTGGCATACGACTATAAGGGCATGCTGGACGATGCGATCCGCGAGTACCGCGAGGCATTGCGGCTGAAGCCGGAAGACGTGAAGGCACGGAACAACCTGGGAGTGGCCCTGGATGATAAAGGGCTGCTAGACGACACGATCAAAGAGTTCCGTGAAGTGGTGTGGCTGCGTCCTGATGATCCCGAAGCACACTACAATCTTGGCCTGGCATTGAGCAAAAAAGGGCTCCTCGATAACGCTATACGAGAGTTCCGCGATGCATACAGGCTTAAGCCGGAATTCTCCGAAGCTTGCTATAACCTGGCGGTCGTGCTGGGCAAGAAAGGCCAGTACGACGACGCTATCACTGAGTACAAGGAAGCAGTGCGCCTTAACCCGGACTATGCAGAGGCGCATTATAACCTTGCGAGCGTGTACAGTAAAAAGAACATGTTCGACGAGGCGATCAAAGAGTTCCGGGAAGCTGTCCGGCTCAAGCCGACCGACGCGAACGCGCACTACAACCTCGGGATGGCACTGAATCGTAAAGGATTGCTTGATAACGCTATCCGTGAGTACATCGAAGTGGTCCGTCTCAAGCCCGACGATGCGGAAGCGCACAACAACCTGGCGCTGGCGCTGGATGATAAGGGCATGCTGGACGAGGCTATCCGGGAGTACCACGAGTCTCTGCACATCAACCCATCGTACGCTGAAGCGCACTATAATTTAGGTGTCGTCTATGATAAAAAGGGCATGCTGGACGAGGCCATTGCCGAATACCGTGCTGCCGTGAAATTTAAGTCCGACATCCTGAACGCGCACTACGATCTCGGAATGGCTCTCAACAGAAAAGGCATGGTCGACGATGCGATCCGCGAGCTGCGAGAGGCGGTCTGGCTAAAGCCCGAAGATTTCAACGCTCGCTTCCAGCTTGGGCTGGCATTCAGCGAGAAGGGGATGCTGGATGATGCGATCCGCGAGCTAAAAGAATCGATCAACACAGACTCGCAGAGCTCGACCGCGCACTATAATCTCGGTGTCGTGCTGGGCAAGAAGGGCCAGCTGGACGATGCGATCAAGGAATTCAAGGAATCCCTGAGCTTAACGCCAGATGACATGAACGCTCACTATTACCTGGGGCTGACTTACAACTATAAGTCCATGTTTGACGAAGCCATTGAAGAATTGCGAGAGGCGCTGAGACTGAAGCCCGAGGACGCGAACGCGCACTATAATCTCGGTGTCGTGCTGGGTAACAAGGGACTGCTGGACGAGGCCATAAAAGAGTACCGCGAAGCTTTACGGATCAAGCCGGACTACGCCAAAGCGCACAACAACCTGGGCATAATCCTCGACTACAAGGGCCAGCTGGATGATGCGATATTCGAATACAAGGAAGCGTTGCGCTTGAAAAAGGACGATGCGAACGCCCACTATAATCTTGGCCTGGCGTATGACTATAAGGGTATGCTGGATGAAGCGATCGAGGAGTTGCGCGAAGCCCTTCATCTAAAGCCGGACGAGGCGAACGCACACTATAACCTGGGTGTTATCCTTGGGAAGAAAGGGCAGTTCGACGAGGCTATCCGAGAATATAATCTATCTGTACAGCTAAAGCCGGATTATGCTGAAGCCTATTATAACCTGGGCTTCGCGCTGGATACCGTCAAGATGGTCGATAGCGCCATGGAGGCGTACCAGAATTTCATCAATTGCGCCCCGCCTCAGTATACCAAGTATGTCGACCATGCGCGCCAGCGTATTCGCGAAATGAAAAAACTCTAAAACATAGAAGCTGGCATTTTTTATGTGACGAGCGATTTTCGCTCGCCATTATCGCTTGATGCGGCGTGGAAACGCATAAAGACCATTAAGGTTGTTTTAGTTAAAGACTCCGGCGGCTAGGTGTTGCATATCGTTTGGACGTGTTAGGGACTATTTGCTAACCACCGAGTACACAGAGTGCACAAATGAACGGACACTGAGAATTTAGTGATATGCCTCCGGCGGCCGGGCATTGCCAGGTCTAATGATACTCTATGAACAGTGATTTTGATCGTAACTTTTTGTCGCCGAGCCGCCGGAGGCTAAACAATAACATCCTCTGTGCCCTCTGTGGTTAGCAATGAGTCTCCCAGCCGCCGGAGGAATAATTATAAACTTGCCGTGCTCTCCGTGTATCCGTGGTGAAAAATAGTGCACTTAGTGTGCTTAGTGGCGTTGTTAAAAAAGCCGGGGGGTGAGCCCGACTACCACCAGAACGGGATCCCGAACCCAAATAGTCCGCAGCCCGCAAACAGGCCGCCCATCCACGGAACTCCGCAGCTGAACCCGCAGCCGAACGCGCCTACCGGGAAACCAAGCCCGCATCCCCATTGGGCCGCAGCCGGTATTATTGCAGCTGCCGATGCAAGGGCTGCTCCGAATATCACTAATACTTTCTTATACATCTCTGGTATGCCTCCTATATTCCAATCCAAAGCTAGATATAACGTTCAATATTACTAGCGTATTTAGTGAAATATCAATAATTTAGAGCTATTATTAATAATAAGACGTTATATACGGTTATTATGTATAAATAAGCTATATAATTACCATAATAGTTATTATTTATGATATATGTGCCCGTTTTTAGTATTTAACGCATATATGGGTCGACAATTATGGCTATTACCTCAAATTAGTAATATCCTGCAAAACAATTTGCAGATCAGCTTTTCTAACCGAATGGTCCTGTGTAATTAAAAAAATGGCTTCGTCCGTAATGATATGGGCGAAAGCCGTTTCTTGAACTGGCTAATTATTTTCCGTAGCTTTAGCAGAATCCGAACGGGCTGAAACCGCCGAAGCCTAGCCCGGTACCAAATCCACAGCCGCCGAATGGTACGCCAAATCCACAGCCACTGAATGGTACCGCTACGCCGTTCACGGACGTAAAGCCCGATGTAAAGGACGATACCGTGGTAAAACCAGTTGCTACGCTCGTGCCGAATGGGCTGAATCCGCCGAAGCCGAACGGGCCACAGAACTGCGCCCCTGCCGGTAACACAAATACAGCCGTAATAAACACTGCTGCCAATACCATCAACAATTTCTTACTCATGCCTCTATAATTCCTCCTCAATCTAATCTGATGGAAAGACATGGAGTTTAATATTATCTGAATACTTAGTGAAAACTGGCCAATTTTTAGCGGTTATAACTGATAGGCAATTAAATGCGGTTATTTGGCTAAAATAACCTCAATTATTAATCAGTTTACATACAGTAGTCTAAATACGGCCCGGTTTAATTAATATGCGGTTATAAAATGTTCCTATGGCTTATACAAAGACCACTGGAAAGATTAAAAAAATAATATTTGCCAGGTTAACTTTGCCATCTATTACTAAAATTTTTTTCCACCGGCCAGATCCGCTTTACTAATAGCTATTTGCCAGCATATAGATCGTCGCTGCCGTGACGATCACGGTCAGGATCGATAACACCTTATTGATATTCTACCATAATAACTGAAGTCTTGATAGGAAGGGCTTTGCACCTAACGCGATCTTTTTAGCGACTTTAAGCGTAGATTTTTGGCTTTAGGTGCAAAGCCCTGGCGGAGAAAAGTTTTATAATATAAAACCTTTTCTGCGTGTGATTGTTATGGGTATGCCAGCGGGAGCAGAGGTTAACAGGCTAGGTCCGGAGGTCAAGGCCGTGTTGAAGACGGCCCCGACGTCCAGGATATATTTTTTGGATAACCTCAAGATACTCCTTGCGGTCCTTGTTGTGCTCGACCACGCGGCCCAGCCCTATGGCCCGGGTGGCGCATGGGTTATACCTTCGGAAGCAGGGAGTTATATAGACAATCTCGTTCTCAGCATGTTCCTGATCTTTGTTCCCGCCTTCTTCATGGGCCTTTTCTTCATGATCTCGGCCTACTTCGTGCCGGCATCATTAGGGAGAAAAGGCGCTGTTAAATTCATGAAGGACCGGTTGGTAAAGTTAGGCGTACCGATACTGATATTCATGATCGCTGTCTTCCCCGTGATGGGCATTTTACTGCTCGGTCAGCCGCTCATATCCTTAGGACACCTTTGGTTCCTGGCGTTGCTGCTGATCTTCTCGGCGGCCTACGTAGCCTATTGGCTGGTTAAAAAGCCCACTTCATATGTAAAGAAAGCTTTCCCTGGTAATGCGACTATCCTGGCTTTCATTATGGCCATGGCGCTCATAACTTTCATGGTGGGTATCCTGTGGCCAATAAACGACTGGGTCCCTTTTGGTCTGTTCGAACCTTACCACCTTGCCCAGTACGCCATGCTCTTTGCCGCCGGCATCATAGCTTACAGAGAAGGATGGATCGACACAATTCCTAAAGCCGCAGCAAAACTATGGTCAAGAGTTGCAATACTAATAACAATCTTGTTACTTTTCGTCCTCATAGTTAACAGTGATATTCTATCATTTGGGGGTTTATCGCTGTGGTCCCTACTCGGATCGATATGGGTTGCATTCGTGTGTGCGAGTATGTCTATTGCCTTGCTCGCCCTCTTTAAGGACCGCTTCAACTCGCAGGGCCCTATGTCGAAGGCGCTGGCGAATAACGCATTTACTGTCTATCTAATACACATTCCGATCATCATTATCCTGCAAATCCTGTTAATCGGCTTAGCGATAGACCCACTCATCAAGTTCGCCATAGTTGGGGCTGTAGGCATCCCGTTGTCGTTTGCCATCAGCCATTATGTGATAAGACGACTGCCATATGCAAAGTATATACTAGGATAGATTACTATGACCGATGTTGCTATTCGCATGACCCACCTTACGCGGGATTTTAAGGGCGTCAGGGCCGTGGACGACCTGACAATGGAGGTGCCGGCCGGGGTGGTCTTCGGGTTTCTCGGGCCCAACGGCAGCGGCAAGACCACGACGATCCACCTGCTCCTCGGGCTACTGGAGCCGACGACGGGGAGCGCGGAGGTCATAGGGTTCGACACGAGGGTACAGGCGGCCGAAATCCGCAACGGGACCGGCGCGCTGCTGGAATTTGCGGGGCTGTACGAGCGGCTGAGCGCTGCGGATAATCTGGAGTTCTATGGTCGCGTCTGGAAGATGCCGGCCCGGGAACGAAAAGAGCGAGCGAAGGAGCTATTGTCCCACATCGGCCTGTGGGACCGGCGCAACGAGAAAGTCGGTAAGTGGAGTCGGGGCATGAAACAAAAGCTGGCGGTCACCCGGGCCATCTTTCACCGACCGGCGCTCGTGTTCCTGGACGAGCCGACGGCGGGCCTGGACCCGGTGGCGGCGGCCACGCTGCACGAGGACATCGCCTCATTGGTGTCGCGGGAGCAGGTATCAGTGTTCCTGACGACCCACAACCTATCGGAAGCTGAAAAGCTCTGCGGCATGGTCGGCGTGATCAACCATGGGAAGCTAGTCGCTATAGGCCGCCCGGATGAGCTGCGGTCCAAGGCCGGTAAGCCCCGGGTGGAGGTCGTCGGGCGCGGATTCGACGACGCCATGATCGCAATGCTACGGTCCCGGCAGGGCGTAACCGATGTCCAGCTCGAACGCGACCGGCTCATTATCGACCTCGAGGCTGAAGGCAGCACGTCAGATCTCGTCCAACTTATCGTGCGCGCAGGCGGGGAGATCGAAGAGATACACAAGGAAAAGCCCAGCCTCGAAGAAGCATTCCTGTCGCTGGTGGAGGGAAAAGCATGATCGATGACATACAGACCATCATGTGGAAAGAGATCAAGGAAATCGTCGCGACGCAGGGCACCACTATTGGTGGCATCTTCCGCTTAGTCCTGGCCTTCGGCCTGTTGAGCATCTTTTTCCCATTATTTCTGGGACCGTCCATCATCGATCAGACGACGTTCCTAGTCTTTTACATCTGTATCCCCGTATTCTTTGGGATTGTCATTGTTCCCGACTCGTTCGCGGGGGAGCGGGAGCGTCACACGCTGGAGACGCTACTGGCCAGCCGTCTGTCGGATCGCGCTATTCTTTCCGGCAAATTGCTAATAAGTATACTCTATAGCTTTATCATGACCCTCATATTTATTTTCCTGGCTCTGGTAGTCGTGAACATCGCTTACTGGGACGGGAAAATACTAATGTATCCCGCGGCACTCCTAGAGTTTGCGCTGGTGGTGGCGCTTCTCGTCGACACGCTCTTCGCGGCCATCGGCGTGCTGATCTCGCTGCGGGCGCCCACGGTGCGGCAGGGCTCGGAGACGCTTTTCATGGTCATCTTCGCGCTGGCTGCCATTCCCTTCGCGTTGTACATCATCCTGCCGAATGATCTGAAGAATAGCCTGCTTAACTGGCTAGCCACGACGGACCCTACTATCGTCGCATTGGTTATAATCGCCGTGCTGGCCGTCGCATGCCTCATCGCCCTGTATGCAGCCATGCTCAGCTTCCGACGAAGCAAATTGATACTTGAATAACACGAAGGGGCGCTACGGACACTATATACACCATTAAGCCGGGTTAACCCCCCATTTCTTTCCCCACACTTTCCGTACATAATCACTAGCAAGCAAATCTTAGACTTTAGGTGCAGAAGTGACTTTAGACGCAAAGCCTTGGAAGAGAAAAGTTTTATAAAACAAATGCTTTTTGCATGTGATTTTTATGGGTATGCCAGCGGGAGCGGAGGTCAAGGCTGTGTTGAATAGGGCTCCGATGTTCAGGATATATTTTTTGGATGCCCTGGCAAGTCTTCGGTTGATATATTATTTCATGGCAATATGTCGATGATTTTATTTCAGAATCGACCGAAGACTTGACAGTACCCGGAGTCATGATTAAAATCGATTGATTTTAATCTCCATCTGTCGTGGTATTAACCTCGTATTTCAATGTAGATCGTGGAATAAATTAAAATATGATGTGTGTCTGTGTCATTGTTGATGGACATACTATCTTCCGGCTCTTCGGCATCATCGATAATCAGGGATAATGTTATTTTGGTCGGGACTGCTCACGTATCGGAGAAGAGTGTCAAAGAGGTGGAAGATGCGATTGGGCTATACAAGCCGGATGTCGTGGCGGTCGAGCTTGATGATCGGAGATATCGTTCTATAACTCAAGGCGCTGATGACGAAAAGGAGATCCAGATAAAGGAACTTCTTAAAGGCAGTAATCTAGCGATCTTCCTTTTACAGCTAATGCTTTCGTATACACAACGTAAGGTAGGGGCCGCAGAAGGAGTTAAGCCGGGTGCTGAGATGCTTGCGGCCATCGACGCGGCAAAGAGATCGAACATAGAGATTGCTTTAATAGACCGGGATATTGGTATTACTTTCGCCCGGTTTTGGAATAAGATGTCCCTCTGGGAAAAGCTCAAGATGATCGGTTCGTTAATCATCGCATCGTTGGGCTTCGGCACCGATGACCTGGATATCGAGCATATCACCGAGGACGATAATGTTTCTGATATGGTTGGGGAATTAAGGCTTTTCGCGCCTTCGGCGGCGACGGTGCTCATTGATGAGAGGGATGCTTATCTGGCTCATAATCTGGTGGCGCTTGGAAAAACAAAAAGAGTGCTCGGCGTTGTCGGCGCTGGTCACAGGGAAGGCATTAAAAAATACTTGGAGCATCCGGAGACTTTACCGTCGATCGAATCCATTTCCATCATCCCGAAGAAGCGTCACATTCCCTGGTTGAAAATTGTCGGCGCGCTCGTTATCCTGTCTGTAGCATTCATCCTTGTATTGCTCTTATTGTCCGGTATACCGTGGCAACAGATGGTGCTAATGCTTGCTGTCTTGTTTGTTATCCAGGGCATTATGTCGGCTTTATTCGTCGCCATGGTGGGCGGCCATTGGAAATCCGTTATCACTGCGTTCGTTTCAGCCATGACAGCCCTTATTCATCCATTGATCGCCATCGGCTGGCTAGCGGGCTTGGTAGAGGCAACTCAGCGCCCTCCGACCATGAAGGACTTAAGCACGCTGCTCGGCAATGAGGATGATAGCTTGATGGACACGATCAATGGCTTGTTCAAGAACAGGCTATTCAGGGTTATTGCTGTGGCCGCTGTGGCTAACGTCGGCAGCATACTTGGCACCGTCATAGGCGTAATAGTCCTGGCACACTATTTTAATCTCAACAACCCGGTCGGACTGCTGCAAACCGGCCTTGGAAACGGCTATAACACCATCACAACGTTCCTAGTTGGCTTAAGATAAAATAACAATGTTTCTTTTATTATGCGGTTGTCGTAACCGGCCCGCAAAAGGATACTGTCAAGTCTTCGAAGGATATCAGAAATAATGGGGAAATAATACCCTATGCGATATTATCCTTCGAAGACTTTACAGAACCTTCTTCAGCTTTGGATGCATTATATACATATAGAAATTTTTTGCAGAATTGTAGATGTTACCAGGTCGAGATCTGTTAACCAAATTCACTTACATTATTAAAAGTTACAATGCAATAGCTTTTTTATACTAGCAGGGAATTATCTGTACGTCAACCGTAAAGCGGTTGTAGATGATCAATTCGATATTACAATGATATTACATCTATGTCGAAATTGGTTTTCTAAAGAAAATTGGCCTTACATAGGCCGATTTATAATTCTCATCTTTCATGTATCAGAGGCGTACGAATGACAGAATTCCCTAAGAAATATGAACCTAACGAGATCGAGCCCAGGATACAGCAGTTCTGGGAAGAGAATAAGGTCTTCAGGTTCGATCCGAACAGCGAGAAGCCAACCTATTCGATCGATACCCCACCGCCCACGCTATCCGGCTACATTCACATGGGCCACGTTTTATCCTATTCACAGGCTGAGTTCGTCGCGCGCTACCAGCGTATGATCGGGAAGAATGTCTTTTACCCGATGGGCTTTGATGATAACGGGCTGCCTACCGAGCGTTTCGTTGAAAAGAAATATAAAGTGAACATCCGGAAATTAGGCCGAGAGGAGTTCGTCAAGCTGTGCTTGAAGGAGACGGAGATCGGGGGCGCAAACTACCGGGAAGTGTGGACTAAGTTGGGCATCTCCGTGGACTGGAGCTTGCTATACTCGACCATCAACAAGCGCTGTCAGGCAACATCACAGCGCTCGTTCATAGACATTTATGGGAAAAGCCGCATGGAGCGGCGTAATGAGCCTGCCATCTGGTGCCCGCTGTGCCAGACGTCCCTGGCGCAGGCCGACGTAGAAGACTCAGAGGAAAAGAAGTCTTTCCTGAATACGATCAAGTTCAAGGGAGAAGACGGCTCCGACCTGCTGATCGCCACATCGAGGCCCGAGCTGATCCCGGCATGTGTTGCTTTAATCGTAAGCCCTGATGACGAGCGGTATCGGTCGCTGGTCGGTAAGTCCGGGATCACGCCGCTCTTTAACGTAAAGGTGCCCATCCTGGCCGACAGGAAAGTCGACCCGGAGTTTGGCACGGGCATGGTCATGGTATGTACGTTCGGCGATAAGACCGATATCGACTGGTGGCGGCAGTTCAATTTACCGCTAAAGCTTGCCATCACCGCCTACGGCACGATGAACGAGATCGCCGGCCCGTATAAAGGCCTTAAGCTTGAAGATTGCCGAAAGAAGGTCCTGGAAGACCTGACCGAGGCAGGCCTGCTCGTGGAGCAGAAGCCCATCTCGCACGTCATGAACGTGCACGAGCGGTGCGGAACTCCTGTAGAGTTCTACGTGACGCCGCAGTGGTTCATCAAGATCTTAGACCTGAAGGAAGAATTACTGGCACAGGGCGCGAAGCTCAAGTGGTATCCGGATTACATGAAGGTGCGCTATGATACCTGGATCAACGGCCTCAAGTGGGACTGGTGTATTTCCAGGCAGCGATACTTCGGCGTGCCATTTCCGCTATGGTATTGTGCGAAGTGCGGCGAAGTCGCGCTGGCCGAGGACAGCCAATTACCAGTCGACCCGATGACTACACAGCCCCTGCATCCCTGTAAGAAGTGCGGCTCCACGGAATTCGAGCCGGACAAGGACGTCATGGATACCTGGGCCACGTCATCGGTCACCCCTTTAATAAACGCGAACTGGGGAACGCAAAACTCGATACTGGATAAGATCTACCCGATGGGTATGCGCCCTCAGTCTCATGAGATCATCAGGACGTGGCTGTTCTACACCGTCATTAAGAGCTACATCCATACGAACAGCCTGCCCTGGAATAACGTCATGATCTCAGGACAGGGATTAGACCCGAATGGCAAGGCAATGCATAAGTCAAAGGGCAACATCATCGAGCCATTGCCCATCGTGGACAAGTACAGCGCCGACGCCGTCAGGTGGTGGGCCGCTTCAGCGAAGCTGGGCGACGACCTGGCATTCAAGGAAAAAGAAGTGGTCTATGGCCAGAAGTTCGCTAACAAGCTCTTCAACGCCTCGCGGTTCGTGTCATTACACATCACGGACTATAAGCCCTCTACAGATCCAAAGCTCGATCTGATCGACCGGTGGCTGCTCACGAAGTTGAACGACGTCATACGCGAGAGCACGGCCAACTTCGATAAATATGAGTATAGCAAGGCGAAATCGCTGACAGAGCAGTTCTTCTGGGGCGACCTCTGCGATAATTACCTTGAAATGATCAAGGAAAGGCTGTATAAAAAGGAAGAGATGGGCGAGAGTGGAAAGGCTGCACAGTACACGCTGTATTACGCGCTGCTTTATTCGTTAAAGCTGCTCGCGCCGTTCACGCCGCACATTACCGAGGACATCTACCAGCGGCTCTTTAAGGAGAACGAGGGCGACATGAGCCTGCACGTCTCAAAGTGGCCCGAAACTAATGCGCAGTGG
Organism: uncultured Methanocellaceae archaeon; assembly: GCA_963780665.1. Classification (GTDB taxonomy): domain Archaea; phylum Halobacteriota; class Methanocellia; order Methanocellales; family Methanocellaceae; genus Methanocella. Next base: position 315,785 of record CAWACJ010000003.1, on the reverse strand, counting down.
AGCGACCTCGAAGCTCTGAAGCTGGGCAACATGGCCGTCGTCATCATATCCAGCCTGAGGCAGTACAAGAATTCACAGAACATGGCACAGAACGCGGTTCTTTCCTGCGTTACAATATCCTCGGAGGGCCTTGAGGACGATATCAGGCGCGTGGACCCGGTGTTAAGGGACGTCATGAAGATCAGCGATATCAAGTATGGCGCCGTCGAGACGGCTGATGCAGTATCCAGCATCGGCAATACTGAGATCAAGCTGAAAATTGAAAAATAAGATAAGGGGCTCTATGAGCCCATTCTTTTTTATATTGCTCCTGCGGGTGCAGTCGTACGCTTCGCGATCCAGCTAAAGACCAGGCCCAGCATGCCTCCCCAGATGACCGCAGCTATCAGTGCAGTGACGATCCCCATGGATGTCAATGCGATCGGCATCGCAGTGCCCGCTTTCAGCACGAGCGGCACCAGTAATCCGAAGATCACCCATATAGCTAATAAAAATACGATGCCCTTTGTGACTGCATGCGCCGTTGGTATTTCCTCATAGATCGCCCCGAACACAGCACCCAGGATCAGCCCTATGATCGCCATGAATAGCATCACAGTGATCATTGCCGTAAGCGATGCGGCCGCAAGTCCAGTTATAGGTATGATCCCGCCCATGACCGAGCGTATGTCGACAAACGCCATCATGGACGCTAACCCGATAAGCGCCAGTAGGATCGCCAAAAAACCCATGACAACACCAGTCACGATCCCGGCAATAGAGCCGTCTCCGATATCCTTTGCTCCCATCTTGAACCTCCAAAACGAAAATATCACCAAATAAGCCATATCTTTAAGGATAAAGCCTATTTATATAAATAAAAAATAACCCTATCTTTTGATAATACTTCTCCGCGTTATACACAGATTAGCGTAGAGAGCATAGACCAAAAAGCGTTATGTTTCTTTTAAAAGCGGTATTCTAATTTTCAATCTCTTATGGTTCCGACAGACGAATATGAATATAAAAACAGTGCCGATAAAAATCAGAATCAGTAAAAGAAAAAAGAAAAAGGTAATTGATTAATTACCTTATTTCCTTGTATAAACAACAGCTGCTGCGGCACCGATCAGGCCGATAAAGACCAGTACTGGGCCAAAGCCTGGAGTCTTGGTCGGTGTCGGGGTAGCCGGGTAGTTAACAACCGGGGTTGCCGTGACGACCTGGTTCTTTACACCGACGATCTCAACTACTGCGTTCATTGAACTGTTGTTGACATGTGCGGTCTGGAACCTTGCCTTGTTGTCCGGATACTGATACAAGTAGCTGGTGTTCGTCGCCAGGTCAGCAAGCGTGAGCTCGGTCGGGTATACGGATATGTTGTACGTGCCCGGGCTGGTCACGGTTAGGGTGAAGTTCCCTTTTGCATTCGGGTTCGCCGTGGCTGCCGCAAAGCCTGTCATGTCATAAACGGTGATCGTCAGATCGCTAACTGAAACGTTGTTATAGTTCGTTTCGTTAGGGAATGTGATATCACCGCTTATCGTGTAGTTCATCGACTGTGCATATGCGGGCGCTATGAGCACGCATGCTGCTATAATTAGCAATAATAACGATACGATTTGCTTGTTGAACATATTTAATCCTCCTACCTATATTCTCAAATTGTAGCAATAAACTTTTGCTTTCCTATACGTGTTTATAGGGATATATTCGTTATGGTGGGTACGGATTAAACCGTATATACCTGCATATCGAGTGATCCTACGGTAAAAACGCCTCCTGGTTTTGTTTCACGTCCCTATAGCAAGGGTTTTATGTTCCCAGCCCATTAGAAAAAAGCATGAATGATCAAACGAGAATATTCCTAAAAAACAAGTTTCAGGAGTATTACTCGGAGAATCCCGTGTGCGCGCCCGCAGGCTTACAAAGGAGAGAGTGGGGTTTCCTGTTCTACGAGGAGAAACCGGACAAGAGCGGCAGGGGATTTCAGATGCATCGCCACAAGTCCTTCAACGGTGAAGCGGAGCTGAACGATTATTTGCGGAGCATGGCGCCTTCTCACGCATATCATTCCGCAGCCTACTACCAGTACCCCCAGGCGCCCACGATGATCGAGAAAAAATGGCAGGGCGCAGACCTGATCTTTGATCTGGATGCGGACCACCTGCCAAGGGCGCCCGCATCGTACTCAGAAATGCTGGACCTGGTTAAAAAAGAGATCATACGGCTGATCGACGAGTTTCTCATCGATGACATGGGCTTTAGCGAAAATGACATGGACATCGTTTTTTCGGGCGGCAGGGGCTACCATGTGCATATTCGGGACGCGCGCGTGCGCTCTCTCAAGAGTCCGGAGCGCCGTGAGATCGTAGACTACGTGCTTGGCACCGGGCTGGACCCGGAGCGCATCCTCGTGAAGTCAACGGAGGTCGTGGAGGGCGTGAAAGGCACCAGGACGACGGGCGTATGGCGCATCAGAGGCTTCGATGAGGTAAAAGGCGGATATGGGTGGGGCTCCCGTGTAGCGCGGTACATAGCCGCAAAGCTGCAGGAAGCTTGTGATATGCCGGATAAAGAGGCGATCGAGTACCTTAGAAAATACGGCCTCAAGCCTAAGACAAATAAAAAAGCGCTTGAATCGCTAAGGAACCCGATGCTACAGGAGCGCATCATAAAAGAAGGCCGGCTGGAACTTTACGGCAACGTGGACGACTTTTTTAAAAATATGCTGGCCAGCACGATCGACGAGTTTAAAGTCGACCTTGCCGGAAAGACGGACGAGCCGGTCACCGCGGACATAAAAAGACTTATAAGGCTTCCCGGCTCTATACATGGCGGCTCATCCTTCAAGGTGGTCCCGCTTACGAGGCAACAGCTCGAAACATTTAATCCACTTGAGGACGCCATAATCTTTAGCGACTCTCCTGTTAGAGTACTGGTAACAAAGCCCCAGGAAGTGGAGGTCAAAGGGAAAATCTATCGCGTCAGCGAGGGCGTGGGGCGCCTTCCTGAGAACGTCGCGATGTTCCTGATGTGCCGCGGGAATGCCGAATATGAACCTTGAAGAGCTAGCCCAAATATTGACGATGGAGCGAGAGAGCGATAGGCTCCAGACTCTGGATGATTCCTTTTACGAGGAGTCAGCCAGCTATATCCATGGACTGGAAGATGCCAGGATAGAGGCCAGTAACTACAAGGAAGCTTCGATGATCGACGACGAGACCAAGAATGCTCGTATACTCATCGAGGGTGTTTTCGACAGGCGCATGAGTAAGCTCATCGAATACGCGTCGATCGCGGCTACCGGCACGCGCATAAGCGTGGAAGGCTTGACGAAAAGCGAATTGCCGGTCTATGAGTCAGTGGTCGCAGCACTGGAGAAAGGCAGGAACGAGATATTGGTCCCGATTTTAGAGATCAGGCACCTCAATCCTGCAAAAAATATATTAGGGGAGACGACCAGTAAGGAAAAGCCTATCGAAAATCCTTCGGCCTCGAAAGATGATGAGGTCATGTTGGTTAAAGTGCTCAAAGACATACCCAAATTCGTGGGAGTCGATGGGCGGCACTACCACTTATCCGGCGAAGACGTGGTCGTCCTGCCAAAGGCGAATGCGTTGGTGCTTTGTAATAAAAACGTCGCCATACCCTTAAAAAAAGGGGATTAATCGTATAAAGCTAGAAAGGTGAATATCTAATGAAGATGCCAAAAAAATTTAATACGTACTGTCCTACCTGTAAGACTCACACTGAGCATGAGGTGGAGAAGGTCAAGAAGGGAAGGGCCTCCACCCTGACCAGGATCGAGCGGCAGAAAAAGAGATCGTTCGGCATCGGCAACCGCGGCAAATTCTCAAAGGTGCCCGGCGGAGACAAGCCGACCAAGCGTATCAATGTACGTTACAGGTGCCTCAAGTGTAAGAAGGCAACCTTAAGGCCTGGATACAAGGTTCAGACTTACGATCTAGTAGAGGAGTAAAATACTCCGGCGTAGAGGAGCAAAAAATCGAAATGGGCTTTATGCTCATTTCTTTATTAGGAGTGATATTCATGGAAACTACCAAGAGCAAGTTCTTGAAAGTAAAGTGCAACGACTGCCAGAACGAACAGATCATTTTCGGCAGCGCAAGCACTAAAGTTGACTGCAATATATGTGGCAAGACGATTGCCGAGCCCGCGGGTGGCAAGGCAGTTATCAAGGCACAGATCATTGAAGTATTAGAGTAAAGAGGATTTTATGGTAAAAGGATGGCCCAATCAAGGGGAACTCGTAGTCTGCACCGTTACAAAGGTCGTGGACTTCGGGGCGTTCGTCGGTCTGGACGAATACGATAACAAGGAAGGCTTGATCCACATATCCGAGGTCGCATCGGGCTGGGTCAAGTATATCCGTGATCACGTCCGCGAAGGGCAGAAGATCGTCTGTAAAGTACTGGACGTGAACCCCAAGAGGGGCCATATCGACCTTTCTTTTAAAGACGTTAACGAGCACCAGCGGCGCGAAACGATCCAGCTCTGGAAGAATGACCAGAAAGCATCGAAATGGATGCAGTTCGTAGCCGATGATGTGAAGATGCAGCCCGCTGAACTTGAAGCGATGGAGGACACCCTGCGTGAAGATTACGGGAACCTCTATGCGGTCTTCGAGGATGCGGTCATTGGCGACGTAAGCGGCCTGAAGAGCGCTAACCTGCCGCAAAACGTGATCGACTCGATCGTGAAGGTCGCTAAGGATAACGTAAAAATACCGTCTGTCGACATTTCAGGCTACGTGGATCTGGTATGCCCTGCCGGTAATGGCCTTGATATCCTTAAAAAAGGACTCAAGTCCGCCAGTACTGTCGATGGCGGCGAAGGGACGCTCATCGAGATCACATACGTCGGCGCGCCGAGGTACAGGATCAGAGTTGTCGCACCGGACTACAAGAAGGCGGAGAATCTGCTTAAAAAGTCCGCTGACGAGGCTATCCAGCACGTCGTCAAGCATGGCGGCGAAGGCGAGTTCCACAGGCACATGGAAGAGGCCAAGTCTTTCCAGTGATCATGAAGACCAAGATGAAAAAGTGCGAACTATGCGGGCAATATACTTTTAAGGATGCCTGCACTTGCGGGGGGAAGACTATAAATCCGGTCCCCGCCAGATATTCTCCTATTGACCCATATGGTAAGTACAGGAGAATGGCCAAACAGCCATAGATCTGGTAATTTTTATGAATGAGACTACTGTCGTCGAATATAGCGAAAAGCCTCTTGAAAATCCGGTCATGATCGTAGGTCTTCCGGGTATCGGGCTGATCGGCAAGCTCGTGGCGGAACACCTGATCGACGAGCTTAAAGCGGAAAAGATCATGGAGATATTTTCACCGTGCCTTCCCCCGCAGGTCAACGTGAATGCGGACGGCACGACGAAGCTCGTGAGTAATGAGGTATTCGCATGGAAAGGCGACGGCAAGACGCCGGATCTGCTGCTATTAGTGGGCGATTACCAGAGCGTCACGAATGAAGGCCATTATGAGCTGGCCGGCATTTACCTGGATATCGCCGACCGCTTCAAAACTAAGCGTATATATACTTTGGGCGGTTACGGCACTGGCAAGATCATCGAGCAGCCGCATGTGCTGTATGCGACGAACACTGTGAAGATCCTTGAGGAAGTAAAATCCTATGGTGCCACATTCAACGAAGGCGAGCTTTCGGGTGGTATCATCGGTGCATCGGGCCTTATACTCGGATTGGGCGAGCTTCGCGGCATAGAGGCCGTCTGCTTCATGGGCGAGACTTCCGGATACCTCGTGGACCCGAAGAGCGCACAAGCCGTGCTCGCGATCCTGTGTAAGGCGTTGAATCTTACTGTCGATACAAAAGAGCTGGAAGCCAGGGCTCAGGAGATCGAAAAGATCATCAAGAAGATCCAGGAACTGGAACAACAGCAACAGCCGGCGCCGACAGGGCCAAGAGATTTCACGGCCGAAGATAAGTACATCGTCTGATCTCTGCATTTCTAATTTTTAAATAATTTTAAAAAGATAGTTTTTCTGAAATCTTGATCTTGGTTTCACTTGCATAAGCAGTAAACATGCTTTCAATCCAATCGGCATAAAGACCATCATTTTGTTTTATATTTCGCATCTTTTTTTACTTTTTATCAACCATTGTCAAAAAAATCACTTAATATACGGGATAAGTTCAGAAGGCTGACACAAATATAGTATAATTTGGATAAAATGCGGTAATTTAGGAGGTGAAATTAGATGTGTGACACCTGCGGATGTGGCAAAAAGCCCAAGTAAAATCGTAAGTCGGAAGGGCTCCCGCCCTTCCATTGAAAAATTTTTTATTGAATTTTTTATTGAATAGACTCGAACTGGCTTCTCTTCAGCTCTCTGCGACGTTTCTCTAAATAACTGTATACCGCGCCGTGTGGCGCGCCGTCAAGCAGCATGTCGATGGCGGCTCTCGCAGTCGCCAGCTGTTCGGGATCGCCTATCATGCCGATGGTCTTTCCATATACGGATAATTTCACTCCGGCCATCTGTTCGATGACTTCGCGAGTCTTGCCCGCTTTCCCGATGATGCGGCCCTTTATGCGCGTCAGGTCCGAGGGCGAGTCGCATATATTTGACAGGTCCAGGATATCCAGCATGAGGTCTTCGTTATCAAGCAGCTTGAACGCCTTATCGGGGCTAAATCCCCTGGCGATGGCCTTGATCGTCTCACTTGCTTTCAGCGCCTTGATCGGCTCGGCTTCCGACTCGATGATGACGGAACCGCTCTCGCTGTCTACGCTCATCTTACAACCAGTCTTCTCTTCAATGACCTTTTTTACGTTGCCTTCAACGCCGATGATTACTCCGATACGGTCCTGCGGGACCTTGATATGTTCTTGCATAATGATCTTTCCTTTATATGATAACTTTCACTTTTGTGATCTCAGCCTTCAGCTCTTCTTCCGTACAACGGACGCCCAGTTTTTTAAAGTATCTCACGACGTTCTTGATGTCTCTCGCGAGGAACTCGTCTGACATGGGGTGGTCACGCATGACCGCCTGTCCCACGTCTATAATGACTGGCTCATTGTCATATAATAATATGTTGAATTCGCTCAAGTCGCCATGTACGAGCTTTGCAACCTGGTATAGTAGCGCCATGTCACGGGCGATGATCCTGTAGATCCGCTCCGGGTCTTCCAGGTGCACTTCCTTAAGCCTGGGCGCAGGGACTCCGTCATGCCCCAAAAACTCCATGATTAGAATATTCCGTTCTGATACGATGGGCTCCGGCACTCTGATGCCGGCTTCTCTGGCTTTCTCCAGATTTCTATGCTCTTTCTTGGTCCATGCGAATACGATGGCTTTTTTCTGGGGCTTAACATTGGAAAAGCGCGGGTCGCCGATCATATAATCCTGCATCTTCTGGAAGTCACTGTTATTGATCCGGTATATCTTGATCGCCAGTTCCTTGTTATTTTCGCCGATCGCATGGAAAACGATCGCTTCTTTGCCAGATGATATGGCACCGCCCATAGCGGTGATGAAATTTTTAGCAGATAATCCGTATAGAGCCTTAAGCGTAGGGACGTCAAAAACTTCATTTTCAAGCTTTAGGTCGCTGGAATCCTTTATCCTGATTCGATATTGGCCTACGTGGTCTTCCAGGCGTCTTACCTTTTTTTCATGATCCATAAATATTCCCTAATTCATATCGGCAAGCATCGAACGTACGCATAGCCTGACGCTCTCTTCCGAGTTGTGCGATGGTTTCCACCCTGTCCCCTTAATCTTTTCGATTGAAAGAGCCATGAATGGCACGTCGCCCTTCCATCCTCGCTCGCCGCCCGTATATTCAAATTTTACTCCGTTCATCTTCATCTCATCGGCTACGATCCGCGCAATATTCGCAACGTCAATACGGTCCTCGGAGCCGATGTTGTATATATTGACCTGCTCTTTGCCGATTTTTACGACGTGTAGCATTGCATTCACGCAGTCGTCCACGTGCAGATATGATTTTGATTGCTTTCCGTTGCCCAGGATCGTCAGCTTGCTCGGGTCATCCTTTAGCCTTCCGATAAAATCATATATGACGCCGTGAGTGCTCCTGTCGCCGATGATGTTGGCAAAGCGGTATATCCATGACTGCATGTCAAACGTATGGCAATACGAGCTGATCAGCGCCTCGCTGGCCAGCTTGGATGCGCCATACAGTGATATAGGCTTAAGCGGCCCGTAATCCTCCGGTGTAGGCATGACTGATGCTTCGCCATATATGGTCGAAGTGGAAGTAAACGCTATGCCCTTTACTCCGAATATCCTCATGGATTCGAGGATATTATAAGTGGAAATAATATTCTGCTGTAAATGTGTGTGAGTATCTTCCGCCCCTATCTTCACGTCGGGGTTTGCCGCCAGGTGAAACACCATATCCGCGCCCTTTAGCTCTTTGCAGATATAGCCATTGGCCGACACGTCTGCCTTGATAAGGTTAAAATGGTCATCGGGGATGTGCGGGCTGATAAACTCCAGCTTGCCACCCGTGAGGTTATCTATGACCGTGACGTCATCTCCTCGATCCAGTAGCCTATCCACAAGATGGCTGCCGATGAACCCTGCTCCTCCGGTCACGATGCATTTCATGATAACCACTATGCGCCTTGTTCGGATATAATCATTTAGGTATATATCGGGCATTTTTACTTCCGAGGGCAAATAAAAAATGTATCAAATACTTATATCTCTATAGCATTGATTTACATTAATGGAAGCAAGTCCATGAGGAAGACTAAGATCGTTTGTACAATAGGCCCGGCATGCGAAACGCCGGAAAAGCTGGAAGAGCTGATCAACGCCGGCATGAATGTCGCACGGCTAAACATGTCCCATGCGACTCACGAATACCATGCTAAACTGATCAAGAACATTCGCTACATATCTCAGGCTCTAGATAAACCGATCGGCATACTCATGGACCTGCAGGGGCCAAAGATACGGATCGGCACGCTGAAGGAAAAGACCATTCTAGAGCCGGGTCAAAAGTACACGATCACGACCCGCGACGTGCCGGGCGGTCCTAAAGAGGTGCACGTGCCGTTTTTAGCGCTTCCGAAGTCCGTGACGCCGGGACAGACTCTGCTCATAGACGACGGCCTCATCGAGCTGACAATAGAGAGCGTCACCGACACTGACATTAATACGGTCGTGACCAGGGGAGGCGAGCTCAAAGACCATAAGGGCATCAATCTGCCGCAGTCTTCCATTAAAACGAAGGCTATCACCGATAAGGACATCGAGGATCTCATGTTCGGCATCGACCAGCATGTTTCCATGATCGCCATGTCCTTCGTGCGAAGCGCGCAGGATGTACTAGACCTGCGAAAGATCATGGAAGAAAATGATGCGAATATTCCCATCATCGCCAAGATCGAGAAGCATGAGGCGGTGAAAAACATCGACAGCATCATAGAAGTGGTCAACGGCATCATGGTCGCAAGAGGAGATCTCGGAATAGAGATCCCGATGGCGGAGGTGCCCATCGACCAGAAGATGATCATCGCTAAGTGCAATGCAAAAGGCATACCTGTCATTACGGCGACACAGATGCTTGACTCGATGATACGAAATCCAATTCCCACACGGGCTGAAGCGACCGACGTGGCCAATGCCGTATTCGACGGCACGGATGCGCTCATGCTGTCAGGTGAAACAGCTTTCGGCGAATATCCTGTCATAGCCGTAGAGACAATGGCGCGTATTGCCCGATATACCGAGGATTCTACTTATTATAAGCATGCGATCGCAGCCAAGACGCCAAAGCCATCACTATCGATCACGGACTCGGTAGCTTTTGCCACGACGGAGGCGGCGCATAACCTGAAGGCGCAGGCGATCATCACTGCCACCCAGACGGGATACTCCGCCCGTAAGGTCTCAAAATACAAGCCGCAGCTGCCTATCTATGCGGTCACGAGCAATAAGGATGTCATAGACCAGCTCACGCTATCCTGGGGTATCATACCTGTAGAAATCGGCATGCCGTCCGACCTGGATGGATTGATCGAAGAATCAATAAACACGTGCATTAATAAAAAATACATACATACAGGCGACCTTGTGGTGATCACGGCGGGTATACTGACTGGCATACCGGGAGGGACTAACATCATGAAAGTACATGTAGTCGCGAAAGAAATGGCGCAGGGGATGGGGATCGGTAAAGGGATCGTTAAAGGCACAGTCCGGGTCATCTTATCCTCGACAGATTTCGTAGACATTAAGCCCGGGGAAGTGATCGTCATCAAAGAAGCGGATATCGACCGTATCGATAATATAAAGAAAGCATCTGCAATACTTAGCGAAGAAACGGGCATTACGTCATTTAGCGCCATCATAGGTCGCGAGATTGGTATTCCCGTTATCGTCGGCCTAAAAAACGCCACCGGCTTATTCCATGACGGCATGAAGGTGACAATAGATACGACTAGCGGCATTGTATATGAAGGCATGATCAACTTGCCCGGCGATTAAAACAATTATATTCCAATATAGTCCCGTTGATATAGCGGGCGCGCAGCAGCGAAATTCGCACTATATCGTCGTTTATTTTTTATAGCCCTCGTTCTAATACATTTTTTATCAGAGCGCCGTAGATGGACGATCAATGGAATAGATATGGCGAGGAAAAGCCAGTGGCATTAGGCGTAACGTATATATACGAACAATGCCATGAGTAGTTCCGCGCATAAGGGCGCGTATGTATGACAAAAATGGCAGTCCGTTGATGGATTATTTTTTATTAAATGATCCGGATCGCGGTCTGGAAAGTTATATATACTGATGACAGTGCTATGTATGTCTCGCGCTTATAAAGCAAAATTGCAGGCGCGATATAACGATCCATGCAACATGCAGCGAATTAACATTCGCAAAACATGTCTGAATGGAAAGCTATAAATAACAACAAGGCATTAGTAAGAATCCCGAAGAAAGTTCGGGTTGAAAATAAATTTCATTGGTGAGGAATTGAGAGAGGCACCATTCTTCGTGGTGTGTTCGCGGTTCTGATGTTTGGTTGGTTGTTCGATATATTTCTTGGTTGGAGACAAGATGAACACTTTTTGGTGTTTGTTTTGTGTGCAGGCAATGAATTCTTAGAACAAGATTTTCTTTGAGTGAAACTAAGCTAGTGTGCTAATTAATTCTGGTTGATCCTGCCAGAGGTCACTGCTATCGGTGTTCGATTAAGCCATGCGAGTCGTGAGGGGTAAAGCCCTCGGCGGAGTGCTCAGTAACACGTGGACAACCTACCCAAGAGTCAGGGATAACCCCGGGAAACTGGGGATAACACCTGATAGGCCATGACATCTGGAATCGAGTTGTGGTTTAAACGTAAGGCTCTTGGATGGGTCTGCGGCGGATTAGGTTGTTGCCGGTGTAACGTACCAGCAAGCCTGTAATCCGTACGGGTTGTGGGAGCAAGAGCCCGGAGATGGATTCTGAGACACGAATCCAGGCCCTACGGGGCGCAGCAGGCGCGAAAACTCTACAATGCAGGCAACTGCGATAGGGGAACATCGAGTGGCACCCACCATGGGTGTCTGTCCAATCGTCTAAAAAACGATTGTCAGCAAGGGCCGGGCAAGACCGGTGCCAGCCGCCGCGGTAATACCGGCGGCTCGAGTGGTGGCCGATATTATTGAGTCTAAAGGGTCCGTAGCCGGCTTTGCAAGTCCCCTGGGAAATCCAGCGGCTTAACCGTTGGGCTTTCATGGGATACTACATTGCTTGGGACTGGGAGAGGTAGGAGGTACTCAGGGGGTAGGGGTGAAATCCTGTAATCCTTTGGGGACCACCGGTGGCGAAGGCGTCCTACCAGAACAGGTCCGACGGTGAGGGACGAAAGCTAGGGGCACGAACCGGATTAGATACCCGGGTAGTCCTAGCCGTAAACGATGCTCGCTAGGTGTCACGGCAGTCGTGAATTGTCGTGGTGCCGTAGGGAAGCCGTGAAGCGAGCCACTTGGGAAGTACGACCGCAAGGTTGAAACTTAAAGGAATTGGCGGGGGAGCACCACAACGGGTGGAGCCTGCGGTTTAATTGGATTCAACGCCGGAAAGCTTACCGGGATCGACAGTTGTATGAAGGCCAGGCTGAAGACCTTGCCGGACTAGCTGAGAGGAGGTGCATGGCCGTCGTCAGTTCGTACCGTGAGGCGTCCTGTTAAGTCAGGCAACGAGCGAGACCCATGTCCACTGTTGCTAACGCGACCGTAAGGTTGGCGAGTACACTGTGGAGACCGCTGGCGCTAAGTCAGAGGAAGGATTGGTCGACGGTAGGTCAGTATGCCCCGAATATCCCGGGCTACACGCGGGCTACAATGGATAGGACAATGGGTAACGACACCGAAAGGTGAAGTCAATCTCTTAAACCTATCCTTAGTTCGGATTGAGGGCTGAAACTCGCCCTCATGAAGATGGAATCCGTAGTAATCGCATTTCAAAACAGTGCGGTGAATACGTCCCTGCTCCTTGCACACACCGCCCGTCAAACCACCCGAGTGGGGTGTGAATGAGGGCCTCATTTTTGTGAGGCTCGAATTCATGTTCTGTAAGGGGGGTTAAGTCGTAACAAGGTAGCCGTAGGGGAATCTGCGGCTGGATCACCTCCTAACGAAGCACGTCCTTAGGACGTGCACGCAAACCCTCAGGGTTTGCATTTGCATCTCACGAGGTGCAGCCAACGAACACTTCCTTCGGGGGGTGTTCGTTTATCAACTCCACAATGTCTGTGACGATTCACTCATGGATCGTGCCGGCCAAGAAAATCGAAAAACAACGCAACCAAACAATCATTCATACAAGGACAGGCTAATATTTTTCTGCCTTGGCGGGCTTGTAGCTCAGTTGGAAGAGCGCCGCCTTTGCAAGGCGGAGGCCTTGGGTTCAAATCCCAACAAGTCCACTAACCCCTGTCGCAAGCTTCATATAGGAAGTAGGCGATAAGAGGGAAGACCCGCGGCGCGCGAAATGAAAGGCGCAAACAGAAGAGCGCGGATCCAGTAAATAATATGACAAGAGTTCATATTCATCATTTCACAAGATGAACGCTGCCCCCAGGGCAGTGTACAACAATATAAATTTCAAAATAATGCTCGGTGCACCTACTCAGTAATTGGGTAGGGAAGGGGTTGATGAGAGAACGGAAAACAAGACCCCCCCAACGTGGGCTGGTCTTGTTGGCGCCGTTTTTTTGCGTGATGCTGTGTATATGTGTGTCTTTGGACGCTGAATTGGATTGTAATGTAATCTAAAGTAGTACAGTAAGACCGAATATGCCAGTTAACATTTAATCTGTTAATTGGTGGTAATGTTTTTGGCGTTGCTGTGCCGTTCGGTGGATGGCTTGGCTAGAGAACCGAAGAGGGACGTGCCAAGCTGCGATAAGCCTTGGGGAGCCGCATGGAGGCTTTGAACCTAGGATTTCCTAATGAGAACTCTCGTATCTTTGGATACGATCCGTAAGGATCGGGAACGCCCTGATGTGAAACATCTTCGTAGGGGCTGGAAGAGAAATCAACCGAGATGCTGTTAGTAACGGCGAGTGAACACAGCACAGTCTAAACTGAATCCCCCCAGTAATGGTGGGGAGATGTAGTGTTGTAAGGCGGCCTTTTAATCCTACTTCTATGAGACTAACTTGCCTGGAACGGCAGATCATAGAGGGTGATAATCCCGTGGTTGAAGTAGAAGGGATGTGGCCTGTCCTTGAGTACCGTGGATCGGATATTTCGCGGGAAGTTGGGGGACACCTACCTCCAAGACTAAATATATCTCTAGACCGATAGCGCAATAGTAGAGTGATCGAAAGCTGAAAAGTACCCTGAGAAGGGAGGTTAAAAGAGCCTGAAATCGAACGGCGATAGAGCGACGTGGGCATGAAAGGATCTTCCATCCGAAGGAAGTACTCGTGAGGGTATTGTACGAGGATGGTTGCCAGTGTCCCGTCGTACGTTTTGAAGAACGGGCCAAGGAGTGGGGTCCAATGGCGAGGTTAACCCTTAATGGGTGAGCCGTAGCGAAAGCGACAAGCCCGCAAGCAATGAGGGGCGGCGTATGAAATTGCGCGGAGTCATTGGGCCACGACCCGAAACCAGGTGATCTAGACGTGGGCAGATTGAAGCGTAACGAAAGTTACGTGGAGGATCGTTAGCGGTACTGATATGCAAATCGTTCGCGTGACCTGCGCCTAGGGGTGAAAGTCCAATCGAACTTGGAAACAGCTGGTTCCTTCCGAAACATATCGAAGTATGACCTTACCGGAGATCGTGGGCGAGGTAGAGCACTGATTAGGGGAGCCTGCCGGGAAACTGGCAGTCCTCTTGTCAAACTCCAAAGTCGCTCTCATCGTAGATGGTGGGAAGTCCGGGCTGGGGGGTAAGCTTCTAGTCCGTAAGGGAGACAACCCAGACCAGGGTTAAGGTCCTTAATTGTCGACTAAGTGTAAACACTGAAAGGCGTCCCAAGCCTTAGACAACTGGGAGGTGAGCTTAGAAGCAGCTACCCTTTAAAAATAGCGTAACAGCTTACCAGTCGAGGTTTGGGGCCCTGAAAATGGACGGGGCTCAAGTCGACAACCGAGACCCTGGAACACAGAAATGTGATTTCGTAGGAAGGCATTCTGCATGGATCGAAGCTGGGCTGTGAGGTCCAGTGGACCGTGTAGAAAAGAAAATCTTGGCATTAGTAGCAGCTTAGCAGGGTGAGAATCCCTGCCGCCGAAAGGGCTAGGTTTCCTCGGCCATGATCGTCAGCCGAGGGTTAGTCGGTCCTAAGATATACCTTAATCGGAGTATGTCAAAAGGGAAACAGGTTAATATTCCTGTACTTGCATGCATTAAAACCGACGTTTTGAGCTAACACGGGCAGTCTTGTCTGGCTGTTCAAGCTAATAGCACTCTGGAGAACCGTAATGGTGAGAAGGAGTGTAACAAGTGATGACGTAAGCCGTGCCACACTTAGAACCCGTGAAAAGGGAGCATGCGATCCGTACCAAGATCCGACACAGGTGCCCCTAGTTTAGAAGACTAAGGCGTGTCGGCATTACCCTGGCCAAGGGAATTCGGCAAATTAGCTCCGTAACTTCGGGATAAGGAGTGCCTGCCTTGAAGAAGGCAGGTCGCAGTAACGAGGGAGCGCTGACTGTCTAATAACAACATAGCTGATCGCTAAACTGTAAAGTCTAGTACGATCAGTGAATCCTGCCCAGTGCAGGTACCTGAAAACCTCGTTCAGGGGGAAGAAGGGCCTGTCAACGGCGGGGGTAACTATAACCCTCTTAAGGTAGCGTAGTACCTTGCCGCTTAATTGGCGGCTTGCATGAATGGATCAACGAGCGCTCTACTGTCCCTGGCCAGGTGCCGGTGAACATTACATCCTAGTGCAGAGTCTAGGGACCCCTAATGGGAAGTGAAGACCCCGTGGAGCTTTACTGCAACCTGTCGTTGGGTTGCGGCCATGAATGTGCAGAGTAGGTAGGACCCGTCGACACCTAGGCGCCAGCCTAGGCCGAGGGAACCATGAGACACTACCCTTTCGTGACTACGACCCTAACCCCTTCGGGGGGACACCGATAGGCGGGCAGTTTGGCTGGGGCGGCACGCCCTCGAAAAGATATCGATGGCGCCCTAAGGTCAACTCAACCGAGTCAGAAACTCGGTGAAGAGTGTAAGAGCATAAGTTGGCTTGACACGAAACCGCACAACAAGGTTTCGTGAGACGAAAGTCGGGTCTAACGAACCAATATGCCTCCTATGGTGGGGGCTATTGATGTCAGAAAAGCTACCCCGGGGATAACAGAGTCGTCGCCGGCAAGAGTACATATCGACCCGGCGGCTTGCTACCTCGATGTCGGTTCTTTCCATCCTGGCCGTGCAGCAGCGGCCAAGGGTGAGGTTGTTCGCCTATTAAAGGAGATCGTGAGCTGGGTTTAGACCGTCGTGAGACAGGTCGGTTACTATCTGTTAGGGGTGTCAGTGGTCTGATGGAAAGTTGCTTTTAGTACGAGAGGAACAAGGCAACGGCGCCGCTAGTCTACCAGTTGTCTGACAAGGCATCGCTGGGTAGCCACGCGCTAAGTTGTAAGGGCTGAAAGCATCTAAGCCCGAAAAACACCCAGAACAAGAGACCACAATTGGGCTCCAATAAAAGATTGGTTTGATAGAAGAGGGGCGTACGCACCAAGGCAACGAGGTGCTCAACCCACTCTCACTAACCGCCCACCCGCCAAAAACAACTATACGGGATTAATGTACCAAACCTGGAAAAATATTGCAATCCAAAGCGAAATCCAACTAGACACACAAAGAATACACAGCAAAACAACCATTAACCAACCAAACAACAAAGATCACAAAAAGCCACCATTCTACCAAGGTAAGTAAAATGGCATTTACAGTCTTGTTGGTTGGGTTTTGTCGGCCACAGCAGCGGTGATCACCCGGTCCCATTCCGAACCCGGAAGTTAAGCCCGCTCGCGTATTGCCCACCGTACTGAGGTACGCGAGTCCTCGGGAACAGCAACAAGCCGACAACCCACCAATAACACACCAAACACACAAACACACTTTTATAAGCTTTATACAAATAGAGCTAAAAATTTCTTCCAACAACAATTAAAAACTATAGGGGGTAAATACCCCCTATACAAATATATAATATTTTAATTAAACTTATTATCCTATTCTTTGAATCACAACTAACTACTCCGTAGTTTGCGTATGCATGACAAGGAGTATGAAAAGAACATTACTTGATAAAAACATTAAAAGCTATTATTTTAAATGATCGGCGTTTAGAAAGTAGGTGTTAAAGCCCTACTTTCTCATAGCCTCTTTTCCTTTCTTGATCAGCTCACGAACTTTTTGGCCGCCTTTCTTGCCGATGCTTTCGTAATAACCTTCACCATACCGTTGTTTGGTAGTGTTGCCGCCTTTTCGGCCGGCTTCCTTAACTGTCATTTCTCCTTTGCTTCCCTTTTGTGCCATAGGATTACACCTTAATAGTATCTAAGTGCATATTTTATTGTATGTTTGTAAAGGAAATAACGAAAATACGCTTGTTTAACAGTCAATGACACAAATGCTTTACTCGATTTTTCCTTAAGGACGTACTGTAATAATTCATAAAATCGTTAATAATTTTTTACATGATACACAGCGTATCGCATGCAAAAGGATTTAATACCGATACGCGAGAATTAGGGCTGAACAGGAGAGACATTTTGACACGTTTTTTTGAAGTCATGAACCGGGACGGTGCAGCGAGGATCGGCCGTCTTCTCATAAAGGGCGGTATAGAGACGCCCTATATCGAGCGTCCGCTGTCAGGCGATCGTGTGATCGTCAACGGGGGCTCCTCATTATTGCATGACGCAATGGCCGGCTCTAAGGATACTTTCACAGTACAGCCCTACATAGGGCTGCCATACCATGTCAGGAGCGAACTCGCGCAGATCTATGCGCCTGCGAAGGTCCTGGAAAAGTCAGAATATCCGTTGGGCGTGGTCGTTCATCAAGATTGGGACGTACAGGGCGCTGATATGTATATCATGGCCGGAGCCCGGTCATTAGAAGGGGACTCCAGGGCGCTATTGGATAGTATTATCAAGATCAAAGGCACGTCAAAGCCCGATACGGCGATGTATGTGCCCGCGCTTGCGACGCCCGAGAACGTTGCTATGCTGATCTATCTGGGAACTGACGTCGTAGATGACGTAATGGCTACGGCAAAGGCATACCAGGGCTTTTATCTGACGCCGGACGGAGAATATAAGCTTAGTGATCTATCGGATATGCCTTGCTCTTGCGAGGTATGTAGGGCGCAGACGGTAGACTTCCTAAAAAGCCTTCCTGAGAAAGAACGCTTTGAGCTATTAGCTAAGCATAATTATCTGAAATTACTCGAAGAAGTCCGGCGTGTAAAAATACACATTCGAAATGGCATGCTACGGGAATATGTGGAAAAGCAGTGCCGCTCCAGGCCGTGGCTGACTGCGCTATTGCGCCTGGCAGATGCCGAATATTCATACATTGAGCAGCGCACGCCGACTTATAGGTCGTCTCAGATGCTTGCGTGCTCGGCCGAGTCTCAAAACCGTGTCGAAGTAAGGCGTTTCGCCGAGCGCGTCAAGACACGGTTCAAGAGCGATGGCGATATCCTTCTTATCATCCCGTGCTCTGCGCGTAAGCCATATTCAATGTCGAAGTCGCACATGGCCATTACTAGTGCGCTGGGTAAGTACAGGTCATTTGTCCGGGAATTGATATTGACATCACCGATGGGAGTGGTGCCCAGGGAGCTAGAGCTTGTCTATCCTGCCGCACATTATGACGTGGCGGTGACGGGAATATGGGACCTCGAGGAGCGCCAGTGGGTTTCCGGCTGTCTAAGAGATTATCTTGACACTCATCATTTTAAACGTGTTATAGCGCACGTAGAAGGCCCATACGTGGACGTTTGTAAGCAGTCCGGGCATGAGATGGTCTTTACCTCTAAAGGGCGTGTAACGAGTGATGCGTCTCTTGAAAGCCTGATGGATGAACTGCGAAAGACGGTAAATGAGCTATCGCCGAGGGCGAGGGGGCAGAAACAGGCTATGCTCGATATGATCCGTGGAATAGCAGATTATGAGTTCGGGTCAGGCAAGGGCGAACTGCTCGTGCCGACAACGGCCGTAGTCAAAGGCCGGTTCCCACGCTATGTAGTGTTTGACGGTAATCAGCAACTTTGCTCGCTCAGCCCGGAATATGGGTCGCTATCATTGACGCTGGACGGTGCCCGGCGCATGGACCTGGGCCCGGATTATACTGTAGAGATCGGTGATTTCGTGCCTAAGGGGAGCATTTTAGCGCCTGGTGTGATCGGCGCGAACCTCCAGATCAGGCCAGGCGACGACGTGCTCGTAAAAGGCCCGAATGCGATCGGCATCGGTAAAGCCAAAATGAGCGGCTTCGAGATGGTCGAGTCGACCCGCGGCATGGCCGTGGAACTAAGGCACGTGGAGCGATTACCATGACTGGATTAAGTGACGTGATGCTTCAGATCAGGAAGAGGCAGCGTATCAAGCAGAGGCCGCCGAACGAGCTATCCGGCTTCTGGACGAGCGAAGACCTGCTGGATGGCAAGCCTACTAAATGTTATACGATGATATTCCAGACGCGTGGGTGCTACTGGGGACAGCGCGGTGGCTGTACCATGTGCGGCTACGTGTACGATTCGGCGATCGAGCCTCCTACGGATGAGAACATCCTGGCTCAGTACAAGTCCGTTGAAAACCGGATCGAAGGCGGGATCGTGAAGATATTCACATCCGGCAGCTTTTTTGATGCCCGCGAGATCTCGGAAACTGTAAGGGATGAGATACTGTCGAGCCTGAGCAAGAAAGCCAGCAAAGTCATCGTGGAGACCAGGCCGGAATTCGTCACCGATAAGACCATGGAAGTGGCGCGCTCGTTTATCGATAAATTCGAGGTAGCGATAGGCCTGGAAACGTCTAACGATACGATACGCGAGAAATGCATTAATAAGCATTTCACGTTCAGTGCTTTTGTGCGGGCGAGCGAAGTAGCGAAGGCACATGGAGTCACGACTAAGGCATACCTGCTGTTGAAGCCGCCCCTCCTGACAGAAAAAGACGCGATGGAAGACATCGTCACATCTGTACTGGATGCCGCCCCATATGCGGGAACGATCTCGATCAATATTTGTAACGTGCAGCGAGGCACGCTGGTCGACGAGCTGTTCATGAAACATGCCTATCGTCCGCCATGGCTCTGGAGTATCGTGGAAGTGCTCAAGCGCGTACACGGAAAGACCGGCTCAGTGATCATGTCTGATCCGCTAGCGGCGGGAGCGGCAAGAGGCCCGCATAACTGTGGGACATGTGACGGGGATTTCGCGGATGCTCTCCGGAAATATTCGCTGACGCAGGACGTTTCGGTGCTAAATAACCTGAAGTGTGGCTGTAAGCCGCTCTGGGAAAAGACACTTGAGCTTGAGGACTGGACGTTCGGGGCGCCATTGATCTATTAGCGACCGTCCATAGGTCAAAAAGGCTTGTCGGAGACGCTATTAATAATGATCGTCTCCGACAGAGACTCTTAAAAACGACTTAATTTAAGGATCAATAAAGATAACCTGTAAACAGCGGATAATAATAGCACTTTTTTTGTAATTTCAAATAATCTTTATTATGTTTGGGCTGCAATTAACAGATGAAGGGTCAATCTTATGTGGAGCGAGATCATCGGCAAGTTCAAGGGAATGCCGTCCCAGGAAAAAGTCGTCAGGCTACTGCTGGAGCGTGGCTTTCAGGTTAATGACAAAGGGCATGTGGTGTCCGGCAAGATCGAGATACCGCATACGCAGGTGGCAAGAGAGGTCGGCGTGGACAGGCGCGTGGTGGACGCGACCACGGAGATGATCCTACAGGATGATATTCTCAATCGGATCTTCCTGAACATCCATTCGATCGCCTCATTAAGGGATGTGGCGCCTCTGCTTGGTATGGGTGTCATCATCATCGCGGTGGACAACGCGCAGAACGTAGGTATCATTAGCCAGGTGACAGACGTGATCGCGCATTATAACCTGAGCATTCGCCAGGCCGTGACAGATGACCCGTTCTTTACGGATAATCCGGTGATGACTGTCATCACCAACGATGTCATACCGGGAGAGCTGGTCAGTGAGCTTCGAAAGCTTAGAAGCGTAAAAAGCGTCACTATCCAGTAACTACTTTTTATAAAACCGCATCTTATAAATATAATTGTATCTATAATTTATACAGGGATATCTCTTACAATGTGAGCGGTGCCCATGAAGCTGAGAGTATGGAGTTTAAATCATTAGTATTAGCGCGGTTTAATGCGAAAAAGTTCAATGAGAAGAAAATCGATGACACAAAGCTTAACGAATTATTCGACATTATCCGTTTTGCTCCCTCAGCCGATAACCTTCAGCCCTGGAAAATAAAGGTCATCTCGGATCCTTCTGTAAAGGAAAAACTCATGCCGGCGATCATGCCATTCAACCAGGAACGTGTGGCCATGTGCTCGCACCTGCTTGTTTTTTGTACCGATATGGATCTGGAAAGCCACTGGGCTAAACTTGAGGCGGATATGAAAGAGGCCGGCCTTCCGGAAGAGGAGATCTCACATATGGCTCAGGTAGCTAAGATGATCATCGGCAGGGATCCCGAAGAAAAGCTGGAGCGGTCCCGGCGGGATGTGTTCCTCGCGGTTGGCAATGCCGTTAATGGCGCAAAATCACTGGGTTTCGACTCATCGCTGATGGGCGGTTTCAATGCGAAGGAGTTTGCCCGATTACTTGAACTTCCTTCCAACTTAGTGCCGACACTTATGGTCGCCATCGGCTATGCGTCGGAGAGGCCTGTGAAAAAAGTGCGTTTCACGAAAGAAGATGTATTCTTCTGAATCATAAAAACTGCTAATCATTATATGCATGTGTCCATTGTATCATATGGGGGATCCTGATGTTTGGAAAACTGGAAGCGATTGAAGGCATCGAGATAAAGTGCAAGCCTCGCCCGCATGCGGATGACCAGGGGCGGGGGGAGAGCAAGCTGGAGATCCGGGATCAGATACTCGATCTTATCCGAAGGATCGCAGGCAGCAACAGTATCAAGCGTATAGTGCCAATCCAGAACCAGGGGGATCATAAGTCACAGGACATTGTCTTCGAGATGGATCAAAAAGAGTTTATAGCCACACTTCACTATAACAATGCGCTGACGGAAGGGTGGGTCGAGGATGTCAAAAAAGAGGCTAATAAGTGCTGATAGCTAAGAATATCACATGATAGCCTATCTTTGCTCATTACGCGATTTATGAATTTGTTTGGCCAGTTGTTTCTTAGCTTTCATCGCGTCTCGGCCATATAGCGATACGATGACATTTCGCCCATGCTGTCGCGTATTAAATTGTCGCGTCTTGTACAATAGATCATATTTTTCTAGAATATTATCTAGCATCATTGAGCTATTCTCGGGCATCTCGACTTTTTCAGGCTTAAAGACCTCGAAATGCATCTGTATCAGCCTGTCGACTGCACCGTCAAACCATTTTTGCCGGGCCATTTTTATCGTATCCTGTATGGACACGCGATCGTTACTCCCGACCAGATTGTCGGCATGGCATACGATCTTTTCCTCGATTGACTTCGGGATGTAATCCCCCGGAGGCAGTCCCAGTTGTACGGCTTCCTCGCTTGTCAGTCCGGCGCCCACGTGTCTTTCGACGATATGGACAACGTCCTCGTCTACGCCCTCTTTTCTCAGGATCTCGGCACCTATGACGGCATGGTCGATCGCATGCGACCTGGACCTTCCGATATCATGTAAAAGAGAGCCGACCTCTACAAGGTTCTTGTCACAATCGATGTCTGATGCGATCTCCATAGCGTAATCGTGGACGGCCCATAAATGTTCCATGACGCGGTCGTCCACCTGATATTTCTGTAAGAGCGCTAATGCGTCTTTCTTCGCTAGGGAGGTCATATCTCGATCGTCAGGCTCACAGCTTAACGGTCTGCTTCAGCTTCTCGATCCTGTGCTGTAAGGCTATTTTTTCATTTGTGTTATCGTCATGTTCCATGGGCATGCCATCGATCGGGCAGGTGAAGTTCGCGTCCACCGCGTAATCGAATAGTATGCGGTGAGGCGGCTCTGCCGTGCAGACGTAAAACTCGTTATTCTCGAACTCAAGGCGTATCTCGAGCTTTTTTATGAGTTTTTTAGTCTCGTTCCTCAGCATGTTCTCCGTGTTGCCCAGGTCGAGCTTCCACAGGTACGTCAGCCATCCGCTGTCCTTATCGCGCTCGCGCCTGTATAGTGCCAGGTGATTCTCGTACAGGATGTACAAGGTCTTGCGGACGAGGTTCAGGTTGATGCCGCTGATCTCCGCGACCTTTTCGTCAGTCACTTCCTTGTCGGGCACTTTCTCGATCATCTTCTCGACGATGGTAATCCCATCCTCGCCTACGAGCTTAATGATATAGCCTTTGATAGCCTTATTGTTTAAAGCGGACACAATTTCACCTTATCGGTAAAGATGCTCGATATGAGGATCAAAACGTATGTAGCCTCATATCAAAATGTTTGTATTACTGCTATATTGTTTCGATTAAAACATTACCGCAAGATTGTTTGGGTAAAGTCACAGCAGCCTTATTTCATTCAGGTAACCATTTCTCGGGTTTACATATAAAATGTGTATCTGCCAGAATATAAAGCTTGCGTTTTCCGGTTCTAAATATCTCATATGTTTTAGAAGAAAACATTAACGATAATGTTTTACTATATTGCCGATGCGTAAAACGAACACACGTTTAAAAACCACGATTTACATAATTGACATATGATTAAAATACATATCGACGAAATTAGTTTATGTCTAACGCATCTGACTTATGACATTGTAATTTGATGCCACGACTGATTTATGATATACAAGCTTGTGAGAAAAATGGTGCAGCGATCATTCGCGGCTCGCATCATCTAAGAAGCAGTTTTTTAAAGATGTGAAATATCGTCTTAAGCGAGGGGAAAACCTATGTCAGATCACTTTGATGCGCCAGGGCTGAATTCGCCAAACATGGATGCTCGCGTGGACATTTGCGATATCTTTGCATTCCAGAGCTCGAAAGATGCAAGCCGATCCGTTTTTGTGATCGATGTCAATCCTCTTGCGCCTACACATGCCGATTCATTTGCGCCGGAGGCAGTCTATGAGCTGAAAGTTGACACCAATAGGGATTCTGTCGCCGAAATCGCGTATCGCTTCACGTTCTCGCCCAAAAATCATGACACACAACTTGCGACGGTCCGGCGTGTCAGCGGCGGGCTAGCCAGCGGTAACGGCAACCAGGGCGACATTATCTTCAAAGATGTCCCCGTAGGGTTCGGAAACAATGTCAACATAGCCGAGGCGGACGGCTATCGCTTCTTTGCGGGAATGCGCAGCGATCCCTTTTTCTTCGATCGTGACGGCTTTATAAACGGCATGCGATTTACCGGCACAGATTATTTCCTGGACAAGAACGTTTTCAGCATTGTCCTGGAACTGCCGAACAATGTACTGGGAGGGAATCCCCGGCTAGGGGTATGGGGGCGGGTCCTCATCCCGAAGGATGAAAATCCATTTTTCCAGATCGAGCGTATGGGACATCCCTTCATCAACGTCGCATTTACTCAGGACGAAGATAAAAATATGTTTAATCGCATTGAGCCCACGAGCGACAGGGAACTTTTTACCGGTAAGTTTACCGAGCTTCTGGCCTCGCATGGGCACAGCATCGAAAGTGCCCGGCAAACTGCTCTCACATTGCTGCCCGACATCCTGGCCTATGATTACTCCCGGCCAGCCCGCTATCCTAACGGGAGATCATTAACGGATGACATTATCGACTTCCAGATCGCCCTGTTGACCAACGGAGCTGTGACGACAGATAAAGTCGGGCCTCACCAGGACTTACTAGCCACGTTTCCCTACGTCGGCGCACCACACCCAACCGCCAGGCCGAAAACTAAGACACCTATGACAACTAAGACAGCTTAATATTAGACGTTACAGACTATGTGGCATATAAAACCCATAACACCAAAAATCGGTGCGCCTGGTTATTTGCTCTTTCCGGCCGACGCACCCCTTACTTTTTTAAAAAATAATCGCTCTTCAATGGTTTATCTAAATATCGGGCTCTGTCAAGTTATCGGTTGATGGCTCAGTATATTTCAGTATGTAAACCCTATATCTTACTCATCAATCGATAACTTGACAGAGCCCCTGCCATGGTGTATAACGTTCATTCGTTTTTAAGCGTTTTTATATTCCTTTTGATAAAGCTATGGCGTTCTTTCATCATGTGTACGGCATCTCTTCGCGCAGCTCCGTATCCCATGATGGTCGCGATGGCTTCTCCAGTTTCGTATATTGTCCCGGGCCGAGGAATATCCGAGATCATCGGCGCTTTCAGGTTACCGGGTATGAGCGTACGATGTGTGGCAAATATGATTCCCTTGATGCCATACTGCTTGATCCTCATCTCTGTGAGCTTACCATTGATCGCGTCCACGTGCGCTTTAAAAAGATTCTGGCCAGTGGCTAGCTCAACCGAGTCCAGGCTTCCCTGGAAACGCGCGTTCACTTCTAAAACATGCGGGCCGTCCTTGTTGACGATAAAGTCTATCCCGTTGGAGCCGACAAGCCCAAGCTCCGGTATCAGCTTTCTAGCGATATCGAACATCTGATCTTTGTACCGGGTCGCATATGGCGTCACGTTCCCGCAATAGCCGAAAGGCCTGTACTGGCCAAGCCATTTCTTACCGACCAGGATCTCATTCACCGCGATGGGCATTGCTTCCGAGCCGGTCGAGAGTACAGATACACTTAGCGGCATGCCCTCCAGGTATTCCTGGAAAAAATATCCTTCTTCCTCTGGTATCATGCTCTCGTTTTCGATGAACAAATTCTTAATGCCGCCACCGCCGCGTATGGGTTTACCCACACAAGGAAACTTTATCTCACTTCGCTCTATCGTACGCGGATGTGATATGCCCATTTCTTCGAGCTTTTCGGCCAGCCAGACCTTGTTCGCGACGTTTTTTACGATATGAGGGTCGTTGCCCAGGACTAACGAAGGCTTGATGTTCGCATCCTCGAACCCTGAGCCTAACACGACATGGTCTACGTCGTATTTTTTGAGCCATGGCTCCGCATTCTCGGGCATGTCGTCGAAAGTCGCGAGGGACTCGACGCAGCCGACCAGGTCTATGTCATCGTAATGGCTGACAGAATAGACTTTATAGCCCGCTCTTCTAGCAGAGCAGGCGATATATCGGGTATTATAGCCCAGCACCAGGATGGACTCTGACATACAGCGACCTATTGTTTTGTTACTTTCTTTCCGTGTTCTGTGGGAACGATCTTCAGGTGTCCCGAGAACTCCTTATCCAGGATCTTACCTTCTTGCATGTGGTCGAGGAACAGCGCCAGTGCTGCGATCTCCGAGTGCGGCTGGTTCCCGACGGCCACGTTAAAGTCGGACAGCTGGTAAACGTCTCCGGGCACTTTTTCCGCGCCGACGACGACCATTACGTCATGGGACTTGAACTGAGCCTTGATGTCCTGGATACAGTCCGGCATGTTGATGCCGTACATGGTTAAATGCACGACGATGCCGCCTTTTTCTTTCCATTGCTTGATGGCCGAGTGATATCCGACGCCGGTCTTCACCCAGAAGTTACCGCCCCAGGCTTCACGTACTCTCTCGATGCTCTCGGCTACGGACTTATCGTCCGTGGTCAGTATCATGCCGGATGCTCCGAGCACGCGCGACGTCAGCCCGACGTGTGTTGTTACTCGGGCATCGCGCTCCGGCCTGTGGCCGAGCCTCAAAATAACGATCTCGCTCATGTGGGATACTACCAAAAAAAGATGGCGTTTTTAAAAATTATATTTACGCCTTTGCCTTCTTCGTGAACAGCTTTACGAAGTCTTCGCATTCGTCGCTGAGCTTCTTGGATGCGTTCTTGATCGCATCGATTGGGTCCGCGGACTTGTCCGTTCGCACGAATAATACAGGGTTAGAGATACCCGGGTATACGATATCGTAGGTCGCGACCTTGACCGACTTGTCCTTTAACAGAGTCGCCTTCAGCGCGTTCATCAGCGTGTGATCCTCGCCCTTGATCTCCATCTCTACTTCGTTTGCCGTTTTACTAATGATCTTTACTTCCATGACAATCACCTTAGATCAAGCCTTTTCCATAGTCACTGGAAAGCTTCCTGGTCTCTTTTCTCTCACACTTCGGGCACTTGAGCCTGCCGCCGTCATTGACCATGTTCACCCTGCAGCGCTGGCATTGTGACGTCAAAACGCCGAGATTCTTATCGACGGTCGAGAGTCTCATGTTCTTCGTATCGATGACTTTTGCCTTGACGATGTCCTGGTATCCGAACTCTTTCGCAAGGTCCTGTACGTAGGAGTCCTTGACGTTCGAGATGTGGATCGCTGCCTGCGTGTTGCCGGCGATCTCCCTGTCCAGGTGTCCCTTGATGCGCGCCAGCTCGACCAGCGCCACCGATCCCTTGATATCGGTAATACGGCCTATGACGATATCGCCTTCTTTCGGCGTTGGCGGTACCTTTGTGAGGGGGTCGATGAAGACGCTTCTCTCTTTCATATCAAAGGCTACCTTGCCGGTCATTATCGCATAGATATTACCATTATCCTCGTAAGTGCCCTTACCCGGTAAATACTCTTCTGACGAACCGATGACGTCGCCGGGTATAACAAAATCTCCTTCTGGCATAATTCTGAGTTCTCCTTACTGCTTCTCACTAGTATCTGTTGCTATTATCCTATATAGCTCAACATCTATTAATGCTATTTCTTTTTTGTGAAATTTAAAGGTATGTCGTATCGGGAATTTCAGGGGAATGATATCTTCAATAGCGCCTCTGCCTTTGATGTAGCTCGTGATAAAACCGGCAGACCCCGCATTGTGAATGGAATATATCGATGTGCCCGTTTCGAGGGCCTTGTCCAGGAACGGCCTGTCGTTACCCTTTTCCTGCGCCCCGAATGGCGGATTCATGATGACCGTGTCAAAATGCCCGCATATGTTCCTGATATCGCAGCAAACCCATTCCACTTGAGCGTCGAACTGTTTTGCGTTTTCCTTAGCGATCTTGAGCGCACTTATATCGTTGTCAATGCCTATAATCTTTTTTGTTTCGAGTAAAGCAGCCCCGATGGCTAGCATGCCCGTGCCGCAGCCCAGATCCAGGACACTTCCGCCCAGATCGCCGTTCATATAGGCGAAATATAATAGCTCGGACGCAACGGTGGCCGGCGTCGCATACTGCTCGCGCCTGACGTCGGGATTATCGAACCCCTTTACCCTCTCAAGCATCATTTCAAGCTTTCTTTTTTTCATCGCGCTCGGACCATACAATATCCTCCTCATACATTTATCTTTCCAAAGACCGGTGCTTTGCCGGTTTGTGACATTATATTAAAATATGGCGCACCGCTACTATTTTTCACGAAATAATCGATTAAGTATAATTATTCGGGTATTGTGTATCTAATTATAAGGGGGGTAATTTATGAAGAGGGTATTGGTAGATTTTTGGCTCGTACCGTTTATACTTCTGATGGTGTCGGTACTAGTGATCGGAAATGCGGCTGCCATGGCACAAAATGCATATTCTGAGGCTGATAACGGTAAGATCATCACCGTGAACAGCGGGGACACGTTCACGATCAAGCTGAACGAGAATCCCAGCACAGGCTACTCGTGGAACCTGACCTTAGGCGACGGCATGCAGCTGGTAAGTGATCAATATGTTGCGAAAGAAGTGCCGGCCGGGATCGTGGGTAGCGGCGGGTACCATGAATGGGTCGTCAAGGCCGTTTCCCCGGGATCTTATGTGGTCACGGGTATCTATAAGCGCCCGTGGGAACCGGTATCCGGCAGCGAACAAATGTATACGCTGACCGTTAATGTACTGGGCACTGGCTTAATACCGGATATCGTATATCCGTCCATAGCGCCTGTGAATAATACATACTACCCGGGGTCAAGTGGCAACTGGTTTGATCTGTCGAACATATTAAAGAACCTGCCCGACTTCAGCCAGTTCAAGTTTCTTTGAACGGCCAGATTAAAGTGCGATGGGCGCCCATATACCAGCCGGATGAAGCCTGGTATTGACTATGTCGGCGTGGGCGTGGGCGCGCTCATCGTCAGGGATCATAAAGCGCTGATGCTACTACGTACGGATCGCTGCAGGAATAATCGTGGTATGTGGACCATACCGGGCGGTATGGCTGAAGTATCGGAAACGCTGGAGAACGCAGTGCAGCGCGAGGCTTTAGAGGAAGCCGGCGTTCAAATTATTTCAATCCGGTTTTTATCCTTGTCAGACCGTTTCTTCGACAACCAGCACTGGGTGAGTGCACTGTATCTCTGCGAGACTGATAGCGAGCCTGTTAATATGGAGCCTCATATGCACTCGGGAATAGAATGGGTCGACTTAGACCATTTGCCCGAGAATATCACGTCTCCAAGTATGGATGCGCTAATGGCTTATAAAAAATCGAATGCCGGATCACTATAAGCCTCGCCTTGCGTTTGCTCGAGCCATCGCCGGATCTTATTCATCGATTTTTATGATCAGGGTGGTTTCGTTATTCGGCATGATCACATTATTAATCGCTATTTTTTGTATTACAGACTTTATAAATCGAAGTATTAGGGTTATGCATGAAGTGGTGGATGGCTATTGGGTGCATAGTGTTACTGCTGACGGCAGGCATGGCCAGCGCGGCCAGCACTGCAGAGTCAACAAAGCATTTTGAGATCATCTCGAGCAATTCTCTATCGGCAAATTCCTACGACCTGGGGAGCTTGCTGGAAGGCTGTTATAATGATGTGAACAATATATGGGGCAGCGCTCCGGATCATATAAAGGTCATTCTTGTTGGTAAGAAGTCCATGGATCAGGTCGGCGAGCATGTGGAGGCGTTCTCGGCATGGAATAAGGATTCCAGTGCCATCGTGCTTCGCCAGGATTCACTGAAAAATAAAAACTCGCTGAAAGTCGCGGCGGAGCACGAGCTCTGCCATATCTGCATTAACCCGTTCATAGCGAAAAAAGACTGCAAAGATTTCAACTGGATGGAAGAAGGGATCTGTATGGTGGTTTCTAAAGAGCCTTTTGACGATACGAAAGTCTCGAAAAACATCATCAATTATGGTTTCATGAGCGTCCCTGAGATCGCTTCAGCCGTAGATAACGATAATTATAACGTATCAAAGAATGGCTACTTGCAGTCCTACAGCCTTGTCAAGTATATCAATGCCCGCTATGGCACTGATACGATCGTACAAATGATCGAGTCACCTGTCAAGAGCTTTGATCTTGCATTCGAGGAAGCAACAGGCGAGGACTTTTCAACGTTCTATCGCGAATGGGAGTCCTATGTAAGGGCGAAATCAGTATCCTCATCGAGCCAATCGAGAGCTCCGGCATCGCGCTATCGCCAGGTATCAAGGCCTGCATACGCCTTTTAGTCCGGCCCGATAAAGTATATGGGCTAAAAGCGCATTACTTTTTTTAGTTTTACAAGCCTCGATCCATTATGATAACGGTCATTTTTCCTCACAAGACCTATTCGGAAAATAAGGTCAAGATCAAACAGATCATTAAGAAATACGGCATGTCCTGGGACGATAAGAAAAGCGGCTGGGTAAGCGAAGCGACCGGCGATGGCGTTTTTATCGATAAAAGCGTCATGGAGATGATCCTGAACGAGTCTTTCGATGAGAACATGCCCATGACTCTGTTCGTTAAATCGGAGAATGAGGAATTCTTGCGCGAGCTCGAAACCAAATGCCAGGCGCTTGGCGGCGAATTCAGGAGGGGCGTTACGCCTATCATTCCTCCGGGCACTACACCGTCTATTACTGTAAAAAAGGCAAAGCCGGCGGAAGAGCCACATAACGTCTACATGAAGCTGAACATGCGGAGCGGTGACGGCTGTACTACCGAGTCGTTTAAGGACAAAGCATTCACTGACTTGCAGGATATTAACACCCGGTGGGAGAGGCGCAAGAAAGCGCTGCTAAGGGAATACAAGCTTATGGGGCTCGATCCGGATGCTGTCGAGCAATTCATCAGGAAAGATGAGATCACGTTCCGGAAGAATAACGCGTGCTGGGTAACAGGCGAGTTCCCGTCGGCGAAATCGGAATGACTTTTTTTTACATTTTTATTATAGCACAATACGACACACGTTTACGTGGTACGATCTGGTCTTATTCTAGCCTTAGCGGAACTTTTCCGGCAGGTCACGCGCCGCACAAATGATGTCTAAAATCTGATGGTATCAAAAAATCGCTATTTTTTTATTAGAATTCTCTGTGTTTTTAGTCAATGACTGATTAGAATTTATGCCATTCATATAAATTTAAAATAGTGCAATATCATGGTATGTCGGGGCTGTTACAAGCGATCGCATGTCGTATCGTCTCTAAATGCCGGATGCCCTAAAAAGATAAAGTTCATAATGTAATCGCGCGTAAAAGATTCCGATTACCGATGTCAGGAAATAGGATAAGGCACGCTAATGTGCATGGTACGATGACTGTTGATCAACTCATCGAACAGATGGACGGATGCGCATTCGGCGCAGGAAGACTTGCCAGGGCATGTGATATCCTGGAAGAGATGCAAGCCGACGATGTGACGAAGTTCTTCGGCCTCTCCGGTGCTATGGTGCCCGCAGGTATGCGAAAGATCGTCTCCGATATGATCCGTGAAGGTTACATCGATATTCTAGTCACGACCGGCGCGAACATGGTACATGACCTGATCGAGGGCTGTGGCGGCGAACACACGATGGGCAGCGAGACCTGCGACGATTTTGAGCTGAGAAAAGAGCATATCAACAGGATATACGATGTTTTTCTGGCAGATGACTGCTTTGAGAATCTCGAAACGAAACTACAGAATGTTTACGGAAGCCTCGACCCGAAGAAGACTTACTCGATCCGCGAAGTCATGAGCGAGATCGGTAAGAATATCGATGATAAGGAATCCATCTTACGAAGCGCATACGATATGAACGTGCCAGTCTATTGTCCGGCCATACAGGACTCGGTCATCGGGCTCCAGGCCTGGCTGTTCAACCAGGGCGGCAATATGAACGTGGATGCCTTTAAGGACATGCGCGAGCTCATCGACCGATGCTTCGAGGCAAAGCGCACGGGCGCTCTATTGCTGGGAGGCGGCGTGCCGAAGAATTACATTCTACAGTGCATGCTAGTCACGCCCAAGAATGGCTACGACTACGTGATCCAGCTGACGATGGACCGCGCAGAGACGGGCGGCCTGTCCGGCGCAACACTCGACGAAGCCCGCAGCTGGGGCAAAGTGGGCGAACAGTCCAAGACCGTGCAGGTGTTCTGTGATTCAACGATCGCGCTACCCATCATGCTGGCATCTGTGAATGAGCGTAAAGAAAAGAAGTAAACGGTGATATCGTTTGGCTGACGAGGCGAAAAATACGGAAAAAATAAAACGAAGCCCGGAGTACCTGAAAGGGTACACCGAGGGCTTTAAAGAAGCGCTCGCTACGGTCGGGCAGGACCTGAAAGACCATGAGTCTAAAGAGTATACCGTAGAAGACTATGGTGCGCTCTATGAGAACGTGGCAAAAGAGATCGGGGATTGCGTGAATTGCAAGGACATAGGCTCTGAAAAAGGCTGTCCTGCCGGCAAGACGATCTGGTGCCCACGCATCACCGAGACGCTCGACTAAAGCCTCGACGGCCAACTTTATTAATTATTTTTTAACCACTTAATCTTCTTCTAATCGTTTGTTTTATTATCCATCAGGTTATCTATCGAGCGATGAAATACCTGATATCTCCGTCGGCCGAGGAAGCTTTTGAACTAATAAACGACAGCGACGGCAACGTGAAAAAGCGTATGGTCACGATCGTTGGCCACTGCAAGGTGGATTATGCCGGCCGGGCAAAATCGTTCCTCGACTATGGGGACAGGCTTGTGGTGATCAAGGCGGATGGCACTCTCATGGTGCATAATAATGAAAAACGCGAGCCGCTGAACTGGCAGCCGCCCGGCACCATGATCAAATTTTCGTTCAAGGAAGGCCTGACAATAGAAGCCAGGCGCAAAAGCCCGCCCGAATCGATGCACGTACATTTTAAAATTATTCATGCCATCAGCGTGTTCCACCTGGACGATGAAGTAAAGCTGGACATCATCGGAGAGGAATCTGACATCGTCTCTAAGATAGAAGAGGACCCGTCTGTCATCGAGAAAGGATTACGTGTGATCAGGCGTGAAAAAGTCACGGGCTCCGGTTTCATCGATCTATATTGCGAGGATCAGGATGGTACACCGGTCATCGTCGAAGTGAAAAGAACCTCCATATCTCCGTCAGCCGTTTATCAGCTCGAGGCGTACCTCGCGGACTTCCGGAAGAAGAATCATAAGGCTGCAGTCCGGGGGATCTTATGTGCGCCAAAGGTTTCCGAGCTAGCTAAGACGCTGATCGAGGAAAAAGGGCTCGAGTACAGAAAGGTCGAGTGGGAATTCGAGTTAAACGACAAAAAACAATGCTCGCTGGACAGCTTTTAATAAAAAACAGCAGGTATTCACTGCTGTGCTAAAAACGTCTGTTTCTCCAGGTCTTTTGCCTGGTTAAAGCTCTGTTTAGCGAGGTCGTTGTAATATTGTGCCTCTCCAAAGTAGAAACGCTCTTTAATGTAGTTTGGCGGAACGTGAGTGGACTGGTTCTGCAATTCCTGGTATCCCTGGTCCAGATAATTAAAGCATATCGAATAATAGTTCGCAGTCTCATACCATTTACCGCTCAGGTTATATTCCGTGTCCGTGGAAGCGTACTGTTGCATGGCATTGAATTGTGCCTTTGCATTATCCATATGATCGATAGCGATCTTAATGGTCTGGCTCGCGTTGATATATTGAGAGTCGTTATAGGCGGCTTGAGCGCTATTCATGTTCTGTATGCCCGCATTATATTCATTAATGCCCACGTTGATCTTATCGACATAGTTGTATTGCCTTTCGATCGTATCGTTGACCGCAGGCAGCGTCGGCGTCGCTACCGTCGTTGGCGCCGGTGTCGGTGTGATAGTCGGTGTTGATGTGACGCCGGTGGTCGTTTCTTTGCAAAGGTTCACGCATCCCATGGTCGCGACGATCGCAAATACTGCCATGGCAAGGATGATCGGCTTAAAAAATTTCAATTTTTACACCTTCTGTTGTTAATTAAGGGCTTTCGTTACTATGAGGATAGGGGAAGGATTTAATCCTTCCTCTCTCTTCGAGCGCGCATGCTCGCGATCCCGAAGACGGACAACAATGCTGCGATGGCAAAAACCGCATCGAAGCCCGGCGAGGCCGGGTGCTCGCTTAGCCACAGATGCTCGGTGGTCGCCGAATCGTTTGCCAGCTTAAATGCAAGGCTTGCATTATTTATTGCGCCCTGGTAGTCGCCGCCAGTGTAGGCGTTTTGCGACAGGTTATATGCCGTGTTCGATTGATTTAGCATATCCTTAGCATTTGGGCTTTTCAGCTCGCCGATGCCGGCGATCTTCTGGCGTGCCAGCGTCATCTGGTTATTTGCTTCTTCTCCGATTGACTGCGCCGCCAGCGTCGATGCAACGTTCGCGTTTATCGTAGCGTTCGTGTAATCGCCGCTATTAAGTGACTGATTAGCTGCCTGCAGCTTGAGGGTAGCCTCATTTAATAAGTTCGCTGCCGATCCGCTGGTTATGATGGTATCTGCTTTCTGGATGTTATTCTGTGCCGCCTGTACCGCCTGCGAAGCGCTATCCTTCGCAGTCATGGACTGATTCGTATTCAAGCGGTAGTAGAATTCTGCGTTGGAGGCGCTATCCACTGCCTGTGCGGCAAGATCTGCATTCTTTTTCGCCGAGATCCAGTCTTCGGAAACGATATTTTGTTGGGTAGTGTTCAGGTAGCTGATGGTCAGGTTGACCAGGTCTTTAGCGTCCGGACTGGTAACTCCCCGTACTGCGCTCAACTTATCTTTGACCCCATTAACGATAACGTCGATCGAGCTTTTTTTGCTCATGTAATCGGCTTCGCCGTACTTAGCATCGTTCAGGTCTAACGTGACCGTGTAGGTGAGGTTGATCGCCCTACTGTAATCATTTGAGTTATATGCGCTCCAGCCGTTGTTAATGTTCATGGACACATTATTAATGTCTGCCTTTGCCCTGAGGCTACTATAATTGGCGGCTATGGCCGCGTTCAGTGAACTGTTAGCGCTTTGCAGGTCAGCCATCGCCTGAGACTTGGACAGCGACTCAACATATATTGATCCAGGCTGGACAACCGTCTCATTGACCCACGCGGACAAATACGTGTTATACCAGGTCAACTGTACTTTGTAATAAAATGCATGATACCCGATGGGCACATTATTGTCGCAGCTGACCATGATCGTGCCGATGTTCGTCTGGCTGTTCGCATCGATCTGCGTATAGCTGGCACCTGTGTCCAGCGTATAGAATATGTCCGACTTCATCCAGTCGTAGTTTACGCCGACACTGTTTACCCGTACCGGGTAATTCTCATTATTCGTGATAGTAAGATTTAATCCGTAGACCTGCCCCTGAAACAGCGTGTTGTTCGGCAGCGAGCCGTTAACGAACACATTAGTGGCAGCATCCGCATGTCCCGCGATAGTTATCACGGCGACCAGGAATAAGATACCTACTGATAGTAACCTCAAGCCCTTCATAGGCTATCATGATGATGATTAAGCTCTTAAGATTTGTGGTTTTCTTACAGTTTTCCAATAAAAAGTAATTAAAAAATACATACGGAACTACTATTCGTAAGGAATTGAAAAAATAAAAATGCCCTTAGCCGGATTACCAGCCGCGGGCTTGTAGCTTTTCTTCATTTGGTATGGTGCTGATGCCAATACCCTTCATCGGGTTTCCGATGTGCTTTGAGACTTCTGCGAGTTTCTGCGGGTTATCGTAATTGTTAACAGCTTCGCAGATCGCCTTTGCCATTTTTTCCGGCTCGTCCGACTTGAAGATGCCCGACCCTACGAACACGCCGTCTGCGCCGAGTCTCATCATTAACGCCGCATCCGCAGGCGTCGCTATACCGCCGGCTGCAAAATTGACCACCGTCAGGCGCTGCATCTGGGCAGTCTCGATGACTAGCTCGATGGGTGCTTCGATCTCTCGTGCATATTTGATCAGTTCTTCGTGCGTCTTACCGCGCAGCTCGCGTATCTGGCCCTGGATCTGCTTCATATGGTTGACTGCCTCGGATACGTCGCCGGTGCCGGCTTCGCCTTTTGTACGGATCATGGCTGCGCCTTCGTTGATCCTGCGTAGCGCTTCGCCAAGGTTCCTGGCGCCGCATACGAACGGGACAGTGAACTTGGTCTTATCAATGTGATATTTATTATCGGCCGGAGTCAGGACCTCGGATTCGTCTACCATGTCCACTCCGATTGCCTCCAGTATCTCGGCTTCGACGAAGTGGCCGATACGGGCCTTCGCCATGACTGGTATAGTGACAGTGCTGATGATCTCTTCTATAATGGCCGGGTCTGCCATTCTCGCGACACCGCCAGCCTTCCGTATATCTGCCGGAACGGCCTGGAGCGCCATGACCGCCACTGCCCCGGCTCTTTCTGCTATAAGTGCCTGGTCCTTGTTCGTGACGTCCATGATAACGCCTCCCTTCTGCATTTTAGCAAACCCACGCTTAAGGAGCGTTGTGCCGTGACGTAATTCTTCAAGCTTCATGATACATCCTTCATTTTCATCGTTATTTTATCGTGTATTGATATTTAAATACTGCGAGCTTTCAATGGTATAGCCTGTCTTTAGAATGGTACAATATTATCATATACTTTTATATCGCGGCAAGCTCTGCCACCGTTTTTTACAGCTATGCTATCATATGTCGTTCTATGTGTTAAGCTTTATGAGCTATAGGCCCGGAAAACCGGGAAAAATCGGCTTGCACGTCAAGCACCTATAAACCTATATGATAGACCTGTCTTTTCAGGAAGCTTCTAAGGTAAATAAATAGCACGATCCCGACAGGCGGTATGATGAATAAGCCGATGATCGCTGCGAATGAGAGTAATATTGAATAAGTCAATTTCACGCACATATCGATCTTGTAAAACATACGGGCACCTACCTAGAAAAGCTGAGATCGATAATTTAAATACTTGCAGGTCACATTTTTTAGCCAAACTATGGTTAAGCGCTTGCGCTTTATGCCTTTAAATCCATAGGCATTTGATTGAAAAGCCTATGTAGAAAATTGATCGCCTATTGTCATTAATATCGTATTTTATCATTAACGCATAGATACTATAGGGAACGATCGGTTGTCGTCATATTATTGTTCTTTACTTCATCGGCAGTCTTGAGTATATTACGCCAGTGGCTACCCTGCCAGTATACTTTGCCGCATTTAATACATATCCAGAGCCCGGATAGTTCCTCCAGTAACTGTTTTGGTATTTCTTCATTCTTTTTTATAAGGGCGATATCTTTATTCTCGACTTTCCGCAGCATAGCGTTGCAGATCGTACAGCGTGTCATCTCAGGCTCAATATGCAGCGGGTATTCTCGCATCAGTGCTTCCAGCTGTTCCCTTACGCCGTCCGGTGAAACATATACGGCATTAATGCCATCTTTTTTGGCACGATCGACCAGCTCCTTATCCCTTGATAACAGTATCCGGCCTTCTGCTTTTGCCATTTTAATAAGCTGTGTATCCTCGTTCGGCATCAGCTCGAGATCCAGGGCGCTTTTCGTATCATATCCGAAGATACGAAGCCAGGAGACAAGCCTTCCCAGCATGCGGTCGACTAAAAACAAATAATCCGGATATTCCATTAATCATATTTTAGCTGCAAACATAGAAATATCTTAGCAGTAATGCCTAATCCTTTTCTTTGATCATGCGCTCTTCGAATGTCCACATGAGCACAGCCCAGATCGCAGCCAGGAACGCTATGATCACCATCAGGATGCGCAGCCCGAACTGGTCGACGGTAATACCTAATATACTGCCTATAGCCCCAAAGCCGCCATACGCTGCGATCAAATAGCCGCACACGGCGAACCAGGCGGCATTCGCCACGTACATGCCCATCGCGAAAATTGGCCTGCCGATGTAAACGCGCTCCCGAAAAGTATTTTTGATGATATTCTGCGTAGCGAAGCCGACGATCGCGATACCTGCCGCACCTACCATACCTTCGAGGATAAAGACGATCAGCGGATTAGAAATGAACGTGAGCATGCCGATCTCCATTGCGAATATAAGAATGCCGACCGTAGCTATCGCTTTTCTAGTCGCGACCTTGTAGCGCGCCAGCACATAATAGATCACTATGGTCAAAACACTGACTATTATGGCCATGATACCCAGCCAGTAATCACGAATGCCCACGTTCGTGTAAAAGACTCGCGAGAACGACGACCATGTATTTACGGTCAACGTCACGAAGAGCATTGTCAATAAAAACGTAATGATCGTGCGCTTATTTTTTAAGATCTTACTCAGGTCTTCCTTGATCGGGTATTTGCCGTACGTCTTAAAATAAATGGGGTCTTTGAGCACATAGATAATGACGGTGGAAATGATGAGGAATCCCAGGCCGGATAATAGCCACATGCCATATCCAAGCCAGTGGACGATGATGCCAGCTGCCAGAGGCGTAAGGGCGCTCATGATCGTCGTGATCACGTTATACTTGGACATGGCGTACGTTGTCGGCACATGATGCGCATCGATGATCTCGCAGATCACTAAAAATGTAATGCTCCAGAAACACCCTGCAGCCAGGCCAATGAGTAGGCCTGCCAGCAGCAATGACCATGGCGTCGGATACAAAAATAGCAATATCTCATATATCGCGGATATAAAGCCGATGCCCAGGAAAATTTTTCTTATGTTGAAGTGTCGCAACAGGAATATAGCCAGCAAGTTCGATATGGCCGAGCCGATACTGATCATTGCGAAGTGCAGGCTGTAATATTGCGAGGGTATCCCGTAGTCTATGGCATACTGCGGGATAAAAAGGACTACGCTGAGCCTGCCGTAATACATAAGGACATATGCGATTAAAAACAGGTCAAGTACACTTAACTTATTTTCCGGCATCCATATATAGTATAAATAGTACGAATATAAAAAGTATTCAAATATACACGAGTGAAAAAAAGGTTTATGCAGCCTTAATTACAATCGCTCATTTTTTCGTGTCGCCCTTTATCGGATAAGCGCCCTCTGACCGCGCATAATCACATATGTCAACAAGGAAACATTGGCTGTGTTTGGGGTTTTGTGCTTTACATATCTCGCGGCCCAGCCGGATCAAGTCCACATGCACGGAGCCTTTTTTACTAGGTGGCACGTTTTCCATTAATACCCTGTGAACCTTTTCGTGGTCAGCGCTTTGCGGCACGATCCCCAGTCGTTTTGTGACACGGAAAACGTGTGTGTCGACAGGTATCACATCCTGGCGGCAGGCAAACAGCAATACACAGTCCGCAGTTTTAGGCCCTACACCGTCTATGCTTAAAAGGGTTTTACGAGCAACTTCAGGATCAATGCTGCATACGAAATCGATGTTTCCACCATATTCTTCGACAATAAGTTTCGAGATTTCCTTTATTCGCTTAGCTTTGATACGATTCAAACCGCCGTATTTGATCAGCTCGGAAATTTCAGATTCCGGGGCATTTGCCAGTTGTTTCGGCGTATGATATACTTTATAAAGACTTTCAAAAGCGATCCCGGAGTTCCTGTCGTTCGTATTTTGAGAAAGGACCGTATTAATAAGGACATCGAAAGGCTTGCCTCTAGGTCTATCATAGATGCCATAATGTGCTATCAGGCGTCTGGATATCTCAGCGGTTTTTTCTTTATTATCCATGATCGTAATACGTAATAAGTCGAGGCTCAATAAATAATATTTCTATGGATATAATCTCGAAGATTCATTCTAAAAAAAATTATTGCTTAAAATATTTGGCCATCCTTTCGAGCCCTTTATGAATATCGCTCATAGATGAAGCATATGACATGCGCAGGTGATCATTACAGCCGGAGCCGAATGCCGATCCTGGCGTCATGCCGACGCCATTCTCTAATAATTCTTCTGCGATCTTCTCCGAGTTTCCTTCCACTTTCGGCCAGGCATAGAAAGCACCCTTCGGAGTCAGACATTGTAATCCCATCTCTTTCAGGCCTTTTACCACTACATTGCGTCGCTCCCGGAACTGCAGCCGCATTTGTTCGACGCAATCCTGCGGGCCATCCATTGCCGCCACCGCACCATACTGTGCAAACGTCGTCGGGCTTGAAACGGTATGCTGTTGGACTTTCAGCAGGTTATTTAATATCGGTTTCGGCGCCGTTACGTAGCCGATGCGCCATCCTGCCATCGCATACGCTTTTGAAAAGCCATTCACCGTGATCGTTTGTTCCGGTATGATAGAGCCTATGCTATAATGTTTGATGTCATAGATGATCTTTTCATAGATCTCGTCAGAGAGCACGTAAATATTGTGATCTTTTGCGAGGTCTGCGACCAGTTCAATGTCCTTTTTACTTAATACGGCACCTGATGGATTATTAGGGCTGTTCAGAATTATAAGCCTGGTTTTTTTGTTAATGTACTTAGAAAAGTCATCGGGGATGGATCCATCCTCATTTGATTTTACCCATTTTGTCTTTGCGCCGCTCATCTTGATGCATGCGTCATACGAGACCCATGCCGGCTCTAATAAAATAGCCTCATCACCTTCGTTTAGGATGCTGAAGCAAGTCTCGAAGATAGCATGTTTGGCACCCGGGGTTACAATGATCTCTTTTGCAGTAGCATCAATGCCGTTATCCTTTTTCAGCTTGGCAGCGATGGCTTCCCGTAGTTCCGGGATGCCCTGTGACGGAGAATAATGTGTTCTTCCGCTGTCGAGCGCTTTTTTTGCCGCCTCTATAATGTGTGCCGGCGTGTTAAAATCAGGCTCGCCCAAGCTGAAGCTCAGGATGTCTTTGCCTTGTTTTTTTAGCTCGTTCGTAAGGTCCGCTATACGAAGCGTGGCCGATTCTTCTACCTGGTCCAGCCTTGATGACATAAAAGGTCGTTTTTTATTTATAATCCTTCAATCTTCTGACCATCTTTACTGCTGCCTCGACCGCTCTCTTGGCATAGTCGATGCGTTCGCTGGCTTCCAGCCTGGTCATGCCAGGGCCCGAGATGCCAAGCGCTATAGGCTTACCGCTTTCCAGCGCGAGGTCCGTGATCTTACGGGTGGCCTGCGCAACGACGACCTGGTCGTGGTCAGTCGCGCCTTCGATCACGCAGCCGATCGTGACGACTGCATCGATGTTCTTGTCTTCCGCCATTTTTTTAACGGCGAGCGGCATGTCATAGACTCCGGGCACGTAGAATACCTTGGTGACCTTTGCGCCAAGGAAGTCCGCATGCTCCTTACCGAGTAATTCCATCTGCCATGTGAGGTCGCGGTTGAATTCCGCGACTACGAATCCTAATCTGATCTCATTTGTTGCCATAATGATCAAACCTGTGACTATTATATTCTGGCAGGCCCGACGTCCTCGTAACCCTGGCGCTGGCCCGTGCCTGCTTCACTCTCAAGCTGCTGTGGCTTGAACAATAACTTATAGACGTTCAGCGCATGTTCCCTGGCACGCTTATCCATCAGTGCCGCCAGAGCCCTTGCGTCGGGCGCCTCATCCTCGTGTACGAATACCTCGATGATGTGCTTTCCGGTCATCAGCTGACAAATAATGATGCCCATGCTCGCCTCATGGGCGCAGGTCTTATCGACCGGCTTTGAGCCCGGCATGCCTAGCGCCATGACAATGTCGCATCCACGCTCATCGAACAACTTCTTACACGCGACGGGCAAATCCTTTATGCCCGGCACGGTGTAACGCTCGATCTTTACCGAGCATTTGCTTTTTAATTCGTCGATGGCGGCTTTTCCCATGTCATAGCGGGCGAAGGCCGTATCGGCTATGCCGACTTTTACCATGATGACCTCATAAACTGCCTAAAAGGCTTTAGTTTTTATATACCTTTCTTAAAGCCTCTACACCTGCGTTCTTTTTAGAAGCGTCGATTCCCTTGTACTTGATGAGCGCATCCTCGAGCGCACCGATCGTACGGACCAGGTCATTTTCGGTAAAGGCATTCATAGAGGGTATTCTGAAGATCTTGCCCTTCAGCCTGTCCTGGCCGCCTGAGATCTGTACGCCGTTAGCCTTCATCTCGCCCCTCAGGTCCTTATCGGTCACACCTTCGGGGAACTTGATAGCCGTGACTGTGTTGGAAAGTATCGTGTGGTGATCCGTCACCGGGTATAGCTCCAGGCAGAGAGCTTTTGCGGCTGCCCGAATGCCTTGCGCACCTTTCGCATGCCTCGCTATACGGTTCTCGATGCCTTCCTCCTTGATTATGTGCATCGCTTCCTGCATGCCGTAAAATAACGTGATAGCAGGCGTGAAAGGAGTCTCCGAGCGTTCAGCTTCCGCGGACTTCTTGTATTTCTTTAGATCCAGATAATATGGTGGGTTCTTTACCATCGCGTCCCAGGCTTTCTGGCTGACAGATACCGAGGATAGCCCCGACGGTGCGCCAAGGCACTTTTGTGCGCCCGTGATCGCGACATCGACGCCCCACTTGTCAAGCTCTACAAGGTCTCCGCCGGCCGAAGTAACGGTATCCATGACGAAAAGCGCGTTATATTTCTTTGCGAGCTTTCCTATTTCCTCGGCAGGGTTCTTGACGCCTGCGGAGGTCTCGTTGTGGACCATGGTGATGACTTTTGCGCCCTTTGCCAGCGCGTCTTCGACTTTGTTAAGCTCTACCGGGTTACCCCATTCGAACTCTAAGCTTGTGACGTCGCCGTAGCGTGCCGCTATGTCCCTGAAACGCTCGCCGAACTTGCCGT
This sequence comes from uncultured Methanocellaceae archaeon, assembly GCA_963780665.1. Lineage (GTDB taxonomy): Archaea > Halobacteriota > Methanocellia > Methanocellales > Methanocellaceae > Methanocella. The sequence continues at coordinate 273,170 of CAWACJ010000003.1, read as the reverse complement.
TCACGATCGAGACTACCTTATCGCCTTTTACAAGGTTCGATAGGGCCGCCTCCATCGAACAGGAGCCGGAACCGGTCAAGACGTACGTGTCGTTTTTAGTGTTCAAGATGTACTGCAGGGTGGTCCGGCAATCATCGTACATATCGGAGAAAGCCTTGTCCCTGTGGTTGATCATCTGCCTCGACATCGCATTCAATACCCTTGGGTGCAGCATGACTGGCCCGGGTATCATCAATAACGGTTCGTTTACCATTGAATATCTCCTGTTTTTGGTAAATGACTTACATGATTGATAGGATATATTTATTTCGCAGACTGGATTGAAAAAGCGCTCTTTCAATAATCATATGATAAAATGGATTGGCTAAAAAAGTTCATTTTATTAAATAGGATCCTGCATGTTAAAAAAAGATATTTTTTAGCTATTGTTTTTTTCTGGCGACGAATATCACGCCAAAAATAATCAATGGCATTAACAACGGAGCACAGCAGCATCCTTGTGAAATCGGCAGGTTACTGATGATCGGGATACCCTGTCCCGGTGTTGTCGACGAGGCTGCCTGATACTCTATGGGATAATACGTGGTGTTAAACCCTTCGATGATCTCGAACCCTTTGATCTTACGGTCTTTTTGTACTGGCACCTCGAGGAACCTCATCTCGCTGGTCTCGCCTGGCTTGAGCATGATCATTTTATCGTCCGTACTGCTGTATTTATTTCCCAGGTCGTCAACAAATCTTATTTCCAGATGACCATAGTTCGAGCTGCTCCCGACGTTCTTATAGGAGAATAATAATTTAGGCCATATCGTGTTGTCTGCCCCGTATTTCGTGAACTCGTTGCCCATGGTATAGGTCGTAATATTCACCGATATCAGGTGAATGATCATACTGCTATTGCCGTTATCGCTCTTGTAGTCCTGGTTGATGGGAATTGTCACGTCGGCGGCTATCGCCGGCGCGATGATAAGTGCTGCCAGCGCTATCAGGATCAGCATGACCATATAAAAGGCTCGCATGCTCGATACATAACTACGCAGGTATTTAGGATTTTTCCTCTTCCGGCGTTAAAAGACTGATTACAGCCAAATAAATAATTATGAATAAAAAACTTACAGCCATCCTTTTTTTACGTAATATTCATGATCATGTTTCCATGTGTCCTTATTATGCGTGACGATCTTCTTGAAATTCCTGATGAATTCTTCATGGGCTGTTTTCTGGTCCGAGTATTGCCTTTTTTTACTGATGGCATCTGCCAGGTCTTTACCCAGGTCATATGCTTTTTTTGCGCTGTCTTCGAGCTTTCCCGGCACGTTCGGCATGCTCACGCCTACGCCCCCTATGGCATAAGCGCCATTGCCGGTCAGATAGCGGTTCATGTATTGGATCGTATCATCAACGCCCGAGTTGTTCGCCGTAGCGACGGACATCGCGTACTTGCCCTGGAACATCATGCAGTGCTTCGCGTCCCCTGTGCGGTCGATAAAGAGCTTTAGTTGTGAGGAAACATTGTTAAAATATACCGGGCTGGCCAACACAATACCGTCGGCTTCTATGACTTTTTCGTAGACCGCCTGGAAGTCGTCCTTCTGGCTGCACTTTCCTGTCGCGTAGCATACGCCACAGGATTTACAAGCCCTTATGTTCTTTCTGGCAACGTCAATGAACTCGACATCGGCTCCGGCATCTTCTGCGCCGTTGAGCGCGCCTTCGAGTAATTTTAGCGTTAAGCTATTCTTCCCCCTAGGACTACCAAGAATGCCGATGATATGCATGGATTAGGTTTTAATTTCTCACAGCTTATAACTATTCATTTTGTTATTAGATAGTCATCGCCCTTACCCGGTTGAAAAAATACTATATAGGCTCATCGTTTTTTGAAAAACGCATTCTATGAGCTTATTTTCACTTCACCCGCAAGAATCTTTTTGTAATCTGCATAATTCTTCTTTAACAGTTCCGGCGCATCTAAGCCATATGGGCATCGGGATTTGCATTCTCCGCAGTCAAGGCAGTCTTCAACTTTCTTCATCATTTCTCTAGCCTTCGGTGTCAGCCAATCCTCGGAAGGGGCACGTCTGATCAAATTGGACATCCTTGCACAGATATTGATCTCAATTCCTTCCGGACAAGGCATGCAGTAGCCGCAACCCCTGCAGAAATCTCCGGTCAGCTCCTGCTTTTCTTTTTCGATAAACGCCCTTCTTTCGTCGGTCAACTGAGGCGGGTTATTCTTATAACTTAAAAATTCGTATAGTTCCGTTTCCTTCTGGATGCCCCAGATAGGAAGCACATGATCGAACTGTGCCATAAATGAATACGCCGCGGCAGAATCCGTGATCAATCCCCCGGATAATGCCTTCATGGCAATGAATCCCATGCCCGAATTCTTACATTTTTCCACCAGCTCGATCTCATTTTCCGACGAAAGATAATTAAACGGATACTGTAGAGTCTCGTAGAGTCCGGAATCGACGCATTCCAGCGCCACATCCAGCCTGTGATTCGTCAGGCCGATGTGCCGGATCTTACCCTGTTTTTTCGCCTCCAGCATGCATTCGTACATACCCGTTCCATCCCCTGGCCTATAGCAGATTTTTGGCCAATGGAACTGGTAAATATCAATGTAATCCGTTTTTAAGGTCGATAAAGAGGTCTCCAGGTCTTTCCAGAAGTCTTCTGGAGTGGTGGCACGCGTCTTCGTAGCGATGAAAATTTTTTCCCGCATTCCCTCAAAGGCCCTGCCCAGCTTTTCCTCGCTGTCCGAATATACGCGTGAAGTATCGAAGAATGTCATACCCCCGTCGAAGGCCTTCCGTAAAATTTTGACCGCTGTCTCCATCTTTACTCTCTGGATCGGAAGCGCGCCAAATCCGTTGCGATCAGTCGTGATCCCGGTACTTCCTAATGTGATCCGTGCCATAGTCATGTCCCTCTTTTTTATACGGCCTTTCCCATTTTATAAGCCATAGCCATTGCCGGTTTTCCTTTCACGTCGCCCACATCACGAACGCCGGTGCCATATATGACTCCTGCTTCCTCAACGTTGTTCAGGCATGAAAGAAATCCCCTGAATCCCGCGACCGCCACATCCATAGCTTCTTTTCTGCTATCGTCGCTGGTCGCTATCAAATATGCCTTCTTATTAGATATCCTTGTATACTGTGGACATGTCCTATCTATCAAAGTCTTCAATTGAGCATCCATGTTGTAGAAATAAATCGGGGTCGCCATCACCAGCACGTCCGCCAGGACCATTTTATCCAGGATCTCGGCCACATCGTCTTTTTGCGCACATACTCCGCCATTACTCTGGCAGTCCATGCATCCCAGGCAGAAGCTGATCTTCTTATTCTGTAAGAATATCTTCTCGACCAGATTTCCCGCCTCCCGGACACCGAGCATGAATTGGTCACATAACAGGTCCGAATTTCCGCCTTTTCTCGGGCTGGCGGACAATACTAAAACTTTTTGTTTCACTTATGTCATCCTCCAATATTTTTTTAATCAGTGCTCGCCCTCGCTTTTAAGTCCGCTTAAATGCTATTTTTGCCATGGCGACTCTCTGTTCCAGGTCCGGCCCCTCCAGCTCTTCGACGACGGATTCGAGGATCGTCGGTATCTCAAGGTGTTGGGGGCATTTGTCAAGGCACTCTCCACACTGAACGCACTGTGATGCGAATTCGGGGTCTCCCACGGACAGGACACCGCCCAGCCTTGCGGCATAGAGGAACCTGGTCGTGTTTGCGTCACCGGTCATGTACAGGTTGTTATACTCTTCGAAGCAGAGCGGAATATTAACTCCGGACGGGCAGGGCATACAGTACCTGCATCCCGTACAGCCCACTTTCATTAGCTCACGATATTTCTGCTCGACCTTTTTTACCAGCAGCAGTTCCGCTTCCGTCAGAGACTTAGAGTATGCTTCACTGGCTATCTTAAGATCCTCTTCAATATGTGCTTCCTGATTCATGCCAGAGAGGACGACCGTGACCTCAGGGTGGTTCCAGACCCAGCGAAGGGCCCACTCTGCGGGAGTTCTCCTGGTCGAAGCTGTATCCCAGATCTCCTTCACTGCAGCAGGCACGGGATTAGTGAGGTTCCCTCCCCGCAATGGCTCCATGACGACGATTCCCAGGCCTTTTGATGCCGCATATTCCATGCCCTCGGTACCTGCCTGGTTCTTTTCGTCCAGGTAGTTGTACTGAATCAGGCAGAAGTCCCAGTCGTAGGCGTCCACGATGCGCTTGAAGTCATCGCCAGCGCCATGGAAGGAAAAGCCCGCATTCACGATGCGGCCGTCTACCTTGGCCCTGTCGAGGAAATCGGCGATGCCCAGCTTTTCGACGTTGTCCCATAGATCGCCGACGAGGGCGTGTACGAGGTAATAGTCAATATGGTCGGTGTTGAGCTTTTCCAGCTGAGTATTCAAGAAACGGTCCATGTCCTCCTGGCCATGCACCAGCCAGCTGGGAAGCTTAGTCGCGAGCTTAACTTTCTCCCGGTATCCGTCCGTAAGAGCCCGGCCTAAGAACGGCTCGCTCTGCTCATTGTGATAGGGAAAGGCCGTATCAACGTAGTTCACGCCGTGGTCGATCGCATAGCGTATCTGTTTCGTGGCCCTTTCTTCATCGATAGAGCCGTTGTCTTTTATGGGGAGACGCATGCACCCGAATCCAAGGATAGAAAGTTCGTCTCCGTTCGTGGGCATTTTTCGATATAACATCTTCATTCACCTCAAAATTGTTTCTTCACATTTTAATCCGGATTTACGCAGCCACCAGACTGTTTCATCCTGTATTTTTCTCACTCCTGCCCAGTCCGATAGATAAATACTGTGTAGGCGATGTTGTCCCATGCATTGCGAATGCCGGTAAAGAGTAACAGCAACGCAGCCGCTCCGACGCCAAACAGCATCCGGTACAGTTGAGTGGGATCCGCGAATATAGGCCATACTAGGATTGCGTATGCGGCCAGAGGGAACAGGACGTGAAACAACCAATCCTCGGGTCCGGGTGGAAATTCTTTTTGCCTTCGCATGCGAAGAGCTACAATTACTATGTACACTACTCCGCCGAAGCCGATGGCACTCAAAAGTATCGTAGGAATTCCCATCGCTTGCCACGGCGCTAGCAGAAGCGCCGATAATATCAATGTCACTCCTAAATGAACGATCGATGGTGTCATAAATGCGGCTCCCGCCTCCGCTGCGCTTTCACGTAGAGTTTTCTGGTCGAGAAGCGTCAGGACAACGAACTGCAGTCCGATAAGGGCTCCTGAAGCTGACCCGACCATTACATAGAAGTTATCCCAATTGGAAATTTCAGCCATCATGATCGTCATTCCTGATTTTTTTCTAATTCATTCCGATCTTACGCAACCACTCGGATACCTCATCCAGGGCATTTCTCACATCTCCGCCCCGGATGGCAATGCCCTCTAGAACTGTCGATTTGGGGCACAATTTTTTAATATCCGAAACACTTCGCCCCAGGCCGCTGCCCTCGTGTGTGCAAAACGGAACGATCGTTTTTCCGGAGAGATCATATTCCTCCAAAAAGGTGAACACCGGCATCGGCATCGTTCCCCACCAGTTGGGGTAACCGAGAAAAATCACATCACGAGAAGCCATAGTTTCCAGATGGCCGGTAAGCTTCGGTCTGGCGTTAGCGCGCATTTCCTGCTGTGCTACCTCGGTGGTTTCCGTATAATCTTTGGGATACGCATGCACCGCTTCGATATGAAACAAATCGCCACCGATCATCTCCCGGATCGTATTCGCCACGACTTCCGTGTTGCCGACCGGCAGGTTCTCGATCCTTCCGCTGACATAGTTGTTGCCTGAACGCGAAAAATAAGCTATAAGAATATTGTGATCTGTCATATATATCATCCTCAACTGGTTTTATTTCATATATTACCTGATGTGACTATAGCCGTCAAGACTTTGAAGCCGAAAAAGCAATCAGTCACGGATAAAGTTCGTGAAAATGATGTTTTCCAGCTTCGGGAGTGGCACACCGGTTTTTATACCAGCTTCTTTACACTTCAAGAAAAACGCCATGTTCCTAGCAAGCATGCGCATGGTTTGCAAGCCTTCCAGATCTTTTGCCACATCTTCCGGCTTTGCTCCATGAACCATATTCCAATAGCGGGAACCAATAACGAACATCCCTGAAATGGTGAAATACTTATTGAGCTGGTCAAAAGTGGCCGTCGTTCCAGCTCTCCTTGCGGAAACAACTGCGGCCGCTGGTTTCAGGTAAAAAGATCGCTTGCCCGACTGCAAGTCGGCATAAAATACGCGATCCATGAAGGATGTAATCGCTCCAGTAGCTGCGGCAAAATGTACCGGCGACCCAAAAATATAGCCATCGGCATCTTTGGCAATGTCAAGAAAATCGTTGACACTGTCGTTAAATGCACAGCGCCCGGTTTTGGCACAAGTCTTACAGGCGATACACCCTGAAAGCGGCTTTATGCCGATCCAGAAAATTTCAGTGTCAATGCCTTCTTCATTCAGGGTTTTAGCGACTTCTGCAAGAGCAGTATAAGTGCAACCTTCTTTGTGAGGGCTCCCATTTACCAATAATACCTTCATTCTAAGACCTGCTGATTTTTTAACCCTATATTATAACATAGGGTATTAATAGGAAGTACAAACAAACATGTTACATACATACAGAATTGATACTATGGACACCGCTCCTAAAAAATACAAGTATGATTGGCCTATCGATGCGACCCTGGCCGTGATCGGGGGCAAATGGAAGCCGCTGATCATATATGCGCTAAATGATGAGACACTACGTTTTAGCCAGTTACTGGACCGTTTACAACCCAGGATCACCCAGAGGATGCTTACAAAACAGCTTCGCCAGCTAGAGGAAGACGGTCTTATCACCAGAAAGGTTTACGCGCAAGTCCCGCCGAAAGTGGAGTATTCGCTCACGGAAACAGGAAAAACCCTGATGCCAATCCTCGACCAGCTCTGCGAGTGGGGATACGAGCACATGGGCGATCGCATAGAGTACAAATGCGAAGAATAAATGGCACTTCTTCATCAGGTTGTCGGTTGATGCCTGATTTCATGGCATTACGTCGGCGACTTTAGTTCATCATCAACCGACAACTTGACAGCACCGCGTAGAATCTACCGCATATTCTATATAATATCAAGTAAGTAGTGAATTCAACATTTGAAAGAGGCCTTTTTAATGAAGTTCAACCCGGAAGAGGTCAAGGTCGAGACCCGAGAGGACTTCGACAAAGCGTGGAGCCAGAGTAGTAAATACCTGACACCCGTCGACCCGCATAAAGATTATTCCATGCCGATGGAGAAGGGCAAGGCTCATCCCGTTTACGAGACGATGAACAAGCTACGGGAGGCTTATGTTAACATGGGTTTCGAAGAGACCGTTAACCCCATCATTATCGAAGAGAGCGATATTTTTAAGCAGTTCAACTACGAGGCGCTGGCGGTACTGGACCGTGTTTTCTATATCGGCGGCCTGCCAAGGCCGAACGTCGGTATTTCGGACGAGCGTTTCGCGCAAATCGAGGGGATACTCGGAAAACCGCTGGCCGAACAGGATAAGGAAACCATCCGCACCATTTTACATCAGTATAAGAAGGGCGAGATCGAGGGTGACGACCTTGTCCCGGACATGGCAGCCGGGCTTAACGTGCAGGACTCCAAGATCGCCGTCGTCATCGACCATGTATTCCCCGAGTTCAAGAAGCTGGAGCCCGTCTCCTCCCGTAAGACGCTGCGCAGCCATATGACGTCGGGATGGTTCATGACCCTGGGTGCGCTCGTAAATCGTAAAAAGACCCCCGTCAAGCTATTCTCTGTAGATCTCGTATTCAGGCGGGAGCAGGAAGAGAACGCCGACCGGCTTCGGGCTTATCACTCTGCTTCGTGCGTGATCATGGACCCGGATGTCACCGTCGAGCACGGCAAGGCCGTCGCTGCAGGCCTGCTGAAACAATTCGGTTTCTCTCAATTCAGGTTCCAGCCGGATGAAAAGCGCAGCAAATATTACACGCCCGATACGCAGATCGAAGTATACGGGTACCACCCGGCTCTCAAGGGCAGCCATACCAAGTATAAGGATGGCTGGGTCGAGATCGCGACTTTTGGCATTTACTCGGCTACGGCACTCTCGCAATATGATATTCCTTACCCCGTGATGAACCTCGGGCTGGGCGTCGAGCGGCTGGCCATGATCCTGTATAATGCAAAAGATATGCGCGATATGGTCTATCCCCAGTTCCAGGAAGGCTGGGAGATGAGCGATGCAGAGATCGCGGGAATGATCTCTATCGAGAAGCATCCGCTATCGCAGAAAGGCCATGAGATCGCGATGGCGATCATTGCGACGGCCGAGCGGAACGGCCAGTCTCCAAGCCCATGTACGTTCGAGGCGTGGTCCGGAGAGATCAACGGTAAGAATGTAAAAGTAGAGCTGATAGAAAAAGAGGAGAACAAAAAGCTTTGCGGCGGCGCATACTCGAACGAAGTATACGTTTATAAGGGTGACGTGCTGGGCATACCCTTGAACAACCCTAAGTTCAAGGAAGTGCAGGAGAAAGGCGTGTGCACGGGTATCCGCTACATAGACGCGATCGCGAACGCTGCTGCCAGGAACCTCGAAGAGGGCATATATGAGACCTCTTATAAGATGTCGCGCTCACCGGCTGACGTGAACATCCTGATCGACCCGGTCGCCGTACGCTATATCCAGGGTAAAAAACATCGTATCGACTTCAGAGGCCCCGTGTTCACGACAATAATAACGGAAACACTGAGCTAAAAGATTTTATAACGAACAGGCAAGTAAGTATCGTGGACGTACGTGCATTGATCGACGAGCAAAAAATGCTCGCCGAAAAGGCGATACTTAACGACTCCTTCGGCGCCGTCAGGCGTATCGGAGGGGTCGATTGCTCTTATATAGGCGATAAATACGTCATCGCCGGCCTCGTTGTCATTGAACAAGATACGTTACAGACGATTTATCGGACCTTCGAGGTCCAAAAACTCGATTTTCCTTATATCCCCGGATTTCTAGCGTATAGAGAAGCTCCCGCGATGATCGGCGCCATTGAAAAAGCAAAAATAAAGCCGGACGTACTTATGGTCGACGGCTTCGGGACCAATCATCCACGCAGGTGCGGCATTGCGTGCCATGTTGGCATAAAGGTGGATATACCAGCCATTGGCGTAGGGAAAAGCTTCCTGTGTGGCACGATAAAAAATGACGATATCTACCAGGGTAGCGACAAAGTGGGCAGGCTGTTGTATTCAAAAAGCGCGAAACTTCCGATATATGTTTCACCGGGTCATAGAATCTCACTGGAAACCGCCGTGCGCATCGTCTCATCATGCCAGGTCCATAAGATACCCGAGCCTGTACGGCTTGCTCACGAATATGTGACCATGCTTAAACAAGAATTGGCCCATCGATTCCTTAAAGACGATAATAAAGTTGAAGCGGATCAATAGGAAAGTCGGCGTTTTCCCCTATTTTTTCCGCCACATAAACGGGTTCACCGGTCAGTCTTAACGGGCTATGGAGCGGGCAGGCGTATATCCAAAATCTCGCTGTCGCCGGGAAACGTCCCGACCCAGACCATCTGATCTTTTTCTTTAGTTTCGTAAAGAATTTTTCGTAGCTTATCGAACTGGGGATGAGTGGGTCGAAGAAAAAGAAAGGATGGCCGGAGTACGAGGCGAACTTTCAAGCCAGGTTTCGGCTCCTGTATAAATTCGATCGAACTTATGTGATCCTTATTAAACGGTGATGCAAAATTGATTAAACCGCTGTTGGTATCGTACGCGACAAAGATCACGCTACCTTCCCCGGCAGCGCGACGGACAATACGAATATCAAGCTTACCCAGTCCCTCGTCCTTCATCCAGCATTTTGTCCCGGTATCCGTAAGAAAAGCGACAATATGGCTGGAAGGATCTTCTGACAGGGCATTCACCCTGGAAAATTCATAGTTAACTGTCATACTAATTCAGTTCCCGGTCTTCCTTTATGTGTTGTAGACAATCTGCCACGGTCGTCACCAGCAATTTCAGGCCTGATAATATCCCTATCAGCTCATCGATCATTCCATATCTCCAGAAGTTATCTTTCTATCTACATCCACCCTATAATCTCAATGAAATTTCGATCACAGTTTTAGCGCCTTTTTCAGCGCGGCATCGACTTTCTCCTTCGGCGCCCGCACATGGCTGCGCGTTTTGAGCCCGAATTTTTTACCTGTTATCGACTGGATGCTGATCAGGATCATCTCGAGTGTAAAATAGTCCTTCTCGGATCTAATCGCCTGCTTAAGGTAGCCGAGCGACTTTTCTGCTGTCGTCTCATCCGTAAAGAATATCTGCATCATCGCCGTGGCGGCCCATCCCCGATTTTCGTTGTTCCTGTCGTGGAAAAGCCGGTCTGAAAGGAGATTATCGATATCATCGGGAGTGCCCAGCCAGCCCAGCACCCAGATGGCCCGACAGCGTAAGCGGTCCGAGTCGCTTTTCAGCAATTTTCTCGCCCACTCAGCGGTCTCTGCAAGCCTTTTACCGCTTCGATACTTCATCCCGCCCAGCATCTGTAAAACGTCCCCCTGTAATGCAATATCAGTTTCTACGGCTATCTTTTCGAGCAGATACTCTTCACCGGCCGGCCCCCGGTTATCAAAAAAATTTCTCAATAGCTGAAAAAGGCCTTTATCGACGGTTCGTTCTCTCAAAAGCCCGTAGTGAAGATCAAGGAATTCCGCTTCGTTCGAGGCGACCAGTTTCTTGCAGAACGCCATATGCAGTGTCATATTCTTTACACTGGAAATTTCCGAAAACTCTTCTCGTAGCCGGTTGATCGTATCAGGAGCAGGCATTTATGTTCTTATCCTCGATATATAATTATGATATGTAGATTAAAGCTGACGGTCAAGAATTAACCAAATCAAAATGAGGCATAAGCATTTCCGGAAACGGATTGACAAAAAAGTAGAATCATTCATGTCTTTCCGATATCTTCGTATGCCGCTTTTTCAGTTAATACTTCACCCGGTCATCAAACCGGATATTCTCGTGACAGACCAGATAGGTATAAGCCACACACAAGGTATCTATGTGATTACGTGTTACATTGTACTAATAATCGGGTAGTCAATAAAAGGGGTCTGAGATCTAATGGTAAATCAATCATTTAACGCAGTTATCAAGCGGTATGATCCAGGCTGGCATTATATTGACATGCCCTTCGATGTCAAGGAACTATTTGGCAACTCGTCCCGTATATCGGTGAACGCCTCACTTGATGGATTCTGTTATAATACTTCATTGATCCCCGGTGCTGCCGGCCACTATATGGTGATCAGCCAGGAAATGCGAGAAGCTACGGGAAAGGTACAGGGAGACACGTTGTCGGTCATGTTAGACATGGACGACAAGCCTCGCGAGATGGCGGTACCTGCAGATATTCAGCAGGCACTCAAGAAAAATATTGTCGCATGCGAACGGTTTACCACTCTTGCTTACGTCCAGAGGAAACGATATACCCAATGGATCATCGATGCTAAAAAGCCCGAAACAAGAGCAAAGCGGATTGCCAGGCTCGTCGAAGAAATGACGTCGGAAGAAAAAGGAAAGAAAAAATAGATGACTTGTATTTTGTCACCTATTTTTTATTGTGTTGCGCTTTCAGGTAAGGCATCAACCCGCCCGCGACCAGCAGCTGCTGCATGAACTCCGGTATGGGCTTGAACGGGTACTCTTTTCCGCTCGTGATATTTTTAATAGTGCCGCTTGCGAAGTCTACCATTAGCTCATCGCCCTGTTTTACATTCTTCGAGATGTTCTTACACTCGATGAGCGGCAGGCCGATGTTAAAGCCGTTCCTGTAAAATATTCGGGCATACGATTCCGCAATGATACATGAGACGCCGCATGCTTTTATCACCTGGGGCGCCTGTTCTCTCGAGGAGCCGCAGCCGAAATTGGTCGACGCCACAAGTATCGAGTCTTTTACCTTCTGCGAATCCGCATAGAACGTCGGGTCGATGGACTCAAAGGCGTGAACGGCAAGCTTTTTCAAGTCTAGCTCGTCGTATTTATACTTCCCGGAAATGACCTCGTCCGTGTTCGTGTCCTTCGGATAGATCCTGAGCACTTTCGATTTGATCGTCGGTAGAGCCATTTAAAGCACCTTCCTTGGGTCGGTGATCTTACCGTATATGGCGCTGACCGCCGCTACCGGTACGTTGGACAGATAGATCTCCGACTTGTTGTTACCCATGCGTCCCTTGAAGTTGCGGTTCTGCGTGGATAATACTTTTTCGCCATCTCCAAGAGCCACGGTCCTTCCGATACAGAACCCGCATCCCGGAGCGCCGACTGCAGCGCCCGCTTTTACAAGCGTTTCTATATAGCCTAGCTTGATAGCATCAGCGAGCACCTGGCGGCTGGCAGGATATATGACAAGTCTCGTATCCTTGTGCGCCTGCTTGCCCTTCAGGATCTCGGCCGCGACCTTCAGGTCCTCTATGCGCCCGTTCGTGCACGATCCGATACAAACCTGGTCTAAATGCACGCCGGCCATCTCTGAAACTGGCTTGACATTGTCGACCCGGTGCGGGTATGCGATAAGCGGCTCGAGCTTTGTTGCGTCGATATTTAGCTCATCCGCATAGACTGCGTCCTTATCGGCAGCTAGAGGCTTATACTCGTTCTCGCGGCCATGTTTCTTTAAGTAAGCCTTAACTTTAGCATCTGCCGGGCAAAGCCCGACCTTGCCGCCTGCTTCGACGGCCATGTTCGAAAGTACCAGCCTGGACTCGACGGACATATCTTTCACAGTCGAGCCCTGGTATTCCAGCGACATGTAAGTAGCACCGTCCGCCGTTATCTCCTTCACGATGTGAAGGAAAACATCCTTAGACGTGACCCATTTCGGCAGTTCTCCGTCGATCTGGAACTTGAACGTTTCCGGCACGCGAAGCCATGTGGTCCCGTAAGCCATGATGGCGCCCACGTCGGTGGAGCCCATCCCTGTCGCAAAAGCGGCTAATGCGCCGTGCGTACAGGTATGGCTGTCCGCGCCTATGACGATCTTGCCGGGAGCGGCAAATTTTTCGGCCACGATCTGGTGACAGATCCCGTCCCCGTTCTCGAAGAAGTGAATGCCGTTCTCCCTGGCGAATTTTCGCATGAAAATATGAACGTTAGAGACCTGCTCGCTCGGTGACGGCGATGCATGGTCACAAACGGCTCCAACTTTTTTCGGGTCGAAAACCTTTCTGGTCCCGAGCTCTTTTTCCATTTGCTCTATTGCCAGCGGCATGGTGCCGTCCTGACCGAACACGAAGTCTACTGGCACCGTGACGATATCGCCCGGAGCCACGTCCTTCCCGCTCTTTTGTGATAGTATCTTTTCCGCTAACGTCTTGCCCATGTTGCCTCACCCGAGGATGTATCCGCTTATGCGCTGGGTATTAATAAAGTTTATGTGCAAGCTACAAATTTTTTACAAGACGTTTCATGTTTTAGCGAAATGTTCCGGAACTATCAAGTCGTAAACACAGATGTGGAAGTGCACGAAGATTACGTATCTACCACTTCCAGGCCATATGGTGATAAAAGATTATTAATAATTTATAGTTCGATATTATACTGGTTACATATGGTGGCAATAAGGGACGAGATCATAGTTAGTGCTCAAATGCTGGCAAAAACGATCCATGTTGGTGCGGTCATAATCATTTCGCCAGATGCTATGGTGATCCGGGAAAAGCTAAAAGTAGACGTACCGGTGATCATCGCAAGGCTTTCGGGCGGAAAGGGCAAGGGCGAGGATGTATTTGTCGACCTGCACTCAAAAGTACCTAAAAATATCACGAGGGAATCGCTATTCTTAAAGGTATCAAGGATCGAGCTGATGAGCGAAGCCGTTGAAGTTGCCTACATCCGGGGTGTGATCAAGGACCGTATCGTGCTCGGCATCGTGAGTATCGGCGATATCAACTCGATCGTAGTGATGGACTTAAAGGACGTGCCACTGATCAAAAAGATCGCTTCCATCGCTTCAACGCTTGACTATACTATCGTTAAGGCGGCATTGAATCTTGCCATAGACATCGGCAGAGAAGGCCGCGAGAGTAAAAAAGTCGGTACTGCTTTTATTATCGGAGACACAAAAAGTGTTATGGAGATGTCCCACCAGATCATTCTGAACCCTTATGAGGGCCAGAAGAAAAAAGATAGAGATATAAAAAATGAAGAGACCTGGGAAACTGTAAAAGAATTCGCCCAGCTAGACGGGATGTTCGTAGTGGATGAGGAAGGTTTCATAATAGCAGCAGGCCGTTACCTGGACGTTAATGCCAAAGGTATAACACTCGTACCGGGACTGGGCGGGAGGCATCTTGCCGCAGCGGCCATCACGAAGTCCACGAACACGATCGCAATCACTGTCTCACAGTCAAGCGGCATGGTCACAGTCTACAAAGGCGGTAAAGATGTTTTTAATATCGACCCGCGCGTAGCCATTACTTAAGTGATAGCCAGTCATACCTATTTTTTAGTGAACATCCGACAGCAGGATGATCCATGACTTTTTGCATATATTGAAAAAATAATCGGTTTATACCCAATATTAGATATATTTAATAACTGGGGGTAATTTCTAAACCGATAAATATTAATGCTATGTGGAACTTCTATAACGAGAGATGAGTGTAATGAGTCTTGAGAAACATCTGTTCACTTCTGAATCGGTTACAGAGGGGCACCCGGACAAGATGGCCGATCAGATATCGGACGCTGTCCTGGATGCGATTCTTACAAAAGACCCCCTTGGCAGAGTGGCGTGCGAGACACTGGTCACGACAGGTATGGCTGTCCTGGCAGGCGAGATATCTACGAATTGCTATGTCGACATACCAAAGCTGGTCAGGTCGACGATCAGGGATATCGGCTATACTAGAGCTAAATACGGGTTTGATTGCGATAATTGCGCCGTGATCACATCGATTGACGAGCAGTCGCCGGATATCGCCATGGGCGTAGACAGCCTCGGCGCGGGCGACCAGGGCATGATGTTCGGTTTCGCCTGCAACGAGACAGAGGAATTGATGCCGATGCCTATCATGATGGCGCATAAGCTGGCTATGCGGCTTGCCCAGGTCCGAAAGGACGGCACGCTTGAATATTTACGCCCGGACGGCAAGACTCAGGCCACCATCGAGTATCATAACGACCGGCCCGTACGTGTCGACACGATCATCGTATCTGCGCAGCACAGCGAAAAGGTCGAGCAGAAGCAGATCAAGGAAGACATCATCGAGCATGTCATCAAGCCGGTAATGCCGGAAGGATTTTTCGACAGTAACACCAAAGTGCTGGTCAACCCGACGGGCAGGTTCGTACTGGGTGGACCACACGCGGACACAGGCCTCACGGGACGCAAGATCATCGTGGACACCTACGGCGGAATGGGCAGGCATGGCGGAGGAGCGTTCTCGGGTAAGGATCCGACAAAGGTGGACCGTTCCGCCTGCTATATGGCACGTTACATCGCCAAGAACATCGTAGCAGCCGGTCTGGCGACAAAGTGTGAAGTACAGCTTGCATACGCCATAGGCGTGGCGCAGCCTGTCTCCATCATGCTCGACACGTACCGGACCAACACCGTCTCACATGACAAGATTGTCGAGCTCATCCGCGAAAACTTCGAGATGACGCCGGGTGGCATCATCAAGTCGCTAAACCTGCGCAGGCCTATCTATAAACAGACAGCCGCGTACGGACACTTCGGCCGTGACAATAAGGAATTCACGTGGGAACGCACGGATAAGGCTGAACAAATGAGAAAAGGCGCAGGGTTCTAAACCTGCGTTCCTTTAATATTTTTTATGGCCTCGATCAGGTCCTTTTTTATCCGGTATTTACGCTCGAAATATGTCAGGATGTTAAAAACATCACGTTCTAGAAGCTTATCAAAGAGCTTCGAGGTTTTTGTCACATACTGCGGCCAATCGATGATCGTGACGAAGTTTTCGCTGACGATCACGTTATATTCCGACAGGTCTCCATTGACATAGCCAAGATCGTAAGCCAGCTTGACCTGGTCCAGTATCTTGTTTAAATACCACTCGGGGTCTACTACAGTTGCCCTGGAAAGATCGAAGCCTTCGACCACATTCATGACTATCGCATGTCTGTCATAGTCAATCGGCTCGGGCACGCTCATATGAGCATGTAGCGCTTTCAGCGCATCGGATTCCCTTTGCGCGGCTAGCTTTGAGGCATATAGCCACGAGAAATGCTCCAGGTCCACAAGATGTTCTCGCTTTCTCTTGACCTGCTTGAAAGCGGTGCGCCCTTCCCTGTGGAATTTAATTGCCAGAGGCCTCGGGCCGACCGCCTGTCCGCCTAGCGCAGCTAGCACGACCGACTCTTTACCAACGCCCAGTACGCCACCGAGCGACTGTATGATGTTGCGCTTGACGAACGTGTTGATCGCGAGAATGTCGTACCCGTTATATTTTAGCTGATATCCCACGTACGTCGCAGAATAGCGATCGATCAGGTCCAGGCCGTTCAGTATGTGCAGCCTGAAATCGATCGTTTTTTCGTTTAAGCCCGTAAACGCGACCATATCTGGCACCGGTACCCATTCATGGGTCTTCATGCCGTTCTCGATGCTACGTAAAACCTTGATATCCGCGGGCTTCAGGGATTTATAAACTATTGCGTGGTCTATCATTATGAAATGCTTCCTAAATACAAAATATAGAAAATAGAATATGGGCCTTTAGTCGCTTATTCGCCTGCCACGGCTTTCTTGGCCATCTTTAAACGCTCTTTTGCCGTATAGCCTGTGGCTTCTTCCAGGAAGTCCCTGAACTTTTTATTCGTATCCAGGATCAGCTTTTCGTCCTTGACGGTAAGATCGGATGTCGTCTCGACGTACAGCTTTTTATCGACAACCCAGGTCTTGAGCTCTTTTATCGCGCCGTATTTAAGAGTGTACTTGCCTTCGCTCTCGGCTGGCTTCAGTTCAAAGATTTCTTCCATGACATTTCTAATGCGTTCATTCTCTGGCTTGAAGCCGCGCTTAAAGGAATATTCGGTTATTCTTTCACCCATACTTAATCTCATGCTCGCACATAAAAACATTTTCGATACAAAAACTGTTTCGATAGTGTAAGTTCCATTCTTACCTCAATCAACCTCAATACTAACGATTCTTTATTTTCAAACAAAAAACTTTATGCTAATGATCGCAGCTACTTCGGGTTGTATATCATAGTAAATCGTAGCAGTACAAATATTCTTATAATTTAGAATTTTAAACCGCCATTGTTTTTTATTATTGTTTCCACGGCGTTTGTGATTTCCTTCAGGCCTACAGGTTTAGTTAGAAAGATAACTGCGCCGTTGTGGAGCGCTTCTTCTTTAACGTTGGTGTCAGCGCTTATCATTATTACTTTTGTGTCAGGATCGATCTCTAAAATTTTCTTCGTGACCTCGATCCCGTTAAGAGTTGGTAGACGATAATCCATGAGGACGATATGCGGTTTTGGGCTGCATGAGATAAATTTTAGTATCGCTTCATTACCGTCGTAGGCGATAAAACATACTGGTATGTCTCTTCTTTCGAACAATCGTACATATACTCGTACCAGGTCTTTTTCATCCTCGACTATGGCTATTCCCGCGCACCATTCACACTTATCCATTTTTCTCACCCTCCACGGCAGGTAACATCACGGTAAATTTCGCTCCCTTGGAATAATCGCCTGGTACGCGATCTTCAACCTTTACCGAGCCATCACATTTCTCCAGCAAAGACTTGACAATATACAAACCCAATCCTTTTCCCTGGGCTGTCGTTGTCCCTCGCTGGAACCGATTAAACAGTTTGGGCTTAACCTCGTCTGGTATGCCGATGCCATTATCCGAAACGATGACCTTAATATATTTTTTATTCCACATGATTGCGTCGCCGGTTTCAATGTCGATTGTTACTTCCGGCCCTGAGTACTTGATCGAATTGTTGATAATGTTACAAAACACTTCTTTTACCAGCGGCACGCATTTAATTAGCATACCCTTCATGGGTGTATAATTGAACTTGATCTTTTTATCGTTTGGATGCGGAGCTTCTTTAATGCAAGCAAGTATTAGCTCGTTAATGTCCAGAAGTTCATGGCCCAGTCCCTCCTCTGAGATTTTCTGTAGTTTTCTCACATTGTTAATTATGGCAGCGCTGCTCTTAGTCGATATAATTGAATTATTGATAGACTCCTTCATATCTTCCGTAAGGTTAGGTTCATCCTGGATAAGCTCAAGATTACCAAGGACTGTTTGATTAAGATTGTTAATATCATGGCCCATGATATCCAGGTAAAGCTCGGCGCGGTTCTTCTCCTCCATGATCTTCTCGCGGTCCTTATTTAAGCGCTGTGCCATCTTATCGATACAAACGGCGACCTGGCCGATCTCATCCTTTCTCTTTAGGGGAAGATATTGTTTATATTCCCGGCGATTCGTTATCGCTCTCGCACCATTAAACAAACCTAAGATGGGATCAATAATGCTCTTACTGAAGAGATAAGCGAGCGCTAACGAGATGATGATTAACGCGATAGTAATGGCGGCAATCCACAACAATACGTTCGTTACCGGCTGATAAGCAACAGATGTTGGTATTGCCACGACGATACCCCATCCAAGGCTCTTCACGGGAGAATAAGCGGCGAGCCTGGACTGATGCTCAATCGGATTATAATATTCTGTCACGCCATCTTCGCCTTGTATGACCGACTGCACTGTCGGCACCGAAGAGAAGTCACTGAGATTATCCATGTAACTCTTGTCCGAATGCACGATCACAAAGCCAGTGCTATTTACCATGTAAATATACTGCCTGTTCTTTTCCTGAGAATACAGTACTTGTTCCCCTATTGTATTAGGATCAAGCTCCCCGGCCATGATACCAAGCAGCGTACCATCCTGGCTTGTGATTGGCACGCTAATATAAATGGTCGAGTTCCCCGTCCTGTTTGCCAGAGGCCCAATGACCTGAGACTTGGACGAAGAAAGTACCTGTTGAACATACGATTTATTACCAAAATTCTGGCCGGCATCCTCAACATGGGGATAGCTCGATATGACCTTACCAGACGTATCAGTAACAAAAATAGAATAGAAATGGGTATTTCCCACCCCATATCTTACCGTCTCGTCTATTACTGACGTATTATTGGCCACATTTACGCTCGCCATCTCATTCACTACATACGGCCGAGTCGCCAGACTATTAAGGTCGCTTACCAGTGAGGGCATATAATTATCTATATAGCTGGACAGGCTCTTCGCCTGAGCGAGGTTATCCTCCCAGATATATTGCTTAAGCGTATCCTGAAAATATAAAGCGCCGATAATACCCCCGAATAGTAAGGGCAGGACTATTAATGGAACAAATAATAAAATGACCTTCGACCGAATCGAGCTAAAATCCATTAGCAAATAAATGAAATTAAATACATATAATGTTTGCCAACCAATACGATGGATGTAACATCTGTTTAGTTCTTAAATCGGCACGATATTGTAAGGAACTACAATTCGTGCAAGTCTTAGTATGAAGAAATAACAAAAAAACAAGCTTTTTATGTGCAATACAACAGCCATACCAACATAAGAGATCGCGTTTCTAAAGGTGGGCTTTGCACAGGACCAGGCGAAAGAAGTGAAAACCCCAGATGTGCGAAGCTGTTCATGTCAAAACATAGAATAATGTAACCTGTAGATACGTGTAATCACGATACAAAAGACACTAAAGTTTTAAAGAAGATACTATCCACAAAGATAAATATGCCACTATACGGTTTCTCACAAAGGAGTTGAATGACACAAAGGTCACAAAGAATTTTTATTGTGTACGCCTCCTGTGGCCGGGTGACTTAAAGTTTAGTGGCTTAATAACCTTTGTGGATAGTGCCTTTTTAAAACTTAAAGCCTTCAAAATACCAAAAATTTCTGATGCTTGTGTTGAAATTGTATAGAGTATTAATCCCCTTCGTATATTACTTAGATAAGCTTATATTTCTTCGAACTGAGATTATATATGATGGCAGATAAAATAGACGAACAATTCATTTCTATAAAAGTAGAAAAGATAGAAAGTAAAAACCCGATCATTCTATTCGGGTTCCCCGGCATGGGGCTTATTGGTAATATTGTCGCGCAACATCTTATAGATCAGCTCAAGATGCAGCAGATGGGCATCGTCGAATCACGTCTTTTTCCGCCAGTATCGATCGTTTTCGGAGGGTTGGTGAAAAGCCCTGTCAGGGTATACGAATGCGCTGAAAAAAAGCTGGTCGTCGTCTTTTCAGATATCCCTATAGATCCGATCATCAGTGGAGAAGTCGGCCGCAGTCTGATCATATGGGCGAAGAGCATGGAGCCGTCAGAGGTCATTCCCATCGCAGGGCTGGCAACGACGACAGAGGAGCATAATGTTTTCGGCGCCGCAGCTACGCAGGAAGACCTGTCCCGCATAAAAGACCAGGTCAAGATCTTCGAGATAGGTACGATTTCCGGGGTGCCTGCAGTTATCATGAACGACTGCCTGAATAACAACATACACTGCATTTGCCTGCTCGGCGAGACCAGGGGCGCGAATCCGGACCCACGCGCGGCTGCCGAAGTCATGAAAGCGCTGAACAAGATCTATGGATGGGATGTTAAGATCGAGCCGTTACTCGAGCAGGCCGACCAGATCGAGCAGATGCTTCATAAGCTTTCCGAACAGGTCGGCGAAGCCGAAGCTAAGGCGCCTAAGGATACGAGCATTTACGGGTGATCTGATGAAACTCGTAGCAATCACAGGGTTAAGCAAAGAGTCTATCTCAGAGCTGAAACGCAGGCACTTACTCACATTCGAGTTACACAGCGCGAACAACGTGGTCGCTTTTTCTGAGATGTCAGCGGGCGACATGGTTTTCCTGACCGATGCTACCCCGTCGGACCTGACCGAAGGGCTCTGCGGCATGATCGCCGTGGTAAAAACTTTTGAAACACGCATGCAGCATACGTATTATGGCTCAAGCTCATATGCGGAAGAGACTGAGACGATGTCCGCAAGAACGCAGCTAGCGATCAACTCGACAGGCAAGATACGCTCCGTTGGCGAGATCAAGTTCTTTAAGCCGATCATAGTGGACGTCATCGAAGTCAAGTATTGCGAGGCAAAATGAGCGAGAATACGGCAAATGTTTGTAATGTGTTCGTTTATGGGACACTGATGGATAAGGCCAGGTTACAAACATTACTAAAACGGGTGCCCGATATGCACCCGGCAAAGATCACCGGCTACAGGCAGTTTTATGATGATGCCATTGGTTTTCAGAATGCCGAGCGAGACGAAAAATCGACCATAAGGGGCATGGTCCTGATGGATATTACCGGAGCGGAGCTAATAGCTCTGGATAATTATGAAGGAATGGGCGAAGGCTCCTATCGAAGAGCCAAGACCAGGGCTTTTATCCTCGATAAAAAGCAGCAAGTCGAGTCATTTATTTATGTGAAAAACTAAAATATTTTTCTCATGAATAGCGGTATTTTTTATCATAATTTTTTAGGCATGATTTGTAAAAATAAAATCGACTTACGTTTATTTCATTGATATTTTATTTAAATATACAATTTGAGCCTCATTATGACTTATTAATCTCGGGGAGTTGATGAGGAAAATGGTAAAACTAGGATGGAAAGCAGGGCCTGAACAATATCAGCCGGATGAGCTATTGGAATATGCAGTCGTTGCAGACCAGTCAGGTTTCGAGGCACTTGACGTAAGCGATCACTTTCATCCATGGGCGGAATCGGGGCATGCTTGTTTTACATGGACGTGGCTCGGTGCCGCAGCGGTCAAGACGAAGCAGATCGAGCTAGGGCCAGGCGTCACCTGTCCGATATTACGCTATCATCCGTCGATCATTGCACAGGCGTCGGCAACACTGGATAATTTTGCTCCGGGCCGGACTTACCTGGCCATCGGTACAGGAGAGGCGCTGAACGAATATTCAGCCGTAGGCGCCTGGCCGGACTTTGAAGTGAGGCAGGACATGATGCGGGAGAGCATCGAACTGATCAGGCTATTGTGGACAGGCGATGAGATCACGTTCAACGGCACGTACTACAACACGCAAAAGGCAAGGCTGTACACGCCACCCTTAAGTGAAATACCGCTATACATATCTTCGCTCGTGCCGGAAAGTGCAGGATTTGCCGGCAGGCATGGGGACGGCCTCATATCAGTGGGCGGCAATAAGCCTGAGTATTACGAGCAAATGATCGCGAACTTTGAGGAAGGAGCGCGCGAAGCGGGTAAAGATCCTTCAAAAATGCCACGGCTGATCGAGCTGAATGTCGCTTACACGGACGATACTGACGGCGCGTTACAGATCATGCATGATTACTGGGCGGGCGCGTTCGTGCCGGCTATGTTCAATCAGAATATCTACACGCCAGGAATGTCCGAGATGAACGGCTCCATACTTGGCAAAGACGCTATGATGGAGCGCATGTGCGTCTCAGGCGATATCAAGGATCATCTAAACTATGCGCAACAATTCATAGATCTCGGTTTCACGGATCTATTCTTCCATTGCGCGGGCCCGGACCAGAAAGAGTTCCTCGTGAACTATGGAAGAGATGTGCTGCCGAGGATCAGGGAAAAACAAAAACAGACGATTAAAATGTAAATATTTTTACATTACAATCTTTCTTTGCTGGGTTTGTAAAATCAGTGGTCTCCAACGCAAAGACGCTAAGATGCGAAGGATTGGTTTAGTTAAAGCCTCCGGCGGCCGGGTGACTCATTGCTAACCACCGAGAACACAGAGGATCTTATATTTCAGCCTCCGGCGGCCGGGTGACTATATTGTGCGAATATGTTGAACTTTTGATCCAGATAACTAGAAACCATAGATCGCATATCCGCCGGAGGCGTAACCATTAACACTCTGTGTTCTCCGTGTTCTCTGTGGTTAGCAAATAGTCCCAGACACGCTCAAACTGAATGCAGCGCATAGCCGCCGGAGGCATATACAAAAACAATCCTTTGCGTCTTAGCGTCTTTGTGTTGGAGCCATGTTTTGTATAACTGATCTGACTTTACCTTATATAGGCGGCGCAGTTTTCCGCTTGATTGACCGCAACGTTTATACTATCTTAGAACGCTTATGAAAAAAGGTCACTGGGCTCGTGGCTTAGTCTGGATATAGCACCGGCCTTCTAACCTGCAAACGCAGAGAAGCAAGCCGGAGGTCGTGGGTTCGAATCCCACCGGGCCCGCTAAAAACGATCAAAGAACGGACAACCGTTAAAAACAGTAAGCAACGTATTTGACCAAGAAGATCAAATATGATATTTCGTGGGGTTGTGGCCAAGCCAGGTATGGCGACGGGCTCCAGCGGTGGTAAGTCAGAAATGGCTTCCAGAAATATGATGAGCAACGGGTCTACTGAGACTGCCCGACGGGGTGGTCGTTGAGGAGCCGTTGGAGCGCTGATTTCAGTGTTCTCGGGTGGAATCCCCAAATCATCGGAGAGACCCGTCGATCGGGAGTTCAAATCTCTCCAACCCCACATTCTATTCTAAGATTTTTCATTACCTAACAATCGCGTTTCATGAATTGCTACGCGAGAGTGTAAGAAAAATTATATGTCATACCACCATATGGGCTATGCTGTGGTATCATGGAGTGCCGGTTATACGATGATTCACCCTATTTGAAAGAATGGCAGGCAGAAATAACAAGTGTAGCAGAAAAAGATGGTAAATTCATCATAACGCTGGACAAGACCGCTTTTTATCCAGGAGGTGGCGGGCAGCCGTCGGACCTGGGCACGATAGGAGGGATCGCCGTCGAAGATGTTTATGAGGAAGAGTGCCAGACCTATCATGTGCTTGTATCCAGGCCCGCGGAAAAATCGGTATCGTGCAAGCTCGACTTTAAGCGTCGCCTCGACTATATGCAGCAGCATACGGGACAGCACCTACTTTCGGCTATTCTTTTCGACGACTACCAGTGGAAGACGTCCAGCCTTCATATGAGTGACGAAGAGATCTCAGTCGACGTCTCCGTACAGGACATCCCTGCGGAAACGCTCAAAGCTGTCGAGGATAAGGTCAATAACCGGATATACATGAACCTGCCTGTAAAGACGCACGTGGTCGGCCCTGAAGAAGCGGCCAGGTTCCCTTTGCGTAAAGCTGTTCCCCATGCGGACGTGATCCGTGTCGTCGAGATCGAATCGACTGATTTTTCACCCTGCTGCGGTACGCATGTGACGAGGACCGGCGAGATCGGCATCGTGAAGATACTGAGGACTGAGAAGCGCGGTAATGAGACCCGCGTGCATTTCCTCTGCGGCAGGCGGGCGTTCGGCATGTTCCAGCGAGAGCATGAGACCGTATCGGGGCTGGTGAAGCTTTACCGTACGTCCGAGGATAAAGTCCTCCAGCGCGCTGAAGAAACCTCGGCACAGCTCAGGGATACTCAAAAAGAGCTGGCGGCTTTCAGGAACGCCGGCATCGGGATAGAAGGAAAAGAGCTGGCACAGGCTGCAACTGTGAAAGTCATCGAAAAATCGTTCGACAGCTATCGTTTCGACGACCTGAATACGCTATCGCAAGAGATCATGAAGTATGGCGATTTCATCGTCATACTTACATCTATTCCGGATAAGCGGCTACTTTTCGCCCACAGCGGAAAGTTCGATGTCAACTGTGGAAAAGTGCTTAAAGAACAACTACCTGCTTTTAACGGCAAAGGCGGAGGCAAGGATAAGTGGGCTAACGCGGGCTTTTCTAATACGGATGATATGAAAAGGTTCGCGGCTTACTTGAAAGATTTAACGTCTCAAAGCGCATAATTATTTTATGAGGGCGTCGACATGAAAAATAACTTGCAAGATATAAAACAGGCTAAGCGGCAGCTGCACTATAAGAATAAAAAAGATAAGGAGAATGAGTCCAAGATTAAATATGTCGCTCCGTTTGGCGGCTGACCTGATTCGATTCTTGTAAAATATCCATTCCATTTTTTGTATTTTATGTTTATGAACCGGCGTTAAGCGATATTTATCGAAATTTTTTAGATTGATTACAATAAGAAATAATATTAGCAAATATCAAAATTATATAATCAAATTTACTAATTGATGAACATTTTTATGATATTACGGGTAAAAATTCGAAATATTTATCTACCTCTTGCTAAATAATAGCTTTTTGCAGCAAGATTATGCTGTGTTTAAGGGGAACCCTGCAAAACATGGAGATCACCCATCCCACTCGATACGTGTATTTGCAGAGTCACCTCCTCATAGGAGCGATTTAAAAATGACAAAAACAGAAGCCGGAGAGACAACAAATGTTGAGCCTAGTAAACCCACTGGTCTTAATGCTTATGATCGGCATGACAATAATTGCCGTATTGTGGTGCATGTACCGGGCGATCATAACGGACTTGTAGATGCTAAAAAGTATTTCAAGGGTTCAATAGAAAAGAGCATTGAAATGAAATACAGGCGGTTTTCGTTCAGCGCTTCTGACCTGATACACAAATAACTTTTATAAGGCCATAGAGAAAACGAAAAAATCAGTCTACTATGGCCTCATATCAAAAACAATTTTTATCGAGATACTTTATTATACGAGCAGGCTTAAAACTTTTAATATGGGCTCCCGGGATAGCGTAAAGCTGGTAATATCTATTGGCGTTTGCCTCGCTGCCGGCCTTATCGGTTCCATGTTCACGGTCTCTAACATACCCGTATGGTACGCTACGCTGAATAAGCCGTTCTTTAGCCCGCCGGACTGGCTTTTCGCGCCAGTGTGGACGATATTGTATATTTTAATGGGTGTTGCGCTCTTCTATATATGGAAAGCCCCTAAAGTTAAAAAAACTAATGAAGGGCTCATGCTATTCGGCGCTCAGCTGATCTTTAACATGATCTGGTCGATCATATTCTTCGGCTTTAGGTCCCTCGCCGGCGGCTTGATATCAATAGTCATACTGCTCATATTGATCGTAATGACCACCGTTCAGTTCTACAGGATCGATAAGCGTGCGGCCTATCTCATGCTGCCATACCTGCTATGGGTATGCTTCGCTACAATGCTGAATATCTCCATATATCTTTTAAACCCGTAGCCTAAACTATTCTCAGTAAAAGAATATGCCATATGACCATGTCATATTTTAACGAAGCAATCGAAACTATGGACCGATACTCGCTGGACGCCTTGATAGACGAGCGAACGCGCTATACGGTGAAGTATGCGGCAGAGCATTCTTCGTTTTATCGTAAATGGCTCGATTCAAATGGCATTAAGCCCGGAGATATCCGGGAGCATGCGGACCTGCTAAAATTACCGATCATATCAGGACGCGAGATACGTAAGAACCAGCCACCTCGCACGCCTGATTTTAACTTTAAAAGTGCTGGCTGGAGCGACATATTCACAGTACACGAGACTAGCGGGACCAGCGGCACGCCAAAGGCCTTCTTTTTAACAAAAGACGACTGGAGCCGCTATGCGGAAAAATATGCCCGATTTTTTCTGGCACAAGGATTCGCTGCCGGCGACAGGATCATTATCTGCACCTCATATGGGATGAACGTAGCTGCAAATACAATGACACTCGCGGCATATCAGACCGGTATCACAATTATCCCGGAGGGGAAGTGTAATTTCCCCGCCAGGATCATCAAAAGCTATACTCCGACCGGTATCGTAGGCAGCGTTTTTAAGCTATTGCGACTTGGCAGGCGCATGAAAGCCGAAGGCATTGACCCGGCAGACTCCGGAGTAAAACGACTGGTGATCGGAGGAGAAAGCTTTGCAGAAGAATCCAGGGACTACCTGGCCAGGCTGTGGGGCTGCAACGTATACAATACATATGGCAGCACCGAAGGCGCAATGTGCGGCGAATGTACCGATATCAGCGGCCTGCATGTACCCGAGGATATGGTGCACCTCGATGTCTATAGTCCGGGCATGGGAGATTTCGTACATGACGGAGAATGCGGCAGGATGGTCCTTACTACCCTGCTGCCCGCAGGCAGTAAGTGCGGCACGTTGTTGATCAACTATGATACCGAGGATACAACGGTTGTGTTGAGCAGAAGTAAATGCAGGTGCGGACGTACGCACATGCGTATCCTGAATCCTCAGCGCGAGGCGGAAACGGTCTGGGTTCATGATACGCCGTTAAACCGCGTCGACGTGGAGCGCGGCGTGTTTCAATCCCAAAATATGGAATATCTCACCGGCGAATATGAGGCGGTATTATCAGACGGATCAAAGGGTGTAGCTATCCTTAATGTTAAAATGGAATGTATGGATCCTTCGTCCTGCGACAAAAAATTGATAGAGGAAAATTTTATCAGCTCGTTTCTTAAATATAAGCCCCGGCTAGCTGAGGATTATTATAATGAAAAGTTCAAGATCCATATGGTATTTACACCTTTGAATAGTGTTGAGATATACAAAATAAAAGGGCGTACGGATCGATTGATAGACCTACGGGATAGCTGACATCGTAGCATATGTCTTAAAGTCTATAGATATCCGGTAAAAAAAGAGATCAGGTAAATTGCTGTACCGACTTTTTGTCCTGCGCGATCTTTAGATTATTTTTCGCTTCCAAAAAGTCAGGGTCTAATTTTAGTGCCTGGTCAAACTCCCTTATGGCGTCATCATATTTCCCCATGCCAAAATAGACTGTGCCTAGATTGTTATGCGCAATGGAGAATGCAGGGTCCAGCTTAATGGCCTCTTTCAGCTCTTTAATCGCTTCTTCATGCTTATCCATGCTATTATAAACGACGCCGAGCTTATGATGGGCGTCCGGGAAGCCTGGCTCTATGCGGATGGCTTCTTTTAATTCTATGATCGCATCATCTACCTGGTGTAATTCAGAAAGTAGAGAGCCGAGGTTGTAATGTGCCTCCAGGAATTCCGGGTTCACGCCTATGGCGATCTTATACTGCTCGGCCGCATCCTTTAAGAGACCTTTTTCTGTCAGCACGACGGCCATATTATAGTATACGCTGGAGTTGTTGGGCTCGATCCAGACGGCTGCCTTATATTCGTCCAGCGCTTTATCCAGCTCGCTCTTATCCGCGTATGCCCCCGCGAGGAAGTTATGAGCCTCATAGGATTTCGGGTTCAGCGTGAGTGCTTCTTTAAACTCCTCGATGGCGTCGTCCAGGTACCCTAATGAAGCGAGCGCGATGCCAAAGCTAATGTATGCCTCCGGGGCATTCGGGTTCTTTTTAATAATATCACGGTATATGGGAAGCGCATCGTCTGCGGAGCCTTTTTGGACGTACGCATTGGCAAGGTTGATCTTGGCATCCAGGTAATCATTCTTTATCTGTATAGCCTCTTTATATTGTTCGATTGCCTCGTCCAGCTTATCGCCCATGTGCAGGACCATTCCCAGGTCAAAATGCGATTCGGCGCTGTCCGGGTCCAGCTTAACGCCTACTTTTAGCTCTCGCTCTGCGTCGTCATACTGCCCTTTCATGCTGTACGCGAGGCCAAGCTTCATGTGCGCTTCATGATCCCCTGGATCTGCATCCACGATCCCTTTATAACGCTCAATTTCATTGTCGAGGTTTGTTACCATAGGCACCACGCTTTTTCAGTATATTGTTTATAATACGCTGCTATATATTATAGCTACTTTGGTTTCGTTAAGTTATATAGTGGCCATGCATGCCTCATAGAGATTTTTTCGTATAAAAATATACCATATATTGTTAAAAGCCTTCAATATCATGCCTTTTTATATAATTAATCACCGTTCCGGCTATATTCGCGGATATTCACAAGGATATGAGGATGACAAGATGCCACGATCAGAATGGAATCCAAAAGAAGAGAGGCAATACGAGCACGTGAAAGCTTCCGAAGAAGGCCGCGAAGGCCGCTCTGAAAAAGATGCGAAACGAATTGCGGCAGCTACAGTGAATAAGACGAGAAGTAAAAAAGGCGAGACAAAAAACAAGTAGATTGTCCCAAATATTAACGAAAGGCCTATATATTTAGGGCCGATTCATATTTTTATAATATTAAATTCACCGATTGGTACATAATGTATAAATGCAGAAAGAGATTAAACTATTTATCCTCAAGGAGGTTGTAGCATTTACAAGAGATACATTTTGATAATGAGCGTTCTAATGATAACGCTTTTAGCATTGATAACCAGCGGCTGTTCATCATTGACCGGGCCGTCTGCGACCGCTACGCCGACCGTTAACCCTAACGCGGTCACTCTTAAGCCTACTGTGTTGCCAAGTGTAGCAGCGTCGCCAACGGGAGTAGCCACAACGGCGCAGGGCACGACGATCAGCGCTTCAGTGAACCAGAATGTGCCACTCCAGATGGATGCAGGCGGATATTTCATCAAGGTCCAGTCACAGGGCTATATCTCCGTAGATTCCACCAGCCAGGGCTCAATTGCCGGCATTAATTCGGCAACGGGTGGCGTAAGCTCGAAGGTCATGCAATATTCTGCCCAGACGGATACATTCAAGATCGCTAACGTGAACGCACCGTACACGATCACGATCGCAAAATTACCGCTTGCAAACCCGGCGACTCCGCCCAAGACGTTTACCGGTACTGGTATTCAGGCCACTGACCCGATCAAGTTGAATAAGGGTACAGCCATGTTTGATATCAGCTGCCCGGACACAGTCGCAGGATCTGACGTACAGATGCTAGACGTCCACCTGCTGGACGGCAACACCGGTGACGAGCTGGCAAGGATCGCCCAAAACACGGGCAATTCCCCGACCCAGCCGTTCCTCACGAACTATAATGCCCAGGTCACGTACGATATACCGGCCAATGGCGTGTACATCCTCGCAGTAGAGATCGCCAGCCCCAACGCGAACTGGAAGATATCGGTTTCCCAATAAAACTTAAGAGCGCCATCAAGCGCTCTTGTTATCCTTTTTTTAAAAAAAAATAGTTATGATCGGATCATCGTCAATAGCATTTTAAACTGCTTGACAGCCTGTAGCGCATGCGGGTGGTTCGCTGGCATAATGATCATGTCACCGGCTTTCAGATGGTGCGGCTTCTGGTCGATATCAATGTTTGCCTCGCCTTCGACAATGTAAACCATTGCATCAAACGGCGCCATATGCTCGCTGAGCCCCTGGCCTTCGTCAAAAGCAAATATGGTTACCGTGCCCGTCTTTTTACCTATGACCTCGCGGCTGACTACGGAGCCTTCCTGATAATCGACAAGTGCACTTACATTCATCTCGTGACCTATCAATTTTTCACTTTCGGGTTTATCTCTTTTCTCGACCATATCATTCATCAATAGAATATATGTGGTACAATGTAAAAAAGTGTTCGCAGGTTCATAAATAGCGTAAATGTTATGAATTATTATATGTTAAGAGAATGTAGCACATAGGATATCTAATGGACAACCAGAAACATTTCGAGGATAGTTTTCCGCCCACAAAAGGCCGATATATTATTCTCGCCATCGTACTACTCGGCATCTTGATGTCGGTCATCGACGGCAACGTCGTAAGCATCGCACTACCCACGATCACACAGTACTTTAACGTGGACGTTTCATTATCTCAATGGACGATCACGGCTTATCTACTTACGATGACAGCCCTGCTGCTCGTGTTCGGGAAGATCTCCGAGTATACCGGTAAAACTAAGCTCTTCATCATAGGCTTTATCATCTTTACGCTGAGCTCACTCGCCTGTGGCCTGTCACAAAATATGACTGAGCTGATACTATTCAGGATCGCACAGGGATTCGGAGCTGCAATGGTTTTCTCGATCAGCGGCGCGATCATCTATGAAGCATTTCCAGTCAGCGAGCGCGGACGCGCCATGGGGTTTCTCGGCTCTACGGTTGCCATCGGCAGCATTGCCGGCCCCGTACTGGGCGGTTTCCTGGTCGATAGCCTGGGCTGGCAATATATATTCCTCATTAACGTGCCAATTGGCATCATTCTCTTAGCGCTAGCTTTCAAATACCTGAAATTACAGGAGCTTAAGGTCGATAGATTCAAGATGGACTGGTCCGGTTCTGCATTGCTGCTTATAGCGATGTCCTCGCTTATGCTATTCCTGGGTATGCTGGCGGAAACAGCTGACGTAGGCTACCTGCAGGGAACACTGGCGGCCATCTTTTTATTAGCATCGGTCGCCTTCATATACAGGGAAATGCATTTTGAGCACCCGATACTGGATATCTCGATCTTTTATGATAAGAAATTCACCCTGCCGTCATTAAGCATGATCTTGTTTTTCATCGCGAGTTTCATGCTGGGCATTGTCGGCCCATTCTATTTTGAGGGTGTCATGGGATATTCTCCGGCCCAGGTCGGGATCATATTTCTGGTAGTGCCGATCATCATGGTTTTCGGCTCGCCTATATTTGGCTGGCTTTATGATAAGTATCATTCAGGGTACTTTGCAGCTATTGGCATGGGCATTGTCGCAATTTCATATATCGCACTGAGCTTCCTGGCACTCAAGGCGAATTTATGGATGATCATGATCGCATTCGCCATCTCCGGCATAGGCGGCTCCATGTACCAGAGCCCCAATAATACGGAGATGATGAGCGCAGTGCCGCGTAAGAAACTAGCCACGGCCTCGAGCGTAACCTCGACGATGCGAAACCTGGGCATGTCTCTAGGTGTATCTTTCACCACCATACTAGTTATGACACAGCTGCACATGAGTGGCTATAATGGGGCAATATTACAGGCAGGAGCATCATTATTAGCCGGAGTAGCGAGCAATGTCATGTTAGTGGCCGGCGTACTGTGCGCGATTTCAGCCTTTGCGGCACTGCTCAGAAAGGTATGGGTCTGATCATAAAAATTAGTCGGATCATTTTACAATATGTGAAGCTTCCTTATCGAACGGGTTCGTACGCATGGCCAGAGAATACAGGTATGGATACTTGTTCTTCAAATATTTCATATAGTCAAGCCATTCGGATACAAGCTGGGTATATGCACGTTTCATGTCTCCTGAAAGGTGTGCATAATCACTATCCGGCAGATCCCGGAGGTTCGTACGTGTATCAAGCTCTTCGATCAGGTGGAAGACCGCGCGTAAGGATTCGGTAAATGTCTCATGCTCCAGTAAGGTAGGGTTCTCCATTAATTGTACCATTGAACTTCTTTTTGAGACAAGAAATTTTTTTAAGCTTTCGATGTCCATTTGTTTTATTTCGACCGAATAATCATATTTTTTCAGCTTTTTACTTGCTTCCAGGAATTGCTGATCTGTCCAATTTGAGCTTACTACGAGATCATTACATATTGAATCGATATTCATGTCGCATTTTGCGAAATATCGCAGAAGGTTTGTGCCGACTTCACTGAAAAACACTCCAATGACCATATTCAGCTTTTCCAGGCGCTCGCGACGGTCGCGCATTTCCAGTAGCTGGTCGAGGATCAGCGTGACAAAGATGACCTCGACAGGCATGAACGCTAAATAAAAAAGAGTATTTTCTTCCAGCAGGACAATGTTCCGGAAAACCACATAATGGATCATATACATGAATAGGGATACACAAAGCAGTAAAAGTCCAAACCTTAATTTCCAGTTGATCTTCATAAAACCATAACAGTAATAAACAGTATGATATTTTATTTTATGGTTCGGGTTAAAAATAGAATTATAATTCTAGCGATCCGTTATATTATTTTGATATGACCTTTACGTCTACTTTTCGCGCCTTCTTGAAGAGGTCGATGTCTATGCCCAGCCTGGTCTCGACTAGAAGCATATTCTCTGTATCCGTATTGATCAAATTTGTATCATATATGGTCGCATTATTCAGCGACATGTGGTTTAGCTTCGAGTCACTGAACGTAGTCCCGGTGATAAGCGATTTATCGCCGTTGATGTGCTGCATGTCGCATGCGTCAAAGCGACAGTTCACAAGATTCGTGCCGGAAAAGCTTGCACTGCCCATCTGACAGTTCTTAAAGGATGAATCCATTACCCGGGCGTTAGAAAATTTCGCGAGATGCATGTCGTTACTCTGGAATATCGTATTATAAATAGCTGCCTCGCTCATATCTGCCTGCGCTACTTCTGCCTTGTCAAATACACAGTCCATGATCGACGCTTTACGTAATATTGTACGCTTTATATTGGCCCCACTGAAATTACAATTGATCAGCTGCGAGTCATAAAAGTTAACGCCATCTAATATGGCATTTGAAAAATTCACGTTTATGATCTGCATCTCATGCAGGTCAGCCTTTGTCAGATCGACACCTGTAAAATCCTTATTGCGGAGGCCGTCCAGGAAATATGTTTCCCGCAGGCTCATCAAGTATCTTACTTTTTTTATGTCAGCGTCGGTCAGCATATACAGCCCACCATAATTTCTACTTATTGGTATATAAACTTGAATATCCACTTATACTTTTAGTGATAATTAACTTAGGTATTAGATAAAGATTTACTACAATTTTCAAGGACGATTATATTTGCAATATATGAAAATAAGTCTAAAATAAAAAACTAATAAATTTAATATTATAAAAATATAACTTACAAAATATTAATAATACATTATATTTAGTAATTTCATTATTGTATGTTTATAATATATATACAAATATATGCACATATTATTATATAATAATCTCATATGCGTTTAACCTAAGTTAAACGATAGGTAAATAGCATATAAATATGTATAATAAATTGTATATTACAAATTATCTCATATGTAAAAAAACAAATACTTATTTACATTAATTTAGAAATATATCATCCTTGAATTTTGATGTACGTACGAACTCATACCCCGAAATTTTTACTGAGCAAGTATGTCGCAAAATTGCAATTTTGCGAAATATTAACACCAAATATATTCCTCACCAAACGATTTATATATTGCTCAATTACTAATAGATATGTAGGTAAGGGATAGGTGGGATGTAATATCGATTATATTGATATCTTTCTTGATGAAAAGCGTTTGTCTTCAAGCGCTACGACAATGCGCCAGTATGCGCTGATACTGCGTCGCTATCAAAAATATAATAGTAAGCCGGTCGAAAACGCCCTGCGTCCGGAAGTGGTCCGCTACTTGAACCACCTGATGTTCGAGCGAAAACTGTCGCATACGACCGTCGCTAATATATTAAGCGTACTCAGGTCATTCTATACGTTCTTGGTCCAGAGCGAATATATGGCGAATGACCCGACTAAAGGCATCAGTTCCATAAAGATAGATAAAAAAGCGCCCGTATATTTGACACAGGCAGAGATCCGTGGGTTGATCGATACGGCAGTCGAGCCCAGAGATAACCTGATCGTCAAAATGCTCTATGCCACTGGTGTACGTATTTCCGAACTGGTCAATATTAAAAAAACAGACATAGACTTTGATCGGGATACGATCAAAGTTTTCGGAAAAGGCGCTAAGGAGCGGATCGTCCTGATCCCTGGCGAATTATCTTCGACATTAAGAGTTTACTGTGAGCAGCTTAATGATGATAATAGACTGTTCGAGCTGACACCCAGGACAGTGCAGCGTGATATCAAGCTTCTCGCCTCGCGTGCCGGAATAACCAAGCACGTGACACCGCATAAGCTAAGGCATAGCTTCGCCACGCACATGCTGCAGAACGGAGGCAACGTCGTCGCTATCCAAAAGCTACTCGGCCACACATCGCTTAATACGACACAGATATACACGCATTATAATGTCGACGACCTCAAAGATATGTATGCACATACGCATCCCATGAGTAAATGACCAGTCGAGATTAGCAATAATATGATGATGGCTCGCCAGAGCAAGCTCATAATATTAATACTCTGATTTTTTCCGCTTTTCCGCGTATAATTTGTAATTTTTATAATTAATCGATGTTTTTTATAAAAAGGTTAGTAATCCGGCAGCAACCAGTTCAAATAAAGGTATCATATGCAGACATCGACTATCACTAAGTTGGAGACCGCTAAGTTTGAGTGCCAGCGCTGTGGCAATTGCTGCAGGCGACGAGAAGATATACCGCTTACGCTCGACGATATTTTCCGTATCAGCGATTTCCTGAACATAGACCCGGATGAGTTCTTTAATGATTATTGCGTGGAGATAGCCGCAGAATCGGGAGATGTCGCATTACCTTTCTTACATAGAGAATATAATGGATGCCGTTTTCTGGAAGACGGCCTCTGTGCGATAAATTTTGTAAAGCCTCACGCATGTAAGATCATGCCTTCGACAATATTCGGTAATGTTAACAATTTGAAAATACAGATGCCTTTTAGCTGTTCGATCCAGAAGGCTGGAAAAAATGAAAAAGTAAATGATAATGATCGAGTCAGGAAAAGCTATATGGCATCCATGATGCTGACTACGATATATTATAGCAAGTTTGGGACATTCCGCTATGATCTCGCGAAACCCTTTGTCTACCGCATACTGCTATTTAATAAGAACCGCGAGTACGTCTACCGGATGTTCGATAATACGGTCTCCGTACAAAACTAATATCGTTTTTTAAATGTCGTGCCCCTATATCCCGCAGGCCTTGATGTCGATATCAGGCATTTCGGGCCGGAGCCGATCAGGTCTTTTCGTCCTGCTTTGACCAATGCCTCTTTTACTAAGTCGTAATTATCGGGATTCTTGTATTGTAGAAGCGCACGATGCATACGGCGCTCTTCCTTAGTACGAGGTACATATACGCTTTTGTTATGATACGGATCATACCCGGTATAATACATACAGGTCGAAAGCGTGGAAGGCGTCGGCGTGAAGTCCTGGACCTGCTCCACATAATATCCCATATCCCGCACGTATTCTGCGAGCTGTACGGCATCTTTTAATGTACACCCCGGATGCCCGGCAATGAAATATGGTATAATGAATTGCTTTTTACCCAGATTACGGTTGATCTTCTCATATTTTTCCACGAATTTTTTATATGTCTCCACCGATGGCTTACACATGGCATCGGTGACCGCCTTCGAAACATGCTCGGGCGCTACTTTCAGCTGTCCGCTGATGTTATTCTCGCAGATCTGGTACAGGTAATTTTCGTCCTGCATGGCCAGGTCATAGCGAATACCGGAGCCAATGAAGACGTTTTTTACTCCCCTCACTTTGCTGACGGCTTCTAGCAGCTCGACCAGTTTCGAATGGTCGGCGTTTAAGTTCGGGCACTTTTCCGGGTACAGGCACAGCCTGTCTCGACAAGCTCCTTTAACGGATTGCTGTGCACAGCCGAGCATGTACATGTCCGCAGTCGGCCCGCCTACGTCCGTGATCGTCCCCTTGAATTCGGGCATCATTGACAATTTTTCCGCTTCACGAATGATCGATTCTTTACTGCGGCTCTGTATGATACGCCCCTGGTGATTCGTGATAGCGCAAAACGAACAGCCTCCGAAACATCCCCGGTGACTCGTGATCGAGAACATGACCGTTCGCAGGGCAGGGATGGGCTCTTTATACGATGGATGGGGCTGTCGCGTATAAGGCAGGTCATATACGTGATCAAGCTCCATCGTGGTCATAGGCATGGACGGTGGATTTTGTAAGATCATCGTCTTCGGATGACGCTGCAGGATCGGCCGGCCGTGAAACGGGTCCTGCTCGTCGGAATACATTTTAAACGCTCTGGCATAGGCCATTTTATCCTTCGAGACAGACGTAAAGTCCGGCAATTCCACATAGTCGCCGGAGGGTAATTCCTTCGTCTTGATCTCCGTACCCCGAATGTCTTTGATATCGTGTATGTTTTCTCCTGTCGCCAGCCGTTTTGCGACAGCTACTATGGCTTTTTCTGCCATTCCATACGTGATCATGTCGGCGGGCGCGTCTGCCAGTATAGACTGGCGCACCTTATCGTCCCAGTAGTCATAATGTGCGAAACGTCGCAGGCTCGCCTCTATGCCGCCGATGATGATCGGCTTTTCCTTATATGTCTCCCGGATCCTGTTGCAGTATACCGTGACCGCCCGGTCAGGCTTTTTTCCCGAGCGCCCCCCTGGACTATAGTCATCCTCAGACCGGTAGCGCTTGTTGGCCGTATAATTATTGACCATCGAGTCCACATTACCCGAAGAAACGCAGAAACAAAGTTTCGGCTCGCCAAGCACGTTAAAAGAGTCTTTAGTCGTATGATCAGGCTGTGAGATCATACCCACAAAAAATCCCGCATCTTCCAGTACGCGCCCGATGATCGCGGCGCCAAACGACGGATGATCCACATAAGCATCGCCATTAACGATGATGATGTCGCACTGGTCCCGGCCGAGGCTGTGCATCTCTGCTCTTGACATTGGCATAAATCGGCCTTTACCGGGATTTTTCATAATGCTACATGTGCCGTTGCTGATAGAAATAAGTTTTTCATGGCTCGGCGACCATGCTCGTTCTTATCCCATTTTTATCGATAAGCCCATGATTCGTATATGTATGGTCATACCTGACTTTGACTGTACCGTTCCCTTCTGAAAGAGTCTCATTTTCCGAATAGCTGTACACATCACCTGGCTTCAGTATTAACATACGATTGTTCACGTCCATGATGATACTACCGGTCCGGTCGACTGAATATATGATCGCTTTATCAGCCCGGGCGGGGAGCGAATATGCCCCATATAATTTATTGCCTGTGCCGTCGCCGAAATTACCGGTCAATGTCAATACATCACCGAAGATCAGCTGTAGTGAGCGATTTATCGGAAAATCGATATCGCCATTTAGTTGTCCAGTGTTAGCGTTAAACCAGTACGATGGAAAATTCACGGTGCGAAAAGGCACAGTACCGTTAATGACGGATCCATTTGCGATCATGTTATGCTCAAGAAATACTACCTTTTGCTGATCATTAAGGCCTGGCATTACGCCTGAATAGCTAGCCCTATCCATGACCTGCATGGCATTTCCGGTACCTATCGTAGCGATGATCAAGATAGCTACTACGATAACAGAACAAAAGATCCTTAGGCCACAGTCCAATTTTCCCACCACAAATAATCTATCATTAACTAGAAAATACTTAATCGACTTTAAAAACGGACACTTTCCCGATTTATGACATTTTGTCGGCATATTTTCATTGCAGCCAATTTATTATTAAGCAATGTATAAAAGCCAGAAAGATTACTATTTTAACGGTGTTATTATAAAAATAGCCAGGCGTAACGTCGAGATGGTCAAGCAAATATCAGGCTTTTTACTAGTCATATACGCCGTCGTCTGGATACTAGCAGGGGTTTCGTCAAATGGTATTACGGATATACAAACCTCCAATGCAATCCAATCGATCCTGGAGCTGCCCACGGCTATCGCTCTTGTCGCCTATGTGAACCTGGAGGTAAAGCTTGAGCTCGATAAGCCAAAATACAGGTCGTTTTCAAAAAATAAGTCGAGCATAAGTATGCTATTGATCGTTCTCGGATCGCTGTTTATTCTTATATTAATATATATAAAATTTATACAATGAAACTCTAGGCCATATATCAAATATTAACAAAGTTACGCGTTCGTCGTAGTCTTTTCGGGTTTGCCCCATGACCGGGCCGAACGGCCCTCTAGCATCAGCATAGCGAACGAAGGGAGCCGAGCAAAGCGAAGCCGACCGAGGGTGCGTCGAAGGAGCAACGAAGCGATCGAAGCGAGCGGAGAATGCCCGTGTAAAAAAAACGGCCCCGGCATCGTAGCACCCGAAAAACCGAAGTTGCTCAGCCATCAGGCTGAGCGTCGAACCGCAAAGAAGTAAAAGATACACAAACTGCAGGTGTGAGGGACGAGCTAAACCGCCTCAGTACTCATAGGGCTCATCATTATTTCAGCATCTTTTGTCATCATCGGCGGATCTGTTCAATGACATCTATCGCTGCATCGTATGGGTTTTTCGCATTATATACGCTTCGGCCGACGATGATGAAGTCCGCGCCTGCATCGATGGCCGCGCGCGCGTCGCCGCCCTGTGCGCCGACGCCAGGTGATAGTATCTTCATGCCATCTGCATGCTTTTTGATCTCCCTCAGTCGTTCCGGGCGCGTCGCCGGCGCGATGATGCCCGATGCACCGGACTTGACCGCGATGTCCACCAGGTCGAACGCTTTCGGCTGCAGGAAATCGAGTGCGCCCGGGTGGCTCATCTCAGTGACTACGAAGGTTTCTTTATGATACGTATTTGCCATCTCTACGCAGGCTTTGACGCTGTCGCCGCCTACAAATCCCTGGCAGATGATCGCGTCGGCTCCAGCTTTGAAAGTCTCCTCACAGATCAGGCTATTCGTGTTCGGTATGTCGGCGACCTTAAAATCGGCAATGACATTTGAATACTGCTTCAGATCCCGCACGATATCCAGCCCGCATGCCAGTACCAGCGGATAGTTGACCTTTATTGCATCTACTACGCCACCCAACTTTGAGGCGATGGAAAGCGCTTCATCCTTATTTGTCACATCCAGTGCGATGATGAGCCTTGACCTGGGAACGATCGTCATATCAGTCTAATGATATTTCTTGGTCTATTTATGCTTAAGCTTTGAAAATTTGCGGATGGAACGATCCTTTATAAGTAAAATCTCGCGGATCTAATTTAATCGAGCCAAACTGTAAAATGCCAAAATCCTTGACTGTCGTGTATATTTCGATCGATCGCTTTATAAAATCGATATGTTCGATGATCCCTAGCCCTCGAAATCTGCCATCTGTGCCGATAAGCCCGACTAGTACGTCTATGAAATCATCAATTAAATAAGCATGCACGATTCTGGCACCTAATTCGTGAAGGATCTGATCGCGGCCCGGATAATGCTTTTCAT
The DNA here is from genome assembly GCA_963780665.1 of uncultured Methanocellaceae archaeon. Taxonomy (GTDB): domain Archaea; phylum Halobacteriota; class Methanocellia; order Methanocellales; family Methanocellaceae; genus Methanocella. Next base: position 233,239 of record CAWACJ010000003.1, on the reverse strand, counting down.
TAACAACGACCACTTCATTACCGGAAACCTCTGCATACTGCATATCCGGCGCAAATTTTCTGACATCGCATTCACAGCCATTAAATAATAATGAGCGTTCAACCGAAAATTGATCGAATGAAAACACTTTACTGGATGCCCCATTAAAATGTTCTGCAAAAGCTAGCTGTCTATTATATGTACGCTCACCAATTGTTTTCTTTTTAGCATGTATCGATACCGGTATATGTAATACTCTAGTACCACTATGTTCAAACGCATCCAGGTATCTTAGCTCGTCGCCATGGTCGATGCATATGATCAAGCCCGGACTTAGTGCATTGATGATCTCAATATTAAGCGAGCGCCCGATATCACCGGTGACCAGGCCGATCGTATTGACTAGCACGGGGAACTTTTTAGAGGCTTGTGTCATCCTTACAGTGCCCGCCATAAGCTGTAGAAAGTGGCGGGCAGGCGAGATCGAGCCACAAAAGTAGCCATCGGTCATCCGGTATTTTCCGTTTATCTTTTCGCCAAGCGAGACGACAGACGGCGGCCCGATATCGCTCTGTCCGATATCAGCATCCACGATAGAAACGTCGATGATACTAGAGATCTGCTTAATAAGCGTTGATTTACCAGCATCTATCTTTCCGATGACGATCGCTATCTTCGACTCTAAAATATTTTGGACTAGCCCTGAAAGATATGTTTCATCTGACATAGTAAAAAATATGGCCCGGACGATCTTCCGGGCAATTAAGTGATCACTTGACTGCGGGTTCGTTCATGTATGCGATCGTTACCTTGCCTTTCACGTTTGACAGGTTCTTAGCGATGTCGACTGCATCATACAGGCCACCCAGGCTATCCACAAGGCCAAGCTCTTTCGCCCTTTCGCCCGTGTATACGCGGCCATCCGCGATCTGCCTCACGTCATCGACAGACATGTTGCGGCCTTTAGCCACATTCGTGACGAACCGGGTGTAGCTGTCGTTGATGATATCCTGCACGTAGTTCATTTCGCTGGAAGACAGGTTACGCTTATCCGACCCCATGTCCTTGAAGTTGCCGGATTTTGCCACGTAGAAGTTCACGCCCTGGTCCTGGTAGTATTTTGTCTTGTTCTCAAATGTCCATATTACACCGATACTACCGGTGAATGTGTCCGGATTTGCTACGATGCTGTTAGCCTGCGAGGAAATATAATAGCCGGCTGACGTTGCCATGTCTCCCATGGAAACAACAACTGGCTTTACAGCTCGTGTTTTTTTCATCTGGTCGATGATCTCCTCGGCAGCTACAGGCGTGCCGCCCGGCGTATTGACCCTAAGGATAATGGCCTTATAAGACGGGTCGTCGGTAGCCAGGCGCATGTACTTCACAATATCGCTGGAGAACGCTGATCCGGGGCTATCCGACGAGCGGTCCGCTACCATCTGGCCTTCCACATATATCACGGCGATCTTATCCTGTTTATTATCGAGTTTAAACCCAAATCCCTTTAAAATGTCAGATTTCATGCCGAAAGAATCGGTCGCTATGCCTAATGCGAACAGCGCCCCGATCATAAGCGCCAGGCAGAATAGTGCGATCAATGGCAACAATAAAGCGTGTGCTTGCTCTGATGAGAAGAAGAACTTGTTATTATCCAAGTAACCACCCCATAAAAATAATGGTTTATATATATTATAAATGTTTGTATGAAGGTGTCGTAAATATGGCTTGCTGTAAGGCGTATTGTCATATTAGCTTACATGAACTGTGCTCTTGAAACAGGATCATTTACAGTTCCATATATAGTTACGTTCTACAAATAAGCGTGTTAGCGATATTAAAAATAGTGCATTAACGCTTAACTACCGCACCCGTTAAAAAACGGCCGCTATTGCCTTTATAAAAAAATATATAGGCATGATGTGACATTAATGTAAATAGAAACCATCGAGAACAATGCCATAATAGGCATCTTCGAATGCAGGGATGGCAGAGCGGCTAATGCGGCAGACTGCAGATCTGTTTTCTGGGTGTTCAACTCACTCTCCCTGCACTTATTGGTATAACTCAACACCCATATTTTTTATCGTATATTAAGTTGAAGGAAATTATTTGAATACTAAATCATTTCTTTTGTTTCTTTTTGCTCTCAGCCAGTTTTATATTCTCGGCAACTCTGAATTTTACTATCTTGCTTACTAGTTCATAAGGCAACGGCATATCTAGAGGAAATTGCACTGAACCTTTTGACCATTTATAGTTAGATAATTCCTGTTTAAATGATTCAATTCCACTGGGAGTCGGATAAAATCCTATATGATTTTTGAAAGCAGCAAAATGAACAAGATTTCCATGTAACGTAAAAGTAGGCATTTGATAACTGATCGTCTCTTCTGCGTCAGGTGCAGACTCTCTAATAACTTTTCTCAACATTTTTAGTTTTTCCTGAACGTCAGGAGGACAATTTGAAATATATTCATCTATTGATTTATGAGTATTTTTATTCCGTTCCACGATCTCACCTGCCATAAATCTTTTTCGTAGAATTAATCTGTGAATTACTGAATATCGTCATTTCTATTATACCCCTCTATTTCCCCATATCCTTGACTACCAGGACCAGGCCAAGTATGCAAGAAGGTTCGCCATAGGATTTCAGGAACTAAGACAAAGTAGCTAATTTGGCAGTCTGCATATCTGTTTTCCGGGTGTTCAACACATGCTCCCTGCACGGTTTAACACGCTAATATAAATAATTAATAGATGACTAATTTGCCAGAAAAAAGCTAGTTTTTATTCTTTCTTCTATCGTTACGTTCATTTATGACAATAACGCCGATAAACGCAAGCATGAACCCAACTGTTAAGCCAATCATACCGCTGACTAGAACATTCCAGTTAAATGTGGTCATACAACCGATCATTACGACGACACCGCCAATGCCGCCGATAAGGCCGGCCGATTCTAATGCTGCCATAAATATCCTTGAGGCCTCGAAGCCTTATATAATGTGCGGTAGTGCGGCCATGAAATCAATACATGCCGAAATTAGTTTCATGTGACCGATATTAAAAAAATTCGAAGACCAGTCCGATGGCATAAATCGACTATCCATAAATATACATAGAATTGCTCGAAAACAAAAAAGTTGTATTAAAAAAATGAAAAGTTTGGTGGGGTCAATGAGTTAACATCGACCCTGGTATATAACGCGATTAATAGGCTAACCAGAGATTTAATAGCATGCCTTTAGAACATATCAGTGGCGAATATACGCCTACCGCTCTAAAGCCTTGCCACGCTCGATAAGCTCTCTGACTTTCTGGCCACCCTTGTGTCCTATCTGCCGGTAGAACTCAGGACCATGCCTTTCCTTGGTGGTCGTTCCGCCGCGTCTGCCAGCTTCTCTGACACTAATATCTCCTTTAGATTCTTTTTTTGCCATAAACATCACTAAAAACAAATCTACTGTTGTGTTTATAATATTATGCCAAATTAAACGAGAGTAAATTAAAAAAGTAAAAAAGAAAGTGGTGCTTTTTGCTTTACTTCTTGGATGACTTTGACTTAGGAAGCTTGAATAGTTCCTTAGGGTTTCTCTCAAGTTCGCTGTACTGCAGGTTCGCAGTGCCAAGCTTCTCTACGTTTGCCTTGTAGATCTTGCCGTCCTTTCCCTTCGCCGCTTCCTTGATCCATGCCGGAGCGCTCTTCGGTACCGGTACAAGTTCTCTCTTACCTGCGAAGTAGTGGACCTTCTTTGAGCCCTTTTCTCTGAGTACGATGCTGTTAATGCCTCTGTTTGCGACCTTCAGGGCCGCATCCCTTGGCTGGGCACCGCTGTAAGTGCCTATTTCTTCACCCTTTTCATTTATTAAGCCAAAGTTTTTCTTCTCTCTGTCTACCGTAATATCGGCCTCCTCTATCCATAGTTATAAAACCGGCTAATATATAACCGTTTTCTTTCGAACCATCAACGGTGACAGAAAACCTTAAATTTCGGCCATTACAAGTCGATATTTTTTCCAGTTTACAGAGATTATTACGGTATGACCAAAAAATTTATATTATGCATAGTAATGGCTTGATCGCCAGAAAATTTGGATTATTGATCCTGCAGGTTTTATTTATTACTGATTCATACACAAGGTTTATAAGAATAATGTGTTGAAACTCAATAAACAAAGCTATAAACGATAAAGACAAAAATAGTGCAGCCATTAAGGTAAAAATTGAACAGTGTCAGTGATCAAATGATCGAAGCCCATAATGTGATGAAAAATTATGGTAACGTCAGTGCGCTCGTAAACTTTGAAATGTTAGTGGAAACTAACAACGTGCACGCGATTATCGGCCCGAACGGCAGTGGTAAGAGCACCTTGATCAAGATCCTTTCTACCGAGGTGAAGCCGGACTCGGGAGATATTACGATAAACGGCGTCCCGATCACCAATACAAAGGAGATACGCTCGATGGTCAGCGTCGTACCCGATCTGACTCGCGTGCCGGATAATAAGACCCCTCGAAAACTATTGTGGGATGCGGGAAAAGCGTCGCGCCTCTCTAAGGAGGAAATACAGTACCGTAGTGACGTGCTGGCCGAATCACTTCAGATCGGCAGCGAGTTCGACCGCCGCGTAGGGGAAATGTCAAAAGGCATCAAGCGCCGTGTGTCGATCGGCATGGCATTGATCTGCGATTCCAGCGTGCTGCTGATGGACGGCTCTCTGGCAGAGCTAGACCCGGGCTTCAGCCTTAAGTTCATGAATATGCTCAAAGAGTCGCATGATAAGACCGTCATATTCACAGCCAATAATATGAATTTCATAGACAACGTCTGTGACAGTGTTACGATCATTCGAAATGGCTCCACCATATTGAACGAGAGCATCACGTCGATACGCGGCAAGATCGGTAGGCCCGGAGTAATGCTGAAGCTCAGCCCTATGAATGTGCAGCGTGTAGCGGCCTTGTTACGGCAACAATTATTCGCGAACCGCATCACGGTGGGCGAAGACTCGATACTGGTCGAAGTGGACGACATGCTGCATATACCTGCAGTCATAAGAATGGTCTCAAATTATACAGAAGTATACGAGGCGCGTAAGACAATGACAAGCCTCGAAGACATGTACCACGCATTCATCGAATCGTAATGCTCAAATGCCTTCGATAATAAGGCTACAGCACATTATTTTTTATTAAAAGCACCGTTATTTTGTAAAAAGATTGATGATTATTTATCACAGATAATCTATTATGGATTTCACTACTGTCATAAAAATGCGCCGGAGTATACGGCGATATCAGGAAAATCCCGTTCCGGACAGCATTATCGACGAGATACTGGAATGTGCCATGCTGGCACCCACGGCAATAAACGTCCAGCCCTGGCTAATCGGCTGTGTGACCGATAAAAAGCTGCTTGCGTCTCTCGCAGAACTGCTTGACCATGGCAAATTTGTGAAGGAAGCCGAAGCATGTTTTGCAGTTTTTTGTGAAAAGGCCCAGAAATATTATTTAGAGGACGGCTGCGCAGCCACTATGAACATCATCTATGCCGCCGCCGGAAAAGGAGTCTCTACTTGCTGGGTCGCTGGCGATAAAAAACCATACGCAGATAACGTCAGAATATTGCTGAACGTGCCCGAAGGCTATACACTGGTATCACTCGTGTCGGCCGGCTATGCGGCCGAGCAGCCAAAGCCTTCCAAGAAAAGTATAAAAGAGGTCACCTTCAAAAATAGACTTTAGCGTCCGATCGCTAATTACGATAAATGGCAAACATCGCTAGTGTTTATGAGATAGATGATCCCGGAGCTAAATATCCAAAAATCTGATCAGAAATACATAAAAATATGCCTATAAAAAGATCGGTTCAGGCCATGAGGCCTGAACTTAGGTATGTTTTACCTTACGTTATATCCTTAGTTGGAGTCGGCCGTATAAGGGCAGCCAGGATATGGGTATCCGGGATACGGATATCCCGGGTTCTGGGATCCAGGGTACGGGTATGGGTACGATGGATATCCAGGGTAGGGATATGACGGGTATTCGGGATACGGATAATCCGGCGACGGCGTTGGTGTCGGCGATATGACCGGTTTTGGTGTCGGCGATATGACCGGTGTCGGCGTCGGCGTCGGCGATATGACCGGTGTCTTGCCGCCAGTCAGGTAATCTAACGCGCTTTTAACGTTGATCCTGCCATAGCCGTAATCCTCATTAGGTATCTTGGAGCCCAGAGGCTTTGCGGTCTTCTCGAGGATATCCTTCACTTTTGCTGCCGTTAACGTCGGGTCTTTCTGCAGCATTAGCGCAACTGATCCGGAGACCATTGGGCATGCCATGGAAGTGCCGCTCATCGATATGTAATTGTTATCGATAGCCTTCTCATTGTGTATGCCTGTGGCCCTCGTGGAAACGATATCCTTGCCGGGAGCGCATATTTCCGGCTTCAATCGGCCGTCACTGGTGGGGCCTCTCGAGCTGAATGATGCGATCTGGTCATTCTTATCGGTAGCGCCTACGCTGATGGCATCCTTACAGTCGCTAGGGCATCCGATCGTCTTTGAGTCAGGTCCGCTGTTACCGGCTGCGCATATTACGATCTTGCCTTTTGCAACGGCACTGCAGACTGCATCATCCATTGCCTGGGAATGCTCGCTGCTACCGAGCGACATTGAGATCACCTGTGCGTCACTGCTTGCCGCATAGTTGATACCGTCAAGGATAGTCGATAGGCTGCCGCTACCGTCCTTACCGAGAACTTTTATACCGATATAGGACACTTCGGGAGCGACTCCCTTGTACTTACCACCGGATGCGGCACCATTGCCGCCGATGATACCGGCACAGTGTGTACCATGGCCGAAGTCATCGTATGGGGTATTCTTATTAGCGACAAGATCCTTCCATTCTACGATCCTGCCTTTTAGGTCCGGGTGTGTACCATCGATACCGGAATCTACGAGCGCGACTTTTACGCCTTTACCCGTATATCCGAGGTCCCAGACTTGAGGAGCACCGACTATGGGCACTGCTTTGTCTAGTGTCGCATGGAACGTGATGTCTTTCTCGACATATTTTACGTTCTGTAGCGAGCCGAGCTTTGCTGCGGCATCGGCCGGCATGTTGATCGCTATACCGTTGATCGAATTATATCGGTACAGGATCTGCCCATTGTTATCCGATACGAATGCTGCGACCTGATCATCCATTGCGCTGACCAGATTTTTATTATCATTAAAAACAACAATGTATGTACTGTTGCTATGATTGCCCTGTGAGGGGCTCATCGCTGGCATGCTTGCATGTACAAGCAGAGCACTGGCCAAGAATAAGGCGCATATGATCGCGACTATTAGAATTCGTTTTTTTATTGCTTACTCCTCCTATGGTTGACAACAAGCAAATTACTACATTTGTTAAATACTTTCTACAATTAGTGCATAATTTAGTCCTATTTTTACGTTTAGTTCAATAATATTTATCTAAATGCCAAATGCGCTATGTTATTGCTATAGAATGCTAAAATAACTCTTATTTTATCAGTTATTACTGTTTATAGGCTGAAATAATAAAGATTAACGCCCGTAGAATAAGCAGTCAAATAGCGCTCTTTTTAGCATGAGCTGCCTGTTAATAATCGAATGATAGCGCTATCATGAAGCTCTATGTAAAGAGATAATTGATCGATAGGGCATGAATAAGATGATCATGGGTACAAGGAGGCTAATTTGATATTACCATTAGTTTTCCTGTGATGTAAAAATACCTAAGGCATATGATTTTTAACCGGTTATCATCTATGAATCAGGCTTATAAGATATGATAAAAAAGTTATATTATTGATCGAAGCGCTGCGATTACAGCGCTCCAATCAAATATACGTTTTTAGTTTAAGGGGGCATTTTACAATGAATAGATTATATTAATAGGTTATATTACTTGCGGTTAATGGCTAACAAATATGTATGACATAAGAAAATACCATAGAGCGAAGTATATTATATGTCTCGCATCAAAAAATCACACTAACAGAAAACAGTGAATTAGTTTATTGGCAAGGGCACTGTATTCACAGTGCCCCGACCACGTTTTTAGTTTAAGGGGGCATTTACAGATAATACAATAACCTGTTGATATATAACACTTTCGCACTATGGCTAACACATATGTAAATCAATAGAGGGTACCAAAGAATTTATGTTAAGAACGATTTATACATTAAAGCTTGATATGGAAGTCGATAGAAAAGAACTTTCGCTTATTAAAGAGGTTCTTAAGTCAACCCCGCGTGGCATGACTGTCACAGAGATCTCTAAAGAGATCAAGATGAACCGTCACTCTGTGGCAAAGTACCTGGAGATACTGGCCGTTTCCGGCCATATAGACATGAAATCGTTCGGGCCTTCTAAGGTCTATTATATCTCGCAGAGGCTTCCAATATCGGCGATGCTCAGTTTCTCGTCAGATTTTATCATTATACTGGATAAAGATCTCCGCATAGTGAATGTGAATGAAAAGTTCCTGGAGTTCACCGACCTGAATCGCGGGGACATCATCCATAAAAATTTAGAGACGTTCTCATTCCCCCTGGAGTTTGAGCCATCGATCATACCAAGTGTTAAAGAGGCGCTAGACGGTAAAGAGTCCATTATAGAAGCAGTGTATCAAAAGCGAAAAGTCGAAGTATATTTCTTTATCAAATTCATCCCGACCGTGTTCGACGACGGAGAAAAAGGCATAACGATCATTTTCGAGAATATTACGGAAAGAAAGCAAAGTGAAAAGTTGATCCTCGAAAGTGAACAAAAGTTCCGTAGTGTCATAGAGCAATCACTTGACGGGATTATCCTGACTGACGCCCAGGGAAGGATCATAGAGTTCAATAAGATATCTGAAAACATTACAGGCTTAAAGCGGGAAAAAGTAGTTGGAAAACCGCTCTGGGATGCAGGGTTTAACATTAATGCCGTAGCTGAACAGCACAATGATATAAAAAGTATCTTTGATAATTTAAAAAATATTTTTAGCTCATATATGAAAACGGGTAAAACCCCGATCAATGATCGTATCATTGAGCTGGACATAAGACGTGCCGACGGATCTTCGATCACGGTCCAGATCACTTATTTTTCGATCATATCGGATAATGGCCGTATGTTCTGTATCCTAATGCGGGATGTCACAAGCAAGATAATGGCTGAACGCGCGATCATCGAAAGCGAAGAAAAGTTCCGCCGCATCACAGAGCAGACGGTAAACGGCGTAATACTGATAGATAAAAACGGGGTCATTGTCGAGTACAATCATGCTCAGGAAACGATCACCGGCTATAGGCGCGAAGAGATCATCGGCAAGTATGCCTGGGACTTTCAGACCCTGATCAAGCCCGGTGAAAAGCGCAATTCGAAATCGTATCCATACTCGAAAACTGACATTCTCAGCTTGATCAAACACGGTGAAGCGCCTTTTGCCAGCAAGTTCCAGGAAACAGAGATCCGGCGGCAGAATGGCGAGCAACGTATCATTCGCACGATCATTTTCCCCATTAAAATGTCGATCGGGTTCATGATCTGCAGTATTACCTATGACATTACTGAACAAAAGAAAATAGAGCTCGAGATCAAAGAGAGCGAACAAAAGTTCCGTAGTATCATCGAGCAATCCACTGACGGCTTTATCCTGACCGACGAGGAAGGCAGGATCATCGAATTTAATAAAGGAATGGAAATAATTTCAGGCCATACTCGCGAAGATAACCTGGATAAGTATCTATGGGACTCTGAATTTTTCAAGGAAACAATGTCTAATACAGGCAGTAAACGCCCTGTGCATATTAAAGATACGATCGAAAAATACCTGAAGCTGGGAAAATCGCCCATATCAAGCAGGATCATTGAAAGCGACATTAAGCGTAAGAATGGGACTATGATCACGCTACAGATCGTCGTCTTTCCGATCAAGACTGAAAAAGGGTATAAACTCAGTGGAATAGCTCGCGATATTACCGAGCGAAAAACGATCGAGAACGAGCTAAAAGAAAGCGAGGAAAAGTTCAGGTCGCTGGCTGAATCAACCACTACCGGCATAATCATTCTCCAGGGCGGTCACATGGTCTATACCAATCCTGCCGTAGAGAAGATCTCCGGTTACAAGATAGCGGATGTATTGGGCAAGAACATAGCCGGGATGGTAGCCTCGGAATATTCAACACTGATGAATAATGCCGTAAATGATGCACAACTGGGCATTATGCCGGATATGAGAGACCATAAGGAATTAAAAATAATGAATAATTCCAGCGAATTTATCTGGTTAGCATTTACGATCGGAAGGCTGAATTATCAGGGTAAGCCGGCGTTCATTATTACCTTCTTTGACGTTACAAAGCGAAAAATAATGGAAGAAGAGCTTCAAAAAACGCATGATGAACTGGAACAGCGTGTCCTGGAGCGTACGCACGAGCTGGAACTTGCGAACAAGTCGCTGCAATCCGAGATCGAGCAGCGGATCATGTCGGAAAACGCGCTGCAGGACAGTGAAAACAAGTACAGGCGCCTGATAGAAAATATGAATGACATCATCTGCGAGACCGACAAGGATCACAGGTATGTCTATGTCAGCCCGAGGATCTACGACATACTGGGCTATGAGCCGGCAGAGCTGTTGAATAAAACACCGTACGATATCACAAGGGAAGATGAGAAAAATCGTATCGTCACCATCTTTGAAAATAATATCAGGAATCATGAGCCACTGACGCCTTTGGAAATATACCTGACCCATAAGAGCGGCCGACAGGTCCCCGTGGAGATCAGCGTACGAATGATCATAGACGAGAACGGTAACACGATAGGCTATAATGTGATCATCAAAGATCTTACGCAGCGTAAGATCGCCGAAGAAAAGCTATTACAGACGACCGCGGATTTTCAGACGGTCTTTAAAGCGTTCCCCGACCTGTTCTTCCGCCTTGACGCCGATGGCACCATACTAGGCTTTAATGGCCAGCTAATATACCTGGGACCTGATGACCTGCTGGGTAAAAAAATGCAGGATATTCTGCCTCAAGAGTATAACTCGATAGTGACTGAATCGATAAGATCGGCAAACAAGAACAAGTCAACGGTCATATTCGAGTACGCCTTATCGGTAAAAGGAAAGAAAGAGAGCTTCGAGGCCAGGCTTCTCCCGACTTTTGGCGAGCAGATCGTCATGATCGTACGTAATATCACAGAGCGCAAGGCGATCGAAGATGAGCTTCGCGGCAGTGAGGAAAAATTCAGGAACCTAGTCGAGAAAATCGACGATCTTGTATGGGAAACAGATGAGCATCTCGTTTTTACGTATATAAGCCCGATGGTAAAAACTCTTCTTGGATATAGCCCATCCGAAGTCATCGGCAGAAACGTTAGCGAATATATGTCCGCTGACGAAGCACGACGCATCAAGAACAAAGTTAGGCCTTTCATGGAAAAACGCCAGCCATTTAACGTTTTTGAGAATGTCTTGATCCATAAGGACGGACACGGTGTCATTATGGAGGTTAGCGGTGCACCCATTTTTGACTCGAATGGCGATTTAAAGGGCTATCGGGGTGTCGACCGCGACGTTACCAGCAAAAGAAAAGCCGAGGAATTGCTTCGCTGGAATGAGGCATTCATGCGGACTATGGCAGATAATTCGCCACTGGGGTTATATGCTGTCGACTATAAGAACGATCGAATTTTGTACTATAATAAGCGCTTTATCGAGATCGCTAACCTTTCGGAGATCGAAAATCGAATAGAGAAGGGCGAAATAAAACATGATGAAGTCGTATCGTACGTATTACCAAGATTTGAGAACTCAAAAGTGTTTATAAACGCGTATGAACGACTTCATGATGAAGTGAATACAGAAATCGCCGACGAAGAGCTTATTGATAAAGATGGCCGTTCCATACGATGCTTCTCGTCACAGATCCGGGACGAGAATAATATCTATCTCGGGCGGTTGTATCTTTTTGAGGATATCACCGACCGTAAGCGCGCCGAAAATGCACTCTGGGAGAACCAGCGATTCCTGTCGACACTTATCGGTAACCTGTCTGGCATGGTTTATCGCTGCTATAACGATGCTGACTGGACAATGGATTATGTTAGCGAAGGCTGCTTTGACCTGACGGGATATCATATTGAAGAACTAGTCACGAACAGAAAAGTCACTTATAACAATTTAATACATAAAGATGACCGGGAACGCGTACGCGTTGAAATAGAGCGGGCATTGAGCAACGGCAGTTTATTCAAGATCGAATATCGCATTATCACAGCGTCCGGTGAAACAAAGTGGGTCTGGGAACAAGGCTGTGAGTCCTCGCCGGTCGAGGGCGGCGAGAAAATGATTGAAGGATTCATTACAGATATAACTGACAGAAAGCTCTTCGAGGAAAAGATAGTCTCGCTAGCATCATTCCCCGCGCTGGACCCGAACCCGGTCATCGAGGTCAACGCAAAAGAGCAGATCATCTATATGAATAAGTCTGCCAAAGAAACGTTCCCGGGGCTGGCGCCAGGCCACCCGATAGTCGGAGGCCTGAAACCAATATATAACGAGTTCAAGAGCGGAGGGCTGAGATCATATTCTCGCGAGGTAAAGCTCGATGCCGCGATATACAACCAGTTCATCTATTATGTACCGGAACAAGAAATGCTGCGGATATATGCTGCGGACATAACGAAGCGAAAACAGGCCGAAGATGAGTTGAAGATAGTTAATCGCGCATTACGGATGATCAACGACTGCAACCAGACACTGGTGAGAGCAGTGAGTGAGAAGCAGCTATTAGAGGATATCTGCCGCATTATCGTGGAAAAAGGCGGCTATCATCTGGCATGGATCGGCTTTATCGCTAAAGACAGCCCCGACCGGATAGTACCAGCGACAAAAATGGGCTACGACAACGGGTACGTCGATGGCGTGAATATCATGCTGAACGACGCAGAGCGCGGAAGCGGCCCGACAGGCATGGCGATTAAGTCCTGCCAGCCGGTGATAGCAAGGTATACGGCTACAGACCCATCATTCGCGCCATGGAGGGAGGAAGCGTTAAAGCGCGGATACGCTTCGACCATATCTCTGCCATTACGCTCAAAGGGTTCTTCCATAGGCTGCCTGAATATCTATTCCACAAAAGCCGACGCATTTGATTCTGCGGAGCTGAAATTACTCACAGAGTTGGCGGACGACCTGACATATGGCTTGTTGTCCATCAGGGCCAGCATGGAGCGAGAAAAAGCGGAAGAGACGCTACAGCTTATGAAGTTCACGATAGACTTCATCGATGATTCGGCTTACTGGGTCGGGGAGGATTCCCGGTTCTATTATGTCAACGAGTCCACATGTCGCGAACTCGGCTATACAAAGGAAGAGCTGCTGAGCATGAGCATTGCGGATATAGACATGACGTTCAAGATCGAAAACTGGCCGAAGCGATGGGAACAGATCAAAAGCGCCCGGAACTCTAAAATAAAAGCCGTGCATAAGCGGAAAGACGGCTCAATATATCCGGTCGAGATAACCTCGAAATATATAGACGTTAATGGCAGGCAATACGACTTCGCTTTCTCGCGGCGCCTGCAGGACACCACTACGGAAGAAGTGATAAACTACCGTGAAAAGCTGGGCGTATAAGGCAGCTCAGGCGGCTGAAGGACTTCAAATGGTCCCGGCCCTGATCAAGCTTTACAGACTATGGACTTTTCATAGCGGGCCAGGGTGGTCTGGCGCGGCCCCGGCAGCAGGTCTTCATATTCCATGCCAAACTCGCGCAGGAGCATATATATCGGGCGCGCCGTGTTTTCCACGTACGACTCTACATCATAGTCCACGTCCTCGCCTGCCAGTTCGCGAGGAAGCGCCTTGTTCCGGCCCGTGACGATGTACTCGATCTTGCCCCCTACACGGACGCTTCTACCGCTTTTAGCCAGGAGGTCCGCCGCCACCGCGTGATGTACGGGGGCCTTATACTCCTCTGGCCGGTGAGATAGCTTGCGGATAATGACCAGGTCGTCGGCAGATAGCTCACCCTCCCTGATACGCGCCACCTGGATGCGCACGTACGCGGCGACGGTGGGGATCATTGTCTTGAACTCTTTCCCGTTGTGCGCTGTCTGCCAGCAGTTCCAGCACGTGCTCCTGAGTGTTTTTGGCGATCCGCGCCCGGTCTTGCCTGCGCACCTCAAGGCCCCTGGCGAGGGGCTTGCCATCCACGCTGGCAAAATACTTCTTCTTAAGGCCCTTGGAGCAGTCCTGGCGCTCCGGCAAAAATAATACCCATCGGCACACGTTCTCAAGTTTCAGCTCCATGTCGAATGACTGGCTAATTTTATCGGCGATCGCCTGGAAATCCTCTTTTTTCGCGCCCCGCCGTTGCACAAAGAGTGAGTCCGTATCCGCGTATATCACAGAGAATCCCGCGTCTTCGGCCATGTCCCGTGCCTTGAGCAGGTACCATCGCCCGAAGGCAGGGACAGAACGATTACCGTCGACGGTCCTGAAATTGTTGAGCGCGAACTGCATATACCCATAGGGGCTGACCAGCTGCATCTTAAGGGATTTATTGATGACCTCCAGCTTTCGATAGCTCTCGCCGGAAGGGTCGAGCAATTTCATTTGTTTCCTTATGCGGTCGCGCTCCTCCAGTACCTTTCCGAACACTTCCGGGTATACGCCCTTGCGCTTTTGGCAAATGTGAAAGCCCAGGAACGGCACGTGTTCTCCGTGAATGCGGCAATATTCGTGCCTGCAATTGATCGTCTCGGGGCTGATGTTGTGCTTGACGAAGATGCGAGGAAAGAGCGAGGAAAAATCAAGGATAGCGACATCTTCGTGCAGGCCGGCCGCGGGCGTGATCACCAGGCCGCCATTTTCTTTGATAGACTTCGACAAGCGACGTCTTGAAGCCCTCCGGGTACTCCGCCTCTTCGGGTATGACCGTCGTCCTTATGCGGGCGGCGTTCACCATTGAGGCGTTCATGAAGCCGTGTTTTTCCCGTGTCACGCTGTCCAGCGGCATCATGCATCGCTCGCACCAGGACGTGAACATGGGAAGGCGCTCCTGTGCGACGCGATAGACCATCGCGGCCTCAGACACCATCGCGGCCTCGCCGACTTCCTGCCGGTATATAGAATCAAGGCTCATGTCCGTGCGCTTGAGGTCTGCGTCTGTCCGCGCGTCCTTCCACAAATCCATGATAATGCGCCCCGGCGCGCGCACCTGCGGCGACCGCCAGTGCGATATGCGCTCTGCATTGATGCGGAACTCATTGAGCTTTGTGGGCCGGGACGTCCGTCCCAGCCGCAATGCCAGGGAAAGCTCGCCAGCCCTGAGCCCGAGCAGCGGCAATTTCTCCGAGTCTGCGTCGAACATCGCCAGCACGTCCGGGTCGGATGCGTCGAGATACGACTGAAAAGCGTGCAGTATCTCCTCTTCGGTCCCTTGCAGCGCGCGCTCGCCATTGCAGTCAAACATGATCATGGATAAAAGCCGGCATTTACGAGGGTCGTTTGAGCTGAATACGGGATCTACCGCGAGTACGTGCATGCCCGAAGGATCGCAGGGGCCTGCGCATTCGATATGCCGTAATATGCCGTTGTACCCCTCAATATCTACCAGGGTATGAGGCGCTATGTTTCGCAGGTAGTACCATTGTAGGTCTGCGCGTATCTTCGATTCTGCGAACTTGACGGGCGCGGGAGCGCGCTGCCGGATCTCATGCATCGTTTCCTTCGACTTGCGCTCGTCTACCATGAACGCCCGTATGACCGGCACCTTATCATCGGAATACAGCGATGGAAATCGTAGCACCGTCTCTACCCTGCTGACGTTATCGTGCTGCGCCACAGCTTGCTCCGCGAGCACGGCGTTCTTTTCGGGAATCACGGAGAAAGACGGCCTGAAGTCCCGGTCCTCCAGGCAAACGACGCCATCGCCAGTGCGCACCCACAATAAGTAAGTACCCGGCGCTCCGTCCCTGGAGCTCCTGTGCCACAGGTCTATAAGAATACCTGATATACGCATATGTGCCTCCCATGAGACATGATACGCACGAGTAGATAAGACAGGAAGAATACGCGCTATGAAAATATTCCTCGGGCGAATGATCGTGTTATTCGTCCCTGTATCCGTGCCTAAACTGCAATTTATGATGCAGAGTGTTATGTTTCGATATTTGAATGGGAAAGTGGAGGCAATAGTATGGTAGAACTATCGTACCCGGTCTGTGACGCGTGCGGAAGCAGGCACTCTGACGCGTGCAGCATTATCGACTATGCAGGACAGAGCTTTAACGTATGCGGCGAATGCGTGCCGGCAGTAAGAGAAAACCCGGCGGACTTCCTGGCGGGTAAAAAGGGGACAGAGCCGGAATCGTAAAGCTCCGGTAGAATATTTTTTGACGGTATGGCCATAAGTGCTTAGATGACGAAAGGTTGAATCGAACTAGAAGGAGCCTGCGATGGAACGTACAATTGAAGTGCGGCATATATCCCTGGAAGTGGATGCTGATTTTGAGAGTTTCGCTAAAAACCTGGAACGATCGCTTGGACGATTTGACGACTCGATGTATAAAGGGCTCGAAACTGACCCTGTGATAGTACGGAAGCGCCTTGAGAAGGCGGCCGGAGAAGAGGGCCTTATGCTCTTCACTATCCGGGAACATGGAAAGCTCCTGAACATTTTGGGGACTCCCAAAAAAGCCAGGCAGTACGTTCTTGGAAACCCGCTCATAGCTATCCGGATGACACGACTTGACATCAGGGCGGGGCTCTATGCGCCTCTGAGAATGTTCGTCTATGAAGCCGAGGATCACTCTACGCAGGTCGAATATGACCAGCCTTCCTCGCTTTTCGGCCAGTTCAATAACCCGGAGATCACGGCCATTGCACAGTCCCTGGATATAAAATTAGCGAATGTGATCAAAAAGGCTGAGATGGCTGCGAAAGTGGCCTTAGTTCACTGACAAAGATCCTGGCACTGTTAGGATATCAGTGTACGTCATCTCTTTTTTTCTTCAGGTGCTCATATCCTTTACAAGTGATGGGCTTTATCGTGCCCGCGTCGTTGAGCATAAGCCCGTCCGGCACGACCTTGCCGATGATCGTGAAATCGACATCCCTGATCCCATCGATCCCGTCAGGGCTCACGGTAAACAGCAGCTCGAACTCGCCGCCGAAGCAGATCGCCATGTCTAAAAGCTCTTCGTGGTCCTTTGCAAGCGCCCGTGCTTCTTCCATCACGGGAAGCTTATCCGCGTCGACCAGGAAGCCTACATGGCTTGAAGTGGAGAGCTCGTAGACCGACTTTCCCAGCCCGTCGCTTACGTCCATCATGGCTGTCACCGCCTTATGGCGGGATAGCTTGATCCCCTCGGCCACTCGCGGTTTAGGCCGGAAAAAACGTTCCATGAGAACTTTCAATGCCTCAGGAGTCGTTTTGCGGTTTTCGATCAATGCCTTATAGCCTGCCGCCGGCGTGCCCAGGAATCCGGTCACGCAAAGTAGATCACCGACTTTTGCGCCGGACCTCAGCTTGACCTTGTCTTTATCGACACGGCCCAGCGCCGTCGTGACGATCGTAAGCTCCTGGTGCTGGTCCGTATCGCCGCCGACGATCTCCGTGCCATACGTACGGGCGCAGGCGTCCATTCCGCGTGCGATGCCATCGACCATCTCGACATCTGTGTCTCCCGGTATGCCGACTGCGGCAACGACACCGATGGGTGTTGCACCCATGGCCGCGACGTCGCTCAGGCTCACCGCCACGCTCATCCAGCCGATGTCGTCGGAGGTCATCTCGCGCGGGAAATCCGTCACACGGTGAAGCATATCCGTAGTGACCACAAGATAGTCGTCACCGATATCCAGCACTGCACAGTCGTCTCCTACGTATTTCGATCGTAATATTTTCGAAATGCGCCTGATGATGCCGATCTCGCCGATCTCGTTCGCTTTCATGTCTTCCTGATGAGCAAGTCCCTGGAGCCTTTCAAGGCCGCTTCGAGCTTGTCCTCTATTTGTTGATAGTCCTTTAAGGATAATAAGATGTTCGCGTACTTCACGCCCTTCGTATGGAGCATTGACATGGCGGCCATGGTAAGGTCACCGGCGCTTGCGCCTTGTGTCCACCCGAAAACCGTGGACTTTTGCATTGATTCATCTATGGCGAGTGAAATCAGGGAGCGAGATCCGCCGATCGAAACGTGTGCCATTTCTTTTAACAGGCTTAAAGTGCCCGGGATTGCATAGGCGTCAGATAACTCGAACAGGTGGAACGCCGAGCTTTGATAGCGCCCTACAGGCATGCTCATGCCCCAGGCAAATGCGCTATCGTTAAACTGCCCCGGAATTAGCTCGGTCCCGATATCGTACTTTTTCGTTAGCGCTTCTACCTCGATCATTGCGCCAGATCGCTTGAACCCGCATGCCTCGTAGAACCCGATCATGGACGGCTCCGATGCCACGGTGATCGTATCGCAGCGATTTTCAGCCGCGATAGAAACGGCTTTTTCTATCATGGCCCTGCCGATACCTTTTCCCGTGCATCCTTTAGCCACATATAAAAGCCCTACATGGGCGTTCTTCCCGAACTGCTCGCCTTCCCGGCCCACGAACAGCTCCATCTCGCCTACCAGGCGGTCCCCTTTAAGCGCGACCACCGGATAATGGCGCTTGAGGAGCAGGTTATTCAAATGAATGGCACAGGTCTCTGTACTCATCCACGGGCCGCCGAATCCCCAGCGCTCCGCGATGGATAATGAATCGTATGGGACCACGTCCGACTCGGCGCCGATCGTCCGCGTCCATTGGCCCTTATAAGAGCAGTGGACTGCCGTAACGCCGGCAGTATCCTCGAGCCTGGCCAGCCTGATGTGAAGCTTTTTGGAGTCTTTGCCTGCGCTCATATGAAAGATCTTAAGCTTTTAGCTTCTTTACCAGCCATGCTATATTAGCGCCAAGGTTCCTGACCGTGCGAACGCCCTCTTCATCATTCTTGACGTCTTCCGGCGCCAGTCCGTAACCGACATTCCAGTACGTGGAGCCGGGCACGATCATCCCGTTAATGAAGAAGAAGTAATTTAGCTGTGCGAACGTGAAATTAGCTCCCGCCCTGCGGGCGACTGCGATGGCAGCCCCGACCTTACGATTGAAAACCCGGTCTTTTATGCCCACATACCCTGCGCGGTCCAGCAGCGCCATTACCTGTGGCGTAGCAGAGCCGAAATACACCGGGCTGCCGACGATGACGCCGTCCGCTTCGACCATTTTCTTATACACGCCCTGGAAGTCGTCCTCGATGTTACAATCGTGCAGCTCACTGCAGGCACCGCACGCCTCGCACGGGGCGATGATCTTATCGTCAAGCGTGATCAGTTCGACGTCAATGCCTTCTTTTTTGATCGCTTCTAAAGTCTCGTTCACCAGGTACCTGGTGTTGCCCACGTGGCGCGGGCTTCCTACAATGCCGATCACTTTTGCCATAAATGAAATTCCCACACGTATTAAGTCATTCCCGGTATATTAAAGTAACAAAGATGAATAATAGCGTGATAAGTTCATATAAGCGCTAATCCTTAAAAAGGAGATACGACATGAAAACATTATTTGACTCGACCAGGATCGGCAGCATGACTTTAAAGAACCGTTTTATTCGGGCGGCGACAGCCGACCGGGCGGTTGGCGGCCATCTGACTACGGCGATGTATAAAACTTACGAGGATCTCGCCGAAGGCGGCGTAGGTACCATCATCACGGGTTTTACGCTAGTGGATGAAGCGGAAAAGTCCTTTCCTTTGCCGGCCATATACGCGGATCCATTGGTTGGCCAGTATGAAAAACTGATCACCGTCGCCCATGAGCATGGCGCCAATATCATCCTTCAGCTGGTATACGTGGGCTCTTATATTATGGGAGGTACCGCGGGGCAAACGGTTCTGGGGCCGAGCGCCGTGACAAACCTCAATACGCGAGCCATTCCAAAAGCGATGAGTGTCGACGAAATAAAAGCCGTCCAGGAAAAATTCGCACAGGCAGCTTTAAGAGCCAAAAAAGCAGGGTTTGACGGGATCGAGATCCACGCAGCTCATGGATTCCTCTTGAGCCAGTTCATCACACCGTATTACAACCATAGAAGCGATATCTATGGAGGCACCATTGAAAACAGGGCTCGAATGACGCTCGAGACATATTCCGCGATAAGAGAGGCAGTTGGTATGGAATATCCCGTATGGGTCAAGCTCAACTGTAACGACGGAATTGAGGGCGGATTGACCCTTGAGGACTTTTTGTATGTCTGTAAAGCGCTGGCAGAGCTTGGCGTGAACGCCATAGAGGTCAGCGGAAACTGGATGGGACGTTCGAAAGAGAAAGAGACTTATTTCCGTAATGAGGCTGCTATGGTCGCCGAGGAAAACCGGGTTGCCGTAATCGTGACAGGAGGCAACCGGGACTACAGGCAGATGGAAAATCTGCTAAACACTACCGGTATCGGATATTTCGGCATGTCAAGGCCATTTCTTACAGAGCCGGACCTGGTTAACCGATATGAAAAAGAGCACCCGAAAAGGACATAATGTATCCGGATGCATCCTGAATTCATCGTGATCTGTTTGTAGATATTGTTTAAAAAGAGTCTATAATTTCAAAAAGGTGTGATAAATGAAAGTTCTAGCAATCAACGGAAGCCCAAGAAAACAATGGAATACTGCCACGTTATTGAATAAGGCACTTGAAGGCGCAGCCTCTGAGGGAGCCGAAACTGAGATCATCCATCTGTATGACATTAATTTTAAAGGATGCACGAGCTGTTTCGCCTGTAAGATAAAAAACGGGAAAAGCTATGGGAAATGCGCATACAAGGATGAGATCACTCCGGTCCTGAATAGAATCGAAGACTTCGACGCCCTCATCCTCGGATCGCCTATATATCTCGGCACCGTGACCGGCGAGATGAAGAGTTTCATGGAACGCCTGGTTTATCCATACCTTGTCTACGATGCCGCCCGCTCTTCCCTGTTCCCTAAAAAGATACCCGTCGGATCCATATACACGATGGGAGCGGACGAAAGCCGTGTGAAAGATATGAGCATAGACAGGCATATTGCCCTGAACGAGATGATATTGGGCAGGATCTTCGGGAGGTCGGAGTCGCTAGTCGTAACGGATACATACCAGTTCGATGACTACTCGAAATATGTCACGTCTCATAATGAAGAGGAAAAAGACAGGAGACGCAGGGAAGTATTCCCGCAGGACTGTAAGAAGGCGTTCGAGATGGGCATGAGATTTGCAAAGGAAAAAGCCTGATCCTTAAAGTGTGATCACTTTTTTCCTAGTGATCTCCTGCCATTTTTTTACGAACACTTCGGGGCTGATGCCGGGGAAGGTATCGATGATACACACGTCGCAGGCCGGCACGGCCTGTTCCAGCTTCCTGAAATCTCCGTGGTAAACCTTCACTTCAACATTGCCTGAAGCCGTTGCCACCAGTACCGGATCATCGCCGATGGCAGGAAGCAGGTTAAGGTCAGCTATATAGTCGATCTCTACGCCCAGCGTTTCTCGGTTTACCTCGAGGTTTATCAACAGGTTTTTTATCGCCGGAAGCCACGCGTCGTTGAGGATGACTTTTCGAGCGCCCGCCATCACGGCTATAAAGCCTAGCGTGCCTACGCTGGCCATGCCGTCAACCACGACGCTTCCGTCGAGCAGGCCGTCAAGGTATAGCTTTTCCATGGTCTTGATCTTCACGGAATTGTTACGCCGGAACTCGATATGGCACTCGCCCTGGTTGCGATATAAGCATAGATCGCCGACAAGAGTGTTCACGATATCCGCGCGCATATCGCAGCCCGCAAGCAGCTCATATGTGCACGGTTTATTACCGACGTCCGTAATGCCCACGCTGATCCTCGGATCGGACATGCGGTTCAAGACACCCTTGACCTCGGGCACTTCACTTAATATATTACGAGCGATGCGCCCCTCAATATTGTCGATGATCATGACCACACTTTTGGCCGGCAGCCGCGGCGGCTCGATCATGTTAAAGCCATACTCGATCAAAGGCGTTCCCACATCCTTTAAAGACGAGCCCGCGCTCTTATAGCCGCCCTTGATCAGAATATCCAGGACGTGCGCCATGACCGTGTCCAGGTGGCGCTTGCCGCAATTCGGGCAGCGGTTGGAGTCCTTATCCAGGCTCTCGCACAGCTCGACCAGCGGCGTGAACTTATCGATAGGGGGCTCTGACACGCATACGTTGCACGGAGCATACATGCTAAGCGACTGCCCGATGACTTCATGGACAGGCTTGATACAATCGATGCTCCCGCATACAGGACAGACGACCATGGATAATCCCTATAGGTATCTGCGCTTACGGTTATAATGATTTTGATATCGACTGATCATCACTTACGCGATTAATACTCTATAGCCGGGATCGCGACGATGAACTTGCACCCCTGCCGGTAATCTCCAGGTATGCGGTCCTCGATCCATATTTTACCATGATAGAAATCTAGGAGCGCTTTAACGAGCCCTAATCCCAATCCACTCGACAGCTTATTGTTTTTATAGAGATCAATACGTTCAAATACCGACTCTTTTCGCTCATCACAGATCCCCGGGCCGTTATCTTCAATAGACACAGTATAATATTCAATACCCTCGATTCGTTTTCTTTCTGTGCTTATGCATATGAATAACGGCTGGTCAGGGCTTGAATGCCTGACAGAGTTGCCGATGATATTCGAATAAACGTCTTTCAGGAGATCATTCGCCATCACCTGACAACCTTTCAACGGCGTATAGCTGATACGGATCTCGCGGTTATTTTTATAAGAGAATTCCCCCACCGCATCGTCAAGAGCCTGCCCTGCGTCCATCGGCCCGGACGTTAGCGAGCCCTTCCGGATACGCTGAAGCTTTTTCACGTTATCGATCAGCTTCGCGCTATTCTTTAATGCGTCGATGGGCTTTTCTAGCAAATTCCGATCATTGTTGCCCAGGCTTCCGTTAAGCTCAAGATTATCAAGGGCAAGCTCGATGAAACCGACTGCCACCTGGTTCATATTATTAATGTCATGGCTCATCAGGTCGACATAAAGATCCGACTGCGACCGGGACTCCAGCATGTCAGACTCGGCCCGCTTACGCATGATGATACGCCATACACTGCTCATCAACAATGTAAGCTGACGCAAATCGGAACTGTCATAGTCCGTGCTTTTATTACCTACCTCGGCGACAGCTACGATATGCGTGCCATCGAAGATGGGTGCGCCGAGAAACCTCTTTAGCTGTATATGTCCCCCGGGAAACCCTTTCTTTTGAATCCGCCAGCCTGGAAAATCGTTAACCATTACTGGAATACGTTTTATTACCGGCTCTACCCAGACGCCGCCATCACCAATACGTAATGAATGTGACAAGCCGGGGATACCGCATTCTCGAGCTGTGGCGTTAGACCATGAATGCATGGCGATCGTAAGCTCATCTGCCGATAGGGCACCGATCCAGCCCAGCTCGCTGCCGGTAAGCCGTACGGCCTCTTCAAGCGAGAAATTAATAATATCGCGCTCGGAGACGTCATACATATCGTTCAGCCGCAAAAGTGTTTCCAGGCGAGCCTCATCTAATTTTAAAGCATCTTTAGACTGCCGGTACTCGTCTGCAAGTCGCTTAATTTCAGATAAACGCGCTTTAAGCAATTCCAGGTCTTTTATAAGCTCGTCACTCTTGTAAAAAGGATCCTCGCCCATATCCTCGGATCGCGGATGATCCATACCCATACCCCTATGGATAATTCATATTACTTATTTATATATTACTACTATGATATATTATAGGTAATTCGGCAAGCGTAAAGGTAAATCCCATAGATATGAAAAACCAGATGCATTGTGAAGTAGAAAACTCTTAAATACGATGGCATAAAATAATGAAGCGTGGCAGACGTATCGTTTTTATCAGACAGGAACAACGCGTTCGAAGAGACTTTTAAGGAGTATGGATATACATGCCAGCAGATCGTGCCATCCGCTTTTGGCTCCCCATTCTGCCCGCCATCGAAGCTCCTCATTGTACCGTCTGGATTTGCCGATAAAAAATACTATAAGCTACAGCCTGCGCTGGAACGCTGCGCCGACCAGATCAAGATATTCTTAGAGGACGGCGGCATAGTGCTTGCATTCGGTGCGATGCTGACCGACTATACCTATGACTGGCTCCCGATCAAGCTGAGCTATCACATGCGTTTTAAGACACAAAATGTAACGCTCGTAGACCCGAAAGATCCCGCAGCGTTATTGCTGGATCCGGGTGAGAGGGACTGCGACGGATTTTTTACGGAATATGATGGAAATGTCGTGATGAAAGACATGGAAGGAAGGCCGGTGCTGGTCTCGAAAAAATATGGCGAAGGCTATATCATAGTAGCGGCGCTGCACGAATATCCCTCAAAAAAGTTCCTCGACTGGGCATGCTCGAAAGAAAGGAAACCCATCACTATTTAGGATGTTACAATGCCAAAGGAAGCAAAAGACCTCAAGCAGATGTTCCTGCAAAAGAAGCCTAGTTTGATCCTGCTTGCGGCATCTCGCATCGATAAGCCGTACGTATCTGTCCTGATGAAAGAGGCGGATACCACATTCGCGCATACGACGAACATTCTTTCGGATATGGAAACTTATGGGCTGATCCGGTTCGAAGAGGAAGGCCGCATGAAGTATGTCAAACTCACCCGCACCGGTAAAGAGCTGGCCCGGTCGCTTAAGTCTATCAACGGGCTGCTGGAAGGCAGAAGCACCGCGAAAAATTTGAAAAAGCTCGAGATCCGGCTGGACCTATTGGAAGCCGCCATCAAAGCGAATAATTCCGAAGGGAAAGCTTACAAACGAAACGAAGATCGTTTCAAAGCGATCATGGAACGCCTGGAAGCGCTAGAGGCCGAGGCGGTCAGGTATGATAATGCGCAAATGAACGTCACCGTCTCGAATTTCAAAGAGCGTTTCGAATATTTGAAAACAAAGTTCACGCAGGCAACACCACAAGATACTTGAACGCAATGGACGGATAATTAGTTTCAGCGCACATACGTTACGGTTAATATTCATATAGACTATAAACGGTTGGTCTGTCCCATGGATTTTGTACACACTGCTGACTTACATCTCGGTAAAAGACAGTACGACCTGGACCAGCGTTTTGTCGATTATGGTAAGACATTCCTGCAGGTCATCGAGTACGCCATCGCAAATAAAGTGGCGTTCGTCATTATCGCCGGAGACCTGTTCGACCAGCGCAACATCAATGCGCCTACTTATATCCAGGCCAACCACGTGCTTTCTAAATTAAAGGATGCAGGGATAAAATGCATCGCCATAGAAGGAAACCATGATAAGCCATTCCTGAAGGACGGCATGTCCTGGCTCCAGTCACTTGAATGGGAAGGCCTGATAAAAGTGATCAAGCCCGGCGACGAACGGCTCATGGAGAATTATACGGACATCGGTAATACGCGTATATTCGGCATGTGCTTTGCCGGCTCCATGATTTCCGCGATCATTCCCCGTATCAAGCAGGAGATCGAGGAGATCAATGCCGCCAATCCTATCGACTACACGATTTTAATGATGCACCTTGGCGTCGAAGGCAAGGTAAAAGGCAACATCATCGGCGAGGTCAATTACGAGGCGCTGGCGCCGCTAAAAGAATGCGTCAATTATCTCGCGCTCGGCCATTATCATAACTCTTACGACATCGACGGATGGGTCTATAACCCCGGAAGTCCGGATACCTGCACGATATCCGAAGTAGGCGAGCCGAAAGGATTCTATCATGTGAAGGACGGTGCAGCGACACTTCACCAGGCCAATATACGAAAATTTATTATTATACCGGTAAATATCGACACTTACAAGGACGCCGGGTCGCTGACCAGCGGGATCGAGAAACACCTCGACAGGTACAGGGGCGAAAACGGCCCCGTCGTGAACGTGATCCTGCATGGGACGCTGAATTTTGACCGGTCCAATATCGACATAGAAAAGATACGGCAGATCATTATGACGGCCACGAATGCGCTTCACGCAGACCTCAGATTTGATCTGCTGAACGATGAGTTCTCTATCTCGCGGCTAGACTCGGACTCGCTTGACAGGCAGGCTATCGAGCGAGAAATATTCAGAAAGCTTGCGCTCTCCGACAGCATACTTTCAGGGCACAGCGAATTTTTTACGAAGTCCATCGTCGAGATCAAGGACCTGGCTATCAGGGGCGCCGATGAGAATACGATGGATGAAGTGTTGCGAAAGCTTTTCGAAGAGATCAAGCACGCACCACCCGAGCCCCCGCTAAAAGTAGCCGAGACGCCAGTATTATGCCCGGATAGTTCCGACGGGCCGATACCCGAGGCAAAAAGAGAACAGCCTGTCAAAGCCGTGATCACTACCAAAAAAGCTAAAAAAGCGCCTGTATCTGAAAATGAAAGCGTGTGGGACTGGAGGAAGCGCGAATGATCATAAAAAGCGTCTCGCTCAAGAACGTCAAAAGCTATAGCGAGGACATGGTCGAGTTCAGCGAAGGCATCACCAGCATCTTCGGGCTGAACGGCGCCGGGAAATCAACAGTCCTGGAAGCGATCGGCTACGCACTCTTCGACTCGCTCCCGTACAACCAGTCGGATTTCGTCCGTAAGGGCGAAAAGACCGGGGAAGTGATCGTGACCATCACGGGCGCGGACGGGATGGACTATACGATCATCAGGCGATGCGGGTCCTCTCAGGCATATTATCTTATCGATAGCTTTGGCACGAAACTCGAGGGCAAGGACGACGTGGGAACGAAGCTTTGCGAAATACTGGGATACAAGGTGAACGATATCGGGCAGCTTCGGTCGCTATTCGATAACGCGGTCGGCGTGCTCCAGGGCACCTTTGTCTCGGAGTTCCTGGAAAGCCCGAGCAAGCGTAAAGCGATCTTCGGCCCCCTGCTTCATGTCGACGAATATGACAACGCCTTTAAGAACCTGATCACGTTAAAAAACCTCGTGGAAAAGCGCATCTCAGCAATGGAGCAGGAGATCAAGTTCAACGAAGGCAAGGCCAGCCAGCTGAACGACCTTATAAAGGAAAAAGAAACCCTGGTCCATGAAAAAAGCAGGCTTCTTTCAGAAAGTGTCGCAAGAAAAGAAGAGCTTGGCATCGTAAAAGCAAAAAAGGCGGGCATGGACGACCTTGAAAAGGCGATCAAGGACATAGAGGGCCGCTTAAAAGTCATCGATGCGGAAATAAAAAACAAGCGATCGCAGATGGAACGATCCGAGACCGAGCTAATAAAATGCGAAGCAGCCATTAAAAAGCTTGCTGAATGCGAGGCCGGGTACAAAGGATTCCTTTCGAAACAAGAAGAAAAGAAGCAGGTCGATGCCAGGCGCGACTTGCGTAACGATATTCTGCTCAAGCATAAGTCCGTAGAATCGAGGATCGAAGCAAGCGATAAAAGGCTTGCTGAACGTAAAAGATCATTATCGGAGCTTGATCGGTTCCAGAAAGATATCGAAGCACTTCAGCCCATGGTAGAGCAGGAAGAAAAGCTCGACGCGCAAAAACAGGACCTGATGTCCAGGATCAAAGGGAAGGAAAGCGAGATCGACCAGCTAAAATCGCGCATGGAGAAGGTCAAAAAAAGTAAAGGCAACATGTGTCCGCTGCTCCTCGACGTAGAGTGTAAGTCAGTGACTGATTTCTCGACATATTTCGAAGAAAACCTTAAGCGCCTCGAAGCCGAAAAAGCCGGCTTCGAAAACAAAGCGCTCGACGTGATACAGGCCATCAAAGAGCTTGGCAACCCGAAGCAGCAGCGGGAGATCAAGCTCGACAGGCTGAAAAAACGCGAAAGCCTGCTGGCGGAAAAAGTGCAGATCGAGACCGAGATCGAAAAAGATGGCATCGAGCGCGACTCGCTGATCGCCTCGCTAAAGCAATACGAAGGGATCGAAGCCAGCTATAAAAAGCTAGGCATGGATATCGAATCGCTAAAGCCTGCCTACGAGCAATACCAGCAGAACATCAACCTGGCCAAAAACAAGGACGACTGGAGCAGGGCATTTACAATGGCAAAGGATGACTACGCTCATTTTGCCTCAGAGCATACAGTGATGAACAAGTCGATGGATGAAAAGCTCGCAGTCTATGACTCTCAAACACACGCCAGTATAAGGGAAAAATATGAGACGCTACTGACGCAGACAGCTGACATCACGGCCAATATCAACGCTGGCCTGAAGAGACTAGAGGCGGTGGAAGCCGATATATTGAAAGTAGAGGAATGCCTGAAAAAGATCGGCGAGATCCGCGAGAAAAAAGAAGCGGAATCGCAGTACCTGGCATTCGTCGAGCGCGTCAGGGATGTCATACGGATGGCCGGCCCGAACGTGATCCGTGTATTTATCGAGCTTATATCAAAAGAAGCGACGGACATGTACTGCGAGATCGCCGGCGACAGGCGCATCGAGATCAAGTGGGCGGACGACTACGATATCATCCTCCTGGAGGAAGGCAGGGAGAAGACGTTCAAGCAGCTATCCGGCGGCGAGCAGATGAGCGCGGCACTCGCTGTCAGGCTCGCGATCCTGAAGATACTCACCAACAGCGACCTGGTCTTTTTGGACGAGCCGACGCAAAACCTCGACGAAAGCCGACGCAATAACCTGGCGCAGGAGATCACGCGCATCAAGGACTTCAGGCAGATGGTCATCATCTCGCACGACGATACGTTTAATGCTAGCCTGGAAAACGTCATAGAGATCGAGAAGACCGAAGGCAAGAGCATAGTAAGGAGACGACCGGGGTATGCTAGACCTTAAGCTACTTTCTAAGGAGCTGTCGAATAGAAAAGACGACATAATCGGATTTGAGCAGGAAGCGTCAGACCTGATGGATTCCTATAGAGAAAAACTGCCAATGATGAATACGCTTGATAAAAGCGCTAACGACCAGCTTGGAAAGTACTCGGGAAGTAAAGTCCTGGAAGAAGGCGAATTCATGAAAAAGTTTAAGCCGCAGTTCGCCAGCCGGTCAAAAGCCACGGACTGGGCGCTGTCGATTCTCAAAGATCAAACCATTGCGGCAGTAGACGGCAGCCAGATCCTCCCTTCGCGACGGTATTCGGTACCGATAGGCGTAGCGCAGTCGGGGCTAATCATCAACAGGCACACGGGGCTTGACGGCTTTTCGACTTTCCAGAAATTATCGATCATTATCCCAAAAGATTTCGAGGATTACAATGGTGTTTCCGCATATTCGCAGACACCGGTATCGCTCAGGCGCCACCAGCTGGAGTGCGAGCAGATCATACAGTTCATGCACGAGAATCCGGGAAAGCTTGTGTTTCTAGACGGCTCGCTGGTGATGTCGTTCATCAACCAGTTCGATGAGAAGATACGGCAGAAATATGCGGATTCTATCGTGGATCTACTTAAGGCGTCGGAAGAAACACGCACGCCTGTAGCCGCATATACCGACATGTCCCTCAATAAGGATATTGTCACCTTGATGAAAAAGCACTTCAAGCTCAGGCCTACGACACACCTGACCGATGCACACCTGATCAAGGACTTATTCAAGTGGGGTGACCGGACAAGGGCATTCTTATCCGATCGTGACGACCGGATGAAAAATAATGACGCGGCAAAAGAAAACCCGTCGGTCCTGGACCTCTACGGGCCATATAAGGACTCGATCGCGTTCTTTTACATACAATCAAGTGGCGGCCTGCCCTCCAAAGTGGAGATGCCGAAATGGGCATTCGAAGCAGGAATGGCCGACTATGTAGCCGATGTGGTCAGGGCCGAGTGCATCATCCGGCCGGGATACCCGGACATCATCCACAGGGCACATGAATATACAGTCGTAGGGAATGGCGACGCGGAGCGCTTTAACGGAATGCTTGACGCCTTCGCTGAACAGAACAAGATCAAGATATATAAAAGTGCAAAAGAGATCAATAAGCATAACTAAAGTTCGTGCCGGTTATTTTATATACAAATGTTTTATTCTTCGCCATATTGTATATAATCATGAGCAGAGGCCCATTGAGGAATCATGAAAGAATGGTTATTCCGTTATTAATGGCAGCATGATCACAAACCTGCAGCCCTTATTATAATTTCCGGGCACCCTATCTTCGACCCATACCAGGCCGTTATAGTCTTCGATCAGCGTCTTGATAAGAAATAATCCCAGGCCTTTGCCACTTGCTTTTGTATTACCTCGCTGGAAACGTAAGAATAGCTTATTTTTCATTTCATCCGGAATTCCGGGCCCATTATCTTCTATGATAACTTTACAATAATCGTTGTTATTCATCGTGTCTTTATGTAAAAATATGTTTATTGATAACGGCCCGCTGGAATGCTTGATCGCATTCCCTAAAATATTGGAAAATACGTCACTTATCAGTTCGTTGGCCATCACCCTACAAATACAATCAGTGGAAAAATTAATGTTAATATCTCTATCGGAGACATGTGAATAATTAGGTATGACCTCGCGGATCACATGACCCACATCGATCATATGGTACCTCCTATTATCGTTCTTTAAGCGGTGGAGCTTCCGGACATTATCGATGAGCTTCGTGCTGCTTTCCAGCGCCTCCAGCGGTTTTGATATTAGGCCTCGTGCATCATCTTTCAGATCCAGGGTGTTTAACGCAAGCTCTAAGAACCCTATACCGATCTGGTTCATATTATTGATGTCATGCCCCATTAGATCCAGATATAGCTCAGCCTGGTTTTTTGCATTCTCAAGATCCTTTTCCGCCTGGCTTCGTTGCGCCCGATCTCTCAGGGCCGTAATACCGTAAGAAAGAGAATCGGCCAGCTCTTTTAATAGCGCCACTTCCTCGGCATCGAAAGCATCGCCCTTATCGGAATATATCGATAAAGCGCCCAGCATATGGTCGCCCGAGATCAATGGAAGGCCTAGTACTGAAGCGTAGCCGCGTTTCAAGGCTTCGTCACGCCATGGGTTGAAGGTTGTATCAGTCAACGTATACCTGACGATAGATGGATAACCCGTCCGGATCGCTGTGCCGGTCGGGCCTCTTCCCCTATCGGTATCTTTCCACGTGACATTAACCAGTTTCAGGTACCCGTCCTCATATCCCATGTGCGCCATAGGGCGGACGGTCTTAGTTTCATCGTTCTCCGCATAGCCGATCCATGCCATTCGATACCCGCCGACATCAACGATGATCCGGCAAATATCTCGCAATAGGTCCAGTTCGTCGGTCGCATGCACCATTGTATCGCTGCACGTCGAAATGGCCTTTAACGCCCGATTTGTCAGGCGTAAATTTTCTTCCGCGCGTTTACGTTCCGTAATATCGTTCCCGATCGATAGTACTCCGACCTGTGCTCCCGACTCGTCCACAATTGCCTTATTCGTCCATGCGACCCATACGCGCTCGCCGTTACGGCGTATATTTTCATTCTCATTTCGCGCATACTGGCCTGTATTACTGACCAGATTTTTCATGGCTGTCCTCATATCCTGCCCTGATGAATCTTTTTTTGGCACGATCAGGCCCAGGACGTTTTTACCGATTATTTCAGGCTCTGTATAGCCGAAAAATTGCTGCGCATACTCGTTGAAAAAGGTAATGTTGCCATGATTATCCATTTTTAATATGATCGCGTTACCGCTCTCCACGAGTTCCCTGTACTTTTCCTCGCTCTCGCGCAAATCTTTCTCGGCGCGCTTTCTCTCTGTGATATCCCGGCCCTCCGGAATTAAAAGTACGACCTGGCCAGATTCATTCATCACCGGTTTTACGGAAAAATCAAAATAATGCTGACTTCCGTTCGCGGCGAGATGGATCGCTTCGAAACGCACTAACTTGCCTTCCGCGGCCTTTTTTATTGCATGACGCACTTCTTCGATTAATCCCAGGCTATGCGACCACCAGGGGGTTTCCCAAAACGGTTTGCCTATGACCTCGGATTCTTTAGCGCCGATGAAACTTAAAGCAGTTTTATTTGCTTCTATGAGCGTGCCGTCAATCGTCATTAACCCGATGAACTGAAAAGACTGGTCAAAAATAGCGTGAAACTTCTGCTCGCTTTCGCGCAATTGTTCCTCGACCCGTTTACGCTCTGTGATATCGACATTGGTCTGAATGGCACCGATGATATCGCCCCGGGAATCGCGTATTAACGAAGCGGTATCATACAGCCAGGCCCCATTTTCTCCCATTGTAGGGAAAAAGTCAATGCTCTCGTAAGCTCCATCGACCAGCTCAGATTTATTAAACTTCTTGCCATACCACTGTAATAATTCGTCTTCTTTCCCGTCGACCAGAACGTCCACTATACAGGGTCTTTTTTTATCGTAGAATGCTTTCCAGTGCTGATCTGTGCCTATGATATCATTTGCCTTGATCCCGCTGTATTTTTCCATTGCGTGATTCCAGTATAATACATGGTGGTTCTTATCGATGACAAACTGGGGGATCGGAGAGCCCTGTAATAAATCGTTCAGCGCCATCGTATTTTGCGATAACGTTTTTTCTTTACTACTGCGCGGATTGATCTCAAAAATAAACATAAGAAGGATCGTTACGAACGAAACAATCGCCAAAGGGATAACTAGCTTAAAATGATTAGTACTCTCTTGAGTATTGACCCTGGATGTGTTGGTGATCGGCCTCATAAATATGTTTATCAAATTGCTATTAAGACTACTATTAATATTATTATAATAAAAACTATTCGATTCTCGAGTATAATACATTAATTTCTTATAATCTGTACAAATTATCTCATATATTTATTAACTAACCTGGAGATTCTTCCTGCCTCTTAAAGTTCTTTTACTCTGGCCTGCATCCATCGAGTAAATTAATAAACTAAATCGAGTGTATGTTGAAGATCGGTTAATGTAATAATGACGATAGAGGTGCACGTCGAAAAACTTAATAGTAGGATCATGTGTTAGCCCGAAAAGTAAAAAAGCCGCCTGGCAGGGCCATGGCACGAAAAATATTAGAACAACACATTAATCGATTTCCATTATTTCTCGATAGAGTTCCCGGCTTGTTTTCAGCATCGGTCTACCATATCTTAGCAGTGTAGGCTGAATTCATCCAGCTATGAAGGCGCCGGGATTTATTACTCACAGTCATACTTGATACGATCTCTCATGTGCTCGTAGCCCCATTCGTAGAGCAGATCGAGGATCGGGATCAGCGATCCGCTAAATTAGAGCTTCGATAGTTCATATTAAAAAAGCGCTCATAATAGGTCGCCTATACGCCTATCCCGGGTTCGGTTTAATATCGAGAACTGCGAGGCCTATCATGAGCTATCATTTATGCTTAATTGGCCCCTCAGCTCCTGCCTGATAAAACCGGCTTGAACACCATGAAATATTGCTCGGGCAGGTAATCGAAGGAACGTTCCTGCTCATAGCCTGCTTCGGCCATATCCTTACCCACTTTTACTGCGGAGACACTGTGCTTGAAAAGCGAGTGGAAACTAAAGCCTTTATTATCAGCTTTATAATCGATAATGGCCACTTTTCCACCGGGTTTGAGATACTTCCTCACGCCAGCGAAATATCCAATGGGGTCATCCAGATGGTGATATACGTCCCTCATGAACACGAGATCTAGACTTCCGGGCGGGATTGAGGACGGAAAATCATTACCGGGCACGGTCCGTAGATTCCGGAGGCTCATAGCTTCGCCTTGCCTCCTTACATAATCCAGCAGTTTGGGATCGGTGTCGACGGCATACACTTTACCGTTTTTGCCCACAGACTGAGCAAAGAGAAACGAAAAGTATCCGCCTCCCGAGCCGATATCTGCAACGATCTTCCCGGAGCTTAGCCCCAGGCTCTGAATAACGGTGTCCGGCATGCTTTTCCGTTCGGAAGCCCGCCGGTTGAACATTTTTGCTCTTATATCCATATCATATTCTCCTTTGAGTCGATGATTGTCTTACCATTATGTGCTTACCTTCTTAATGCGACATAGCGCGGATCTCATCGGCGCCGATCCAGTGATAGGGTCCAGGAGCCCGGTATCGGTCAGGGAATTGGCATTAGCGTCGCCAAACCCATGATAGAGCTGCGCAACCTGTGGCAGGATCTTCTCTGTAACACGTGCTTCACAGGTGATACTCGCCCGAGGCGTGTCTATCTGGACCATATCTCCATTGCCGACGCCATACATTTTCGCCGTATCCGGGTGTATCTCCAGTAGATTATGCGGCATACGCTTATTCAGCGATGGTATGTCCCGCATCTGAGAGTGTACGTAATAGAGGACCTTTGCCCCGGTAGTCAGGACGATCGGGAAATCTTTAGCCAGTGCAGGATTGCCGATAGGGCTTTCCGAAGGCTCGTGGTATACCGGTAACGCATCGTAGCCCAGATCTGCGAGCCTTTTTGAGTATATCTCCACCTTTTTTGAAGGTGTCATGAATTTCATCATTTTGTACTTGTAGTACTTGTTGGGATATTTTCGGAAGATCGTCCGGTTGAGGAGACCGATCAGCAGTTTGCCCGGGACCCCTTTGTTACCCAGCATCATATACAGGAACGATGGCCCGGGGATCTGGATCCCTTCCGGGTGAGCCTTAAGGTCCTGTACTGTAATCCCGATGGGTTTCAGCTCATAGTCGATAGCTTGCTCGAGGTCCTTCCAGGGGAAATATTCTGCATAGCCCATCTTTCTGGCAAGATCACACGTGATCTGCCATTCGGGCCGGGATTCCTCGAGAGGAGAAACAACGGCGGGCCGGAGTTTTAGGAGTCCCGGATATGTAGGCTTCAGGTACGCTCCGACTTCATAGGTGGCGTAATACGTTTCCTCTAAGAACGTACTTGAAGGAAGGACTATGTCCGCAAGCATGGCGGTCTCGGACATGACGATGTCGGCCACAGCCAGGAAATCAAGTTTCTCCATAGCCGCTTTTGTCCTCTGACTATTTGCCGAAGCGAGGACCGGATTAGCTGCTATGGTCAACATTGCTTTGACCGGATAGGGAGTTTCCTCCAGGATGGCCCGGACCAATGAAGGCTCATGGGCGAGTTTAGTATATTCGAACCTGGTAAGTAAAAATTCGTTTCCCAGACGCTTCTTATCCATATCGGCCGGGAGCTTATCGTGCAGCTCTATGGCATTTTTCGCCAGCCGGGCCGTCGAGAATATGATGTTTCCGCCACGGGCGTCCAGGTTACCGGTGATGGCTATCATGGCGGTTATGGCCCGGACTGTCTGCGAGCAGTTGGTATGCTGGTCCAGGCCGTTCCCCAAAAAGATGCATGCCGGCTTAGTCCCTGCATAGAGGCGGGCGGCCTTTTTGATCTCATCCGCGGGTACCTGAGTGATCTTTTCAACTTTTTCGAGAGGATAGTCATTTAATAGAGCTTTTAACTCATCAAAGCCCACCACCCACTTTGATACGAATTGTGCATCATAGAGGCCGTCGTCCACGATGACCCTTAACATGCCCAGGGCGAGCGCTCCATCGGTGCCAGGCCTCGGCTGTAGGTG
Source organism: uncultured Methanocellaceae archaeon (assembly GCA_963780665.1). Taxonomy (GTDB): domain Archaea; phylum Halobacteriota; class Methanocellia; order Methanocellales; family Methanocellaceae; genus Methanocella. The sequence continues at coordinate 197,649 of CAWACJ010000003.1, read as the reverse complement.
AATATTTGCTTTTTGGGCAAAATGGGTCTTCCGGGGGTCGACGACTATTAGCTTCGCCCCTCGCTTGACGGCTTCCTGTATCTTTATCTGCCGGGTCAGGGACGAATCCGTGGGGTTGATCCCCCAGAGGAAGATACACTCGGCGTTTTCCGCATCGGGGGCCGGGATCGCTCCGGTCATCATGAACATGTTCAGTAGCCTTGGCCCATAGCAGTTATAGAATGGGGTCGCAAGATTGGGGGTACCGAATACATTAGCTAATCGATGTAAATACGATCTGACATCTCCTATCGTATTATCGTGGCCAGAGCCCTTTTGAAAGCAGACCGCTTCGGGACCATATGCGGCTTTGGTCTGCTGCAGCTTATCGGAGATCAGGCTGAGTGCCTCATCCCAGGAGATCCTCTCCCATTTTCCCTCCCCTCGCTTACCGATCCTCTTAAGGGGATATTTCAAGCGATTCGGCGAATATAGTATCTCCATGGCCGCCAGGCCTTTGATACAAAGCGCACCTTTGCTTTCCGGATGATCCTTATCCCCACTGACTTTCACTACTTTGCCGTCTTCGACCGTCACGTCCATTCCGCAGCCGCTCAGTCCGCAAAGACAGCAAACCGTTTTAATGATCTTCGTCGTCATAATAGACCTCCATTAACATTGTTTTCGTTTCAAAGTTCGATCTGCTCGAACCTCCAGAATGCAGCCAGGATAAACAGCGTGATCCAGACAGCCGTGGCGATTAACGGCAGCGTATCGATCGAGGACAGCGGGACGCCGGTCACGATACCCTGGGAGACGTCACCGAGGCTCCATGGCATAAAGCGGGCCATAGCCGGAAGAAGCGTGGGGAGTAAGCCGCCGCTAAGCCCTACGACGATGGGCACGCCCAGCGTGACGCCTCTGGATAAGGAAAATACGCCCAACGTCATGGCAAGCACGAGGTAGAACAGTACGTTGACCCCCATCATCCCGATGCCGGCCAGGAAAGGCAGCGCTGCGACCGGATGGCCGAGGGCTATCGAGCACAGGACATAGGCGATGGCCCCCTGTGTGAGGAGAACGATGACCATCATGCCGAAACAGTTCGCCAGCACCTTGGCCAGCACGAATGCTTTTCGCGACAATGGCTTTGATAACAGCCACGCCGCCGTCCCCGTTTCACGCTCCTTCAGGATCGAATCGTGGACAAGGATAATGGCGCCGATGTACATGGCCATACTGGATATCAGGAAGAACATGCTCTGGCCGATATTTGCAATAGTCACCGGCGTGTAGATGAGGTCGCCCGTAACGATGCCATGATGATATAGCTCGTGGGCGATTTGCTGCTTAAGGCCTTCATCCGTCACATATGGTACGATGAAAAGGGCCGTGGCGACCAGCGCGTTGATGATGATACCCCATATCGCAAGCTGTACGAACAGTGACTTCCGGTTCCACCACCGGTCATTCTCCTTACGTAGCATATTTCGGAACCCGGCAGTCCATCCGAAATTGGTCGATTGTATTAACGATTGTTTAACTGGCATTGCTCTTCCCTCCCACAAAGCTCATGAACACGGATTCGAGATCCGGCTTACTACGACCGAATTCGACGACCTCTACATGCTCCGCGACGATCGAATTGAGCAGGCCCGCCTCCGCCTGATTAACATCCGTGACGCTGACAACCAGGGCGGTGTGGCTATTCTGCGACGCGACGCTTACCGCGGACACGTAAGGCAGTTGCGCGATCTTCGATCGCACATTCGTCGGATCGCCTTTGATCACTATCCGGTAGGTCATATTACCATGTCCGGCCAGTAGCTCATCGATCGGCGCCTGGGCGACCAGCTCGCCCTTGTTGAGGATCGCAACGACGTCGCTGACTTTTTGGACATCGTCGAGGATGTGGGTCGAGTAGAAGATCGTGGTCTGGCTTCGGATCTTATCCATTAGTTCGAGCACGTCTCGCCTGCCAACAGGGTCAAGGGACGCGGCGGGCTCATCGAGAATGAGAAGATCGGGGTGGTTGACGTATGCCTGGGCAATGCCGAGGCGCTGTTTTTCTCCCCCCGAAAAACCTTTGATCGGCCTGTCTGCCTTATCGTCGATTCCTGCAAGCTGTAATGTCTCATCGATACGTGCCTCGATCCCTTCCGCCGGGCCCTCATAATAGAACCTGGCGGTAAATCGCATCGTCTCGCGAGCGGTCATATACTCATAGAAACGGGGGTCCTGCGCCAGGTAGCCGATGCGGTGCCTGATCTGGACGGTGTTGCCGACCATGTCCATGCCGAAGGCCGTACAGCTACCACTCGTCGGACGTATCAGGCCGAGAATGAGCTTTATGGTCGTCGTCTTGCCGGCCCCGTTGGGCCCGAGGAACCCGAAGATCGAATGCCTCGGGACCTTCAGGTCCAATCCCTTGAGAACCGACTGCCCGTTATATGTTTTAGTGAGCTTACTGGTGCTGATCACCAGATCGTTAGTCGTATCCATCTTGTAGTACACCTCATACCTATAGGTATATATTAGCACATGTTATTTCAAGTTGAAATAGTATATATTGAGCTAATACTACTTATTCTATTTATAATTTAGCATTTCGATAGGTATGGCTACAATAAGGTTGAATTATAAAGAAAAAATTCACATACAAAAAAGGAAAACGATGCCGCTAATAATGGTATGGACTAACCCATATCCATTAACTTCTCGAGGTATCTTGCCATATCATCGAGCATATCTTTACCTAGCTCTAATGTCCGCACCTGATACTTGCTGAGATGAATACCGTGCGATGCAAAAGACTCACTCGATACGTCAGCATGCCGTAACTGGTCATTGACATAGTTATAGAAGGGCTTAATAAAGTTCTGTCGTTCTCTCTTACTGATATAATCGAAGAACAGTACATGCGTCATGAAATCATTCAGGTCTAAAAATAGGACACCTGTTATATCTATAGGCGTTGCAATAAGCTCTGCCAGGTATTTTTTACCGGCATCCGTAATATAAAAAACTTTTTTATCCGGCACCTTATCCTGGATCTCTCGCTTTCCCTCGATCAGCCCTTCCGACTCGAATTGTGATAGTCTAGTATAAAGAGAGCCAATGCTGATAGATACGAAATGCTTGAAGTAATCTCCCTGGAGATATTGTTTCAACTGATAGCCATGCATCGGGCCATTCATCATAATGCCCAGAATGATAATGTCGATCTCGTTCTTACGCATCGTGTTCATCTCGAGGAATAGTTCATGTTGAACTATTATGAATCGATATACATTATATAAATGTTTCTTTCTGCCCGGTTGTTAGTCTCAGAATTAATATCTCAAGGTAGTTGTGACATTCGAGGGGTCATTCATTTAGTATAAAAATAAAATTAAAAAAAACTTGTTCTATGTGGCGATCTTAGAAGGGTTTTTGAAGCCTAGCCGCCGATAATAGGCGACTATGGCGACCAATATGATCGTTATGATCACAAATCCGGTGGCATCAGCCCAGCTTCCGAGCCATGTAGCTGACGCAAGTATCGGTTTCGGGTCGGATAGTATGAATAACGGCGATGTACCCGAAAACATGTTTCCCTGGAAGAAAACGCCCAAAGCCATGAAATCTTCTAAGAAATGGAACCCGATACAGATCCAGAGTGACCCTGTCTTGTAGAACAGGTATCCGAGCGTTAGCGCAATAGGGATGATCGCGATGAAAGCCATCAGCGTAAATTCGCCAAACAGGAAATATGGCAGCATATGGACCAGTACGAAGATACCGGCCGCGACTGGTAGAGCTATAGCAATTCCATACCTGTTTGTCAGCATTCGTTGCAAATAGCCGCGGAACAAGATCTCCTCTCCGAAACCGACAGACAGCGTTGCGATCGCCATTGCGATCAGTGATATTGCAACGCTCGATACGCCGAACATGTCGATGCCCGATCCCTGGTAGGTGGCAAAGCCGACCAGCAGTAAAACTGCTACGAGTGACAGGAACATCACCAGGTCGATCCCCATGCCGGTAAGGAAACGCTTAGGAGCGTCAGCAGTAAACTTCAGGCCGAACCGTTCCAGAGAAAATTTTTCTTTATCAGATCTTAGGAAAGCCAGTGCTATCAGCACGAATACCGCATTCTGAAGCAGTGCTGTAAACGCCTGGACCCAGATATTCTCTAACAGTGATTTAGCCGCATCGGTCGCCTGTGCTCCATGTCCCAGCGTCACACCATAATATACATTAATTGCAATGGCGACTGCCGCGTTCGCAATTATGGCTCCTATTAATACAATAATAACAAATGCTATCAGCTTTATGCATATCTTTACAATAGAACGTTCTTTAAGTACTTCGCTCAGTACAAACACCCATTACTAGATGATAATCGTGGTATATAAAGATGCTATAGTTAAGGTACCTTGGACAAGACCTTTTTTTACATGTGCTTACACATTAAAATCTATCGCAACCCTAGCAACGTTCTTTTATATCCGTATAACGTACATATTCAAAAATAAGCAGCTGGTGAATAACGCTTGAAGGTAGGATCGATCGTCCAGGTCAAATCATTTTGCGAGTATATCGTTAAAGTGCCGCTGGAAGCGGATGACGGGTACGTGCCCGTCTCCAGGATACCGGCCGGCACCTATGTGATGATACGGTCTAAAGACGGCTACGTCGTGGGTATCGTCACGGACGTGCGTCACAGCATAAAAGAGGACTACCTACCGTTTCTGACGCAGGAAAAACAGGATATTTTCATGCCCTATGCAAGCGATTATCGCAGCTCATACCTCGTGGTCGAAGGGATTGGCAACGAGTACGATGGAAAAGTCGCTCAAAATTTGACGTTCGCCCCCGAAGTAAACGACTCGGTACAGACAATGGAAAAGGATGACGTCAGGATGTTCCATACGCAAGACGGCAGGCCCAGCTTTTCATACTACAAGAAAATATCAATGAGCGTCGATGCCGCCGCGATTTGTGGAGCGATAGACATGCTGGCGGAGTCGATGCCGGAATGCAGGCAAATGCTGAAGGCGCTTAAAAAACACACAGAGGCAAAGATATGAAAGCGATCGGCATAGTCAAAGGCGTCGAAAATAACGACATCAACATCATATCATCTCTCAAACTAAAGAATGGCGATTTCGTCGCATACAAGGACCACTGGGTAGACGAAAAACGCAGCATACTATGCAGGGTCTCTTATTCACAGTCATTTAAGCCTTATCCCGATGAGTTTTTAATGGACAGCGGTATGGACCCTAAAGACATACTCGCATTCAGCGGCATGGACAACGAGGACTATAGCCGGTTCCTGGTCACCGCATCCATCATCGGCTATTTTAACGAGTCATTAAAAGAGTTCAAGCATCCCCGCACGATGCCGGATTGCGGAACAGTCGTTTACCTGGCTGAAGATAATATTCTCAAGTCAATAAGCAAAGTGACCGAGGGCGTTACCGGCTCTGCCGATATCGGTACGGTACTAGGAACTGATGTATCGGTATCGTTAAGTGTGAAAGACATCGTCAGCCAGCACCTGAGTATCATAGCAGCTACTGGCAGCGGCAAGAGCTACACAGTAGGCGTGCTGCTCGAGGAGCTTTTAAAGCCCTTAAATAGAGCGTCCGTACTCGTCGTCGACCCGCATGGCGAGTATTCGACGCTATCGAACATCCAGAACCTGAACGAGTTCAAGGACGGCGACTACCATCCGACCGTCAAGGTGCTCAGGAAAGAAAACATCAAGATCAAGATCACCGAGCTAGATCTTGATGACTTCTTAAGCATACTGGACTTAACGGAAAAGATGGAGACATTCTTTATCCGCGCTTACAATAACCTGCCTGACCGCAGGAACTTCCGCAAAGTGGATATACAGAACGAGATCAACGTACTGAGAGACACGAACAATGAAGCTACGATAGACGGGATCCTGTGGAGATACGACACGAACATCCTGCATCGCGCGATCTTTGATGATTATCAGCATGTGCCTTTAAAAGAACAATTCAACGTCGGACAGCTATCGATACTTGACCTGAGCGGGCTGTCGCAGAAAGAGCAACAGCTTATTACGTCCGTTCTCCTAAAGCGGCTGTTCGAGGCCCGGGAAGGCACGATCAACGGGCGTATGCAGGAGAAAGACGATAAGTACCTGCCGTACCCGGTGTTCGTCGTGCTCGAGGAAGCGCACCGGTTCGCCCCGCAGAATGGCGAGTCCAAATCCAAGAACATCATTAAGACAATACTCTCGGAAGGCCGTAAGTTCGGCATCGGCGTCTGCATGGTCTCGCAGCGTCCTGCCAAGCTGGACAGCGACTGCCTGTCACAGTGTATGTCACAGATCACAATGAAGATCATCAACCCGGTGGACCAGGGCCAGATCGCATCCAGTCTAGAAGGCATGAGCAGGGACATACTTGAAGTGCTGCCGGCACTGGCTAAGGGTGAAGCGGTGGTTTCCGGCGTGGCGATCAACACGCCAGTTATTGTAAAAATACGCCACCGTCTCACAGAACACGGCGGCATCAGCAGAGATGCGCCCGAGGAATGGGCGACATACTGGAAAAAAGCTGCGCTGACGCGTGTTACTACAAAAGTGCAGAAAGAGAAATATAAGCTCTTTTAATTAAAACAACTTTTTTTATTAATTTGTTTGACGAATAGATGCAACTAGAAGATAGTCAGGATTTACGCCAAATAGAATGATAATAGAAATACAAGATTAAAATTAAAAAATGAAATTATTTCTTTTTTGCCGGGCTCTTTTTTGCCGGACTCTTTTTAGTTTCGGCTTTGTGCACTTCGGGTTTATGTACTTCGGGTTTATGCGCTTCGGCTTTATGTGCTTCAGCCGGCTTCGCTGCCGGCTTTTTTGCTGCCGCTTTCTTTATAGGAGCTGCCTTTTCTTGCACGATCTTTTTTGGAGCCGGTTCTTCGATGATTTCCTCTTCGACTTCCTCTTCGATGGGCTCCGGTTCTTCTTTAGCCCGTTTAGCTCGCGAGATCTCGTCCTTTGCCAGCAGCTCGATCCAGTTACCCAGGTCAGGGCAATAATCGGGCTCGCATTCATAGGTGCAGCCGACGCACGGTGCGACGTTGCCCTCGGCTATGATCATGTCGAAGCTATATGCCTTCTTTGGCGCCTCTTTCTTTTGAGCCAGATAAGAAATACGATATGTCCGGGTACCTTTAACGGTCTCCCAGGTACGTTTTATTTTATTATCAGCTTCAAGCTTGGAGATGATCCTCGAGCATTTCCTGCTGTCTATCCCCAGCTCTTTCCAGAGGTCGCTCTGGAGCACGCCGTTCGCATGCGATTTGATCTGTTCTAGCGCTTTATCCTCTATAATATCCGCCGCCAAGCCGGATTACTCCTTTACGGGGTTTAACAGGATGATGTTGTTGCCCCTGAGCACTACGGAGCCCAGGTTCCTTAATCGTTGTCCGTTCAATATTTCGGTCGTGTCGACCATGTGAAGGTTGAGATAATCGTCTGCGCTAACGAGAGTGCCTTCGAGAATGTTCTTCTCGCCTTTCATCTCGACCTGGATCTTTTGGCCAATAAGGGCCTGTACCTTTTTGTTAGGGAACAAAAAAATTTCCTCCGTTAATAAATTAAAGATGATAGTCTATTATCCACGTATTTCCTATTTGTATTTTTTTATCGGACTCTTGTAATATGCCAATTATAAGACTCGATATCCAGTACAATATTTTCAGGGCATATTGCCGGATACCCGGCCCCCGGTGGAATAATACACACGGCAAAAAGCTCGCTAATCATATTTAAGCGTTTACCTTCTGCTCCTTTAGCACCTGTTTAAGGTAGTTCGCAATATCCTTGCCCAGGCGCTTGCATTCGTCGAGATCCTTTTCAGTCGGTGCGTATTGCACGCGGAGTACGGGATCTATGACATGTATGCCCATGGCTCGCAATTTTTCTGCCATCTGGACAGGCGCTTCGCCGCTCCAGCCGTAAGATCCGAAGGTAGCCCCGACTTTTGCTTTGAGCTTTTCTTTACCGATACGGTCGATGAATTTTTCCATCGCCTGGTGCATGGTGTACCAGAACGTGGAGCTGCCCAGGGCAATCGCGTCAGCCTCCTTGAGCTCGTTCATGTCCACATCATAGAAGCTCACGGATTTAGCATCGATGTTACGTGAGTCCGCGCCTTCGGCTACGGCATCCGCCATGGCTTTTGTATTTCCAGACGTACTGAGATAGATAACAATTAGTTTCGGCATGATTAATACCACATTAATATAATATTACATGATAATAATATTAATGTTGCTAATGTCGAAAAGCTCTAATTCAAAAATCACTATAAATTGAACTGGTATACCCGCGTTATTTGCCCATCTTCATGTTTTTATTATCGGCAGTTCGACTACGAACCTGCTGCCTTTGGTATAGTCACCCTTTACCCGGTCTTCTACCCAGACTCGACCGCACAAATCGTCTATGATGGTTTTTACGAAGTATAGCCCAAGGCCGCTCCCGGATAATTTAGATCCCTCGGTAAATCTCTGGAATACCTTTTCTTTTCTTATATCAGGTATACCGGGCCCGTCATCTTCTACGACGATATGGTAAGCTTCACCTTGATCGTGTTTGCCCTTGGTCAGGGCGATATGGATTGAGACTTGGCCATTTGAGTGCTTTATGGCGTTCCCGACCAGATTCCCAAAAGCATCTTTCAAATATACCGTCGCCATGACCGGACATGTTGACTCCGCCGTAGCCAGTGTCACAATATGACCGGGATCGTGAGAATACTCTTTTTGAACTTCATCCAGTAACTGGCATAGATCGGTTTCTTTTATTTGATAGTCCTTTTCATGCACTTTTCGAAGTTTTCGAACATTATCGATCAGCCGGCTAACATTTTCGATTGATTCTAACGGCTTATCGATGAGCATCAGATTAGTCTTATCCAGATTACCAGTATCGGCGATCTTGTCGTGCGCCATCTCGAGATAGCCTTTCGCGACCTGGTCGATGTTATTTATGTCATGCCCCATCAGGTCTAAGTATATTTCCGATTGGTTTTTTGCATCGATCAGGGCTTTTTCTGAGACCCTATGTTCGGTCACATCATGTATCGTGCCGATCAACCGGGCAACTTCGCCGCTTTTATTTAAAACGATCTCGGACTTGGTATATAGTATCCGCGTCTGGCCGTTTCTTCTTATGATGCGATATTCGATCTCGAAGGGCTCTTGAGAGTTTAATGCGGTGCTCATCGCAGTTATGACTCGCGCCTTGTCCTCCGGATGCAATATCTTGAAGAACGAATCGAAAGAAACTAGCTCTTCGGGAGTCATACCGAATATACGATAAGTTTCGTCTGAACAGGACATCGAGAGCTTATTCTCCACGTTTATCTCGAATGCCCCGAAGTGCGCGATCTGCTCCGCCTTCGACTGCAAGGCATCCTTTTCGCGAAGGATCTGCTCGACCCGCTTTTGTTTGCTCAGGTCGACGATAAAGCCGATGTAATTCGATTTCGTATTATCGAGAAGGCCTGCCCCCATAATTACTGGCACCCTGCGGCCGTCTTTCCGTATGTACTCATTTTCAAGGCCTGAGGAATAGCCTTTTTCGTAAAGCTCTTTTAAAGCAGCCTTATGCTTATTACGATGTTCGGGCGGCATCAATGCCATCCAGTTAATGATTCCCGCTCCCAGGTCATCTCTCGTATAGCCCGTGATCTCGAGATACTTATCGTTAGCATCTGATATACGGCCATCTGAGGTAGCAATAAATATACCAATGATATTCGTGCTTACTAGCGAGCTGAACATATTTTCAGTTAATTTTGGCGTATTTTCATCAATTAAGGTCATAGCTTTGCCATCGATCAATCGCTAATTGACCATTGTATTAAATTTTGGACGTAAATATATTTCGGATTGATTTTCTATGGCCTTATTATTAAATTAATGTTGGCCGTGATCTATAAAAATATGAATCATGGACGGCTTTATAAAATGACCGTCCATCATTGGGATAACATAGATTCCTGTCTCTTCATGTTTTTGAGCCTCATCGCTACGTCTTTACCCAGTAGCTTACAGGATGCGATTTCTTTTTCGTCGGGCTCGTACTGGACGCGAACGACAGGATCCAGCACATTGATACCTAGCTCGCGCATTTTATTCGCGATGTGCCATGGGGCTTCTCCACTCCACCCATATGACCCGAATGCCACGCCTTTTTTCCCTGGCATCGAATGAAGCTTGTCCAGGAATGTTTTCATCTTTACATGCATCGTATGCATGTACGTAGGGCTGCCAATACCGACTACTTCGGCCTCTCGCAGCAGTTTTGGCGTCGTATCCTGGAAATCAACGACAGTAGTACTCAACTCCTGGGACATAGCGCCTTCTGCTATGGCTTCGGCGATCTTTTTTGTATTACCAGACAAAGTCAGGTAAATTATTACGAACCTTGACATCAAATAGCTTAACGTAAAACGATTACTTTAACAGTTACGATAAAGATTCGCGAAAAATATGCAGGCACAAAAGCGCATTTGTTAGCTTTCGCGCTTTCGTGCAGTAGTATGTCTAATATGCCTCGTTATTTGCTCATTGTCTTCAGGGGAGCTATTTCCATTTCGAAGAGAGCGATCGGCATTTCGATACCCCAGTTCTTTAATACTTCGGGTGCCAGCTCGCCGATGACCCCTACTCGCTGATCCCCCAGGTAAATCGCGCCGCATCTCCCAGGTATGAAAGACGGGTCATCCAGAGGCTCAGTCCGCAACACGTCCGCCAGCCCGAAGTTATAGCACAGCGCCTGTAGCTTCGACTTGATCTCATTGACGCCGGCTTTTGAGTAGCACAGCGCGCAGGCGACGTGGTATTCTTCTTTAACGCCCGTGTTCTCGAAACTGTCCAGGTGCGCTACTTTGCCTACCTCGAAGATATTTTGCGGGTACTCGCGATGCAGATTATTGGACAGCACGATCATGAGTGACGGGGATATCCACGTGCGTATGATGTTGTACTGATCCGTATAGGGGTTGGAGATCTCCACGGCTTCGCGGCCCGGCTTGCGGTTCATCTTCGCGAAGTTATCCTCTTTCCCGATCAAGATGAAATTCAGCGTATCCTGGCATCCGAGCCCGACCATGACTTCCCTGACCGCGGTCGCGAGCTTATCGCCTTCGGAAAGCTCGCCTATCGACGGCGTGTTCGGGTATCTCGGCTTCATATTGTTGAAGCCATATACGCGGCCGACGTCATCCACGAGGTCGCGCTCGTGCAGGATGTCCGTCCTGTATGGCGGTATCTCCACGATCGCATAATCGCTGCCCGTTTCCGCGATGCCATATCCCATCCTCGCCAGCAGCTCTTTTATTTTTACTGCCGTCAGCCTGAGCCCGAGAATACGGTTAACCAGAGCAACATCTATGCGCATTGTGCGCACGCTCAGGTCCGGCTTCGCCAGTGTCTCGTTCGGATATTCGACCTGCAACCCGTAGATCTGGCCTCCTCGCATCGAAAGCGCGTAGAGAGCGATATTCAGCATGTAGTCGATCGTCCGCAGGTCTTCGCCCGTCAGCTCCACTAGTATGTCATGTGTAGCCAGCGTGACCTCGGTGCGTTTCGAGTTGATGATGGGCGGGAACGAGAAGAGTCCCTCGCCATCATAGATGACCGGCACCATGTGCTTTCCTTCGAGCACGAACTTATATTCCATTCCCTTTGGATGACGTTCCATCACTTCAGCCGGCGTCATGACCTCCGTGCTCTGCAGCGGGACGAACTTTACGCCGTCCCTGGGTACTGCCCGGTAGTAAATTTCATTGCCCTTGATCTTCGATAGGTCGTGGATGCCGATGGCGCCCTTCTTGCGGCGCCTGCCGAACGTGCCGTGCAGTTTTTCCTGCAGGTGCATAATGGATTTGATGGATTCGTCGGTGAAGTGTACATCCCTAACGATCGCGCCTGTCACGAACGGCCTGACGGCCTCTAATTCGCTACTGACTATGATCTTATAGTCGGACTTTTTGACCGCCGGAATGGTCATACCTGTCTTTATGCCGTAATAGGCACGCAGCATCATCGCGATACCTTCTTCGCATAATAGATCGGCACGGTCGGCCGTGACCTCGAAGGTCACGTCATCGCCCTGCACGTCCTCGGTCTCGCAGCCCAGCTCAAACATGTCGTCCTTCAGCTTGTCCAGGCTGACATCCTTGCCGATGAGCCTGATCAATTCAGGATAGTTGACCGTTACTGTCGCCATAGAACATTAAGCCTCCGACGTAACTGTTACTATTTTCTTATATTTGTAAATATATGACATGTTAATACCTTTTAAGCAACTCGTAGTATCTCCGAGCATAACACAAGAATTAATTGATCTTGATACACTACACATCAAGATATAATAAATCGCTTCACTCATATAATACGTTCGTTTTTACTGTTTACCATAAGCAATTCTATCGAATAACCTAAAGAATATAACTGACATAAACATAACAGATAAAGAGAACAGAATAATAGCAATAACTTCACTAAAAGTATTTTCAATCGGAAAAATATTTTTTACATTAAGAAAACCTGGTACAAGGAAAACTCCAATAATTAACCATATCACTAGTATAAGAAACGGTATTACGCGGTATGCATCCGTTATCCTTATTATCGGTGTTTTTTTATCCAGGTTTGCAGTTATCATATACGCATTACTCTGTTTTATATCACGTAAAATATTATCAACTTCTCTATATTTTTGCCCGGTATCCGATAAAATGTAAAAATGTATTAATGCTAATAAAAATCCAAGGGTACATAAAATGTATTCAATATAAATTATTTGTGGACCTGTAAACGTTAACGTTCCAGAGGGACTTACAGTTGAGGTTCCAGGTATTGTCACTCCCGAAGAACTTATCGTTGAAAGCTGGAAAAAAGCAGCAAAAAGGAATGTATATACTAACAAAAATACATTTGTTCTCTCTGTCATTAATTTTTCATAATCTGTTTTTAACTTATTCAATAGTTCATACTCTTTTTCTGGCGTAATATCTATTTTAACAGCTTTCTTATCATCTTTTTTACCACCTGGTTTTTTGCATCGTTTAAAACCGATGATATACCCTATGAACAACGCCGCGATCAATAAAAAAATGATTATCAAATTATAAGAAATGAAGAATAATGAACTTAAAAATAATGCTAGGACTAGAGCAGTGATTACAAAATTGTCAGTAAAACTATCAAAAATACCGCTACTACCATTGCTCATAGAGAACATTAAATAATCGAGCTTCTAGTATATAGAGCCTTAGTATAGCGCTAGAATGACATTAGGCGCATGATAATAAACCTGACAATAACAAGAGCGGCCCACACATAAGAAAGTGTCTTTAAATTGATTTTAAGCAGGCGGTAAATTAAATATTGCGTAAGATGAGCTCTATGAGGGTATTTGCACTTTAAGGTAAGTACCCCTTAGGTGGATTCATAATATGAGGAGCCCTATGAGTACTGAGGCGGTTAATGTATAAACACCTATTTTTTATCGAGTTTCAACTTCAAAAATTTTGTTATTAATAAATTTAGTCCAAAATACCCCACGCTCTAAAAAGATAGTCAAAACACCATGCTATAAAATATAGGGTTACACCAAGTGCGATTGCTATAATAGCAGATAATAAGCCGCCTATCCAGAGCTGTGGTAATGGGAGCTTGACCAAGCCTGTTATGAAGAATAAATAATATGTCACAGATGATGCCACGATAAATTCGTATCTTTCGATATGACTAGTACCTTTCGTGGAGTCATCCGTTGCCCAACGAATCCGTATTGTAGGCTCTCCATACTTTAAAACGCTTATCGCGAGCTTTATACGCCTGAATATCTCCATGCCATCACAAACCCTTTATTCAATCCTGCTGCCTACCCATGCAATCCCGCCGCCGATAATGATGGCGACCACACCAATAGCCATGATTTCGAGACCTTGTACGAAGGAATCGAAGTTGATGGTAGTTGCTACCGTTGTCCCTGCTACAACGGCGCCATCGCAAGCTATCAGGGCGCCCCCCATAAATAATAATGCGGCGATTGTCATCATAATTATTCTAATCATATTATTATGATCGTACAATGCAGTAGGATATATAGCTTCTCGTTTAATCGCTTGCTGCCTGAGCTCGTCTAAAATACACGTACACCCTACATTAATACGATGATATTTCATTCTACCCATAGATATAAGCTTACGTATAATATTAAGGATATTGGGTGTTTATCGCCTATCGTGTAAGGGATGGCGAGGTAATTATGTATTGTTGGAATTGTGGCTATGAAATGATGCAAGAAGCCCGATATTGTTCGAAATGCGGTGCATCTCTCAATCGAGTGAAATTTGGCGATCCGCTACCGAATGATTCTACCCGACCCTATGATTGGGTTGATGATAATGCGGAGTTGAGCTCTCTGATTATAGATATGTCCAGAGGACCAAAACAGAACGAAGCGACTGCTCCAGAGCATACAATCGAAAAATCGATACACGTACAACCGAGTTATAATGTTCCGGCAATCATTATTGGGACAATTCTCATTCTAATCGGATTATGTCTCGTATATGTCGCATGGCAAAATTTATCGTATCTTGACAGTTATGGGGGAAATCTTATGAGTTATTTAGTCGGAAGCGGGAATGTAGAGCAGTCGAAACAAAATGATTACATCGAAATTTTAGGTGGTGCACTAGCGATATTGATCGGTGGTATACTAGTGTTATTCTCAAAAAATTGATGACAATGAGCTTTATCTAGTCAGAAGTGACTCGCCGCCTGGTGAACGACCAGTATGATTTACATGTATATATGCACAAAAGCTATAACCACATACGCTTTCTATTAGCATGATAAAGAAAGTTATTCATCATGCCATCACTATCCGAAATAGCTGATATGCGGGTTAGAAAAAAACGTGCAGGCATTATTACTATAAAAATTTTAAATCCACTGTTTATAATAGGCGAAATATTGATTCTTCTGCTCCTTTTAGGTATATGTGTTTTTTATATTCTGGCGATGTTATTTTGGGGTCAAAAAGGATCATTATACTCAACACTGGCTATGGGTCTAGTTATACCATCGTTCCTTAGAGCAATGTATGAGCTATCATCCGAAGTATCTAAAAAACCAATTGACCAAAAAATCGTAAATAATATCTATAATATTGGTGTAGTTATACTAGCGGTTGTTGCATTTTTAAGTTATCTATCTCATATCCCAACGGGAGAATTAAATGTACTCGATGATAGTTTACTATCAACTATTGCCCTTTTTATGTTCACTGATGAATATCGACGACATATAAAGGCAAAAATTGTACGTGAGCAAATAGATATATGATTTATTTTAAGCGGTAAATAACAAAATTATTTATATGTTACCAGTAGGGGGTTCCACTAAATTTTTATATGTCTCAAGATGTGTTTTATCAAGTTTACAAGTATCTAGAACCTTAAATAAAGCGCTAGCATATGCTAACCATTCAGTTGCTTCCAAGGCATTAATCGTCCCTAACCGATGAGCCATATCGTTTCGAATTCCGCCTACAGCCCCCATAAATAAAAACATATAACCCCTTTGAACTTCTTTATCGTCAGATACACTAATATTACCTTTTTCTGGCGAAAATACTTCACTCATTAACGGTACTCCATCAAGATCATATCTTCCTGATTTTTCTTTTACTGCTAAAATTAATGCTATATAGGTATCTAGTACAGCCGATCTATAATTTCCTACTTTGCAATATTGTTCTGCGACATTTAACACGTTAGGATGTAAATTGTTTATTGATATTTTCGTCTCTTGATTTTTTTCATTGTATTCTAAATCTCTGATAAAAGGCTTAATCTCTAATAATTTATCTATTATTCTAGAATGAATGCTTTTTAAAATTTTTTTAATCATAGATTGATCTATTGTTAAATAGATGTTCCCGTACCCAAATATCCAATCTGGATCTTCCCTGTAAGCGTGACCATAATGCGAAACACTTTCTATATTATAAACGGCCCATTGTAATGTCAAAATCTTGTTTTCTTTAGCCCTAAACTCTGATCTTTTTCCAGCTACATCTGTATAATAATAAACAACATTTCTATATTCGGGTTTAGCAATATCTTCAGTATAAGCAGGATTATCCTTATGGTATCCTTCTCTTTCAAGGCGCGCCCATTTTTCTATGTCTGGTCGATTAATATCACGGGTTAATATAATTAATTTTAGTAGTAAATCGTTTAATGATAGATTGTCGCCAGAAACATCTGTAGTCACTTCTTGAAATAAATAATTATAACTTTCAATTATTTCTGATTTTGATTCGGGCATAATTGATAGACCTATATTAATTGATAGACCTATCTTCGTTAACTATCTTAAAGCTTCTTTTCACGAATGTAAGTCTGCCACTCTTCCTTGGCTGTTTTTATTTTTTTTTCAATTTTTGGTTGCTCGTTCTTTTTATATGCCTTTTTTACTTGCTTCTCCAGTTTTTCATCGCCCTGGCTCAAATACGCATGTTCATCACAATAAAATCGTAAAATATGTCCGCAATCCTGGCAGTACATTTGCCATGGTGCAGGCTTACCGCATATTTCGCAAACTGATTCTTCTGGTGCTATATTGCTTATCCTTATACTATGATCGTGCATTTTCAGCTTATCATAGATCGTTCACATAGGTTATATTAGCTTGGATTTACTGACTACACATCACTAACTTCCTTTGAGATAATTTAAATAAGGTTCTTATTTTTCACCCCTTAACCAGTCACTATAATCAGAAGCTTTAAACCCATCCATAAACTCAAATAGCTTATAATTAAGCTCTATTTTGAATTTAGGAAACATAAACATCCTCTTTTTAATAGATTTTACTCGCTGCCTTGCCTTTTTTGCATGGTCCATCATATCTTTTATCATTCCGCGTTCATAATCTTCGATAACGTGATCTCCATAATGAAAGGTACACTCGTCTTTAGAAGCCCATGGTTCTGGCTTAAATTCGTCATGTACACTAAAACCGAAGCGATGTTCTCCTTTTTTAAATCCAAGCGCATCCAGTGATTTAGTTATATACTTGCTGATATAGCCGGAAGCAGAGCGTATGCTATCAATAGCGCGAATATCCACGACGCAAGATGTATTCTCCGTTACTTTTTTCCAGCTTTCAGACAGGAAATTTTGGTCGATATCTTCATCGTAGGCATAAATTATATGTAAATGTCTTATTCCCGCCTGTGTGAACTCTTTACACCAGACGTATGCAAGATTACGTATCCCGTACTTTGAAATATGTGCTCGGAGTCTAGCCCAATATTTCATTATGTTCGAGTCATCGACCACGTTAGAGAGAGTAAGCGTAAGGAAATATAGCCCACAATTGGGGTGTTTTTCTCTATATTTTATAAACCCGTCTCGTATTCGGTCCAAGAGTTTATTTTTAAGTACCTTCCGGCATACTTCACACGACCATTTTTTACAGGCTACGTTAAACTTTTCTCCATCGTTATTCTCGAAAGTTCCAACCGGGTCAGGACAATTTGTCATTTTAATCAATCCCCAGTTACACTTGTTCTAATACGGTCAAGTAAAGGTGCGCTATCGCGCACGTGTAGCCACTGTAATTCTATTTCTAGGTCATTATCATGTCTTATCCTACTGGGTGTAGGGCGCGCAGAACCGTTACCGCGCTCCCTAGCTTTCAGCGATTTTTCCCCTTTAGGGTGAGGGGAAAAATCACATTCAAAAAGAAAAAAATCAATATATGTATATATGGGTGGGAGCTGTCGCCTCAAGTCTATTATATAATAATTTATATATGCTTTTTTGGGTGCTTCAAACGTTAGTCCCAGAACATACCCCGCGTTTTTGCCTCGGCAGGATAGGATATTTATTAGATTATTTCTAATAATCCCAACTCCACGGAAGCATCAGCTATTCGCCTTTGAAATAGTTCAAGAAGTTCATACACTTCCCGCCGTATACGATAGACCTCATTTTTATCTTCGCATTGCTGATCTACGATAACCAACCCCTAAATGTCGATGCTAAATTGATCTCGCCATATACCGTTCGGTATTCAAGCAAGTTCAGAGACTCTTATCGCGGGCATTTACGGCTGGGATTTTTGCATTCAAAAGTAGTTAGATCAGTTTCCGGGTCTGTACCTCAGTTTTCTCCGTGAGCATACCTAGTATCTGCCCTTCGTGTCGATCGCTCTCTTATCGCCTAATCGTGCCACTTTCGCCCTAGTCTAATTCTATTAAGTCTTACAGCACAGATCATGCCATAATACCTACAGCTTACTGTACAATCGTCTAGTATAAAATACTATCGGACATATACACATTTATTCTACAATAAAACTAAAAATTATGCCAAATAAATGTAATGTGTTATTTATAAAATATGCAAAATAAATAATTATTTTTCATCTGCTAATTTTTGAAGACTCTCTAGAACCTTTGGATTTTTTAAGAGTTTTAATAGTACCCCATTAGCATCAGATAATTCTTCCCGAATTGATTTAACGCCTTCCTTTAATGATCGAGCGCAGTTAGAACAATAATTAGCCGTCGACTCGTTTGTGTGACCACATACACATTTTTGCTGTTTTGTTCTGGCTTCCGTTTTTATCTTATCATGAACGCCATTATGGGCTTTAACCTCATTTTGAATATCTGTATCAGCCAATTTAACATACACATCAAACATAGGCGTAGATAATGTTTGCCACATCATTTTTTTAATAATGCTCTCTTTATACCCCTCTTTTATCATATTGGTAATTCTCGAAGCCCTAAATAAATGAGGAGCTACTGGTTTTTTAATACCTGTATCTTTTACCAGATTTTCAAGTAAATGTTCTACAGCCCTATAGGTTAATGGATTACCTCGATTATTATTGCCATTGCATAAAAATACGAAATCATCGTTTTTTATACTTCCTGTATCATTTTTATACTGTATTAGATACGGTGAGGAGGCAACGATATACGGGAATCTTTCACCGCCAACCTTTTCATCTTCTAGCCTAACCCGACAATCAGTTTCACTAAAAATTAAATCTCCCCACGTTAAACGAGCTATTTCGCCAATTCTCGCGCCCGTCTCGTATAATGTCATAATTAAAGCCCGATCTCTAGAATTTCTACAAGCTTTAACCATTGATTCTATTTCTTCAACGCTTAATATATCCTCTGCCCTATATTTACCCATTTTTACTTTTGGCGCTTTAATTGACTTTATTTCTTTTAATGAAATTTCATTTATAATCCTTTTTTCACCCAGGTAAGTAACGAACGGTTTAATATGCATCATCATTCGTTTTCTTGTACCATCAGAATATGGCTTACCGTCAATACTGTTCCCGCTTCTAAGACTCAGCATAGCAATTTTAAATTCTGACTCATTCAGTCCGGTAAAATCGACGTTTAAAAATCTTCTAAATTGGGTGAGTGACTGCGCTATTAATGATGCAGTACTCGCCCTTATTTCGCCTTTCGACAGCTTATCAACGATATATGCCTGGATAATTGCCGATTCGTTTTTATTTATTGTTCCATCTTCAAGTCGGCCCGCTAATACCATATCATAAGTATAACCATCATTCCGCTTCCTGAAGCTCTTGTTTATCATACTCTATGATAGGGCAGTATACGTTTTTATACTTATTGGTAACAGTAACGTTCAACGTTTACTGTCGCCATAGTATGGGCACGCTCCTCAAGAAATTAATGTTACATAAAGGACCGTGAAGGTCCCTGATATCCTCATACCCGTAAAGGATCATCATCAGCCGCTCCAGCGCCAGGCCCCATGCTACGACGTCGCAATTGATGCCAAACGGCGCCAGCATTTCCCGCCTGAACATACCTGAGTTACCGACTTCGATCATGCGCCCGGTCTTCGGGTGCCTGCCATATATTTCGAGGCTCGGCTCCGTGTACGGGTTATATGTCGGCTTAAATCGGAGTCCTTTGATGCCAAAGCGCGTATAGAACTCCTCGAACGTCCCCATCAGGTCCCTCATGCTCAGACCTTCGTCCATGATCCAGCCTTCGATCTGGTAAAACTCAAGCAGGTGAGTCATGTCAATGGTATCGTTCCTGAACACGGGCGCCACAGAGAAGAACTTCTGGGGCGGCTTGTTAAAGCGCGCCAGATAGCGGGCTGTCAAAGAGGTAGTATGCCCCCTTAATACGAGCTTTTTAGCGATTGTCTCGTCCCACTCATAGTTCCATCCGAGTGAGCCCGTGTGGCCGCCATACTCGTGAATGTCCCGGACCTTATGGACAAGGTCCCTTGGTAAATGATGAATATATTTTGGGGTTTTTAAGTTGAACTGGTCCCACTGCGTTCGAGCCGGGTGATCCTGCGGCATGAACAATATGTCGTTCACGTAGAATTCGGCGTCTACCATCGGGCCTTCCATTTCCTTGAAGCCCATCTCGGTCAGGACTTGCTTTACTTTGTCGGCAGCCATGCGCAGGATATGCTTGCGCCCGCCATACTCAGGCAGCACCGGTGATGTGATATCGAACTTGCGGAACGACTTGCCCTGCCAGGAGCCGGTCTGGATCATTTCGGGCGTGAGCTGGCCAATTTCTTCGAGCACGGTGATTCCCTTAGCTTTCTCCTGTTCGCCGGCTTCGGTGACCGCGACAGATATTACCTTTTCTTCCTTCTTTACGACCAGGTTACGCTTTACCAGATCTTTCATGGACTTGTCCGGCAGGCTATCCTGAGGCTTGCCTGTAAGAAGAAGCTCTAACGCGGCCTCATCAGGCGAGCGCTCTGCTTTTAGAGGTATCAGGATCATGTCGCTGTCACGCTTTTCGAATTTTGCCCAGCCTTTCTGGCGGAGCCAGCCCATGGCGATGCTCACGACGGCAGGCGAGAACTTCGTTTTTAGCTCGTTTAGCGATATGCCGTCTTCCGGGAGCGCGTTATAGATCGTCCGCTCCGGCAGCTCTTCTTTGGCATATTTTTTCCCCTCGTCCGTTAGCTCATACGCCCAGCTTACTTCTTCTTTGACGGTCGCCAGCCCTTTTTCAGCCAGCATATAAGCTGCCTGGGCTGCTGCCTCGATCTTGAGGCCGGCCTTTTCGGCCACTTCGCCGGAGGTCATCTCCGCCGTTCCGATGGCTTTCAGGACCAGCTTTTCATTTGAGGATAGATCCATGGGTTTCCCTTCTATTTGTTAGCGTTATTGTCCAGGTCCTTTCGCTTTTCTATGAGGATCCGGTCATCTTTCTTTATGCTGTAATACTCTTTCATCGTTTTCTTGAGTTTCGCGACCTCTTTGTTATCCTGCGGTTTCTTCAATTTATCGTACGCCGCACTATAGTCACTCACGATGAAGTCTTGAATCTTGTCTCTTGCCTGTTCGCGTTTCTCCTGGTGTTTTTCAAGGAATGTGACCACGCGGTCCGCAAGGTCCTGCTTGCATTCGCCGCACATGATCTCGCCCCTCAGGCATTTCTGCTCGCGGGCATCCAGCTTTTCCTGGTCTTGCTCGAAGATATAATAGTAATACTGGAAGGCTGCGCAGACACTCGGCACGCCGCCTTTTTCTTTTTGCTCCTGTATGGATACGCGGCCACCCGTGAATGCGCTCAGGACTTTTTTACGCGCCGTCTTCGGGTCGTCGGTCGTGTATATCGTGGTCTCGGGTTTCGAGGCGGACATTTTATCAGAGCCTGCAAGGCTCGGCAGGAACGTGCAGTGTATGGCCGCAGGCTTGTAGTAGCCGATCTTCGGCGCCACGTCGCGGGTTACACGGAAATGCGGGTCCTGATCAATGGCCTGCGGGATCAGCACCGGTATGTTCTTACCTGCCTCGACTGACGGCAGGAATGCCGGAGCCGACTGCATGGAAGTAATATAAATGAGCCCGATGTTCGTGCTTCCGTCAAAGCCGAACACGGCTTTGGCCGTAGAGAACGTTACGCGCTTCGCAACTTCCAGCGCGATCTTGTACAGCGTCTTGCTGTATTCGATGTCGGAAAAGATCTTCGTCTTTTTCGGGTCGAATCCCAGCGCTATGACGTCGAGTGCGTTCTCATACGTGAAAGACATGGCGTCTTTCATGGAAAGTGTGTCCTTGAACAGGAACTTCTCGTCGTCGGTCATCTGGAAATATAGCGGCGCATCGAAGGTGTCCTGTAAGTACTTCGTGAACATCCAGGGCATCAGGTGGCCGATGTGCGTATTGCCCGAAGGGCCGCGGCCGGTGTACAGGACGAACTTTTCGCCTGCTTCGTAGCGGTCAAGTAGCCACGTCAGATCTCGGTGTGAGAAGAATATTTTTCTTTTTAAAGCCATCGGCACGCTGCCTGTGAGACGGTTCCACCGCTCCAGCAATGCATCATCGATAGGCTCGGTGCCGAACTGTTTTACTAATTTGGCGTAGTCGACTTTACCGCTTACGTCCCATGGCGTGACTGTGAATTCTTCGTTCATCCGGATACACCTTATAGCTTGATGCGCCCCAGGCTGAAATATTGTATGCCGCCTTTATCATAGGCGAAGATCATTTCTTTACGCACGCTGTTCGCCATCCTGATGGACCTGGACATGTCCTGCAGCTGGAAAATATGATCGTAATCCAGCGAATCGACCAGGTAGATGGAGTGTGGTATTTTCTTAATGTCCAGCACCTGCTCGTACACCCGGAAGTGGCTGCCGAACTTGAAACCTGTCTTTGCGACCAGGCCTTTATCCCTTAAGTCTTCATAGACCTTAAGCTTACCTTCAAAGATGACGTCGATTGCTCTTGCGCGGCCGATGAAATCGTCCAGCTTTAAGGGCTTTCCCGTGGTTGAGTCCTCAATTTCCAGCAGGCCTTTTGATAATAAATATGCAGACTCGACCAGCGATAATTGTAAACGGCTTTCATCGAGCATGTTGCCGTAAAAGCCCTTCTGGTGCAACATGAGCGAAAGCTCGCTGTCCCAGATGATGACACGGTCCTGCATAAGCGTCGCCACGCTCTTTTTTTGTAGTATTTCCAGTGTAGGCATACCGCCACGGACGTGCTCGCCCTTAACACCATAATACGTGATGTCGCTTTCCTCATCCACTATGGCGAGGACCATTTCCTTGCGCACGTTCACGGCCGCGTGCAGATTCGCTAGCAGTTGCTGCATGGGCATTGGCTTGCGCTCTGTGACCACGTGAACGAAATATTTTGAAGCTGAGACGCTGGGCTTCCCCCCACGCGGGTAGACTCTAAAATCCGTCACACTGGGCTGGACATAGTAGCCACGCTCGCGCAGATCCCTGTAAACGATATACTTCAGCTCGAAATATTCCTGTAAATGCGAAGCTGCGATGAAAAAATCCCTGAATGACCGCTCATTACCGTCGATCTCGACGGTGATCTTTTCGCGGTCCAGCAGGTATGCTGCCTCGACAAGAGCCAGCTCTAACATGTCGTCCTTGAGACGGCCATAATAGAGGTTGTTATACAATTCCTCAGTAGCCTCATGGCTCAATACGACTTTATCGCCTTTCAGGATACCTTTCATGCGCTCAACTACCAATACCGGCCGCTCCTATAAAAATATTAGCGATAATTAATCCCCTTTGATCTCGTCAAAGGTCAGATCTTCCCATTTTTTCAAGCCCTTGATCATCTCGAATTCGACCGGTGTCACGACGGGAGCCGGGAACCTTCCCGCATCGTCGATGGCCACCCTGGGGCAGGCAGTCGAGATATATGCGTCTACTTTAAAGTTAAGTAAACGATCAGGCGTGATCTCTTCTATGGCTATGAGAACTGCGTCGCCCGCGATCTCCTTCAGGCGCTGCGCGAGCTCCAGGCGCTTCTGCCCCGTCTTCGTGCTAATGATTATGCCCCATTTCTTCGCGTCCATGGCCTTTGCCATGACAGCATAACGCTGTCTCATGATCTTATCGACGTCGACGACACGTGCTTCGCCAGTGAACGGGTCGGCAGCCACAACGTTCACATTATGGGCTAGCTTAATGCCCATAGGATGAAAGTTCCCCGTGCCTACGAATAATATTGAATCTACGCCCCCGGGAACGGCGCTAAAATTACATCCAAGCACTTGTCCCGGATATGTGATCCTTGTATCGCCTTTTGCGACTATCGGCTCTTTATCGGCCGTTAAAAGTAATTTTACGATTTCGTCCAGCTTATGAATATGCTGCACAGTGGTCACGACGCCGACTTTCTGCCCCAGCAATGGTATCGCGTTTATTACGGCATGCTGTATATCGACCTCATGGTGATATTCCATGAACACGATGCGATCGTCGTCCGATATGCGCGAGTGGCCGAAATGGAACAACACGTCCACCGTGTCCAGCAATCGCTCGTCGATATCACATGCGCCGTAACATGGATCGCCGGAAATAATGACTAATACACCCGCCTGGGCCTCGATTTGTTTCGCGAGCGCCGGCCCCTGCCGCTTCAGGCCTTCCGGGAACTGCAGGCCGACGATCTTTGCCTTACGGGCTTCGATGATCTCCAGGATCTTGGGTAAATCGAACATCTGCTACTCACTTACGCTAAAAGTTACATGTATAGTTTTGCATTGATTTGTTATAAAACCATGGCAGACATATGCTGCGGATCATGCGAATAGCGATTAATGCATATTTTTCGTTCTCTAAAAAGTGATACCAAGATCGTTTATAAGATTCCGCAGATCACCGATAGACATATTACTTTAAAAAAAATGCCGCTTGACAGACGATGAACACGGAGATAAGCGTATTTAAAAAGCCTTATGCGTAAATTTATACCCTAGGATACCGCCGATCGCAGAAAAGATCATAGTGGACGAAATAATGATAAGCCCGGCTAATAAGATATCAAGCGAGTCAAAAAGTCCGATCTTATATATCAAATAGACAAGACCGACAAATATTATCGATGCGGGAACGGCTCCCGATAGGGCAGAGACCTCGCAGGCTTCCCGATATGAGCGGATATCATCGCTTGAAACAAGCGCGGAGATAAAACCCGCGGCGATCATGGATACTATTATTGATGCGATTATACCGATAAACCAGGAAATATCCGAAATTCCCATGCCGACCTGTCCGGCTTCCCAGTTAACACTCAATATATCCATCGAAATATAGATAGTAATGATAAACAGAAGTACGCCCGCCATCCCTACCGCGATCGCTTTATCATATTTTTCCTGCATATAGAGCGTGAGTCAGGTCGACGTATTAGCTGATAAAACTTCTCAGGCTACATAAAAGATGAATATCTATTATCTGTTGATTGTATTATCCGGATTCTTGCTTTTCAGTGGCCATATTTCCTTTTTCTTGAGGCTTTAGCTTTCGTATGACAGCCCCGTAGATAGCGCCTGAAACAATCCCGAGAAACACCATGACGACCATGATGATCGGGCTGACTTTTAAAACAAACGATATGCTGCTATAGATTGGGATCATTAAATCAGATCCGGCCGGATTGAATATCATTGCTGACGTGTAACCCATGATGACCCAGTCTAACGCTATGATAAAAATCACGACCAACCCATAGACCGTGCTCGAGATGGCGGCCCCATCGATCGCATCCTCAAGGCATTTTACGGGAGCGCGCCGGATAGAGAGAACACCGGTAAAGATCGCAGCAAGTGGCAGTATGTTCATAATGGCTAAACAGCCGAATAGCGTCCCCGATGACGCCACAAAAGAATCCTTGCCTGACGGGTTATTACCGACTGCTATAAACGAGATTAGCGCCGGTACGATCGTCAATAGTAACATTGCGATACCGATGATCAGCCCGGTATGAAGCGCATTAGCGTATAACGATCGACATTCTGGCAAATCGCCATTATCCGCTGACGGCCGTGCCCTGTAATTCGCAATAGCTCGTAAAAACATGGCGCCTATAAACCCGAACATAAGCCCGATTGCGACCATATCCAGTATCGTAATTAATGATCCGTAAAAGTTCAGGGTTATATTCGTAGCTGCCATGACGACACTACCACACGACCAGGCTAGCCCCACAATCAACCCGGTAAACAGCGATGCGAACCAGACTTTTCCATAGGCTTTATCGCATTTTAGAGGCCAGGTGGATAGAGCCCCTAAAAATAGTGACGTTATGGTGAATAATAATAGCGCCATTGTTTCAATCCCGGGGGAGCCTGAAGGATAAAATGTGTAAATAATGATCGGCAGGCATAGGGCGATCACTCCGGATATGATCGCTGAAGCTAAAAACCACTTATTTGTCGCGGTCTTTAACAGTTTCCCCAACGTTAAGCGTGATAAGAATAGCAGATATACCATGCTTCCGATGACCGAAAATATTATGACAAACGGTATGGCTTCGACGAGAGCGACCATGCCCATGATGAACATCCAGATCTGTATGGATATAAAAGCCACAATATCAGTATGGCCAATTTCGGTTAATGCCAGGAACAGCAATGTTAGGATAAAAACAACGAGATAGGAGATCGAGCCGGAAACCACCGAGGCTTTTATTACATCGCCCATTCCTTGAGCTTCCTTTGAGATCAATGCCGAAGTGACAAGCCCTACCAGTGCCATGCTTGAAACAGATAACGCAAAGAACATTAATATGACAGCCATGCCGCCCGCATCACTGGAGCCGCCTGCCATCCGTCCTGTTATCGCGTACATGATGATCGCGATCATGACGAAAACATTACAATGGCACAGATGATGCCGATCCGGATAGATCTTATATATAACTGCCTCAATGAGATACCCCCTTTTTACCTTATCAGCGTGAAATCTTTTAGAGATATATAATGAAATTATAATAAAGCTTATCTAACGATCGCTTAACTAAAAATATAAAAAGAGTATTTAAGACTCTTACTTTTTCGTAACCTTTTCTTCCTCTAAGCACCCACTTCGCGATCATGAACACCACGAAAGCCAGTATGAGGAAGTTGATCAGCTGTCCCAGGAAATCACCACAGGCCAAAACGATTGGGCCGATGCCCAGCGTGGAGGTCTGCCATGCCCCACCCGGTATGAAAAATGTATACGATCGGCATAATAATATCCTTAACGAGCGATTGGACGAGCGCATTGGCCGCAAGGCCCATGATAACAGCGATGGCAAGCCCGATAACCTTATATTCCTCTAAAAATTCTTTAAATTCAGACATTATGCTGATATAAATCACCCATAGAGTAATCGATTGCATAGCATATAAAATTATTTTAAAATAATATATAGTCAAAACGAAGAATTACGCTTTCATTAATTATTAAATGACTAGCCGATGTTTTCAATTAATTACTATATATGATCCAAAATGTCGCCGGGCCGCCGGAGGCGTAACCATATGATCGACTGTGCCTCTGTGCCTTTTTGTTTAATAAAAAGTCATCACGGCCGCCGGAGGCTATGCTGAACCTTGCTCCGGGGCCGAAGTAACCACTATTCAGACGCCAAACTGTATTGCCAATACGTATAGCTAAACACGTTTTATTTCGAATATGATAGGATGCCCGTTAGAGGCGAATTAGACCGGGCATCCTTCAAAGGGCGTTGCGGGCCCTATATCCAGACGGCGTAAATGCACTGGCAGCCCCACTGCCTGGGTAGCTTCGGTACTTCGTGTAGCTCCGACCACAGGAAGTGGCGCTTGTTATGGCACTTGATGCAGTTATCGCCGTTAGCGGGAAGTATGCGTATGCCTTTACCGATGCGCGAGGAATCCAGGGCTTCGAAGTCCCGGTTCACGCTCGCTTCGGCAATACGAGTCCGCGCATACAGTTCTGCGATGGCTTTCGGGTCATCCGGGTCACAGGTTGCGGCGAAGCCACAGCATGGGTTCGTGCGCAGCACGTTGCCGAACACTGCCCAGGTGAACTCGCCGTTATCGAGCGATAGCAGGCGTTTTCCGGCCTGCTCGTATGATTCTCCCAGAAGGACCGATAGAGCCATGAGCATTCCGACTTCCTTGCGCTGGTTCTCGGAAAGCGGCAGGTCGTCATAATTGTGCGACAATAAATATGAGGCCGTTTTCAAGAATGGCTCGGGCATTCCCTTTGACCAGTCAATGCCCGTTCCTCGCGAGAATATCTGCTGCGACTCGTAGAGTGCGATACGCTCCCCTGCGCGGCTGATCTGCCCGTTCATCAGGAAGGCCATCGCGCTGATCTCCATGGACCTGCGGGCCGCGTCTTTCTCGTCGTCATATATCTCGATGTACGCTTTTCCTTGCGGCGTCGCATGGTATAGGCGAACGTCGGCCACGGCGATCGATGCCGTCTCTAGCGGTAGAGTATCGAGATATTTCTTTATCAGATCCGACTTTTTACCCTTCACAGGCGCCGGAATGCTATGAGACTCAAGCAATTGCTTCATATCCGCTACGCGGAACTTGCAATCGAACTTTTCTTCCAGCGAAGCCTCTTCGATGAGACCGTCGCTTAAAAACCTGGCAATCTGGTGTTCAACGGAACCTAAGAGAGGAGTCCATAGCTCCTCGATCTTGTTGTCGACCTGCTGCTTGCTCAGGCACAGCAGCAGTTCGCTCTGCGCGGGACTATATAGTTTGATAGTATTTTCAGAGCTCGTACGCCCTAAAATTTGATAAAGTATACTCACATTCCATCCCCATACCATATAAATTGTAATAGGGCTTAATCTTTGTGCTCTTGCCCCCTAAGCCAATAAGGGCCGGTATTATCAGTTATTAATAGGAAATAATGATGAATAGCGACCCGATAAAATTATTATAAATAAATCATAAGTATCCAAAATATAAATAAAATACAGATTATACTCTTAGCAGTTTACTGAACTCTATCGCCTGTAGATAAGGAGAAAATTGGACCTGATCGGCCATAAAAAACACCGTTTTTGGTAAAAGTGCAATCATTTGCCATTTTATCGTTTTATATACGGATAATGATTAAATATACATTTGCTTATGTAGCTTATGTATAACAAGCCCCCGTGGCTCAGAAAGGTTAGAGCGGTTGACATGTAATCAACAGGTCGTTGGTTCGAATCTAACCGGGGGCTCTTATCACTTTTATAACCAAATATATCGTCTGACTTGAATTAGTCAGTATTATTGATGGTGATGAGATAAAGCAAATATATTATCGCCGCGACTGTCCCGCTGATTTTCGTGATTTTACGTTGTCAGCAGGACTATATTATATGTTAGACCTTATAAAGCATACGATGAGAAACCTTAAGGCATACTAATTTTATTATAAGAAGTGTATGGCAACACGTTTACCAGATGAGTTTAACGCAAAATATGACTTGATTAAGGTGACACGTGACGACTTAGAGGCTATCTACGAGGCATTTGCTACTGTATATAAATCTCCATCTGAGCATCATCGTCCACTTGATGCTCGATTGATTACCGATGATAATGAACGATGGTTTATTTGGAATGCGGATGATTTTAATGGGTTACTGGAAAAATGTGATGTAAAAACTAGGCAGAAATACAACTTTACCAAGTTTACTATTAGCTTTATAATCGATGATAATGACCCCGATAAAATGCTTATCATTTATCCAGAAGCGAAACTGGAATTATCGGAAAGTACCGCCACATTTTATATATCAAGATTAGATAAACCGGAACTATTAGAGTTGAGAGATACAGTTGATGGCATACTGAATAATAGGACGAGATGGATAAATAATGTCAATAATAACGCCCTAACATCATTTATCATTGCCATATTAACAGTGGCAGCTACATTTTTATTCTATTCAATGAATAGAGCCATTATGACGACCTTTGATATATTTATTGTACTTGTATTATACGTAGTATTAGCTCTGGCTTTTTATTTCGTTCTAATTAGAATATTATACAAATCCAGCCATGTCAAATTTGATTTAAAATCGAAATCAGACTTACCGAAAAAGAGATTTGCGCCTACGAAAGAGGAAATCATATGGGGAATCGTACTTGCTATCATTGGCGGTGCAACAACATGGCTTATGCCGGAGATATTGAAAAGGATATAATTACAAAATGACGGCGATGGTGTTGCATGGTGAAAAATAAAAAAGATAGCAAACTTAAGATTATTGCTCCGGTTGAACCTATTTTAAATGCACAACCACCGACAGAAAAGCTGTCAGAAAAAACATTCCCACAATTTTTAAAGGACAACTTTCAATTGATAACAATTATGGGTGTATTTGGCGCTCTCGCTATTTATCTAAATACGTCGGTTGGATTTATCAACCAAAAAACTGAACCAAATATATTGTCAATGTTAAATATAAATACAACGATAAATGCCAATAGCATACTGTATAGTAGCGGTATTAAATCGTACAACGATATCGCTCTGAGTATTGGTATCGCTGCATCTCTATGGATTTTTTGCATAATTGCATTTAATATATTTAATGAGGCTATGAAAAATAAATATCAAAACGTTATGGATTCAACATCGAATATCATATTTCTTTTTTCCCTTTCGTTGATGATTTTAGTAATGCTATTCACTGTAATAAACCAATTTATAAATCTTTATTTATCCTTACTTCTGTATACATTCTTTACAGTAAGAACTAGAGTAAAGGAACTGTCAGAAGCAAAAACTTTAGTTACTGATACTTTTCATAAAAATAATATAACGATTAAATATCTATATAAAAATATAAATAATACGAGATTATTATTTTTGATTACCGCTGCCGCGCTTGTATTTATTGAATATATATTAAACATCATATGGGGTATTATTTCAATATTATCAGGTGTGTATTTATTTATCGAACTTATTATTGGACATATTGGTGGTAACTTTTTAATTTATACTAATGATATATTTCTCATATGTATTTTTGGCTCTCTCGCTATTCGCGGTACATCCAGATATATGTTATATAGGATACAAAAAGTCGCGGGACGGTCAGGCGCCGTGACCGTAACTGCTAACAGCTAATATAACTACTTTTTCGGCACTTAATACTTGTTAATTCGCCTATTGTTGTTATGATATATTATTTGCGCTATGGCCAATTACACGATGCTGGCATTTCTGTCCTCATATTGTCAATCTATCGAGGCGTGGTTCTCATCGACAACGCAGCGGTCCAGCGCAACATCATGTTCCACGGCATCAGCTAGCATGGTAACTTGTCAGAATAGCGACTAGCGCGCGCCATACACATAAGTTAAGTCCGCCCTATGATTAGGACTATATGGATGCATGGCGTGTTATAACATATAACCAAAGACCGAGATTCTGAAAATCCCGGGTATGCGTAAAAATCACTATAACCCGTCCCGGAAATGCTCAAATAAAAATACTTATTTTCATTACATTGAATAATAAGGCATCGGCACTATCGGATTTTAGATGTGGTGATAGGGGCCGACTAGCGGGATAATACCGTGCTATAATATGTCATGGAATTTTATTATCTAAAATGACTCCCCCAGACGTGTTATCGATGTGAATATTAGGTGTCAGCAGGGCTATATTATATGTTAGACTCTTATAAAGCGCAGCATTTACTCCAATTATCTCATGGTCTCGAATAATAATTTAGGAAGAATGTACCATCATCACGTGGCATAAATTCGAGAGTCAACCCATTGCTCTCATCATAAACACCGAACCCCTCATCTCTTTCTGAAAAGATTCCACTAATATCAATAGACATGCCATCTCCCAATTCAGCCACTATTCGACCAGTAGTGCCGTCATTTGTGATTTTCACATCAATGTCTACACCGATATTGGTTTTACCCTTATAGTGTTCTCCCTTTTTGATAATTTTCACGATTTTGCCCTCAATGTGCGGTTTAAATGATGATGCTTCTCCTTTCATTATTTTTGCCTCGCTTGGGTTGTTTTAATTGCTCACGACTTAATACTTTGCTCATCGTGTAGCAGATGCTGCTTATATTGTTTACATGGCGCGCCTTGGGGCGAGTGAGGACATCTGCCGTCAGGCTGGGCTAAGCGAGCACAGTACAGTGTGATGAGGGTGATGTTGTGAGCATGAAACAATGTACTATGTCACTACTTTTGCTATATTGCCAAAGAATGGTTTAATTATCGGCTCCCATGCAACCACAATGGCTCCCATAATAATGATTCCCGCCATAATCCAGAACACTGTTTTTGCTGGTCCCTCAATCCACGAATTGACTGCATCCTGTTCGCGCTGAATGACTATATGGCCTTCCTTAGCGATACCGGCAATCAAGTTATTCGAGAGTCTATTCCTTATGGACGGTAGGAAATAATATGCGGCCACCGTCACATCGTTTATTACTGGTAGTAATGACATACATACTTATTATGCATATATTGTATATCAGCTTATCGAAAACGTCTACATTTCTGATAATAACTTAGTGTTTCTTTTTGAAAACATAATAACTATGATGTGGTAAGTGCTGAGGTTTTTTATCTTCCTTCTGTAGTGGTTTACTCGGCAACTTTCGTTTAATGATGTTATAACTACCCTTAGAGCCAAACGACAACGCGCTGTTATAATCATTCAATATTTTATTATACGTAACTTGACAATCATCTACGAAACCTGAGGAACTGCAATATAATCGTTATCAAAAACGATAACGTAGATAGCATAATTGCTAGTATCGAAATGGTTAACGCGAGTTGGCTGGTGTCAGTTAAATTATTAAAGTCCGATGCATGAGCCGCCACATAGCTCAATATATATGGAACGTAACCACGCGCATACTGATAAGCTATGCCAAACCCAATTATTAATAAGAGCACAGGACCGACTTTAAATGGATAATCCCTTATCATTATCCAACCGATATACCAAAACCTCAATATCCGGCTCTTGAATATCTTTTTAGTCGTGGTATAATCGTCCGGTATTTTCATCATTCTACAGTATTACATGATATTTATTAACCTATCGTTATGCGTCTAAGACTTAACACGAGTTTTGTTTATATGAGATTTTGTTATTTAAAGGTCGTAATCGATAGAGTTATAAGGGCAGTGATTTCATCAGATTAATAATATGACACCAGCGGAATTAAAACAGATATTGGATGGTCAGGACGCATCGAGGAAAGATGCAAATAAAGGCGCACTTGCGCAACTACAAGGACTTTTAGGGATATCTGGAATGTTCGCGGGTTTCGCATCGATAGTATCAAGCGCTGCAATCGTATTGAGTGCTCCAGATAATAGACTTGCAGCAGCAGGGGCTACTGCACTTGTCATAATAGTTGCTGGAATAATTTTTACAGTTCTTGGTTTACTATGTTTAAATTCAGCATGGAATATGATTCCAGATGAACGACCGTCGATTATATCCTCGATTTTGAGAAGATTATGGGTACATAGACGGGCTATTTTAGTCATACTTACAGTTATAACCATACTCATATCCATACTGCTAATCTCATTGGCTGTTGTCATTTCGGCAATTGCCTTTGCTATAAAAGTGATTCACGATTGCCTCTAATCTTTTTTACGCCGAAAAATATGGAAACAACCGTATATAAACTATATCACTGATTGATAGTTCGGCCACCAATCTATTATTATAAAGCTATTTTATTTTAATCTGAGACGCACGTTTTACCTCACAGGGTACATTCGCATAC
The DNA here is from genome assembly GCA_963780665.1 of uncultured Methanocellaceae archaeon. Taxonomy (GTDB): domain Archaea; phylum Halobacteriota; class Methanocellia; order Methanocellales; family Methanocellaceae; genus Methanocella. The sequence continues at coordinate 164,006 of CAWACJ010000003.1, read as the reverse complement.
CTCGGACGGTTTGGCGCGCTCTCGGAGCCATATAGACGGGCGCGCAATCAATGGGCCTTTTGTCCCTCGATAGAGTAGCGACGGGCGCGCGCCGACCGGCCGCCATGTCGGGCTGAGCTAGGGCATACGGACTGAATGTGAGCATGATAGCTTAGAGAACAAACCGTATATATACGACATGAGAATTAGCGCGCTCACTTAGACATATAGACGGGTGCACAATCGGGGAGCTGCGGTTCCTCGCCTGATTAGCGACGGGTGCGCGCGGGCTCGCTGATGCTCGCCCGAAACCTGATATTCTTAAAAAAGGTTACAAAAGTATCAATAATGTACACATATGTACAAAACCGTACACATAAAAAAGAGACGTGTATGATTAATGACTTATTCTTTGTTTGCGCAATTCCGCAATCTCGTTTTGCAACTCGGTAATAAGTTGATTATTTTCTTTAGTCACTTCGGCTAATATGCCCAATATTTCATCGATTTTTTTATACCGTTCAGGAGTAGGGATATCAAGACATGCGTTCATCTGGTCGCGTAATTCATGAATCATCTCGGATTGTTCGCTGAGACGTTGCAGCTTTGCCCTAACTCTATAACGTCTCCTTCTCTCTCTCTCTCTCTTCCGATGCACCAGATTTAGGCTCCATACCCGACTCCACACAGATATATAAAAGCTATACGATGTATGGCTATAATATTAACTATGGATTATCATAATTTCAAGATTCATATTACTATCCCTAGAATTTGAATAATCACCACAACAATTAATCTATCATGATTTGTCATGGTACTTATGGTGATATTAGAAAGGTTGTGTTGATTCGAGGAAACTAAAAAATGTTAACTCTCCATATTTTTAATATTAATGAGCGTGCGTAGACCGTATAAATTTCCCAGAGAGAAAGAGAGAAAAAAAGCAAAATTTGTTTTCGCATATAGGAGTATAGGAGTAAGAGTATAACACTATATACATTATTTTAATATATTACTCTCTTTCTCTCTGTATAGTATAAATCGGTTCTACGTATGCCAGAGAGAAACTTAGAGAAACCGGAGAGAAAGAGAGATTAGTTGTTTTCTCGTAGTCTTAGGTTGGACCATACGACTAATCCATGGTACGCGGTAACCTCGTTACCATCATACTTGTCCTTAACTGACTTGATTCCCTGTCGTTCTAGATATGCCGCTAACATCATGTTAAAAGTCCGGCGCTGCTTGATTAACTTATGCCCGGCTATCTCCATATAGCTCTTATAGGCACTGTATAATTCCGTTACGGATACCATCGAGTTAGTACCGGTGCTGTATACGACGCAGTCATTATAGAACTCATCCACAGAGCCCTGTTGGTCCAGATACTTGCCCACTGATATGTCAACACATTTAGGTGTCGCCAGCTTACCGGCCTTTAAATATCTTTGCAGAGCGGCTAACAACCTGTTCAGGATGGCCCCAGACTCGCGATTAAGCTTCCGCTCTATGTCTTTATCGATAGTACGTTCCATGGGGCTTGTAGGCGTCTCCTTGAACGAATATCTATATTGTACGATGCGTAAGCGTTTAACCATACTCTCGTCGTCGGCGTTTATCGCCCGTATGTGATTGCTCAGAACAAATAACTTAAAGGTCGGCCTGAATGTGACCATACTTTTCATGTATGGTCCCCTCGCGGTGATGTAATCGTTACCGCTTATCTTTTTTAGGTTCTCAGCGTCAAACTGCTTACCGCGCGCCGGTTCGCTCACAAATGCCATGCGCGCGCCCATCATGTTTATCAGGTCAGCCCTTAGCGGGTTGTGGTTGTTCTCCAAGAACGTGGACGCATCCGGCTCTGCTGCGTATCCGTCATTTTTAGTCAATCCCATGATGGCGATAAGCATGTTCTTGATGGTACTGCGGCCACTCCATCCGGCGTCCGAGTTGTGGATGAATACGGCTTTTTCCTTTGTATCTCCGGTTAACGCGTATCCCCAACTTTGCTCTACGAACTCAATCAGCTCATCATCGTCACCGTATACTTGTCGCATCATTTTCATGTATTCCGGGCACTCAGTTTCTTCTGTATATTTGACCGGTGCCATGCGACTTGTAAGGTCGAGGGGATTGTGGCGATTCAAGTTACCTGTCTTAAGGTCTACGATACCATTACGGACGTTCAGGAGCCACGGGTTTGCGTCGAAATCAGTCTTACGGATGCTAACTAGAGGATTATTGGCTGCGAGCTTTAAAGACGCTGTAAGAGCCCTTTGTGATAGTAGATTTTTAGCGTTGTTAATCATGGCGTTTTTCTTTTTCTCGTCGGGCTCGTCTATATTCATGGCCTGCTCTACTCTTAACCAACAGAATGCCGTCATTCGGTTCATGGCGATGGAGCTACCTTGGTCGAGCGCCCACCTACCGTTATCATAGATGTACCAGTCTCCGTCCTCGACGCAATACCGCATGTCATGTTTGTTTTGTTGAACGAATAGGATAGCGGTCCCGACTTCGGTATACTGCGTTCGATATAACAAGCTAGTCATGAAATCCTTGTCTGGGACGGGCTTTTCTAAGACTAGCAGCTCGGACGGTCCAACTAGTATCTCGTCAGCGTAGGTACCGTCCTCTCTTGGATGTGATGCTGAATATTCTATTGCTAGTACTACCTTGGCGGTACATCCCGCCTCGATGCCGGACGCTTTGACCTTATCATCTAGGTGCCTGATGGCGCGCTTATACTCCTCATCGCTATAATTTGGATTTTTATTGCCATCGTTTGTAATCGCGCCTAAATCGAAAAGGGAGCGCGTGCGCGGTTTAATCTCTACAGGTATTCCGAGCATCCCTGATGCTATCGCCTCATCCATCTCATTATCGCGCCTGATGCATTCGTCCATAACCTCTTGAGCTTCGGCCTTCTGCCGGGCCTGCTCAGGAGCATATGGCGTCGGTGCTGGTGACGCGGCCTGTCCTGCCTTGTGTGCTTCCTGATATTCGCGCTTTTCTCGCATCGCCATATCGAATTTCGTCTCCGGGGCGCGCGCCTTCTGTCTCTCTGCCTGAATTGGTTTATCTGCATCCGGCGCGGCTTGTGGTGTTGGTGTCGCGGGTGCTGGTGTCGCTGCTGCTGGTGCCTGTTGTCCCCATGGTTCGGTAGGTGCCTTTAAAGCGGCCTGTGTGGCCTGTACACGCGCTGCTACTGCTGGTGTCTCATGGTGATGTTTGGTTAGTGCTTGCATGGTTAAACCACCTCTATCGATGCGTATGCGGTCATATTCGGGCTATCATTAAGTTTATATAGTTTAGATGTAATTTGAATCATAATTATCAGTCCTTAGTTTTGCGGTCCGTTCTCGACAAACGGGCCGCTTTTAACATTCCTTTATGCTATTGCTCCTGTTACATCGCTACGGATGATATACACGATAATTTCTGTCCTTGTACGTGTCAATGCGACGTATCCGAGTTCGTTTAGCTTCTTAACGCGGTTATTAACCGTATTATATGGCATATCAACCGCGTCCGTTATTTGCTTAACGTTTTGGCCGTCATTTTCGTACAAACAGGCTAATATTTCCCTGTCTGATTCATCAATTTGTTTATATGTCGTCATAATCGTTCTAATTCTCCTGTATGTCTATTTTATTCGTTTATTGTGCGTTTGCTCCTGTATTGTCGTCCCGTATTACTAAGTGAAAGTACACATGCTGACGTGTCTTGGTAATCGTGACGTATCCGACGGCGCTGAGTGTCCTTAAACGATATAATACGGTCGTAACCGGTAATCCGAGGATGTGCGCTATTTCGTTCGCATATTTTCCCTCGTTCTGTGCCACGCAGGCCATTATGGCCTCGTCTTTACGGTCTATTGTTCTTATTGTGCTCATTTTAGATGTCCCCTGTGGATTTCATGGTATATTTGGTTTTTAGGAGTACTTGTACGCAAACCCATGATATACCTTTGCATAGGTTCGCAACCTTTAAATAGTTTGTAGACTACCGCGTAAGCCATATCACCACAAGTTATAGACTATTGTTAAACGGTTAAATAATAATGCTAAACCGGGCTAAATGCATCAAGCTCATTACATGCAATAATAGAAATAGCACTTACTGTAAGCGAAATGATTTACATTTGAAAAATAGAATAGTGTTTAATAGGCCTATCGTAGCGCGACTTAGATATAATCTTTAAAATGTAGCCATTCGTCCATAGAGAATGCTACATATTCATCGGGTGTTACACATGCTCTTTCAGCCAATTCCCTGATAACACCCGCATTTGTGCCGCCCAAAATAACATGTATTCTATCATTGCCCTTACACCCACGATTAGTATTATGCTCTCGGTAGTCGGTTAATGCGATATCAACAATCTTACCAATGCGCATATCACCTGACTTATCCTTGTCTAGCAGATATTTCGCATTATCTCTACTTATCCTGATAGTGATATCAGCCCAACTATCATCGTATTCCGTATTCGGGAGTTCCAGAATAATAAGGTTCGATTCCATAAAATGATGCATGATAAAAAAGTATATGAAAGGGCCGATATCAGTAGGTCAGCCCTTTAAATTTCTGTCTTAGAACTTGAGCATCGTCATTGTGCGTATATCGCTCGGTGATGGTTACGCTCGAATGCCCTAATATCTGTTGTACCTCTCGGATGTTTGCTCCGGGGGTCCGCAACATCATTGTTGCTGCCGTGTGACGCAAAAGGTGCGGATGAAATTTGCCTTTGATGCCACGCGACTTTTTGAGCCTGTACATCATCTTCCTTACTCCATCCACGCCAAGAGGCTCGCCATTTCCTGCGATGAATAAGAACGTGTGCTGTATCTTGTATTGTACAGCGACACTAGCGCGCTCGCCAATCCATCGTTTTAATAGGTCTAACGCCTCATCGCTCACGGGTACATATCGGCTCTTTTTATTCTTAGTCTTAGGCAGCTCGATAATGCCCTCTTTGAGTGAAATATGCTCTAATTGAATCCGGCATAATTCACCTACACGGACACCCGTATGCGCCAACAGGGCGATTATACAGCGTTCGCGTGTCGTGATACTCCCATCCTTAAGGAGTTTCCGTATAACGGCAGCGTCCACGATTTTAATTTCGTGTATCTCGATATCCGGCAGCTCAACATAATCGAAATCTATGTCCTTAAGTTGGGACCGTGCCCAATATCGCATGGCCCACATATAGATTCTAATCGTGTTTGGCTGACATCCACCAAGGCGTAACTGTCGTTTAAGCTCGACCGCATTATCATTTGTGGGTTCGGTTATCCCACGTTTGGTTATGATGTGTTTCACACACCGTATGATGTGTTCAGCGTTCGGTTGCTCAAAGCTTTTCCTATCATATAGATAGGTGGATAGTTTGTTTATTTGTGTCTCATAGTCCAAATCCCTCACATATCCTAGTGATAAGTTATGTTGAGTCTGTTTGGACTCTCTCCAGAATCGTATATTAACGGTTCTGGGGCCGGGTTCTCCGGCAATAGATAATTCATTCGAGTACTTATTTAAGGGTTGCGTTCGGTCGGTTGTCTTTGTTGTTTTTATACCAATCGCTTTGCTGAGGGGATTTTTCTGCATTTTTTATTGTCCTGCTGACTGTAAAAAAAGCGGGACAAGCCATACAAAATACTGTAAATAAGTCTGACGTTGGATTATATATTTAAAAGTCATCTGTCCCGGTAACATGTAATCAACAAGTCGTCAGTTCGAATCTGACCGGGGGCTCTCCACGATATTAAGCGATTTTTAACGTACTTTGCTCCTGTGGCTTATTTTATCTATTGTCATTTTATTCACACTATATACATGATAAACACTTTATGGGAAAGCACTTAAAATATAGGAAATGATCCGGTCAATTTTTTACGTGTCAAAATATGCAATTTCCGCTATAAATGCGAATAACGATTAAGTCACTGCACACATAGTGTATTATGTTGAAGCGTTCGCATAGCGAGCCTTTCACACCTCAACACCCACCTCAAACCCACCACAACACCCAACCCCCACATTTATTATGGCCGGGCAGGGGGACCGGCCACCCACCTTTAAATCTTCCTGCTTTTAATAACTCGAACTAATTTTTAGAGTTTTACAATGTATATACGATGAAAAAAATAGTGCCCGCGTATAGAAAACTAAATTTTTCAGACTTTTAGATTTGTTAGTATATCAATTATAGAACAAGTTTATATTCTAACACAATAAACCATGTATTTGTAGGGGCCAATTTTTTATGTCGCAAGCTATATACCCCCCAAACTGTTGCTACAAACATTAAATCTGGGCCCCTACACCTTGATAAAGTTTATTCAGCCTTCTAATTTCTTAGCGATTCGGAACGGTTATGTATTAACGAGCTATACCCCTAATTCTAGCTTCCATTTTTGTACCCAGGCCGGATCCTTGCGCTCAAGGCGGTCCTTTTTTAGGTTTTCTTTCATGATGGACCTGATATCCTTATCTTCGCTGGAAAACCATTTTTCCATCATCTTTTTACCTTCGGCAGGATTTGCGGCAACGGCCACACTCCAGCAATAGCTAAGCCCTTTTTTTAGCGCCTTGAACCCTTCCGATTTTCTATTACTTACTAGCAGGAGTGAAGCTGTGATCTCGTCCAGTATTGTAAGCACCTTCACGACCTGCGCTTTATCGCCGAGTAACGCAGGCTCGCATAAAGCCGCAGCTGCAGCCCTTTGCTCCAGCATGCCGCCTCTGGCCCATTTTTCCATCTCCCCCAGAAGCATATCCATATGCTTGAGCCCATACATCTGAAGCGCCATCGCCACGCCTTCCCTTGTTCTCCATCTCGGGTCGGAAGCTTGCGCCCGCAGAACTGTAAAAGCAGTTGTATCACCCGACAAAAGGAGTTTGCCCATGCCGATCGTGCCGCAGAAGGCTAAAAATTCCTGCGGAGTATTTACGGGAGCTATATCCGGCGTATGTTCCAATAATTTTTTAAACAGAGGCTCGTCACCCGCCTCTGCTAATGCCTTTCCCAGCTCAATATTTCCTCTTTTCCCGGGAAGCCTCGATTCTTTTAGCAGATAGCTCTCGACGTCGTCCAGATTTTTTAAAATATCCTTGTATGACTCAATTTTACTCATACATCCCTCAATCAGCCACTATCGTGTGCATTTCTTTATCCTATAGATAATGATGAACATAGTATAATTTATTGCTGTCCTGGCGATATCCTGGGCCGACAAAGACGCTATATCGGCTAATAAGCGAAAGTAAAGCGTACATTTCTTAAAGAAACGACCGTTTTTACATGATTAACGCCCGCTACATATATTAATTTATTAATATAATAATATAAATAGGCAATAATTACTCGATATTAAATGATTGCCTGCGGAGCGTTCAATGACAACCGGATTAGATGCATGGTCCATTTTTAATCAGACGATCACGAATATGAATGATTCTGCTAACTCCCAGTATAATGAAACAATCAACCAGATCAATACCATACAGAGCCAGTCCATGGATCCTTCGGACATGGGTGCTTATAACCTGACCATGTACGGCATGAATAGCATACACGACATACAAAGCAACATAGTCGGGCCCGTAAGTCATATACAGAATTTTTACAGTCAGCTAATAAACCAGTATAACGTCCCGTATGACCCATCGTCGATACAGCCATCGCAAAACGTACCGCTAGACCTCAGCTTTTTTTCACCCATCGTTACGAATCCATCTAGCTTTTTACCGACCCATAATGTGATAACAGCGGTCGGATTAGTCATCGTTGTCCTGATGGCAGCGAGATATATGTTCTTTAGGCACTAAAAAAAGAAGGTGAGGCGATTGCCTCACGCTTAGATAATGTTCGACACGAAGATGAAGTATAGTGCGAAGACAATGGATACGATCCACATCACCGGGTGTACTTCTCTCCACTTACCGGTCGCTACCTTCAGTATGCAGTAGGATATGAAGCCGAAGCCGATACCCTTGGATATGCTGAACGTGAAGGTCATGCCTACGATGGTCAGGAAAGCCGGGAGCGCTTCTTCAAACTTCTCCCAGGGGATATCCTTGATCATCGACAACATGAGGAATCCTACGATAATCAGCGCAGGCGCCGTTGCCGCACCGGGTATGAAGTATGCTAAAGGCACTAAAAGCATGGCCACCAGGAAAAGGACAGCCGTGACCACCGATGCCAGGCCAGTCCTTCCGCCGGCGCCCACGCCAGATGCGCTTTCCACATATGTCGTGTTTGAGCTGCATCCCATGAAGCCGCCGATCATCGCTGCGACCGAATCTACCGCAAGTACATTCCTCAGGCCTGGTAGCTTGCCGGCCTTATCCAGCAGCCCACCCTGTCCGCCGACGGCCACAACAGTGCCCATCGTGTCGAAGAAGTCGACCATGCCCAGAGCGAACACCAGCGATACCAGTGTAACGAAGCCGTCAAACAAGAATGTGCCGTTATGCCAGAACATATTCAGGGTCCCTGCAAAGTCCAGCTGCCCGATGCTTGAAAGTGTCGCTGCGTTCGGCAACTCAATGATGTTACCTCCCCAGGTGGGCAGATTTGTCGCCCCTGCGGGCAAAGCTGCACCAGCTGCGGCTACGGCGTTGCTGCCAAACACATTGAACGCAAAACCCATGTAATTTCCCGCTAAGCATATGCCGATCGCGATCAACGATGTCAATATAATGCCATATAGAATGCTACCCTTAAACTTAAGGGCCATAAATATCGTTATGATGATAAGTCCAATAAGTGCTGTGATCACGACCGGGTTTGACATGCTTCCGAAGCCGATGTACGTGGCAGAATTTGCTACCATCAGGCCTGCATCCTTAAACCCTAAGAACGCTATGAACACACCGATCGCGACACCGATAGCCAGCTTGAGCGAAGTGGGTATTGAGTTCATGATCAATTCACGCAGGTTTGTCAGCACCAGTAATAATATGACGAAACCTTCTATGAAGATCAGTGCCATTGCGATCTGCCAGGATAAGTGCATGCCGAACACGATGCCGAACGTCAATACGGCGTTCAAGCCCATGCCTGGTGCAAGCGCGAACGGATATCTTGCTACTACGCCCATGAGGAGCGTCGAAAGCGCCGCCGCGAGACAGGTCGCTACGAATACTGCCTGGAAATTCATTCCTGTGCCAGATGTCGACAGAATACCCGGGTTCACGACAATGATATACGCCATCGTCATAAACGTAGTAATTCCGGCGATCACCTCTGTCTTTATGCTGGATTTCCTTTCAGTGATGTGGAAATAACTATCTAAAAAAGTACCTAAGGAAGATCCACCGATTTTCTTTTTATCTTGCTCGTACAAGAATAACCACCTTAACTTTTACCTCTTTCCGATGGGCTTAATATAACTTTGCGTTGACTTTAATAATAAAAGCTTGTATATTAATAAGAAGTTTATTTATTGGCATATATTTGTATATTTGTTAAGCGATTTTATGAATGATGCGAAACATTCATTAATCACATATGACAGCCGTTTACAGTATGCCATAATCTCGATCGATTATTATCTCACGCAAACCGACATGACCTGGGTGGCATGCATAACTAGCGCATGGCCAGAAACTTTTATTATATGCGCGAGATATTATAGAAATATAGGTGTAATTACATGCGATATACTAGCTATATGACGACCCTAATACTCCTGGCGACCGGCGTTATGAGCATAAGCCAGGGATTCGCTCAGTCAGACCCGTCGCCGTATGTCGTCGATAGCGTGTGTATGGGCGCAATATGCTTTGGCACATTAGGGATCATCGTGGTCGCTGCACTGGTCGTTTTTGCAGTTGTCGTGATCGCCGTATTAATTTATCTGCTTAAAAAAGACAAGCAATAGGCGTTTATAAGCTTTTCATTGCCCGGTTCCGCATCGTTAGTCTATACCGGTAACATACAAGTTATATGGGGCAATAACGATCTCCTGGCCGATAATTGTTTATCCTTATAAGCTAATTATTAGCAGTTAGACGTTGTCGCAATCAGTACGTCGGCAATGTATAAACGGAGGAAAAATGGCTAACGTTATCATCCCAAATAAAAAAGAACCGGTCATATCACTAATTTTATCACTTTTTATACCAGGCCTGGGCCAGATCTATAATGCCCAGATAAAAAAGGGCATCATCCTGTTTATCGCATTTCTCGCGTCGCTAGCGCTGATCTACGCGACCATGCAAAGCCCGATCGGCTGGTGCTTTATGGTATTGCCGATCGCCCTGTGGCTGTACGGCATGTTCAACGCCTTTGGCGAAGCCAAAAAGATCAATGACGGCGTGCCCTCGAAAGACTGGCTGGCATGATCAAGCTTTTTTATACTTCCAGCCATGAAAAGACGTTTCGCTCGAAATTTATTTAATATGAGCGCGTCTTGTATTCCTGATAGTCTGGATAAGGCTTTAGGATTGATATCTCGATGAAATGTTATGTGCACCCTGACGCGGAAGGCGTCGGCACCTGTACGAACTGTGGAAAAGTCGTATGCTCCGAGTGTGCTGTGGAAGTCGATGGTAAGCTGGTTTGCAAAGCTTGTGCCGCGAAAAAAGCAGAAGCACCGGTCAAGGTCATCGTAAGGAAAGAGCCGTTATTCGCCTTGCTCTTAAGCTTGATCGGAGGCGTGTTGACGGGTGGCGTCTTACTCGGGCTCGGGCAAATATACAACGGCCAGATCAAGAAAGGCATAATCATCTCAATATCCAACATCTTCATGTGGGTGATAATGGCTATTCTTTACGCATTCATGGGCATCGTCTCCATGGGCGTCGGCTTTATCTGCTGCCTGCCAGCGATATTTATGCCCCTGGTTTTCTGGCTATGGGCATTTTATGACGCGTACATAACCGCTAATAAGATCAATGATGGCGAGCCGGTCAATGACTGGCTCGACTGATCTTTTTATAATTGGTAAGCCGTGTTAAATATTAAACAAGAAAAAAATAGTATGTTACAGCTGATTTATACCAGCTGTAAAAACGTCCCGGTTTTTATTTAGGCGCTTCTGGCAATTCGAGGTAGACAGTTTGTTTCATGACCACCATTGTGCCTGCGATCATGTCGTGCAGCCCCTGCCTTTTCTCCGTGAAACCGATCATGATAAACCCGACGTACAGGATCAGGGCTGAAAGGATCTTTGACAGAGTCCGAATAATGGCTTTTCCAAAAGAGATCCGATTCCCTTCGAGGTCGACTACGATCATGCCCACGGCCAATTTGCCAGGTGTCGCCTGGAAGCGTGAACTTTCAAACCAGGCAAAATATAGCAACGCTACAAGCGCACAGATGATATACCCGAAGCATATGACCGTCATCCCCACGACGCTGCCGAATATATCGCTTGATCTGCCGGACTGCGTGATTGCCACTATGATGAGATCGACGATCAAGAAAACTACAAAGATCAAGACACACAAGATGTAGATGATCAACGCATCAAGCAAATTCGCGCCATACCTTCTCCAAAAGCCTGCCAGCTCCCTTCCTTTTTTGATAGGATGCCCGCACGAATTACACATCGCATCGGCATCCTCATTGTGAGCACCACATTTAGGGCAATACATAAATTTACCTCTCCCGTATATCATCGTTGGAAAGGCTTAAACGTTTGTAAAATAGGCCCTATTCACGTTTTAAGATTATATCCGCTTTCGAATAGCTTCAAGCTCGCGTAAAAACAGATGACCAGCGAGACTGCAATTGCCAGCAGGCACAAATACGGGTCTGTGCGCTGGTATCCTATCATCGCGAACCTGAACCCGTCTACCACGTACGTCAGCGGGTCCAGGTGAGAGATCATCCTGATCCAGCCGGCAGGCACCACCTCTATAGGGAAGAAAACACCGCCCAGGAACAGTAGCGGATTCAACAGATAGCTCATGACATTGCCCGTATCCTCGATGTTCCGGGACCACTGGCCGAGCATGACGCCGATACAGGCGAAAGTGGCCGACGTGAGCAGTAAAAAGAGCACGAACAATAGGATATTATTGATCCAGATCCCGAACAATACCATCGTAGATACGGCGATGATGAGGCCGATGAATAGCCCGCGAATCATGCCGCCCAGCACATAGGCGACGACCATGGTCGAATAGCTCATCGGCGTGGTCAGCGGGTCTTCGATATACATGTCATCCCTGGAGGAATATAATGAATATGCCGGATTGATATAGGCGTGCAGGATCACCTGCATCATGACCAGCCCAGGCAGCATGAACTGTATATACGAGAATCCCGCCATCTTCGGGATCGCGAACCCGAGGGCATATCCGAATGCAAAAATATACAGGAAAGTGGAGATAATGCTCGGCAATATCGTGCGATTCGGCTTGCGTATGAAGCGGATGATCTCACGCCGAAGCATCATGGACAGCCCTACGGGGTCAATCATGCATATCACGACCTGTCAGCTTGATAAACACGTCTTCGAGCGTGGACTCGCGTACGTGCATTGACTTTACCGGTATTTTATTCGATCGTAAAAAATCCAGTATTTTAATGGCAGCTATGCCTGTATCAGTGACATGGGCGATCAGCTTTCCGTTACTGACGGAATATCGGGTCATTTCCGGAATGCCCTTGATCTCGGGCACGTTTTCGCTGTCAATGTCAAACTCGATCGTATTCGTGTCGACCTCAGTCCGTTTTAGCATTTCCGGCGAGCCCATTGCTATGATCTTCCCTTCGTCCATGATGGCTACACGGCTACAAAGGTTCTCGGCCTCCTCGATATAGTGCGTCGTGAGCACGATGGTCGTCCCGTTTGAGTTCAGCTCTTTCAGCATTTTCCACAGCGTGCGCCTGAGCTGTACGTCCACGCCGGTGGTAGGCTCATCGAGAAAAAGCACTTTGGGGTTTTGCATCAACGCGCGTCCGATCAATAGCCGTCTCTTCATGCCTCCGGAAAGCTTGTTACAATACTCGCCGGCTTTATCCTCGATCTCTAAAAATCTAAGGATCTCGTCAGCCCGTGCTTCACGTTCCTTTTTTTGCATGCCATAATAGCCTGCGTGATACGTGAGTATCTCTTTTGCGCGAAGATTGTCATCAAAATTATATTCCTGCGGTGCCACGCCGATCATCTGTCGCGACAGTTTCGCGTCCTTGACGACATCGCGGCCGAATATGCTCGCGTTGCCTGCCGACGGGTTACACAGGCCCACAAGCATACGTATCAGCGTGGTCTTACCGGCGCCGTTAGGCCCGAGCAGGCCGAAGAACTCGCCACGGGCTATTTCCAGGTCGATATGGTCGACTGCAGTGAGGCCGCCAAATGTTTTAGCGAGGCCCCTGATCGAAATGGCCGTACTGGTTTTGTCCTGCATCCGCTATACACTAACCTTTTGCCTATAGTTTCATTGCCTCTTCCGGGCGTAATCCGTCGTGCACAATGGCGCAGATCCGCCTGACCATGACCGAAGGATTGTCGTTCATGAACACGTTCCTCCCGATGGCCACTCCTCTTGCGCCGGCTTCGATTGCGCCGCTGATATTCGCTAATAGCTCCAGGTCGGTACTTGTCCGAAGGCCTCCGGCAACGAGTACAGGCACGGGGCAGCCCCGTACGACCTTTTTAAAGCTGTCCGGGTCGCCCGTATAATTAGTTTTGATAATGTCAGCCCCGATCTCCGCCCCTGCGCGGCATACATGCGCGATAAGGTCGGCATCGTACTGGTTGTGTATGTTCTTGCCTCTCGGGTACATCATGGCAAGCATCGGCAGCCCCAGCGCTTCGCAACGCCCTGAGACATTTCCCGCGTCGAACATCATCCTGCCTTCCTGCTCTGCGCCGATGTTGACGTGTACTGAGACCGCATCGGCGCCGAGCGCAAGCGCCTCGTCCGGCGTAGTCACCAGTATCTTATGATCAGGGTCGGGGCTCAGGTTGGTGCTGCCCGAAAGGTGCACGACCAGGCCTGTCGATCGCTGACACTTGACATAGCAGCTTTTCACGATGCCCTTATGCATGATGAGCGCATTCGCGCCTCCTTCGATCGCGTTCTTCATGACGTCTTTTACTTCTACCAGCCCTGCTACCGGGCCGAGCGTGATGCCGTGGTCCATCGGCACCATAACTGTCTTTTTTGTCTGCTTATTAAAAATGCGTTCCATTCGGATAGTCTTGCCCACGTTCATAGGTGCGCCTCTACAATCCCCCACGGGATAGTACGTAGTCGTTAGTCACATATTGGTGCATATTCCACACAGTCCCATGAGTAGGACATGGCGAGTCTATATTCATTATTAGAAAGTATTTATTCAATATATAAATTGGGTTGTATTGAAAAACGGGCCCTTGTATACCATCCTAAAAAACGAACATCGAATATGTCCATCCGGGGCAGGTCACATTTCACGACCTTCTCGCCTCCTGCACGCCATCTCGATAAAGTAAAGTTGTGATGGTGTTCTTCTTTGTGTGGTCTTTTACTTCCTTTTTATGTTGAATGGATAAAGCATCGGTAAGTTCGCTATCCGAAGTTATTTAATATCAAGTGTTCTAAAATGAATATTATATTTTATTAGGGAGCTTCGATGAGTCCTGGCGTTGCACAAGATAATAAGGGTAGTGGTAAGACGCGAGGGGAGCTTGTCAAAGAGTTAGACGCTGTCCGAAAGCGGGAACTTGAGCTTTTAGAGTTGATTTCTCCCGTGGCTGCTGATGGGAAGATTATAAAAGAACTACAGGATCAGATTAATTCTTTGGTTGTTGAGATCCACTCTAAGGATGAGGAGTTGCAGTTGCAAAAAGAGGAACTACAGGCTCAAAATGAAGAGCTTGAAGTTCAAAAAGAAGAGCTTGAAGCGCATAACAGAGACCTCACGGTTCATAATATAGAGCTTGCAAAACTGGCGGTGATTTTGCGTGAGAGCGAAGAGCGTTGTCAACGATTGGTATCTGTAGTGGAATCATCGGAGGATGCTATCATTGCTAAGACGCTAGATGGCGTTATCACGGACTGGAACGCCGCTGCTGAAAGGATGTTTGGTTATTCTGCCGGCGAAGCTATCGGAAAAAACGTGTCAATGCTCGTCCCACCAGGGTATCCTAATGAGATTCCGAGTATACTCGATAAGATTAAGAATGGCGTACATGTCGAGCATTATGAAACGGTTCGTAAAAGGAAGGACGGCAAGATTATCGATGTCTCTGTTACTGTTTCTCCCATCAAGAATAATACTGGAAGGATCATCGGAGTTTCGAGTATAAAGAGGGATATCACAGATAATAAGCGATTTGAGGAAGAACTAAAAGAAGCGAAACAGCAGGCCGAGTTGTACCTCGATTTGATGGGCCACGATATCAGTAATATGCACCAGATTGCGATGGGCCAGCTTGAACTAGCGAGTGAGCTTATAAATGAAGAGGGCGGGTTGAAGGTCGAGGAAAAGGAGCTCTTAGAGATGCCCCTGGAGATTTTGAATCGGAGTGCCAGGCTCATCGATAACGTGCGAAACCTGCAAAGGATGAGGAGGGGCGAGTTCAAGGAAGAAATCATAGACCTAAACGACCTGCTATCTGACATTGTAAAGGAATATGAGTTTTTAGGGCCTTCCCATTCGATTACATTCATAGGTAATGGTTCGCGATGTGTTATGGCTAACAAGCTGCTCCACGATGTGTTCAGCAACCTTGTCGGTAATGCTATCAAGCACTCTAACGGGAATAATATTGATGTTAATATCAAGCTGGAAAACGCCGTCGAGAATGGCGTAAACTACTTTAGGGTATCGGTCGAGGATAATGGACCGGGCATTCCCGATGAATTGAAGGATACGATATTTAATCGGCTTCAGCGAGGCCAGACGAAGGCAAGGGGACTGGGTCTGGGCCTATACCTGGTGAAGACGCTCGTTGATAGCTATCATGGTAAAGTCTGGGTCGAAAACCGAGTGATAGCGGATCATACGAAGGGCAGCAGGTTTGTCGTGCTCCTGCCCGCCATGGAGGATTCAAATGGCTACTAATTGTAGTGTCGCCATCGTAGATGACGAGGTGGGGGTAGTGAGGACGTATGAGCTACTCTTCAATCGCCGGAAGATCTCATTATCGTTCACGGCTCTCGACGGTCCCGATGCTATCGAAAAGTTCAAGAATGCAAATCCGAGGCCCAGGGTAATGATCATCGACTACAGGCTTCCGTCGATGAGCGGCCTCGACGTCATGAAAGAATTGCTAGACGTTGAGCCCGGTACGAAGATTGTCTTCGTCAGCGGGGATGATAGCATCCAAGAGGAGTTCGTCGATGCGGTTGCCTCAGTGTTTCTAAAGAAGCCCACGAACATTAAGTTAATAACGGATACTGTGACCTACCTCATGAACGATTGATTAGATGAACCTGTTATTGGTGCAAACATCTAAACTCAATTCTATATATCGCTAAAAGACAAAAAGATTTGCTTTACTGAGAGATGTGAACAGGCTATTATTGCAATTTACTAATTAATTGAATTTATGCTGTATTTTGATTTAACTAGTCATTATATGGGTTCGAGGCGAATTGCGTGTAGACCGGGTGTCCGATGACCACACAAAGGGTGCCCGGATCGTGGTTATACTTCCAGATATCAAGTTGATATTTTATCATAACAAGCGATAAATGGCAAAATCGAGTTGCTATATATCCCTCATGTAATGATGGTGATGGGTGCAGGCGTTTGTGACACCATTGAAGTGTGCCGATTTAACGGTACATCATGCTAAGTCGCCACTATAAATCAATGATAATTATATCATAATTCGGGCGTATTTTTTTGTGGTGTTTGATTTGTATGAGCAGAAGTTAAAAAATATCAGCGTCGATGACCTGAAAAATCTAATCCACCGCAGGAATAACGCGTACCTGGTCGTTGATGCCAGGGAGCTTGAGGCCTATTGTAAGGGGCACATTCCCGGCGCTTGCGACGCCTTTGATGCCGAGATCGAGTCACTCGCAGCCAAGCTGGACAAAAATGCGCATATCATCGTCTATGGCCCTGGCCAGTGGGTGAAGTCCGAGAACCCAGCAGACCGGCTTTCAGGCGATGCTGCGATACGGCTCTTGAAGATGGGCTTCAAGAACGTCATGGAGCTGAACGGGGGCTTCGAAGCATGGGCTAATGCGGGCAACCGAGTTGATACTTGCAGCGCTAAGAGCATCAAGCCTGCCGCGAATCCACTCAAAAATATGTAAAAGCAGTAAGACAGCTAGCATCTCAGGCTTCACACTAGTTCCCGCCGAAGGCTTCTTTGACTGGTTTGTCGAGTCCTGGAACGATACGAAGGCAAGAAGACGTTTAGATCAGCCTTCGGCGGTGCAGCGACTCGACATAAACTATGGCGAGCATAGTGGGTAATTTAACATATTTTGTACCACTGAAAAAATAAGAAGTCTTGCTACCGCCGAAGGCGTAACAATAAACGCTTTGTGGAATTCCGTGCTATCTACTTCGAACACTTAATGTGC
Source organism: uncultured Methanocellaceae archaeon (assembly GCA_963780665.1). GTDB lineage: Archaea > Halobacteriota > Methanocellia > Methanocellales > Methanocellaceae > Methanocella. Next base: position 146,528 of record CAWACJ010000003.1, on the reverse strand, counting down.
TTTTTTACCAGTCATTTCCTTGACGTCTAGCTTAAGAAGCACTAGCGGTATATTGGAAGCCGATAGATAATCAATACCCTTTTTTATCCAGGGTATTTTTAGGAAACTTTTAATCCCTGCCTTATCCCGGACTGAAGTCGACATGGCTGAATTTATCGTGTCGCGCTCGCCGGATCTCTCCACGGGAACGAGCCTGCCTTTCATTATTACGCTGCCATAGCTGGTCATATTGCTGTCGCTTCTGTCGATTTCGACCGTTACGTTGGGGTTATTTCTGAGCAATTCCATCTTTTTACCAGAGGTCGTGAAATGGAAGTACATCGTGTCGCCAAAATAGTAGTACTCCATCGGTAAGGTATACGGGTAAGGATCGTCGTTGAAAGTGACGCGGCAGATCAGCTGGCTTTTTATAAGATCGTCCATCTCGCTGTGAGACATGTCGGGAAGCTCAAACTTTTTTATCTCATATTCTCTTGGAGCCTGTTCTTGCATAGATAACATCACCATGGAATTTTCATATCTTATGCTTAAAACCGATTCGCACAGAACCGGCGGTATTTTTGTAATATTTAACGTATGTGTCCGTACCGGACGCTTTAGCTTCAGCGTTAATTCAATCCTGCCATGGCACGCCGGTGTCCTCTCGACCTTCTTCCACATATTTTTCCCGTTTCTTATCCGCGTAGAAGGTAGTCTTTTCCACGGTTTCAGGGCTCAGGTTACTTTCTTTTTTATTGAGCTTGCGCCTGCGTTTTTCGTCAGACGCGATCCTGTCCTCGATATTTTCGGCCATAGCAGTGTTAATAAAATTTTCAATGCCATAATGGTTATACAAGAGTAAAGCGCGAATTGATGTTACTGTATATGGAAATCTTACCGGACGTACAGCCATTTTCGAGAATTTGGCAGAACTGCCTCTTTATCATTCTATAAATAGATAAAACGTAAACACCGAGTAAAGAAAGTTAAAAAAGTTCGTAACTATTCAGTCTCCAGTCCGATGTGTTGCACAATACAGGGTCTCCAACGCAAAGACGCTAAGAATTGGTTTAGTATATGCCTCCGCCGGCTCGGTGGAACATCTATTTTGTCCGTGTTTGGGACTCATTGCTAACAACAGAGGGCACAGAGAACACAGAGTGTTTATGGTTACGCCTCCGGCGGCAGTGTGATGCATGTTTTCTCATCATTCAGGATCAAAGGTTCGATTTGTTCGCACTATATATAGTCGCCCGGCCGCCGGAGGCTTTAACAATAACATCCTCTGTGCCCTCTGTGGTTAGCAATGAGCCACCCGGCCGCCGGAGGCTTATACTAAACCAATCCTTTGCGTTTTTGCGTTGAGGACCACTGATTTTACACACCCGGCCGCCGGAGGCTGAACATTTATAAAAGTTTTAGGGTTTTATCTTGATTAGCCGCATGCCATTCAGTATCACGATCAGCGAAGCGCCGGTATCAGCGAATACGGCCATCCACAGGTTCGCCAGGCCAAGTACGGCGAGCGTGATGAATATGATCTTAACAGCGATCGCAAATGCCACGTTCTCCTTGATGATCAATAGCGTGTAGCGGCCCAGCCTGATCGTATACGGTAATCTGGAAAGGTCATTGGACATCAAGGCGATATCGGCGGTCTCTAACGCAGCGTCCGAGCCTGTAGCGCCCATGGCGATGCCTACATTGGCCGCGGCCAGCGCCGGAGCATCGTTCACGCCATCACCCACCATGATCGTAGTGCCGTGGGCCTTTTTAATGCCATTCACGATTTTCGCTTTATCCTCCGGCAACAGCTCGGCGAAATACCCGTCGAGGCCTATATCGCTCGAAAGGGCTTTTGCCACTCGCTTATTATCGCCGGTGATCATGATGACCTCTTTCAAGCCCGCCTTATGGAGACTTGACACGATCACCCTGCTCTCGGGCCTGATCTCGTCCGAGACAGTGATTATTGCCAGCACATCATTATCATCGCCAAGCAATATTGGCGTCTTACCCGCTTCCTGCGCCTGCTCCATAGAGTGGATCACGCTCTCGCTGACATGATCGAATAATTTAAGATTTCCAATGCGATAGTCCCGGCCGTCTACGGTGCCCAGGATACCTTTACCTGTGATCGACTTGAAATTGGTTACGGATTTTGTGTTCCCATGGTGGTTTGCTTTTAATATTGCCGCAGCCAGTGGGTGCTCAGAGCGTGACTCCAGCGCAGCGGCGATATTCATGATCTCTTCATTGGTTTTGGTGTTAAATGAAATAATGTCGGACACTTTCGGCTTTCCTAACGTCAGCGTCCCGGTCTTATCGAACGCCAGCGCCCTTGCACGGCCGATCTCTTCAAGGTAAGAGCCTCCTTTAATGAGCACGCCGTTCTTCGATGCATTGCCGATCGCCGATACGATCGAGACCGGCGTAGAGATGACAAGCGCGCAGGGGCAGGAGATGACCAGCAGCACAAGTCCCCTGTACAGCCACTGGTCTAATGGCTGCCCTAGCAGCGTCGGGATCACGACCACACAGGCGGCAAGGCCGATGACCGCCGGTGTATAGTACTTCGTGAACCTGTCAAGGAACACTTGCGTAGGCGCTTTATTTGCCTGGGCTTCCTCGACCATTTGTATGATCTTGCTCAGCGTGTTATCGCGCGCCAATTTGGTCACTCGCACTTCCATTGATCCGGTCCCGTTGATCGTGCCGGCGAATATTTCACTGTTCTCCGACTTTTCAACCGGCATGGATTCTCCGGTAATATTAGCCTGATCGACATACGAGGACCCGTCGGCTACGATGCCGTCCATGGCGATCTTTTCCCCGGGGCGGACGATCATGGTGTCGCCCACTTTTATCAGGCCAGTATTGAGCTTGATCTCCTTCCCTTCGCGAATGACGGATGCCTCTTTTGGCGACAGGGTTACGAGCGAGCGAATGGAATTCCTGGTCTTCTCCATCGTATATGATTGTAGCGCGTTTCCCAGCGCGAACAGGAAAACCACGGTCGCCGCCTCTTCCCACTGGCCTATTAAAACCGCCCCTATAATGGCTATCGTCATCAGGAAATTCATATCTATCGTGAGCGTCTTCAGCGAATATATCGCGCTCTTTGCAACGTGATAGCCGCCGATCACGATCGCCAGCATATAAAATCCGATCGAGATATTCTGGTTCGCTTCAATGTGGCTCAGGATGAAACCCGAAAGGGTCAGGATGCCGGATACGCCTGTCACGATCATAGGCCTGTACTGTGTAAAGAATGGCAGCTTTTTCTTGCTGCCGGCGATACTGATCGTGTAGCCGATGTCGGACGCGGCAGCAATGATATCCTCCGTATCGCAGGTATACTCTACTGTAAGCCTGCCCAGTGTAAAGTTCAGGTTCGCACGCAATACGCCTGGCGTCTGCTGGATCGCCTTTTCGAACTTCTGGGCGCAATCGATACAGTCCAGCTCCTTGACCTCGAATTCCTTGACCTGGATACTGCTGCCTGAGACTTTATATCCCGAATCCTCGATGACCTTTAAAATATCAGAAACAGGGCAGGTATGTTCCACCTTGATCGCTGCGGTCGCAAAACTGATATCGGCGGAAATGACGCCGGGCTGCATGGCTACACGTTTCTCCAGTTTTTGCGCGCAGTCCGCACAGTCCAGGTTCTCGACTTGAAACTCTGTAACGCGGGGCTCGGCCTGCTCGATTGCAGCAACCTTGCATTCCTCGCATTCCCCGTCGTCTTTTTTTACAACCTCCGCACATGAGGCGCATTCGCAGGCATCGGCGTGACCATGTTCATCTTTATGGTCGTCAGCATGCCCCTTGCAAGAGTCACAATCGCATTTATGCTCATCCATCAGATCGCCTATCCATGTCTTGCGTGTTCCAGTCCTTCGTTGTATAGCCGCATTACATGTTCGTCGTCAAGTGAATATATAGCTGATTTGCCTTCCTTTCTGAATTTAACGACTTTCATGGCCCTTAAAATGCGTAATTGATGGGAGATAGCGGAATGCTCCATGCCCAGCGCGCAGGCTATGTCGCAAACACACATGTCTCCCGAAGAAAGTGCATTAATGATCCGCAGGCGAGTCGGGTCGCCCATGACCTTAAAAATATCTGACAAACGAGTGACGGTAGTGCCTTCGAGGCCTTTTGCCTGCACTTTTGCCTTTTCTACGGAATCCCTGTGTATACAAGGGGTTTCGCAATCATCCTTAATATTCGCGCTAACCATGATATCCCACCGTTTTATAGTGAACATATGAATAACTGTTCACATGTACCTATTTAAAAATACCCGGCTTAGTAGAAATACATTTCGATTATCTAGTTAGTCCCTATGATCCTTAATGTCTGCAGGCCAAGTACTTGCTTTAAAAAGCAACCATTTTAGTACTTGCTAAAATGGAAAATATGCGTTAACTCGCTCGAATTAAAAGAAAGAAAAGTAAGTATTTTAACGCTTGCTTAGACCAATCCGAGATATTCGCTGAGCTGCCATTTAATGACGATGGGCAGGTATACGATCTTCAGGAAGAAAGACGATTTGTCGAGGCCTTTGATGAATTTTCTCTCATCCTCGACCATTTTGTCTATCTCAGACTGGTAATAACGTGCCTGGTACAGGGCAAGGGCTAAAATTACGATCACGAAGATCGCGGATATACCCCACATGCTGTTTTTAGGGGTCGATACGACCATTTCATCTCTGGCCAGTATTGCAAATAATAGCCCGGAACCGATCGCGCTGATCACGCTGGAGAAAAATAGCGCCTTATATTTAAGTTGCTCATAGAAGGAATAATAGGACAGCGCATACCAGGCAAGCACCAGACATAGTACTGCAATCAAGACAGGGACGTCAAAAAGTACACCGATGATGAACAGGAGTGTTAGCGGTAATTTCAACAGCCGGGCGATCATGTCGTTCTTAAAATTGACACCTTGCTTCTTTGGCGTTTCAGCGGATGATACCTTTAGCCCACTTTTTCCGAGCTGTAAAGTGATATCCTTGATATAATAGCGCTTCACTTTTCTTTTGCCTTCGTTTTCCCAGCGCCCTTCGACAATATCATATTCTTCCATCGCCTTTAAACGCCGGACGAGGAACGGCTCGCTCAAATTCATCTCCGCCGCCAGCTCGCGAGGATAGAACGGGCGCATCTTGAGCTTTTCCAGTATGCGCAGGTTTGACTCGTTATTCAGTACGCTGGCTACGTTCTTCGCTGGCACAACCTTTCCATTACGGCGGATGGGTTAAATACCTTAGCATAGGCGACCCGAACGATGTCGGATCATAAGTATCTCGCGACAGCCTAGATCAAATTGAAATATTCACCTATTTTCCATCTTAATACAAGGGGCAGATAAAATATTTTCACCGGTATGGGTGACGAATCCAGGCTTGAGATGAAGTCCTTCTTATCATGTAACAGCTCCTTCGCTTCGAGCTGAGAAAAGCGGATGTGGTAAATGAGCGTCATGAAAAAGACGAAACCTATCGCCATGAAGATCAGCCCGATATCTTCGCTCGGTTGTGTTAATAGATTAATATGTGCAAAATGTATCGCCATTATCGTAACAAAGGAAACGATACCCACCGTCAATAATATGATCGCCGTGATCATGGTCTTGTACGAGTAATGACGGTAAAACGCGACATCGATGGCCAGCTGCCAGCCGAAAAGCACGCAGGATATCGCAACTATCGCCGGTATGCCGAAGACGACGCCATAAAAGGCGAACAGCAGGATCGGAAGCAGGATCAGGAATTTAATGATCTCTTTCTCCATGCTGATCTCGGTTTTTACTGGGGCTTCGCCGGACGTGACCTTGAGCCCGCCCTTTCCCAGCTGCATCGTGATATCCTTCACGTAATAGCGTTTTACTTTACGGCCGCCTTCGATCTCCCACTTTCCTTCCACGATGTAGTGCTCTTCCATCGCTTTAAGCCGCCTTACCACGAACGGCTCGCTCAGCTTCATCTCGGAGGCAAGCTCTCTCGGGTAATAGGGCCGCTCTTTGAGCTTATCCAGTATGTGAAGGTTTGACTCGTTATTCAATATACTGGCGATACTTTTCGGCGGCACAATGCATAATAATGGGAAAATTCGACATATATAATTTTGTATGTGATATTGTTCTGAGAAGAATTCTATCCATCGCGCCGCACTGTACCTGTGTAAAAATTCTTGTTATTTGATGATTTTTTACATTGTCAATGGTGGTAAATAGGGGTTTTTCGAGCCGTATTGGACAGTTCAATATAGTTCAACGGCCGTTATATAATCCGTATTTACCGATATCGGTCAATGATTGATGGTATTCTGTCAAAATTTTTCTTAAGTAATCATACGTGCTAATTACCGATCATGTCACGAATGCTAATACATGAAAAACCGGGTGATCACGAATGGGCTTGCTTGGCTTAGGCCTGGGGTTCGGTAATGGAATTTTACTGTACGTCGTAGCGGCTCTTCTACTCTGTCGTATCCTGTACGCCGTGTATCAACATTACAAACCGGGCATGAAAAACCGTAAAAACGAATGATGAAGTAAAACGCTGAAATTTGGTGAAAAATAATGATAGAAATTAAGGGACTTACGAAAATGTATGATAATGTCCACGGGATCAAAGGGATAGACCTGAACGTGGTGACTGGCGCTTCGTTAGGCTTGCTTGGAAGGAACGGGGCAGGAAAAACAACACTCGTGAGGACGCTGATCGGGCTACTTAAACCGGATTCGGGCGCGGCCACCATTGACGGCATAAACGCGATATCGGACCCGGTATCTGTCCGGAAGATCATCGGGTACCTGCCCGAAGCGTTCGGCCTGTATAATGATATGACAGTTTACAATGTACTCGACTATACCGCAAAGCTGTACCGTATGGAGAAATCGGACAGAAGCGATCGTATCGGTTATCTGCTCGATAGGCTGGAGCTATCGGATATCAGAGGCATGAAGACGGGCGCCCTTTCGAAAGGCCTGAGGCAAAAAGTAGGCTTTGCCAGGGCACTCGTGAACGATCCTAAGATCATATTCCTGGACGAGCCTACGTCCGGGCTGGACCCGATCGCTTCGCGCGGGATTGAAAATCTTATCACAGAGCTTAAAAAAGAGGGTAAGACACTCCTGATCACGTCGCATATCCTTCCGGAAGCTGAAAAAATGTGCGATTCAGTCGCGTTGATAAAAGAAGGCTGCCTTATCGCCTCCGGCAGTCTGGCCGAGGTCAAGAAAAAATATTCTGAGCCTGCGATCATCGTGCGCCTGCAGGATGCGATCAGCTCAGGCCGGGCGGCAGCGCTGCTTCGCAACACATTCCAGGAGGGCATTGAACTTTCCGATAGTACTGTTATCATACGAGCCAGCGACCTGGACCGGACGACACCAATCATCAATAAAAAATTGGTGGACGCAAATATCCCGGTCATGGAAATACACAGGCAAGAGTCGAGCCTTGATGACGTCTACTTCAAGGCGATGGGGGAATAAAACATGATTAACGTCATATTCGAGATCATGAAAAAGGAGCTGTCATCATACTATAGCCAGACGAGTACAATATTCAGAAATGTCATCTTTATGGTCTTATTCGGTGCCTTGACCATATTCCAGCTGACGAAAGTCGTCGACCAGTACGGTGCCTCGGCAGCGGTCATTTCCGCCGGCCTCAATGTGTTGCTGGCTCTGGCCGCGATTTTCCCGGTACAGATGGCGGGCGGGATATCGGTGATGGCATTCCCGGTCGAAAGAGATCAAAAGACACTGGAGCACTTGCTGTCGCTGCCACTGTCAGACGGTGAGATCTTTATAGGGAAGTTCCTGGCCGCAGCGGTCGCAGGGCTTGCCGGGCTGGTGCTTATATTCTCGGCGGTATTCGGCTATATACTGCTGAGCTATAATGTCTCCCCTGGCGATATCCTGTCCAATAGCTCGCTGGTCCTGATGGCCTTCGTGATTTGCCCGATGCTGGTCATCCTGCTAATACTGGGCACGGTGGTCATATCGAGCCATATTTCCGCCAGAGAAACGTACATCGTGAACATATTCTCGGTGTTCGTCCTCATGGGCCTGAACATAGCGGTGGCTTCGCTGAACATCGACCCGCTTACGGTTAATGCAGCGTTAGCGGTCATTCTCGTGCCGGCGATCCTTGTCATGTATGTAATCGGTACGAGGACGTTCAACCGCGAGAGCTTGATAAAAAGCCTATAGGCGCATGCATATCAGGGCGGCTTTATTATCTCGGCGCCGCCATCTTTTATTTTTGAAAAGGGAAAGTTATATATTCGAGAAATACCATTTAAGCTCTGCTCTATGCAACTTATACTGGTTGCGTCTAGCACTTCGATTATTTTCAATCCTCTTGCGGGGGTTGCCCAGACAGGTCAAAGGCGCAGGATTGAGGGTCCTGTTCCGAAGGGATTCGCGAGTTCAAATCTCGTCCCCCGCACCAATTATTAAAGTTTTTGAAAGGCTAGCGGAAAACTTTTTTAAAAAAGTTTTCCTGCGATGTTACTTTTAATCTTCTACGCGGTTCGACGCCCTGCCTGATGGCAGGGCTACTCCGGCTTTTCGGGTGCTACGATGCCGGGGCCGCGCTCGCACCCTCGGCCAAAGCTCGCTCCGCTTGCTTTGTCCTCCGCAAGCGCTAAGCAGCGTGCCGACAAGACGGCACGCTCATTACCCCGTCATCTCCGCATCCCTTCGCTCGCTTCACTCGCTCCGGGCAAACCCGAAAAGCCTCCGACGAACGCGATTTTACTTTTATTGCATTATGTATATGCGCCGTTGTGGTGCTAATCTTATTCGTAGCCGGCCTTCTCGATCAATCTCTTTACCGAAAGGTATGCCGCGGAATCTGATGGTATATTAAGAAGCGATCGCCCTGCGATTACAGATTCCTGTACCTGTTGATCGAAGTCAATCTTTCCGAGGTAAGACTGCCCGGTTTTTTCTTCAACGACATTTTCAAGCTCTTTTGGAAACAGGCATCCTCCGACTGTATAAAAATGGTCGAACCCGGTTTTTATCTCTTGCGTGATCCTGTAAGCGCGCTTCACGTTCTCGAATGATTTATTAGATGGCCCCATCACATCAAAGATGTCGTTTACCCGGTCCGTGATCTTTCGGTTCAGGTGCTCGAGGCCTGCCGGAGAATCGATTAGAATATATTTGTAATTCTTAGTGAGCGATTGAAGTGCGCTTTTAAGTGCTGAATCGGGAAGACAATAGCACCCTTCGATCCATTTGGTGCCGACCGCCATAAGGTCGAACGCATCGCCCTCATATAGTCCACGCTCGAATATCGTAGTTTCTATCCGTTCCTTAGGTGATATGCCGACAGAAGTCCCGCCTTTATTAATGAAGGTATCCGTGACGAGCTCTGCAATGGTGTTTACGCCTTCTCGTTCAAGGTCCACGCCCACCATCTCGGCAAGATTCTGGTCCGGGTCGACGTCCACAAGAAGTATGGGCGTACTCCCTTTCTCGATAAAATATTTTGTCATCATGGCCACGAAACTTGTCTTGCCCGTGCCGCCGCGTCCCATTGTAACCAGTGTTTTCATGATATACCGCCTTTTTGATCGTTAGATATTGTCTCTTTCATCGTAACAGGTGTAAGCTGACCTCTGATCTTATCTATCGCCTCGAATGCGGAAGTGCCATCGATGGTAAGAACTGAACTGCCGTGTATGCCCGCTTGCATAACGGCATTATCAAACGGCACCACCCCTAGCAGCGGAAGATTATGCTGAATTGCAAACGCACGTATTATCTCTTTTTGTGCATTATTTTCAATACGGTTACCAACCATTGCTATGTGTGACATTCCAGCTTCACGGGCCATATTAGCAATTGTCGCGGCAGTGATCAGCGATTTTTTGTTTGCGTCGCTTACTACGAGCATCCAGTCTACAGATTCTGCCGTGCCCCTGCCAAGATGTTCGACACCTGCTTCCATATCAAGTACCACGGCCTCATCGCGCTCGACGACCAGGTGGCGGAGCATAGCGCGGACGAGGCTATTGCCGGCACATGCGCATCCCGATCCCATCGACTTTACCGCGCCCATGACCAGCAGATGTACGCCGACCGGTGTCTGTATTGAAAAGTCCCGGACTATGTCGTCCACGGAAAAGTTCAGGTTGTAGACTCCTGAAAAACCGGTGCCCGTCTTTATTTTTATTAGCTCGTCGTTCTCCAGGACAGGAACGATCCGTGACGCTTCCTCCTGGGAAATGCCGAGGGAAAGAGCAAGATTCGGGGATGAATCGGCATCGATTGCAAGCGTAGTGTAACCGGCGCGGGCAAGAGACCACGCGATACCGCTTGCGATCACTGTTTTTCCTACGCCTCCTTTACCGGCTATTGCGATCTTCATTGTCAAAGCTCCTTTTATTATTTATTGCATCTTCGTAACATCTTTATTTACGATACCATTCCTTTTTTATCGAAAAATCCGGGGAACATTTCACGCTTTCCCGGTATGTAGAGCGCGGCCAGATATTCCTCGAAAAAATCCGTCTCTACCATGAGGTCTATGTAGGCCATCTTCCTGGCGATATTCTCGGCTATGCTTCGATGGCCCCGGGAAATAAGCGTGGCATATGCTCCGGAGAGCGACCCGTTTCCGATCGGGTGAAATGTCGCATCGGGAAATTCGGGAATGATACCCAGCCTTATCGCATTATCCATATTCGTGTATGCGCCGAATGCTCCGGCAAGGTATACATGCCGTATATCTGATACAGCGAGCTTGTATTTTTTTAAGAGAACGCCGATCGCACCGCATGCGGCGGCTTTGCTGTCCATCAGATAATCGATATCATGCTGAGTGATCACGATATCCCGGCCGATCGCCGAGCAGTTTGCTGATACTAGTACGTACTCCAGTCCCTCGTCGCCGGGACGCACCCGCGTATGATCGCTTCGCAATTTTCCGGCAAAATCGAGTGCGTCTGTCGATGCCATGATGGTAATGGCATCGATGATACCAGATCCACAGATCCCGCGAGGGGGTACACTCCCTATCGTCGTAAATGATACGTCCGATGTCACCGGATCTATGTCGACATGATCGATGGCGCCCTTCATCGCCCGTATGCCGAACTTGACACCCGCCCCTTCGAAGGCGGGGCCCGAGGCGCATGATACGGATGCCATCCAATCCTTATTCCCGAGAATGATCTCTCCGTTTGTTCCCAGATCCACGATAAGCGATACCTCGTCAGAACTATACATACCTGAAGCTATCGTATCGCCAATGGCGTCTCCGCCGACAAATCTGCTTACGTTTGGCAGACAAAAGACGGATGCGCCATCGTGCAGGCGAAGCCCGAATTCTTCCGCTTTTTTAATAAGCGGAATACGTGAGACGTTCACATTGACCATTTCCAGGTCGTGCGGGTCGATCCCGCAGAATATGTGGTGCATCACCGTGTTACCGGCGATACACATATCCACGATATCGGTTTTTTGTATACCTGCAGATTTGACGAGCGATGTAATGACTGTATCGACGCTTTCGATCGCAGCATTCCGTATCGTTGCAAGATTCCCGGGAGAGTGGGCATATCCGATACGGGTCATCAATTCCTCACCATAAGTGATCTGCTTGTTGAGGGTCGATCCGGTATCGATAATCTTGCCAGACTGGAGGTCGACAAGGCATCCTACGACCGTTGTCGTACCAAGATCCACTGCAACGCCATAGATCGGGCGGGCTCCTGCAGCGGCTTCCAGCCCTGTGATTTCCGGCGGTGAACTGGTCAGCGAGAGCGTGGCGATAAGAGGCTCATCCGATCCGCGAAGTTCCCGGTATATTTTTTCCGACACGTATGGCCGCACTCCCATATACCCGGCAAGACGAATGGACCCCATACCGCCTGGCAACCCTATCGAAGGTACGATCTCAACAGGATAACGCATGACAGCAGGAGATATGGCGTCGATTTTTACCGTGGACGAGAGAAGGATCTTAGGCGAATCGATCCTGCTCTCGATGGGAATCGTGAACTCGCAGTCTTCGGTAATATGCACCTGGCATGCCATGTAGTATCCTTTCTCCTCTTCTTCGGCAGTGAGCCTCTTCCCGCCGCTCTGGTTAACTACCTTGCATTTCCCTTTTGTCAGGATCACACGGCACTTCTTGCAAGTCCCCTTCCCTCCGCATATGCTCTCGATGGCGACGCCGACCGTTCGCATGGCGTCCGGCAGCGGTGTCCCTGCGGGCACGGTCAGTGTCCTGTTCATCGGCTGGAAGATCACTCTTTTTTCAGGCATTTGGATCATGCTTATGCTTCCTTTGGTGGCCAGTTCGTTTTCAGGTATTCAGGCAGGCCCGAAGAGTCCCTCGGTCCGACCATTACATGCCATCCGCTCGACTCTTCGGTCTCGCCGCTCAGCCTGGCGGCCAGTCCCGGTAGGACCAGGTTACGGTGCTCTACCATATCGGCAACCTTGTAATCCTTCAGGGCGTTTGAGATCGATTCCGCGGTCAGATACCTGCCTGCAACGGCGCTCTCGACGCTGTTACCGCCCGTATCGGCGACGACCAGGTAGCAGTCGATATTTGCCGACTTGATGTCATTTTCCACCATAAAGTACGTGAGCGCGTAGTTCGATGTGATCAGCACCGGTGACATCGGCCCTGGCGAGCCGAGCGTTTTAACACCGGCATCGACGGAGACAGGCTTACGCGGGTCCGTGTAGATGTTGAACCGCCAGATCAGCTGAGGCAGGAGCGCCCATCCTTCGACGCTGTGCATGATCATCATGTCCGCATATCTTGACATCAGCATGGATGCCACGTACGCCTCTTTCCACTGGACGACGTCCCTGGATATCTCAGGGGATAGCCATGCGCTTATCGGGGTGCCGAGCAGCGGGTAGCCGAGAAGCTCGTCATCCTGCTGAAAGACCGAGCGCCTGATCTGGGAAAATTCATGGATAGTCAGGGCCAGATTCGGCTCAACCGACGTGCCCGGGTCAAGGACGAGATCGGAGACACCATATTCTGTGATCGTTTTCACCAGTGAGCGCAGGCCCGGGATATCATGCGGGGCCGATACGACGAGCGGGCATTGGTACTGTAGGGCAATATCCGCCATCTCCTTCCAGTTATCACGCGTGGCCGCATACAGAAGCGGGTGCCTGTCTTTCACATGGGCAAGGCCCGCTGCCATGATAGTAGGATCATACGCGCAGAGTATAAGGGGAAGACCAGTCTGGCCAGCGACATCCTTTACCGTCGAAGCAAAGGAGGCTTGCTCCTGCATGGTCGAGCGGATAGCTATTGCATCCAGGTTGAGGCTTCGCCCGATATAGTTAAACGTGAACGAACTGACCATCTTTAGCCTTGCGGCGATTTCGTCCTTCGCCATATAATCGGCAACGTCGATGGCGATAGGCGTAGGGTTATGGTAGGTGAACTCATGCCGGTAGAGGACATATTTTCCACCTACCTTGACCATATTCCCTCCGGCACCAAAAGTGACCGTGCGTACTGGCGGCATCATAAGATCGGCCAGTTTTTCATATTCCGCACAGTATTTTTTATCGGTTATAGGGGGGCAATCATCGATCATAAGCTCGCCATTTACGACCCGGGTGGCAAATGTCATGCAGTTTGCCTCATGGCATTCGCCGCAGTTCGTCTTAGGGAGCAGTTTGTATACGTCGATCGGACTGATCTCTTTGATACTTTTTTTAAGTTTAAGTTCTGACATACAAATTCCTCCTCGTCATATCCTGGCCGTACTCCAGCATGTGTCCGTCCCGGATTCCGCTACGACATCCTTCCTGATCAACATCTGGACGATTTCTTTTAGCGTATTCAGCGTGGTAGGATGTGCCACCATGAAAATGTCGACTCCTGCCAGTAGCAATGTGATCGCATTGAGTGTCTCCCAGAGCGGGCCGCGGAATTCACGGGGGCCGAACTTCTCATCCATTTTCGTTCGGGCTTCTCGCGCCACCCACGCGTTGGACGCTGCAGAAATGGTCGGCTGCTGAAGCTCGTCATCGCCCATCAATGCTGCATGACGGGCACGCTCATGGATGGTGAACGAATACTCCAGTCCATACCCTAACGCAACAGTCGTGAGGTCCATGACGATGTCCTCCGGTGGCAGGTACGCGGAAAGCCTGCGATTCAGCTCCTTTGCCTTATTCAATTCAAGGCCGGTCAGCCCTATGACTGCATGGCCGTTTTCTCTTGCCGACCGCGTAATTGTCTCGAGAACATTTGCGCTGGCCATGTCCAGTGTGACAGAGTTCAGTAGCAGTCGCTCGCCAGCCGCCATCTCGGAGATCTTGGCAAATACTTTCGCATCCTTATGGGGATCTCCGCAGCCGCCGATGATCAGCGGCACGTCCACCGCCTGCAAAACCTTCTCTACCGTGCGAGCTGCCTCGGCAGGCGAGGAATCTTTGGCTAGCGGATCAGTGGATACCAGGTGAACGGTGACCATATCGGCGCCAAATTTCTCGACGTTCCTGCGCGCCCATTCCGCAGGATCGTCCATGACATCCTGGATACCCGCTTTAACTACCATAGGCATGGGTATGTTCATGTCAAAGATATCCATTGCAAATACCGGCAGATGTATGGGCGGCTTATCAACATAGACAAATGGTGGCGAGTCCGATCCCCCGATGATGAAAGAGCTTCCCCTACTGCCTCCGTCTTTTTTCGTAGCGCCGAGCCTGACTTCATGGATTCTGCCGGGAAATTTTTCAAACGGAGGGGCATACGTCTCGTTGAATAATACGGACGGCTTTTCTTTGATCATCGAAGGCATGCCATCGTTACTGCACGGGTTACTGCGCGGGATACTGCATTACCCGCCGGGACCCATAGCTCGAGGTCGCCCAGCTCCATGGAAAATTGCTCGAACTCTATTTTTTCCACGTTGGCCAATAGCGAGAGTATATCCTGGATAGGACTCCGCATCTTCCCTGTTTGCTCATCATTGCGTCCAGCCATATTATTCACCAGCTCCTGGTTTTTTCGGTTTGCTCGATTGGATGATCACGCGATCTGCGTAGATCCTTGCATTTTTAAGTGTAAGTTTGAGCCCGCCCATCGTGATAGGAATATCCTCCCCCGAAAAGACCGGCACTTCGACGCACTCTTCTTCACGTTCCACCTCTTCGGCCTTCCAGTTCTTTATTGCAGGGTGAGAGTGTTTCATGAGGAACTCCCGTAGCATATCCACATTTTTTACGTCATTTTCCGTAGGGATCTTTTCGACGAGCTCGGCCGGTATAAACGGTTTCATCTGCTCTTTTAGTTCAGCGGGCATCCATACGATGCGGGCATATCCGCCGTCCGCCGAAAGAAACTTCGGGGAGCGCATATATTCTAGAGAAATGCCGTGGAACCCGTCGATCTGCCGGCCCCCTCCGGTGGAATCCGCCATCGTTGAAAACGGCAGCCCGTTCACAGTAGCCTCCCGGTATCCCCTGGTGACGATGCCGAAACCTTCAGCTTCGGGAATATAGAATGCGATCCCTTCAAAGCATCCGCAGGAGGTATGCGGAAATTCGAACGCACTATACAGGTAGATGCGGTTGACCTCGCCCAGCGAGCGTTTTTTAGCGCTCTCATCGACCCCCGTATACTCGCCTTTTTGGGGGTCCAGGCATTTGCCTTTTTCAATGGCGAATATCAAGCCCTTTGGGTCTATTTGTGCTGCCGCACGCCCGTCAAACCAGCTGATGGCGCCACAGTTCGCATACCGCTGCGGGGTAATGACGCATACGTGGTTAGGCGCGAATGACTGGCAGAGGGCACACCCATAAAATACCTGCACGTCATTGTCGGTCAGCCCACGTGCGCGTGCATCGCGGGCTTCATATGCACTCTTTGCCTCCGCATAGGCAGGCGAAATTTTTTCCCCATCCGTATAGAAGGTGATCTGCATGCATTCGATGATCGGGAATTCATTCTTAAGGAGCTGTTCCAGCACCTTACCGACGAAAGTAAGGCTCGTAAATCCCCGGTTGAACGCCTTCTTCGAAAGCCTTGCCCATACGTCGTAGCGCTGGTTCAGGTGCATGAACCCTTCGATATAGTTGGCGTACTCGTGTATCCGCCGCTCGATCACCCCCTCGAAGTCCGTTTCCAGCTCCGGGCCCGCGATCTCGATCATGATACCTATGGGATAACCCCTGGAAGGCTCCATGTCGGCGATATCCGGGCCGATGATCGTGACCGCCCCGTCATTCACCTGATCGCTCTGCCTTACTCGTACCAGCTCGAATTTTTCTTTGATATCGGGGCCGCCAAGCTCCACGTACACGTCGTTCTTGCGGATCCGTTCGCCTGCATGTGCCAGACTGACATCGACCGGTATATCACTGAACATTCTTTTCTCCCTCCTGCTGCTCGATAATTGCCTTTATGTTTTTCAGCCATTCCCTGGTTGAGATATTCGTAAACGAATAGCTTGCATTGGGCTGATACACGTTGCCCAGGGATAGCGTCTTGAGATGCGGGGCAAAGTGTTTGAGCCCGGATAGTATCGTCCACTCCATGTAATATGGCAGCCCTGCGAAAATAGCCAGGTCATACGGCCCTTTTCCATCCAGCCCTTTCCATTCGCGGTCTGAAAGGCGATGGCCTGTTTCAACCGCCGCCATGATCGTGGCCTGCGCATATCCTCTGTGCATCAACGCACGATTCGTATCACCCGTAGCGATAATCGGGATGCTCCTCGATCTTCCGATATCGATCAAGTAATCGATCATCTTCCTATCGTCAACTGCAGTCTCCGCGGCCAGATGCCCAATGATCATCACAGGATGTTTCGATCGTCTGATTATAGCATCTATTACTTCCGGTCTGGATATCGCCACTGCTTTTTTTGGCCCGGAGATCTCGGCGATCTGCCAGGGTTCAATAATGGCCATGCTTTCTCACACCTCCTTATCGAGTATCTGTTGTGTCAAAAGCGTTGGTTCGGGGATCTTTTTCTCCGTCCAGTCCGCTTGTTTGAGGATCGTGGTGATCTCCTCTTTCATGGTGATCGGGACATCGCTCATCGCACGGATATATACCGGTATATCCTTCGGGACTGAACCGAACATCCGCTTATGGAGATCAATATAATGCGTAAGCTTGATCGCCCGTCCTTTACCGGTATCGTTCGGCCGCATACAGAGCTTGGCGGCCATCACGATCACCTCTTCCTTCGTCTCTGCGGCAAAGAAGAGGTGCTCGGGTACTGGACCGACATAGACTTTTTCTCCGGTCCTGCGATCATAATTATACCAGTCCTCCTCATGGTCCGCCCGGCCAAGCAGCATACGCCGGTATTTTGACCCGTGCGGCCCGACGATGACAGGTATGCCCAGCCGGACGAAACCCATCGCTATGGCGGCTGCCTTCTGGGACATTGCACCCCATGCAATGCCGACCACACCGACTCGGTTGTGGACGTAGTCCGCGATCTCCTCATAATTTCCACGGAGGTTGCGCTTTGCGAAAATGCTCGCGATCTTTATTGCGGCGCCAGCAATATGCGCATTCGATACGCATGAGCCCACATTCACGATCCCTCCGGCATCAAAGTCCCCTGGGTATTGCTCGTATGGCGTCTTGCCCTCTTCGTCCTTATACATCGAAATGGACATGGCAGCGCAGCCGGATGTCAGGGCTATATACCTGCGCTTTGCAAATTCAATGCTCATCTCGGCAACTTCTTTCCCACCGTTAGGGTAGTTTGCGCAGCCGACGAACGCGACGACTCCGGGGATCTCCCCGAGAACGATCGGCCCTCCGACTTTACGGATCTCGACATCCTGGATAGCGCCCCTCCCCGCGCGAACCTTAAATTTTTCATCCTTTATTTTTTGTGATGCAGCGGTAACGATCATGGAATAGACCGGGATCTTTTTAGGGCAGGCCTGCTCGCACCGGACACACCCGGTACATTTGTCGTATATATCGTTTATCAGCGTAAGATCCCCGAGCGCTGTCGCTGCTATGGACTCGGGTATGGGAAGGTCGTTAGGGCATGCACGCTGACATTGTTTACACTGCGTACAGGTCCCGGCTATCTCACCGATATTCTCGAGCAGGACGTCTTTCTTTTTGCGTATGGGCGCAATGGTGCGAGCGACCCGTACTGCGACCTCTCCCGCTTTTTCCGAGTCGAGAAGCAGCACTCCGGGTATTTTCCCAGTTTCAAGATCGGCAACGATCTCATCGACCGGGTCATTCGTCCTGTCAGGAAGGCCCATGCAGTTCTTCCCCGACGTCGCAATAAAGGGCGCATGGATGTTTCCCGCCTCCGTCAGTGCATCGGTACGCACACATTGCTCGTCTACGACGATGACGTCCGGAATCCCACTGCGGATATACCGTGTCTGCCATGATATGGGGCCTATGATCTTCGCGCTTTGAGAATAGC
This sequence comes from uncultured Methanocellaceae archaeon, assembly GCA_963780665.1. Classification (GTDB taxonomy): domain Archaea; phylum Halobacteriota; class Methanocellia; order Methanocellales; family Methanocellaceae; genus Methanocella. Next base: position 128,109 of record CAWACJ010000003.1, on the reverse strand, counting down.
GCGTAGCATCGATCGCGGTACAGCAGATGCCGGTGACTTCGACCTGCCCGGAAAAGCCGTGCTCTTTGATGTAATCGATGATGCTGATCGAAGGCAGCACATTGTGCCCGACGACAAGGATGACGGGTTTTGTCTTATCGACTGTACCCATGCCGAGCTCGACGAGCGGAGCGTCCGGCTCTGCCTTCGGGTAGCCGAAGGCAGAGGTCTGGGCGATATCGGCGACTTCCATGCCGACCAGGTCGAGCGTGCCCGAATGGAATATCTTCGACTCAAAGTCGAGGCAGTCCCCCTCCTGGCCTGTATGTGCCGCGGAGAGGAGGCCGGTGATCCCTCCTTCGAGATATTCCAGCACAGTTTCCAGGTCGCCCATCTTTTCAGGCTTGACCCCGCATACAAGCCGTGTGATCGGCGCTTCAACCTCAATTGCATTTCCGCCTGTGTCGATCGGATGGTTGCTCCCATATTTTCCGATAATATGTGATACAAGCTCTCTTGCATGGCTGACATGAGTGGCGGCGCCGATGCACGTAGCGAGCAACACCATTCGGGATTGTTGTGCCGATATCTGGATACCGCATGCTCCCCGTTTGTTACCGGTGAGATCGCATTTTCCGGAAGTGCATATGCAGCAGACATCGCAGTAAGGCATATAGAATGGCGGGTAGCGCTTGAGAAGTTTTTTATCCCAATCCCTGAGCGCCGTCATGGAAGGAAATGGGGTTGGGCCGGATTTCTCTTCCCAGTTTTTCTGGGCTAGCTTTCCTATGGAGACCTCAAGATCCTTGATGTGCCCACTGGCGGATTCGAACTCCTTGAACTTGACATTAATACCTTTCATATCCATGTCATCACTCCGGGATTGCCACGATTTTTTAGTGTTAACAGAATTGATAACGATTAATCATTATCAATATATTTCAATTGTTTATCACGATTCATATTAAAGGTTTTGGTTCATATGCCTAATTGAATAAAATAGATAGTTTATTCCTGACAAAAGTGTCTCAGGGCAGCAAATGCATCACAGCATGCCATTATCGGAAGGGGCGGAGGCTGCAGGTACCTAGTATTATCAATAATCAAAAAAATCACTGACGAATACAATTTGGCAACATGCCCGATTAAATAAAAAAGATGTTCAGTTGGCTTTGCACATAAAGTCCAAATTCTGCATAAAAAGTAGATTAAAAAGTAGACTTTAGGTGCAAATCCTGTTCGGTTAGAAAGATTATATAATTCTTTGTATTTCGGGTGCTCCGATGCCCGGATGGTTTCAATTGGGTACGCTTTCCGCTCAAGTGCTCGTTAACACTCCCTCGGCCAAAGCTCGCTTCACCCGTTATTCGCAGGCCCGAAAAGTCTCCGACGAACGCGACATGCAGATATCAATTGACTTATAGATATATGCGAGGCTCCTTTTGTATTTTGTTTTTCGCATTAAGGAATCGAGAGACGGGTAGATTCATTCTGAAAACCATTTTTCTGGCGTGCCTGGGGCATCTCTTGACGCAGCTGCAGCAGCGAAGGCATTGTTTCGTATGGACCTTCATAGTGCTTGAGTCGATCGCGCCCACCGGACAAAGTTTCGCGCATAACCCACAATGATTGCATAGATCTGGGTTGACTATCGGCCCTTTGGAATATAATCTCGCCATATTGAAATGCATGTTCATTTTTAAAAGCAGCTGAAGTTTGTTGCTTTCGGGTATTTTGAGTGTAATCGAGCTTAAATCATTAAGTTTATGCAATTTATCAATGATCATTTTCCCGAATTCTTCAGCTTTCTTTAAATCCTCATTGTTCGGGCGGCCTGCCGCCACAGGCGATTTCTGCGTAGAAAACGAATGCTCTCCGATAAAGGAAGCAGCCCCTACAACATGAAAGCCGGAAGCTTCGGTAATCGAACGGAGCTCATTCAAGGCCACTCCCTCGGACATATTGCCATAAACCGCGACTAATACAACAGGTTTGTTTTGACCCTTCAAATTTTTAAGAAAAGGAATTAAAATAGCGGGAATCCCCTCAGAATAGACTGGGACGCCGATCAAAACTAAATCACCTTCAACATAAGGATTAGGACATTCTCGAATTGTTTGAGATGTCAGGTCGATCATTGCACTTTGAGCAATACCCGCTCCTTTTACGATGGAGTTCACAATCTTTTGAGTAGCACCGGTAGGCGAAAAAACAATGACGGTGGCTGTTTGAATGTCCATTTTAACGGGTCCTTATATATTGTTGTATTCGCTTTGGAGATAAGTAGATTAGCACTCTGTTTTTTTACCGTATGGTGTTCGGCGCTATCATGGCGGCAGATCCAAAAAAGCTCGCCGACGAACGTGACACATAGCTATTGTTTAATAATTTAGCGCAGAATCGATTCAAACATGAGCAATTATTAAATATATTAAATATATCATAAAAATTATAATAATAAATGCTATAAGTATTAGTACTTCGAAAAACTGTAATTTAATCCTCAATAAATAGTTTTCATTTATCTCGTTCGCTGGACATTGCCTTTGATTATATTCATGTCTATATAGCATTACAAAACTTTTGTAATGTCTCCATAATAATATTAAGAGTAAGCCAATAATTAGAGCTCCGAAGAGTATCTCGGCTATTAATAGGCAAATTGTAGCAATATTTAGTTTAGTGAAAATTATACCATCAATGATTATGTCCATAAGGGTTAGCTATCATTAAATTCATTACATATTTATAACTTATGATAAGTAAGCTTGAGAATATTAGTACGTCCACTAAATTTTAACTATTAATTTATTATATGACATGATCTTAGACATTTCAAGATGAACAAGAGAATAACAGCACAATCTCTCGTATATCTATCGCCGAAATTATAAAAAATGTAAAAAAGTCTTATTAAACTTCGCTCAAGCAGCACTTAACACAGCACCGCTTCGCAAAGCAATGTAACTTACAGCTCATCTTCGGCTGCGTAGCGGAATATACTTCCACCATGTGGTGTGGGTGATACCGCATCTTGGCTTCGCGCAGCCCGGGAATGCCCAGGTCGCTCTCACGGTTGATGAATTCGTAATCCTTAGAGAGTAGTGAAGCAGTCTCCTGGTTGATTACCTTGTATATGCCTTCGTATTCCGGAAGCCCTTTTTCGAAGTGAACCAGTGCCGTATCCCGGCTCATCCCCTCGAAGATCGACATGGCGCCGATCTGTCCATCCACATTTATTGTCAGGCCAGAGAGCCCCAGTTCCTTCATGTTGTCGAGACTGTAAAAGACCGCTTCTTTCTCATAGCCTGCCAGCCCGCCATCATGATTTTTAGTAGCGTACCATTGATCAAGATACTCCTTGACCTTATCGCAGTTTGCCGATGAGATCGGCTCGGCGATGGCCGATGGATACGTGCGTCGGAACTTGTTGATCTCCCGGCGGATGTATAGATAGTCCCGCCCGGGCAATTTAGCCAGGTCCTCAGCCTTATAAACGTACTCTGCCTGATCTCTGTCAGGCACTATGTCGATCCGGTGAAAAACGGATTGCATCCAGTCCGCTGTAGCCTGGTCGAGGAGTATGATCTGCTCGGTGTCGCCCACATCAGCCGCGAGACGGACTAAATCCTTTACCAGCGACGGGTTTTGCGGGCCCATCGGCGGGCGCAACCTGGTTTTTCCATCGATCGTGCTCGCCAGGACCACGTTATCGCCTATGTTTGCGTAGCTGTACTTAGCGTAATGGTTCCAGCACACCATGTTCGTGAAGGTATTATCGCTGTGAGTTTGCTGGTACCGGGAATAGAATTGCCGGAAGAAGTCTCGGTCCTTCATCGTGACCGGCTTAAAATCGTCTAATGATAACACTTACTTAGTACCTCCCTTATTTATCATGGGAATATGCGCTTGCACGGGCTGAAATCCAATGGACCAGTAATAGTGTTCGAATCCGGACTCGGTGATCTCCTCGACATTCCACGAGTCGACCTGACAAACTCTATATTCTGCAGGAAGTTGGTTTCCAGGCATATGTCTCTAAGGAATAATACTGAATATTTAAAACCTTTCTCACTATTCTATAGCTACGATGTCTCTTTACCGCTCCCTCGTTCGAGTGAGATTTCACGTTTACAGTCTCCACTTTTGATAACGTTGCGTAGAATTGGGCGTCATATTCTACAAAAATTACTAAGGGTAGACATATCCTGGCTTTTTGGCCATCTATTAATAGACCATAGAAAAATAATTAAAGGCTTGATAACGGGCTTATGCTTTCCATGATCTCTTTTACCCCTACTGGTTTTTTCAGAAAAGCATTAGCGCCTGCGCTGAGGGCTTCCTGCCTGACTCCGTCATCAGCGCTAATGAAAACGATTCTCGTACATGGCTCCAAGTTTAAGATCTCTTTCATCAAGTCCAGGCCACTCATGAGCGGCATCCTATAGTCGATCATGACAACCATGGGCCTGGGGCTCGCGTCCTTAAATTTTTCGAGCGCAGAACGACCGTCGTGGGCAATAAAAGAAACTGGTACGCCACGTCGACGAAACAGCAACTCATACGTCCTTACTAGCTCTGAATCATCATCTACTATTGCTACGCCTGCATTACAACTAGTTTCAGGCATTTTTCTCACCCGCTACGGGCAGATACACTGAAAATCTGGTGCCCTTCGTATAGTCCCTGAGGACACGGTTCTGCACTTCCACATAGCCGCCGAATCCTTCCACAAGGCTCTTGACCAGGTACAGGCCGAGACCCGTGCCCCTTGCCTTTGTCTGGCCTCGCTTGAACCGCTGGAACACCTCGTCCTTCTTATCATCGGGAATGCCATGCCCGTTATCCTCGATAGACACACGGTAATAGGTACTACCATTCAAGCCGACCTTGTGTATATCCACACCGAGCTCTAGCGGGCCGCTGGAATGCTTCACTGCATTATCGATAAGATTACTAAATATATCCTTCAACAGAGGATTAGCCCGCACTACACACTCACGATTTTGGGCATAGTTTATTGTAATATCCCGGCCGGGAATGGTTGAATACATGTGCAGGACTTCTTCGAGGACTTTTGCAAGATCGACGGACTCCAGACCATACTCTTTAGACCTATGCTTCTGCAGCTTTCGTACATTATCAATTAATCGGGCAGCCTTTTCCAGTGTTTTAACCGGTACGTCGATATATTCTCTATCATCGCGTTCCAGCTTTCCATTACTGTCAATGAGTTCCTGCGCCATCTCCAGCCGCATCTTTATGATCTGATGCATGTTACTGATATCGTGGCCCATCAGATCAAGGTATAGTTCTCCCTGTGCTTTAGCCTCATATAGCTCTGTTTCAACCTGCTTGCGTTCGGTTATATCCTGTCCCTGTGCGATAGTGGCCAGTAGCTTTTCCTCGGTATCGTATATATTCGCCGAGTTCCAGAGTGCTATGCGGATACTCCCGTATTTATGCTGAATAGGTATCTCGACCGACTCCCACTGCTCCCCTTCCAGTGTCTTATTGATTTTGTCTAGCGATTCGTCGCTGCTGTCCGGAGGGAATAGAATGCTCAGATGCTTGCCTATTACCTCATTTGCCGTATAGCCGGAGAGCCGCTCGAAGGCATGGTTAAACCTGGTTATGGTAAAACGAGGATCCCAGACGATTATAGGTGCATTGGCATAATTGATCAGGCTCTCCAGATACACCCCGGTTTCCCGAAGGGAGTCTGTGACCGATTGGAGCTCATCATTATTCGTACGAAGCTCCTCGTTTGCCGACTCGATCTCCTCGGCCTGGGCGGCGAGCTCTTCGCCTTTAACTTCTAGCTCCTCGTTCGTCTTTTGCAATTCATCAGACCTTTCTTTTAACTGCTCCAGTAGCTGCTCCCTCTCCTGATCAGCCTGTTTACGTTCGGTGATGTCCCGAAACACTATGACTGCTCCAATGATATTGTCCTCTTCCAGGATGGGAGCGATCGTGAATTCTACTGGGAACAGGGTTCCATCCTTGCGTAAGAACTCTTCATTTGTTGCATATTTAGTAGCCCCATCCTTTAAGGCAGAGTAAACGAGACATTTCTCCGCTGGGTAGGCGATGCCGCTTGACAGCGTGTGATGGATCGTGTCGTGCATATTCCGTCCGATCAGCTCGGATTGGGCCCAGCCGAGCATTTGCACGGCGAATGGGTTGACAAAGGTGATCCTTCCTTCCAGGTCTACACCGCAGATCCCCTCCTTTACTGAATGCAGGATGAGCTCGTTCTGCCGTTTTGCCTTCGCTAATTCATCCGTCCGCTCTTTCACCAATTCTTCAAGGTGAGCGCGATGCCGGTTTAGTTCATTCTCATTATGCAAACGCTCGAAGGTCGTGCTCGCGAGGCCTGCGATGGCAAGGTAAATATTCAACAATTCATTCGATATAGGATCGGCAGTCTTGTGGCCGATCAGCATTACATATTCCGTCCGATATTCCTCGACGATCGGGAGAAGAACGGTCATTGAAGGAACAGGTGTGAGAATGACTTTTGATGCTAAAAAGCCACTATCCAGTACGTCTGCAATGATGGATCGCACGTCATCGTTGATGACGCGTTGTGTGGCTTCCACATCTGGCAGCGTGCTGTAAGGAATCGAGATCCCGTTCACGGAGTCTCGCTGGACGAAGACGATCCAATCCGCTGGAAAGTAGGTCATTATGAACTTCCCCAGGTGATCCCCTACATCCTGTTGTTTCTTGAGACGGGAAAAGTACTGAGCTAATCTTATGAAAGCCTCGAAGAACTGTGATTCGCCATATTGAGCACTATTCATGGTCCATTCACCTTTAGCGGTTGCAGGTACAGGCTTTCCAGGAATAATGTTTCAAAATCTGACGACTGGGATAGGTTAATAACAGTCGCCCGTTTGCGTAGCAATTCAAGATCAGCCGATATAGTCGGAGAGAGTAGTAGGCGTTCACATCCGGCCAGTGCCGTATTTCCGCAGAGTTTCACGCGATCGCACGAAGTTTCCGGTAACAGGCCAATTGCTTGTGCATTGCCGATATTCAGGCTCTGGCCAAAGGCACCGCATATACAGATGCGGCTCAACTCTCCAGCACTCATCTGCGCCTTAGAAAGAAGCGTTATTATTCCCACACCGATCGCCGCCTTTGCTCGTTGAAATATATCTACATCCCGTTTGGTCAAACAAATAGAAGGACTTTTTCCTTGAACTACAAAACCTTTCCCGGAATGGGGCACGGCAAATTTGCCTATGGGCGTCAGGTCTCCATTGCTTCGCAATATTGCTATTAAATCGATGAGGCCCGAACCACAGAGCCCTATCGCATCTACGCCGCCGATCACCTTGAATTGGAGCCCCGGGGCATTCTCTCCTACATCGATGCTACAGATCGCGCCTGTCTCTGCAGGCATGCCGCACTGCGTTTGATAGCTTTCAAAGGCAGGCCCGCCCGCGGCCGAGGTCGCCCAGAGATTCTTGCCATCCCAGAGTGCCATCTCAGAATTCGTCCCGAAGTCGATCAATAATCCGCCCGGCTGATCCATCAGGCGGGTTGCTATCACCCCGGCCAGCAGGTCTGAACCGACATAGCCCGCAAGAGGTGAAGTGACATCTATTGTGGCATCCGGATTGATCCCCAGAATATGCGCCCAGGCTCGGGGATCATCCGGACGGCAGTGAATCGGCTGCGTCCAGGAGCCGGGTTGTAATAATAGTCGAGAGTCCGTCTCCGTTAATAAGGCTAGCATGGGGGTATTCCCGACGATTGTCACACGGATGACATTTTCAGGGTCGATACCACTTCGCGAACACATGTCCAGTAATGCCTCGCGAATTGCATCGAGAGCCATCCGCGCAAGCATTCGAGAATATTCCGGCGACTGCCCGGCTGCAATAAGCCGCGTCACAACATCTGCGCCGTAGCAGGCTTGAGGATTTTGGCCAGTGCGGCCGGAGAGCCTATGTCCGTATTTGAGGTCCCATAATGAAAGGCTGATATGCGTGGTCCCCAGGTCTACAGCCAGGCCGTAAGCGGCTTTTGTAGATTGCATGCCTGCAACAGGCTGAAGATGCGAAGGTGTGCATGGGATGGAGGCCAGATCCCGCCAATTGGACGTTGAAGCCGTGCCTATGATCCGAATGCTGAGATCATTTTCCGGCGTAGCCTGGCAGGCAAGACGAATGTTCCGATCGAGCTGCTCGGAGGATAAGACCAGGCGCTCATTATTCGTCGGGCTATTGATGTTTCCGGCAATGATCTCCACGAGGCAGAGGCCACACGCCCCGTTCCCCTGGCAGCCGCAGCGGATCCGAATGCCTGCGGCTTCGAGGTGTTCGCGTACAGAAGATGAAGATCCCTGAGAATAAGGTATCTCTCGCGTAATATCGTTATTAATGACTGTTAGAATTGGCATTTTCACCACTAGTACGTGCTGCATTGACCATTGCCGCGACATTTTCCGGACGAGATTCGGGCGGTATCTCACAACCCGACGATAGAATAAAACCCTTTCGATCGCGGAAAACGCTTAGGAGTTTCACGGCTTCTGTCTCAATATCTTCGGGACATCCCTCTACGAACGTAAGCGATTTGATGTTACCATCAAGACCCATTGTCGGAAGAATGTTCCTTGCATCCATGGCGGGGACGCTGTAATCAAAATTCGCAATATGGACTCCTGCCTCGGGGTAATAGGGCAGGATCGGGCTCGCCGGACCGGCGATATGTAGCCAGTTCGCGATCGCGCCTGCTTTCCCTAACGCCTGAAAGACTCGCTTCAGCCTGGGAAGCTCGAACTCTCTGAAAAAACCAGGGGGAATGACAGCCGGCGAAGCCGAAGGGTCGAAAATCACCGGTAGATGCGCTCCCGCCTGTACCTGAGCCTGGCCAAATCGGATAATGACTTCGGTCGCGTAGTCCATTAACTGCTCAAATCGCTCCGGATCATCGACTGCCATATAAAGCGTCGTTTCAAGGCCGAGCAACTGCGAAGTGAGCGTAAAGGGACCTAAGGCGCATCCGACGACAAGCACTTCATCCCCGACTTCTCTTCTGAGTATCCCGATGGCTTTAAGCATCTCCGGCATGCGTCCCGCCTGCTGTGGATCGGGAATAGAAAGCGCACTCCAGTCGCTATCTTTAGACAAAGCATATCGTTCGATCACTGGATACATATTCCTTCGATACTGCAGGACCGACCCGATGCTTTCCGTCTCCACGCTGGTATCCATCACCGTGAAGACCGCATCGTAATCATAATATTTTAACGCATTTAACTGGCACCTGGCGAGCGTTTCTCCGTCGCGCACGTAGTCATCTACAGAAACACCGGCTAGTGTAGCGGCATGGCCAAATACCTGTGCGATGACAGGTACGCGGTCCACATCCTTGAACTTGAGCGTGGCAGCGATCCGTTCCAGGCTATTCATTTCCTACCCCCGGTTAATTCCTCTAGATAATGGAGGCCATCGAATGCCGATTCGGCCACAAAATCGACATTGAGTTTATCAGGTGATGATTGCTTCAAGGCCGCGCCCCCGGCAATGACCTTCACGCGACCTAGTTTACCTAGCGCTAGCTGATCCTTCACCTGTCTCACCTGTGGGATGATCGGAGTGATCAGGCCACTGATCCCAATAGCTATTGGTTGTTCGGTTTGCGCCACTTCCATGAGCTTTTGCAGAGAACAATCCTTACCGCAATCAACGACTCGATAGCCCTTGGCGATAAGGACCGTTTTAAGAATATTTTTGCCAAGATCGTGTACGTCCCCTTCCAGGGTTGCGATCACGACCGTTCCCTTTATGCCGGACTTTGCCATACCGGCAGGGTATAGGACCTTCATGACCTCAGTGACTGCACGGCCTGCCAGCATGATCTCGAGGAGGTTGAATTGCTCGATTGTGCATTTAGCGTCCAGTGCAGACATGGCGACCTCGACACCATGAACTACGATATGCTCGGGAGTGATACCATCCCGGCTGAGATGTTGAGCTTGAGACATCGATGTTGCAGCGTCGCCTTCGAGAATCGCCGCAATAAGATCTTTCATCCTGGGATCACTCATATTGCCATCCTTCGAATCAAGTACAGGTCGTTCAGAACGAGTTTCTTGTCGCGGCAATTCTTCCTGCACTGAAACGTCGTAAGACAATGATCCATGGTATCTTTAGGTAGACTTCTCGAGCGCATAAGAATCACTACGGTTGTATATTAAGGTAAATAACTTTTCAGCAAACCGTATCTTTAATACTTAATATAAATATTTTTTTCAAAATTTTTCCTGAGGTTTAAAATTCATCGGCATATATAGTAATTACGTTATAGAAATTTAATCTTATATGATTTCGAATAATAAAATAATGGATAAAATAATAGCTGCTTGCGTCTATTTCTTGCTGTTGATATACTATTCAGATGCCGGCAGCAGGACTACGAATTTTGCGCCCTTCGTATGATCCCCCTGAACCCGATCTTCTACCCATACACTGCCTTTGAAGTTATTTACCAGTGTTTTAACTAAAAATAATCCTAAACCCTTGCCACTCGCTTTTGTGTTTCCCCTCTGGAACCGTGCGAAGATTTTATCCTTTTGTATATCGGGAATGCCCGGGCCGTTATCTTCGACAATGACCTTATAATACGCGTTTCCATCCTTTTGTTGCCGTTCCAGACCAAGATTTATCCGTACGGAAGCCCCGTTAGAGTGCTTTATAGAATTCCAGGCCAGATTTGAGAAAACATCCTTGATAAGCCCATTTGCCATGACAGTAGACTTATTACGGGGAGTGAATGTGATAGTGACATCTTTATCCGGAATTTTCGAATATTGGGCCTGGATCATAGTGAGGATATCATTCAGGTCTATCAATTCAGTCTTGAGCTCACCGGACTTAACTTTTTGTAGCTTCCCCACATTATCGATTAGATATGTACTATTATTGATAGCATCGAGAGGCTTTGAGAGGCATTCCCTGAGCTCTTTATCCATTGACTTTTCATTCGCTAATTCCAGATATCCAAGAGCGATCTGGTTTAAGTTGTTAATATCATGGCCCATCAGGTCCAGATACAGATCGGCTTGCATTTTAGCTTCTTTTAGTTCCTGATCGGCCAGTTTACGCTCCGTGATGTCTTCTTTGACCGCCACGAAGTGCTTGATCTTGCCGCTGCCATCCTTCACCGGGGCGATCAGCGCCGACTCCCAGTATAGCTCGCCGTTCTTTTTCTTGTTATGGAACTCGCCATGCCACTCTTTCCCGGAAAGAATAGTTTTCCATAGTTCCTCATAAACAGCCGGAGGCGTTTCGCCCGACTTGAGTACCCGCGGGTTCTGCCCGATCGCCTCTTCCGGCGTATAACCCGTAAGCCGTATAAATTTCGGGTTGACATACTCGATCTTGCCGGTAGTATCGGTGATCACTACGGTCGCCGGGCTTTGCTCTACGGCCATCGACAGCTTGCGCAGCTCATCTTCGACCCGCTTACGCTCGGTGATATCAGTATCAATGGCCACGCCACCCGTGATATTACCATAAGCATCTTTTACTGGCGCGGCATAGTATATCGAGGTACCTTCTGTGCCATCGAAACGCTCTATGTCAACAGCCTCTCCTACAATGATTTCGCCATATTTTACTGCTCGTGCCAGGGGCCATTCATCGGCTTTAACGGGCTCGCCCGTGTCTGTCCACCGGCCATTATATACCGTATATTCATCTATACTATGAGCTAACGGAGCCTTTCCGCCCCATATTTCGCGCGCACGATCATTTACTTTTACGATCCGCCCGTTGGCATCAGCGATAAACACCCCGACCGGCAAGGCTTCTAATATCGCTTGAAGTCGCCTGCGTTGCTCATCGATCTCCTGAAGCAGGCGCTCCCGGTCTTCGTCGACCTGCTTATTCTGGATCACTTTCCACTCGCCATCGCATCTTGTCATGGCGAACTGATGGGTACTGGCCACATCGAGAATGTCGCCGGCACTACATTGATCAAGAGAATAGTCACAAAGTGCGATCAAGTTATATTGGTCGATGGTTTCGTTTAGTTCCTGCTCATAATCTAAGAAATCCTTCCAGCAGATCTTATCCAGCCAGGACGTATTCCCGGTCAACCTTAAACCATCAAAGCCACGTGCCATGGCCAGATGCAGTTTCTCAACCCATCGGTTAATAACCATTTTAGCCGTGAAAACGCCGTCTTTTTTGTACCATTCCGTATGGGGGATGATCTCAATTTGCCCTTTTCTCTAAATATTCATCAAAATCAGGCATTGCCTCGCTCATCAGGCTCCTGACTTCCTCCGCATTAAATGGCTCCGATGTTATACACATGCAGAACTCATTATTCCTGAGGCCGGCCTCGAAGTATGGCACAAGGACGTCGATTAAGATCCTCCCTTGGCCTTATAGAATAGACAAAAATGCGTACCCCACCCAACATCGCCGATGATGTCGATGCCCGAATCCCTGACTCTATCCTTCCGGGTTCCGGGATCTTGAGATATCAACACAATATATTAAGCTTATTTTTATCATATAAATATTTTTATTCCGGGACCGTGATAGTCTGCGATTGATTATGAAGCCTATTGATACGTATCCGATTCAATAGACAGCTATGGCCCAGGACTTAATAAAGTTGATCATAATATGAGATGGCTGGACGATCGCTCATCGATGTTTGAGCGGTAAAAAGATATGGCTATATAGTTTATGGCCTAATCGTCCAACTGTGGCTTGATAGTTGGACGATTCGGCGAGAAATCATATATAAGACAACCGCTATGGTATGTAATGTAAGATATCCCAAACTGATATATCCCAAACTGATATATCCCAAACTGATATATCCCAAACTGATATACCCCAAATCTCAAACAAAAGATAAGCTACAACCACCCAGGTTGATGTCCAGGGTAACCCCCTGGATACCAACTTAAAAGCCTCATCGATAAAATAAAAAAATTGAATGCCATATTATCACCTAACATAAGCATCCAGTAAGCCACCAAAAGAGTGATGTAAGAGTCAACTTATGAGGAGGCGTATAGATCGAATGGTGAGATAAAAACGATGAAATAATAAAAATACAAAACCCATTTGTTATTCTTTTTAACTTAAGATACTACCTTTGTAAAATTTTAATCCATATCGAAAAAGTATTGTTTACGATTCATGATAGAAATCATTTATACTCCTAATTTAATATCATAATAAGCACTGTGGAGTAAAGTCATGCGCAACGATTTTAAGATATTTGCCCTGGTCATCGCTGCATTAGTCATTATTTGCATCTTGATAGGTATTTATGCGACATATTGGCCATCTATATCGAGCCATGTGGGTGATAATAATGCGGGCATTAGCACGAAAATAACCTGGGAAAATCAAACAGACCCATACTATGGCTGGCCCATATACGCAGATAACGGAACGGTTAAAGGGCACATACCTATCCAGGCATATTACCCTACACTGGTGATGGCCATAATGGACGATAAGGTCATACCTTTCTATTATAACGGTAGCTTGAGCAAGACGCATTTGATCGATCCGGGAGAAAATGCCGGGATATGGATGCCAAATGATTCCGAGTTTGAGATAACGGGCATCTCGGAAGGGGTACACGATCTAGTCATCATCGCTTTCGTTGACCCGTATAATTTTAATCAGAGCTGGTGGCTTAGAAACGGTCCGATCGTTACCAGTGAACAAAATTATGTCATCATATCGGCCAGTGGCAATGACCGTATGCAGGAGCTGAAGTATCAATCATTTTCATATGCAATTGTCACTTCGACCACATCCTCCTCGAATACGTCATTCATTTGTGAAACTGCCTCATCAAATCCAATAGGGCAACTAGTAAAACTCAGGAAAGGCACCGTCTTAAATTATACTGTGAACATCGGCCACATTTATGTTAACGATAACACGACCGACTTGCCCTTTAAGGTGGTCCAGCTTCTTGATTATGAGCAAGTGCCCGTCCAATATAATTCTACGGATTATGTATATACAGGGCGTACGACGAACAGCGAGCCGGTCGCAGTCCCATTGAGCATAAAAGCACCGGATATATCTGGATACCATAAGCTGATCATAATAATATCGATCAATCCTCATCAAGCGCTTGATCCTGGCCATGGGGGCGCACAATGGGAAACACAGATGGGAACGGACGATGTCGATATAAAAGTGTTCTGAATAGACTACATAGTAAAAAGTGCGAGCCGTTTATGGCTCGCTTTATTTATTACGCCGGGACCTTTTCAGAAGGCTTTCCCCATTCTTCGGGCACTATGGTCAATACGAGCTTATCATAGCCTCGAAGCACAGTGATCTTTGCCTCGTGGCCGATCTGCTCTTCGGTCAACAGCTTGTGCATGTCGTCGATACCTTCCACGGCTTTGCTATCGAGCTCTACGATCACGTCTTTCGGCATGACCCCGCCTGTATGCGCCGGGCTGCCACGCTCCATGCCCACGACTAGCACCCCTTTTCCCGAAGCTAGCTTATGGGCCTGGACGACCTGATCATGCACGGTCACGTTCTGGCCGGAAATGCCTATGTAGCCCCGGCGAATGCGTCCGTCCTGGATGAGCTTCGCGGCGACAAATTTGGCTATGTCCGACGGTATGGAGAAGCAAATGCCCTGTGCCGGCAGGATAATTGCCGTGTTGATCCCGATGACCTCGCCCCTGGAGTTCACAAGCGGGCCCCCCGAGTTACCGGGATTCAGAGCGGCATCCGTTTGTATGATATCGTCGATGAGCCTGCCCGAATATGCCCGTAATGAACGGCCTACGGCACTAACTACGCCCGAAGTGACGGTCCACTGGAAACCGTATGGGTTACCGATGGCGATCACGAGCTGGCCGACGCGCAGCGAACCAGAATCGCCAAGCTCTGCGGGCACAAGATCGGGCGCTTCAATGCGAATGACTGCAATGTCAGTTCCCGGGTCGTCGCCGATCACTTTAGCTTCATAGGTCCTGCCATCCGAAAGTGTGACATTCACCTGGTCCGCGTCATGTATTACGTGGCTGTTGGTCAGGATGAACCCGTCATTGGTAAAAATAAAGCCGGATCCTCCGCCTTTGATCTCCGCAGGCTCGTTATGGAAGAACGATTGCCTGTTCATCACCCTGGTCACGTCCACCTTCACGACGGACGGGCCGACCTTGTCGACGGCCCCGCATACGGCGTTCGAGTATGCGTCCAGCAGTTCCCCGTCTTTCTGCGTCGGCTTGATCGCCTGCGTCTCGACGGGCACGTTACTTGTATTAGATATGTTGCGTAGTTCTGTTTCCATATTGTATTTGACCTTTGTATCTGTTTGATCCGGGACCGTTGAACGTGACAACCTTAACGGTCCTGCCAGTTCCAGTTTATAGCGTAACTGTTTTACAGTCGGTAACCAAAAGCTAGTGTTAATCGTATTAATACTTTGTCATACCATTCAATAACAAACATGCACCATATCTGATTGTACCTCAAGCATTAGCTATGGCCATAAAAAATATTGGCAATTTTGATAAAACGAGTCTTTATCAGCCCGATTTTTATCGCCTATATGATCATGCAACTTATATACGGGTAAAAGTAATAACATGTTAACATGTTGCTCGACGAAAAAACATTGGTGACATTGCAAAAGCTAGGGTTAACGTATTACGGTGCAAGGGTTTACGCCACGCTGGTCATCCTGGGGCCGAGCGATGCGACAAAGATTTCTGCCGAGTCGGAGGTTCCCCGCTCGAAGGTCTATGATGTCCTGAGACGTCTCGTGGCCGAAAAATGGGTGACTGTCGAGCACACCAGGCCGATCATGTATACGGCAAAATACCCGAAGGACCTTCTAGAAGAGCGCAAAGCTGCATTTAATTCTGAGGTGGACGAGACCTCGAATGAGCTGTCCATGCTGTATGACAAGCTGATGGATAAAGAAAATCCTAAAGTATGGCTGATCCGGGGCATGGATAACATAACGCTAAAAATACTTGACATGATCATCAGGGCTAAAAAAAGTATCATGTTGCTGGGGACTCTCTATTCTGAAAAAGAGATCGAGCAGATTAAAAAAGAGCTGGCGTCCGCAAAGAAAAAAGGGCTTAACGTACGTGTAATATCCCGAAAGGCCATTAAGCTCGTGGATGGAGAGCTGGACATCGTAAAGAACTTATCGCCGGTCGTCTCGGAAATAAAGATCGGAGGGCCGGAGTTCTCGAAATTCATCATCATGGACGACCGGGAAATGCTGATCATGTACTCGAAGATCAATGGCGACATCCCGGACATGGACAGCACGATCGCTATATGGATCCCGAACACGTCAGTTGCCTCGTACCAGGCGGGTGCGTTCAATGCTATATGGAATGATAAGCCGGCTTTTAATTTTTAGCCGCCTGTACTTTTTTTCTTAATTAATGATCCCGCATTACCGATAACCCTGTAAAAGTTACAAAAGCTATATCTAAAACTTGAATAATATCCATATTTTATCTAATCGATAAAAAACCACAAAACATATGGCTGATATTGCCTTGAAATCACTATTTCAGATATACATGAGGTAAAAAATGAACGATCAAACGGATAAGCGTATCATCTTGATAATTGCCTGTATGGCGGCCTTCATCACGCCATTCCTGGGATCGTCGGTCAACATCGCTATACCGACGATCACCGGAGAGTTCCATGCCGATAATTTCTTAATGAACTGGGTGGTGCTGGGCTTTCTTCTATCGGCAGCGATCTTCGTCGTACCCTTCGGAAGGATCGCGGATATTTTCGGGAGAAAAACGATCTTCATCGCCGGCCTTTCCATCATAGTCATATCATCGCTGCTGTGCAGCATATCGAACTCGGTTTTAATGCTCATTGCTTCGCGATTGATCGAAGGGCTGGGCAGTGCCATGATCTTCGGCACGCTCATCGCCATTCTCACGGCTGCTTACCCGGCAAAAGAGCGTGGCAAGGTGTTGGGGATCAACGTGGCGATCACATACCTCGGCTTATCGGCGGGCCCGTTCATCGGCGGTATCATTACCCAGTACCTGGGCTGGAGGTTCATCTACGGGGGCATTACCGCCTACAGCTTGATCCTCGCCGTCATCGCGTACTTCATGATCAAAGATAACGAGCGCTGTGCCGAAATCGGAAATTTCGATGTCGGCGGAACCGCATTATATGCCGTGATGCTTTTATCGCTGATGTACGGCCTCTCGCTGATACCGGACATCATGGGAGCCGGCCTGATCGTGGTTGGGCTGATTGCCATGGTAGTATTTTTGTGGTGGGAACTACGTCATAAGAACCCTGTTATAAAGATCAGCGTTTTCCGCAATAACAAGGTGTTCATGTTCTCGAACCTCGCCGCCCTGATCAACTACAGCGCCACCTTTGCCGTAGCGCTACTGTTGAGCTACTACCTCCAGGATATAAAAGGGTTCAACCCGCAGACAGCCGGGCTGATATTGATCGCACAACCGATAGTACAGGCGGTCTTTTCACCTTTGACCGGGAGGCTCTCGGATAAGATGGAGCCCAGGATCGTCGCATCGGCCGGTATGGGGTTGTGTGTGATCGGGCTAGTGCTTTTCGCCCTGCTGACGCCTCAGACGTCAATGCTGCTGATCATCGCCAGCCTGATGTTCATGGGCCTGGGATTCGCGCTGTTCTCATCGCCAAATACGAATGCGATCATGAGCTCGGTCGAAAGGTGCGACTATGGCGTGGCATCAGGCATGGTCAGCACGATGCGTCTCGTCGGACAAATGTTCAGCCTCGGCGTCGCCATGCTCACCTTCTCCGTGATCATGGGCCACGTGGAAGTCGTGCCAGGCGATCCGACCCTCATGTCCAGCATTCAGATCGCGTTTGTCGTGTTCGCGGTCTTATGTGTCATAGGCATGTTCGCGTCGATCGTGAGGGGCAACGTGCGTAAGGCAAAGGCGCCAACGCAGAGCGCTCCCTTGCCACAGGCACAAACCAGCCGATGATTAAAGGATCGGGCATCGAAAAGGCTTAATCAGTGGCCTTTTCTCATGCCCTCCGCTGTAATTTTTCAGGAACGGTTATATAAACGCTTACCATACCCTATAGGGTGAGATACGATGCAGCTGATCAGCTATACGGATGACACTGGCAACCTGTACTGGATGGTATACGATCCTTGCTACCAGCAATCTCGGGCCGAACTAAGTGAGATATCGGAAAAGGGCTGGGACGTGAAGGTGCAGATCGACGATATAGACATAACGGACCTTGAGTTGCTCAAGGATTTCCTGGACCAATATTTCAGATAAAAATAAGCTACCATATGATCTCGTCATCCGGCGTATCTTTGTACACGTATACGCAAAAATCCGACTGTAAATAATCATCCCTGAAAACGACGTGCCTGGAAAGCTGGTCGCAGAATCGCAGGAGCTTATCGGGGTCCTGGTAATATAATCCGTCGCACCCGCAGGCATCTTTCGGGTGTAAAAAATCAGCGGCGATCCCTTTCTTGCTTAGCTTATACATCTTTTTCAGCGAGTTCTCGATAAACATCTGGTTATTGTTGATCTTTAAGTTGAAAATCCCAGAGGCTATCACCCAGTCATATTTACCCGGGATTATATCCTTCTCGAAATCCGCCTCGATGAAATGGGCTTCCGGGTATATTTCTCGGGCGGTCTTGATAAAATTACGATTAATATCAACGCCGGTATAGGTTACATGAATGCCCGTATCGAATAAATACCCGTACAGGTCACCGAAGCCACAGCCTACGTCTAAGAGGGAACAGCCGTCGAGATTACCAGCCATCGTCAGGTTTTTAAAGCGGATCGCCTGCGTGCCTTTTTTCCAGCCGAGGCTTCTGGGATCGTAGCCATAGATATGGAACTTGCTGTTATAATAGGTCTTTTCTCGCCTGGCATTGTACCAATCCATTGAGATCACCGCGGACTATGATAAAAGAATTTTCCATAACCATATAAAAGTTATGGGGCGCTTGATACGGCCATTTCGCGGAGATATTTCACAATTGCATCAAAAATGACGTGTGTTGCCTGCTATACGGTCTGTTTTAATGCGGCGAAGATTATCATCAAAATTGTCAATTGTAGATGTTGAGGTATTTCATGAAGGCAGTTGTATACGAAAAGCCAATGGAAGTCAAGGTGGAAGACGTGCCGAGGCCAAAGATCGAGCACCCCCGGGACGTGATCCTGCGGATCACAAGCAGCGCGATCTGCGGCAGCGACCTGCACATGTATGACGGGCACAGTACCATGCAGCCAGGCCGCGTGCTCGGGCACGAGCCTATGGGCGTCGTAGCGGAGGTGGGTGCCGCGGTGACGGAGATCAAGAAGGGTGATCGCGTAGTCGTTCCTTTTAATATCGCTTGTGGTGTCTGTATGAATTGCGTGCGAGGCTATACGAACGCATGCCTGACGCTGAACCCGCAGAGAGCTGGCGCCGGCTACGGTTATGTGGGACTGGGCAAATACCATGGCGGACAGGCGGAATACGTCCGCGTGCCCAACGGCGACTGGGCCTGCTTAAAGTTACCGGGAAAGCCGGGCGACGAATTTGAAAATGATTTTGTGTTGCTTGCCGATATTTTCCCTACCGCATACTATTCGACCGACATGGCCCGCGTCACCACTGGTAAAAGCGTGGCGATCTTCGGCGCCGGGCCTGTGGGCTTGCTTGCGGCATTAAGCTGCAAGATCAAAGGTGCATCAGAGGTCTACGTGGTCGATAAATCCGAAAAACGCTTGAAGCTGGCGGAATCTGCAGGAGCCATACCGATCAATTTCCTGGATGGCGACCCTGTCGACCAGATCTTTGCCCATCGTAAGTCGAATAGATTATTGAGAGATTCCCTACGACCTGGCGAAGAAAAAATGCTGGGCGTAGACTGTGGCATCGATGCCGTTGGATTCCAGGCTTATGATCGCGATCACCCGGACCAGTTCAAGGCCAACCAGGTGCTTTTAGACCTGGCGCGGATCATCAACCCGACCGGCGCCCTCGGCATTATCGGTGTTTACCTGGAACAGGACCCGGCAGGAAAAACCGCGGACGAAAAACAGGGTAACCTGGTGATGCCGATCGGGCAGATGTGGAGCAAAGGCATTACGTTCGCGACCGGGCAGACTCCCGTAAAGCTCTATCACGCGTACTTGCGCGACCTGATCATATCAGGAAAGGCGAAGCCGAGCTTTATCGTCACCGACCAGATCGGCATCGACGAAGCACCCGCGACGTACCGTGAGTTCGATAAAAGGGATCAGGTGGTAAAAGCCGTGATCAAATTCCCGGGAGCTGCTGAAGCGGCTTGATTTCGTCATCGAAACTATATCGCATAGTTTCTATTCCGAGGCTCCGTTATCAACGTTCACGAGAGTGAACTGGCTGCCGTCATAGGCGATCCTTGCGGTGTGGAATGCTCCGTTAGCGGTGAACGTGTAAATATAGTCGTTCCCATCCTTATGGTCGAAGGTCACGTCCCTTAAGACTGTGTCGTTATCCCAGCCAAAATTCGACTGCGCCCATCTTCCAAGCACAATACTGACCTGCTGTGTGATCGCCGAATCCATTTTCACAGGTGTCGGGAGCGGAAGCACGGTGACAGACGGGGCTATTACCGTTGGTGCCGGCGCAATAGTCGGCGATACGTACGCCGTCATTGTCGGAGTGGGAGTATTTGATCCTATACAACCCGCCATGAGCACAACGATGAGCATTAATGGTAATATGAGTAAGATGCTGGTTTTCATTTGCACGCCTATGTTGATATAAGCACCAAATAAACATATATATACTCATCGATACATGCGATATATAATACCGGTTAAATCAGTTCATTATTTGAGCCGATATCATCCTTGAGTTTAAATTGGCCTATGACATAATAGGAATTTTTAATATATTCTATAAATAATCATCAGGATCTGAAGTGGACCCATCGCCTCATTGTCAAATGTTGAAAATAGTAAAATGTATTTCCGGAAATGCGATCACGCCAACTATAACTATTTTATAACATCATGCATATTTTATAATATAAAATTAAATAAATAATTTCCATCAGTAGTTTCCTGATGAACGGATCATGTCGAATTAAACTGCTTTCCATGAACAGATAGAGGATATAAGGAGCTATGAACGAACGAGTATACTCAGATGATGCGTTAAGAGAAAGCGAGGAGCGGTTCCGGGCAACCTTTAACCAGGCCGCAGTCGGTATCGCACATATCGCCCCCGATGGACGATTTCTGCGGCTTAATCGAAAATATTGTGACATCCTCGGCTATGCCCATGATGAACTAATAAAAAGGACCTTTCAGAGCGTTACGCACTCCGATGATCAGGAAACAGACCAGAAAGCTTTACATCAGCTACTGGACGGCACGATCGATAATACTGCATTCGAGAAGAGGTACATACGTAAGGATGGCTCCATCGTATGGGTTAATCTGACCGTATCGGCAGTCCGGGAAAAAAACAGGCGTTTGAAGTATTTTATTGCAGTCATCGAAGACATCACCAAGCGTAAGCAGGCGGAAGAAGCAATACGTAAATCAGAGGAAATGCTTCGCTTAGTCCTGGATAATATTCCCCAGGCAGTATTCTGGAAGGACACCAATTCAGTATATCTCGGATGTAATGCAGTATTCGCACGTTTCGCAGGCGTCGGGACTCCGGAGAATATCGTGGGCAAGACGGATTATGATCTAGCCTGGACAAGAGATGAAGCGGATTCTTTTCGAAAGGATGACCGGCGTGTCATGGATTCCAACACGCCGATATACCATATCCTAGAGCCCCAGCTACAGGCTGACGGTAAGCATGCATGGCTGGATACGAATAAAATACCTATGCACGATAACAAAGGGAATGTCGTGGGGATAATGGGCACTTATGAGGATATTACGGTACGGAAAAATTACGAAATAGAACTGGAGCGGCTAAAGTCACAGGCCGAGCTCTATGTGGATATCATGGCCCATGATATTAATAATATGAACCAGGCGATGATGGGCTATCTGGAAATAGCCCTGGATCTGACCGACACGAAGGGATCGGAAAAAGAACTGATAGAAAAGCCGCTGGAAATCATCGGGCATAGCTCGAAATTGATCGATAATGTGAAAAAGTTAAGAAAACTAGAGTCGGGAGAAGTACATCCGGCGGTCATGGATCTGGGAAAAGTGCTATCGGAGGTAAAGGCAGAATATCAAAACACCGGCGGCAGAGACATAACGATCAATTATACGCCCGTGACCGGATATTATCTAAAGGCAAATGAGATGCTGCCCGACATTTTTTCTAATCTCGTGGGGAACGCGATCAAACATACAAACGGCCCGCTGGACATTAACATAGTATTAGCCACAATAAGCCAGAATGGCGTTAAATATTACCGTGTCGCGGTCGAGGATAACGGCCCGGGCGTGCCGGATGACCTGAAGAAGAAACTCTTTTCGGAAATAAGAAAAGATGAGCATAAAGCGCTTCGTCGAGGAATCGGCCTGCAACTTGTAAAATCACTGGTCAATGAACTTAAAGGAAAAGTTTGGGTGGAAGATCGGGTGAAAGGCGAATATTCGAAAGGTGCCAGGTTCGTGGTCATGCTGCCGACGGATGAAAAATAATTTCTAGTTCAGTCGAAAATTTACAAGGCTCAAGAAGATTACGCTAATAATATCCCGTTTCCTCGTTGGCGAGCCATTTGTTAAGCTTATCGGCAACGAAGACGCCATAGTTTACTTCTCAACCGCTGGCAGCATGACTACGAACCTGCTCCCCTTCTTGTAGTCACAGGGAACCCGATCCTCTACAGTGACACGCCCTTGGAAGCTCTCCACTAGCGTCTTAACAATATATAATCCTAGGCCGGTGCCCCTGGCCGTAGTTTGCCCCCGGTTCAATCGGTGGAACACCTCCTCCTTTTTATCACCTAGTATGCCCGGGCCGTTGTCCTCAACAGCGACCTGATAAAAAAGGCTCCCATTACTGACCGCTTTACTCATCCCGATGTTTATGGTTGCCAGGCCGTTGGAATGCTTAATCGCATTATCCACAAGGTTAATGAACACGTCACTCAACAAGGGATTAGCCTTAACATAAAAACCATTAGCGTTGACATAATTTATAGTAATCTTCGTTCCCTGTATTTTCGAATACTCTTCGACCACATCGGCGATGAGCGCTCCCAGGTCGATGATTTCAAGTTTATATTCCCCTATCTTCAACATTTGCAATTTACGAACATTATCGATAAGCTTAGCACTTCTCTCCAGGGTCTGGAGGGGAGTATCTATCAGTTCTTGTTCTTCGCCTTCCAGCTTTCCATCCTCAGCCATGATCTCCTGCGCCAGCTCCAGCTGGGATATGGCGATCTGATGCATGTTCGAGATATCATGGCCCATCAGGTCGAGATATAATTCGGATTGCATTTTAGCTTCTTTAAGCTCAATATTGTTGGAGAGCAATTCCTCGTTTTGGACTTCAAGCTCCTCAGCCTGTATTTCAAGCTCTTCCTGCTTTTCCTGTAGCTCTTTCTCCATTTGCTTCTTTTCTGTGATATCCCGTTTTATGCTCGATGCACCTATGACCATGCCGGATTTATCCTTGATGGGTGAGACCGTTACGGAGACGTTGATCAGCGTTCCATCCTTCTTCATGCGAATAGTTTCATAATGGTCGATTCGTTCACCATGCTTAATTTTATTAAGCATCCCCGGGATCTCATTTGTGTAACCCGGCGGGATAAGAATCGATACGTTTTTACCGATCACTTCGTCGGCCTTATAGCAGAACATCCTTTCCGCACCGACATTCCAGCTCGTAATAACGCCATCCAGCGACTTACTGATAATGGCATCATCCGATGACTCGACGATTAAAGATAAGCGTGAACTCATCTCCTCGGATTTCCTGCGTTCAGCTATGGAGCGTGTCGTGATCACTATCCCGTCTACGCCCGGGACTCCCATCATGTTCACCCCGGTTGATTCAACCCATAGGTACGTGCCATCGGCCTTTCTGATCCGGAACTCGGTAGGAACTCCCGCATTCCTGCGATCCTTTACCTCACCAAGATCATTGCGTACCCTCCTCAGGTCATCAGGGTGTATGAAATCAAAAGGCGTTTTTCCCAGTGTATAGCCGGCAGGATACCCGAGGATTTTCTCGGAGGATGGCGAATCATAGATGATGCGCCCCTCTGGATCAAGTATTCGAATGATATCCGTCGAGTTCTGGATCAGTGATTTAAAACGGACCTCGGTATGGCATAGATCCTCAATTGTTTTTATATAATGATCATTTACTGCACAAAGACGTTTTAAGTCCCGGACCAGCTCTTCCTTGCTCTTATCCTCATCGTTTCTAGGGACAGTCGGCTCAAAGACCATGAATAAACTCCATTATTATATAACTCAGTTTATATCGATTTGTTATTAATGCTTTCGGGCATCTATAGAAGAATAGTACGCTTTTTATGGATTATTACCAGGTCGCACAGTTGGAATATAAAGACACAAACTTAAGACATGTCTTAGACAACTCATGGAAATGAATGATCTCCTCGTCTGGTGGACTCGAGGGCTACATGCACCACGCCACGAACGACATACTATGGAACATGGACAAGTCTCCGTGACAGTCTAAGCTGGAGCGCCCAGCGCCTCCCATATTTTTTCAAATCGGCGCTCTACCGGTAAAACCAATATAAAATTTTGCCCTTAATAATTATTTTTATAAGTAATACAAATTAATCAAATTAGTGAAAACTCGTGCATAGAAAGTAAATGAGCCCCCGGTGGGATTTGAACCCACGACCTGCTGATTACAAATCAGCCGCTCTACCAGGCTGAGCCACAGAGGCGTATTAGAACACTAGAGTACATATGAAAGGCAATATTAATAATTTGCGGATTTATCAGTGTGAATTGGATAAAAAATTTGAGTCAAATATAAAGGTTTCTTTGAATGCATTTATTTAACAGTTAAAAATTAATAACGCGGACCGTTATCCTATGCGCCGTACGGCCTCGACCATGTTCTGTAACTTTGCGGATGCGGCTTCTCGCGTGCGCATTCGCATCCCGCAGTCCGGGTCGATCCACATGTTTTTCTTGCCGATTTTTTCAATACCTGCGCGTATCGTCTTTTCGATCTGCTCGACACTCTCGACTGTATTCGTGGTCGAATCTAAGCAGCCAAAGCCTATGATCTTCCCGTATGACTCGATCAGGCCTTTGTCCATTACGTCAAGGTTTTTAGAGACCGAAAACTCGTGGTCGAGTATCTTTACATTAGTCCCTAATAATTTCTTGAAGATGGGGCGTATATCGCCGCAGACATGCATCGCCGGCAGTTCGATATTTTTCGCGACGATGTTCACCGCCTTGATCCCTGTCTCCAGGTCTGCATCCACGCTGAAGAACGGTTCGTCGATCTGGATCACTTCGGCGCCAGCCTGCATTAGCGCGCGCGCTTCTGCCGCCTGCGCATACGCTAGGTCGAAGATCAGCTCAGGGTCAGTGTTAGATTTGTATGGTGAGCTACTATCGACCACAGAGCTTTTTGCCATCGTCGTCGGCCCGGTGATGATGCCTTTTACCTTCTTTTTAGATAATTTTTTAGCATAGCGATAATCGTCGACTGTCGCGGGTTTATCCGGGACCTCGATGCGGCCTGTGATGTGATATCGGGCGCCGACTTTCTTGTAGCCTTTCATATTCATGGCGAAGATACCGACCATGTCGCTCCGTACCTGACCGTCTGAAATGATCTGTACGCCTAATTTATCCTGATCTGCGACGGCGATCTCGATGGCTTTACGCACGTCGTCCTCGGTATTGATCGTTATTCCGGCCGGGTAGCTGCCGACCACGGTAGTGATCATCATAATAACCAGGAGTTATGTATATAGTGATAAATTATATAGATGTTGGTATTAGCGGCATGAAAATAACGATGATATAATGGCCGGATGCTTCTGTAAAGCCGTGCAATCACATCATATAAAGCGATAGGAGTGAAGTATCGATGAGCAGGCCATGATAGTTTCACCGGTTAAGGAGAATCCTTTTATAGGATAAATTATCTTATGATAGTTTAACCTATGACGTATACAGAGATCATCATCCTGGCCACGCTCATGAACAGGGCTAGACATGGCTATGACATTAAAAAGATGGCGGAAACCATTTTCGGTGACAACATCACCATCAACAACAATACGCTTTATACGAACCTCCACCGTTTCGAAGAGATGGACGCCGTGAAAAGCGACATTCAGCAGATCGTCGGGAAGCCGGATCGTCATGTATACAATATAACGGAAAAAGGGAAAGAGATATTCCGGGAAATGATCCTGGATTTTTCCTCCGACATAGCGACAAATGATGAAGAATTCTATGCAAGAGTGGCTTTTTTCAAGAGTATTGAGCCTGAAGAATCTTTGAAGATCATAAAGGTACGCGAATCAGTGCTGCTTGACCGCCTCAATAGATATGAGAACATATGCCGGTCCCCGGACCATTCTTTGGAAGGCTACAAAGACAAAGTAATGCTGTTTTTGACTAAACAGATCAGAGACGAGATCGACTGGGTGAGATCGCTCGAAGCAGATCTACTCGTGAAGTGACAAAAATGATACAGAAAAATGAAATTTCCCCAAAGTCAGAGGGCGCTGTCGACTGGGTCTTAATGATCGCGCTGCTAGCCGGCCCGTTCTTGACTATGCTCGATTCCAGCGTGGTGAACGTTGCCCTTCCGGATATAGCTACCACGTTCAACAGCTCCCTGACGGAAGTCCAGTGGGTGCTTAGCGGATACCTGCTAAGCCTGGCTGCCGTCCTGGTCGCCTGCGCTTTCCTATCGAAGCGGTTCGGCGCAAGCCGTGTATACATCGTCAGCCTTGTCGGATTTATATTCGCCTCGGCTGCCTGTGCTTTTGCCCCTTCGCTCGAAGTATTGATCATCGGCCGTGCGCTCCAAGGCGCATTCGGCGCTCCGCTGGTACCGCTTGCGATGGATCTTTTACTGGGCGGCCATAAGTCAGGGGCTCGAAAAATTCCCGTCGGGTTCGGGATCGTTCTGTTCCTGGCCCCAGCCATTGGCCCTACTGTCGGCGGATTACTGATCAATACGGTTGGCTGGCCATATGTATTTCTCATCAACCTGCCGATCGGCATCGCCGCCGCTGCTTTGCTTCTGTTCAGTAAAGCCATGAGCAAGCATGACGTCATAGATAAGAACATCAGCTTTGACCTGGTCGGGTCCGTCCTGCTGGCATCGGGGCTTGTCCTTACGTTGTATGGTGCCTCCGAGGGGGCCATCGACGGGTGGCTCTCGATGAGTACGTTCCCGTTCCTAATTTTAGGGATCGTGCTGATACTGGCTTACATTGCCTGGGCGATGAAGAAAGATAAGCCGGCCATAGACCTGAAGATACTCAGAAACGCAGAAACGGCTTTACCGCTCATCGTTAGCGTGGTAGCGTCCATCATCATGTTCTCGGTGCTATTTCTGGTGCCGGTGGTGATGGAGGACATACAGGGCTATTCGGCCATGGACACGGGCCTGGCATTACTGCCGCAGGGGATCCTCATGGGTATCGGGTCGGTCATCGGAGACCGGATATATATGAAAAAACTGCTCTCGATCCGGGCTACGGTAATGGCCGGGATGCTAATGCTCGTGATATCGACCGCTGCATTATTACTCCTGGATGCGTCCACGCCAGGATGGGTCACGGCGATCATCCTGAGCGGCCGCGGATTTGCCATCGGCTTAACCATACAGCCACTGCTCTTCGAGATGATCGCTACACTAAAGCCGACCGAAGTCTCGGATGGGAATACGCTTTTTAACGTCATGCAAAGACTGGGAGGCTCTATAGGGATATCGGCACTTGCGACCATTTTCCAGTCGCAGGAAACCGGTCACATTAAGCAAGTCCTCGCAAGTTCAGGCATAAGCACGGGGGCCATCAGCCAGGGGCTGAACGCTTCGGCATTATCGGCCCTTCCGGCTGTGCTTCGCGATAAGATCTTATCAGGAGCTATGAGCGGCTTTCATGATACTGTCTATATACTGCTAGGGCTGGCGATCCTGGGGCTGATCCTGTCTGCATTCCTGAAAGAGCGGCAGATAAATACCTGACATTATCCTTTTTTTGTTCTCCTATTTTTTAAGTGTTCTAATTCTTTTCCCCATATCCCATAGCCTGATTTTTCGCCATTCCAGATTTTAATCGAGTCGATGGTCTCGAAAACGATCCCCAGGATCAAAAACGGAAGTACCATCATCCAGATAAATCCGAGCATCGTCTGTTGATCACCGGGTGGTAAAAGCGGAGAGCCGAATAAAAATACACAAAGATTCGAAGCGGTCAGGTACGACCCATAGACAGCGAAGCCTAATAATGACCATTTGGCAGCCAGTCCCCACCCATAGAGCGCCATGGCGAGAAAAACCAATAGTCCGATAGTTTTTAAGGCCAGTAATATGAGATACCCGGCAAATCCTCCGTTGATCAGATTAGAGGTAACGCTTAGTCCTTCGGTGCTGCCATAGATATGGTTCAATGCCAGGAATGTCGATAATACATCGCCGACACCGTAGGTAAGAAAAGCTAGTGCGAATATGAGAATGAGTCTTCGATCGGACACCTGAAAGCCGGGCATTTTATATTACCTCCGAATCCATAGCATGTTGCCATATATTATCGTTCTTTTAACTTGCCCCGGTGACGGGTTGTCTATCGCTTTATTCCAGCAGGTCATTTTTTATTACGGCTGATCACGATCGTCCCGGCGATCCGGTCGAATAATCGTTGCTTTTCTTTTCTGTATAATACTAGCATTAGAAATGCATCGGCCAGGATCGCCACTATAAATAATTTCGGAATACTCCGGATCATCGTTTCTTGATAGCTGGCCTTTTTACCATCTGCCCTCAGCACTTTTATACCCAGCAGCCATTTGCCGGGCGTATAGCCGAAAAAGCCCTCGGATATGACGAAGTATGCGAAAATGATCGTCATGTTCGCGATGACGAATATATAGAAAAATTGCAAGAATATAGGGACCATTTTAATCTCACTTGTTGGTGGGTCCAGGACAAACTTAAAGAGAATAAATGGCACTGCTGCGACAACGGCGAATAGATTGACAATGATCATATCAATGATGAAGGCGATAGACCTGGAGATGATCCCGGCCCTATGTAGCGAGTTCACGTATGAAGCCATATACATCGATGCGATCTCATCGGGACTCTCGGAAGATTCGAAGGCCGACTCTATATCCGCCTTTTCCACGTTTGAGACACCGCGAGATCGCGCGTTCATGATCGAAGCATCCGTATAGTTGGAGATCAGCTCTTTTCGGATCTCGATCTTTTGGCTTTCAGGGACATCGATCTCATTCAGGATCCGTTTTACTTTAGTCTCTAGCAGCTTCCGGGCTTCCTCACTGATTTCCATTTTTTCCTCTCCATACGTTGTTCATCGCATCGGTATAACGGCTCCATTCGAGGATCATTTCATTTAACAATATAATGCCTTTTTCCGTGATATGGTAATACTTACGCGGAGGCAGCCCCTGTTCTGATTCTTTCCAGTAGCTTGTGACTAGCTCGTCGTCTTCCATACTATGCAGCGTAGGGTATGCATTACCCTCGGTAAGCTCCATGACACCCTCTGTACGGACTCCGAATTCGTGCCTGAGCTCATAGCCGTACATGTCACCATCGCGTAATATCGCCAGTATGGAGAACTTCGTCGC
This sequence comes from uncultured Methanocellaceae archaeon, assembly GCA_963780665.1. GTDB lineage: Archaea > Halobacteriota > Methanocellia > Methanocellales > Methanocellaceae > Methanocella. Next base: position 98,321 of record CAWACJ010000003.1, on the reverse strand, counting down.
ACCCCTTTTTATTTCTTTTAGCCACTTTTCAACGTCGTTCTGCATCTATGCCTCAATATCAGGTCTTTTCTTCATAAACTTATTGTAGAGTACAAAAGCCACTAGCACAGCAAGTCCCAGTATGACGAATACGTCAAGATATACCCAGTATTGCTGGAGTTGATCCCAGTTTTTCCCGAGCATGATACCCGCATATGTTAACGCAAAACACCACGGTATTGAGCCGGCGAAAGAATATACGGCAAACTTCGTGAAGTTCATTTTGGTCATGCCCGCCGGTAATGAGATAAACGTACGAACTATTGGCAGGAGCCTTGTGATAAATACCGCTTCGATGCCGTATTTGGAGAACCACCGGTCTGCACGTTCAATGTCGTGTTCGCCGATCATCACGAACTTCCCATATTTCTTTAAAAACGGCCGGCCGCCATAGTATCCGATACCATATGCTATCGTAGACCCTGCGAGGCACCCAAGGCTACCCGCTAAGCCCACAAGCCAAAAATTGAGATCTCCGCTTTGTGCGGCGAAGCCGCCAAAAGTCATCACGACCTCGCTTGGGATCGGTAAACAGACACTTTCTAGCGCCATCAAAAGAAAAATACCCAGATATCCGATCTGGCCAATGATGTCGGATATATAAATTGTCAGGAACGCTAATATCGCCATCTACATACCTCCGGTAAATAAAAAAGGGCACTACTCGGTCCGTAGTGCCTCGATCGGATCCAGGCGAGATGCCTGGTTTGCCGGATATACGCCGAACACCGTAGTGATCAACAGGCCAAATCCGATACCGAGTATTATATTTTGCATCGACATGCTCATAGGAAGTCCCGCAACCTGGCCCACTATGGCTGCTACGATAGCCGATATCAGCACGCCGATCGCGCCGCTGATCACGCCCAATAGCGCCGATTCCGTCAGGAATATCAACCGCACATCGGTCGTCGTCGCGCCGACAGCTTTCATCAGGCCGATCTCCTTTACCCGCTCCTTTACGGTGAGCATCATCACATTCATGATGCCGATGCCGCCTACGACCAGGGATACGGCGCCGATGCCCGCTAACACATCAGTGATCAGGCCGAATACCGTCTGGATCATACTCGAGAACGTTTTCATTGTCGTAACCGAGTATGCCTCGTTTCGATGAAGCCTTGACAGTGCGTCCTGTACATTAGATGCCACCGCATCGACGTTCTGGATATTATCTGCGCGTACTGTGATCGATGTATAGGTATCCTGGTCGGAGATTCCCTTTAAGCCTGCCTTGGTCATGTAAATTTCAGAGTTGACATTTCCGGACATGACCGTTGTGTTAAGCTCCTTTAGCACGCCGACCACTACGTACTGTTGCGACTTGCCAGTATACGGGTTTGTGAGCTGGATATACGATCCTGTACGCAGGATCTTACCGAAAGTGCCGTTTGCCGCCGAGCTGCCCAGTACGACTGAATACGTATCAGTCTGCGAAAGGAACCGGCCATGATCCATATCAGAAGCCAGGTTTGACTCATACTGCGGCACTACTGCCTTGACTGGCATCGTGCGGTTATCACCCAGATACGTACCTACCGCACTTGCGGCGATCTGAGGTTCCACCTGGGCCACACCCGGAGTGTTTGCCAGCAAGCTCACGTCGCGGTCGGTGAAAGTCGCCGGTGGTAACTGCACCTTCAGGCTTCCTGCGCCCCCACTCATCATTCCAAAGTCAGAAGACCCGGGGCTCACCGTCATAGTGTCCAGGTCCAGGCTGCCGAACTGCTGGCTGACACCTTCGGATAGCCCGTTACCTAGCGTGAGCATGACCACGATGGCCATCACGCCGATGATGATGCCCAGCGAGGACATCATGGTCTTGAACTTATTGCTCGTATAATCCGAGAATGCATACTCCAGTATGTCTAATGATTTCACTGCTTAGCCCTCTTACTCCTCAGATATACGAATATCCCGCCGATGATGACCAGCGCCACGACGATGATGCCAATAAGCATCATGATACCATTGCCATTACCGCCGGATGTTGGCTGTATTCCGCTGTTGTCGACGTATACGGTGGCGGGAGTTGTCTCATGCCAGTTGTTGCCGTTCTTGTAGACTACTTTGAACTGTGGGTTTGCGCCGTTCGAGGCGTTCTTGCTGGCCACGTCTATCTGGGCGGTGTATAGCTCACCTGCGCCAATGTTGCCGATGACGTACTCCTGCATGGGCTTGAACGTGTATCCGTCGCCTGACGGGACAATGCTCACCGAGTTCACATCATTCGCACGGTTATTCACCACATCAAGCGTAACACTCTTCGTCGAGGAACTGAACGACGCGGGAGCATCATTCACATAGATATTCAAAGGCGTATTATCCACACGCACCGGCACCATATAATTCAAATACACATTATCATTAGTGGTCGTAACCCTGAACAACAACTGATAGATCCCATCCTGAGCATTACTATCCACCGTAAAAGGGAATGTGTACGTGACCGTATCGCCCATACCCAACATCGTACCCTGAGGCTCCTGCGCATCCGCATGGATCGGACCACTATTACCCAGCGAAATCGACTTCAAATAAACATTCGAATTAGAAGTATCCGTACTCGTAGTAGTCTGCGTCGTCGAATGAGAAATCGCCATACCATTAGAAGTGCTGGTACCATAATCAATCATATCCTGCGTCGAATGCGTATCACCACTACCAGGCGCACCCAGAGTATTCTTCACAGTAACCGTGACCGTACCCGAATCCCCCGCCATCACAGTACCGGGCGAAATGACCACACTACCACTGACAACAGCCAGCGAAGGCTCAGTCGCAGCAGCACACGCAGGCGCAACCAACACAATAAGAAGCATCACAAAGATGCCCAATACACTAAAATATTTCATATAATCTCTCCGTTTGTGAAAATAAACTGTTAATTCGCTTCATCTCCAGTGATCAGCCCGTCCTTGATCCTGATCACTCGATGTGTAATAGCCGCTACCTCGGGGTTATGCGTGACCATGACAATGGTCCTGCCGGCATCGTTCAGTTTTTTGAATAGCTCGAGTATCTCGTCGCCCGTCTTCACGTCCAGGTTGCCCGTCGGCTCGTCCGCCAGCAGGATCGAAGGATCGTTCACAAGCGCCCTGGCTATTGCCACTCGCTGCCTCTGGCCGCCCGAAAGCTCGTTTGGCTTATGCAGTATGCGATCGGTAAGGCCCACTTCTTCCAGGTGTTTCTTAGCTACGCCAACTCTATACGCCGCATTCTTCTCCTGAAAGATCATGGGGAGCTCCACATTCTTCAACGCTGATAGCCTCGAAACGAGGTTGAACGTCTGAAAGATGAAACCGATCTCTTTTCCACGGATACGGGATAGCTCGGAGTCATTCAGCTCACTGACACGCTGATCATTAATGACGAGCTCGCCGCTTCCCGGCCGGTCTAAAAGTCCGATCAGGTTCATCAGCGTGCTCTTGCCGCTGCCGGAAGGCCCCATGATACTGAGAAACTCGCCGCGCTTGATCTCAAGGTTGATGCCCTTGAGCACCTGCAGCTCCTCCCCGCCCATGAAATAGCTCTTCTTGACGTCCTTTAACGATACTACCGAATCCATTTTTTACCTCTGCTTTTACCCCGCTACATAGCTAGGAATATGCAACAATGCATCGTCCATACTCTCGAGGTACATATTCTCATAGGGTACATAAGCATCTATGGTACCACTGAGGGTTATGTAGTGTAATCTTTAGTATTTAATCATTTCCATCAAGATCAATTGATAAATAGGGGCAAAATAATTGATTGAGCGGAATGCCGGGTAAGACCAGGATCAGTAATAAAATAATAAAAGCGCCCCGGGTGGTGGGCTCCACCCTCGGGCGAGATAACAATTGTGCTAGAACATCCTCTATATATTATCAAACGTGTGTGTGGGTAGAGGCTTACCGGCTATAGCTTAAGGACGAATATATCTTTTCGCACATTCCTCCTGACTAATAAATTGTATACATTATTTATTATTAAAATATAATTAAATATTTATCTGGAATTAGAATAAAATATCGTATTAATAGCGACCGCATGCGCAAGAGAAGCCCGGAGCGCGTGCCCTTTGAGTACGCCAGTGTTAAAATTGCCCGATGTTGCCCGATTTAAAGAAGGTCGCATAAGCTATTTAACCCCACCCCGCCCTGTATATCGCGATGACCGGGAGAAAACCCTTCGAGCAGGCTTTAGATCATATATTTTGGTGCGACTCTTGTAATGTGCCGCTGATATCGGAACAATGCGGCATGTGCGGCGCCAGGGGCAGGGAGGTCAGGCTCTCGCCACCCGGAGACGTGCGATTCTGTTCGCCGTTCGAGCGTACGGTCATCAGGCGCCTGTTCAACGATATTTATCAGTGCGACCCCATAGGGGAAAAGCTCGTCCTGCTAAATAAGATCCCCGGCGACGATAAGACCGACGAGATCATCGTGGATGGTAACACGATCGGCGTGGTCGCATATGACCTGAAAGACGGGGCTTATACGCTTGACCTGCGTTTCGAAGGCGCTAAGATCCTATTATCTTTGACAAAGGCGAAAACCGCTACGATAGACGTGCCCAGGGGAATGCACCTGAACGGCAAAGGCATTAAGGGCAGTACAGTCATAGATGCCTCCCCGGATATCAAGATCGATGATGTCATCCTGCTACGTGTCAATGATACTTTCAACGGATATGGCGTGGCTAAGTCCGATAACCTAAAAGACGCCTCCATCAACACGATTAAAATACGAAAGATCGGCAGCGGGCAGGTGAAGCCGAACGAGAAGCTCACCACTATCGACGATGCCGTTACTGCGAATAAAGAAACACTCGTGGTAATGGAAAAGAATGCCATCAACGCCATAAACGGCGTGGCGAGCCAGGGAAGAAATCGGGAACTGCCGGTCACCGTGTCGTTCAGCGGCGGAAAGGACAGCCTCGTAGTTTTAAACCTCACCAGGAAAGCCGTAAGACAATTCGAGGCATTTTTTGTGGACACGGGCCTTGAATTTCCCGAGACCACTAAATTTGTCGAAGACTACGCGGCAAAAAATCAAATAAAGATCCATATAGAGCATGCCGGACATGCTTTCGAGGAAAATTTCCCGGCATTCGGCCCGCCGGCTAAAGATTTCCGGTGGTGCTGCAAGGTCTGCAAACTAGGCCCCATCACAAGCTCATTATCATTATACAAAAAAGGTGTCATCACCATAGACGGCAAGCGCCGCTATGAATCATTCAGCCGCGGTAATATCAATACCGTTGAAAAAAACCCGTTCGTGCCGAACCAGGTCGGCGTATACCCGATCAAGGACTGGAGAGCCATAGAGGTATGGCTTTACATCCACATGGAAAAGCTGGAATATAACCGGCTGTATGACCAGGGCTTTGAGAGAATCGGCTGCTGGCTATGCCCTGCGGCACTACAGGCTGAATACGTGCGCATGAAAGAGCTGCACCCCGCAAAATACAAGGAATGGCAGGAGAAGCTCCATAGATGGGCCGCAAGCTCAGGTCTTACCAAAGATTATGTCGACCTTGGGTTCTGGCGCTGGAAGGAGCACCCGCCTAAAATGTTAAATATCGCGCAAGAACGGCGTATCAATCTCAGGCCATCCATGAAAGGCGGCATGTCACTTGATATCATTCGCGGCATCAGCCCGTGCATCAACGGCGGCTACAGCATCGAAGGCGTACTACGGCTACCGGCCCGCGCCTCGAATGAGCGCACGATCGAGATGCTAAAGACCATCGGCATGCCCGTATACTCGGAAGACCTGGACATGACGCTGCTGCGCGCAAAAAGGGGCACCAGCAAGCTATTTGCCGCGGGGCAGGTCTATGCCACTTCAAACGACAAGGCTGAAGCGCAGCAATTATTCGAAAGCACGGTAAAGCAAGTGCTCCGAGCCTCGCTATGTACGAAATGCGGCATATGCGTGAAAGCCTGCCCGAGCCGCGCCATAAGAATAGGTAAAAGTGTCACGGTAGACGAGAAACGCTGTAATGCGTGCGGGAGATGCACTAAGGCGTGCGTAGTGGCCAGGTACTATGACAGGCTTCTCCAGAAAAAATTACCGAAAAATATATCGTTCCAGTAGACCCGAATGTAGACAAACCTGCTGACATACACAGGTACTCGAAAGATTTAAAAGCGCAATATGTATATTAAGGACTAATCGATTTAACTAAATAAAAAAATCGTAAGTTCCGCTGGCCACGTTAAAAATCATTATGGCACAGTGCTTAAAAATTAGGGCCGGGTTAGCGCTCAGGGAAGGCTAGGCGCCAGCTTCATGCCCCAAAGGCTGATCACGATCGTGAAAGCCAAAAAGATCAGCGCGTATGCAACATTCGTATACGAAGACAGTCCCGGCAATTCCCTGGCCAGGGCGAAAAGTCCGATAAAGACGACGAGTATAATAAAAGATACGCCGATCTCGATAAATTTAATATCAACTTTGCTCATTCATGCACCATGACATAATCGTGCTTGATTGGACATATGCTTTACGATTGCTTTAGGAGATATAAAATGAGACAAGGGCTTGTACCAAAAAAAGTGTTCTTTACGAGCGGTTCCGGGACACACAAGGAAATGCTCGAATCATTCGAGATGGCCTTGAGAGACGCGGGTATTGAGAAATTCAACCTGGTCACGGTCAGCTCGATACTGCCCCCGAAATGTGAGATCATAGAAAGCAAGGAAGGCTTAAAGGAGCTAGTCCCGGGAGAGATCGTGTTCACAGTCATGTCACGTAACTCGTCCAACGAGCCGAGCCGCAGGATCGCAGCCTCGATCGGGTGCGCCATACCGGCGGATCGAGTGGCGGACTTTGGCTACCTTTCAGAGCATCACTCCTATGGCGAGACCGAGAAGTTCGCCGGGGAGTATGCGGAAAAGCTTGCTGAAAACATGTATTTTACGTGGAAGAAAGAAAACCCGAAAACGACGATGAACATTGCAAAAACAGCTGAAGTGGATGATGAGGGAAACTGGACAACAGTTATATCTGCTGCCGTGTTTATACTATAATGGTGATGCAAAATATGCGCTGCCCCGGATGTGGAGAAGAGACGTTCGAAGATGAGCTGATCGCGGGCAAATGCCCGCTTTGTGGCGCCAAGATAAAGGAGCCTTCGGAACAGGTTTCCGGTGGCTCATCCAGCGATCCGTTCATAACCTGCGTCCCCGACTATGATGATATGCCGTTCGACATGGCAAACTCTTCCGTCGTAGACAGGATGTACGACTTATTCGGCGACATGTTCACAGTACTGGAACGCTCGCTGCTGATCAGCCGCATCGCGTATGATATCTCGCAGAATACGGGGCTGGAATTAAAGCAGGCCAGAAAAGTCGCGCGCGATGTGGTCGACCAGGACCAGGCGGAATTCGAGTTTAACGTGAAGCCTGAATGGTACGACGAGTTTAAGATCAAGAAATGTGCCAAGTGCGGCCGCAGCCACTTGATGGTAGGAAAGAAGCTCCTCAAAGGCTGGATCAAAGACGACGACGCGGATTACGAAATCGAGTACATCTGCCGCCGCTGCATGTAAATTCCTTTTTTTAATTTTCACCACTAAACGCTCGGAGTACACTATTTTTCACCACGGAGACGCTTAGTGCACGGAGTTACGCAAAGATCGGTTTAGTATAAGCCTCCGACGGCCGGGTGATTCAAATTCACGTTTTGTTAACAATCCTCCGCCGTACATTCAATCGGTTTGGGCAACACGAATAGAAATAAAATCATGAAAACACGAATTTTTATTTAGATTTACGGCCACTAATTAACAAATAGACTATGTGTCCACGGTTAAATGAATTAATTAACAAAGACATGATTAAACGAATTAATGGCACTAAGCCACGGCTATTAAAACATTAACAAGTGTCCCTAAAGAACGGATGTCACTAAGATTAAAACAATCAAAGTGCTAGCTTGTAGTGCCATTATGATAGCAGCATATAATTTTTTTATGTTTTAGAATTAATAGGGGGTCATCGTTGATTGATCGAGGCTTTGCGATCAAAAGGGATGTAAATGGCAGCGCCATTCGAGGCTAGCACTTTGTTTGTTTTAATCTTTGTGTGGTTCGTTTTTTGTGGCACTTGTTAATGTTTTAATAGCCGTGGCTTAGTGCCATTAATTCGTTTAATCATGGTTTTGTTTTTTTATGTCGTTTAACCGTGGACAGATAGTCAATTAGTTGATTAGTGGTCGTAAATCTGAAAAAATTTCGTGTTTTCATGATTTTATTTCTATTCGTGTTGCCCAAACCGATCGACTGTACGAGGGTAAAGACCAGGCACAACATGGGTAAAAACCACGCAGCACATGGGCAAAAACAATAATGAAAAAATCTTTACGATTTATAAGAAACAAAACAGCACCTAGCCGCCGGAGGCGTAACCATGAAATCAACTGTGTCCTGGGTCTCTGTGTTTAATAACTAGTCCCTAACACGCCCAAAATAGTCGCCGGGCCACTGGAGGTATAACCATAAGCACTCTATGTTCTTCGGGCTATCCATATTTTTGTGGTGACATATGGTGTCTTGCTGCACTCAAGAGTAATATCGCAACATATGTAATTACAGCAATGGCGAGCGAAATTATGTAGCCGCCTATGATCATTGCCGCATATGAAGATATTGTGCCGACCATGATCAATGATATCATAGATGCCATGGGTGAACGCTCATTTGTTATGAATGGCATCGCGAATATGATGAGTATCGAAGCCAGCGCCATGATCGCGATCCCATAAGACAGATAGCCAAAACTTAAGAGCGGCAGTATAAGCCCAAGCATAATTGCGATCAGTACAAGATATGACCTAATCCCCAACAAAGGCTTTTTAGTAACACCAGGAATGGTTTTCTCTTTCTTTTTTATATGAATGAGCTTTGATACCACGTCAGGATAATCATAAAGACCGAGGCGGTAAGCGGCGAATACGACCAGCTCTCCAAGTATGAAACCGATGAGGGCTCCGGCGAGCACGTCCGAGGGATAATGAACGTCGAGCACTATGCGGCTGATGCCGATCAACGCAGCTACGATATAGCTGACCAGGCCCCATTTCCAGCCAAAGTACGCCAGTATGATCGTGGCAGCAACGAATGCCGCGACGGAATGCCCGCTCGGAAATGAGTAATTATTTGTATAAAGGTATGCGGGCGCAATCCCGTCATAGGGTCGCTGCCTCTGCACCAGGTCTTTTATATCCTCCGTGACCAGTGAGGCTAGCAAGAAAGCGATGACCAGCACTGCTGCGATCTTTTTCAAATTTTTATTACCCAGCGCGATCGCGATCGCGGCATATATCAATAATGCCGTAGGGCTGCCGAACTCCGTGAGTATGAAGAAGAGCGGCTTAAGCGCCGATAGCGCCGGCGATGTCAAAGCCGAAAGGATCGACTGGTCATATGCAAAGAGATCAAGCATCTAATAAATGATATGCGTCCGGCATATAGTACTTATCCATGTAAAAAAATCGTGCATCTGACATTGTGGAAGATCCTTATCTTTTTAAATGCCACTGCTCGATATGCCTGAGAACATCATCCGGATCACGGAATATGGAGACGCCTTCCATTTTCGACAGCGCCTTCGTGTTCTTCGCATCGACCTTTCTGATTTTCAGCGGCACCGCGCCGCCGCCCGATATCGCCCCATGCGGGCATAATGGTACACATGCGCCGCAGCCCTTGCATTTCAAGAGGTCGATCTGGCCTGTTATCGCTTCATTCGGGCACTGTTCCCGCGGCTCGCAAACCTCGCAGGACTGGCATTTTGTGCGGTCGATGGTGTACGGCATTTCAGAAGTGACTTTTTGTTCCCAGTCAACCGGAACGATCAGCGACGGGATACCGCTTTTCATCGCCTGGGCGGCACAATTCGTCACCAGCGTATCGGCTATCCCGTATACGATCTTGGCCACGGTATTCGAAGTGGCCGGCATGAGGATGAACACGTCATAACGGCCCACGTTAAAGCGGCCGATCTTAGGGAAACTGGCGCCCTGGTTCGAGTCCCGGTAGACTTCGTTCAGGTACGTGCCGTCGGATATCTCGACGACGTCTTCGAGCCCGTACATCCGGGATACTTCTTCCCCGGCCCTCGACATGAAAGTAGTGATCGAATGTCCTTCGGCCTTGATCTTTTTCATCGCTGCGAATGACTCTTTCATCATGTGGCCGGCGCCCGTGACGCCCCACGCTATGCGTAAATGACCGTTCTGTGCCATAATGGGTGCATACTAATTCCACGTGGTCACTTATAACTTTATTGGGAAAAGGCCCTGAGCGCGATAAATCATTAAATACAAATAAATATATATTTATAAATTGTCATGAGGACTTTGGATCGCGTGGACGTCAGGATTGTCAGGATCGGTGATTCCATAGGCATATATTTCCCGGTGGAATACGAGTCCCTCGAGGGTTTTGACACGGAATTTTCCGCCGCCTTAGACGGCAATGACCTTGTCTTCGTGATCAAGCCGCATATTAATAAGATCGTCCGCAGGACAGTGGATGAGCTATGGAACGATATACGTATGCTGTTCTCAAAGATCGGCGATATCGGCGAGACTCCGTGGAATGAGCTGGAGATCGTATGGAAAGCGCCCGAAGCTTACTATGAGAAAGTGCCTATCGCAGCTGAAGAAGTGATACAGCATCGATTTTTACGGGCCTCATATGGCAAGCCCGAATACATTGCCGGTACAAAGGAAGATATGCGGAAAAGCATCAGCGATACGATGGAAAAGCTTTGCGAGCTAGCTGCCCTGAGGCTGGGCTTTGATGGTGAATTATTCGCACGTGCGTTCGGACAATCCGTCGCCAGCAAGTTCAGCGCCACTAGCTGTGTTTATGGAATGTACGACGTTGTCTGCGAGATCTTTTCTGAAGAGTTTGACCGTATAAATGAGGAAAAATGCTGGAAACTTACATCCGATAAAGCCGCGAGCGGCGTAGAAGCGGCCTATAAGAGGATCAAACACCTGGAATCGCACCCGGAAGAGTTCAGGAAAGAGCGAGAGCGAATCCAGAGCAAATGGGGCTTTCCACTACAGACACAATAATTCTATAATAATAAAAAGAAAATCGGAAAATAAAAGTTTATTTGATAATAGATTTACGAGGGATACATTAGGAAGCCGAACGAATGTTCACGGTCGTCCTCGTTGCGCATGACGATATAGTATTTTATATCGGTATAGTTTTCGCCGAATACGACGGTATGCGACCACTGTGGGCATAGCGGAGTATTGCCGTCCAGGTCGACGGTTGTGTAAGGCTCGCCATGCTTACAGTTCTCCAGCCCGTGTCGATCAAGTACCATCGGGTATATCTTCGCGTCTTTCTCCTGAAAATCAGTGACTATGCGAATGGCTCCCTTACCGGTCATCTCGTGATACCAGTAAGAGTTAGGCTTCAGGTGGACAGTCTCGCTGTGTAACATGGTTACTGCAGGTTGTCTAACCGTATAGCAGTCGGATGTTGCGAACAACATCAATATTTTTAGCAGCGCGGAAAGTTTTTTCATAGATAGTTCCCCACTGCCCCCTCTGAAATTTAATAAGCGCTTATGGTATAAGACATTTTTCCATATATTTATTAGATTGCCGTATTATAACGAACTAATGCCAAGTCTTTTTATGAGACGCTCCTGTAGTTTTTCATTCGCCGACGCTATCATGGAGATACCCGTGGCCGTCACAGGGAAGCTCGAAAATGACTTACCGCCTGTATCGGTGATCAAGCCTCCTGATTCCTCAAGGATGAGTGTTCCGGCCATGACGTCATAACAGCTCAGCTTGTTGCGCGTATCGATGACCGCATCGAGCGACCCTCGTGCGAGCAAACATAGATCCAGCGCAATGCTGCCCATGGTCCGTACCACGCAGCGCTCTTCCTGCAATGAGACCAGGTTTTTCGGTATGGGCCCTGAATTATACGAATATATTGCATATCTTGGCTTTACAGGATTTTCTTTCACGGACATACGATGACCGTTCCATCGCGCTCCTTTGCCTTTATGCGCGGAGAACGTGCCGATAGTCGTACTGGCCACGGCAGCCGCACCGATGTCCCCGAAGGTAGCTCCGTTCGCTTTTTTAGCCATGGCGAGAGACGTGCAGAAGTATGGAATGCTCAAAACGGCGTTTTGAGAGCCGTCGATGGGGTCCAGTACCAATGTATACTGGGGCGTTCCTGACGACGGCACGACGCGCTCGCCAAGCTCCTCGGAGATGACCCTCGCGCAGATGCCTTCCTGCAGGATGACCGAATCCAGCGCATCTTCCGCGACCATGTCGATCTTGCGCGTAATGTCATTAGGGCGGCGCTTGAGCACGTCAACAAAGTCTTCGTGCATCTCCAGGTACTCGGTCGAAGTCCTGATCACGGACTCTGCCATTCTTATGACTAATTGCTCATCATCCATCTTTCTTACCCGCCCATTTTAACACGGCATCCGCAGCCTTGACCGCCGCCTGTTCTTTAGTCTCTTTTTCCGTGTTTACGGTCACGATCGGATGTTCCGGTGGCTCATATGGCACGTTCAAGCCAGGAACAGTGCTGCTTTGCCCCGCCATTCCTTTTTTATAGATATCATGCGGCGCATGCCCGCCTCTCCGCGAGGCTTCCCTTGCCATGCATATATCGATCGGGCATTGTACGTATATCTCGCCGAAATCGGGAATAAGTTTCGCAGCGACATCGCGATATTTTTTCAGGTTGCCGGTTGCATCGACTATGACGTTCACGTCTTCATCGGACAGCAGCCTGGCCATATAAGCTATTGCGGCATATACGATCGATCGCTCTTCTTCGCTATAGGTAGGCTGCGGGGTCAGCACTTTTCTGACCTCGTCCATCTCCAGGACCTTTACGCGGATGCCTTTTTCCGCCAGGATGATTGACATATCCCGGGCGACCGTAGACTTGCCGCTGCCGGGTAAACCAGTGACCCAGACGGCCCACGCCACGCTATCGCCCCTTGAAATAATCATTCACGTGCTTATAGTCAAACTCCTCGGCATCGAGCACGTTGTCGATGAAGTTGAACAGCTTCTCGCGGACACTCTTAGCGAGGTTCGGATACCACAGCGGGCTGGCCACTACGAGCGCCCTGAACGCGAAGAAGGGCGGCATCAGCCGCAATATTTCAGGATCGCCGCTTTTGATCAGGTAATTTTCCATAAAAGTATCGTAGAGCTGCTGAAATTCCTTGTCTAGTCTGCCATATTTTTGCAGTGAATAGAAGATATAGTTCAGGCTCATACAGGAGACGTCGTCGGCCGCCTCGCCGTATTCGCCCCTGCTGCGGTCCAGCACGGTAAAGTCCACGCCGTTGCGGAACATGATGTTCCATGGATGAAAATCGCCGTGCACTACGCAAAGCCTGTGTGTCTGGCCGCACAGCTTCCAGCGCCACTCGATGCACTTCTTTTCCATTCGCTCGAAATCTTTTTTCGAGTAAAAGTCAAAATTATCAGGATAGCTGTCATCCAGCCCCATGATACATTCTCCCGAGCCGATCAGTTCGCGGATCCTGCGCTTGTACAGGACGGGATCGTCATGCTTTTGCGCATGGATATACACAAGATAATCTGAAAGCGCTTTTGCCCTGTCCAGGTCCAGCTGGTGGAAAACGTCAGCATCGCGTATACGGTCCAGGTCCCGGTAATATTCCAGGCCTCCGATACGGTCCATCAGGATGAAAAACTCGTCGGCGTCGCCAGCGCTCTTCAGGCCGCCATATTCCGTGAAAAAGCCCACGTCGATGGAGCGCACATGCTTAGGGAGCACGTTGAACGCGGAATTCTGCCAGAGCATGATCCCGGCGCGGTCTGCAAAATGGTCATGTCCGAAGCCTTTCTGCACGCGCATCGAGGACAGGACGGCAGAATGCTGCTGGCCTTCTAAAATAAAATCGATCAGGTAGGGCTTACCATAGCCGAATCCTTTCAGTTCTTTTTCACCAGGCTCTGCACCCATCTCCAGTATTCTTATTAATTGGACGGGCTTACCGTATATGCCGGTGAGGTATTTCTCGACCTGCTCGCGATATTCGACCATCATGGCACTCCCATGATGGTATTGGCGCTCGTTAAAATGAAGCTATGTCCTGGAACATCATGTATCGGCTGAATATGTCATCCTTTGTGATCGTTTTTAGCTTGTTAAGGCTAAAATCCTCCGTATCAAAGGAAGCGATGGCACTGCCGAAGATGACCGCTTTTCGCATGTTACGCGGCGATATGTCGTCGGTCTTTGCCAGCCAGCCGATAAAGCCGCCCGCGAACGAGTCTCCTGCACCGGTCGGGTCCACAAGCTTTTCCAGCGGGTATGCGGGAGCGCTGAAGCAGGAGTTTTCCGTGAAAAGGATCGCACCATGTTCGCCTTTTTTAATGATCACGGCCTTCGGGCCCATATTCAAGAAAGAGCGCCCGGCGCTGATCAGGTTGGGCGTGTCGAAGAACTGCCTTGCTTCCGCGTCGTTCGTAACGATCACGTCGACCTGCTCGATCATGCTCTTCAGCTCTTCTTTCTTGCTCGTGATCCAGAAGTTCATCGTGTCCATCATGACCAGTTTAGGCTTATGCATCTGCTTTAGCGTCTTCATCTGGATCTCAGGGTCCGTGTTCGCCAGGAACACATATTTCGCGCTCCGGTATGCATCGGGCACTTTTGGATCGAAGCTCGCCAGGACGTTGAGCTTAGTATCCACGGTGTGCGCCTGGTTCATGTCGTAGTCATAATAGCCTTCCCAGCGGAAGGTGTCGCCCGACTGTGTTTCCAGCCCGGATATATCGACACCCATCGTCTCGAGGAAATCGATGTGCTTTTTCGGAAAGTCCTTGCCGATAACGGCTATAATGCCCGGGCTTGCAAAATTTTTTGCTGCGACGGACGCATATACGGCCGAGCCCCCGAGTATCTCCTTGACTTCGCCGAACGGCGTCTTGATGCTGTCCAGTGCCACTGTCCCTGCTACGATCACGTCAACCATTAGATCACCCATTAGTACTTTTTACTCAACGATTTGCTAAAATAATATCATATATATTCCATGCGCCGAGATGATCGGCGCAGGAAGGGACATAAAAATCTATGTCCCGACATTCCACGAGCTCAGGTATTTTTCCTGCTCTTTCGTCAGGTGCTCGATCTTGATACCCATCGTCTCGAGCTTCATGCGTGCGACGCTGTTATCGATCTCTTCAGGTACTTTATATACCTCTTTCTTGAGCTTCTTGTGCGTCTCCACGATATACTTGACCGCCAGGGCCTGGTTCGCGAAGCTCATGTCCATGACCTCGGGCGGGTGCCCGAATGCGCATGCGAGATTCACTAAGCGGCCTTCGCCAAGAACATAGATCCGGTTACCGTTGGGCAGCTTGAACTCGTCCACGTCTTCCTTGACGCGCACGCCCTTCTTCGCAAGCTTCGTCAGGTCGTCCAGTGCTAATTCAACGTTGAAGTGGCCGGAATTGCACACGATTGCCTGGTCCTTCATGAGCTTGAAGTGCTCCTTACGGATAACGGCGATATCGCCCGTGACCGTTACAAAGATGTCGCCCTCTTTTGCTGCGTCAGTCATATCCATGACCCTGAAGCCTTCCATGACCGCCTCAAGCGCCTTGCGCGGGCTGACCTCTACGACGATCACATTGGCGCCCATTCCCCGGGCGCGCATCGCGACGCCTCTGCCGCACCAGCCATAGCCGACTACGACCAGGTTCTTTCCCGCCAGTAATACGTTCGTGGCGTTGATGATCCCATGCAGGGTGCTCTGGCCTGTGCCATAGCGGTTGTCGAACATCATCTTGGTCTCTGCGTCATTCACGGCAACGACCGGGTACTTGAGCGCGCCGTCATTGGCCATGGCCCTGAGACGAATGACACCCGTCGTCGTCTCCTCGCAGCCGCCCCAGATGTTCTTTAAGTATTCCGTGTGCTTAGAGTGTACCGTGGCGATCACGTCGGCCCCGTCGTCCAGTGTCACATTCGGCTTGATCTTCAGCGCGGACTCAATATTCTGGTAGTACTGTTTCTCGTCCTCGCCCCTGATCGCGTAGACCTTCACGCCCTTCTTTGCCAGGGCTGCGGCTACGTCATCCTGTGTGGACAGCGGGTTGGACGCGGTAAGCGCCACATTTGCGCCGCCCGCCAGAAGAGTATCGATCAAGTTCGCCGTCTCGACGGTCACGTGGAGACATGCGATGATGTTGACACCCTTTAGAGGCTTGTTCTTCTTGAACTGCGTCTTGATGTAGTCTAACACAGGCATATGGCGCCTTGCCCACTCGATCCTTTCCAGGCCCTGCTTAGCGAGGCCGATATCTTTTACAACGTAGTCTTTCATGATAACACCGTAAACGTAATGTTAAATATTTGATTTATTTACTTTACATAATTAGCTAAAATAGTATTTTAATCTTTCTTTATGTTAGGTAAAACTTCAATATATTTAACATAATGGAAAAGATTTAAGTCACAGCATCGCTAGAGATATATGTGGAGGATTTACTCTGCGTTAAAGCATAGCCCATCATGGCTTATCTTTTTTAACGCTGCGTAAAACGGCACATGGACGAGACAGACAGAAAGATCGTGTCGGCGCTATCACAAAATGCGAACATCCCGCACGCCGAGCTTGCACAACAGCTGAACATAACGCGCCAGACGGTAGCCGCGCGCATCCGGAAGCTGGAGCACGAAGGCACGATCAAGAAGTATAAAGCCGTCATCGATTACGAAAAGATGGGCCTGAGGTCGTTCTTCATACTCTTCCTGAAAATGGATGTGGCTGACCAGAAAAAGGCGGCATCATTTATCAGCGCGCTAAAGCAGGATCCCCACGTCCTGACCGACGTTTCCATCACAGGCGAATGGGACGTGATGCTCATGCTGGCGTTCGAGGACGTGAAGGATTACGAGGAGTACATCAACGCCATGCGCACAAAAATGGGCTCGATGATCAAGGATATCAAAAGCCACGTCATATTGAATTTTTATAAGACACCGGACGACTACGTGCCCGCTACCTGAGTTCGCCCATAAATGGAATCGGTTAAATGAAGCGATTTCGAGCTTACAAGCTACAGTTTATCAGCGGTTTGATCGGGCCCTGATCGCACCTACACTATAAGAAATGTTATCGGATAGCTCCTTCAGCAGCTCGACTTCCGTATCATTGAACGCGTCCATTCTGCCCGAATAAATGAGAAGTACGCCGAAAGCCTGGCCATTCTCCATGAGCGGCAGGCCTATGATAGAAGTTATGCCCCGGTCAATCGCTTCTTTACGCCACCACTCGAACTGGCCGTCCAATCCGTCCCATCGCAGGATAAATGGATTGCAGTTCCTGATGGCCATTCCTCCCGGCCCCATGCCGCCTACGCACTCGTCGGACCAGGATAGTTTGATCGTATCTACGTAGCCCGTATCATTCCCTGCGTCGGCGATCGGGGTTATGTGTTTCTCCGCATCCATCTCTTTGTATCCCACCCAGGCCAGCTTGTATTCGCCGGTCTCGACGAGGATGTGACAAATATCGTTTAGCAGCGCCCGTTCATCTGTTGACTGGATGAGAGCGCGGTTGCAATCGCTTAATAGCCGTAGAGAACGATTCGCAACGGATAGATCATATTTATCCTTATTACGCTGCGTAACGTCCCTGGTAATGCCACGATAGCCGATGAAAGCGCCACCTGAGGAGAAAATGGGATCGCCGCTGATCTCGACGTTTACGGCATGCCCGTCCTTGTGTTGGAGCGTGCATTCGAAGAGATTAAAAGGCCTCATTTCACGAGCCACACCATAGAGTAAGCCCATAGCGCGCTTAGCCTCATCAGAGCTCATGAGATCGTAAGGTACCTTGCCCAGAACCTCCTCCGGCCTATAGCCGATCATATCAAAAGACTTAGGGCTC
The DNA here is from genome assembly GCA_963780665.1 of uncultured Methanocellaceae archaeon. Lineage (GTDB taxonomy): Archaea > Halobacteriota > Methanocellia > Methanocellales > Methanocellaceae > Methanocella. The sequence continues at coordinate 80,341 of CAWACJ010000003.1, read as the reverse complement.
ATATAGGTAAATGCAAGATTCTTATCGAGTTCCCAGACACCGTCGGATATATTTTCGACCAGGCCGCGGAATTTTTGTTCGCTCGCCCGTATCACATCTTCCGCCCGCTTTCGCTCGGTTATTGCTCGTGTAGTGGTCACGATCCCGTCTACGCCAGGGACTCCTATCATGTTCACACCGACAGATTCGACATCCAGGTACTCGCCGTCGGCTTTCTTGATCCGGTATTCGGTGGGTGCCCCGGTATTTTTATTATTAAACACTGAGTCCAGGTCGTTCCGGACTCGATCCAGATCGTCGGGATGAATGAAACCAAATGGTGATTTCGCTATTACCGAGCTATCCGGGTACCCGAGGATCTTCTCGGATGATGGCGAATTATAAATGATAAGCCTGCTCTTGTCCAGGATTCTGACAATGTCTGAAGAGTTCTGGATCAGGGACCTGAACCGCACTTCACTTGCCCGAAGGGCTTCCTGGGTCATTTGATGTCCCTGGATCTCTTTTTCCAGCTCTTCGTTATTGACCCGAAGCTTCTCGTTGGTGGCCTGTAACTCCAGGGTCCGCTCGTCTACTGTTTTTTCAAGCTCATCTCGCGCCTTGCGTATGGCTTCTTCCATCCGCCTGCGCTCGGTGACATCCTGCGCCGTCCCATACAGACGAGTGATATGGCCACTATCATCCGTCTCAACGCTGCTTTCGGTGTGGAGTATTTTTTCAATCCCATCCCGGGCAATGATGCGTATATCGACGCTATTATTACTCTTATTCGTAAGGAGATCGTTCTGAACACCCGTCAAAATAGCTCTGTCTTCCGGATGGACCAGGTCAAGGAACTGTCTAAATCCAGTCGTGCGAGCCTTTGGGCCCAATCCCAGGATACGATACATCTCGGCAGACCACTGGACATCTACATTCTTTAGATCTAGTGAGGGATCTTTCAAAGCCACTTCCCAGCTTCCGACCTGAGCGATCCGCTGGGCCTTAGCCAGATGTATCTCGGCTTTAGATAATTCTTCCTCGGCCTGTTTTCGTGCCGTGATATCTTCGATGACTAACATGTGGTATTTTTCCGCGTCGTTAATGCTGATCCGGGATACCGTTACGTTAGTCCAGACAGTCGAGCCGTCTTTTCGGAAATATCTCTTTTCGCACGAGTAAGAGGGTATTTTTCGGGCCTTCAGCTGATCCAGATATTCTTTGGTGAGAGCAATATCATCAGTGTATGTAATATCATTATATGTCAGGTCAGTAAGCTCGCCTTGCTCGTATCCCAGGATGTCACAGAATCGCTTGTTCGTCGATTTGATATGATCATTTTCGTCGACATACGCGATGCCGATCGCAGCCTGCTCGAAGATCGCCCGAAACTTAGTTTCACTTTCTTTGATCATTAGCTCAGCACGCTTGCGCTCCGTGATATCGTAAATAGTCGCCACAGCGGCCGGCTTTCCCTGGTAATAGACAAGCCCCGCGGTTAGCTCAGCCCATCGCGTTTCACCACTTTTTGTGAGTAACTTGATCTCATACTGGGACGGCACTGACTCATTGCGCTGCCTCGCAAGGCTGCGCACCTTGACTAGTTCTCGGAAATCTGGGTGTATTATATCCCAGTAGTTCATATTCAAAAGCTCAGCCTTCGAATATCCAGTGATCGTTTCAGCAGCTTTATTTACAGATACCGTCCGAATACCCTGAACATGGAATATTGCGGCAGTTGAGGTTTCGGCGAGAACCTTGAATTTTTCCTCGCTCTCGCGCAGCGCTTCTTCCGCCCGCTTTAGATCGGTAATATCCCTGCCTTCAGGGATCAGTTGCACGATCCTGCCTGCATCGTCCAGCATGGGTTTAATTGAATAGTCGATTTCATGCAAACTACCATCGGTCGCCTTGATGGTCGTTTTGAAGCGCACGAACTCCCCTCTGCCGGCCCGTATTATGGAATCGCGTATCTTTTCCGATGTTTCCACTGTATGCGTACACCAGGGAGTTTCCCAGAATGGCATACCCACTACTTCGGACTTTTCCATGTTAACGAGTTCTAAAGCCGGCCTGTTCACATCCAGCAGCACGCCGTCGACCGTGAGAAGCCCTATGAACTGGAAAGTCCCTTCGAAGATGGCTCGATGCCTGGCCTCGCTTTCTCTAATCACTTGTTCGGCACGTTTTTGTTCCGTGACATCTCGCATGATGGCGCAGAGCATGTAGCCAGTTTCTGTCTTAATCGGAAACGTGGAGGCCTGGATCGTCCGTTTCATGTGATCCGGACGCTCGATCTCTTGTTCCGAGAAATAAGAGCCTGTCCACAGTTTACCGGTTTTTAGGACTTTTTGGGTATTTAACTTTAGTTTTTCGAGTAACTCGGACTTATCTCGCATGTCATTAATTAGCGATGCCTGGAAATCCCAGACATACGTCCCGATCGCATTTTCACGCGCTATACCGAGTATTTCTGCCTGGCTATTATTGTATTCAATGATCCTGCCCCGCTCGTCGGTTAGCATGATCCCATCCATGGATTGCTCGATAATACTGCGTAATTTGTGCTCGCTTTCTTTAACGGCTAGCTCGATCCGCTTTCTATCCGTGATGTCCTCAAAGAGTATTGTAACGCCTTTCTGCCCGTCATCAAAAACGAGAGGTATGAATTTGATGTTAAAGAAGGACTCGGTTCCTTTCTTTTTATAATATGCTTCCGATGTGAAATTTTTTCCGTCGAGAGCGGCTGACACGCTTGGGATCAGCGAAGGGCGAAACTCGATGGGAAATGATAATTTATCTAACTTTTGAAAAAGTAGATCACTCCTTTTGGAGTTCGTGAATTCTAAAAATTTATCATTCACGTTGATGATACGAAGATCTTTATCGAGGATCACGATGAAGTCGGATGAAAGGCTCAGCATCGCGGATATGGGAAGCCGCTGCGATAAAAAATATACCTTAGAAGGGCCGAATGCTTTTACATCGATGTGCCCGGATATCACTAACATTTCCAGGTATTTCGCCGTGGAAAGCCGGTTCATACCGATCTCCCGGGCGATTTCCGTTACATTCATTCCCCTGGGATTATTTTTCAATAATTCCTTTATGCGTGAAAGCCCTTCCCGGTCGATATCCATTAAGTACTGATGTATTTATTAATATTACAAATAATCTTTGGTTAACCCTACTGACATTCGCTATGGTTATCCATTATTGATTATCATATAGCGAAACATATATCTATTAGAGAGTAATCTATTGTAATGTAAATAAATGCCCCCTTAAAGTAAATACATTGGGTGATAGCTGGTAGCGATCACCCTTTACTACTTATTATATGATTCAATATACGATCTTGATAATATAGGCATATGCAAAGCCTTTCCAACCTTTATCCATTTTACAGACTAGCATTATTATATTTATCACATATTATGTAACTGTTCGATATGTTGCCCCAATATGATATTCATTATTGATAATCAAAGACAGATACTTTTATATATTAGTGAGTAATAGGTAGCATTGCGTAAAAACGCATGCCCCCTTAAATCAGAAAAAGGATGACAGGGTAGCTGCCATCCTTTTTTCACTCATTTGATCATTGAATTTTTACGTAAAAACAGGTGGTAAAAAATGATATATCTGAGATCGAAAACCAGATATAAATCGTTTACATCTTTATTGTTATTTATATTCACATTGATAATATTTAGTATAGCGTTCATATCGCTTATTAACTCTTAATTAATACTGTGATGAATATTTGGGTTAGAGGAAAATAGCAATATACTTATCTGCTTAGGGCTCATAACAGATTTTGCCTATGCAAATTTGAACTCATTATCGGATACTATGAGAATGGATATTTTAGGGGTGTATGCGGTTGGAAAAAACATCAATTAATCCCATAGAGATCCTGCTAGCATTCGAGAATATAAGCGATAAGACAGGCCCTTGCGCAGTCGTTAATGACCTTCTCGGCTTCATCGAGACCACGTATATAGAAAATATTCCCTCAGTAATAGACCCATCAAAAACGGGCGTGAATGAACGATGATCAGGATCCTGGAGGAGCTAAACGCTGCTTATGCAGGAAAAATCCCCGAAGCTGTGTTCAAAACAAAATGCAAGGAGAAGAACTTTTCCGATAGTGATATCGAGAAAGCCCTGGCCCAATACGCGATACTGATCGTAAAGGATGATACGAATAATCAGGGAATAAACGATAAGGTACGGGAAATCATAAAGTCAATGAAAAATTCCTTCCCCGAAAGAATCCCGTATGATTTCTTTTCTAAGAAATGCCTGGAAATGGGGATACCCATGGATGTTATCGAAACCGTGGTACAGGAGAATAGAGGCATGTTCCTGATCACGGTCAGTAAAACTAATGATTACGGGAATATTCTGATCATTTTAATCTATCATTGTTTGAAGAAAATCTATCCGAATAAGTCTGCGTCACAATATTATGGCATATGCCTGGAGCGAGGCCTGACAGTGAATGATATCAGGTTCGCCGAATCGGCCGCGGAGATCGTCGTCCCGGACATGGGCAAAGATAGCTACGCCGGAACATCTTCGGATACGACACAAATTGAAGCTAAGATAATCGCGTTAATTCGTAGAGTTAAAAAAGAATATCAGTATGCTATCCCCGTGACGGAGTTCCTTCGCAGGTGGGACCAGGAAGAGCTTTTGGCTGGCGACGTCGATATGCTTATTAAAATTTATACATATTACTTACTTTCGAGCTATAACGATCATCGCATGACCAAAGAAAAGAGCGATGCGGCAGCCAGGATAAAAACAGTAAACGCCCAGGTATCCTCAGTCCTGAAGGATTTGAGCACACAGTATGGCAATACGATCCCGCATGATATATTTCGGCAGAAATGCAAAGAATATCACTTTTCACCCGGAGAACTTGAGTATTCGATAAAAATACTAAATGAATATAAGGGCACGTCTGATAGCTTCGATGGGATCAAGTTCATGGACAATAAAGCGTACCTGGTCCTGACGGTCCTTCGTAAAAAATATCCGGGTAAAATACCCTACAACAGTTTCTATCAGCGATGCAAGGCGATAGGCTTGACCAAAGAGGAGATCATTAAAGCGGTGCATCAGTGTGGGGTGGCTATGTTCACCGGTAAGATCGAGGAGGAGCCATACCTGCGAGCCCTGGACGATATGATCCTGAAGCATAAGGCAAATTCGATAGACACACACCCTTCCGGCAACCACTGAAGACTCGGGGAAGGCAGCTGTCTGGCCGCATGTACGTGTATCATCGAGCGATATCACAGGCTGGCGCGGGTAGAATCGACATCCGGAATATTTTAAATGTTTTTCATAATTATGCCCGATCATTCGAGATCATTACAAGAAAACAACCATGCTCGGACCCTATTTTAAAGTGTGTCTCCAATTTCGGCTTTATCATGTCAAACTAAGCGCCGCCTATTCTATTTGATACGGTCGTACCGTAAACTTTATATTACTACAAATAGTTATATCGAATTGTCGATATCGATTGTCCGATATCGATATGTGATAATGGCCATAGTATGCCATTTATCATATACGATATCGAATGTAGATCGATTCAATAGGGTGAAATATATGCGCGATATGCGAGACGTATGGAAAAAGCTGGATAAGCTTGGGAGATATGGCGGATACGGCGGGCTAAAGACCTGGGTCCTGTATACGCTAGGCGAGAAGCCGAAAAATGGCGCCGAGATCATGGATTCCATCGAGTCCCTGAGCTTCGGGAGCTGGAGACCTTCCCCGGGCTCGATCTACCCAATGCTGAATAAAATGGTAGAGGAAAACCTGATCAGAAAGCGAGATGACGGCCGCTATGAGCTTGTGCCGGAAGCATCCGGGGAAGCCTATGGCTCCTGGGGTAGCGGGTCTTATTCAATCGGCAGTATCCTGACGGATATCGATAGCTACCTGGCATACATGGAAGACCTTCCGAAGGATACGGTATTGCCATACGAGGAAAAGCTCAGCCATATCATCGAGCGGATGAGAAACCTGAAAGAATCGCTGCATAAATAAGGATAGTATCGCATTGACCGGACGGATAAAGATGATCATATGAGAGAGATATCGGATTTTTTCGGAAGATCGGGCTATACGGGGATCGATGAGATGATAGAGGCATATTACATGGAAAACGTCCTGAGCGATATCGAATGTGATATCTCGTATCTTGAGGACGCTCCCGATGAGCTTCTAGTCCCTTATGATGAGAAGTTCGATCGGATATGCGAGCGATTAAGAAAGCTCGATGAATACCTGCATAATGTAAGAAACAGTACTAAAATTTAGATGTAATCAGAGGTGTATCATAATGGTAATAGGAACAGTGATCAGGACAGTTTTTGGCGCCGTATTCGGCGCAGTATTCGGCTATATCGTAGGATTGTTAGTACAATGGTTATTGCCAAATTTTACGGCGTCTTTACTGAATGGCCTGCACAGCATTACAGGTATCGGCGGCGTAAGCCTGCCAGCGCTGATCGCGGCTGTCGGCTTTATCGTAGGCATAATTTCCGGGCTATTACACAGTACAAAAAAGCACTGGTGGGAATAACCCACTCCCATTTATAGACGATAGACCAAATGCTTAAATACTAAGACAATATGTTATTTGCTGACAATATGTCATTTATTGACAAGTTGTTAATATGTTACAACATTTGATCGGGAGCTGGTCGCGATATCAGTGGCAGAACGTAAAGAAAGGGAAAAAGAGCAGCGGCGTAACGATATTATCGAAGCGGCAGAGCAGCTCTTTTTTACCAGGCAATTCGATGACGTGTCGATGGATGATATAGCGAATGCCGTGGATCTTTCCCGGGCGACGCTATACCTATACTTCAAAGATAAGGAATCCCTGTACTTTGCCGTGATCTTGCGGGGTATCAGGATCATGAGCGAGATGTTCAAAAAGAGTACTGACGGGGAAACCACAGGGCTGGGAAAGATAGGCGCCATAGGAAACACGTTCATAAAATTCAGTACGGAGTATTCGAACTATCACCGGCTGATCCACTATGCGACTTCGCAGCGGTTTGAAGAAAGCAATAACGAGTATATGCAAGAAGTAAAGATCGCTTCCGGTGAGCTCATTCAGATCATGTGTGAGTCCATTAAAAAAGGGATGGAAGACGGGACCATTAAAAATGACATCGATCCATATGAGACGGCCATCTTCCTGATTAATTGTACGGAAAGCGCCCTGGATCTCAGCTCTGAAACGAAGAGAAACCTCGAAAAAAAAGGCATCAGCACTATGGAGTATATAGAGCATTCTATGAAGCTGATGGGGTATGCAATACTGAATAATACCAATAATAAGGTGTAAACTATGACAGACCAAGTCATTGAGATCAATTCGCTCGTAAAAAAATATGGTAATTTTACGGCAGTCGATGATATATCATTAAACGTTAAACGCGGTGAAGTGTTCGCCTTCCTGGGGCCGAACGGTGCGGGTAAGACCACGACAGTAGAGGTCCTGGAAACCCTGAAGACCCCGACATCGGGCTCGGTCAGCGTGCTAGGCTATGACGTCCGTAAGGACGAGATCAAGATCAAGGAAAAGATCGGTGTATTACCGCAGAGCTTCAACGCCTTCGAGTGGCTGACCGTCCGGGAGAATATCGATTATTTCGGCCAGATGTATAAGAAAAGCGTCAGCGTAGACCAGCTGATCGAGACATTCGGCCTCGTTGATAAGAAAAACGTACTGTTCAAGAACCTGTCCGGAGGGCTAAAGCAGCGTGTCGGTATTGCCATATCGCTAGTCAACGACCCGGAGATCATATTTTTAGACGAGCCGACCACGGGGCTGGACCCGAGGGCTCGAAGGGACGTATGGGAAGCTATCCGGGCTTTGAAGAGCCAGGGCAAGACAGTATTTTTGACCACGCACTACATGGATGAAGCCTACTACCTGGCGGACAGGATCGACATCATCCACAAGGGCAAGATTGTCGCAGAAGGCTCGCCAGAGGACCTTATCAACAGGTATGGCGGAGGAAATACGCTCATCATCCGTGAATGCGGCCAGACGGCCGTCGAGCAATTACTCAAAGAGATACCGCTCAGTAAGATCATAGGGAATGATGTAGTCGCGACGCTGCCGTTCGGCGGCGAGATGACTAGCATATCAAAAGCCGTATCGATCATCAACGACGGGAATTACGCATGCAAGGAGCTGTATGTCAAGAAATCGACGCTCGAAGACGTGTTCCTGAACTTGACCGGTGAAAAGCTTGCCGAAGGAGGGCATTAGCATGGTGCGCCTATTTACGGATATCAAGTACAGCCTGACAGCCTTCTTCAGGAATAAAGGGGCAGTGTTCTGGTCATTCATCTTCCCGATCATCCTGTTCGTGCTTCTCGGGTCTCTGCTAGGAAACCAGAGCAGTTCGATCACCTTATATTACGTGGACAATGATCACTCGAACATGTCGTCACAGTTCATACACGCGCTGAACAACACCGGAGCGGTCACGCTGGTCAACGGCGCAGGCATGAACCTGTCCAAAAACCTGACTGACGGTAAAATATCGTCTTATATAGTGATCCCGCAAGGGTTCGAAACCAATGCCATGGCAGCAAGCGTGCCGGGTGTTAATGCTACAGGCGCGACCATGGAGCTTTATTATGATAAATCCCAGACGATCTCGGCGGCTACAGTGTCGATCGTCAACATGGTAGCGGATAAGATCAATATACAGTTATCTGGTGCTAAAGACTTGATCAACATTAAGTCTCAGGATGTGGCTACGACCAACGTGAATTACCTGGACTTCCTGTTCCCGGGCATCATCGGCATGTCGGTCATGTCCATCGCGGTCAACGGCACGGTCGGCCAGAGCGCCAGGAACCGGGCGACGGGCGTATTCCGCAAGCTGGCTACAACCCCGATATCCAGGATCGAGTGGAACGCCGCCAGGATCATCAACCAGACCATAATCCTGCTGATGTCACTCGCGGTCTCGATCGTGGCTGCCTGGCTGATCTTCAACATACATCCGAACATCAACATATGGATGATATTGATGATCATTGCGGGCGGCGCGGTCTTCTCGGGACTTGGCAACATCATCGCGAGCTTCGTCAAGGACGAAGACACGGCCGCGAACGCAGCAAGCGCGTTGACGTTCCCCCTGATGTTCGTCTCCGGGTCGTTCTTCTCGGTCGGCTCGATGCCCTGGTTCTTACAGGACCTGGCGGACATATCGCCGCTGACCTATTTGAACAACGGTCTCCGGAGCGCGATGCTCACGGGCAATAATGCGGACGTACTGTCGAACTTTGCGATCGTCGCCGTGCTCGGCATCGTGCTGTTCGTCATAGGTGTGGCAGTATTGAAGTGGAAGGAAGACTAAGATTGTCTTCCTTTTTAATATTTTTTTAAATACCAGTTTCTGAATTTTTCGTACTATTAGTTTTGAGCACTGCAGCACGAAGCCCTCTTGCCAGCTCGTATGTATTGCCTGTTTTCCAGAAGTGAAGGTAAAATAGCCTTGGCTCCTCGTCCAGCATATGGTGATGTATCGCCACTACGTCGATACCGCCGGCGGTTAACGTGTCTATGACTGGACCTACCTCATTGGCAGTCAGCGCGAAATCGCCCGTTATCGCCGCCATATCACCGCTTAGCGGCTGGAACTTGATCGTGGTGGCAACGTCCAGTGATGCCGGTACCTCCATCCCTCCACTCATGATGCGCTCATTTCTGGGGACCTGGTACTCGTATATGCCATTTTTGAATGTGGACTCATTGCCCATGATATGATCCAGGTTTTCCTGGCTGAGGCTATTATTCTCGGGCAAGGCAATGCTGGTCGCATTGAACGGCGTGCTGCTCAATAAAAGCGCATCGTGGATGTTTTTTGCCATCTCCACGGGGTCGCCATCCCCTTCGATGTGTAAATCTATTACGCGGGGGGACTCGCCGATCAGTGTATTATGGATGGCCGTCACGTTCATGCCCACCTCTAATATCTTATTTCTCACCGGCCCGATTTCGTCCTCGGTAAGCACCAGGTCACCCATGAGCATGGCATGATCGCCCGTTTGCTGGAATGCCACCCACGAGTCAAGCCCCATGGCAGGGTTAAGCCATATATTTCCGATGGTGACGTTCACATCGGTCCTTAGAAAGCTAATCATAAAAATGCCGTCTGGCGATAGAGTCCCGTTCCTTCCGACCGCATTCTCCACCGGCGCCCACCCTTGGAGATTATTCCCTTGTTGTCCAGGGCTAGACATTTGCATGCCACCATAGATGATCGCTAGAATGAGCATTGCTATAGCGATGGATAAGTAGGATTTTTTATCCATGATGACCCCGACGATGCTGTACCGCCGAATAGCGGATCAACATAAAAGAAGAAAAAATCGTTTGATGCTTATCGCAACTTCCAGGGGCTTTATAATGTAAAAATCGGAAGATATGACTGTATAAACAGGATACATCAACCACTAAGAATTTTGCTAAATATTTTTATCGAATCATCAGAAGCTTTATGCCAGTATATAACTTAAAATATCAAATCGCCAAGAAGTGTTCAATATTGCTCAATATTATACTTCAGCATTATTTGCTAACTTAGAAAATCTTAGTGGGTTTATCCAGCAGTTGGTGTGGTATGGCGGGAAATAGATCCGGGGCGAAAAAGGACGAAAACTTACGTCCAAGCGTGAAAGCTAAAGATAAAGATACGCGTATAGCGAAGCTAGTCGAGCAAATCAAGACTTTAAAAGAAGAGAACCAGAATACGCATGAAGAGCTCGAAGTACAAACGGAAGAGCTTCAGACCCAATTAGAAGAGCTCCGCGTTAACAATGATGAATTGCAAAATATCACAAGCCAATTAAGCGATAGTGAGCGGCGGCTTGATTATTCTCTTATGGCCTCGGAGCTGGGCGCATGGGATATGGATCTGGTAAATAATACTACCTGGCGTTCGGTGTGGCATGACCGTATTTTTGGCTATCCTGAACCATTGTCAAAATGGAACCTGGATATTTTAATCGAACATGTGGTGCCCGATGATCGGGCTGAGGTCAAGAAAAAGTTCGATGAAGCCGTGCATAAGCATAAGGACTGGAACTTCGAGTGCCGGATCCGCCGTACCGATGGCGAGATCAGGTGGATATGGGAGCAGGGCAAGTGCAGGTATAATGAACATGATCAGCCCGTGCAAATGGGGGGTATGATCCAGGATATCACGGAGCGCAAAGAAGCCGAAGAAGCTGTGAAGTATGCGAACGCGTATAATCGCAGCTTGATCGAGGCCGGCCTTGACCCGCTGGTGACAATAGCTCCGGATGGAAAGATCACCGATGTAAACAAAGCCACGGAAGCAGTGACCGGCTACCCGAGGGAGAAGCTGATAGGCACTGACTTTTCTGATTATTTCACCGATCCCGAAAAAGCGCGAGAAGGATACTTACTTGTATTTAAAGAAGGCTCCGTCAAGGATTATCCGCTAGAGATACATCACCGCAAGGGGCCCCTGATACCTGTACTGTATAACGCATCGGTATACAAAGACGAGGCCGGGAAGGTCATCGGAGTATTCGCTGCCGCACGTGATATCACGGAGCGCAAGAGATCCGAAGAAACTATCCGGCTTGCTAATGCATATAACCGCAGCCTCATCGAGGCGAGCCTTGACCCACTCGTAACGATCGCTCCGGACGGCGAGATCACTGATGTTAACGAAGCTACCGAGGCAGCGACCGGTTATACTCGAGATGAACTCATAGGTACTGATTTCTCGATATATTTTACAGAGCCCAGAAAGGCTAAAGAGGGTTACCTCACGGCGTTCAAAGAAGGCATGGTGAGGGATTACCCGCTTGAAATAAGGAGCCGAGACGGCCGTAAAACGCCAGTACTTTATAATGCATCGGTATACAAAGACGATACCGGGAAGGTCATCGGCGTATTCGCCGCTGCCAGGGATATCACGGAACGCAGGCGTGCCGAGGAAGCCGTCAGGCTTGCGAATACGTATAACCGCAGCCTCATCGAGGCGAGCCTTGACCCGCTCGTAACAATTGCCCCTGATGGCAAGATCACAGACGTCAATGTAGCTACAGAGACTGTTACAGGATATTCCAGGAATAATCTGATAGGCACCGATTTTTCTGATTATTTCACCGATCCGGTCAAAGCGCGTGAAGGGTATCTTACAGCTTTTGAAAAAGGTTCAGTCAAAGATCACCCGCTGGAAATACGGAATAAAAAAGGCCGCCTGACACCAGTATTTTATAACGCGTCAGTATATCGTGATGAGGCTGGTAAAGTCATCGGCGTATTCGCCGCTGCCAGGGATATCACGGAGCGCAGGCGTGCCGAGGAAGCCGTAAGGGGCGCATATGAATATACGAGAAGCCTCATCGAGGCGGGGCTTGACCCGCTCGTAACAATAGCTCCTGATGGCAGGATCACAGACGTGAACAAATCCACAGAGGCTGTGACCGGCTACCCGAGGGAGAAGCTGATAGGCACTGACTTTTCCGATTATTTCACCGATCCGGCAAAGGCTAAGGAAGGATATATGACCGTGTTTAAAGAAGGCACGGTCAAAGACTATCCGCTGGAGATACTGCATAAGGACGGGCGCATCACACCAGTATTATATAATGCATCAGTATATCGTGACGAGGCAGGTAGAGTCATCGGCGTATTCGCAGCAGCCCGCGATATCACGGAGCGCAGGCGTGCTGAAGAGGCTTTGCGGATCGCGAACGCGTACAACAGGAGCCTCATCGAGGCGAGCCTTGACCCGCTCGTAACAATAGCCCCTGATGGCAAGATCACAGACGTCAATATAGCTACAGAAAAATCGACCGGCTATTCACGGGCGGAATTGATAGGAACTGACTTTTCAAATTATTTTACGGACCAGGATAAGGCGCGAGAAGGATATAAACAGGTGTTTAAAGAAGGCATTGTGACGGACTATCTGCTCGAGCTTAAGCATCGGGACGGCCATATCACGCAAGTAGTATATAACGCATCCCTGTACCGCGACGAGGCTGACAAAGTGATCGGCGTATTCGCTGCGGCACGTGATGTTACGGAGCTTTACCGTACTGAAGAAGCGTTAAAACAAAAGATGGCAGAAGTCGAGCGATCGAATGCGGAGCTGGAACAGTTTGCATATGTAGCGTCGCATGATCTTCAGGAGCCATTGCGTGTGGTGGCGAGCTATGTAAAGCTATTAGACAGAAGGTATAAGGATAAGCTCGATGCGGATGCAAATGATTTCATCAATTATGCGGTCGAAGGCTCGATGCGGATGCAGGAGATGATTAACGATCTTCTGGCCTTTTCCCGTGTAGGCACCAAAGGTAAGCCATTCGAGATTACCGACCTGGAATCGATATTCAATCACGTATTAAAGAATTTGAGCATATCGATCAGCGAGAGCAACGCTACGGTAACGCATGACCTATTACCCACGGTGATCGCAGATGACCTGCAAATGACGCAATTATTCCAGAATTTGGTGGGCAATGGCATTAAGTTCCGAAGTGCCGACAGGCCGCCAGTCATAAATATTTCAGTAAAGAAGCTGGAAGACGCATGGGAGTTTTCCGTCAGCGATAATGGGATTGGCATAGAAGCTGAATATTTCAACCGTATCTTTATTATTTTTAATCGTCTTCATACAAAAGACGAATATCCGGGCAGCGGTATCGGTTTGGCCATATGTAAAAAGATCATCGAGCGTCATGGAGGACGCATCTGGGTCGAATCTACGCCCGATGAAGGATCGACATTCCATTTTACGATCCCGATGAGGTCGGATATCAATAACAAAGAGGGTGAGTGAGTATGAGAGATAACGGCAATCAAGTTGAAATTTTACTGGTAGAGGATAATCAGGCCGACGTACGCCTGACAGTAGAAGCACTTAAGGAAGGAAAGATATCGAATCACTTGAACATCGCACGTGATGGGATGGAAGCAACTGATTTTCTTAAAAAAAGAGGCAAGTTTGCTAATGCACCTGACGTGGAACTGATACTTCTTGACTTGAACTTGCCAAAAAAAGATGGTAGAAGTGTTCTGGCAGAGATAAAAGAGGATGAAAATTTACGTCGCATACCCGTCGTGGTCATGACTACTTCAAAAGCAGAGGAGGATATCATTAAAAGCTATAACTTGCACGCAAATTGCTATATCATAAAGCCGATCGATTTCGATAAGTTCATTGATGTGGTAAAGGCCATTGAGGATTTCTGGGTTTCCATCGTTACTCTTCCAAAAGGCGGCCGTAAATGAATGCGAACTCTATAACCGCACTACTGATAGAAGATAATCCTGCAGATGCGCGTCTCATAAAGGAGATGCTGAAAGAATCGGCAAGTGCCGATTTTAGACTGGAATGGTTCGATAGGCTGTCAAAGGGGATAGAGTACCTGAAGGACCATAGCGTAGATGTTGTTTTATTAGACCTTACGCTTCCGGATAGTACTGGTATAGAGACTTTCGAAAAATTATATAAACATACGCCTTATTTGCCGATCATCGTGCTCACAGGAGTTAACGATGAGCAGATGGCGATAGAATCATTGCATAGCGGCTTACAAGACTATCTTGTCAAGAATAAGGTTGATGGAGACTTGCTGACACGATCGATACGCTACGCGATCGAGCGCAAACGCCTGGAAAATGCGCTGCGGACCGCCAATGACCATCTGGAAATACGAGTGAAACATCGTACGCTCGAACTATCCGATGCTAATAAGGCTTTACACGAGGAGATCACCGAGCGAAAGAAGGCGGAGGCCGCTTTGAGGGAAAGCGAGGAGCGCCTCAATTATTCTCTTAATGCCGCTGACCTGGGCGCCTGGGACCTGAACATGGTCAATCAGACTACCTATCGATCGTTAAAGCACGACCAGATTTTCGGCTACAAGACTCCGGTACCTCAATGGAACCTGGAGATACTACTGGATCATATGTTGCCGGAAGACCGGACGGAAGTCGAAAGAAAGTTCGAGAAAGCCGTATCGGATCACGAGGATTGGAACTTCGAATGCCGTATTCGCCGCGAGGACGGCGAAGTACGCTGGATCTGGAAGCAAGGCAGATGTAAGTATGATGAGAACGGAAAAGCCATTCGTATGGCGGGCGTGATCCAGGATATCACCGAACGTAAGAGAGTCGAAGAAGAGCTGAAAGAGTCTAAAGTGCAGGCTGAGCTGTACCTTGACCTTATGGGCCATGATATCTCGAATATGCATCAGATCATCATGGGGCAGCTTGAACTGGCGAAAGAAATAATGGACACAGATCGTAAGCTGGATGCTATTGATAAACAGCTTATAGACACTTCTCTCGATACGTTGGAGAGGAGCGCCAGGCTCATCGATAACGTTAGGAAGATCCAAAAGCTGAATCATGGCGAATTCAATGAAGAGATCATTAACCTCAATAGCCTGCTCCCCGATATTATAAATGAATATAATAACATAGTGCCGGACAAATCGATCAAATTCGTGGGTTTTGGATCGCATTGTGTAAAGGCAAACAGATTGCTCCGCGATGTATTCACTAATTTAATAAATAATTCAATCAAGCATACAAATGGTAATATTATTGATATAACGATTAAATTGGAAAGCGCCAGGGAGAACGGCAAAGATTATTCTATAGTTATGGTCGAGGATAATGGCCCCGGTATTACAGATGATATGAAAGAAAGAGTATTCAACCGGTTGCAGCGGGGCAAGACAAATGCCAGAGGCATAGGGCTCGGCTTATACATTGTTAAGACACTTGTAGAGAGCTTTGGCGGCTTTGTAAAAGTGGACGACCGCGTACCTGGTGAGCATACAAAAGGCGCTAAATTCCTGGTCTATTTACCTATAATAGAAGTATAGAGTAATTATATGAATAACACACGTTCAAGCGTGGCAATTGTCGACGATGAAGTCCAATTGGTAAGGATGTACGATTTACTTTTCAGAACGCGATGTTAGCAATCGAGCCGAATACTAGGATCAAACATCGATAGAGTCGCCAGGCTTCATGATGATGACTTCGGTATCCGTGTTCTCTTCTACCAGTTTTTTAAACGTTGTCGGATCTGCCTTGATCAGATCATGCGTGTTATAATGCATGGGAATGACGATCTTCGGCTTGATCAGCTTTACGGCGATAAGGGCAGCATCCATATCCATGGTATAATAGCCTCCGATCGGGAGCATTGCCACCTTCGGTGCATACATCTGACCGATCAGCGACATGTCGCCGAAGACGGCTGTATCGCCCGCATGATAAACGGTAGAAGAGCCGCGAATGACAAAACCCGCTGCGTTGCCCCCATCCCAGGACCGGGCCTGGTCGATCCGGCTCGTATGGACTGCGGGGACGAGCGTGTATTTCATGCCGCCGATCTCGGCTGTGCCGCCAAAACAGATGGCTACAGCGTCCAGGCCTTCGGACTCGAAGTACTCTGCGATCTCGTAGACTGCGACTACTTTACAGCCGCTATTCTTCGCGATCTCCAGCGTATCGCCGATATGGTCAGAATGCCCGTGTGTCACTGCAATGACATCGGGCTTCAGGTCCTCCGGCTTCGCCTTTGCCAGGCGATTACGGGTAAAATACGGGTCGACCAGTGTCTTATTCCTGTCATCGATCTCGAATGCCGAATGCCCGTGCCAGGTAATTTTCATATGAATGACAGGCTTTAAAAATTATATAAGATTATTGCTGATACAAAAGATCAAACGTCGATAGAGTCACCCGGCTTCATGATGATGACTTCGGTATCCGTGTTCTCTTCAGCTAGCTTTTGGAACTTAGTCGGGTCCGCATGGATCACGCTAAACGTGTTATAATGCATTGGAATGACGATCTTCGGCTTGATCAGCTTTACGGCGACCAGTGCCGCTTCCTCGTCCATAGTGAACCGCCCGCCGATCGGCAGCATCGCAACCTTAGGCTTATAGAGATCATGTATCAGCGCCATATCGCTGAACAGCGCCGTATCGCCCGCATGATATACCGTAGTTTTATCCTTGATCACAAAACCTGCAGGGCTTCCCGCGTCCCATGCGAATCCGGCCTCGTCGATCCCATTAGAATGTATTGCCTGCACCAGCGTATATCTGGTACTGCCAACGTCGACTGACCCGCCGATATTAGCTCCAAGCGCGTCTACGCCTTTTGATTGTATATACTTCGCGAGCTCGTTCCCGCACACGACTTTGCAGCCCGTCTCTCTGGCTATGCTGAGTGTATCGCCAAGGTGGTCTGAGTGTCCATGTGTGACCGCGATCACATCGGGCTTTACCTCGCTCCACTTGACGTCAGTCATCTGGTTACCCATAAAAAATGGGTCGATTATACTATCCATGCTTTCGTTCAGCTCAAAGTTCGAATGCCCGTGCCAGGTGATCCTCATTTACAGCTCACAATAATATGTATGCATTATTATATATTAAAGGGTTGTTAATCAAATTTAATGTCTTAAAATCTTGAATTTATAAAAGCAAGTAAAATCATGCTATACCCAGCCGCCGGAGGCATATACAATAAAATGGGCCGCAAAGCCGCCGGAGGCCTAAACCAAACCAAGTCTTCGTAACCTTGTGTCTTTGTGTGAAACCGTATAGTGTCTTAATTATCTTTGTGGGTAGTGTCTTCTTAAAACTTGGAGGCTTTAGGCGGTAGCCTCGATCTTGAATTCGAACTCGCCGTCAGGTATTTGCTCGTACAGGGGCGTGTTTGAAGCATAACGTGCGAAAGTCGGCAACTGGAAGACTTCCCCGCGACGCAGAAGCCCGAGCATTTCACATGGTATGATATCAGTGGTCTTATTTTCCATTGTGTATACTTTAAAATCCTTTATTTTTCCAAGTCCCACAGACTCTGCCAGCTTTAAGAAATATTGATCGGCATAGGATCGCAAGAAATCATCGTCCGGCGAAAAATTCAATTGCCTCAGGCAGTATTCGGCCTGGTTTTTTAAATAATCAGGGGAGAAGCCCATATAATAGCTCTCTGCCGCATCTATTGTCGCCGGGTTATTCACGGAGGCCATTACGACATTCTCCCTGCGCGGCAATGCAGGCTGGAATAGAGGGCCATCGCCCTCGCCGGAAATAACTCCGTCGATTATGCATATCTCGTCCAGATTGAAAGTCTTCAGGATCGCGTCATGTACCTGCACGAAAGTTTCACTCAAGAGCTTATAGCCTCGCGCCATGTTGCGACGGGAGATCTTTGCCCACAACGGGTCGGCACAATAATGTCCCTGCGCCCGCCTTTCCGAAGTCTCGAGTGCCCCGTACATGTTCTTCAGGGTACCTGTGACGAGCGCATTGCTATGCGACTTTAGCTTGGCGATATTGATGATCAAGTCCGCTTCGCCGAATATCTTATTCACATGAAAGCTTGTAAAATCCGGATTCCAGGCGGTAGAAGGGGATATCTCAATACGCTCTTCGGGAGTCGATGTCAATGTGTCACACAGCGTTACGCCCATGTCTTCCAAAAGCGATTCACAGCCGGTCTGCAGAAAAACTCCCTTCGTGCCTCCGGGCCACTTCGTGCCTTCCGCCACTATCACTTTGCCGCCGGAATTCAAGATAAAATCACATGCAGCCTTGATCGCAAACGGGTCCGTGCATACGTGATTATGGATGCTCATGTCAGACTGCCTGGGGCCATACTTAAGCGAAGGATTGGGTGGCTGCGTGAAGTTAGGCTTGATCACCACTGTGCCATTCAGTTTCAGGCCGTCAAGCTGGCCGTCACTTTCCAGCGTCAGCAGCGCTTCCATTGTATTATCATATGCGGCACGCCCCAGCGACGGCGCTTCCATGGCTATCGCCACAACATCGAAGTTCATTTATGCCCCCTATACATTAGCATCGCAACTCTTCGAATGATACTCATAGGACATATCCTGGTAGCAGCGAGGGCATAAATTGCCATAGCCCTCCAGGACCCTGATATCATAAAGGCATAACGGCACGCCGCAAATGGCGCACTTCATATCGGCATCCATGGCTCGTCCGCATCTTGAACAGCTATCCGGCATCGGTGAAGGTTTTGAAGCCTGATTTATATTAAATTTAGTCGGGCATGTAGCGTAATTCTAGGATAATTCATGTATAAGCGAAAGGACCTGATTACCGGATAATTGATAACATAGAGTTTAATGAAACGATATTTTCTAACGTTACAGTTGCCATTCGGCCTGAGACCGGATTGTTGCTAATGTTTTGTTGTATAGCCCCCATATGTTTTCTCTTGTATGCGATGATCGAATTAATTCGTGCTAGAGGAAGGCGATCGTTTAACGAGCGCCATATTCAGGCCATGTCAATAGGTTGCTCGCTCATCATGCCCGTGTTTGCCGTAATTCGCTTCTATCGAGGCTTTAGCACGCTGCTATAGAGCCGTAAGATAGCCTGCCATATGGCAAATGCGCCGCACAATCCGCAGGTAATTATTATAATCGCGTCTCCCCCAATCAGGATTCATGAACGTCAAAAAACTATTGTTCATGTGCCTTGCACTGATCGCCGCCAGCATACTGGTGGCACCTGCGTCGGTGCGTTTCGGCATTCGATGGACTACGGCTACGGACGTATCTTACCTGCTCCTGATAGGCGGGATACTGATGGCTATGATGACGATCGGGGCTGAAAAAGAGGAAGATCGCAGCTCCTCATGTCGAAAAAATTAATTAAACGATAAAAAAATGATTTTATAATCATTTTTTTATAGAAAATGTCATCGCATCATGTTAAAAAGCGAGTGTTGCCTTTTTCACATTCAATAGTATTCAGGCAATGTCTCTTGACGTATCGATGTAGATGCGATCTGTGACTTTGAACTTGATATATTCCGTTATCGGGGTCATGCCGCGGATCTTTGGGATCGACAGCTTGCTACCGACCTTATCGCCCTTCATCTCAAGCTCGATATCGAATATCGTGTCGCAGCTATACTGGATCAGGTTCTCGACACGTTCCGTGTGTACGCCTTTGACCATGAATAGATAACAGGTGCTTTCGTGATCGTTGACCAGGTCATAGATCTTATCCATCAGGCGCTTAATGATGCCAAACTCAATGCCCAGCTCTATGAGGAATGAGAAGTTATCGAATATGATCGTGAAGCTGCCCGCGTCATTCGCATAGATCGAGTTCAGCTTTGCATCGATGAACTCGATTACGAGCCGTGCCGCTTCGGAATGATCGCTGGCTGTCAATAAAATGTTATTATAGTATTCGCCATGCACGTCGATAAATTCGACGTTGTCCGTTGTATGGGAAAGCTCGGACATGTTCCGCGCGAGGTACCGTGGGCTCTTCTCAGTAGTGATATAATAAGTCTTGCGCGGCGTGCAAAGCTCGAACAGGAAAACATCCGGCACGGACTTTGGGTCCGCCCCGAAGTATACCAGAGAGCCTTTTGGAATTCCGCCGTTGAGGCTGCGGTCCAGTATGTCGATGCCTGTGGCAAGCTTGTTACCTTCCAAGTAGTTTTGTGTCTCAGAAGGTATTTCAGAGCTCACGTTTGGGGTTGCAATAGGTGTAGAGCTTTGCCCTTCAACAACAGCCTTAGGCGCCTCGTTAATACTTTACCACCAGACTAATACTATACTATATCTTATCGTAATAAGATCAGTGTTCGACAACAACCGGAATGCGTCGATGAGTTTTTACCTCATGCACAATCAGCCGATATATAATTATTTGGCATAAGATGATACGCTTGTTGATATATAAGGCTTTTCGGGTCTATACAGGCAATAATGGCATATAAAACGGTTGCTTGGAATGCAACTGGCTACATCAAAACCTTAATTGGTTTGAAAAATCGCAATTCGTATTAAAAATAAAAAAGGGCACTGTTGTTCAGATCAACAGTGCGAACATCACGTATGCGATCAGCATCATGCCTATCGAGTACTTTAATCCCGACATCCACTTGCCTTCACCCATGGTGCCTGCCAGTAATCCCGCGAAAAATCCCTGGATTATAGCCGCGTGGAAGAACAGGCGCAGGTAGTCGTCCGGGTTGAAAGACTGGATAAAGGAAGTACCCGCAGCCTGAGACGTTCCGGCATCAGCCGAACTGGTCGCAGCGGTCGCCATGACCGGCAGGAAACTCGACGATAGCGTGTAGACACAATAGATAAACACGACGAACGAGATGAAGATGATCACCACGTAGATCAGCATTCCATCGGATCGCTCTCTACGCATGTCTTCGCCGATCTTTGCGTCGTTCGCAGCTACGTTCAGCACATCCTTGATATCACCGCTCGACTCGCTGGCCTTGGTGATCAGCGTGATGACCCTCGTGGACATGCTCGTATTAAGCGCGTTGGCGAACTTCTTGAGCGCCGTATTAATGTCCGTGCCCCATTGCAGGTTACGCCAGATCTTCTTGATCTCGTTGCTCAAGGAGCCAAAATTCGAGTTAGAGATCAGCGTGATGGACTGCATCAGCGTCATGCCCGTTTCATTGGTCGAGGAAAGCTTCTTCAGGAAGTCCGGCATCTCGCTTGCGATCTTCTTCGCACGCCTCTGTTTCTTCTCAAAGAAGTAAGCCAGGGGTATGATGATGATTAGCGTCATAAAGATGATGATATCATCAAAATAGCCGATGATCGGCCCGTAAACCATGAACGGGTCGCCCATATCCTTCATCGCACCGGTCATGATCTGGTACTGTATGTCGGATACCTTCGCAAACGCTGAGTTCAAGTCACTGAACGTAACGATAATGAAGACGATCGCAAAGATTATTGCCACCGGTACGCTGATCGCCAGCGAAAGTGTGGGATCCTCGCGGATAGGTGCCATAGGGTTAGCCAGGAACTCTTTGAACTTGAGGTTCTTCTTATTCGTCTGTATCTTTTCTATGAGCTTCTTTTCCTCGCCATCCGGTAAGTCGGATTTCTCCGCCTGTACAGTATCGTAATAGTTGATGACATGCGTCGTGAACTTGCTGGCAGCTGCATCGTCCGAGGGCGTGAGTATGCTGATCAGCACGATGAACATGACGGAACCCAGCGGCAGCATACCATATACGATCACGTACAGGATCGTTGGGCTGGATCCGTTCATGATTGCCATGACCGATTCCATGATGATGATGAAAAGCGGTCCTGCCACGAACGCGGTGACGTACGATTCTGCGATCAGCCCGAGCATCTCGAGGAACGATTTTTGGTCCTGCATGACACGCTGAAGGTACTGGTCGGTCTTTCCATCCAGGTAAGTCGTGACGTCGCCGCCCGAATCGATGACGGACAGCAGGTTTGTCAGCAAGTCCTGCAGATAGTTAGAAGGCGTCTGGCTCACACAATTAAGGATCGCCGTACGAAGATCGCAGCCGAAGTAGTCCATGTCCCTGATGATCAGGCCTACTTCCCGGGAGATCTCGCCATAGGTGCTCTCCGCCTCATTCAGCGAGCGTAAAATCGAGATGATGTCCATGCCGCCCTTTGAGAGCGCATACATGAACGTGACAGCGTAGGGCAGTTGCTTATTGATCTTTGACTTACGGTCGCTCGCGTTGAACGACGGTATGAGCATGATGATCGTATAGGTGACGTAATAGCCGAATACGGCCATCAGCGCCATACCCATGAAGATCACGATCACATCCGTGAAGGGCGTGATCCAGGTAAGCGTGTCAGGCATATGTATATTCGTGAAATTACCATTGGCGCTGACTACCCTCAGTATCAGGAAGGCGATCACTACGCCGAATATGGCGCCGATGAATCCCACGATCATTCCGACGAGGTACGCCACCGAGGCGTAAACCTCATAGGATTGGGCCATGTGGGCCTGACGGAGCTGCTTCTGGAGCGTGTAAAAGTTTTCCCGGTGCTTCTTCACCTCTCCGCCAAATATCAAATGTGCTATGGTGCTAAGCTCATCCATGGATTAATCCCTTATCCCGAGTTTTTCAAGGACTTTATCAGGCTTTACCGAGTATGCGTGGATGATCGCGGCGATCTGCTTGAAGTCGCGGATGTTATTCTTAAGCATATACTCAAGCACTTTCTGGCGATGTGAAAGCTCTGTCGTCATCTCTTTCTTGCTCCATGCCCTGCGCTGTGCGATGTCCGACAGTACGGTGGATTCTCCCACTTTATCGAACTTATCGGTTGCCGCATTCCATATGAACACATCGTTTGTCCTGATGTTGCGCGTGTTCGGATCGATGTCGTGTATCTCCACGAGCTTCATGTTACGCCTGACACGCTTGTTCTTTAAGTACGTTTGAGACTGGATGGCCACGATATCCAGCGCCGTGATCATTGTACGGGGAACGCTGATAGGCGGGTTCTCGAGACGGTGGATAGCCGACTCGACTGAGTCTGCGTGCATGGTCGAGAACGTCGTGTGGCCGGTGGACATGGCCTGGAAAAGCGATAGCGCTTCCTTACCTCGAACTTCACCCACAAGCAGGAATTCGGGACGCTGCCTGAGTGCTGCTTTAAGCAGGTCGAACATCTCGATGGCGCCCTTTCCATCCGCCGTGAACGAATCACGTGTCAAGCCAGGGATCCAGTTGACATGTGGTAACTTCAACTCACGAGTATCTTCCAGCGATATGACCTTTGCCTTAGGCGGTATGAATAACGATACCGCATTCAGCGAGGAAGTTTTTCCCGAAGCTGTTCCGCCAGAGAAGATAAGCGACTTGTTGTTTTCGATACAGAGCCACAGATATGCCATTTCCTCGGCCGAGAACGTGTTCCATGCGAGCAAGTCGATCGGAGTGATGGGCACTTCCTTGAACTTACGGATGGTGAACGTGCTACCGCGGGTTGTGATCTCCTTGCCCAGCGTCATCTGGATACGGGAGCCGTCCGGCATCATGGCATCGATCATCGGCTCGGCGATGGATATATGTTTACCGCAGCGCTGTGCGAGCCTTATCACGAAAGAGTCTACCTGCTGCTCGTTGAACGTGATGTTGGTCATGATGTTCTCGTAGTTCTTATGGTACAAGAAAGCAGGCGTATCGAAGCCGTTGTTCGAGATATCCTCGATGAAGTTATCGTGCATCAGCGGGTCTATCTTTCCGAACTGGAGATAGTCGCGCGTGATGTAATACAATATCTTATAATATGATTTCGTGTCGATCTTACCGATATAGTCCTGGATGACCTCGGTGGTCTTTTCGGTCAACACTACCTTCTTGTCGGTGGTTGCGTCCAGGCTCTCGACGACGAGTACGTCCTGTAGCCGCTCGTACACTTCTTTTAACAGCTCGCTCTCGAAGAGCGTCAGTGATGGCTCGACCACGTAATAGAGGTAGTTATTGGTTCCTTCGTTATACAGGATAGTAACGAACGCATATGGTTCAACGACCCAGTATCGCTCTACTTCTTCATAGCCCTCGACACCAGGGAAAACTGCCATCGTGCCATGTTTGTCCGGGTCATAAGGCTCGAAAGTAAGCTTTACCCTGGACTTTTTCTTTTCTTTCGGGGCTTTAGCCTTGGGAGCCGCTTCAGGCGCATCATGTAGCTCCATCGCCTTTTTGATGGGCGCAGGCTTTACAATGGAGTCGAACTCTTTGACAATGTCGTCCTCAGATTTCGGAAGGACTTGTAAGGATTCTAGGTCGACCTGTTGCGACGGAAGCTGTGATATTTCCTGCTCGATAGAAGGCACTTCCGGCCTGACGCTATCGAACAAACCGCTGCTTTCCGGCTCTGCGGCGATACTGGCTGTGACAGGCTCCGGCTCCGGAGCTTTCGAGTATTGCTCTCTCATTGGCATCGCTACCGGGTTGCCGGCAAATGTCTTTCGAGTCATACCCGCCAGGTTCTGGGGCTCGACGGCCCCGCCGAACAGCCTGGTCGTGCGTTTGTCTATGATGTCTATTGTATCTATAGCAGGCTCGGGGGATATGACCTCGGGCTCCTTTTCAGGTATATTGTTTATCTTGAAAAGCTCATTAGTCTGTTTTTCTTCTGGCGGAGTGGTCAAAGCCGGAGCCTGCTGCTGAACCGAGGCCGGAGCCACCTGCTCTTGTTCTTGCGCCTGTTCGGCGACTTGCTTTTTCTTTACCAATCCATAAAAATTTTTTTTGTCCACATTATTATGGAGGTTAAGGTCTAACCCATCGTTACCTGTTCCTGACACCCATACCACTCCCTTTTCAAATGACCGCACTTGCTTTCGAGCGATTAACTATAGTTTAAATGCCCAGACCTTCCGATAATAAAACATCTGCTCAGGATGGATTTTTTCGGATGGCTACCCCAATGCTTACCATATAAAACGTTAGATTATATAAACTTGAAGTATATACGTTTTTTGGCCTAAATAAGGTATAAGTATATCTATTTTGGTTGTGATTTTATATTTTTGGTCACCATTTCGATTATTTATAATATATTTTATACAACCAATAATCTGTAAAGTTACGAAACGATAATTTACAGGTCTTAATATATCATAGATATTTACAATCCTTAAAAAAAGTTCTGAATGTGACCCATCATAAAAATAATGTAAAAATGACATTTATCATAAAAACGACAAATGTCATTTTTTGTCTCGGAAATTATAGGTCGTCCGCGACGATCTTCCAGTGCCCGTTCACGTCGACGACCTTGGACGTCTTATCGATCAACATCGCCATCCCGCTCGATGGCATATACTGCACGCTTGTCCAGTGCGCTGAAGTAGCCATATGGCCATCAACATCGTCAGCTTTCTGTACGGTGTCTACAGAAACATACTGTACGATGGTCTTACCGCCTTTTTCGCCATATGTCTGCGCCATATTATCATTAAGCTTGAGCACGTCCTGCCTGCTCAGGTGTTGTATGCTGCCATCCTTGTCAACCTTTACGAGCAGCTGCGCCGCCTGCGTGTACTGGCTTTCATTCAGCAGGTCCATATAGCTCTGGATCACGCGCTCGGGCGTACTATCCACATCGTTAGGCGAATAAACACTTTCCAGCCCATATGCTATGTATTCATCCGGATATTCGACCACATATGAGACAGGTACGGGCACTGATGGGTGTAGATAGTATAAGACCGTTACATTGATCGGCGTATCACCTGACATCAGAGTCTTCTTCGTCCCATATACCGTACAATTATCAAAGTACCCGGCCGGGACCGTGACGTTATCATGGCCTACCAGGGCATAATTGGTTTCGATCGTGTTCCATGCCTGGTCGATCACAGTCAGGTTATAGGACAGGTTAAGTGTCTGCGATTTAATTGATTGGCGCGTGACATCGGTGACCACGATCTTATTTGTGTGGTCGCCGGACTTGTTGATCCATACGTCTCCGCGCATCGATCCCTCGCCGGATAGCACGATGGAGGATAATCTGTTGCCATTCGCCTCCTTCGGGTATGCGAGCACAATAAATTGAGTGGTATTATTATCGATATTATCGGCCTGGAGGTAGGTGGCCATGCTGAACTTTACCGGGTTAAAAAGATCTAAGCCTGATATCGTGGTCTTTGTCTCTTGTGCAGGTGCCGTACAGCCTGATATGGATACCATGGCTGCAATGGCAGCAATGATCAATATCAAAAGGATTATATTGTTGTTCTTCATTGTTTCGCCTCTTTTAATAGCCCTGCCACTGCGTATGCGGGAAATACGCGAGAGATCTCGCCGCCATAAGCATTGCCGAGCATCGTGAACGGGATGTTCAGGTCACATAGCGCTTCTGCAGCCAGGAATTCTCCAAGACCGCAGATCACGGCAGCCTTAAGCCCGTTTCGGCCGGCTGCTTCGCGTATGCATTCTTTTAGTGTTCCGACCTGCTGATCATGAGCCTGCTCTGCGATCTCTATGGCTTCCGGGATGGAAAGCTCTTGCAGGTCGCAACATGCGACACGCGCAAGCCTGCGCGCCGCCCCTATCCGGTCTTTGTCGCCACCATCGGGCGTATCGCATGTATAGTCCTCGGGCGTGATATGGCCGAGCAGCAGGTGTGCATCGCCGGTGACCGCGAACAATTCAGATGCAGTACGCACATTCAAGCCCCTGATGTTCACCCGTTGTAGCAATACAGCGATATTTGTCCGCAGCGTGCCGGAATAGATCAGCTCTCCTCTGGCAAGCCGCTCGAAATCGGTCATCCCGGCTTTTGGCACGCCGGCAACGATCGGTATGATATCAGTGGTAGTGCTGCCGATATCGATAAACAGTACGTCATGATATACCCGGCCCAGGAACCGGGCTGACGCCATCCAGTTAGCTGCAGAAAACAGAGCATGGTCGGACGTATCGTCGTGGAAACTTCCGTCGACACCGTAAAAGACAGCCCCGGGAAAAATTTTTTTAACTGCCGCCGAGATATGATCGATGCCTTCCTTTTTAGAGGCATAGCAGTCGGCCAGCTCGCCGGTGATCGTGACGCCTATCGCTTCGTAAGTTCCCGATTCTTTTTTGATCGTCTCCAGCGTGCCTTCCAGGTCTGCGCCCCGCCACAGCGGCAGATATTTTGATGTGGTAAAGCTGCCGTCATCGGATGCCGCTTTGGTGTTCGCACCGCCGATATCCAGGCCTAGTATCATGTCATTGTCTCCAGGTCATGTTTCGTGAACGTATAATGCCCTATTGCTTCGACGTGATCGGGAAGCGTGCCGAAGTGCGCCAGTAAGATCAGTTCGGCGATGTTCATCCGCAGCACACGGGCCAGCCCGAGCACAGCGGTTGTCGGCCTGGGGTTCACGTCGACGATGTATGGCTTTTCAGCGTAAACGATGTCTATGCCAAACAGGCCTTTGCATCCCAGCATATTACCTGCTTTGATGGCTGCGTCGAATATTATTTCTTTCGCAGGATGCTCGATGTTCACGTCATTGCCATCGTACACGATGGCATTCTTTTCGAAATGAATATGCTGCTGATTCAGCGTTAACGGTAAGATCGTTCTTCCGCCGATAAGCGATACGCTGAGGTGCTCGCCCTCTATGTATTCGGTCGATATATATCCTTCCGTGTCGACCGGCCCCGGAGCGATATAAACGCCTTCTGAGGCACAGCCATAGCGAGGCTTGGCCACGCACCTGACGCCTTTTTCATGCACTAATCGTGGTGCAGATAACCCATTATATAGTAAAAGCTCTGTGGTCTCCTGCTTATCTGCGCAAAGCCTGGCCACGCGAGACGAACAGCCCAGGTTGATGCATTGTTTTTCTATAAATGTGGTATATTTTTCCAGCTGGTCGTCCGGCGCTATGATAAGGCCGCAATCGCAGGTCTTCGCCAGTTTCACGAGGCTGTCATCGAAGTTGTCCGGCACACATACGGTACACCCGGCCTCTTCGAAGGATCGCTGAAGCGTACGCAGCATCACACGCCCCTCGTTCGCGATCGACATGCCCGCGCAGACCGAATATTCAGCCAGCAGTATCTTCATAAAGCACCGTGCAATAGTCGCATAGAAAGTATAATACCATTTCGATATGGCTAAGGCTCAAAGCTTAAAGAAGGCACTATGAAGCCCAGGAAGCCTCAAGGCAGGTTTCCCACAATGAACATCAAGATTTTAGTTATAAATCTCACATCAGTTATAGTAAATTTTTTGTATTAGCAGGTTGATTACATTTAAAAATTCATGTGATATTTAGAGGCGGGTCTATGATGAGATCGAAATTTTTTGTATTGTCCTGTATAATTTTCATAACAACTGTATTAATGATAAGTGGTTGCGTCACTAGCCTTAATAGCGGCACGTCAGGGGCTTCAAAGAATATATCAAGCCCTATATTTACAGCCGTAAGGACAAATAATACGACTGTTACGGTAATGCTTGTAGATTTAAGTGGCGCAAAAAGTGTAAAGGGCTTACATGTCGAAAGCCCGTCCATTAACTCATCGGATATCATATCCCCGGATACAAACGTTTCAGTCGGTAAAGTAATAAAGATCACCGATGCGAATCTGGCGGGTAAAGTGAATCTAGTGCTCACATCTTCCGTGAATGGTACTAGCCAGACTGTTCTAAATGGAACAATCTAATTTTTTTAGCCTGAATAGTGATTATTTTATTTATTTTTAAAAAGCATCTGTTGCGTTACTGTTCATTTTCTATCGGCCTAATATGTAAAATCACTGTCCCTCAACGCAAAGATGTGAAGTAGCATCTGCTGCCGAAGGCTGAATCGTTACGAAAAATAACGTTATATTTAAAAGTGCCGAAGAATCGTCGTTAGCTGGCTGCGAACGATAATTCGCCGCGGTTGATCTTTTCGGCGGACGTATACGCGTCGTACATAGCATAGATCCAGATGCCCAGGTAGATAAAAAGCCCGATGCAAACCGCCGTTAACACCCACGCGACGACGGCGCAAATGATCAGCTTAAATCCACGGTCGTTATCACCAAGGTATAATTGGCCCATGCCGGGTATGAAGAAAGATAATATTAGCGCTAATATGGGCTCTTTATGTAATGATGCCTGATGTTGCGAAGCCAGGATGCTCGCGCAATTTTTACAGGTATCTTTTCCGTCAATGGGCACGTTGCATTCGGGACAAACGCCCCGGCCGCATCTTGTGCAAGTGCCGATGGCATCCTTTTCAGGATGGTTATAACACTTCATAAAGCCCTACCCTTACATTCGCTCTACCTAGATAGCGCCATTTTGTACATATAGGTTACTGTCGGGGACTTTATTTCACGATTGTATCGGGTGATAAGAAATATAACTTCACGCAGCGCTATACTTTGTAAATGACGCATCAAATTCTCATCACTAACGACGACGGCGTGAACTCCTCAGGGCTGCTGGCCGCTTATGAGTCAGTCAAAGACCTGGGCGAGGTCACGGTCGTGGCCCCGGCGACACAACAGAGCGCCGTAGGGCGCTCCATGACGTTATTTAATCCACTCAGGGTCTCGAAACACAAGGCGAACGGCATTACGGTCCACAGCGTCAGTGGCACGCCTACGGATGCCGTCATCATCGGCATGTTCGTGGTCATGAAGGAAAAGCCGGATCTAGTGATATCCGGATTTCAACATCGGGGAGAATCTCACCACTGAGGCGGCCACGACTTCGGGCACCATCGGCGCCGCGTTAGAAGCTGCCGGACAAGGCGTCCCGGCCATAGCCGTTTCCATGAAAGTCGAGGACGAGGGCGACAAGTTCGCGGACACGGACTATAAGCGGGATTATATCGCCGCCATTTCCATCGTAAACCGGCTGGCTCGCTGCGTCCTGGAAGGAGCGCTGCCGAAAGGCGTCGATGTGCTGAACGTGAACTTTCCCGCTAACGTGACACCGGATACGGAGATCGTGATCACGAACCTGGCGAGAAAGATGTACAACACGCGCGTCCACCTGCGCCACGACCCAAGGGGCAGGTCATATTACTGGATCGACGGCTCCGTCGTCGAGGATGCTGAAAAGGGCACGGACCTGCATACGATACTGAAAGATGGTAAAGTCTCGGTCACACCCCTCACGTCGGATATGACGGCGCATATGGACGATAAGGCGTTGAAAAAAATGATAGAACATGCATTTAACAAAGAATGAGTGCACTATTTTTTCATCGAATCCCTGAACTCTTTATAGATCTCCGACATCGTATACTGCCACTCGAACGAGTGCATCATTCGCTGGTAAGCGCGCTCTTTTGAGTATTCTTCTTCCTTGAACTCGATGCCCGGATATTCGACATTCATCAGATAAAGCCCGGTCGCCAGTGCCGGCGGTATCCCTTCTTTATGCGTATCAGTCCGGAACATCTCATCGATCCACTGTGCCGGCCTTTTGTTAGATCCCACAAGCCGTAAGCCGGTGACGATCTTTCGGACCATGTTCCATAAGAATGAATCAGCTGTAATGTCGATGATATACAAATCGCCGCGCTTTTCCACCGTAATGCTCTTGACGGTCCGCACCGGGTTCTTATTCGGCTCCACGCTTGAGAAGTTCGTGAAGTCGTGCGTGCCCAGGAACATTTGCGAGTAATTCGTTATGCGACGCTCGATCACATCGGGCGCATATAAAATATACCGGTATGTGCGGCTTTTTGCATCTCTTCGCGGGTCGAAATCATCGGGCACGTCGGCTTTTGCATATATCCATAGATCTTTCGGCAGCTTAGAATTGATAATGCGAGGCTCTACAAGCTTTTCATTTAACGGCTTAAAAGCAGCCACCTGGCAGAGCGCATGCACGCCCGCATCCGTGCGCCCGGACATCTCGACTTTTGCATTTTCTTTAAGTATGCCCAGCTCGATGAGCCCTTTTTTCAGCTCGCCATCGACGGTCCTCAAGCCCGGCTGTGCTTGAGACCCATAAAAATCAGTGCCGATATAGGCGATTTTCAAGGCAATTTTCATCGCTCAATTACCCTCATTCGAGCGGCTGTCTTTGCCTATGACCACGATACCGATCGCGATGATCGCGATCAGCGCTGCGATCACGATCATTTCAGTAGTATCGACGCCCTTTTCTGCCCCGAAAACCAGGATACGCCGGATCATGGCCGTCAGGCCGGC
Organism: uncultured Methanocellaceae archaeon; assembly: GCA_963780665.1. Lineage (GTDB taxonomy): Archaea > Halobacteriota > Methanocellia > Methanocellales > Methanocellaceae > Methanocella. Next base: position 48,804 of record CAWACJ010000003.1, on the reverse strand, counting down.
CGCCAGGATCAGCTTCAGGTCTAGCTGGTGGCTCTTGAAGTACACGACCACGGTCTGTATCAGCTCCGCGATGATCAGCACGGCCAGAAGGTCCTGCAGCGCCTTGACGAGATCGTCGAGCACTAGCGAGCCCGTAACAAAGTTAAAGATGTCCCTCCCCACCACGAACATGGCGACCAGGGCCATGATGATCAGAAAGATCGCTACTAGCAGATAGATTCCGGACTGCATTTTTTCGAGGATGCCAATGACCGTTTCACTTGTATCACGAGAAGTTTGTGCCATTGTGTCCACCAGCCCCTAATTCACATCCTTATGCTTAACTTTTCTATCGCCGATCAGGTATATGCCGAATACGATCACCGCAATGAGCAATGCCGTAATGGCCATTTCCTCCCATGTGATCTGCTGCTCGACTCCGAAAACCAGTACGCGTCGAACCATGGCCGTCAGTCCGACGCCAAGAATGAGCCGCAGGTCAAGCATATGTAGCTTGATATATACAATGACTGTCTGGATCAGTCCCGCGATGATCAGAGTAACAAGCAGGTCGTTCAATGCCGTATCAATTAAGGTCAGATTCACAGGTACGGACACGAAATGCGATAGATCTCGCGCCACGACAAAGAAAGTCAGTAGCGCCATGATCCCCAGGAATAATGCCACAATCAAGTATATGCCCGACTCGATCTTATCGAGCGCGCCTGCAATCCCGACATTATAGGATGGTATGTTATACTGGCTTTCCGGAACGTCTGCCAAAGCGATCACCTTGATAGAGAACCGTATGGCGTTATTAAATATCTATCTACCCGTCAAAACAGAACTTAGTGGCTTATTCGGGTACTTTTTTGAGCCCATATTGTTGTTCGCAAACCTGTAGCTGCTTGAGCGTACCTACGATAATAATGATCATATCAGCTCCCAGGACCTTTGCCGGCTCAGGGCTTGGGTAGAACAGGCCGTTCTCAATATACCCTACGATAGAACATCCGATACGGCTTCTCATCGCCGTGTCTTTGATCGTCTTATTTTCGATGAGCGAACCCTTGACTTCGAACTTCGAGAGCATCACATTCTCGGAGAGCATGATCGTATCCTCGAAAACGCCTTTTTCGACAATACGTGCCAGGATCTCCCCTCCGATCGTGGATAGCGAGGTCACGTAATCGGCGCCGGCCCGGTATATCTTACCGACAGACTGGTCCAGGTTCGCCCGTGCAATGATGTTGATATGTGGGTTCATGTTACGGGCCATCAATGTGGCCAGCATGTTCTTATTGTCGTCGTTCAGCGTCACGATGAGCGTGGATGCGCGAAGGATACCCGCGTCGATCAAGGACTGCCTATCGGCGGCATCTCCGATCACCTGGCTTATGCCAGGGTATGCTTTCGTATCGATGATCCGGTAAGGTATGTTTTCCTCATCGAAGTGCCTGGCCACCTCTTTCCCGACATCGCCGAAACCTGCTATGATGGTTTCGCCCTGGCAGACGGGCACCTTGATCTTAGCCAGTGAGCTCATGTTCTTGAGCTGCTCTTCGGTGCCCACGGCCATGAGCACGGAGGCTTCCTCGATGATCATAGAAGGCGGCGGGTTCACGATAAAGTGGCCTTTCTTGAATACGGCGATGATCGTCGCTCCTGTACTCTCGCGGACTTTGAGGTCCTTGAGCTTTTTTCCAGCCATCGGATTATCGGGATAGACGGGTAACTTGCATATCTTCATGTTGCCGCCCAGGTCCACCAGGTTGGTCACCTCGAAATTAATGGACGAGATCGCCGTCATGCCCAGGTTCATGCCAAGGATCCGCTTGGGTGAGACCACTATGTGGGCTCCCGCGAACTTCAGGTAGTCCGCCGTGTCCATGCTTTCCACAAGCGCGATGACCTTACAGGAGGACATCTGCGAAGCCGTGATGACCACAGCGGCATTCTTTTCATCGCCAACGTTGGCGATGAGTGCCGAAGCTTTTCCGACCTGCGCTAACTGCAGGGTCTCTTCGTCGCCCGGGTCCCCATGGATCGCGTAATACCCATGGTGCTGCAGCGTGGTCACATGCTCCTCCGAATCATCGATGATCACAAAAGGCTTGCCCGTACCGGACATTTCGCCGATCAGCGAATCCACGAGCGCGTTATAGCCGCAGATCACCACGTGATCCTTTATCCATTCCGGCGGCCCGCCTCTTGGCGTCTTGAGCCAGCGCTCCATGATCGGTGTCACCATGAGAGGAAATACCACGGCAAAAATGAACAGGACACCAGTGACCATGACTATGATCGTGAACATCCTGCCCAGTGTCGTGACCGGGTAAATATCGCCGTAGCCTGTCGTGGTCATGGTCATGACCACCCAGTATAGTGCGGTAAAAAAGCTGGAATTCTTGATATTGAAGTTTGACTCAAGCACCATGAATAATTCTACGTAAATAAGAATTACCGCAATGACGGTGGCTGGATAGACGAGATATGGAGATTTTAATATGCTCCTGATCCTGGTCCGGGTGATCTTGAGTGCCATGAAAATACAATGGGAATATGAGCAGTATAAATAAAAAGAGTTATGCGTGAGATGGACTCACGCATGGATTATACTTATTCTGGCTTTGAGACCAGGATGTTCTTGTGGAGAACCTTGCCGTCTGCTGCGTGCGGGGTCCTGAGCACTGCATCGGTTGCCTTCTCGAGTTCGCGAGCTTCGTCGCAAAGCTTGGCTCCTGCCCTGAGTAACTCGTGTGCTGCGCAGACTGTGATGATGTACTGTTCCATTTCCTTCTGCATGAAGCAGCCTGCGAGGTCGAGGTTGCCGACATTCTCTGCACAGGTGTATGCCGCCAGTGCCTTTGCCTTTGCGTACGGGTTCTTGTAGCCTGCTGCCTCGACTGCCTTCTCTGCGGATACGACGATCTGCGGGAGTGCCGGGGCGGTGCCTGCTGCGAAGCCCTCAATGAGCTTGTCCAGCTCGGTCTGGATGAGCCTGACGACGCCGGTCTCGGTGAGCACCTTGGTCATTTCCGCGTTGAACAGCACCATTTCGGTGGGGTCGAGGAACTGCCTGCGTGCGCCGATCATGGAGTCAGCCTTGACGATGAAGTAGCCGAAGCCCTTCGCCTTAAGGTCATCCTTGATCTTCATTACGGGGACATCCGAGATCACGATGGTCGGGATGCCTGCTGCCTGAATTGCTTCCCTTGCCTTCGTGGGGCCTGGGATAGTCGCGTTCGGGCTGATGACGATGCAGAACTGTGGCTTGAACTCGAGGATCTTTGCGACTGCCTCGTCTGCCTCTGCCTCGCCTAGCTTTGCGCCCGTGCCTACGGACCTTACGTATACGTCTCTGTCTGCTCTCTCATCGAGTAAAAGGTCGATGTACCTTGAAGTTCCAAGGTTTCCTAGCTTAACGATTCCAACTCTTACGGTCATAATAATCTAATTTCTTTATGCTGTAAAAGCGATATATACCTTTCTGCTTGCTTAGCAATAATGGCATATACCATCGCGTTTCCTGTGCCTGTGTAATAGATTAAAAAGGAATAAACCAAATAAAAAAGTCTGAAATCGCAAGCTACATATACTATTGCTGGTATTTCGCTTGTGCGACATACGCTTTAGTTAAAAATGCTTTTTTAATATCTTTTTCCGCTATATGTGCTAGATAATATTAAGCGTATTATTACTAACATATGAATTGCTTAGTACGTTAGCCTTAGGAGCACGACAGGATGTGCAGCTGACCGCAGTCGGCGCGTGGTGGTTCGAATCCACCTTAAGGCTCTTCAAACATAAGCCTTAGGAGCACGACAGGATGTGCAGCTGACCGCAGTCGGCGCGTGGTGGTTCGAATCCACCTTAAGGCTTTCTTCTTTTATTTTTGTTGTTATGGATCATGCCCCTATGATCGAAGATGCCGCGTATACCTTATACGATACGGAAAACGTATAACGCGTAGGCGACGATGCCTATGAGCATCAAGCCGATGCAGGCAAAGTCCATCGCGTACAATGGAATATCCGTGAACTTTATCTTGCTTCCGGAGTGATAGCCGCGCAGCTCGATGATGTGCCCGAGGCTACCGGCACGGCCGATGGAGTTCGATAAGAGCGGCGTGATCGTCGGCCCTATGCTCTTCGAGAGATTCCTGATGCCGCCCGTCTTAAATCCACGAGCTGCCTGTGCTTCCCGGATCTTGCGCGCTTCGATCTGTAGCGTAGGGATGAAGCGCAGCGTGATCATGAGCATCAGCGCATAGTCGATCGGGAAATGTAAGCGGCTGATCAGCGTGATCACCAGGTCCGACGGCTTAGTCGTATTGACGAGCAGCATGAACGCGAAGAACATGGCTACAAGCCGTATGGATATGGCAGCGCCCATGAGGAGGCCATCCGCAGTGGCGAGAGGCAAGCCCGCGACCGAATATACCGTCCCGGTACGAACCGTGAACAGCGTGATAATGAACAGGAATATGATGATGATCGATAGCATCTTAAGCTGCCCGATGATCTCCTTAGCTAAGCCGGACAGGATCAATGCCGCGACCGGGATGGCAAGTAAGACGAGTAGTACCAGCGGGTCGCTGCTTAAGACACCTGCAACGATGACGAATGCGCAGAAAAGTATCTTCGTCAGCGGGTTCAGCCGGTGCGCGACGGAATCGCCATCGATATACTGGAAGACTTCGGTCATACGATCGCCCCGATAAACTCTTCGACGGTTAAGCAGACCCGGCCACGTTCGCCCGATAACTCCACGATGGGGGGCGATTTCAGCGATGCATTGCTCAGCGCCGACCCGTCTTTCAGGACTTCCGCGGGCGTACCATACTTGAAGACCTCGCCCTGTGCGATGACAACGACGTTGTCGGCGTAGCGCGCCACGAGGTTCATGTCATGCGTGACCATGATAATAGCGACGCCGTCGCTTTTCAGCTTCATGACCACTTCCATCAGCCTGGCACATTCGTTATCGTCCAGGCCCGTTGTCGGCTCGTCCAGGATGATGATCCGCGGCCCCATCGCCAGTATGGAGGCTACGCAGAGCCGTAGTTTTTCGCCGTTTCCCAGGTACCGTGGGTACTCCTCTTTCTTATTCAATAGTCCGACAGCTTCGAGCGCTTTGACGCCCCGCTCCTCGCTGTCGCTAAAGCCCAGGTTGACCGGGCTGAACATGACTTCCTCCATCACGGTATCCGCAAAAAGCATGGTGTCGGGGTTCTGGAACAGGAAGCCAGCGATCCGGGCGGCCTCTTCCACCTTCAGGTCTTTAATGTCCTTTCCGTCCAGGATCATCATCCCGCGTTCGCCCGGCTTCAGCAAGCCGATGATGTTCTTCAGCAGGGTCGTCTTGCCAGAACCGTTCCGCCCGAGGACGGCCACTACTTCACCCGGCCTGACGTCGAACGATATGCCCTTCAGGATCTGGTTTTGGCCGTAGCCGAATTTTAAGTCATTTACTTCCAGGACCGGCTTCTGTCCGGCATATGGCTGGCGCCCGTTACCATCGCCAGGCTTTAGCTTAATGCCTCTGGTATCCAGGAAACGCTTTCCCTCGCTCAGGCTCAGTAACATGTCCGGCGACTTTAGCTCCATGGCCAGCTTTGACACGCATGGGTAGGGGACTAGAGAATAAAGATCGCTTTTTATTAGTACGTCTCGCGGGGCGCCATAGGCGATGATATGGCCCTTATCGAGTACAGCCATCCGGTCCACTTTGTCGATGATGTCCTCGATCTTTTGCTCGACCAGGATAATGGTCTTTTTACCTTCGGTTTTCAGCCTGGTCAGTATCGAGTATATCTCCAGCGTGCTTTGAGGATCAAGCTGCGACGTAGGCTCATCAAAGAGCAGTACGTCCGGGTCAACGGCCAGAGCTGCTGCGATCGCGAGCTTCTGTTTCTCGCCGCCTGAGAGCTCGTGCGTGGCCCGTTTTAGTAAATGGGCGATACCCACTCGTGCCAGCACTGCCTCGATATCCTTCACAGAAGAAGGGAAGTTCCTTGCCTGGAGCGCGAACTTGATCTCGTCCTCGACTAGCGGCATGAGTAGCTGCGAGTCCGGGTCGTCGAAGACAACACCCATGAAAGAGCCGATCTTGCCGATGCTTAGCTTTTGCATGTCCTCGCCTTTTATCGTCAGTGAGCCTTTGATCTCGCCGCCCATGTCGTGATGAAGGGCACCGAACATGGCCCGGCAGAGCGTCGTTTTTCCGGCCCCGGAGTGGCCGGTGATCAGCACGAACTCGCCTTTCGAGACCTCGAAGTTTATATCGTAAAGCGTAGGTTCCGTGCCAGTCGGATATTGATAAGTAAAATTTTTGAACGTGATCATGTAAATACATCCGGGTTACGATCGAAGCAGGACCTTCGTGTGATCATGCACCTGCGTTCGTACAAGCTCTTAGATGATAAATTTAGCGTAATAATTCATAGAACGCTATGTGTACGTCACCTTTTAGCATATAATAAAAATGCAAGGGCATAAGCCCCTGCTTTTCGTGGCTATTCGCTCATCGTAGCTATTTAGCGCATCGCTTTCTTCGCCGGCCCATATAGCACCTGGGCGATGACCATGTTAATGATCGCGCAGCCGATGACGATGGGCAGGGATGCCAGCAGGAAGGCGTCGATCGCAGGCACCTTGCCGCCGTGCTCCGATAAATATACCGAGTTGATGTAGCTGGTAGCCTGAAATATGACGAAAGCTGCGACGAGTAAGAACGATATCCCGCTCGCCAGCGTGGCGATCAAGGCAATGATCGCTGCCTTGTATTTACCCAGCGTCTCAGGGATGAAGTACAGGCCGATGAGCGTGACGATGACGGCAATGGCGCCAAATGCGAGCTTGGCCGAATTATTTGTCAGGATCGTGATGCCGAACGCGTTCTTCGGGTCAAGCAGCAGGACCGCGGATACGACGATGGCGAACGCGAGCATGCCGATCAGGCCGACGGCGGTCAGGACAAGCCCTGCCGTATTATCCTTTTTCTTCTTCGTGCCGATCAGCTTACTGACTCCGATCATGGTAAGGACCGTGGCGATGGCGCCGATCGGCTCGCTGATCATGTTTGCCGGGGGGAAGATCGAATGGCTGATCATCATGCAGATGATGCCGGCGACCAGGCCGATACCGACGGCCTCAAGCAGGGTCGGTGCGATCAGTAAAATTGCAAGGCTATAGAAAGCTATCACGAGGTTACTGGTGATCGGGCCACCGATCGCCAGCGAGAAATACCTGACGATAGCGCCGATACCTAATAAGATTCCTACAATTACAATATCCCTAGACTTCATTATATCCACCTATCACAATTATATGTATAAACTTGTACATTTTAGTACTATCATGTACAAACACGTTTAAGTATATAATGCTATTGATAGGGCATCTAGCATAACGACATAAAAGGCATATTCAATAGTGATATGAATAGCTTATTAATCGCTTTACGAAGGACAGGTCAGCTTCTAATATGTGAGATAAATACTTTCAGCTTACTACGAGATGTTTTTAATCTCAGGCGTCGATTTTTAATTAATAAAATTGAGAGGCTGAATAATACTATAAACACTGAAAGCTAATAAAGCTATAAATTAGTGTATTTATTCTAATAGTGCTCGTCGCCGCACCATGGGCACGACTTTTTGGATACTTTTTCGTAGTTCTCCATATAAAAATAGTCGGGGGATAAATTTCCCCCGGATCGATTCTTAAGGCTTATACGATGCCGTCGGTGACCACTAGGATGCCGTTGGTCGCCGGAATGATCTTCGTCATTTTTACGCTGTTAGCCATGGCCTGGCTGTCTGACTTGACCACGTCTATCCTCTCGCCGTTGATCGCAGTAAGCACGGCCTGCGTGCTCCCCTCAGACGGTGCCTCCGGGTTCTGCACTATGGTACCCTCTAACATGTACTTGCCTGCGCTCGAAAGCGTGGTGGCGTTGCTATACCCTAGGTCCCTCTTTATAGCATCGTCGGTGGGTGCAAATATCATGTAGGCCCCCTCGCCGGTAAGCTTCTGGTCATTCCCGGAGGCCTTTAACGCCTGGGCATACGCAGAAAGGTCCGGGTTGTTTTCTATTAACGTCATAAGGTCCTCGGTCGCAGTCTGTCCTTGAGCTGCTGTCTGTCCTTGAGCTGCTGTCTGTCCTTGAGTTGCTGTCTGTCCTTGAGTTGCTGTCTGTCCTTGAGTTGCTGTCTGTCCTTGAGTTGCTGTCTGTCCCTGCTGTGCCTGTGAGGCCTGATCTCCCATGGTATCACTGGAGCTCTGCGCCATTGCCGGAGTGGCCACGGCCGCCAGGAGCACTAGGAGTGAGAGCATTGGCACTATTATTTTCAATCCATTCATTATATTCACCTCTATCTACCTATTCATCTAGACTCATCTTATGCGGAGTTTAATGGTTATCGGTCGGAAAGACTGACTTACCACCGGCCGCCCCAGCCGCTATACCAGGAACGACCCCAGCCGCCCCAGCCACTGCCCCAGCCACCGCCCCAGCCGCCCCAGCGACCCCAGCCGCCTGCGCCGCCCCACCGGGCACCCCACCTGGCGGAAGCTACCGTCATCACCAATTCGAACGCGACCAGAGCGAGAAAGACAATGAGAACCGGATGTTTCCAATTAATAATTGTCTTTGCTTTTGCAGCCAGCTCCCATTTTAGCTCATCAATTCCCAATTTTAATTCATCGAAGTTCAAAACATCCCCTCCGTTGAACAATGATTTTTAACGATACAGATATATAAATTATTTTATATATTAGCGAAAATGGGGCATAACAGGAAATTTAAAGATAAACTAAGCTTACATATGACTTTATATATTGTTTAGGGCGCAATTTAGCCTTAAGTGCGTCTTTCGGTTACAAAATAGAGGTATTATTTTGTCATGAGTTATTAGATAAACAGTTCTTACGAGTTATCGGTTGATAGTAAAATATGCCCCTGACATAATATGAAAATTGGTATAAACCGATTAATTTACAGAACCCTATTTAATTCTAACTTCATCGAGCCCAATGCTCGTAAAAAAGGCTTATCTTGTGAATTCGAGTCGTCCTGTACTGGTTTAAATGGCATTATAAATATTAGATTTTAATAAGAAGACAATAACCAGTTGTATGTGATCAACAGACCAGGGGTTAAAATCTCTACGGCTTGAATATTTGAGGTACAAACCCGCATCACTTTTTTATCAATTATATCAGGCGCCTTCCGCTGGCGCCTGGCTCAAGTGTCGAGGTCGGCGAGCCAGCGTAGCGCCCGCAGGCCGGGCAAGAAGCAGTATTCGCCGCCGCGGTTGACGACGAAGGCGGGCAATCCTTTGAGGTGGCGGCGGATCGGCCGCTTCGGGATGGTGAATTCACGGCCATCGTTACTGGCCACTAGCGGGTCCTTTTCGGCGGGTGCGCCGATGAACTTGCCGTCGTTCATCCACTCTCTCTGGATGAACTCGAACTGCCGGTCAAGGTGCGCCCCGACACAAGCGAACATGAGGCCGCGGTCGGCCCCGTCGTCCTCCAGGACGCCTGGGGGCAGCGGCGAGCCATATGTAGTGCCGCGCCTCATTATGCGGTGCAGGCGCACTGCGCCGATGACGACCGAGTCGCGCGGGTTCATCCGCCGGACGTGCGCGCCTAGCGGGCACTTGAGGCCATGCGGGTCGTCGCCATACATGAAGGCGTTGTATATGAAGGAGTCGCGTTTCGGGTCGGCACCAAGTTCAGGGTCGTCCTTGTCCGGAGCCAGCGCCAGCGGCGCGCCGCTGGGCCAGCGCCCGACGATCTTGGCGCCTAGCCACTCCTCCTCGGCACGGTCTTTGGCATGTTGGTGCAGGTACTGGCGGAAGGTGGCTACGCGCATATGCAGCTTGCGGAATACCGCGTAGGTGCCGTTACGGCGCAGTACCTCGGGCTGCGGTATGGGGAGGATGTTGAAGGTCTCGTCCTCGTACCCCAGGACGAACTCGCCAGCCTTGAGCGGCACTTCGTTCGGGTTGGAGCCGGGAATACCGGTACCCTCGACGGCCGGATTGGCGATGCCGTCCGCGAAACCGAAATGATTGCGCAGGTCCGTCGTGGCGTGCGCGTCCTGTTGCCAGATGGGTACGATGCCAGGTAGATCGCGGAGGGCGTCGCGGACGTGGCGGACAGCGGTCTCAAGGCTGGCAGCGTCGGGCGCGACGCCGACCACCACGAGATGGACGTCCTGCGAACCCAGCGGTTTCTCCCAGTGCTCGGGAGCATTCTCCCCCACGTCTCCAAGCTCGGCCGCGCGTGCGGCCATGCCCTGCTGGAACACGGGCGGGAAGGTGGCGAGCGACTCCTCCGGTACCCCGAGGGCTTTGAGTCCCTGGAAGCTGAGTGCCACGGTGAGCGACACCGGCTTCCCGGGATCAAATGAGGCAACCGAGTCGATATGCGGGATCAGCCGCCGTAGCAGCTCGCGCCCGGCATGCCGGTCGTCAAGACGAAAGATCCGGTACGTACCCGCGTAAGGAACCGGCCGCGGTTCCAGGGCGGCGGCCTGGATGTCATCAAGCTCCAGCGCGACGGTCGGCCTGGTGGTCATGCTCGCGCTCCTTGCCCGTCGCCCCGCGGCAGAGGAGTGGGCGGCGCAAGGTAAGGGAAGGCGTCCGAAACCTGCTTCGCCGGCCGGTCCACGCCGTCACTCACTCGCGGTCCGTTGCCGGCGTTGACGAGCAGCGTGTACAGCGTGTCCATCACGTCGTCGTTCAGCGACCGGCCCCCGCACGTTTGGTGGGCGTGCCCATTGAGGGTCGCCTGCTCGATCTCGAAGAAGCTGTCAGCGGCGTACGGCCGCGTGGCGTCGACCACCAGGTAGTCGGCGAGCAGCAGCTCGGTCAGGGGGTGGGCGCCATCCGGGCCTAGCGGCCAGTCCGTCTTGCCGTCCAGGCGATCGAAGAGAGCGAGGTTGGCGTTCATTCGGGCGCGGAAGGTGCCGGCATAGTCCTTGCTCATGTGGAAGGCGTCTTCGAAGTCGTAGAGGTCGCGCACTTCCAGGTCGCGGTTGACCGGGTCATACTTCTTCATCGACATGATCGTGTTCTTGATCTCCGGGCGGCCGACCCGCTCGATGCGAATCGGGAGCGTGCCGGCGACCATCGTCTCGCCGACCACCGCGAAAAGTGGCCCGCGGCCACTGCGCAGCAACGGTCCGCAGTCAGCCTCGATGACGATACTCAGGACGTTGAAGCCCATCAGGCTATTGGTCCCGACATCCTTGAAGGCAAGCCGCCTGGTCTTTAGCGACTCCAGGATGGCCGGCAGGTCGATGAAGAACGGATCCGATCTGAGGCCAGCATAGACGTGCAGGCTGTCGCCGTACCCGCCTTGTTCGTCGTTAACGCGGAAACGTGCCGTCTCACCGGACGGCGCCACGCACCAGCCTTCCTGCACCGGTGGCACGCCAGATCCACCTGGCCGCGGAGCCTCGAAGTGGCAGTTGAAGACAAGCTCCTGGTCATCGCCGGCGAAGGGAAAGGCCGTGGCTGCGCCGATGCCCTTGATGGTGACCGGCCGCAGCCGGAAGCGGTAGACGATCGCATCGGAGAAATGTGAGTCGGAGGTGGCCTTTGGCAGCACGTTCAGCACGAGCACGATGTGGCCCGGGCGCTCAGGGCTGGGGAACGCATAGAGGTCACATATATCGCAGGCCGGATTCGCGATCGCACGGGGTCCGGAGAAATGATCAGACATGGGTCGACTCCTATCTCCAGGTCAATAGGCTGCTTGCTCCAGCAGCGGCTTTAGGGCCGGATGTTGGAGCGCCTCTTCGGCGGCGGGGTCATCGAGCACCTGCTGGAAGGCCTCTGCCAGGCGCTGGGCCTTAATGATCTGCGGCATCGTGAGACCGCTCAGGGAGTTGTAGTACGTGGACGCCTGGATCTGTACCGACTGGAGGATTGCCTTGAGCTGGGCGCTGGCCCGTTTAACAGTATCCTTGATATCGGGGTCTTTCAGGTCGAATTTCTCGACGCCACCGGCAGACTTTACCCACTCCACGACTTTGTCGCCCTCGACGGTGTGCTGCATCCAGTCCAGGAAATTTTCGATGTTTATGAGCTGCAGGGCGTCATCGATGTACGGGTCCCAGTCGCTCTCGAAGGCAGTGATCCACACGAGCTGCCGACCGTCATTGAAGATCACGTGCCGCGTGTCCCGTAGACCGACCCGCTGGATTTCCTTTGGGTCGATATTGTGTAGATTTTCTGCGAACCGGCGAAGCGCTGCGCGCAACTCCTCCTCATGGCCTGGCTTGACGGTGAAGAAAGCCGACAATTCGGAGATGACTCCGTCGCTGAGGCCCTTGCCCGACTTCTTAGTGACCCGGCCCTTCGTCTCATTCTGTTTCATACTGGTATTCATCATTTCCCTCTTTTATTCGCTGTGCCGCACTAACTCGCCCCACGATCTAGGGGCGCCATAGCCAATCTCGGCCATGTGATTAATCTATCATATAAATACAGGATATAAGTTAATTATATTTATGTTAATATTGATAATGATAGTTATATATATAATTAAAATAGCGGTTAGTATCCTGTCGTAAACTGATCAGACCGTGCAATATTCTTCGGTCAATTAATATCTAAACGAGCTGCAGGCGGTAGAGAATTGATTTTTATAGACCTGTTTTTTATTAGAAAAGTGTCCAAAAACGCTGAATTGACTATACCCACGACATATGGGGGATATATAGAAGCCACAAAAGTTCCTTTTTTACCCTTTTGATGATAAAGAGCAATTGTTAGCCTAGTTTAGTAAAATCCCCATCGTCATTTATTATGTTAATTTACCGAATGTCTTACATTTCAATAGCTATTCTTTAACATGGAAAAATGCGAAGTATGAATGTGTCATGCATGAACTGATCCGGTGGACCATCGAATTCGGCTTAATTGCTGGCACGATCATCCTCACATTCGCCCAGGGGCTTGATATCCCCCTTGGTCATCTATCATTTTTCAGGGAGCAACCCGGCTTGTTACTAAAGTCGCTTGTAGCCGTAGTCGTTTTTGTCCCGATCGCAGCTCTGGTGATTATTCTTCTGGTCAGACCCTCCCCCGCCGTAGCAGTCGGCCTAACAATCTTGGCAGCATGCCCGGCAGCTCCACAGATGCTAGTAAGTATACCCAAGGCCGGAGGCAAGCTGGCTTATGTCACTTGCCTCCACCTGACTTTGGGGGTGCTTTCGATCATTACGACACCTTTAACCCTGACCCTTCTAGCGGCCGCGCTAAATTTCCAGGCAAGCGTTCATCCCTATGTGATCGCCGAACAGGTTGGCACCTCTTTAGTCCTTCCACTCCTGCTTGGAATGTTCTTCCTCGCCGGGTTTCCAAGAGTTGCAATAGCTATACGTAAGCCGCTAGCATTTATCGGCCAGGCCATAAATTCTCTCCCGATCGTCATAATTTTATTAATGAGTTACCAGTTCCTTCTGCAGATGGACCTTCGCTCGTATTCGGCTATGGCTTTAATGATCTTCATTGCCCTGGGGATCGGCTACTTCCTGGCACCCCGCCAGCTCGAGGAACGAACGACCCTGGCTCTGGAAAGCGCCGCCCGTCATCCTGGACTAGCATTCATTATCGCCGTCCTTAATTTTTCACTAGAGAAGACCCTGCCTGTATTCATCCCATACCTGGTCGTGTTCGTGGTAATAAGCATGCTATACATTCAGTGGATAAAAAGAACGACAGCCCAAAATATAAAAAAACAGCATAGAGACTAAAATTGGTGGATGTGGGCATAGACGTATAGTCCTAGTATTCATGATCTCGACAACGTATTATCTCTCCGATACTATTACCCGGCTTTGGTAGTCGGATAGCCCAATCGTCATTTTAAGATTGCGTTATTTTCATGATAGCAATCTTAATGGGCGGGTCTACAAACCCGCCCAATACAAATCCATCGACTGAAGAGGACGATGGATTTGTATAATAAAAACCTGTAGGCGTATGAAACACATTCTACTGTGCGATACTTTTCTCATGAAATGGAAGAACGATTTCCCATATTCGATGATTACGCATTACCTTCCGCAAGGTGTTCATTTTTTTATTCAGAGCAGATTATCATGAAGTACGTTTTCTGGTCTTTTAATCACAAATCTTTGGGAGGTTAAATATGGGGATTAGAGAAACTATCAGGGATGCCAAGCTTGATGAGCATGGCATAGATGTTAAGGAGATTGATTTACCGCTATCAGGCGATTCTGCCGAGGCTCTTAAAAAGTTGATGGCGATTGGCATCTTTAAGGACAGGCCGGAATTAGCGAAGTTCCTGGCTGCTGTCTACGTGAAGAACAAACTGGGGGCGGTTATGAGCGGGGACAAGGCTCCGCCGGAATCGACGATCAGGGAGATCATCAAAGAGAATGGCATCGACCGGGACTTTTCCGACGTGGATAAGAAAAAATTGCTGGCGTTGCTGGCCATAGGTTTTATGGCCGTCCACCGTTACATGGTTAAGGAGAGGGTTGCAGAGAGACGCGCTGCGTAGCCAGCTCTATTTAATTTTTCTCATACTGCTGGTAAACAGATTTGGACCTTGTTCTTCAAAAACTCGTGATAGCTTTCAACCGACTTAATAAAACTTGTCCATAAAAAATGTAAAATACTTATAAATTTGTGACCGCAGGTAGCATGACCACCAACCCTAAGGATTCAAAAAATAAACAATTACTCATTGAACATGACCCAACCCGGCGATAACATCTTACTCGAATTCTGGAACCCATAACCAACGACCATCGATGCTAAATAGGATATGATAACGACTGATACTCCAAAATAATCGTATTTTATTAGTGAACATTTTTATGCGGTATTTAGAAAATCGCTCATCTGCACCGCTATTTTATCGTTGGACTGCTTGGTGGCTCCCCCTTTTCATTACTAAATATCTTATCGATATTAGCACTACTTAATTTCTGTAGGAGGAACAGGTATGAACAAGAAGATATTAGCCATATTTGCTCTTTCCGTGCTGGCGATCCTGGTCATCGCACTGCCCGCGGCAGCCTGCTTCGGCGGCTGTGGCCTGGGCGGCTTTGGCTGGGGCGGCTGGGGTGGTCTCGGCTGGGGCGGCTGGGGTGGTCTCGGCTGTGGTGGCTGTGGCGGTTGTGGTCTCGGCGGTCTTGGATGGGGCGGCTGGGGCGGCTGGTGGTAAGTACCACTGAATATGGCTGTTACAGTACGGCCATATAAAACCATAAGCCGTGCAAAAGCTAGACGGAAAGATGAATAATGGATGAATAAGGCTTGGTAGGTGAAGCCCACCTACCACCGTTTAATAATTAGATATTTGGACAACGCTCTGAATACTATATAGGATATATCAATAAATAATAATGCCCGTGTGAAGGAGCATACTACCGGTTTAGCAAACTAAACCGTTGAAGAATTTTACGATTTATAGGACAATTACTTTCAATATACTACGAGAAGTTTTTAATCTCAGACAGTCGATTTTATATTAATGAAATTTAAAGGCTGGCTGCTGGACGTCGACTATATCGTGGAGAATGACAGGCCCATCATCAGGATGTGGTGTGTCGATGACGCGGGCAATAGCGCGGTGATCTTCGACAACTCCTTCGAGCCTTATTTTTACTTAGTGCCCTATGGTGATGTGCCCATCAGCTCGCTCGAAAACATGATGGAAGAGGTGGGCGGCGAGCTGATCAAACCAGTACGCGTCGATATTGTCGATAGAAAAAATTTCGGCGTGCCCATGAAATGCTACCGCATTTTCACAAGGCTTCCAAGAGACGTGCCTCACCTGCGTGAGACAGCCCTCAAGTTCGGCGACGTCCGTGAAGCCGACATCCTTTTCGGCATGCGTTATATCATTGATAAGCGCCTGATACCCATGGGCGGGATCGAGGCGGAGGGCGAAACAGTGCCGGTCTCCTATCCGAGCCTCGGCATGATCTGCAAAAGCCCGAAAGGTTTTGCGAGGGAAGATGAGCCGAAATTAAAGATCATGGCCTTCGACTGTGAGATGTTAAACCCGCGCGGCATGCCGGACGCAAAGAAAGATCCGATTATTATCATTTCTATTAAGACAAATAAAGAGACGAAAGTCCTGAAAGCAAGTGACGAAGAGGATAAAGAGATCATCAAGGAATTCATCCGGTATGTCAATGAATATGATCCGGACATGATCGTCGGATATAACCAGGATTCTTTCGACTGGCCGTATTTGAATGAGCGCGCTAAGAAAAATAAGCTAAAGCTGAACGTATGTCGGGACGGCACGTCCCCGATGTTCGGCAAAGGCGGCATACAGAAGAAAGTCAAGCTGATCGGCCGACTGAATGTTGATCTATATCAGGTGGCAGCAAGAGACGTGGATGGCGTCAAGATCAAAACGCTCGATAACGTGGCCGACTTTTTGGGAGTCATGAAAAAAGACGGACGCGTGAACATTCCCGGCTGCGGAGATATACCAATACTGGGAAGACCCGAAGAAACGCGAAGAGCTGATACAGTACGCTGAGGATGATGTGATCAGCACCTACGGATTGGCTAGCGAATTATTACCGCTTCAGTACGAATTTGCCCGCATGGTCCATGAGCCGGTCGACAACGTATCGAAGATGGGCAGAGGCAGGCAGGTTGAAGTGTATCTTGCCTATGTCGCCTATGAATATGGCGAGCTGGTCCCGTCCAGGGGAGGAGAATCCGAGACATACCTGGGCGGTTTCGTGTTCGAGCCGGTCAACGGGCTGCATAAGAACGTAGCATCGCTCGACTTTTCTGCCATGTATCCCGTCGATCATGATCGCCTATAATATTTCTCCGGATACGGTGTGCAAGGACTGCGGTGCGGAATGCAACCCGCCTGCGCCTGATGTGGGCCACTGTTTCAGAAAGGAGCCGGAAGGCTTCTTTACTCGCATTCTCAGGTCGCTCGTGACTCATAGAAGTGCGCTTAAAAAGAAGCTGGCGCTGCTGGATAAAAAGGATAAGGACTACAAGATGCTGGACATCAGGCAGAAAACGATCAAGATCCTGACAAACGCATTCTACGGCTACACGGGCTGGTCGCAGGCGAAATGGTATCGCAGAGAGTGTGCCGAGGCTACGTCCGCCTGGGGCCGGTATTTCATTAAAAAGGCCAGTGATTTTGCAAGGGAGATGGGCATGGAAGTGCTCTACGGCGACACGGATTCGCTGTTCGTATCGATGAAAGACGGCGGAGACCTGCAGAAGACCATCAAGGAATTCATTAAAAAGGTGAAAGCAGAGCTGCCGCTGGATATGGATATCGATAATACATACAAGGTGATCTTCTTCACCGAGTCCAAGAAGCGCTACGCTGGCCTGACCACAAAAGGCGAGATCGTCGTGCGCGGCCTCGAAGTGCGCAGAGGCGACTGGTGCGACCTGGCGAAAGAGCTGCAATCCGAAGTGATCCGCATCATCCTCGAGGAGGAGAACCCGGATAAGGCAGTCAGGTTCGTCAAGGACACGATCGCCCTGGTCAGAGAAGGTAAAGTGCCATTGAGTAAGCTGATCATCCACAAGACTCTGACCAAGAGCGCGTCGAGCTATGAGAGCGCGCAGGCGCACGTGCATGCGGCGGAAAAGGCGAAAGCGCTGGACCTGTCGGCATCCGTAGGCAACAAGATCAGCTACGTGATCGTGAAGGATAAGGGCATATTAAGTGACCGGGCGTATCCGGTCGACATGTTCCAGAAGTTCAAGGATGGCATGCTGTACGCGAAAGACCGCACATACGAGCTGGATTCTGAATATTATATCGAAAAACAGCTGATCCCGACGGCGCTGCGCATCCTCGGGTACTTCGGCCACGGCGAGGACGAATTAAAAGGAAGCAGCGTACAGGGCACCCTTGGGCAGTTTTTCTGATAGGCCATAAAAATATAAGCGATTGGCCCATTATAGTCATGAGGGATTGTATTGGATATGATAATCGAGATTGCCGTGGTCATCGTTGTCCTGCTTATAGGTTTAGCAGTATTATTTGCGCTTTTTAAATTCATGCTTAAAACAGCGGCTGCACTGATATTGAACGCCATAGGTGGTATCGTTATACTGCTGATAGCGAATTATTTTTTTAAGATGCTGATCCCGTATGATCCGCTGACGCTGCTCGTCTGCATTGCCGGTGGCGTACCCGGTGCTGCCTGTGTCATTATATTAAATCTGATAGGCGTCTCCCTGTAAAAAGTTTCAGCACGCTCTTGGTCCCTCGTTAAATAACCTGCCGGACTTCTTTTTCTTGATGAGTGAGAAATACTTCTCGCTGAGTGACCGCATAAAGATACTGTCCGAGGGCACGAAGTACGATAGCTGTAACCAGACGACGACGTGCCATACCTTTACCCCGGACGGCCGCTGCATTCAGCTTTATAAAACGCTGATGACCAACAAATGCAGCGGAGAATGCCTGTATTGCCCGAACCGCTGTGGCCGCGAAGTGACAAGGGCGTCGCTCGCGCCGGAAGAGATCGCGAAGATCACGTGGGACTTTTACCGGAGAAACGCGATCGAGGGATTATTCCTGTCTTCGGGCATCGTAGGCGATCCGGAGCACACGACACAGAAACAGCTCGACGTGATCAAGCTCCTGCGAAGCCAGGGATTTAAGGGATATATCCACGTGAGACTCATGCCCGGCGTGCCGAGAGATATGTTGCGGGAAGTCTCCCTGTATGCCAATAAGTTCGGCGTGAACGCCGAAACGACATCCGGCTCCCGCTACTCCGAGCTCTGCCCTAATTTCGATTATAACAATGACATTTTAAGGCGCATGGACTGGACGCACGAGTTCGTGAAAAAGCGCCGCTCGGAAGTACGCTACGGGGAAGGTATCGTCGGCGCCAATGACACGCAGTTTGTGGTCGGCGCGTCGGGCGAGCCGGACAGTGAGATCATCCATACGATCGATAGATTTAAAGCTGATTACGGGCTGCGCAGGCCTTATTTCATGAGTTTCGACCCGGTACCGGGCACGCCGCTCTCGAAAAACGATCCTTCACCCCTCTGGCGGGAGATCCGGCTATATCAGGTATCCTATTTGCTAAAGGACTACGGCCTCCGCGCTAAAGACCTGGACGACGTGCTGAATGATAATGGATTTCTGTTAGACGAAGACCCTAAAGTGGCACTGGCCAGGACAAACAGGGACATGTTCCCGGTCGACGTGAACGAAGCATCTTTCGAAGAATTATTACTAGTCCCGGGCATCGGCCCCGTGACGGCTCGCCGTATCGTAGAGAGCCGACCTATCGAGGACTATGTACAGCTAACTAATATCGGCGTCGTCCTGAAAAGGGCGCGGCCGTACATCAAGGTAAAAAATCGTATTCAATTGAACCTGGAGGCGTTTTCATGATCATCGGATACCTAAAGAATGTCGACGGCATCATACGGGCGGCCATCGCACTCAAGGCGAACCCCGGAGCAACCGCCGTTTGTGGCAAAGACAATAAAGACCTCAAGCAAAAGCTTTCGCAGTACCACGGCGAGGCTGTCGTGAGCATCGACGATGTCGTGAAGAACGTGCCATTCCACATCAAAGCGTCACTATGGGTAAAAACCCCGACCTGCGGGCGCGCACAGCGCCCTGTTTCTCTTGGATTGTATCTTAGCCATGCGCTACGGCATAACAAATGCGTGCCGGACGACCTGGTGAAGCTACTTTCTTATTATTACCCCAACCTGACTTTGATCCTGTCCCATAAAGATACCGTGGCAAAGCGCTACTATCACATGTACCGGGAAGTCGGCGGTGAACTGGAGCGTATGAAGGCGCATACGCGCCTCAGGCCTGCCGGGGACCTGATGTACGTAGAGATTTACCCGGAGCACGACGTGCAGGACCTGTACATGGAATGGGCGGCGCAGGCGGAACGACGATAGAGCCTCCGTCATCAAATGCCATACGAGCTATTACATTGTCAACGCATGCCGCCTCGGATACCAGAAAGAGATCGTGAGCATATCAAAAGAGGAAGCCGAGAGGCTTTTAGGCAATATCCCGTCGGTGGATAATGCGATATGGGACACGTTCTATGATTCGCAATCCATCGAGAACCGGCGCAATAAAACATATGCGAAGAAGATGCTGCCGGCGAAATACTCATATATCAGCCCTGAAGTCAGAAAGGAAAGAAAAAAGATCGAGCGGGGAATACCGCTGAATAGCCTGGACGATTTCGCCGACGATACTTGATCGGATCAGGCATGCGACTTTGACTTTTTTACCATGCTCTTAGCTGCTAGCTGCGCCTTTTCTTCGCGCTCGAGCATTTCGAGCAGTGCCTTTTTCACGTAATCCGTCTCGTCCGGCCGGAACGCGACCTTGATGCCGTCGTCGTTCTCCAGGTATTTGTAGCCGCGGATGATCGCGACGGGAGTGCCTTCGTTTGCCTCGCCCATGATCATGTTGGCGCACGCGGCGACCTCGTCCGTGATGCCCTGTATCGTGATCTTGAGCTCGTGACCGTAAAGGTCCACGTCTCCGCGACGGTCGTGCATGGCCGCAATGCCTGCGCAGCCAACTGCCACGCCCATCTGGCCGTCCCTGAACGAGCGCCCGTTGGTATCGGTGATGATCACGGCGACTTTCTTACCGGTCAATTCCTTGAACCGGTCTCTCAGCTTACGGGCAGTCGTGTCGGAGTCCTCCGGCAGTAAGAGAATATACCCGGTCTCAGTGTTGGAGCGGTCGATGCCCGCATTGATACAAATGTTCCCGTATACCGTCTGCACGAGCAGCGGGTGTTTCATTAGGATCTTCGTGCTGTTGTTCAGCACGAACTGTATGAACCTGGGATCCTCGTTGTTCAATACGGCCAGCTCTTCCGCTTTCGGAGTCGGTGTGACCTCGCTTAAAAGATGCCTGCGCGCTTCCGCTTTGGCGACGATCGTCGACGCTATCACGACGATGTCATGATCCTGTATGTCCGTATGAGCTACGACAATGGCCGCAAGGTCATCGTCTTTCTGTATCATGGGGATGCCGTCGACGGTAAATGCAGATATCTTCAATGAGATTCCTCCATCAAATTAAAGAAGGATAGGGTTTCAAAACAGTATAAACCTTGTGTAACGCCCGGTTTTTAATATACTATTCATTATTAAAAATAGCTTTCCCGTTAAAAATAATATCAGTACTGCCCTGGCGGGTTTGTCCTGAAAGGCCGGTTATCTTCCGTCTCCTTCGGCGTGCCTTCATCCTGTTCGGCGTTGCCTCGCTCCGCTTCTTTCCGTTTTTTCATCAATTCTTCCTCGCGTCTTTTACTGAGCTTTTCATGCGTCATGCCTGTGCCTCCTGCGTCACACTTTAAAGGTCTTGTTCCCGGTCGGCCCCTCTACCGGCTTTTCTGCGGGCTCTACGTTATAGACCTGGGAGCTCTTTCGCTTCTTTTTCTTATCTTCCTGCTCTTTTTTCTCATGTTTCTCAGGCATATGAACACCTATAGGTCATATTCAGGGGGCTGCTTTTTCCTGTGCTTTAGGATATGCTCGAGCCTCCTGTCGATCTCCTCGTTCTCTCCCGTATCCGAGGTCGCCGCATCAGCCCAGGTGACTATGCCATGCTGCAGGTCTTTCTTGTCTTCCGGCGTGGCTATGTACTGTCTGTCGGCACTTTCTTCCCAGAGGCTTTTTTCCTGTGCATAATATACCCTGCCGCTCATGACGATCTCATCTGATGTGCCCAGCTCTTCCCTTGGCGGCGTGATCTCCCTTACAGCCTCTTTCTTTTGTCCGGCGGGCTTTTCTTCCCGGCTCGTTTTATGTCTTCCAGCCATAGTATATGATCCCGGAATGCTGCCCCAATACGGGCTTTATCCATCAATGAGAAATGATCATTCCGGCTTTTGAACGCTGTGCATGTTAAGCGCGAATTTTATGGCCGGGGCGACAGATTTGGCGTTACTGCCGGAAATCGAACGATAAAACGCCGTACTGGAGCTTTACAGCTGGCCTGACGCTATCCTTGCCGGACAGGCTGTCCTCGTACAGCGTCTCCTCTGTCGTGAACTTTACTTTTGAGGGGCTTGCGACCAGCTCGCGAGACTTATAGAAATTACCGGCTTTCACTTTAGTGATGCCATATTCCAGCGGCTTTTTCGCCTTGATCACGATCTCTTTGACCCTGACCGCCCCGAACGGTAGCACGATGTCAAGCTTAAACCCGTTCTCCGCATCCTTCACGTCAAGCTTCAGGTCTGCCTGGTACCAGCCGTTTGCCGCCACTTTCCACTTGAAGATATATCCGATACCGCAGGTATAGATGAAACGCTTGCATGATGGCAGAGGCAAAGGCCCACAGCGGTGATATGATTCGGGCGAGTAAATGATGCCGTTAAACGGGTCGATGGAGGATGGGACGGTATGCTCCTCCTCGTTCGCCACTTCGAAGCCTGTAACGTTCCCCTCCACGCTGTCCGGGAACAGTATTGCCATGCAAGGCAGTTGCTGTGCCTTCTTTTTTCCTTCAATACCCTCCACGTCCGCCTGAAGCTCCGGGAATCCCATGGCGATACTGACCTTCACCATGCCGGATTTGCTTGCCTCGATCGTCACGCGGTCCACCTCCAGCGACAGCTTCGACACTGGCCGCGACAGGTAAAACTCGTCGAAATCGACGGGCACGAACTTAGCCGAAGGCATGTTATTCTTCGACCGCTCCACGGTGTCGATGCTCGTCGTGATCAGGTGAGACAGGTGATCATCCTTCAGGTCGAGCGATAATTCCATAGCTTCTTCCAGGCACGCATGCGACTCTTCGAACTTGCAAAGGCATCGATAGGTGTCCGACAGGCCGATCAGCGTCCCCGTTAATGAGCGTTTATCGCCGATGCGCTCTTTAATTTCTTTTGCGCTGAGAAAAGCTTCTTCCGCGTCCGTATAATGCTGTAAAAAGATATGTACGAGGCCGATATTATTAAAAAGGCCGGATATGGTAGCGTCCCATGCTCCTTCCTTATTTTCTTTTTTAAATGATGCCAGCGCGGTCTGTAACTCCGCCAGCGCTTCCCCGTAAAGGCCCTTAGCCGTGAGCAACTTAGCCTTATCGCTGCGCGACAGGCCGATCTGCACATGACGCGTCATCTTTCTCTGAGAAGACATCTAGCACATATAAGTGTAAAAGATATAAAATCCTTGCTTAAGGGAGCTATTGAAGATCAAGAAGCAAAGACCTAGAAGATTTATTTGTGGGTCATATGCGTTTGATCTTGGTCCCTTCCTTGCTGTCCTCGATCGTGATACCTAGCTCCTTGAGCCGGCTTCGGATCAGGTCCGAGGTCTCGAAGTCTTTCTTTTTGCGGACTGCGTTCCTGATATCCACGATCACCTGTAATAATTCAGATTCCAGCTTCCCTTCGGACGCTTTTGTCCAGTGTATGCCCAGGACCTGTGAGTATGTGGCGTACAGGTCAAGCACTTTTTGCCATTCCGCAGTAGGCATGTCGCCTTCAGCCAGCCACTTGTTCACTTCTCTCGAAAGTTCGAATATCTCGGCGATGGCTTCTCGCGTGTGTAAATTATCGTCCATGGCGTACCCGAACTTATCGAGGCATGCCTTAAGGCGATCATCGACACCACTCAATGATTTTGCTCCGGCCAGAGGTGTTTTTATCCTGTTTTCTACTTCATACACGGTATTCTGGATACGCTCCAGGCTGCGTTGTGCCTCGTCCATGGCCGCGTCGCTAAAATCAAGCGGGCTCTGGTAATCCGTGTTAAGGATAAAAAAGCGGAGCGTGTCGGGCGAGAATTTTTTAAGCACGTCCCGCACGAGGAAAAAGTTCCCGAGCGACTTGGACATCTTTTCCTTATTGATCATCAAAAAGCCGTTGTGGACCCAGTATTTGGCGAAAGGAGGCTTACTGGTATATGCCTCGGTCTGCATGATCTCTGACTCGTGATGCGGAAATATCAGATCCATGCCGCCGCCGTGTATGTCGATGTTCACGCCTAAATTCTTGATCGCCATGGCGGAACACTCGATGTGCCATCCCGGCCTGCCCTTGCCCCACGGGCTGTCCCAGGCGATACTTTCGCCGGGCTTTGAGGCTTTCCACAGCACGAAATCCATCGGATTACGCTTGCGCTCGTCGATCTCGACTCTGGCGCCCTTTTTTAATGATTCATAGGGCTGGTGAGATAAAGCCCCGACTTTCTCCTTCATGCTGTCTATACTAAAGTAAACGCTGCCTTCGGATACGTATGCGTGGCCCGATTCTATTAATTTTGAGACTATCTCGATGATCTCGGGTATGTTCTGGCTTACGCGGGGGTGGACATCCGCCCTCATGACGTTGAGCTTGTCCATGTCCTCGAAATAAGCGTCGATGAACTTATTCGCCAGCTCGAGAGGCGCGACGCCTTTCTCGCCGGCACGCCTTATTATTTTATCATCTACGTCCGTAAAATTTTGCACGTATGTGACTTTATAGCCTTGATACAATAGATAGCGCCGTAACGTATCGAAAACCACATATGCACGCGCATGGCCCATGTGGCAATAATCATAGACCGTCGGGCCGCAAACGTATATTTTTACGATCTTGTCGTTCAGCGGCACGAAGTCCTCAACCCTGGAAGTGAGCGTATTGTATAAGCGAAGGGCCATGAGGTTCACCAATTTCTATTATGATAATTTAGTTCACAAGGATTTATACCCATTGATATGAGCAAAGCGTTTTGTCATTTTTTAAGCCTGCGGGCACGGTATTGAACGAAACGCTTGAATATTTCGGGGATTGCCATCAGAAGGATAAAGAGCACCAGGCTGAGATAAAAAATAGGCGTTCCGATCCGCCCGAGGTTGCTGCCCAGCATGGTCAGGATGAACGCGCCGGGGAATTCGCCGATCAGGCTTCCGATCAGGTAGTCAGTGAATGAGATATTCGATATGCCGGCAACGTAACTGACTGCATCGAACGGTATGACCGGTATGACTCGCGCCGCCGCGATCATGAATATACCGTTGCTCTCGAACCCTTTGTCCGCACCGTCATATCGTCCCTTCAGCCATCGCTTGATCGTGTCCTTGAACAGATAGCGTGACAGGGAGAAAGTCAGCACGGCGCTCAGCATCGTCCCGATTATTGACAGTAGTAATCCATAGAAATGCCCGAAGATAAAGCCGCCCGCGATGGTGAACGGTGTCACGGGGAGGAAAGTGAATGGCCGGAGGGCGTTTATCAAAATGAAGGCTGCCGGCGAAAGCGCCCCAAAAGAAAGAACCATACGGCGTATGTCTCCCGGCCGTATGGTGCTGTAAACATGGACCAGGCGATCCGGGCCGATCAGTAATACTGCCGCCAGTATAGCTATCGCCCATGTGGCGATGATCGCCATTCGCACGTTTAACAAGCCTTTGAGCGCCATAATGTAAATACAAGCATAACCGCTTTGGTATAAAGTGTTTTTTATAAGATTTCGTGTACTGGAAACTATTTAGGAATGACGGCGGAATTAATAATAGAGGTTTCATGTCTCACCCGCTAGAATCTTATTTATGCGAGCATAAGGACGGCAACATCAGCGACGACGAGGCAAAGGACAGTATCGCCAGCCTGGTGAACGACCGGCAGCTTCTCGTCGACGTCTGTGCCATGTTCACGGTGGAGAGCAACATAGACGCGAGGTGCTATGCAGTCGGCAAGGTCTATGACGTAGGGGAGGAGCGATACGGGTGCGTCACGATAATTTCCGAGGATGTCGCGAATGTCATCGGCCAGGAGTTTTTACAGAACACTCACGAGGAGATCAACTATGCGCTGGTCAGTGCTTACATCGAATACCGCCGGTTCTGCAAGGAAGCCGAGCATATGGAAGACGCGTGGGACGACTATTTGAATTACGTCCTCTCAAAGAACTTTTTACCGCTTTTCAGTAACGGCGTCCGCGCCAGGCTCATCCATACGGAGTCTGTCGCACAAGCCCCGCTACCCATCGTAGCATTCATATTGTACCAGAAATACGATGAAGTCTATAAATGAGCATAACAGTTATTTTTTATCCCTCGCTTATACGTAATAGGGTCGCTTATGGAATTCAGCCGTGAAGTATTGGAAAAATTCCCTGGTATCTGCGTGGCAGAGGGTGACATCAAGGCCATACGTATCGAGCCGCAGAGCCCTGCGCTTGATGCCTATAAAAATGAAGTTTCCAGCTTGATCAGATCACGTTTCACGCTGGAAAACGTTAAGGACGACCCGGGCTTCCGGGCATATCGGGATAAAAAATCGAATTTGGGCCAAAAATTTGGATTATTTGGATGACTTTAGCCTCAATTAGATACAGGGACTAAAAGGATTTAAAAGTTTATAAAGATATCGGAGAATTAAATATTAAAAAATAGATAGCTCAATGTGCGCCTGTGCGCGAGCGGTCTTAAACTGCTTACAATGCAAGTCTACCACATATTCAGGGCTATCATCATCTAAGACACCATTGGATACAAGAGCGTCCAGAATCGGCTTTATCGAGCCATAAAGCCCGTCAATATCTAACAGCCTGGAACGATACGAATACATAGTGATCTCTACCGGCTCATTAAAATGTGCCTGTTGGCATTCTAATGCGTTCGATATAAGCTCATGCCAGTGCTTGTTTACTGACGACCGCTTATGATAGTGCATTCGCATGAACTCATTAGGGGTTGGCGGGACTTCCGGTATTTTTAATTGTAACATGTTGTTACTTCGACCAAAATATACGCGGATAATAGATATCGGCCCAAGCCTTTAAAATCTCGCGGATTAGTAGGGTATCACTAATACCCTTGTCTTCTGCCGCCATTCTAATAACTTCGGCTGTATCTTCATCTATCGGCACGTTACGCACTACGGGCATGGTCATAGCTTAAAGCCTAAAAATGTTGTAATTCCGCTATCATCCAAAAACTTTTTTTTGCGCTTAATACCCTTAACGGATGGCTCGGTGAAGTCCTCAAATTTTTTCAGATTCTTTTTACCTACATATGTTGAAGACCTTAAAGCCTTTGGAACATGCTTATCACTTATTGGTTTTACCATAGTATCACATCCTGAAATTCATTAGATATCCATTCAAAAACGGTAGCGTGCGAACGTCGCTCATGATCTTATCGACTTCATCGCCCGGAGCATTCCCGATAGGTAGCCCTCAACAGCTTTACGGTCATTATTGCCGACCATACGTAAGATTAAATTAACGTCGCACAGTTCCAGAATATTTTTATTCAGCTTTGCCGACGCTGAGACGTGAGAATAAAGCCACATCCATTGCCATGATTACGCCAATGCCTGACGGCTCTTTCCACTTCGTCACAATAATACGAGCCGGATTGAGGGCAAAAATCATGAGCTTCATCTATGGCTATAATGCAGTTCTCAGCATGCCAGTTAGCAAAAAAGTCATTGGTAAACTGGTTTTGCTCTTTCTGGAGCATATCGCCAAAAGATATTATGATCCGCTCATGTGGTAATTTGTTTAGGAGCTTTGCCATACCTGCGCCGTTGCTTGCGTCTTTATGGCTCACGTTAATTCGATTAAAGCCCTTAATGCGAATTACACCGAGGGGGTCAAAAACAACCACTGCCAATACTGGATAATCAACACTAAGTTGATAACATGCCATTTTAAGCGTGCTAGTCTTACCCGTACCCTTGTTACCGAGCAGGGCAATGGTAGCCTGTGTAACATTTTCGACCTTAAGCGGTCCCAGGCTCAGATTTTGATGCTTCCGCTTCGTCATTTCCTGCAACTCTCGCGTGCTTCTTAAACCTATACCAATTATCTATAACCTGTCCAGCCTCAGCGGCTTCCTCGGGTGAAAGCTGATTAAGTCCAGAATATACGATTCTATGAACTTCGCTGGTCGGCTCAACTGCGTTTGATGTTTTTAAAGGGCTATCGACATCTACCCCGTACTGTTTGCCGACTACACGCATTAAGCCGGGCAGCGTGCCGGTCCGTTCGGCAACCTTAACAACACGATCTATGAGATTAAGCCAGCCTTCGGCAGCGTCCAAGGTCTTTTTTGTAGTCTCTGCAAATGTGGTTGCCTTTTCTAAGTTTGCACCTGTTGAGGGGTTACTTGCTGCCTCGATGAGCTTTGAAAAATCAATTTCGGGCATGTTCAGAACTCAGCTCCGCACTTTGAGCAGTACGCCGAGCGGTCTTCATCATAAAAGAGCTTACCGCAACGTGCACATTGATATTTAGCCTCTTTTTCGGCTTTCTTCTCTTCTGGCTTAGGATTTATCTTATCATCCATACTATCATACTCCGGTTTTAAGTCGATTTTCGACACACGATTTGACGCTTCAATTGACACTGTGTCAATGGCTGTTATGCTTGCCGATATAGTGTCATTAACACTGTTAATTGACGTATCATTTTTTCCATCAATGGCCTTTGCGTGTGCCTTTACTGTGTTGCGTGAAGCGTGAAATGCCTTACACGACTCACAATAATACTTTTTTTTGACAGTCATTTTGACACCTATTGATAGTGGTACGAACCAAGTATATAATAACTCATAGTAATAATTTATTATAAAATTATAAATAACAGTAATATTTATTTAACGTTGTTAAGTTCGTATTTTTCGAACTAAACGGGGGTATATAATATAGTCGAATTTTTAAATCCAAAAGTCGAGGCTAATGGCCTCATAGACGTGGTAATGCTCGGTGCTTCAAAGAGCATCACCGAGAGAATATTAACGCCTTATATCGGCAACGGAACTGTGAAGAGCGGCGCAATCAAGCTAGTCGCTGGCTCTGCTGGTTATTCGTTCCTTGGTTCTAACAAAGTTGGAAAGGCAGTGAGTGGCGGTCTCGTCGTTGATGGGATTGAGGACATAGTTACGTCATTCCTTGGCGGAATGAACTTAGGCGGAACTACCGCTAGTGCGGATGCGTGGTAAACATGGTCGCAACAGGCGAAGGAATGCTCCGTATTTACAAGACGGATGCGGCAGAGACATACAAGACCATGCTATATCAAGCACGCACAGAAGCGCTGGATGTTGCCACTGATAAAAGGCAGATGCAGTTAGTTGCACCATCTAATGTTACCCTGGCTCAAGATGACAAGTTGATCGTTGAGTTCAAGCCGGACGCAGCGGCAAATATCAACAACACCGCAGTTTTCAGAATCCCGGTAAGGCATAAGAATGCACAGACCGGTCAAACCTACGATGATGAGCTGACACTTGGTGACCTTAACACTGGCTATACTGCGACTAACAGCGCATATACTGCGGCTGTATGGGGCAGAATCGGCTATTACATAGTCAAGGCTCAGGATACGCTCAGACTAGGTAAGGCGCTGGTCTATAACAGTCAGATATACATTACACTGACGTCGGCATAAGTTGGGGTAATCACATGATTACCCTTTCGGCTAACACATCGGCCATGATAGTATCAAAAACCGAACGTAACAGATACTACATAGTCGGCAGCGACAGCACGACCATAACCCGTCTATCTGGATCACAATATGCGATAGACGAGTCTACCACAGCGGGAACCGGCATTACTTGTTATTATCCTCGTATAGTCACCGTACCTGCAAATTCAGAATTATGGGCTGTATCAACAGGCACTCCGACAATATTTGCCGATGAGTGCGATGCTAACGGTATCACCGTACTTAGGGGGAACTAATATGATGATTGGAAACGCCGGGGATTTCTTTTCCGGCGCAAAAGCGGCACTGGTTGCGCCTATTGCACCCATTGTTAATATGGTAGCGCCGCCAAAAAAGACGGTGGTACAGTCACCACCGACAGCGGCAGCCATAACGGCAGGCATAAACAATCCTGCCAACTGGTCAGCGACACCACCCGCTGTAACACAGCCAACACCATATGCACCGGCAGGATACACGACCACAACCACAGTCTCCGGTATACTAGGCTCATCGAGTAGCACAGTAGTGTCAAACGGTAACGGAACTGTAACGAAAAAAGAAGCTAACAGCACTGGTAACGGTAGCGGCAACTGTAGCGGCTCTTTATTGAATTTCTCGCCGGGACTGGATTTATCACCATCGCTGAATCTATCGCCTACCCTGTCGCCGGTATTTGACCTATCGCCTCAATTCATCCTACCGTTCGGCACAGGCAGTCAGGATAACGGCAGCGGCAACACTCAGGCAACCGATTATAGCGGATATATTCTGCCTGTGGCAGTGATCGGCGCTGTTGCCATTCTCGGAATGTCATATTTCAATAAAGAGGGTAATCATTAATGGAATTTGATATTGGGATGGATATCAAAGAGCTTGGTATCATTTTAATCGTACTCGCTACGGTCGTACTGCTCGCGGTATTCGATGGCGTGAGCGGAGATAGCGCGGTAGGTGTAATAATGGCCGCAATGGGCTACGGCTTTGGCCGCTATGTAAGCGGCGGAAATAATGGAAATAACGGCAACAATGGGGGAAATATAACAAATGGCAGCAGCAATACTAACTAATCAAATCGGTAATGTATCAGGTTACGACATCTTCAAAAACCTAAACACTATAACCGGAGAGATAGCCTATTCAAGCAAAAAGGCGGCAAATGTGGTCTATATCCCTACAGTAAACATAGACGTAAATACTGGACAAGTCTACCTACCGTCGAATTTCGATACTGGCATAAGCGAGGGCAATGGTCCTGGCGTGCCATTAATCAAGTATGCTAACTGGCTTGATTATACTAAAAAGAACTTTGCGACCAAGAGCGATGCACTTGGAGTTAACAACTGGAGTGCATCATATAGCGGCTCGCCAATCGTGAAGTACAACACGGTTCCTTCTGTGGACCTTAGTTGGATGCCAACGTTCGGCACGATCATCTATAAAGATGGTAAAATACAGAGCGTGAACAGCTCCCCTTTCGTTGAAATAACGGTAAACAAAGCCCTTATCTAAGGTCTACCGTTCTATATTTTTTGAGGGCTAATCATGTCCGACGATATAAAATACGCCCTGCTTATAGGTGGTATCGCTCTTGCAGTCATTTTTTTAAGCGGACAAGGCACGACCGTGAAGAAAGCCGCCGCTGTGGTAACCGGTAATTCGTCTGACTGCGGTTGTGAATACTAATGGTTCAGCAGGAATACTTGCTTTGTATACCAACGCCTACGCCTACAGGCGTTCCACTTTTAGCTGCTAGTGGTAAAACTGTGTTTAATTACGTTCCGCCTACAGGTTCGGCTAAGATGTTAATGTTCGGCTTCGCTCTACCGGCAAAAGTTACATGCTACTGCGAGCTAGATGATAAGCCCTGGTTCTATAGCGGCGGCAATGAGTGCAATAACATACGATTCAAATGCGGACAGGTATTTTCAAAAATGGCTCTTACCGTCACTAACACGGATACGTCAAGCCTCGCATTTTTCGTTCAGTTGATCCTGGTGTTATAATGCCCGAGTGCCCTTCATTTAATGGCATATCTACAGCTCGTCAAGGGCCGTACTTCACATATATCGACGGCTCTGGTACAGCTCATACAGTTTATCCGTCCGGCGGCATTATCCCTGACGGTACACCGGTGGTTATCGGGAATATTTTTGATGAACAGTGGGCGAGTATTGGGGCATGGACGGTTGTACTCGGCACACTGACAACGGACGGTCATACGGCATCGGTAACAGAAACGTCCTCCGGTATGAGCGTCATACGGACAAAGGCGACGTACACGCATCCCGCGAATTTCGCGCACGAGTGGAATGTGTTTATATTGCACGATGTCACGCAGTTGGGTTTTATGGTGGTTGACGCCTCGTATACAGGCTTCATGCTTACCACGTCAACCAACACACTACAAATCCAAAATCATAACTCAGTCATTAAAACATTGACATACGCGTTTTCGCTTAACGCGTGGCACAATGTCAGGATAGAGGTACGCGGGACACAACAAAAGGTAATCATCGATGGCGTGTTGGTCGATACCTCGACGATATCCACGATTACCAGCCCCATTTACCTATATCAGAATCCAAAGGATAATAAAGCACACTCGCCGCTATGGGTTATGGTACAGTATCATCAAGTAAAAATCGAGTCCATTTAACGGTATACAAATCCAGCGTATAGGCGCCTGGGTTACAAAATAAGTGATAAATTTCTTTTATTTTTTACGGGATGATGATCTACTACTATCGTTGTCGCCTTGATGTATATGCAGGTCACCATCGACATTGATGTCTTTTGCATTAACACTCCGATCACCGGGTTTTGAATCAGTCGCATCGGAATTCTTTCCTAACGATGCAAAAACATCTGCTGCCTTTTCAGGCCACTTGAATCCAGCGCCGGAGAGAATACCCATAAAAACAGCTAGTAGTCCGGTTAATTCAGTACCCTGAATATTATTTGCGCTGTAACTCCAAAACGTTACCAGGACTAATATTGCCGACACTAAAGAGCCTCTAACTGCGCATGCGCGACCATAAGCAATCTTTTCGTCCTTTTTTGTCATAGATAAAAGACTAGGGACTTAGTCTATATAAATTTTGTGAAAATAACTATCGTTTATCCTAATGCAAGGCGGCGCATGGGTGACGAAATGAGAAAGAGTCCGAAAATTAGAATGATTTAATGTAAGCCGTAATAGCTGTGAGGGCACCTATGATAATATAGGCTACAGCAAGGTAAATACCAATGATGATTTCGTAAATACCATCGTGTATCTTCTCCTCGATTAACAACGGTAATACGTTAATAAACCCGGTTATCAAGGATACCATTTGTGAAATATCGGGATTTATCATGCATAAGCGGTTGGTCTTATTCGCCTATATACTTTCAGGTGTCCCGAAAAAGCTAGTGGCCATAGCAGCTATGCCGATAATTGGCGTGGCGGATTTTTAAAGAACTTATTTGCTATCTCACTTTTTAAGGTCACATTGAACTTATTTTTAATTAATATAGCAAAATTAACCATAATATTTAAATACCATATTTACTATATAACCGCTTGTGAATACAATGGTAAATATAAACACGCAATATAAAAAAACCCAGAGGAGCAGAAAACCGATAAAGACATCTAAAAAGGTATCCATGTCCGGTGTGTCGTGTGATGAAGACATTTTAAAAGAATGCGCGAAACAAGCCGAACACCTGGAAATTACACGATCAGAATTAGTGAACACAGTTTTACGACACTACTTATACTACCTACCAGCCGATGAGATAACTGATAGCCCTATTAGTGAGATGTGCATATAAGCAGATGAGACAAAAAATAGGCGAAGAACTTGAAGCTCGTTATTTAAACGATTTCGATATACAGGCAGAATATTACAATGCTGTCGATTTCGCCTATAAAAACAACGATGATGAAACCGTGAGCTATGCCATCGATATTATCAATGAAGATTTTAAATGTTCGATGATGACGTACATTTTTGACGCACTCGATGCAGCAGAGGATGAGAATAAACACATCATAAAATTTATCGACGATATCGAAGCGATTTGCGAAGTACTAGAGATCGATGAGGACGATGTTTTGACCCTATCCGATGAGTATCGAAAATCAATATTACGTGCCATTGAATGCATCGACGGGGTGTGAGATCATGACCACTATAGTAAAATTGCCCGAACACATCGAAACCGAGGTATAAAACATAGAAAGCCTGGCGAATCAAAAAACGCTGCTACCATTCAATACATCGAACATTTAGAGGCTAAAAATCAACGCTCGCTTGATGAGGAAATTGACCGGCTTGCACGGATGTATAACTCCGCTTTTGAAGGCAATGGAAACATTGAAAAATGCTGGCGAGAGAGTGCCTTTATATCTGAAAAATTCGGTATCAATCGCGATAAATTGGCGTGGAAGGTCGGATATCGGCGCGAGTGTTTAGGAACGTGAACCTAAACTTTTTTCATGCCCAATTACAGCCGTTTTAACATTATATCAATCTTTGTTTGTAATTTATGGAACCTATGATGCTTATTTACAAAAGTAATGCCACCATGCGCCATATTACTGGCATATTTCTTGCCATTATTATCGGAAAAGACGACCTGGTAGTCGAAACGGAACCGATCACCATGCGGTTCAGGTACACAATTATTGTAAACACTAAACATTTCAAACATATCAATTAACACGACAAATGGCTTATTAGGCGCTAACTCGAAAGGTAAGCGTTGTTCAATAATGTTATAAGCGTTAAATCCGCTAGAAGCTGCTCGAATTAATTTCTCATTATTATGCGGCTTAACTATCCTAATTCTATATGAACACAATACAACAGTCCTTAATCCATTATTAGTAACGGATAAGGTTATATTATTCATATTCAATGGTTCGACATTCAATCGAACAACGACCTTTGGGTAATGCTCTTTTATATATTTATCAAAAAAATTATGGAGTGACAAGGCTAAAGATAAGAACGCAACAGCGGGCACGATATAGCCAGCGTATGCAGAATAATCCATAATAGATAGAAATGGTTATAATATTTTAAGTTTTCTCTTATCAGTCGCTCGTCTTAACCAAATAAACCAAACAAAAAGCTTATATACTAAGCGGACATATGTTGGGGTGTTAAAGGGGAAGGCATTACGGTAGGGGCTGTTAAACGCATAAATCCCCAACAGGGATAGGGGGTTAAGGGGGAAGGGGTATTCGCCTAACTGCGAGGCTTCTTTTGTGACGTTAGGCGATTTTGCTGATTTTCTCCCCCCATACCTTATTCTGAGACCTTAAAAAAGTTCCAGAGGAAACGAAGCTTAAGTACAAAGATTATATTTTTATAATGTGAGTAAGTAAATAGGTAACTTTTTCATATGCACTATTCTAAGAAATTAGAATGGTCAATGTTGTACGAAATGAATTATTATGAGGTTACAGATAGGCGAAAAAAATTAGAGGGTAGAGGCTACAAGAGCTTTAGCCCTTACCATTTCGTGTTGTACGTTCACGTAGCGGTCCAGCATTGCCCTTTCACGCCATCCGCCATCTCTCATTAAATCGTCATCTGTATAATTACAGTCTGTCTTTTGTAAGTAGCTCCCTCATGACGTAACAAATGAGCGTGAACATGATAGCCATACTTTTCGAAGAAATACTTGTCCCAACGGGCAACCATATGTTTGAATGCGTCAGCGGTCAAACAGTCGCCGGTATACATCATCTGACCGTTGACCTTTTTGCGGTTCGCCACTATAAGGATATAGTCATCCGGTTTTGGCTCCCTGCCCATAAGTTTTTTCCATTCCGCTATCCAGTCGATCAGGATTTTATCTGTCTTTTCGTGAATGGTCACGCTACGCTTATCATGCGTTTTCGTCTTTTCCAGATGCATATCACGGTTAAAATTGCCAGTCTTGAAGTCCCGGCCCATATGCTTAAACCTCAACGTGCGGATCTCCTTTGAACGCATCATCCCATCAAAACCTAATTGAAAAGCTAGCCTATCGCGTTTTGCTCTATAATCGTCACGACATAACACCTGGTCATTGAGCATTTTACCCATTACATCAAACGGTATAAAGCCCTCAACATTTATGGGCTTCTCGCATTTAACATATGCTCCACCGGATTTTTTGCTAGTGCTGATATGCGGTTTGCCCTGCCAAGCAGCCCAATAGTTCATGGTCTGAATGTAGGTTTTTATTGCTCCGGGTTTACGACCAGCTACAAGCATTTTTTCGCGAAGCTCCTTCGCTGCGTCCTCAGTAGGCTCGGATATTTCCCACTTACCCCGAATAGCACGCCAATGATTTAAAATGCCATTTCGCCCATCGGGTTCATGATTCTCACGAATAAGGTATTGTTCAAAAGTTTGGCCTTTGCTGTTTTTTTCATCGTATATATTTGATATTTCTATTTCCTGCTGAATTTCAGCCCGACCGCTCGCCTCTATTGGCTGTGTACCGGGCATAGACTCGATGTTTTTCCACATCGCCATTCTTGATAGTCTGGGTGTTTTACTTATACTTGTTGTTCTGTCCCTATTTCCTTGAGCTTTGTTCGATTCGGTTCGATTCTTTTCCATATAAAATTTCCTGTAAACCGGGACTAAAATTCACTTAAAACCCTTGTTTTGGCGACGCTAGGCGATATTTTGTCCCTATTCTCCGGGCGTACAGGGACTTTTTCTGGAGCGTAGGCATCGACCCGACAAAGACCAGGCCTGCGTCCGAGGCGCTGGTGAGGCGTATCCTGGCCAATAAGCAATTACCCACGATCAACACGGCCGTGGATGCCTATAACCTTGCATCGGCACTGAGCGGTGTACCCATCGCCGCGTTCGACGCTGATATGCTGGAATGCGGCCTGACTATGCGGTTCGCCATGGACGGAGAATCCTTTCAGGGGATCGGAATGAAAGAGCCAATCCTGCTAAAGCGAAACCAGGTCGTCCTGACGGATTCAAAAAATATCATTGCGTCCTACCCTTATCGGGATTCCGATGCAACGAAAGTAACGATGGTAACGAAAAACATGCATATCGTATCATGCGGCGTGCCGGGGATACGCAGAGAGACGGTAGTCGAGGCATATGGAATATGCGCTCGCAGCCTCTTATCATATTTGGGCGGCGAAGTGAAAGACCCACTTATTTCCCCCTGAGGATCACTTTATTTTAACCTCTTCTGTCTTGAGCAGTGCGTCCAGCTCATCCGGGTTGAAGCCGAGCAGTTGTTTATCGCCGTAAACTAAAAGAGGAGTCGCTCTTGCTTTGTACTTATTCACGAGCTCGTTCCACGCTTCCTTATCTTTTGAGATGTCTTTCTCCACGAACTCGATATTGCGTTTCTTCAGATAATCCTTAAGCTCATTGCAATATCCGCAAGTTGACTGTGTATAGACCGTTATTAATGGCATGATCCACCCCACATCATCAACACCGTTTACGGGCTTAAAAAGAGTATCACTAGAATTAGCACATATTGAAAAGGATCATGCGCCGATAATCCGTGTTCTATGCCGCCATGTCCGTGTACTAATAAGACGGTTTGTCGCTTATGTTGAAATGGTCACGTGGAGGCTCTGGAATCCCGGGCGCCCGCCGCCCGGATGTACTCGTCTTCAGCTTCTCCGAAGCGCTTTTGCTCTTCAAGTAGGACAGCATAGCTGAAGTGCGCGTAAAAATTGCCGGGATTTATGCTGATAGCTTTACAATACTGTTTTTCGGCGTCATCGTATTTGCGTATCCTTTTTAGAAGGTTGCCGTATTGTACATATATTTCGGCGGAGTCGGGCTTCACCTCGCTGGCAGCCTTGTACTCCTGTTCGGCGTCATCCAGCATGCCCGCTCCTTCCAGCAATTGCGCATATTGCAGGCGATCTTCGGGATCGTTCGAGTCTATCTCAATGGCCTTTCGTAATTTTATACTCCGGTTCATGGACCTATTACCCTTCGTTCATTCTTTTCTATATCGTAAATCCGAACGATGTTTTTTATGCTTGCAGTTATACTTCCGGCGATATCCGGCGATAATAATATTCGAAAGTCTAATGTCAGGTGACATAATATTTACTTGATATTTATATGTAAAATACCCATGTAACGTTAAAATAAGGCGTAAAACAGACTTGTTAGCCGTGAAAATAGCTATAGCAAGTTATTTAATCTTGTCATGCCCGCTATCGATTGGTTGCCATAAAACACCGTATGTATGACCTTATATTAATCATATATTAATAAATGGTCCGCCAATTTACAAATAAGCCATGAATAGTGGTTAGTTGTCCCAATGATGTATTATTTATCCGTATTATTAGAACGCCTCCCAGAGAGGGTATCACTGAATATTACCCTTTTTTAGCTAGCTATTATATATTAAGGAAATATCCAGAAACTATTTTGTATATATCTTTATACTGAGTGAGCGATAGTGAGGTATTCATGCCTGAATGTTCATCATGGCCGATGATGGGCGAAATATTGACAAATGTTTTTTACTATAGGCATAAAGATTGCCTGGTTAAGTATAGACTATTCTGTGAGCACCTCGGCTTTTTATTATTAATCGAATATAGCCTAGGATATGACTGAATGATCATTGAAATATCGAGAGATATATTGTAAAATGCACTTCAGATTTAGCGTTTATTAAAAAATCCGTCGGTTTAGCTGTCAGCCTTGCCTATACATGGCCACTAAAGGTATGTATATGATGAAATTATTAAGTTAAAGGTAATGGCCATCCGGGAAATGATCGATAAACAATGCCGGGGAATCCCGTTCGAATAGCTATAAATAACTTAAAAAGATAGTATGTTTCCTGAATTGTTCGCGAACCATTGTTCGAGAACCATTGTTCGAGAACCATTGTTCGAGAAGTTATCGATCGTTTTCAGTAATGGAATCAATGCAGGTGGAACTTGATGTTGGACGATATTCCGGAGGAAGAATACCTTTATAAGGGCAATACGGCCTGCGCCGGATGTAGTGCCATGCTGGCGCTACGCTACATATTGAAGGCAGCAGGGCCCAATACGATCATCGTGAATCCGGCATGCTGCTCGACGGTATGCCAGGGCACATATCCCAGGTCGGCTTACGGCGTACCTGTTTTAAACATAGCATTTGCCGCTGCGGCCGCAGCAGCCGACGGCATCGCATCTGCCAAAAGGAATCATGGTAAAAACATCATAGTATTCGCAGGCGACGGCGGGACCGTGGACATAGGCATACAATCCCTGTCAGGAGCCTTCGAGAGGAATGCGAATATCCTTTACGTCTGCTACGATAACGAAGCCTATTCAAATACGGGCATGCAGAAGAGCGGCTCGACACCTTATGGCGCCATCACGACTACCACTCCGACGGGCCGGAAAGACTCGAAGAAAGATATCGACATGATCATCATGGCGCACAGGCCCGTATATATGGCCACAGCGTGCGCATCATATCCTAAAGACCTTTATAAAAAAGTCCAAAAAGCACTGGCTATCGAAGGCACCAAGTTCATACACATATTGAGCCCCTGTCCGACGGGCTGGAGATATGATACTGCTTTGTCCGTCGAGCTGGGTAAATTAGCGGTAAAGACGGGCATGTGGGCGCTATTCGAGTACGAGAATGGCAAGTTCACACTTAATGCGCCCACGCTGGCAGCGTTGAAAAAGCCGGCACAGCTTTCGGATTACACGAAGCCGCAGGGCCGGTTCAAGAACGTTGACATGGAAAAGCTGCAGAAAGAGGTTAACGAGGGCATGGAACGTATCAGGGGGCTGACGCAATGAAAAAGATGGCCACAGGCAACCAGGCAGTCGCATATGCCGTCAAAGAGTCGGACGTCGAAGTAGTTGCCGCTTATCCGATTACACCGCAGACCGAAGTGGTCGAGACCATAGCTTCCCTGGTCGAGTCCGGCAAGATGAGTGCATCGTATATCCGCGTGGAAAGCGAGCATTCGGCACTTGCCGCATGCATCGGCGCGTCGGCGTCAGGCGCGAGAACATTCACCGCCACCTCGAGTCACGGCTTACTATACATGCATGAAATGATCCACTGGGCTGCAGGCGCCAGGCTGCCCATCGTCATGGCCAACATCAACCGTGCCGTCGGACCTGCCTGGAATATCTGGGCGGAGCACACGGACTCGCTTTCGCAGCGCGATACCGGCTGGCTGCAGTTCTATGCGGCCACCGTGCAGGAAGTCTATGATACGGTCCTGATGTCGTTCAGGCTGGCGGAAAAGGTCAACCTGCCGACCATGGTGAACCTGGACGGGTTTATCCTGAGCCACGCCATACAGCAGCTGGATCTCACAAGCCCGGGCGATTTCATACCACCCATAGATCTGCCGCATGCGCTGGACACGGCGCACCCGATCACTTACGGGAACCTCACGGCACCCGGAGAATATTTCAAGTTCAGGTATGCGATGCACGATGCGCAGCTTCGGGCGAACGACGAATGCCGCCTGATCGAGATTGAGTTTGAGGAGCGCTTTGGCAGGAAATATGCACCGGTGATGGAATACCGTACGGAGGACGCCGATATAGTCATCGTGGGCATGGGTACGATGGCGCGTGAGGCGGAAGTCGCCGTCGACCTGCTGCGCAAGGAAGGCGTTAAAGCCGGTTCCATGCGCGTGCGCCAGTTCAGGCCGTTCCCGAAATTAAACCTGGAGGGCAAGCAAGTCGTCGTATTCGACCGCGACTGCTCCTTCGGTGCGGGAGGTATCCTGGCACAGGAGATCAGGTTCTACCACCATGTGCCCGTCTACAACGTCATCGCCGGCCTCGGAGGCCAGGACGTGAACTACGAGACGATAGCCCGTATCGTGAAGAAGGCAAAGCCTGAGGGCGAGTTCTGGCTGGGGGTGGACTAATGCTAGAGATACGCATCCATTCCCGGGGAGGCCAGGGTGGCGTCACCGCCTCGAAGCTGCTTGCCCAGGCAGCTTTCCGTGAGGGCAAGTACAGCACAGCATTCCCCAACTATGGCGCGGAGCGCAGGGGTGCGCCAATTGTTTCCTTCGCACGAATCTCCGATTCGGAGATCAAGATCAGCAGCCAGGTGTACAAGCCGGATATCGTCGTAGTGCTGGACGACTCTATCATGGATCTAGTGGACGTAACAGAAGGCCTTAGGCCAGGCGGCTTGCTCATAGTGAATACTCACCATGAGAAAAAGCTGAAAGATGGCAGGTATAAAAAGTTCAAGGTAGCCACGGTGAACGTGACGGACATTGCACTAAAAGAAGGGCTTGTGCTGGCAGGTAATCCGATCCTGAATACGCCTATACTGGGCGCGCTGGCAAAGCTCGATATCGTCAAGCTGGACTCGGCCGTGGAAGCGATCCGGGATATGTTCAGTGACGAACGGAACGTAGAGGCGGCAAAGGCCGCATACCAGAAGGTGGTCGTATGAAGGACGCAGCAAAAAAACATCACGCAATAACAAATAAGCCGGCCGTAAAAAAAGCCAGTCATTCTTTCCTTGATGACATGCCGATCACTCCGGCATCCAGGCCCATGCATGGCGCCGCCGGGAAGACTGGCACCTGGAGGACCTTCAAGCCGGTCGTCGATAAGCCATCGTGTAAGAAGTGCGGGAACTGTATCTTATTCTGCCCCGAAGGCTGCATCGACCGCGAGCTGAACGTGGACTATGACTACTGTAAGGGCTGCGGTATCTGCGCAAAAGAGTGCCCTACCAAGTCGATCAAGATGGAAAGGGAATAATGCTTTATTCCCTCTTTTTATTAATATAATATCTTTGTAAAAAAGCATTTATAGGTTATACGCCATTTGTTTGCTATGCTCTGGGAGACCGTGAACGTCATCGATATCTTGCGCATATTGCTGTGCGTTGTCATTTTAGGATATTCATGCATCACGGATTGGAAGACCCGGCGCGCATCCAATAATTTATGGTACCTGATGGGCGCGCTCGGACTGATACTAGGCTTATTCGAATTTTCACTCCTGGGCAACGACACATCATTCCTTATTTCGTGGGCTATCGGCTTCGGATTCATGTTCATACTGATGTATGGCATCTATTACATGTTCCAGTGGATCGGAATGGCAGGGATCGGCGGCGCTGACGCAAAGGCGCTGATGGCTATGGCCCTCATGTTCCCCTACTATCCGCAGATCTATATGCCTGGCTTCGTCCTGCCGATATCTGATGTCTCTCACTCGTTCATATTCAGCTTCTCGGTATTCGGTAACGCGCTTATTCTAAACTTTGTCGTGCCAGTCGCCATACTCGTCATGAACCTGCTCAAGGTACCGCTCAGAGAGCTACGGGCGGATCCATTAGCATCGTTCACCGGCTATAAGATGAAAGTAGAGAGCCTGAAGAACAAACACGTTCGCCTGATGCACAATTATAGCATAGAAAACGGCCAGATTATGACAAAGAGAATTTTTAACGGCGGCGAAGTAGACGATAAAACTTACAAGAACCTGACGAAGTGGAAGTCTGAAGGTAAGATCCCCGAGAAGGTCTGGGTCACGCCCAAGATACCGTTCCTTATACCTATCACCCTGGGCCTGCTCGTAGCAGTGGTCTACGGGGACATTCTGATGCAAATCGTGAGCTTGTTCATATCGCATTGAGCCCTGATGTATATGGCCGTATACATGTCCGGATCGTAGAAATAACTGAACCAAGCATATATCTGGACGGAAAGATATTCTCATTTATAAAGTAAAAACTGTGCTTTTAAGAATCACTGATTGATAATGAACGGATATGCCATGACTAAAAACGATGATACATATTACTTACACGGACATTGTGCAGTTTTTGCTTTAGCGCTTCATAGGGTATTTGGATATCCGATTTGTATGTTGCTCATCAACGATAATTTTCCTGTCCCGGTCTCAAATGACGAAAAAGGTATAGCGCATGCATTCTGTGAGATGGACGATAGTGCGATCGACGCGAGCGGCATTAAATCATTGAGCGATATGCTAGAAAAATATTATTTTCATGAGCGTGTAAATTATACCGAAGTTCAGATGATCAATCATAACTACAAGGGTAAAAAATTGATAAGTAAATCGGAAACTAATAAGGCGATCGAATTTATTAAGATGAGCCCGAAAAAATATACGATCATCTAAACACAGGACCATACACAATTGGAAAGTAGTATCATTAAATCTACAGCATTGCGGTAATGCAGTTTGATGTTATCGCTATTAAGACGACTCTTATAGGGGTTTATTCATTTATGGCATATACGTGAATCCAGAGCATAATCGACCAACTAAACCTATGATCATAGTAAATTATAAACAATAGATAACATAAAACCGCCAAGTTTATGTAAAGAAACTGTACATTTAATGATTCTGTTAAAT
The DNA here is from genome assembly GCA_963780665.1 of uncultured Methanocellaceae archaeon. GTDB lineage: Archaea > Halobacteriota > Methanocellia > Methanocellales > Methanocellaceae > Methanocella. The sequence continues at coordinate 5,989 of CAWACJ010000003.1, read as the reverse complement.
TCAAAATATCATTCATGGAAGATAAATATGTCAAATATCAACGGAGAAGCTGTGCTAGATGTATTAGAACTGCTGCTTACGGCAGAGATCTATAACAATTCTAACAACCTGAACGAGGATGACCTTCCCCCCAACATACGAAGGCATTACTGGGACGCGGTAGAGAAGAAAGTCAACAGGCCATTAAAAGTCGTGGAATCAGACATTCAGGCGATCTACGGGCTCGAGAACGCGAAGGATATCATGTCCTCGCTCCCGTTCGTTAACTTCGATGAGTTCGGATCGATCTACACGCTTACGGTCCTCGACCTTGGGACGAAATGGTTCGCAAAGAAGGACGTGACCGAACGCATCAACAAGAACCCTGTCCTGGCCTACTATTACCAGAACTACGGCACATTAAACGTGGACTATCAGGCGGTAAAGGCAAAGAACCCCTCTAAAGAGTCGAGCAAAGAATGGATCGAGGGCTTGAGCCAGACTATCGCGGATGAAGGCGCGGATTCCGTTGAAATGCTTAAGCTCGTGCACATCGTCTCGCCGGAAGACGTCGGGCAGAAGCTGGACGATATCGTCCTTACCGGCGACCAGGAAGCCGAAGTAGAAAAGATCGTCAAGGCGATCCAGTACCGTGACTATTTACGCAAGATAGGGTTGCGCGAGATCGGCAAATTGCTGTTCGTAGGGCCCCCGGGAACGGGCAAGACGTCTACAGCGAGAGCAATGTCTGCGAGGCTCAGCCTGCCGTTCCTTGAGGTGAAGCTCTCCATGATCACTTCACAGTACCTTGGCGAGACATCCAAGAATATCGATAAGGTGTTCGAGCTGGCCAAAAAGCTCAGCCCATGTATCCTTTTCATCGATGAGTTCGACTTCGTAGCGAAGACGAGGACGAGCGATGAGCACGCAGCATTAAAGCGTGCCGTGAACACGCTGTTGAAGTGCATAGACGAGATCAGCCTCGTGAATGATGGTGTACTGCTTATCGGCGCCACTAACCATCCGAAGTTGCTTGACAACGCCGTATGGAGGCGTTTCGACGAGATCGTCATGTTCCCGCTCCCCGACGCGGACATGCGTAAAAAGATCTTTGAATTAGTGCTAGCCCCGATCGAGGGCAAGTTCGACATCCAGCAGCTCGCGGAAATGACCCAGAATTATTCCGGGTCTGACTTGAGGCTGGTAGTACGTGAAGCAGTACTCAACGCGCTTTGTACGGACCGCACCAAGCTGGATCAGAATGACATGTTGGAAGCTGTCAGACAGTTCGAGGAACGCATAAACCTCAGGCTCAACGACGACTCCGGCACCTAAGACTCGAAGTAAGGAAGAAGGCACTACTCACAAAGTGAAATAAGACACTATACGGTTTCACACAAAGGACTTGAAGGTCACAAGGGTCACGAAGGATGGTTTTGTATAAGCCTCCGGCGGCCGTGTGAAACCATCTTTTTTTGTATAAGCCTCCGGCGGCTAAGTGTTGTTTTTTTATTTTGGGCGTGTTAGGGACTAAATATTAAACACAGAGACACGGAGGCACAGCTGACGTTATGGTTACGCCTCCGGCGGTCGGGTGACTCAATTTGAACCACAGAGTACACAATGTACACAAAGGTTTAATTGTTACGTCTCCGGCGGCCCGGCGTCTGTTTATTATTCTTTTAAAACCTGAATTTGAGTAACATAAAACCTATGATCACACAGCCGCCGGAGGCGTAACCATAAAATCAACTGTGGCTCTGTGCCTCTGTGTTTAATAATAAGTCGCATATCCGTCGGAGGCTTATATAAAAAAAGAAGTCACACAGCCGCCGGAGGCTTATACAAAACCATCCTTCGTGACCCTTGTGACCTTCGTGCGCTTTGTGTGAAACCGTATAGTGTTTTAATTATCTTTGTGGATAGTGTCTTCTTCAAAACTTCGTGTCTTCAGACCTGGATTTTGAAGTTTTCGAGTGACGCACCAAGAGCCTCGCCGAGCTTACGATCTCCGCCTTTGGATGGCTTCTGGCTGAGAATGACTTCGCGCTCTTTTTTCTTCTCTTCCATGGCGTTCTTCTCTTCCACGCTTAAGATATTGACTTCCGCGATCTCACGAACGGCTTTCATGATGATGGATATCTCAAGGTCGAGGACGCCGAGGGGCGTGATCTTATTCTTGATAATGCGGTTCAGCTCGTCGTAGTCGCTCGCGGCCATGAAGAATGCGAGGTTTTTATCGCCGCTAGTGTGGTAGACCTGTAGGACCCCGTTGACAGCTTTCAGGTTATTTGCCATCTCGTCAAGAGTGGCTGCGGGAACTTTTGCATAGATGATGGCACTACAATTAAGGCCTACCCTGGGCTTATTAATGATCGAAGTATAGCCTTCAATAATGCCCTGCTCTTCCATGAACCCGATACGCTCTCTGACGGTCGACTCGGCACGGTCCATCTCTTTTGTGATGTCCTTATACGTGATGCGGCCGTCCTTCTGGAGTAGCTGCAAGATTTTCTTATTGAGGATGTCGATTTCCATAGTGCTGACCAGCTTTTATGGTTTTATATGAATACCAAAGGCAGCCCATTTGATCGCTGCCATTCGCACGCATGATAACGTTCGCGCTTATTAAATAAATAATTAATGGTTCTAATATAAATATGTTTACTATTTTATCGTATATATGTATGTTCAGGCTATATATGTACAGGTATAAACCATTGACACAGGTCATGTTTATACGATAATCATATTTTTTATGGAGCCACTATGATAAAAAAGTTTTGTCGGACTTGAGCTTTAAGCGCATATGATCATTTGTGCGTGGGGAATGTCCTCTACAAATAGTATGTCATCTGCGTTGACAAAGCCGTTCTCTACCGCCAGGGCGACGCTCTCCTTACCGACAATATTCGCTATCGTAGCTTCTTTTAACGCGGATAAGACTTCCTCGTAATCCGCATGTTGAGTCCCATAGAAATCCTTCGATACGTCAAGACATACCTCGTCATCTGTGAACTTTTTACCCAGGCAGTCTTCGTCCGCTACTGCCACTAGTACTTCCCTGTCGATCTCATAGACTTTTAGATACACTGGCATACCTTCCTGTTTTGTTTAATGGGCATATGATTCTCGCATATTATTACGTATGGCTATAATAGCCGACTTTCGGCTCGAAAATTTCGCCAATTTCCTTTAGTTTCTTTATTTCCTTTTCAACTTTCTCTTTGGTCAGGCCATGCTCAAGGGCTTTTTCCAGGATCTTATCCGCTGGCACACCGCCATTGCCGTACTCTGCCGAGAGGTCCATGATGATATTCTTCAGGTCCTTGATGCGCTCGCGCTGCGAGCGGCCTACACCAACTGTTAATATGTCGATGTCCAGCTTGCCGGTCTCGCTGTCCATGCCGACCTGTTTTAAGCTGCTCATGGTGATAGCGATGGTCTTTTCCACGTCTTCGGGCGTGACTTTTTCGCTCAGTCGCATCTTAGCCGAAGCTTCCGAAAGCCGCACGAGACCTTCGAGCTGCCTGGCGGTCACGGCGATCGGCGCGTTGTCGCCCTCGCCCTGCTTACGTAATTCCAGGTAGAATCTCGTGATACGTTCCTTAGCCTCTTCGGTCATGATGGGGAACACCCTGCGCTTTGCGTACGCGATATATTTCCGCAGGAGCGTCGCCTCGATCTCGGGCCGTATGGAACTCATGGCCTCTTTGATGGCCTCGTCCGTGACCTGGCTGGACAGGATGTGCTTCTGGTGCTCGTTTAATTCGCCTGCGAAATGAGACTTCAGGATATGCGCGGCAATATTCTTATCGCGTTTCTCCTCAGGCTTATCCTGTAGGATAAAGATCAGGTCAAAACGTGACATCAGGGACGGAGGCATGTTGATCTGTTCCGCGATATTATCAAAGGGATCGAACCTCCCTAATTTTGGGTTAGCCGCACCAAGTAATGAGCAGCGGCACTTCAAAGTAGCCAGGATGCCTGCCTTGGCCACGCTGATGGTCTGGGATTCCATCGCCTCGTGCAGCGAGCTTCTGTCCTCGGCCTTCATCTTATCCATTTCATCGATGGCCGCCACTCCTTTGTCAGCCAGTACAAGCGCGCCTGCTTCCAGCGTCCAGCTGCCGTCGAAATCATCCTTGACCGCGGCCGCGGTCAGGCCTGCAGACGACGCACTCTTGCCGGATGCATATACGCCTCTAGGGGCCAGGTTGACCACATACCGTAAGATCTGGGACTTTGCGATACCCGGGTCGCCCACGAGCAATATGTGTATGTCGCCACGGATGCGCGTGCCGTCAGGCAGGTTTTTTACCACGCCGGAAAACAGCTGTAGAGCAACGGCCTGCTTGACTTCTTCATAGCCATAGATGGACGGCGCGATCGACCCGATCATTTTATTTAAGATGCGCGGGTCTTTCGACAGCTTCATGATCGCTTCTTCGTCCTCCGGGGTGATCTCCAGCTCGTCGAACTCCTGCTCTTCGAGCTCGATGGACATACAGTCCAGATAAATATCAAAATAAATGGTTTTGCCATCTCTGTTTATTTTTTGTACCGATCGCAGGATACCATTGACCACAAGACGTTCGCCTGGCGTGACGGTGCCCGCAAGGTCGTTGTTCATGTTGATATCCAGCGTCTGCGGCTGCTCGCCGCCCCGTAAATCTTCAGGTGATTCCTGGACCTTTACCCGCTGGTAGTCCTCGAAAGTGGACTCTTTGAACATTAGGCGGAAAACGCCCTTCTTTTCTTCATTACAGGCACAATAGGACGGCTCCAGGAACCTTCCCACGCCCTCCTGGGGCAGGTACTGGACGTTGCCGCAGCGCGCGCACTCAAAAGCAGCCACGATGATACGCGGCCTGACATCCGTGATCTTTCTGACCGTCCCCTCGATAGAAACTAAAGAATTAATGTGATCACTACGCAGGTCACGGACCTGTGTCTTTTTCGGTATCTTGATGATCCGCACGTGTGCGGATATTTTCTTTTTTACGGGAAGATCGACCAGCGCAAGCGCATCTTCGGCGTCTTTCAGGACCTTTCCCGGGTTGATGATCAGTTCCTCTGACAGACGCGAGTCAAATTTAAGGATATCCGGGAATTCTACCGTTAGTGACTTGGTCTTAGCGTCGGACACGGCTAATTGCTGGATATTATTCTTATAGTACCGTGTGAAGAACTCCTTCCACTTTTGTTTGGATGAAACGACGCTTGCAGCCATAGATATACCCCGTCCACTTTTGGGAATCTAATATAGTCTGAGGTTATAAGTATTAGTTTCGGATGAGCTGGCTGAAAGTAATTATTTGAGAAAAAAGAAAAAAAGTTTAAGAAATATTGATGTCCCTGCGCTTGAACGCGATCACGGATAAAGCGAGGAATACGATTGCGACCGCGACCAGTACGCCGAGGTTGGTCCAGTTGACCACGTGCGATACTGCTATAGTGTTCAGCTTGAGGTAGTGGAACAGCGATAGTGCACGTAGCCAGTCGATGCCTGTCACCATGGAGCCGATATTCTCGATTAGATACATGGCCAGCAGCACACCGATGGATATCAATGCAGCAGTGCGGCCGTCGCTCATCAGCGACGAGATGAATAGCGAAGCCGCGCCCACGGCGAGCACGAAGACGCCCATGTATAGCAGAGCTATCGCGAACCATTCGATCTGCACCGTAGCATTAACGCTCAGGGCACCTACGTATACGGCCGCCAGCATGGCCAGCATGACCAAGGCTACCAGCGGTATCAGTGCCAGGAATCTGGAAATGATCACGTTTTCCCTGCTGACAGGCAGGGACAGCAGCATGTCGCTGGTCTTCTGCTCGACTTCGCCGGCGACGAACGACGCCGTCATGAAAGCGATGTACGCGCCGAGCACGATCCCCATGTAGCTCAGCACCTCGATCCCGATGTAACCGCCATACGTGGTCACGGATAAAGCCTCGTCTCCGATTAACGCCTTGAAAGACGGGTTCGAAAGGATCTGGGCATACA
>CAWACJ010000002.1:0-196709 GCA_963780665.1 uncultured Methanocellaceae archaeon | reverse complement strand
GGAGTTCAGGAAACATGCGGATGATACGCAGGCCAGTGATATTAGCCATGAAATTGTTTCAGTCTAATAAACAGCATATCGCCAGCATATTACATTTTCTTAGTCATAGAATAAGGAGTCAGTGCCGGGATCACTGGCACTGACGGCTTATTTTTGTACCCCGCATTCCTCGTCAGGAACATCCTTTGGCGAGGGCATAATGGGATGATCATTCTTTGCCAGTAGCTTGTATGCTCCCGAGAGCGCTATAGGCGTCACGACTGTGGTGACCACGACCATGAGCACGACCGCGGAAAACACCTCGGTCGAGAATAACCCCGATGTTGCGCCAATACCCGCGATGATCAAGCCGACCTCGCCACGGGACATCATGCCTATGCCGACGATGGTCGCCTGGCGCCAGTCTTTATTGATAAGCAGCACCGGTATGCCGCAGCCTATGATCTTGCCGATCATAGCCAGTAAGATCAATAATGCAGCAAACAGGAGCGAACTGGCATTAAGCCCGGTCAGGTCGACGTATGTGCCGGTGACCACGAAGAATAGCGGCGCCAGCAGGAAGTTGATCTTTTCCGTCATGTCCTGGATGGTGTGCATGATCTTTGTGCTGGCGATGGACATGCCGGCGGCGAAGGCGCCGAGAATGGGCGCGAGCCCGGCGACGCCCGCCACAAAGGCAAAGCCGAAACAGATAGCTAATGCCGAAGCTTCCTGGGTGCCGTTGCACTTCAGCATACAGTGTGGGCCGGGCATCGTCACGTAGTGGATGCCCGATTCGTCAAGATGCATCTGGCATTCCGGCCGCGGGCACAGGTAATCGATGATCTTTGCTACTATGTAGACGCCGAACAGCGTCATCGCGAGCCAGAATCCGACCGACTTTATGGCGATGATACTAATGTCCATCAGGTCCAGGCCGCTGCCGCTGACGAGGCCGAGCACGATGGCCAGAACGATGAGCCCGAGCACGTCGTCGATCACGGCTGCTGCGATGAGGATACCGCTTTCACTCGTGTTGCATTTGCCGATGTCCTTCAGCACTTTAACTGTGATAGCAATGCTAGTGGCCGTAAGAGCGGCCCCTACGAGTAGCGCCTCTTTAGAAGTAAAGCCCCATGCGACCGTCAGGCCATATCCCAGGGCGAAAGGGACGATCACGCCTCCGGTAGCCACGATGGTCGCGAGTAGCCCGCTTTTCTTGAAGCTGGCGAACTGCGTCTCCAGCCCCACCAGGAATAAGAGCATAATCGCGCCCAGCTCTGCGAACATCTCGACGGCGTCATTCACGACGATGAGTTGCGTACCGAATATAAAGAGCCCGCCCAGTAAAGTGGGCGCCAGCAGTACGCCAGCCAGTAATTCTCCGACGACCGGCGCTATGCCGAACTTTTTTGCCAGCTCACCGCCGACCTTTGCAGCGATCAATAGGAGGAAAAGCGTGAGCAGCGTGACCAGTATAAACTCATTATCCAGCATCCACTATCCCCTGTTTAATAAGTAGCACGACTAATGTCAGGGCATTATTTAAACATTATGCTTTTATGAAAAAAATAGTTCGGCGCCTATTGGCGCCGATACTGTATTGTACTAGAGGGGTATTTACGACGATATCGATGCCGGGGCCGGCTTATAATGCCCCAGGTACTTATACCATACATTCATGCTCTCGATGGAGCCGCATATGTTCGTATTATTCGTCAGCCGGCCGCCGTATTTGTAGCCGGATCCTGAAAAGACCCGGTTGATAGGATAGGATGTCGCCCTGGCGATCGTGTACGCCAGCTTCATCCCTTCCTGGCTCATGTTCTGCTCCATTTTGTTCAGCATGTATGTGGAAATGCCTTTTCCCTGGAACAGAGGTAGCGTCGCAAAGTCAGTCAGCTCGACATTCTGTGATTCCTTATCTATCTCCGCGGAGCATGCCCCCACGATCCGACCGTTCCAGCGCATACAGTAGTAATTCATGTTTTCTTCCATCATCTTGCATAAATAAGCCGCATCGTGGATCGGGAACGGATAGGTGCTGAACACCTTGCTATAGAGCCCTGCAAGCTCTTTTGCGTCTTCAGGCCCTGCCTTATTGAATACGAACCCTTCTCGCATTGACGGGATCTTCCACTTGCCTGCGATCGACCGTGCCTTCGCAAACACGCTTTCCACGAGGTTGTTTTTCATTTCCACGGCCCGGGACTTGTCGAGGTATTTTGCCATGAAGTATCCGCTTTCGTAGCCCTCGAAAAAGCCGGGCACGTGCGCCTCGATGACGTAGCCTGCGTTGAGGAAGTTATCGATGGCACACTCGGGGACTTTGGCAAAGATCTTCGAGTACTTGTTCTTACGGGCCATATCGATGAGACTATACACGATGTCAGGCATATCGTGGATCGAAAGTGCCATGACGTTAATGCGGTCGTTATGGGGACCGTACTGGACGACTGTGTCGCCGATCTTTTCAATTTTATCAGACATTATATCGCCTCGCTAAACGCATAGTTTTTTCAGGACTCAGCGAAATGGACTCGTTATGGTCGGAAAGCAGCCGGGCAATGCCGACGCCTTTGGATTCTTCCATGCAATCGCTATTTTGACGTAGCTTACATGTATCGCAATTATCGTTACAGTTCATCGAATTATATGAATCTGGTTCAGTATACGTTGTGATCACTCCTTCGTAATTTCTGAGCACGACCTTGTTGGTCGTGCTGGATATGAGGTAGTTCGGCATGACCGGTATCTTTCCGCCGCCGCCCGGGGCGTCGACCACGAAGGTCGGTACGGCGAAGCCGCTGGTATGGCCGATCAGGTTCTCGATGATCTCGATGCCTTTCGAGACGGACGTGCGGAAATGCGCAAGGCCCTCCGAAAGGTCGCACTGGAACATGTAATAGGGCCGGACCCTGTTCTGGACTAGTTTCTGGAACAGCTTTTTCATGATCTGCGGACAGTCGTTCACGCCCGCCAGCAGGACGCACTGGTTGCCCAGAGGAATACCCGCATCCGCTAGTTTGTTTAGCGCATCGCGCGAAGATCCTGTAACCTCTTTCGGGTGGTTAAAGTGCGTGTTGATCCAGATCGGGTGGTGGCTTTTTAAGACCTCTACCAGGTGATCCGTGATCCTGCAGGGTAACACCACCGGCACCCTGGTGCCGATGCGCACGACCTCGACATGCGGGATATCATCCAGCTCTGTCAGTATCCAGTCAAGATACTCGTCCGGGAGCATCAGGGGGTCTCCGCCCGATAGTAGCACGTCGCGCACGGCCGGATTATCGCGGATATACTCAATACCTTTGGAGATCGTGGCTTTATCCGGTATATAGTCGGCATTGCCGACCTTTCTTTTTCGCGTGCAGTGCCGGCAGTACATCGCGCAGACGTTACTCACCAGGAACAAAACTCGATCCGGATACCTGTGAGTGATCCCGGGCACCGGGCTGTCCTCGTCTTCCGCCAGCGGGTCGGCCATGTCACAGCGCTCGACGTTCATCTCCAGGGGAGACGGGAAACATTGCTTGTACACCGGGTCGTTCTTCATATTACCAGGGTCGATCAGCGAAAGATAATAGGGCGTGATACTGAGTGGAAACTGGCTGATTGTCTGTTCTAGCTCCCAGCGCTCGTCACTACTAAACCGGGTGTCTAGTAGTCTTTCGAAGGTGGAAACGTCTTTGATAGCGTGCTTGATTTGCCATTTCCAGTCATTCCACTGTCTTATGGCAGCCGCAGAGTCAATTTTTTTGGCTATTTCTACTTGCTTTAGCATTAGATTTCCCATTGTATCACCATCCTTTAAATTCGGCTAATTTCTTACCCATTGGCTTATTGATTAAGTGTTAAACTTAAGAGCACTTATATTTTTTCCTGTGTAAACAAAGTAAATTTGGCATAAATTTGGTTTATTTTTTGATAATATTGGTAAATAATCAATATTATTATATTTGGGGCAATCGAAAAGTATTAATCGGAGTGCACTGACCCCATTTTATATTTTATCAGACTAAAATAAGAGCAACGCAGAGTCAGTTTTGGACAAATAGTATTTACATGGAAAAGAATTTAATATAAGAATTACTTATTTAAAATTATATTTCTAACGGCCTTATCTGTAATGGACCTAAAATAAAAAAGCCGGCAGGCATCGAGTTGTGGTCACAGCTCGGCGCCGATGATGGTCTTGGTGGAGGTGACCGCCTCATTCGTGCGGATAGTATCCACTGCCTTGTTGATCTCCGAGAGCGTGCTCACTTCGATGATAGCGATAAAGTCGTACTCGCCGAAGACGTGGAAGACCTCCCTGACGCCGGGGATCTTAGTGATTTCGTTATGCACCGCGCGTTCTTCGCCCGGTACTGCCGTGATCATCGTAACTCCGATTACCATATTTTCACCTGATTATCAATCGGCGAGACATTATTTAGATTTATCGATGTGTCAGCCATTTGTGACACTGGCCGCCGGGAGCGCGATCACGAACCTCGTCCCCTGCGTATGGTCGCCTTGCACGCGATCTTCGACCTTGATGTACCCATGGAAGCTTTCGACTAGCGTTTTTACAAGATATAATCCGAGGCCGCTGCCTTTAGCATTTGTTTTGCCCCTGATGAACCGCTGGAACAATTTTGCCTTTACCGTATCCTCGATACCAGGGCCATTATCCTCGACTGCGACAAGATAATAATTCGAGCTGTTTTCAAAGGTCTCGCTGACATTGATATTGATCATAATAGGTTTAGAGGGATCCGAGTGCTTAATGGCGTTCCAGATAAGGTTCGAGAAAGCGTCCTCCACCAGCTCGTTCGCTGTTATAAGACATTTCCCGGTGTGCTGGAAGTTGATCAGGATGTTTCGGTCGGAGATGCTGGAGTACCGGTCTTTCAAACGGGATAGTATTTCACAGATATCGACAGTGTTTAATGCAAATTCTCCGGATTTGACTTTTTGAAGCTTTTGTACATTATAGATCAGCTTTGAGCTGTTTTCAAGCGACTCGATTGGTTTCGATATCAGGCTTCGATCATCATTGCTTAACTTTTCACCTGACTCCAGCATCTGCTCTGCTAACTCGAGATTACCGAGGGCGACCTGGTTCATGTTGTTGATATCATGGCCCATCAGGTCTAGATACATATCTGACCGCGATTTTGCCTCTTCAAGGCTGTCCATCATCGAGTTGAAAGTGCTGGCTAATTTGCCGATCTCATCATTCCGCTCAATTTTAACACGCGAATTGAAATTGCCCGTAGATATATCATCCATGGTTTTTGATAATTTTGATATGGGGTCGGTCAAATATTTTGATGCGAAGTAGCCGAATATCGCGAAGGCAACAATAAAAAATGCGAGCGTACCAATTATCCATACCATCTGGTCATACAAAGGCTGGTACTCGACGGATACGGGTGTCGAGACTAGCACACCCCAGCTGCTGCCGGAAACATCATGATATCCGGTCACTCGGGGCTGGCCGTCCCATGAATCATTATGCACTATAACGCCGTTTTCTCCATGTATTACTTTTTCCACTGGCGAATAACTAGATAGGTCCGTGTTTTCGTTGATCACTTGCAGGTCATTACTTGAGATCACGTCGCCATAATGATCGACGACGACAATGTTATCTTGCGGATTGAATTTATGCCCCCGAATGCGGTTTTGCAAAGATCCCGAAGTGAACGCGATCATGATCCTGCCCAGGAGCGTGGAGTTGTTTTTAACAGGCGTCAGGATCGCGAATGAGTATTTGTCCAGCGTATGGCTAAAATATAATCCGGTGATGTATGTCCCATTATTTTTTACCATATCGTCATACCAATAATCTGTGGTGATATTTAGGGCGTGCGAGGCTTTCGTGCTATACAGGACCTGTCCATTAGTATCGATGATGGCGACCCCGTCCGGCGTAGGCGTACTCCTGTTCAGGTTATCGGCGATCTGCATCAGGCCGCCTGTATCGTTATTTTGAAACGAAGTGACCGTGTTGGGGTTATTTGCGATCACTTCGGCGTTACTAGTAATATCGCTGATATACAGGCTGATGAACTCGGCCATGTTGGTCGAGTCGTCGACATCGGATGATAAAATCTCATTTTCCAGGTGTTCTCTGGTCGTATAAAGCCATAAGCCCCCAAGGACCAGTACGACTAGAACTGAGACTAGAATAAGGACTAGCATAGCCCGAGTCCTGAACGAATTTAAGGACATTAATATAAATAATGTTATGGAAGTTATATAATTTCTTTTACCCGGTTAGAACAATTTAAAAATAAAGAAGCTAAATTCAGGTCATTATATAGTCATGCCATGACCAATCGAAATAATATCGATATTTTAGCTACCCAATGCCCGGTCCATGTCCGTTAAAAATACCATAAGGTTGTTTTCAGGTATTCTCCCGCCGCCAGCCTGCGAATGGCCGCCGCCACTGCCGCCATATTTTGACGCCAGCGTATCAAGCAAAACGTTTAGATTCGCATCACCTAAGGCCCTCACGCTGATATCGTATACCTGCTTATCCACCCTGTGCTCGGCCGATATGCCCACGGGCGTTTTACCATAAACGCGGGCATATATTGCAGCCTTGGAAATGGATCCGTTCGGGTCGATGACGTAAGAAAGGTTTTTCATCCTGACCACATCGTGCTCCACCCGTTTACGCATATCGTCCTCCCTGCGCGACGACTCCTTCGCCCGCCAGGCAAGCTCGCTGATCTCGGAGGGCAGGACGTTCCTCGATAGCGTATTCAGCATATCTCGTTTAAAATTATAGTCCCTGCGCTCCAGCTCCACACCCTGGGAGACCGTGCCGGCCTGGTAATATAAGCTGCGCTTATCCCATTGCGTGGTGAGATCTAAAGCAAAGGGTGAATTGTCCCGGTAATCGCCAATCGCGCCGTACATTGCCACACGGCTCATGTTATGGTCGAGATCATTGATGAAATACTGGAACGTCAGCAGCGAGCCACATGAGTCGATGTCGTGCGTCAGCCATGGTGCGGTAAAGCCCTCCGGCAGCGGATGATGGTCCAGGTATATGACCTCCATTTTTTTATAGAGCGTGTCCATCAGATCCTTAAACTGGTGGCTGGTGGATATGTTGATAGCTAAATCGCTAGCGATCAGCCGTTCGAATCCTTTAGCTTCGTCGAGGTCGGAGAGGAGTGACCGGGGACTGGAAAAGAAGACCTTTGCCCCGGGATTAGCGGCTAGCGCCAGCGCGCCGCTGCAAACCCCATCGCAGTCACCATGTGTAAAGATGATCGTTCGCATAAAACAATACTTCCGCATACGTTATGGTGCGGAAGAATATCAGTTTAACCATTCCATAGTGCCGTAGTGATTTTGCTGCATCGTGTTAATAGCCGTGCCTTCGTTTACTTCGTGCATTTACCGGCGAGAATGGTTTTTGTCGCGAGGGCTATTATTTCACATAATGATCAGAGAGATCACTGACGCTATGTGCGTGATAGACCACGAGAACCATGTGTTATGGACGAACGGCACGTTCCATGACTGGTTCTCGCACCACGGCAGCGTACTGGGTAAGAAGCTGGATGAGGTGCTGCCGGGCGCCGCGAGATCATGCGGGACAAGCGCAGTATTTTCCGACATCGACGCAACACATCGAAAGCGATATTTTAAGGTAGAATGCGTGCCCACATTTGACGATAACGGCCTGAAAGTAAGCGACTTGCTAGCATTCCGTGATGTCACGATTTTGCAGACACTGCTGGACATATCCGACCTGATCGTTTCCACTTCATCTGCGAAAGAGCTAATGGAAAAAGCGCTCGATATCATCGGCGAGACTCTTGGCTATAAGACGATCGCCGCACTGCTATACGAATCCGGGGAGCTTGAGCTGATCGCAAGCCGCGGGTATAGTCCCATGCTGAGGTCATTGCTCGCCCGTCAAAAAGTAAGCCCGAAAGAGAAAGGACTCGCAGGCCGCAGCGCTTTCATGAACCAGGTCATCGTGAAAGATATAAAGGAGGGCACAGTCTCCGAAAAACTGCTGCGTGAGTCCAGGCGGCTGGGGATCTCATCAGTCATAACTGTGCCGCTGTCGGACCGGGGTGTCCTACAGGGGGTGGTGGCGATCTCTACATGGGAACGGCCGACACCGGATCAGATCAACTTGCTGAAGATCGTCTGTAACCAGCTTGCCGTAAGCCTGCGTAAGATCCTTTTCGAGGAGGAGCTGGTCAGCGCGCGTGATGAGATGGAATTATACATCGATCTGATGTGTCATGATATCACGAACGCCAACCAGGTGGCGCTCGGTTATATGGAGCTGCTCAGATCAAAGCCCGCGGAAAGCGAGCAATACCTTGACTGTGCCGTGTCGAACATCTTTCGTGTCAACAGCCTCATCGACAGCGTACGTAATATCCGCCGGGCTCATGCCAACCCTACAGAGACAGTAAGTATAAAAGAGGCGATGGAAGTGGCGATCGATCAAGCATGTTGCACGATCTCTTCGCTGAATAAGCGAGTCGAGGTGAGGTCCTCGATCCCGGCGGATGCGAATGTGAAGGCGGGTAACCTGCTGTCAGATCTGTTCTTTAACATAATTGATAGCAGTATACGACGGATCAATGAAGGCGGAAAAATTGACGTTTCCATTTCTTCCTCGGATAGTTCTTATGATATCATCTTTGCTGACACCGGCCCTGGTCTTGAGAATGCTAATAAAAGCCTGACGTTCAAGCAATTTATAAAATCGCCTCGCACCGGCCAGGCGGGCCTTGGGATGTATTTACTGTTAAGCCTCGTACATTCGTTTGGCGGACATATCGACGTTGAAGACCGCATACCCGGCAAGTCAGTAGAAGGCAGCCGCATTATGCTGACACTTAAAAAAGGCTAGTCACATATGGCATGTGGGTTGCCATATCAGACTAGTAGGTGACTACACACGTGTATTACGACCTCTTATCACAATATTTTCAGGTAAATAAGTATATGTCCCATCGGCCGGAATATACGAAACATGGAATATACACCGATATTTTTTAAAGTCGAAGATAACCAATACAGACTGCATTTTCCATATCTATTAAAAGGATTCGATAGGCCTATGCTGCAAAAGAACGATGAGAAGACCTACGACGCTAGCGAGCGACAATATGAGATCAAGGGATTTCCCTTTGGTAACGTCACATATGATATCAGCGTAAGAGAATTCGGATCAGACATCGCCCCGACAGCCATAGAAACATGGTTCTTTGTGGACGGAGTCCAGACGGATGCCCCGGCCGAACTGCGAAACATGATCGCGGCGAACAACGGTGAAGCTACGAAGAACCACATGCAGGTATACATTAATAATAGCCGTGTTCCGTATATGCCCTATAAAAATGCATAAAGAAATCTTATAAAATATTTAAAGATACGGCAAAAGCTGCACGATATAAGATCGTATCATGTTGACATTTGCCGTTAATGCTCGTTGAGACTCGTATTTTATTCAAGCCTTTTTACGCAATTAACGCATCCTTCCCGCTCCTGGCAGAATAAGTTCGCGTTGAAGAGACACCAGTTACCGAAATTTCCGGTGTTTTTCGCCGCTTGCCCGGAAAGAGCTTGACATTCCTGCGTAAAATACTCAAGTAAGCCCTCTTTAACCTCATCGTTTCGGATCATAACACACACACCTATTATATTTGTTTTATATTAATAATATATATACTTGCTTTATTATCAGTTGTGTAAAATTACGATAGCCCGGTAAAATAATCGATATGTTAATAAGATGTTAAATAAAGCTGTATGCTACCCGACATAAGATCAATGAGTAAAAGTAATTAGATCATTAAGGTAGCAGCGGGGCCATTAAGGGGGCTTAAATGCCCCGTGGCTTACCTAACAAGCAGTTAAGCTCATTACACCACATATATTTGCATATAAGCATATATACTCATCTATCGATTGCTAAAAAAACAGCTTGTTGCCCTTAACTGGCCGGGGATGGTTAAGGGGGGCAACCACATAAGTAACACCCGGCCAGCCACTGGCCAGTTTTACTGTGCCAGCAAGAACCTAGATTGGCACTCCCCTATTATAAATAAATCGGTCGGAGGGCTTCTTTTTATTTATATCGGCTCATAATGGCAGTCCGTAGATGCTACCGTATTTTTTCGTTATATAATCTATAAAGTGATCTTCATTGATATTTTCGCCGGTAGCCCTCTTAATAAGCTCAGTGGCACTGTATCTTCGCCCATGCCTGTGCACGTTCACCCTAAGCCATCCGAGCAATCCGCTGAGATCGCCTGCTGCGATCCGGTCCTCCAGACCCGGGACCTGCCGCTTCGCGCTGCTCCATAGCTGTGCCGCGTAGATGTTACCTATCGTATAGGTCGGGAAATACCCGAATGACCCGGCAGCCCAGTGTATGTCCTGCAGGCAGCCGCGAGCATCATCCGGCACTTCAATGCCCAGGTAATGCTCGAACCGCTCATTCCAGTACGACGGGATCTCGCCGACCTTTAGCTTGCCCGCGAAGATCGCCGATTCCACGTCGTAGCGCAGCATGATATGCAGGTTATAAGTGACCTCATCCGATTCAGTCCGGATGTATGACTGCCTGACTGTGTTAATTCCCCTGTAGAATGCCTTAAGCGGGACTTTTTTAAATCGGGGGAATGCACTCTGTAGCCTGGGGAAAAAGGACGTCCAGAACGGGAGGCTGCGGCCTACGATATTCTCCCAGAGCCTTGACTGTGATTCATGTACACCTAGCGAAACAGCCTCAGCCAGGGGCGTGTCGTAATACTTTTCCAGGAATCCCTGGTCGTACAGCGCATGGCCCGTCTCGTGTATTGCGGGGAACACCGCGCCTGTCGGATCACTTTCATTATATCTAACAGTGATGCGGACGTCATGGCCCATGCCCGCCGTGAATGGGTGTGCTGCCACATCGATCCGGCCATGGTCCAGGTCAAATCCCAGGCTGGTGCAGAGTTCGCCAATAAATTTGTGCTGGTCTTCCAGCGGGTATTTCCCCCCAGGAATTACGTTGTCCGGCTCAGGAGCTTCTAATATCTTTGCGGCGATAGGCCTGAGCTTTTTGCCAAGCCGGGAGAACAGCACGTCTACCTCCCTTGCTTTCATATTGGGCTCATATTCGTCCAGTAGCGCGTCGTAGGGCCGGTCTTCATAGCCTATGTGCTCTGCCATGCGCGACTTAAGGTCGATCATCTTGCCAAGCAGCGGTGCAAGCTCTTTAAAATCATTATCTTTTCGCGCTCTCATCCAGGCATCGATACCCAGTGATGAAGTAGTAGTGATCTCTTTCACAAGGTCAGCAGGGATACTCGAAGCGCGCTTATATTTTCTCTCTGTCTCTCGAAGGATGGCTTTGCCGTCCGCAGAAAGATCTTGCTTTTTAAGCGTGCGGATCAGTCTGACCGTATCCTTTGAGGTCAGCATTTCATGGGCGATACCGGCCATGAGCGCATTTTGCTGCGCCCTGCCCAGGAAAGCACCGGGCGGCATGTAAGTCTGCTCGTCCCACGATAATATGCCGGAGACCTGCTCAATCGTGCTCAGATCTTTGACTCTCTGTAAAAACTCCTTATACTCACGACTTACGGGCATAATATATTATAAGTTCAGAAAAGATTTAAAACTCTTCTTATCGAGTACTTAACTCACAATAGATTAAAGATTTACTAGCATTAACAAGTGAATACAAGTATGGCTTACGTGCGCTTGAACCGTTAAAATACAATATAATGGGAGGGGCCGGTCCCCCATGCCCGGCCTGAATAATGAAAGGGGGTTGTCAGTTGGTTGCGGGTGTTGAGGTTGGATATTTGAGGTGTTGAAGGCTCGATGCACAAGCACTTCCTATCCACTTAGTTGGCGCTGAATATTTTAATCATTACTCGCCGTTATAGCGAATATATATCTATTTTTATATATTATTAGCGATTATCGCTATAAACGGGATGCTCATCGAAATAGATTACCTGACAAGCGATATGCAACTTAGTATCTGATCTCTAAATATCAGATGGCGAGAGATCGCTAATAATATGCCTTGTTTTTGATGGTCCTGAGTCATAAAAAATAGGCAAGATCCTTTGTTGAAATGCTGAGGGCCGGATTCGAACCGACGAACTCCTGCGAGAAGAGATCTTGAGTCTCTCGCCGTCTGTACGTTTTATGTGTCGCCTAACATCGGGCTTATTTTCAATGGTTTGAAAGGTTAGGGCAAGGTGTTCCGTACTCTTGCTTATCCGGTTGGGAGGAATAACACGACGAAAAGACTATGTTTTAAACCGCTAGCCGGAGCCATACCCGTTGACGCGGAACAGGCTTTAAAACGCCTCGATGAGTATTGCCAGTGCGAGAAGCATTACGCACCGCAAACAGCCTGGAAGACGTGCCAGAACGTGAAGCATATCATCCGTTGCTATGGATCATTGACGCCGAGCAAGGAGCTGGCCATCCGGATGACCCGTGACATGCGCGAGAAGGGCCGCAGCGCCTACACGATCAAGAACTATCTACATTGTCTTGAGTACTGGGCCCGTAGCCGTGGCGAGGACCTGAAGCTTGAGAAGCCGCAACTCACATTAAAGATGCCTAACTATCTGACCATGGACGAAGTACACGCGATGTATAGGGCTTGTGAGAACACGCGAGATCATGCCATCCTGAGCGTTTTACTGTATACAGGGATACGAAATAAGGAGCTTCGAGCCCTGGAGATTGAGGACGTGGATCTATCGACCAGGCGCTTATACATTCGTGATCGTGGCCAGGGCATCAAGAATTATCGCGAGAGCGCGAAGATCATGCGAGCCGAGTGTGTCGAGTCATTGAAACATTGGATCGATTCACGGCCGGTAGTGGACTCAATGGCGCTATTTGTTACGCGGGATGGTCGGCGCTTCAGCACGAAGGGGCTTGAAGGTGTCATTAATCGGCTCAAAGCCCGTGCAGGTGTTGATAAGCCTAAATCAACGCATCTTTGCCGGGATACGTGTTTTACCTGGATGGCTTTCTCGGGCATCAGCGAGGCACTTATACAGCGTCAGAGCGGCCACAAAGACCGGCGATCGCTAGAACATTATATCGCGCCAAGTGAGGAGGGCTTACGGGCGAATATCGATGAAAGGTTCCATTATTGAGGGGATGGCGATGCTATCCCTTTCATATTTTTATATTGTTGCCATATCGTCTTTTATTATAATCGGAAAGGGGGCTTTCATCAGTGCTTGCCGTTCAACTTTAATATTTATTCGTCCATTCGTCTATATTACTTGCGTGCAGGATTATACGCTTTGCCATCTCTTCTTTACTTATTATTTTTCCAGGGTAGTCGCGCACCGAAGGTTCACTTATAATTGTAACATTTCCCCATTCATCCTCAGTATAAATGTCCACCAGTTGATTTCTATCAAGATATTCTTCCCATGCCTTCGCTTCTTTAATTTCTTTTATCAAATTGATATACGGTTCCTTAATGCCGCGTTTTCTCATGATACTAAGGGCTATGAAAATAGAGACAGTTTCTTCCCCGACATCCTTCATGCGTCTATCGAAATTATTTGATACATTAATATATTTATCAGCTAATTCTTTATATCGTCGAATTAATTCATCTTTTGTTAAGCTCTGGTCAATACGGGCATAAACTTCTTCTTTAAAATACTGGTTCCCCGGAGAATCAATAGAAAGTCTATTTCCACTAATTCTAAAATAAGGAGTTCTTTTCGCTTTATCCGTGTTAGACCTCTTAGTTTTTTCGATGGAATACGTCCTTTCTAACAATCCGTCCTCTGCCAATTCTTTTAACAATTTTTCCAGCGTTTCCCTATTGGGTATCGGGTAACTATGGTCGTTTTTTGGCCTACCTACTTTGTTATCTCCGACAAGGCCCCGCCTCAATTCTGAATTAGAAATATATTTAAATTCCTCTATTCCCTCTTTATTCGTCCATCTGCGGACGAATAAATATTTTATAATCGTGTTTACATGCTTGTTTACCTTTATGGACCTCTTTTGTCTCATAAAAATTTTTATCCAATATGTTAACATTCGGCTATAGCGAACGTTATAATTATTTATTAACCACTTCTTGTCAATAGTATCCGATAAAAATTTAAGGTCTTCAATCGTGAAATTGATCTCTTCTTCATCTACCGGTTTCATGTCACACCTGCAAGTTAGTAAGACAATTTCTTACAAATATGTATAATATTTTTCCATCCGATAAAACTATCGGTTACTATCGGAGCGTGTGACAAGTATGCGTAGGGAAGTTTGTTTGAGTATTTCGCCGGACGTACTCCGGCAGGTCGATGCAAAGCGGGGAGAGTTGATCTCGAGAAGCAGAATGGTCGAACACTTGATCGCTATAGGGCTTGCAAATGTGGGGCCTATTCAGCCTTTAGAGAACTAGACAGCTTTTGGAAGGGATGGATTTTGGATATAAAAGAAATAATCCCGGCAGGGGCGAACTGCCAGGACAAAGCACATTTAAACACGGATGGCACGAACGACACGCCGTATAGTAAGAGGATTACTTTTAGCCCATATAAATACGTGATGGCCTTGCGTTCGAAAGATTCTTTCTCGCAAGGTGAACCCCTTGGTTTGTGATAAGGAGTACAAAGAGATCAGGGACGCCGAGTCGCGTATAAGGGATTACCTTAAGAAAAATCCGGACAGTCGGATCGGTCACGTTTCAAAAGACCTCCGGCTTGAAAGGTACATCTGCGTAAGGACACTAAGAAAATTACAGTCCAAAGGGCTCGTATACGCCGTTAGCAAGCCAACGATCATTGACGGTATTACCTGGGGATATATCACCCTATATGGTGTCGTTGATGAGGCGAAGCCATGACCAACCTCGATACGATCGCGAGGACGGCCATGAATGGATGGACCATGATCCCGGCAGAACCCGGCCAGAAACAGACTTATTGCAAATGGGGCACCGTCACGCCAGAGAACTATAACTTTTCGGATTTGTTCGCCGGTTATCCTATAGACTGCAATGCTGCCATTCTCTGTGCTGATACTGTATCAGTAATTGATTTTGATGCGCATGGACCCGAGCCCAATGGTGCAACAATATACAGAAGACTAGAGGCCATCATACCCCACATATTCCACAATGCGATTATAGAGCGCACGCCCTCGAATGGTATACACTGTTATTTCGCCGGTATGGAAGGCGAACATACCTATACGGTAAGCATGACAGTTGATAATGTGCCTGTCGAAGTCGAGATTTTAACAGGGCGTAAATTATCCTATTGTTCGCCAAGCACGACCGAGAAGGGCGAATATAGGATTATTTCTAAAAACAATTTCCTCAATACCCGTCCTGGAGATCTCCCAGAGCTGCCGGCGATATTTCACCATACCGTGAACCCATCAAAGCCGATCTATGCATCACGACAGGCGATTGGATCGGATGACATAACCTTCGCGGATGTTGACGAACTGATTGATGGTCTGGTAGACTCTTACCTGCAGAACGCCACGGAAGGCAACAGACATAATCATTGTCTCGGGCTCGCCCGAGCACTCGCCGGGCATCGGGTATTAACTGATATGGACGTTCGGCGTGGAGTCGAGAACTTCTTTTCGCGGTGCAGCAGGGGCCCAAATAAGGGCGAAGTCGAAGGTATCGTTAAAGATGGATTACGCAACCCAGACAGAGAGCCACCAACACCCTAGACGCGGATCAGCGAGGCCCGACGCACTCGTGGATTGTTAGCGCGTGCAATTGAGAAAATAAAGGCATCTGGAGGCGCGTAATATGGAAGACACCGAGGCTATCCGGTTAGTGAAAACTCTCTTCGATAAGGGCAATTCCACGCTCGCGTTGCTAAATCAATACATCCAGCCCGAAGTAAAGCCGTTCAAAGATAATGACGAACTGCTTGATTGCTTACAGAGCAGGACTCAAGGAAAAGACCAGGTACGCGATGCTATTGACGAGTTGACGGCTATGTGTGCCACAGCTCGTAAAGATATCGCCAAAAGAGCGATCGATCCCCAGCACATGTCCGCACCTGATAATGAATTATATGATATGTGTGGAGATCTCGCAGACGACTTTAAGAAAATTATTGCGGATAGTGCGATCAACTGGCGTCTTTACACACTCAAGGATGCCTATGCAGACCGACCAGCTATCGAATATGCGGTTGATGGTATTCTTAGCGTCCCGTCTTTATCCGTCGTCTACGGTGCCCCCAGCTCGCTTAAGACTATGCTTTTAATGGATCTGGCTGTATGCATCGCGACCGGCGAGAAATGGCTTGAAAGCATATCACCCGAAATAGAAGCCCATGAAACCAATAAATTCCCCGTTCTATGGGTTGATGAGGATGGCGGCTTACGCAGGACAAGCGACCGCTTCAAGATGCTAGGAACCGGTCATAAGGCGCCCGTGGATGCACTACTCGGATACTATTCTATGCCATCCCCAGGACTCGACGTAAGCGATCCGGTGAGTATGGAGCATTTACGAGATGGAATCAAGGCCCACGGTTCAAAAGTCGTATTCATTGACTGCCTTGTAGATGTCTCCGGCGATGTAGACGAAAATAGCAGCAGCCATGGGTATGGTCATGAATAATTTAAGGAAATTATCTGAAGAGACAGGCACCGCTATCGTCGTCATACATCACAACCGGAAAAACAACAATGCGAAGAATGACACGGCCCGAGCCGGCGAAAGTCTACGAGGATCAAGCGCGATCGAGGGGAGCCTGGACCTTGCATTATCCATCGAGCGAGATCATAACATCGTAACAGTGACACCCACGAAGACCAGGGACACCGAATTTAAACCGTTCGCTGCCGAATTTGAATATCTGACCGAGAACGGGGTAACAATAAGCGCACACTTCAAAGGCGTACCCATTGACGAAGGCAGCAGAGCCACAGAGGGCAGCGTCAAGAAAGCAATATATGACGCCATCAATCACGACGGTTCAACTATCAAAGGTAAACTGGTCGATCGTGTGCAAGCCATGATTAAGCGCTCCGGCGGTCGGAGCGGTAGGGACTATATCACGCATACAATTGACGCCATGCTAGCCTGTAACGAATTGGTCATGGAAAACGGTGAAAGAAGGGCGAAAAGAATCAACGTCGCCTAGTTTCCTAGTTTCCTAATGATTTTAACAACATTTAGGAGACTAACTCAGAAACGTCTTAGGAAATTAGAACGGCGTACATCGTCCAGATTCCTAGTTTCCTAAAGCTTAGGAAATTGAATAGGAGACTAGAAAAATCAGTTTCCTACCCCTAAAGGGGTTAGGAATTTAGGAAACTGGATTTTATCTAAAGGGGATGAATCAGAAATGACAAACCATGATAGAATCAAATTCACAGAGACCAGGAGGACGCTTAAAGGAGCATATCCTCGAGCAACTCAACAGACGATCATAAACTACCGGGGGGAAAAGAAGTGACCCAAACAATCGACCAAAGAATAATCAAATGCCTTGAAAAAAACGTGAGATGCGATACAGTAGACCTCATGATGTGGTTACCCGACAACTCCCACACGATCGTAAATGCCATTCAACGCCTGGTTGAAGATGGCAGGATCACCAGGACTGGCGATGTCATGGGGCTGAAGGTATGACACGCACCTGCACAGTTTGCCTTCACCCGTTGCGCTTAGAAATCGACCAAGAATTGCTGAAAGGCCAATCTTTGCGCGACGTTGGCAGGAAATACACTTTGACCAAGGATGCGCTTAGGCGTCACAAAAATAGTCATGTGTCGGCTGCTTTGGCGAAGAGTTACGAAGCGAATGTCGTCCTTAGTGTCGATGGGATAATGCGACAGATGTCCGACCTTACCGCAACGATGCGCGACACATACGATGACGCGCGACAGGGTGGAGAGGTGCGAGAGATCGTCAGGGCCGCGAACAGTCTCAGGGAAGGACTTGAGATGCTCGCCAAGTTCCAATTATTACTCATGGATCGTGTCCGGGTTGCGGAGGAGCATAACCACGAGCCTCGTAAGATCGTCTTCGTGTCGGCGAAGGACCTATCGGACGATGAGTTGGCTGGCGTCATCAGAGACGCCGGAGAAGATTCCGATCAAGTAAAACCAAGTTACGGCCGGGACAGCATGTCGGAAATGAAGGATATTGCGACAAAAGAAAACCAAATTATTGAGCAATTACCATTTGAAGATGCCGAGAGTCCGAAATATGACACAACAGGGATAAATCGTGTAGAATCTTTGGACAGAGAGGTTAAAGAACAGGCGCCAAAACCGGACACCTCACATATTGTCAGCATCCGCGAGATCATGAATTCCAATTCACGAAGCCGGATCCCGAGGCTGTTGTAGTCATGGCGCCGAGAAAGAAAAAACCAGCGACAAGTTCGGATTTGCTTGAGAAGATCGCGGATGAGCTGGCCAAGATACTCGAAAATCCTAATTCGACAGACCAAGTGCGGTTGGATGCCGGCAATGCGGCGATTAAGGCCGTTGAACTGACTTATCACATAAAGGGCGCAACGATACAACCGTATTATGAAATGGGAATGTACGGTTAACAATTATTAATTCACTGTATAGAGCGGCCATCGTGCCGAGATAGAAAACGGTAAACACCCTATAGGATGGATTGGAATATGAAAGATCTAAAAGAAGCAGTCAAGGACGCTCGCGAAGCGCTCAAAGAAATAAAGAACGTCGAGAAATCAGTCGACGAGCTGAAAGCCCATGATGTCATTGGCGCAGCCAGGGAACTCAACGCATTATATTGTGACACTCTGGTCAGCCAGAATCACAATGAGCATATCCCGAAGCTCGCAGCCCTTGGAGATGAGATCATACCGGTTCTCGACGAGTATATTAACATCTACAGCGCGGCCGTGAACGACATTAACAGGATGAAGAGCGGCATAAACCAGCTCGATCAGCTGCGTCGAGATTTACTGAAGTTCCAGGAGAAGCACGCAGAGACGCAGAAGGCCAACGCACAGGCTGCAAAAACGGTTACAACTTAAAATCAGGGGATGGAAATACAATGGACATATCAACACAATCTAAAGCAAAACTCGTACAGATCATGAACACCGAAGTCAGGAACAGCCATGAGAACACTGTCAGGGTGAACCTCGCCGACCTGAAAGAGATCGTCCAGGAATACCAGAGCGTCACCAACGCGAACAACGGCCTATTATCGTCTAACCCAAAGACAAAGGCCAACGCAGCCGGCACGAATTTTCCAACACTGCCCGAAGGCGCCAACCTCGAGACTGTCGAACAATATTGGTTCGACCTGTATAAGTGGCTCGTTGCCAACGGTGCCCCGGGTCTTACCCTGATTCGTCAGTACCTAACAGCAATGTTTCCCGAAAAGATGATGGATCCGGGCGAAGCTGGGGTAGGCGGTGGCGCCATGATGAATCCACGCGATTCTCGTGGTTATCTGTCACAGCCAGCGCACGATGGCACATCAAATTACTCCAACACCGAGAAGCAGAACACCGTAGACAAGGTTAACCCGCTGGCCATGCCCAAGGATAAGACCCTGAACTTCAACAAGACCACGCGCAAGATGGAGTTAATTTAAATTTAGATCCTGCCGGGCGATCTTGTAAGTCCTCGAGGCATCGCCCGGCCCGGATAGAATCGTGAACTTAAACTTATAATTTGGCCGGGGCGTTGTCCCTCCCTCCAATGCGATAAGCGGATGATGCCCGGCCTGCAGGAGATGGATTGGATGAAAGCTAATAAGAAATTAATGAAGATGGCCCATAACATCATACACGGCCATGGCGTCGAGCCTATCGGGCTCGATTCGTATAAAGGGTTCCGGAAAAGCCCCGATGGCCTGATGTTCGACATGCTCTACGTGGGCATGATCGATATCAATGGAAATTCGAAGGTACGGGAGTGTACATACTGCCATAAAGAAGTGAGCGGACTGTCGCTCTTGTTATCGACCAGTACGATGCAGGATATCAAGACATCGAAAGACGGAAAGACAACGGTCTTACTTCTTTGCCCGGAGTGCGCCAAGCTGTTCATACCCAACGTGGATGAAGTGCGGATGAAGATCATGTTAGCGGGGGCGAAGTAATGGCTGATGCAAATGTGGGCACATTCGCATATAATATTATCGCTAATGACCTGACGAAGGCGGGGACCGCCGCAGCAAAGGGTAACTTTGAGGCTATGGGGATTGCGATCGGCGCAGCTCTAAGTGGTGCTGCTCTGCGATAAACATGTTCACGGCCAAATACGAGGGATATGATGCCAAGGTCCAGGCCATATCACAAAACAGCGGCATAGCCTCAAGTGCAATATACGATATGGGTGAGTCCATCAGCAAGGCGAGCACGGCAACGACAGTCTCGATGATGTCACTACCGTTATGGATAAACTCTCCAATGCGGGTGTGACCAATAACAGCAGATGCAGGATAACACCGAAGCTGTGTTAAAACTCGCAGATGCTAACGATGTAACCGGCGACAGTCTGTTTACTAAGCTGATCCCAGCCATGCAGGTCTATGGTCTGACCACTGACGATTTAACAAGTAAGAGCGACGAGCTGACAGCGATCACACACAGCACACAGTATTCACTCTCAGATGTGGGTAACATCCTGGACCAGACCGGAGTAAAAGCGAGCACTATGGGCCTATCCTTCGATGATACGGCCGCGATTGTCGAGATTTTAGGCCAGAAGGCATCCCGACCAAACAGGCCATAGCCGACATCAACAAAGCCGCAGGCGATGGTAGTGGAAGCCAATCCGACTTTTACAAAGCCCTTGGAATTACGAATGATCAACTGGGTAATGCTAAAAGTAAACTCGGAGATGCCACAGGCGCGACGGATGCGTATGCCAAAATAATAGACGATCACGCTACCACGATGCAAAAGCTGGGCAACTACTGGGAGATATGGGAAACCAATATCGGAAAAACCCTTGCACCCCTGGAGCGCGTCAGCGGAGTATTAACCTAATGGGACCCGCGCTCATGGTCGTAAATGGCGGGATGCTGCTCTATAAAACGTTGGCTAATGAAGGCGCACTAGCGAATATATTCTACACCACGACGACCTACGGCTTCCAAGCCGCAGCCCTGGCAGCAACGGCAGCACAGTGGCTCTTAAATGTCGCCCTGGACGCAAACCCGATAGGACTCGTGGTCCTCGCGATCGCGGCACTTGTTGGCGGCTTCATCCTTGCCTATGATAACATCAAGTGGTTCAGGGACGGCGTAAATACAATAATGACAGATGTCGAGAATATCGTCATCGGAAACATAAACAACATCATCACCGGAATAAATCTTCTTATCGGTGCCTATGATGCGATCGCGGGCCTTGTGGGCGGTCCGACTGTGGGAAAGCTTCAAACTTTGACGCTGGCCGGACAGGCTATTCAGGCAGGAAACTCGTCAGTCAATAATTCAACAGGTAGCGGCAGTACGGGCGGCACAACGGTCAGGGGCGGTGGTACGGCGCACCAGGCATTTGCATCTGGCGGCATCTTCGCCGAGCCCACGACCTTCGGCGGCGATAACTATGCGACCTTCGGCGAAGCAGGCCCAGAAGCCATCATACCCCTGTCACAGATGGGAAGCATGAACCAGCCCGTCCAGTTGACCATCGTCATGCAGCGCGATGGGGTAAAAGAATCCGAGAAGACGATGAAGATCTCGCAGCGCCAGGCACTCATACGGGTGGTGCATTAATACCATAAAAAACGAACTATTTTTTATTGGCTTATACACAATAGCGTATAATATATAACCGAAAGTTATATAAATTAGGCTTGCCTAATAATCTATTAATAGCGTCCGTCATGCTATCGGGTCGGGGCATTGTCTCGGCCCACCTCTCGATTTTGGTTTTCCAATACATCTTCGGGGAGCGTCCCTCCGCCTCCCTTTCGTTTAATAAATCGTTCTAATGCCTCTTCGACTTGTATTGCTTTTCTATCACGAATCTGCATCTCTAATACCTCCACCGTGGTAAACCGTGGTTTAGCAAGGTATACCCGTGTAAACACCTGTATACCATCACGTCAAGCATATGATATTGTTCGGCAGGCAACATTAAAAGAAGAACGTAAGGCCGACGTGTAAATAAAAAATTATTTTTCGACTTTTAATTTTTTCACTTCATCAAAGGCGGCACTACCGAGCTCGTTATTATATTTCAGACGATCGGCCATATAGCCATCCATATCAAGAGTGAAATCGTCTTTAATATTATTTGCAAAGATGCTCCACATATTGCGTTCATGGATCAATTCAATAATGATATCATGATCTTCGCTGCTCATGGTTTTTATTTTTGCTTGTTTGATGATTTCGTCTATATTTTCAGATACTTTATTTATCCTATCCTTTATCTCATTTATTTCTTCAGGGGATATCATAAAATCACTTCTTTACCTTCTCGATTGTGACCTTGATGTAGTCGCCTTTCTTGAGTTTTTTCTCAGCTCACAGGCGACTTTATCAAGGACTATTCGCCGCTGCTTTTCATCGTTAAATTGTGTCGTGAAACTTTGTGTCATGATTCACCATTAATAACCAGTATTCATTCCATAATTATTTATATATGTTGCTGTACTTCCATATTATGGTGAAATTCACCACTATAATGGAGAGTAAAAGACATGGAAATGGCACAATTCATATGCAGCAACCACGCGGCAGGCCCGCAGGTATCGTGTGTAAGCAAAGACCAGGTAAACGCGAAGATGGCACCGATCAAGTGCTCAGAGTGCGGTGCGCCCATGGTCTTCAACGGATTCAAGGAGATGAACTAAGATGCCTGCGTATTACAAGTTGCCGGGCACCTATAAGGGCGAAAACGTCACGGTGACGGTAAGTGTATTCTCATGGATTGAGAACGGGGAAATCAAGACTGAACGCAAGATCGAGAGTATCGAACCCAAGAAGGAGGCTTAAATCATGCCAGAATGTGAAATTTATTACCAGTGCCCCTGCTGCGGTGAAGTGCTCAAAGCCGATCTTCATGCTGTCGTTCGGCAGAAATTGTTTATTAAAAGAGATCCAGAGACTGGAGATATCGACACCATAGAAACCATGAGGATCGAGACGGCTTACCTGGACAACGAAATGGTCGTGCATTCAAGTGGTGATAAGATTGACCCTAAAGAGGCCGTCAAACTGAAACAACTTCGACTGAAGAAGGTATCCGAGGAGAAGTCGCGGAAGAAGTTGAAGAAGCCCGCGAAGAAAGCCGAAGATTCGGCCGAGGCCGAGAAAGAGGACGATGAGAACGTCGCCAAGCGTGAGCTTGGGGCTAACAGGAGCAGTTAACTGCCATGGCCGAACTTTCCCAACTCCCCACCGATCAGCTCATAACCGAGCTAGATCCAACGCCAGCAAAAGACCCCTGCATCTACGGAGATCGTGGTCAAGCACATCCGGATGCGTGATCACGAGTTCCAGGACAGTATAACGATCGGCACTCCCGGGCGTGGCGGCGAGGTTAAGATTTACTTCGACTGCCGGCGCCTCGGAGGAAGAGGTCAACCTACGCATAGACTCGGCTTTCAGGGCCAGGGCCTACGCGCAGGCAAAGCTCCAGGATAACCTTTAATTTTTATTATTGCCCGCGTGGTCCAGATGGAAAAGACGCGATGCTTCGGACATCGAGATCCCCGGTTCAAATCCGGGCGCGGGCGCTTTTCCCATCCTATATTTTTAAGCGATACCAATCCAGCAAGGCTGTTTCTTCCGTATATAACTTTAATTATGAGTCGTCTGTCGTTAACAAGCCCATGAATATAGGCTGGCCGTTGGAGTTTGAATCCCCCTCGTAGATGCCATAAACAATCAACCTATCACCGCTCAAGAATCTTGACTCGTCAGAAGCAGTGAAATCAAGTTGAGCATAAACAGGTTGCCCGGACGGTTCTTTATTCAGATTGATAATGTATGCATGATCTCCATTATCATCGCCCGTCGATTGATCTATAACGACAACCATGTCAATAAGTTGATCCTATAATTGTCCGGATTCCTCAAAAAATCTTGGCCATACACGTAGTTAGCTTGAGTTTTAAGGTCTGACGCGGACATCTGTGAATATTTGTCATAAGTCGCATCGCCGCTTGAAGATGTGCAACCACTTATCAATACAACAAGGCATAGGAGTATGCCTATAGCTAAAAATTTCCTCAAATTAATACCTCCCACAATAATTTAAACAATTACTATATAGGCAGGGGTATATAAACAATCGCTATTTATCTAAGCGATTAAAATATCTTGTTAGTCTACACTAACAAAGGCCGGGATGCACTTCTATAAAAGAGTAACCGATTACTCATATAATGAATAAAAACTAAGTTTAAAACGCCGGATGAGCGAGAGATTGTTTGACTCTTGCCTATCCAAAACAAACCAAAAATAAGCCATGTTTCACATAGCGAAGAGACACAAAAAAATAATGAAATCAACGTACAGAATGCTGAGGGCCGGATTCGAACCGACGAACTCCTGCGAGAAGAGATCTTGAGTCTCTCGCCGTTGACCTGACTTGGCTACCTCAGCGTATTATTCGACGTAGTCGTATTTTTGCTTGTGTATAAGTATTTTTTGAGTATATCTATTTAACGATTGATGCGACCCATCATGGTGCGACAAACGATATACAGGTAAATAATGTATTTTATATTATTTAACGTACGACTGGCACCATTTCTGTCTCAAGCAATAATTTTATATGTTTGACGGACTACCATATAAAGAAAAATTGATATTAGTAAAGTTTACTTTAGTGGTGGATCCATGGAAAAAAAGGTTTTCAAGTGGGCGCTCACAATCCTGATATTATCCGTTTTATTGCTGGCTGTCGTGGTAATGGCGACGGCCATAGGCCCCGCTAACATCAGCGTCGATAAAGTCGCAATGATCATCCTGTCCAGTGTGGTCTCGAAAGTACCGGTTCTTAACGATCACGTGCATATCGCAAAAACCTGGTCAGTCGGAGAAGAGAGTATTATCATGTTAGTCAGGCTCCCTCGCGTGATCCTCGCTTTACTGGTCGGCTCGTCCCTCGCGATCGCGGGCGTAGCTGCGCAGGCCATATTCAAGAACCCGATGGCGGATCCCTATGTGTTAGGCGTATCGTCGGGCGCCGCGATGGGCGCGTCCCTGGTGGTCGTTTTAGGCGCAAGCGTTTTAGCAGGCAGCATGGAGGCCGGTGCCTTTGTCGGCGCGCTGCTGGCCGCATTTTTGGTATTCACAATTGCCCGCACCGGGAATAAGATCCCCGTGGAAACGCTAATCCTCTCCGGCGTGGCGATCGCGGCATTCTTCTCGGCCGTCACTTCATTCATGATGTACATATCCGGTAACAGCCTGCAGCGGATCGTATTCTGGATCATGGGCGCGTTCTGGAACGCCGGCTGGAATGACATCTACCTGATGGCGCCATTCGCCGTGCTCGGTACCATCATCATCTTCGCCTTTTCCAGGGACCTGAACTTGCTGCTCCTGGGCGACGAGTCGGCGGAGCACCTGGGCACAAACGTGAACCGGCTAAAGATCGGCATGCTTGCGGTGATCTCGCTCATCGCGGCCGCCGCGGTATCCGTGAGCGGCATCATCGGGTTTGTCGGGCTCATCATACCCCACATGATGCGCATCATAGTCGGCCCCGACCACCGCATATTGATCCCTTCCTCTCTGCTCATGGGCGGCATGTTCATGGTGACTGCCGACACATTCTCGCGCATGGTCATACAGCCTACGGAGATCCCGGTGGGCATCATCACTGCGCTGCTAGGCGCGCCATTCTTCGTTTATCTGCTACTGAGAAAGAAAAAGAATGCGAGGGTATAGCATGCTTGACGTGAAGAGAATTTGCTGCGGCTACGGGCAGACGGACGTGCTGAAAGACATCACGTTAAGCGTCGAAAAAGGCGAGTGTATAGGCATTATCGGCTCTAACGGGTCCGGAAAGTCCACGCTGCTCAAAACGTTGAGCAGGATCCTGAAACCCTCTTCCGGCTCCATTGTCCTGCTGGATAAAGGATTAGACCAATATTCCAGCAAGGAGCTTGCCCGTAACATGGCGGTCGTCCCACAGGATGCCGGAGTGGAATTCGATTTCTCCTGCCTCGATATCGTGACCATGGGCCGAAGCCCCCATATGAAGCGATTCGAGCTGGAAGGCAGGAAGGACATGGATATCATCCGCCAATCCATGGAGTTGACAAATACATGGAGCCTGCGCGACCGCCCGTATTCGCAGATCAGCGGCGGCGAAAGGCAGAGGATCACCATTGCCAGAGCTCTCGCGCAGCAGCCATCGGTCTTGTTGCTGGATGAGCCTGTTTCTCACCTGGACATCGAGCACCAGCTCGAGGTGCTCGACCTGGTCGAGCGCTTGAAAAAAGAGCAGGGCATCCTGGTCATCATGATCCTTCACGACCTGAACCTGGCAGCCCGCTATTGTGACCGCCTAATTTTATTATCGGGCAACGGCATACTGGTCGGCGGCAAGCCGGACGAAGTGCTGACCGAGGCGAACATCGCATGTGCTTTCCATGCGCGTGTCCTTATTCGGAAGCACCCGTTGACCGGATACCTGTACGTTACGCTGCTGAACTCGATCGAAATGATGGAGCCGTCCCTGCAAAAGACAGTCCACGTTGTCTGCGGGGCAGGTACGGGCACGCAGGTGCTCTACACGCTGAGGACTAAAGGCTATCGCGTGACTGCGGGCGTGTTGAACGTCCTGGACTCGGACTACGAGACAGCTTCGCAGCTCGGCATAAAAACAGTCAGTGAGGCGCCGTTCTCTCCGATCACACCCGATTCATACACCCAGAACGTAGAGCTCATGAAAAACGCCGACGTCATTGTGTTGACAGGCGTACCGTTCGGCTTCGGCAACTTGAAAAACCTCGAGGCAGCGCTCGAAGTGGCAGCGATTAAGCCGGTGATCGTCCTGGCATCGGAATCGGAGCGAGACTTCACCGGAGGGACGGCCGGGCAAATGCTTGAGTCTCTTTCCGCGCGGGGCGCGGTCCATGTCACAGGAGTCGAAGCACTGCTAGCAGCCCTGGGACGATTAAGCTGATCTCGATCATAGCATGAATAACGCGGTACGGTAGCATGCCTATTTTCCGGATTCCGCTTCCTCGCCTTTTTTAATAAGCTCTTTGACTTTTTGTCCGCCCTTATGCCCGATCCTCGAGTAAAATGCCGACCCATACTTTTCCTTGACGATCTCGCCGCCTTTGCGGCCGCCTTTGCGGCCCGCATCTCCGACTGTCATCTCGCCCTTTTTTTCTTCGGCCATAAAATTCCCCTGCTAATTGACTCCTCATTTCTTTAAATAATCGTGACGACTATTATCTACGGCGAGCCCTGCAAGTCCGGTACGATTATACTAAAATTGGCGTTACAATTCAGTCTCCGACGGCACATACTTTGCATTGAGGGCCATGGATCTTATACATCCTGACCGCTGAAGACTGAATGGTCACAAATGGTTTTTAGCATTTCTTAAATGTGGCGGGAACTCGCAGGTATTTTATCGATGGAGCGTGCTAAACCTACATATGATACGCGTAGGGATCGCGGGTATACCGCGGCACGTGAAGGGCGGAGGTACCGAAGCCGGCGCACGATACCTTTCCGAAGTCGGCCTGGCGGCCATGGAGATCCAGTTCGTGCGAAATGTTTACATGACGCCTGAGAGTGCTAAAAAAGCCTCGGCAGTCGGTAAAGCGTGCGATATAAAGTTCTCCGTCCACGCACCCTATTATATCAACCTGACAAGTAAAAACGAGGCCACACAGGAAAAAAGCAAGGAATGGATCCTGCGTTCACTTCGCATCGCGGATGAACTGGGGGCGGGCATTATCGTGTGCCACCCGGCACGTGAGCCGGATGCGGAGCTGTTAAAGGAACATTTACTGGAGCTCAGCCACATCAGGTCCGACGAAGGCCTGAAGCCTCTTATAGGCCTCGAGACCACTGGCGATGCCAGGCAGTTCGGTAGTGCGGAAGATTATGTGGACATAGTGAAGTCAGTGCCTGGCACCGACATCGTAGTAGACTTCTGCCATATCCATGCGCGCACAAATGGAAAACTGAAAAGTCGGGCTGATTATGATGCTGTGTTCGATGCCATAAAGCCGGTGAAGTCAAACGACTTTCATATTCACTTTTCAGGTGTCGAGTACAAGAATTCCCGTGAGGTCAGGCATCTGCCGCTTGGGACCGAGCCCGATTTTCTCCCGCTCGCCCAAATATTGAAGGAGCGTAAGCTCAATGCGACGATCATTTGCGAAACGCCCCTGCAGGAAGACGATGCACTTCAGATGAAACAGATACTGGATCGCCAGTAAAACAATAATTATAAAGCATTCTCTTTCCGGAATAAAAGGTCGACAAAAACAGGTGGTTTTTATATAAACGGTCGCCCACGTGGCCGTAAACGGAATAAGTATAAATACAAAAGGGAGCTTTTTAAGGTATATAGGGGCTATTGGATTGATTGGTTATAGCATTCTATTTGAATTGCTATTGATGCTGCTAGTAGGCAAGATACTTGGGGACCTGGTCCACCGGTTTGGGTTCTCACCCCTCATCGGCCAGATACTTGCAGGTATCCTGATCGGCCCTATGATCCTTAACCAGGTCAACGCAAGCCCGGATCTTAATGACCTCTCCGACCTGAGCATTCTTTTCTTGATGTTCCTCATGGGGCTATCCATCGACTTCGAGAAAGTTATGGGCGAGAACGTCTATAAGGCGTCGACCATTTCCGTGATAGGCGGCTTTTTGACGTTCTTTACAGCCATGTCCATTACCGCATTACTCGGATTTGACCTGAACGCGTCCATCCTGGTCGGCATCGCGTTCATCTCCACTTCCACGGCTATCGGGTTCATGGTATTGCTGGAGATTGGCGATAATCGCAGTAAGGTGTTCAAGACCATCATGTCGGTCGGGACTACGGATGATATTCTCGCCATGCTGGCCCTGTCACTATTCCTATCATACTTGACGACAAAAGTCGACCTTAAAGCTGCAGTCATCCTTTTCCTCGTCGTACTGGGATTCATTATTTTAGTCTTATGGATGGGCCGGGCTATCTCTGAGAAGCTCATCAACATGGCGAAAAATTCGACGAACGAGATGTCCGCCATCATCATCTCATTGATCATCATGTTCCTGGTTGCTTTCACCGGACAGCTGATCGGTGTGAATCAGGTCACAGGCGCCTTTTTAGCCGGCACTATCCTCGCACGGTCACAGGTTTCCTTCAAGTACATAACGCCGAAGATCGAGGCGGTCAGCGAAGGCCTTTTCATACCGCTGTTTTTTGTCTACACAGGTGTCCGCATCAACATCCTGGGCATGATCAACTCGGCGCCATTAGATCTCCTTATCGTGAAGATACCTGTCGACTTCGTATTATTCCTGGGATTGCTGCTAGTCGTGATGTCCAGTAAGTACGTCTCCACGTATTTCTCGGGCGTGCTGCTGGGAGGCTATACGGATAACGAAATGCATAAGATGGGCCTCGCAATGACGCCCATGGGCGAATATACACTCGTCATAAGCCTGCTGGCCATTGGCCTCGTCGATAATTACGGGCACCATATCCCCGGTGTTGTAGAATTATACTCGGTACTGGCCATGGTCGTACTGGTCACGTCCATACTCACGCCAATCATGCTTCGCAAAGCTTATGATAGCAATGTCTGATAAAAATGTCAACAGCGCTAGCTCATATGGCCCGTTTTCCCCTGAACACAAAAATAAGGTTGGGAATTGTTTTTAGACAGGAGCATCGCGCTTTAGATCGGCGCCATACATCACATATCCGACCAGTTTTTTATATGTTATTTTTTCTCCTTCATTGAAGCTTTTCCGCGCTCGATAAGCTCACGTACCTTCTGGCCGCCTTTGCGCCCTATCTCTTCATAGAACCCTTCACCATAGCGCTCCTTGGTGGTGGTCCCGCCCTTCTTTCCGCCGATCTTTCCGCCTTTCTTTCCGATCTCTTCGTAAAACCCTTCGCCGTAACGTGCTTTTGTGGTGGACCCGCCTTTGTGTCCAGCCTCACGTACTGTCATTTCCGCTTTTTTCTCTGCCATCAAAACACCCCACTCTATGCCATATTAATCCTCAATATTATTCTTTTTTAATGTTACCCTGTTAAAGTGCGTATATAATAGCCAAATGGAAGGATTAATGCGTATATGGGAAAATTGATTCGACCCGTACAATAAAACTTTTTTATTGGCCTTCAATAGTGACCCACTGTATGGCAGAGAGTCGATAATCGGTAATACGAATCTGAAAATCGTCGTGATATGGCAGATTTATATCTTCGTAGCCATTATTATATGGCTAAAATCGATGTAAAAAACATTAAACGTGCTCAATGATGTGCTATTTAATTGTTGATCATCATTTATTTTGATATAATAATACGTACTAATAAGTAATATTATAATTAAATAACGTAGTCATAGATAATACGAATCGACACATTTTTATAACAAAAAGTGCTTAGTTAGTAATGGTGTTATTTTGCATATTCCCGACACGGTCATCGGGCCGCTCACTTATATTCCCCTATATGTGATTATGATCTTTATCTGGCTTTATGCAGGATACCGGCTAAAGAAGACTCTCAGGTCGAAACAAGTCCCGATGATGGCGCTGCTTGCAGCGTTCTCATTCGTGATCATGATGATCAACCTGCCCGTGGTCGCAGGGACCAGCGGGCACGCGACCGGGGGCGCGATCATGGGAATCATACTGGGCCCGTGGGCTGCCTTGATCGCTATGACCGTCACGCTGATCATACAGGCGTTGCTGTTCGGAGACGGGGGCCTGACAACCCTGGGCGCCAATAGCTTCAACATGGCTTTTGTCATACCGTTTAGCGCTTATATCATTTATCGTATCCTTAGCGGCAGGTCGCCGGTCACTTCAAAAAGACGCCTCTTCGCGGCGGTCATTGCAGGATACGTTTCGCTACCGCTGGGGGCGGCGTTTACGGGCTTCGATTTGGGCATACAGCCGATATTGTACCCGGCTTCGCAGGGCTATTCGTATATACAATTCCCCTTGAGCTTTACCATACCTATTATGGTCGGCTCTCACCTGATATTCGGCGTGGTCGAAGCTCTCGCCACAGGCTTGATATTCGCTTATCTTCAGGTAAATGACCCCATGTTGCTAGGAGGTAAAAAAACCTGGCTGCACCATGAAAAAGTAATAGCTGGAACGAATCAGTCGAGAGGCCTGCTTAATAATAAAATGTTCCGGACTTTACTCCTGATCCTGGGGATCCTGATCATATTGACACCTATCGGGCTATACCTGGGAGGGGATACTTTCGGTGAAAATGCCTCTTCTACGCTGTGGAATGCGCCCCTGGCCGATTATGGGATCCCCGGTGTATCTACGACCATAGGCACTGTGCTGGGATATGTCTTCTCTGCGATTGTCGGCGTCGTGATATGCGGCGGCTTATTATACCTGATAGGAAAGCTTGTCGCGAAAAATGAGAAGGATCATTTATCGGACAGCGCTGAAAGATATGATGCGCCTGAAACAAAAAAGGCATATTCCGGCGCTACCGATTCTACCACGGAAGGCATTAATATTCCCGAGTGGATGAAAGTGTCGGATGCCGGGCCGACTCCTGGTAACACGATCACGAAAAAAAGGAAAAACCATATCCAGAGCACATTAAGCGGCATTTTTAACTTTTTCGAGGACAGCATCGCTTCAGAGAGCTATACCCGGCGAAACGGTATCCTGCAGAGCCTGGACCCAAGGGTGAAGCTGATCTCGATCCTGACGCTGATCCTGGCGATCACCAT
This sequence comes from uncultured Methanocellaceae archaeon, assembly GCA_963780665.1. Lineage (GTDB taxonomy): Archaea > Halobacteriota > Methanocellia > Methanocellales > Methanocellaceae > Methanocella. Next base: position 164,840 of record CAWACJ010000002.1, on the reverse strand, counting down.
GACCATGGATTGGAGAGTGCTGCTGGCTATTTATTTACTCGTCCTCATATTCGCTTATCTAAGCAAGATCGAGGTATGGTTCTTCATCAAGCGTGTCTGGCTCTTCATCCCGATCTTTGCCGGCATCATCGCCCTGCCCATGCTATTTAATATATTTTACCCGGGCGACAGCCTTGTAACGCTGGCCACGCCGGGCGCAGGCGCATGGCTCGGGCCTTTCAGGCTCCCGGAGACGATATCCATCACCAGACAGGGGGCTATGGCCGCGATTGTCTTCACGTTGCGAGTAGCTACGTGCGTTTCGGCGACCGTCCTCCTGGTTCTTACCACACCCAGAGAAAAGCTATTCAAGTCCCTGCGATCGGTAGGCGTCCCCAAAGTCTACGTGCTCACGCTTGACATGTGCTATCGCTATATTTTCATGTTCATGGACCTGTTGAAGGCGTTTTATACTGCTAAAAAGAGCAGGACGATAAAGAGATTATCTTTGCTAGACGAGCAAAAATGGATCGGCGGGCGCATCGGCTACACGCTGGTAAAATCGCTGGACATGGGCGAAAAAGTGCACGGGGCGATGGTTTCCAGAGGCTATAACGGGGATGTCAAGATCCTGGATGATTTCAGGCTGAAGCCCCGCGACTATGTGGCGGCTTTTAGCGTAGTGGGCTTCAGCGCCATCCTGATATTAGTATCGCAGCACATTATTATGATCTAGGTGGTTAACATGCAGACGGTATTCGACTTACGCAACGTATCTTATACATATCTCGGGAAATTCCCCGCATTAAAGGACGTCACCCTCAGGATAAACGAGGGCGAAAGCGTGGCCATCATGGGCGCAAATGGTAGCGGCAAATCCACGCTACTCTCTATCTTGAACGGGCTTGTCTACCCGACGGAAGGCGAGTTCTACGCGTTCGGCAGCCAGGTCACAGAAGATGTGTTCGACAACCTGGAAAATAATGCGATAAGCAGCTATTTCCGGAAAAAGGTGGGCTTCGTGTTCCAGAACCCGGACGTACAGCTATTTTGCTCGACCGTATTTGACGAAGTCGCCTTCGGTCCCCTACAGCTCGATCTTTCGAAGGGCGAGGTCATAAAGCGCACTGAAGAAGTGATGGAAATGGTGGGTATCACCGGGCTCCGCGACCGTTCGCCCCATACGCTCAGCGGCGGCGAGAAGAAAAAAGTCTGCCTGGCATCGGTCCTCTCCGTTAACCCGGACGTGCTTCTCCTTGACGAGCCCACGGCAGGCCTGGACCCCAGGAGCCAGCTCTGGCTCATCGAGCTACTGCAAGGGCTAAGTAAAGCCGGCAAGACCATAATCACGGCCACCCACGACCTGGACATCATCGAGCAGATCAGCTCGCGGGCGATAGTCTTCGGAGAAGACCACATGCTAAAAGTGGATACGGACTCCCATAAAGTAATGACCGACCTTGAGCTGCTCAAAGCCCATAATTTAATACATCGCCATATGCACCGGCATGGCAACCTGGAGCACCAGCACTTGCATTCACACGAGAGCGAGCACTTGCATGATCATGGGGAATCACATAGCCATGGTCAAGGGGAACATACTCATTAAAAGGCCGGTGTCTATTGTCGAGTGTGAAGCGGGTATATAAATCAAAAGCTATTTTATGTCATAAGTAATATTATTTTATAGATTAATCTTATGAATGGCAGATTAATCTTATGAATGGCAGAGCGTGATCCAATGGAACAGGAACTTATGCGTATCGGCGTATCATTACCGGATAACTTACTGGGAAGATTCGACGAGATCATCAATAAGCGAGGCTATTCCTCGCGATCCGAAGGCATCCGGGATGCCATCAGGAATTACATTTTGAATTATGAATGGATGAATGAGGTAGAGGGCGACAGGATCGGTATTATCTCATTGCTCTACGATCACGACCAGCGCGGCCTCGTGAACAACATCATCGACATCCAGCACGATAACAGCGAACTCACGCAGTCTTCAGTCCACGTCCATATAGACGAGCATAACTGCCTGGAGATACTCACGCTCAGGGGTGATGCCAAGCAGATCAAAACTTTCGCAGAAAAGATGATGTCACTCAAAGGCGTGAAGCACGTCAAGCTCACGACAATAACGCCGGGCGTCGAGCTTTAAGATAAACTTTTTGTAATAATAAAAATTAAGTTTTTTATTCTGTCTTCGACTTGCCGTTGTGGTTCTCATAGGCGACGCAATCGACACAGTCGCCTTCGATCTCTTCCTTAGCCTTAGACTCTTTTTTATGGCTCTCGTATACGCGCATAGCCTGGGCCATCACTGCGGAGCTAGATAGGGCGCTACCCAGTAGAATGGCTTCGAAGATCTCATCATCTGAGATCCCCTTTCGCTCGGCGACGCGTAAATGCATATTCAGGCAGTGGTCACATTTCAGTGCAGTAGCCACGCCGATGGTTATGAGCTCTACCGTCCTTTCGTCCAGGTGCTCGGGATGTCGTAAGACCGCGTCATCGTAGATGATCTTAGGAAGAATGACATTCGGCTTGTCGCTCATGGCCTGAAGGATAAAAGGCACTTCACCGTAATCCTCTTCGGTGTTTTTTAAAAGCTCCTTGACCGCCTCTTCCGGCTCCTTGCCGAACAGGCTCTTTAACGTGTTCTCGAATTTCACCGCGCATCACGCCTTTCTATCGTTTGTGTACGGAATGAAATAGTATCCGTTGCGGCCCTATTTATAGATTATGTCCTGCCATCGGCTAAAAAAACATAGCGACATAATACAATAAAGGGCTAAGATTCAATATCGTGTGGCTGAATAGCTGTTAAATACCGATCAATGCTCCATCAATTAATCATTATAAAAGCGTAATGCTTTTACATTTAGACACCGATGTTTGAAACATGTGGAAAAAGTATTTCCAGTACATCGCGTCCATCGTTTTTTCTGTGCTGGCGATAGCGGTACTTTTTGCGATCATATCGCTCGTGTTTATCCTGATAAAGCCCGAATCTTTTTTCGTCACATACTCGAACATAGTGTTCATAGTAGGCGGTCTCGTAATAACTCTCGGCGCTTTTATCGAGTTCTTCGTGCACGCACACTCGTCCGAGGTCGGACGATACTTGCTTCTACCCTATGGGGGACTCCGTGATATTCCGGCTTTCCACGAGCCAGCTAGCGATAAGCTAGAAAAGAATGAGGATAAAACATCAGGCGGCTGGATGCTCATATACATAGGCGTACTCGTGGTCGCCATTTCTATCATATCTGCTCTCATTGGAATGAAACAAGCCATATAATACCAGAATATTGAAAAGCTATAAATTCTTGGACCGCCATTTTTCCACCATGTTAGGTCGAAAGTCGGGCTTACTAGTACTAATGTTACTGATAGGGTCTTTGATGGTCGTCATGCTGATTCCATCAGCACTTGCCGATAAAGACTATAACGTAATGCCGAACAATACGTATGCGAGGGCAAACTCGAATGTCATCGTACATCTCTGGGTCAACGTGACCGATAAGCCCATGGGCAATGTATATCCATCAGCCTCGCCCGAATCTACGGATTGGGCTCACCTCGTATTCACCTACGAAAATACCGGAGATACCTCCGAGCGGGCATATGTTGATATGGAATTCATCGACAGCAATGGGAATATTTATACGCCGCCGGACATGAGCATCAGCGACGCTACAGTCCCGCCCCATTCTATGACCTCTAGACTTTTCATAGAGATCCCCATGCCCAGCAACGTAACACTCTCAAAGCTCCACATGTACCAGGGCACGAACCCTGCATTCCATATAAAGGACCAGTACTATGATCTAGTGTTAGTCGCGACTCCGACGCCAGTGCCGGCGACTGCAACGCCCGGCCCGTCAGCCACGACTAAGACCGGATGCCTTGGCGCATTACTGCCCTTCGCGCTACTCAGCAGCCTTGGTGTTGTGGGTGTTACGATCAAAAAGTATGGATTGAACAAATAAAAATGACTTTTTCATTTTTTAATTCGTGAGTTTAAAAAAGTCAGGGCTTCGTCTATATGACGAAGCCTGTCTCTGATTTTGGCTTTATGCGTAAGAGCACGAAATCCTTCATCCTGGACTGCGTGGCGTTAACGACTTCGCGCATATAGACGCCCTCGTCGAACTTGACGTTCAGGATCGCATCCTTGTAATCGTTATACGGCAGCTTGATCAGTGCGCCGTTGAGGTTTAATGTGACCGGGTTCGGCGAGACGCTCACTTCATTGATATCCGGGAGCTGTTTTTCTATTTCCTGCTTTAGCCGGGGCGGGCTGACGCTCAGGGCATCTTTATCCAGGTCATGCCTGCGCTCGTCGAGCACCTTACCGACCGCGTCCACGATCTTATCCATCGCCTCGGTCTCTTCCTTCTGTCGCAGGCGATGCATCATACGGCCAAGGCCCGGCACGTAGGCCTTACATCCTGGCAGGTCCTTTATATCGATCTGCGGGCCGGCCACCAGTACGATCGGCACCTCGATATCGCGGAACAGCTTTGTCTTTTCGATCACGCAATCCTTGAAGTTTCCTAATAAAAACAAAGCCACGTCGTGTTCGTTAATGAGGTCTATCTCTTTCGCGGTTAATTGCGCTACGCGCCTACCGACGCCACGCGCCAGGCCGATCATGTTGGTCTTGGCGCCCGATCTTCTCAGATATTCGGCGACATCGCAGGCTAGATGCGGCAGGTGCTGGTATGCGAGCGTCGGCGTGATCACGGCAACCTCCGTGCCCGCAAGAGCCGCTTTATTCAGCTTGCCGAGAAGCTCTTTAGCTTTCGCTTCCACGACCCCGACGTCGGCCGTCGGAACGAGAATGACCATAATGACGTCGAGCTGTAAGGCGTTCTTCTGCAGGATATAGCCGCCCAGATCCTCAACTAGCTCTTCCATCTCTTCATGCCGGTATAGCCCGCCTTGAAAGATCATCGGTTCCATGGCTTATTGCACCTCGATCTCTTTTCTCAGGCGCCTGCATATGTCAAGCCATTCCGGCTTGATCGGGTCCTCGGATGCGATAAAGGCAAGCATGTGCTCGGAAATAAAATGCTTACGGACTCTGAAGCCCTCGGGAGTGATGCGTATCAGTGCGTCTATCACATTCTTCTTCAATTCTTCCTGCGGATCGTATACGATGATAGAGGAAATGTCATCCATCTGCTTCTCCAGGTCGCCCTTAAACGGGACAATGACGGCAGCCCTGTCGGTTGGCAGGATATTCTCCCTGCCATAGGTCGTCCAGAGCTTTCCGACCGCCTTGGAGGAATATTGCTCCTCCCTTACGGAGACCAGTAAGCCTTCATTCACGCTCGATATATCTGCCACGTCGCCCAGCGTAAGCTTCGCCATGCCTGGCCTGAATATGCCGACGATGATGAATACGGGCGCCTTAGGGTCCGCGTATGCCTTCAGGCGGCCAATGGCCCGCACTAGGTTCAAGTCCATCAGGATATCGGATATGACCTCTTTGTACTTTGCAGCGCCTTCCTTGTCCTCGGACTCGACTTCAAAGACCTCCAGCGGCTCCATGATCATGTCATTCATTCTTTCTTTGCCTCCGAGGCTTTTGTCTCCCTCAGCCCGGACACGAGCAGGGCGGAGCCGACCGCGCCGATGTACTGCGAGTACGGTGGCACGACGACTTCCATTTTTATCAGGTCGCTCATGGCCTTGACCAGGCCGATATTGAGCGACGAGCCGCCCACCATGATCACCGGCTGCTTGACATCGACTTCCTGAAGCTGCTGCTCGAACACTTGCTCCGCGACGCTGTTACAGGCGGCTGCGGCCACGTCCTCGCGGGACCTGCCCAGCGAGAGCGAGTTGATCAGGCTCTGCGTACCGAAGACAAAACAGTAGCTGTTCATGGTCACGTGCTCGTGGTTTCCCTTGATCGCCAGCTGTCCCAGGTCAGCAACGTCCACGCCGAGACGGTTAGCGGACTGCTCCAGGAAACGCCCTGAAGCTCCCGCACATATACCGCCCATGGTGAAGCTGCCCGGTATGCCGTCGTTGACCGATATGGCCTTGTTGTCCATGCCGCCTATGTCGATGACTGTGGCCGGCCCTTTTTGCTTTCCGGCTAGATAGACAGCACCCTTCGAGTTGACCGTCAGCTCTTCCTGTATCAGGTCTGCGTTGTACTGCTTGCCGACCAGGAACCTGCCGTAACCGGTCGTGCCCAGGCCCTGAAGCTCTTCGCGCTTGACATTCGCCATTTCCAGCGCCTTGCCGAAAGCTTCCTCAGCGCTCTTTAGTACGTCGGTCGTCTTTACCCATCCGGTGCCGATGATCTTATTGTCGCGCATGACCACTGCCTTGGTGGTGCTGGAGCCGGAATCGATGCCCGCCGTGAGCCCGACCTGCTCTTCACGTGCCAGTAGGCTTCTCCGGAGCGCCGTGGTCGTAAGCGCTTCCATTCTCGTGAGCAGCGTCTCATGCGTGGTCCTTTCGGTAAATGAATAGCTGATGACGGGTACGCCCGATTTGCTGTGAATATAGTCTCGCAGGCTGTTACGCACGATGGCGCCTTCGGCACAGCGGAAACATGTGGTGATGAATACCGCATCGGCCTTCGTTTCACCTTTTACGATACTCTCCGCCCTTGCGATCATTAACCGTAAATCAGGGCTGGCGACCTGCAAGCCGAACCTGTCGGCGGTCTCCTTGATACCGCCGATGTCTATCTCCGGGTAGACGATCTGCGCGTTGACCTGTGTCGCGGCTTCCTCGATTTCCTTTTCCACGCCGCTGTACTCCGAGCCGCAGGTCAGGTGCGCTATGCGTATTTTCCTCATTGCGCCGCCTCCTGTGGTTTTGTCAGGCCGTCCAGGAACTCTTTTATCTGAAGGACGAAATTTTTTGCCTCATTCTCGTTCTTAGGGTATTTAATGTTCAAGACTGGTATGCCCCTGGTCCGGATGACATATTTCACGAGCTCGTTCGTGCGGGCACAGCCCATGCAGCCGAACATATATTCTGCGTCCTCGACGATGATGGCAGCCTGCGCCTCCTCAATTAGCGGGTCCATCAGCGACATTCTTCCCCTTACGCCCGAGGGTATCTCGATGGCTGCGTACTTCAGGCCTTTCTTTGCATCGTCCGGCGTTATGTTCATCGGAGGCGAATCAAGACCAGGGTCAGTGACTTTTTTCCTGATCTCCTTCATCATGGCCAGCGGCTCATGCCCGAACCTCTCCACAAGGTCGGATAAGATCAGGCTATTAGTAGGATAAATAAAAATTTTCATTGTTTAGACTCTCCTGTCAGCTTTGAGGATTCTTCTTCGATGATCTTCTTGAACCGGTCAACGTCAATGTTCTTTTGCTCTGGCTGGTCAACGGCCTTACTGCCCCTCTCCACCAGGACGAGGCCTTTTGAGATGTCCGGCAGCATGTCGATCTCGTTCTTCAGCTGGTGGAACCCGGGCCTCGGCCCTCCGCCTCTGTTCGCCCTACATCGCCGGGAATCTCCTGGCGGGAACCCTCTTTCCTTCACGAAGATCTTGGTGGGATTCAGCTTTCTGACTTCGTTGATGACCTTATCCACCTCTTCCCGCTTCCCGGTGACCATCAGGCCATAGCACGTTTCTTTGATCGTGACGTCGCTGGTCACTTTATATGCGTTGATCGCCACTTCAGACGGAAGCTCCGTGTCTGCGATGACCACCATCTTCGTGATATTCTCTTCGGGCATCTCACACCTCTATGAAATAAACCATGTCTTTCTCTTTCATATCCTTCAATTTGTTAATGTCTTTAATGCGGCCGACGATGTTCGTGGATTCGAATTTTTCTCCTGTCGGGCCGAACTTATCGTTATCCGCAGCGCGGACGCCGATCATGCCGATGTGCCTGGAAGCCATGTTCGTCAGGCCTATCTCGCCTGCTTTTACAGTAGTGCCTTCCTCGGGCTTGTTCTCAGGGATCAAATCGCCGACGGAGACGGGTTTTCCCTTGAACAGCATCGTTTCCTCATACTTAAAGAATAAAGGTAATCCGCCCACCGAGTGCTGCTTTAATCCGGTAGCCCTGCGGAAATATTCGACCGTGCTTGGCGCCTTATCCTCGTACAGCTCGACCTCGATGAGCTTATTTTTCGGTAAGCATTTCAGGCTCACGTGTCCCGACGACGCGATCTCCATGGTCGTCGACGGATCCTGCTCTACAACCACGGCATCTTCGCCCTGGTAGCCGACCGATTCATGCTTGACGTTTGCCAGGTCGAGCATCGCGGAGGTCTGCGCCAGGCTGACACCCAGCGTGCTCAGCCTCACCGGGACTGTTTTTATGGCTATACGCTGTCCGGGAGAAGCCATCTTGACTAGCTCCAGGCCTCTGGTGACCTTGCCCACGATCGAATGATAAATATTAGACGTCATATCCGCCCTGGATAGGTACACGCGTCCCCTGCCTTTTCCGTCCGTGCGGACGCTGACCGTGCCTTCGCTCCTTGCGGCCAGGTTTTCATATGGGCACATGTCGCCCAGCATGATATCCGTCGATAGGAACGAGCTGGCTGCGAAATCCACCCGGAACAGGCCGCTTTTCACCGCAGCATAGAAATGCTCTGCCCCCTCTTTCGCCTTCGGTGACAGCTCCACTTCCACCTCTGTATAGATCTCCATGCCGTCCTCCAGGGGCGTATTTACGTCGGCCGTTAAGATCTTGTTCGCGAACTTTTCCAGCATGACCACGGGCTCGATGCCTTTGATGAGGTCATCGTTGCCAAGACTCGATAAAATGCCATTTCCGGAGATGACACGGGCGAATATGCCTCCGCCTTTGACGCCATAGTCCGAAGTATGTCGGGACTTAGAAATGATCAAGTAAGTACTTTTAGCATCATAGCCGCCGGTGCCGAAGGACACATCCCAGCGCTGATACTCAGACTCTGTACTGCCGGCCTGCACGCCTGACATCGTCGGCCCGAACGCGATCGCGTTACCGGTGGTCCACTTTACCTTAGTGCCGATGAACCTGCCATAGCACTCCAGCCAGACCTGCTTCAGCGCATTCGTAAGCTCTATGCGGATCTCGCCCTTTGTCGTGAAGACGCGGAACTCGGTCGCCACTTCGCTGCGCGCCTCCTCTCTTCCGGCTACAATGCCGATAACGGCACCCTCTGCGTGCCTGTAGCCGGCCGCTTCCAGTGCAACGGCTATAGTCGAGCCCGCTGGCAGATCGACCTTTTTCTCATTAACCTGAACCTTGATAAGCTCGCTCACGCTACCCTCTTCTCCATTATAATCCCGCTTTTTTCCTGATATACTTTCTATAAACAAGAATATGTTAAGAAAACGGCCTATGTACCCTGTATAAAATAAAAAAGCGAGACATCATTGGCTTTTAGCCATGATCTCGCGCTCTTCGGCTGTGATCTTGTCCATAATAGTCTTGACGTCGCCGATGTCGATGATCTTGCCCGCCCTCATCAACAGCACGCGGTCGCATACCATCTGTACGAACTCCATGTCGTGCGATACGATCACGAAAGTCTCGCCGATCTCCTCTCTTGAGGACAGGATCGAGTTAGCCACGTCCCGCTTCGTGAACGGGTCCATCGTACCCGTCGGCTCGTCGAGAACGACAACTCGCGGCTCTCTGATTAATACCTGCGCCAGTGCTACGCGGTGGCGTTCGCCTTCCGAAAGCTCATGCGGGTATTTCTGGAGCACTTCATGGCTTGTCACTTCGGTAAAGCCGGCGATCTCCAGCGTGTGGATCGCCTTACGCTCCGCCAGCTCTGCCGGGAAGTCCAGGCCGATGGAATCGGTCAGGTTATCCACGACGGTCCTGTGCGGATATAGGTCGTATTCCTGGTGCAGCAGGCCCACATATTGCTTGGCCCTGCCCCTGGCAAAGTAGCCGGGCTCGAGCATGTTCACCCAGTCTTCGCCGATCCTGACCTCCACCATGCCGCTGGCTTCCTCCAGGTTGCCGGTGATCGCGTTGGACAGCGAGGTCTTGCCCGCGCCGCTTACGCCTACCACGCCGAAGATCTCGCCCTCCTTTACATCGAAGCTGACGCCGTTGATCGCTTTTATTACGCCCCGGTCAACCGAAAAGTAGATCTTCTGCAGGTCCTTCACCCGGATGATGGGCAACCCTGCAACATATTCCTTCTTTTCGACGACTTTTTGCGACTTCAGGAACTCCTTGATGACGTCTTCGGGCTTTCCGACCATCTTGATCTCGCCATCGTCCAGCAGTACGGCCCTGGTGGCCAGCTCTTCAATGACATCGTGGAAGTGCGAAGTGATCAGCACGGTCATATTGTAATCTTTTGCCGCAGTCTTTATGCTCTGGTGCACGATCTTGGCAGTCTTCGGGTCCAGTGTCCCCGTCGGCTCATCGGCCAGCATGAGCATCGGCTCTTTGGCAAGCTGGCGGGCCAGGACAACTCGCTGCTTTTCTCCGCCCGACAGGTCACGGGCAATATGCATCATCCTGTGAGAAAGCTTGACCTGGTCTATGAGATCCGCAGCCCTCATGACCAGCTGTCCCTGGGGATAATTAATATCTTCCAGCGCATGCATGACGTTCTCGATGACACGGTCGTCACCGTACAAAGCAAAAGTACGCTGGATCATGATGGCAACGCGCCTTGAGATGGCTCTCATGGCATCCTCGTCGGCGTGGAGGATATCTACGTCCCATGCGCTCATCTTGCCGCCGCATTTGGGACAGGGCTTCGATACCCCTGACGGCGGGTTTATAAAGCCACAGGAATCACAGCGAGCCGTATGGTAAATGACGCTGCCCGATGCGGGGATATCCTCGTCCAGGCCCCTGAGCACGTGGAGCAGGATCGTCTTGCCTGCGCCGCTCCGGCCTATGATGCCGACCGTCTCGCCCTCCTCGATGGTCAGGTTCACGTTATTCAGTACGGTCTTATCCCCGTACTTCACGTTCAAGTTCTTGACTTCCACGAATGCCGTCACTTTGGTTCCTCCGAACACGGATCTTTACAGGTAATGATCGATGATATCCGTATGATTAATTTCATTTGCATGCTTATTGGCCTATTTATTGCTGATGTTCGTATGTAAACTTTCCCTCACGACGCCCTCGACTTCCCTGATATCGTCGATGATGACGTCAGCGATCTCGTACAGCACGTCCGGCTTCATTCCATGCTGCTGCAGGGTCAAAATGCTCATATCGGCAGCCTGAAAAGCCATCTGGTCGTTGATACCGTCGCCGACCATGATGACCAGGTCGTATTTTTCTTCCAGGCTCACAACCAGGTCCATCTTGCCGGAAGGGGATACTGCATCGTAAACGTTCGACTTATCTATGCCGAGGTCGCAGGCAAGCGCATCTAAAGAACGGCGATTATCGCCGGAGGCGATATAAACGTCGACCCCGTCCGAAAGGATTTTCTCCAGGGTTTCCTTTGCGCCGGGGAATATTCGCCCGCCGGTAGCGAGTACGAAGGGGATCGTATTGTTCGCTACGTCGACTACAAGCCCTATATTAAAATAATATATATCTTTACACTTAAGCTTAACCGCCTCTATCGCTTCCTTTATGTCCCTCATTCTCGCAGATTTGTCCTGTGCGATGGCGATGCCGATCCGCTCGCTCGTGCACTTGAGACCGCGACAAATGACATCGAACCTGATCTTTTCATCTGCGATAAAATCAGAGATCGGCATATTGGGGTCTGTTTTCTCGAAATACTCGACAGTATCAATGCGGAGCGCGATAAGGACACACTTTCTGCCCTCAACGATCATATTAGTGGAAACTATGTTCTCTACTAACATTCCCTTTTTTACGTCCCAGGCCACACGATATACTCTCAGAAGCGTGCCGGCACTGTCAAATACGATCGCCGTTTTCATGGTAGATGACTTTCCATTTGAACATACTAATATCACGCTTATCCTAATAAAATGTTTAGGTGCCACGCATAACGAAAACATCAATTACTACAAAATTCTCGAAGTGCATAACTTTTCACCACAAAAGCACCGAGGACATGGAGTTCACAACAAAGTTATGGTTACGCCTCCGGCGGCCGGGCGACTCTATATTAAACACAGAGGCACAGAGGCACAGCTGATTTTGCGGTTACGCCTCCGGCGGCTGTATGAATCATGGTTTCTTATTATTCTCAAATTAAAAGCTCAATTTGCATGCACAATATATCGTCACCGGGCCGCCGGAGGCGTAACCATAACGTCAGCTGTGTCTCCGTGCCTCTGTGTTTAATAAATAGTCCCTAATACGCCCAAACAATATCAACACCTGGCCGCCGGAGGCTTATACAAAAACAACTTTGTGAACACCTACGCTCCATATATTTGCGGTGAAAGTCGTGCACTTCGTGTATTTGGTAGCGAATCTATGAAAAAAATTAGTTATTGAGAGTTGAGGCTTGCACCTCAACCGTGGTAATCTTAAGATACGATTTTTGCGATGGCGAAGTTGCGCTTCACCGTTTCGACTTCGATCTTGAGTGCGTCACCGACTTTGGAGCCTGGAACGAAAATGACGAAACCCTCTATGCGAGCGATCCCATCTCCCTTCTTTGCTACATCCTCAATCTTTACGTCATACGTTTGTCCGGCGACCACCGGAGCATTTGTTCCCTTATCACTGAACATATTTTTGCCTCTAAAAGTTAACAAAAAGCGCATTGGACCGCTTGAAAACGGCACACCACGTAATTTGTTTCTTCGATGTATGTGGCGGCATGGATATATAAACATTATGCCTTCAAAAAAAGGAAGACAGAGACATCCATGTCAGCGCCAGTACCATTCGGCGGTTAATGGTATTCTTCCTGCCCTCTGATGTACAGTCCCATATCGGCCTCGGTATTCACCGTGACCTTATCCTCGAACAGAAGATCCTGGTCGAACCTGGCTCTCCCAATCCCCAGCGCTTCACCAAATTTGTTGGCGATAATGACCTTCTCGTTCTGTTTGATCGACTCTTCCGCCCACGTAATAGAGCTGCCAAAGACGTCGCGGCCATATAGTACGAGAGACTCGGCCTGGCCGGTGACTTTGATCTTTTTCTTGTCCGAGACCTTTGCCACGAGATACGCGCCTTCGATGCTGAGATTCAGCGCTTTTTTACCAATGCTGCCGATGAGCAGTCCGGCCATCTCCGCCTCAGGCTCATGCCCGATCACATTATACTTGACTTCCGGCGTCATGATGTACAGGTCGTTTCGTTCACCTTGCCTGATGACGAACTCATGGTCCTGTGTCAAGTCGAACGCGCCCCAGTAGTCGAAACCACGGCGCATGACGGTCAATTCGATCTTCTTTAGCCCTCTATACATTTTTCAGCCTCGCTACAAAGAAACCCGACGTGCCATGCCGGTGCGGGTACAGTCGCCTTGCGTTCTTTACCTGGGGATCAAACCGGAGGTCGCCAAAAGACTCCAGCCCGGGGGAGCCGAACGGTAGTGGCTCTACCTTCATGCCATATTTTTTAACGGCGTAGTTGACGTTGTATTCGTTCTCTTCAGGCGCGAAGGAGCACGTGGAGTAGACGAGCACTCCGCCCGGCTTCAGGCACGAGTAGGCCGCATCGATCAATTCTTCCTGCAGGTTGGAACAGTACTCTATGTCCTCGACGCCCCTGCTCCTCTTTCTCGTCTGGTCCTTAGCTATGACACCTTCGCCAGTGCAGGGCGCGTCGAGGAGTATCTTATCCGCTTTAATGTTAAGGCGGCCGATCTCACGGGCATCCATATGGTATAGCGCCACATTTATGACACCGCATCTCGATAAATTCGCCCGCAAGCCCGCGATCCTGGATACTTCTACTTCTACGGCCACGACAAAGCCTTCGTTGTTCATCAATTGCGATATGTGTGTAGTTTTTCCTCCGGGAGAGGCGGCCATGTCGATGACCACGTCGCGAGGCGCCGGCGCAAGCGCGAGCGCTGGGATCATGGAGGACTTATCCTGTATGTAAAAATATCCTAAGAGAAATTCGGCTGACGCGCCTATTGAATAAGGCGCCGCGGTCACTTCAAGACAGTCCGGAATGTCCGATTCCTGTAAAGTGAACCCTTTATCGGACAGCCTCTTGCGTAGCGCGTTCATGGTGATCCGCAGCGTATTCACGCGAATATACACTCTTGGCGGCTCGTCCATACTAGCCAGGAACTTCTCCAGGTCCGGCACGAAGCGCTCGAACCTGGCCACCATGTATTCTTCATAGCGGTATTTTTTTGCCAGTTCTTTTACTTTCTCGCTGGCCTCAAATTTTTGTATTACTTTACCTTCCACGTTAAAACGATCCCCTCATCCATCGGTTCATATTTGATCAGCTGTAACTCCATGGCTTCTGAGCGGTCTGAAATGCCCTCGCCGTCCATGAACGTCGGCGCGTCCTTGCCACCTATGATTAAATTACCAACAAAGACCGAGATCTGGTCCACCAGCCCTGCGCGAGCCATCGCCCAGTTCAGTGTCGCGCCGCCCTCGACCATCAGGCAGCTGATCCCTTGCTTTTTCAGCTCGCCGGTCATCATTGCCAGGTCGACTTCCTCGTCACCGGCTATAATGACTTCGGCTTTTTCCTTTAAAGCTTCTACGCGCTCCATCGGCGCAGCCTTCGAGACTACGATGATGCGCTTTCCAGTGCCCTTTTTGAACAGGTCTGCCGTTAGCGGCATCCTTGCCTTGCTGTCGACCACGATCCGCGCCGGGTTCTCGTCGAGACCCTGTGATGCGCGCCTTTTTCTCCTTTCTTCGGATTTCACGGTGAGGCTTGGGTCGTCCGATAATATCGTGCCAATCCCGACCATCACGGCATCCGACGTAGCCCGAAGCTCGTCCACGCGGTCGAAATCCGTCTTTCCGGATATTTTTACCTGTTTTCTCTTTTTGGTCGAGATCTTACCATCGGCGCTCATGGCCGAGTTGATGAACGTGAATGGCCTGTCCATAGGAACAACATATGCCCTATGCGGCGCAGGGCGCATAAACCTTATTGTCGGATATAGATCTTGTCTTCCTGATACTTATTACATAACCAGTATGTAATTCAGTAATTGGCGCTTCGACGGTTAATTATATATAATTTCGTTATATTTATCAAGTTTTATTATATTAATATGCTTTTAATATTCTACCGTGAAACTTAGCAAGCTTTTACTGGCTTCGGCCGTGATGTTCTACGTGATATATGATGTAATCTCGACGATCGCCGCTTTTAATTATCTCGGGACGTTCCAGTATGAAAAAAGCTCTCTGCTGAAAGCGTCATTCGATTTAGCCGGAGTGCCCGGGTTCATCACGATCAAGATGGTACTCTCTATGATCGCGCTCCTGCTCGCGTACATGCTCGTGGATCGCTTTAAGCAGTTCCAGGGCGTGGGAATGGGCTTGCTCGTGGGGGCGACACTGGCAGGCGCATTTGTCGGCACCTCGAACCTGAATATCATATTGAATGGCAGCTCCATCTGGATCGCGGGGATCGATAGCGGCACGATCGCAGCATTGATCATTGTCGCGTGCTCATTACTGGGATTCATACTGTCACCGCAAGACCGGAGCGTTAAAATTCCGGCCTTATAGCGGCCAAATATTACATGGCTCCACAAAATTTCATTTATAATTGTTCAGTCTTCGCGTCTTTGCATTAGAAATCCCTGTATTGCGCGACACAACAGACACCGGAAGCTGAAAATGATTTTCATTTTTAAGATTAGTTTCGCTATTATAGCATAGCTTATTTATGCAATCGTTTGGATTATTGATATCTGTTGGGATAGTGATCAGCATACAAGCCTCTTTTGATGTCAGGCTCCTCGATTCGACCTATAACGTCGAGGCGATACCAGGTGATGAGGATGAAAAAAAGAGCGAGGTGATCGTCAAGCTCTTCGGCAAGACGAGGGACAACAAAAGCATCACTATCATTTGCCCGGACTTTAAGCCATATTTTCACATCTACGAGCCGTCGGCAGAACTGCGAAAAGAACTGCAGCTAAAGGAAGACGTGCTCAAAGTCGAGGACGTTAAGCTGGAATACAAGGGCGGTATTGAAAATTTTGCAAAGGTCACGGTCAAGGCGCCCTGGCTTGTGCCCAGGTTCAGGACGGATTATGAGCTGCAGCATAAGACGATATACCTGGAAAAGCCGCCTAGCAGCCTGGTCGACCAATTAAGATCCGAGCCCGAGGCGCTGGAAGTCACGTCCATCGGCGACGAAGATGAATATAAAGTCACAACAGACGACCGTGTTTATTCTCAAAAACTCATCAACAAATATGGGCTTCTAAAATACATGAACTTAAAAGAACAGGAAAAGTTCGCTAAGAAATCGACTTTTTTCGCGGCGGACATCGTATTTACGAACCGCTTTATCTATGATATGGACCTGGAGACCTGTGTAAGGGTCACAGGCGATCTGATCGAGAAAAAAGGCGAATTCACTACAGACCTCCTGCTCAAGGCCACTGCATTTGAAAAATGCGATATCTTCACCCCGAAATTAAAGATCATGAGCTTTGATATCGAAAGCTCGATCAAACATAGGAATATTTATTGTATTTGTCTGACGGTCCTTAACGAAGAGACGGGCACTAAAGAGAACCGGATGATCGCCTCGGAATTCGGCCCGCGGAGCGGTAAGCCAGGCGAAGCCGATGAAACGGCGCGGGACGAGGACGAGAAACGTATTCTCCTGGAATTCGTCCGCGAGACACGAATGCTCGACCCGGACGTGATCACCGGCTACAACATCAATAATTTCGACCTGGCTATGATATACGAGCGGGCGAACAAGCTCTTCGGAAAAGGGCAAAAGGACGATAAAAACCGCCAGTCCAGCAGCGTATTATCCTTCGGCCGCGACATGCTGGGAATGAGCCGCCGCGAAAACCGTACGACAGGCTTCGTCACCTGGGATGTGAAAGGCAGGCTGGTACTCGACTCATGGCTCTCGGTGAAAAAGGAGCTACACCCCAAGCGAGAGACGCTAGGCTTTGTTTCGGCAATGCTGTTCAACGATACGAAGGATAACGTGGACAGCACGCGCATCGACGAGGAGTGGACGAACCGGAAGGACGATGTCGTGAAATACTGTCTCAAGGATGCCGATCTTGCGCTGCGTATCCTGATCCACCCGAAGATCAATACGATCAATAAGCTCATGGACGTGGCGATCCCTTCGAAACTGCCGGTCAAAGAGGTCTCGGGCGGCCAGAACCGCATGATAGAGAGCCTGCTGATCAGAATGGTGGACCGCGAAAATGCCGTAGTGCCCATGTCCAGCGGCGAGGCATACGACTACGAGGGCGCCTTTGTCTACGATACAAAGCCCGGCCTCTGGGAATGGGTGATCGGGCTGGATTTCTCGTCCATGTACCCCTCGCAGATCATCAAGCATAACATCTGCTTTACGACGTTCACGAAAAACAAAGAAGCAGCGGCCCATACGTCTCCGATCGGCGCCATGTTCGTGTCAAGGGAAAAGCGCTATGGCATCGTGCCGCGCATGGTCGAGGGATTGCTAGACTCGCGTAAGCAGGCTAAGGCGCTGCTGAAAAAAGCCAGGAGTGAAGGTAATACGGACCAGGCTGAGTACTATGACCGCCTCCAGGCGGCCATAAAGGTGATGGCGAACGCGACGTATGGTTATTTCGGCACTAAGTTCTGCCGCTGGCCGTATAATAAATATATCGCGCCAAGCATCACCGCCTGGGCTCGCGAAGAGATCAAGACCGTGGTGGACAGCCTGGAATCGAGAGGCTTCACCGTGATCGCCGGAGACACGGACTCCGTATTTTTCACGTCAAACGAGCACCGCGACCTGGATAGCTGCAAGGTACTCGGGTTCAGCATACAGCAGCAGTTCTCCGAGGGTAACATGCATCTCGAGCTGGAGAAAGTCATGGCTCGCTTCTTCGCGCATGCAAAGAAGCGGTATTTCGGAAAGATCATATGGCCCGAGGAATCTCTGCTCGTTCGCGGATATGAGCCGCGAAGGACAGATTCTTTCGACCTCCAGAGCGAGACAATGACGAAAGTCTTTCAGCTCGTGCTGGATGGCAACCCCGACGAGGCCGTGAATTTCGCGAAGGAAACGGTCTCGGGTACACTGAAGGGTAAAATCGACCTGCACAAGCTCGTCATTTCAAAGAGTGTCAGCGAATTCGATTCCTATGCGAACCCCGAATCGCTCGTCCACGTCAATGTGGCTAAAAAATTGCTTGAGATGGGCTATGATTTCACGCCCGGCATGAAGACTCCGTTCATCATCACTAACGGATCCACCCAGCCTTTGAAGGCAGAGCCCGTGATCGATGGGATCCCATTCAACGCGAAGCCGGACTATAAGTATTATGCGGAGCGGCTTTCCGCGGCTCTGGCAAGGGTCACTGAAGCCTTCGGGTGCAGCGATCGCATGCTGCTACAGGGAAATAGCCAGCGATCGCTGGATTGTTTCGGAGAAGAAAAGCCACCTGAAAAGATCGTCCAGACAGCACAGCCGGGGAATGCTAAGAAACTGAATCAAAAAGCCACACTCGACATGTTCATGTGATCCAGCGCCCTTTATCTTTTTTAATAAAGGTTTCATCCATCCGGGTTGGCTGTATCAATATTGATTGTCGCTTCCAACAAGAACGATTGTGAACGACAGTCGTCACGCCATGTAATGACAACATCAACTGTACGGGATTGGCTAAAGGTCGTAGCATAAGGGAAAACAAGCCATACGTATGCCGATCTATCAGCAAGGTTTTAACAGATAAAAGATAAATGCCGTTTGAATTAGGCTATACAGGAATCGTATTATTAGCAGCCTATTTCGGGGGCATCATGAAAGGTAAAAAAGCACTGGACGCACTCTGCGTCTGTATCATTCTTTTAACTCTATTGAGCTGTGCATCCGCTTTTGTTCTGGCGGATCCTGCAATACCTGGTAATGTATTACCGACATCGGTACCGCAGGTGCCGAAAATACCGCAAGTGCCGCACATACCGCATGTAGCACCATCGCCGACAGTGACGCCAATACCCACGGCGGTTCCATCTCCGACGTCATCACCCATCCCGGCTCCGACGTCATCGCCAGTTCCCACATCGATCATCACTCCGACACCACCGCCCGTGCCGAGCCTGATAGCTTCACCATCGGTAGCACCGGCTCCCACGACTGTAAGTGCACCAGTGACCATACCGGTATTGCCACCTCCCTACACTAATGGGACCGGGACAATGACCACCGTAACGCCTACGATTACGCCGTCATTAACGCCCACTCCGACCCCGACCTGTACACCCGAAGCCACCGAATTGCCTACGGTATTATACAGCCAGACGCCGTTCGGGTTGCTCATACTGGCACTAATCGCGGCCGTCGTCATATGCCTGGCAAAGGTCAGGAATAAGGATAAAAAGTAAGGCACGGCCTGGCCTTACTTTTTTAATATCTTCATTTGCAATTACGCCTTATTTAATAGTATTTTTGTCTTAGCTCTTCAATTATCGGGAATTGAAGGCTATAGGGAGAGAAAAATGTATTTAAGCTCAAACCATTAATTAGCCTGAACGGTCCTACTGTCAGAGGTGAGACGATGAGAAAATATGCTTTGATCATATTCATTATACTGGTTTCGCTTATCGCCGCAGGCTGTGTTAGCTGCCTGCAGAGCTTTCAGCCAACGGCTACGCCGACGCCGAGCGTCGCATCCACGACTGTGCCCACGACCGTGCCCACAGTCGCCCCTACGGCGACATCCGAGCCCATGTCAGGATATAAGATATACCAGTCGACCAATCCGGGACTGTACCAGCCCATGCAGAACGGTGTCAAGGTCGAATGGTCAAAAACATACAGGGCAGATGATTGGACCCTCCAAAAGATCCCTTCCGACATAAGCGATTCACACTATGGTGAGATCCTCGAGTTGAATTTCAACAACCCGACCGGCAAGAACCAGACAGTGAGCTATGTCTACTTCAAGGCGGGCTATACGGAAACTTTGGATTACCCGAATAAGTTCATCAACTCCAAATCGGCATTCTATGATGATGAGAACGGGTTCTTCTACGAATTCACCCTGATGCCCAACCAGGCCAGAACGATATGGATGTATTCAATACTCAGTGACGACGACTTCAACAAATACAACGGATACATCAAGATGAACGGGCTGACAATGAACTATGATTCGGGCTTAATAGACCCCTGAGCGGCGCATGATGTCCGCTCCCCTATTTTTTAGATCGTATAAATGACAAATCCTTCCCTGAAGGAATGAATAGTTATTTAACAAAAGCCAATAATACAAATCTAGGCAGGGATACAGATGGATAGAGTAATCCTTTTCAAGATGATCGGGCTCGTGCTGCTGATAATCGGCGTCTTAATATTCATCGCGGGCTTTCTGTTCGATAGCAAGTTCGATAAGGGTACGGGCTTCGCGGCCATTATCATCGCAGGCGCACTGATCTATTACTCGATCAGCGTGACGCCGACCGATAAGATCACCGAGGATGACATACGGGCAATGGATGAGGACGTACAGCCTAAAGTGCCGCTTAAAAAATGAAAACTATATTGCTGTCGATGAAGGTTGACAGTATCGGATCTTTATTCAGTATCAAAATAGTCGAGTGCGTGAAAAACAATATCCGGCGTAATAAGAAAATGCATCAGCCCTTTTCATGCTGCAATTAACTACTTTTAAGCAAAAACTTTAAAAACTATACGGCTATTATTAAGACACGTCCGTGGGCCCGCATTGCCCATGGCCTGTTAATGATCTTTAGGTTTCAAAATACCTGATGATTGATGAAGGGCGAAAGCCCTGAAGGAGGAATATTAAATGGCAAAACCAAGCTACATTAAATTCGAAGTTCCGCAAGAATTACAGGACAAGGCACTCGAGGCCGTTGAACTCGCAAGGGACACCGGAAAGATCCGGAAAGGCACGAACGAAGTCACCAAAGCCATCGAGAGAGGGATCGCCCAACTCGTAATAGTCGGCGAAGACGTGCAGCCGGAAGAGATCGTTGCACACATCCCCGCGCTTGCAGACGAGAAGAAAGTCGCATACATATTCATTAAGAAGCAGGAAGAGATCGGAGCGGCATCCGGGCTAGAAGTAGGCTGTGCAGCAGCCGCGATCGTGGACGCCGGCAAGGCAAAGGCGCTGGTTGACGAGATCGCTCAGAAGTTCGCTGCTCTGAAGCAGTAAATACGCCATAGGTGATTTACATGGTAGAAGAGACAGGCGTACCGGGCGAGGTCATCGAGGTCATAGGGGTCACCGGCATGCATGGCGAAGCCGTGCAGGTCAAGTGCAAGATCCTGGAAGGTAGCAACAAAGGCAGGATCATTACACGCAATGCCATCGGCCCTATCAGACTCGGCGACATCCTCATACTAATGGAAACAGCAAGAGAAGCCAAGAAGCTTTCATCCAGGTGATTCTAGATGGTCGACATTAAGAAATGTTCGTTCTGCGGCAAGGAGCTTGAGCCGGGAACGGGCAAGATGCTCGTGAAAAAGGATGGGACTATCCTTTTTTACTGCTCAACGAAGTGCCAGAATAACAGCAAGCTCGGCCGCATTCCCCGTCTAGTCAAGTGGACGACGAAGGCGACAGAGACGAAGGCAGCAACGAAGGCGCCAAAGCAAGAGAAGAAGAAATAGGGTGATCTTTACGGATCAGACATTCGTAATGGTCAAGCCCGACGGCGTACAGCGTGGCCTTGTGGGAGACATCGTCTCCCGCTTTGAGCGCCGCGGCTTAAAGATCGTAGCCATGAAGATGCTGGTTGTGAGCGACAAGCTCGCGAAGGCACACTACGAAGAGCACGCTGCCAAGCCCTTTTTCCCTGGCCTGGTCGGATTCATAGAATCCGGGCCGGTTGTAGCCATGGTGATCGAAGGCAAGAGTGTAGTTCCTCTTGTAAGGAGCATGGTCGGCGCGACGAATCCCGCTAACTCGACCCCGGGAACGATCCGTGGGGACTTAGCGCTGGAGACGGGACGCAACGTGATCCATGCATCGGACTCGCCGGAATCGGCAAAAAGAGAAATATCTCTGTACTTCGATAAATCAGAGATTGCAACGTACAAGAGAATAGACGAGCACTGGCTGTACGAATAAGCGGCCACTGCTGGAGCTCTTATGGCAACGGCCACCCAGGAAATCAAGAACCTCAGGACGCCCATCGTGTGCGTCATGGGGCACGTCGATCACGGCAAAACAACACTCCTCGACAAGATCAGAGGAACGACCGTGGCAGATAAGGAGGCCGGGGCCATTACCCAGCACATCGGTGCCACCGAGGTGCCGATCGCCACGATCCGCACATTATGCCAGGGCATCATGGGCGGAAATGTGGACATTCCGGGTCTACTTTTTATAGACACACCCGGGCATCACGCTTTTACGACGCTACGCAGCAGAGGCGGCGCCCTTGCCGACCTGGCTGTCCTGGTCGTCGATATCACCGAGGGCTTCCAGCCTCAGACGATCGAGGCCCTCAAAATTTTAAAACAGTATAAAACGCCTTTTATCGTGGCCGCGAACAAGATCGACCGCGTGCAGGGATGGACTCCGACGCCTTATGCGCCGTTCATCAAGACCTTCCCTAAGCAGCCGGAATATGTGAAAACAGCCATAGAGACACGGACCTATGAGCTTGTGGGTAAATTATCCGACATGGGCTTTAGCTCCGACAGGTATGACCGCATCAGCGATTTCAGGCGCAATATCGGCATAGTCCCGATCAGCGCGAAGACGGGCGAAGGCATACCGGACTTATTAATGATACTTATTGGCCTGGCGCAGAGATTCCTCGAGGAAAACCTGAAGTTCCAGGTGACCGGGCCGGGTGTCGGCACCGTACTGGAAGTAAAGGAAGAGCGCGGGCTTGGATTTACTATCGACGCGATCATCTACGACGGCGTCATCAAGACCGGCGACACGATCGTTATCGGCGGAAAAGAGAAGCCGCTCGTGACAAAGGTCAGGGCGCTGCTCAAGCCCAAGCCGAACCAGGAGATCCGCATCGAGGAGAAGTTCGACCGGGTCAATAAATTAACCGCCGCAGCAGGCGTAAAAATACTGGCTCCGAACCTGGAGAACGCCATTGCCGGCTCGCCCATTCGCGTGGCATCTGAAGATACCATGGAAGGCATCATAAAGAGCATCGAGGAAGAGCTTTCGAACGTCAAGATACCGACCAATGAGGATGGTATCATGGTAAAGGCCGACACCATCGGCAGCCTCGAGGCAATCGCCAATGAATTACGGGAAGCTGACATTAATATCGCGATGGCCGAAGTGGGAGATATCTCAAAGAAAGACATCGTGAATGCCGAGACGCTGAACGATCCGCTGAAGCGCGTGATTTTAGGTTTCAACGTTTCATTACTTGGGGACGCGAAGGAATATTCGCTGACCACCCCTATCAAGATATTCAGTAACAACATCATTTACAAGCTCATCGAGGACTACCAGAAGTGGCAGAAAGAGCAGAAAGAGCTGGCTGAGAAGAAGCGGTTCGAGCAGATCATCCGGCCCGGGAAGATCAAGTATCTCCCGAACTGTACGTTCAGGCAGAGCCACCCCGTCGTGATCGGCGTACAGGTGATGGGCGGATGCATTAAGCCCGGCGAGATGCTGCTCAAGCCCGACGGCTCGAAAGTCGGCGAGATCAAGCAGGTCCAGGAGCGCAACGAGAACATCGCGCTCGCGACCGTGGGCAAAGAGGTCGCAATATCGATTGAGGGCCCGACCGCAGGGCGGCAGATCAACGAGGGCGACGTGTATTACGTGGACGTGCCCGAATCGCATTCAAAGGTTTTAGAATTCGAGTTGAAAAGCACGATCAAGCAGGACGAGCTGGAAGTGCTATCCGAGTTCCTGGCAATCAAGCGGAAAAACAACCCCTTCTGGGGTAAATAATTTTTTCTATTCTTAAAAAATACCAAAATTAAAAAAGATTTTAGATCAGTTTATCCGGCTGTTTAGCATCCGGCTTCGGCACGATGGGCTTGCCCATAGCCTGTATGCGTGCCTCGATGAACTTCTGGCCCCTTGGCGATGCGCCGTAGATCGGTATGGAGTCGCCTACTCGGAACGCGCCGCTTTCCATGCCCTGCTCGCGAATATATCGTGAAGCGCAGCCTGTAATCACGTCAGCATATTTGAAGGCGTGCTTTGCGTCCTGCGAAGTCACACCAGTGGTGTGAACGACAAATGCAATGATATTCACGCCGAATTCTTTTTCCATCTCCTTGAGCTTTTTCGCGTCCTTGCCGGCAACGATGGAGACGCCGATGTTCTTGAAGCCCATGTCGATAGCCTTTTTCACTCCGGCCACCATGTCGATCTTTGCGGTCTTCGGATCTAACACAAATTTCGAGCCGATCTTTTCAATCACTTCGGGTATGGGAGTCGTGCTTACCAGTCCCGAGACCCTACCGCCGATGCCCTGCACCATGTCCGGCTTCGTGATGATGACCGTGCCGCAGCCTTCGCATACGATCACGGAGGCGTCCAGCATCTTTTTATCAAGAGCGGTTTTCATGATCTCCGAAATTCCGAACGAGAGGAAATCCTTCATCTCTACGGCCCTGTCCTTCGTGCACATGCCGAAATCGTCGATGCGGAATTGGATGTTGTCGGCTATGACTTGCTTGGTGATTTGTTTAATGCCTCGATGCTTGTCGAAAATCGGGCAATAGCCGATCAAAGGTTCTCCGACCTCAGTGACCTTGCCGTTTTTTATGACAACGCGAGCTTTTCCCAGTGCTTCAACAACATGTTCGTCTTTTTCAACCATTTTATTACCTCAATAAATCAATCAATAGGATTTTCTTATTAATACACTTCAAATATCATATACTTTTTATCGTCTACCAGCTTTCCGTGCTAATAATCTCATCCGGCGAATATACTGAATATATCAGGCGATTCTCATAAAAACATGCACAGGAGTTTAAATATTGTGAATTACGTGTTTTGAAAAGAGGTTCAATATGGTGTGCCCAATAGTGGATAAAGAACTTTGCATCTCGTGCGGTAACTGTGTAGAGCTTTGCCCGGATGTATTTAATTGGGATCCGGACGGCAAGGCGGAAGTAGTTGATCCGAATGCCTGTGATGTCAAATGCGACTGCAAAGAAGCGGCAGAATCCTGCCCAACCGATGCGATCACAATAAAAGAATAACAAATTAGCCTCCGGCGGCTATATGTTGCATCTTATTTGGGCGTGTTTGAGACTATTTATTAAACACATATGCACTGCTGACGTTATGGTTACGCCTCGCGCGGCCGGGTGACTCAAATTCATGTTTTGTTGCAGTCCACTCGCCGCACATTCAATCGGTTTGGGCAACACGAATGGAAATAAAACATGAAAACACGAATTTTTTTTAGATTTACGAGCACTAATTAACAAATTAACTATATGTCCACAGTTAAATAACTTAATTAACAAAAACATGATCAAACGAATTAATAGCACTAAGCCACTGCTATTAAAACATTAACAAGTGCCACTAACGAACGAATGTCACCAAGATTAAAACAATTAAGGTGCTAGCTTGTAATGGTGTTGTTGGATAATTTTTGGATTAGAATAAACGAATGTCACTAAGATTAAAACAATTAAAGTGCCAGCCTGTAGTGCCATTATGATAGTGACTAACAATTTAATCGAGTTTTAGAATGAATTGGGGGTTATCGTTGATCTATCGAGGCTATGCGATCAAGAGGAATGTAAGGGGCTACGTCATTCAAGGCTAGCACCTTAATTGTTTTAATCTTGGTGTGGTTCGTTTTTTGTGACGATTGTTACTGTTTTAATATCTGTGGCTTTGTGCCATTAATTCGTTTGATCATGTCTTTGTTAATTAATTCACTTAACCGTGGACAGATAGTTAATTTGTTAATTAGTGCTCGTAAATCTAAAAAAAAATTCGTGTTTTCATGTTTTTTTCCATTCGTGTTGCCCAAACCGATTGACCGAGCGGCGAATGGACAGTAACAAAACGTTATAACAATAGAAAAACGCACAAACCGATTGACTGAGCGGCGAATGGACAGTAACAAAACGTTATAACAATAGAAAAACGCACAAACCGATTGACTGAGCGGCGAATGGACAGTAACAAAACGTTATAACAATAGAAAAACGCACAAACCGATTGGCTGAGCGGCGAATGGACTGCAACAAAACATGAATTTGACTCACCTGGCCGCCGGAGTATTATATCAAACGAATCTTTGTATTGAAAACCGTGCACTTCGAGAATTTAGTGGTTGATAAATATAATGGCGGGCGCTTAGGCCCGCATTAAAACAGATTTACTGTAACAACTTAACTAACTCGAACTTGAAAGGTCCGAGCTTGCCGCCATAGTTGCCCGCGGAGATCTTCACGACGCCCGGTACATGGCAGGCAGCCTTGATGCCCACGGTCATTGCCTTCGCCACGGTCGCCTCGTCGACGCCGTCAATGACGACTTCGTAAGCGGCCTTAGCTTCTGCTGGTAATGATGACGCTACCTTGCCCTTCAGGCTCGGTGCCATCAATTCGTTGGTCGAGGCTTTCATGAACTTATACTTAGAGCCGACCTTGCTGCCCGATGCGACGATGCCGCCCGGGAACGGGGTGATGCAGCCCTCTACATGCGCGATCGCGTCTACTGCGGCCTGTGCGCCCATTAATGCAGAGCCCTGGGTCTCGCCCATGATGAAGAAGTTTCCGCCGCCGACTCCCTTCTTGTAGCCGTACTCTTCCTCGCAGATGAAGTCGCCGTTCATGATTGGTATGGCCCATACATTCCTGTCGCCGACCTTGGTCTGGTACTCGAACTTGTCGCCAAAGAAGTGCAGCTTGACGTCCAGCTTCTTCTCGAGTGTCTTGTCCTCGAGCCTCTCGAAGGGCAGCCAGTTAAATGCAGCCGCAGTCGGTGCCGTCAGGACGCACTCGCCGATACGCTCGATGAGCTGCTCCTTCAGCTTGTCCTTGCCCATCTGGACGATCATGATCGCATAGCCCGGCCTTCCGTCCGGCGTCTTCTCTGCCGGGACGAAGCTGTCGATGCCGGCTTCCGCAGGGCATCCGATAACCGAGGTACCGAATCCGGTCGCTTCGGTGGCTGCGACTTTTGCGTAATACTCGGTCGCTGCAGTGATCAATACTCTCGATACTGTGACGGGAAATGCTTCCGCATATGTATCTTCGATCTCAACGTTGTTATATTTCATCATATTCCTCCCTGAATGTGAAAGTTATCTGAATAATCGTCCTGAGACCATATTAAGCCAACGCTTAATAATCATATGATCTCCGGGCGTTAGTCTCTAAACGATATGCATGTAAGCTATTAAAATAATTTTCCGAGCGTTGCCTGGATCGATGGCTATTAAAGTTTATGGATGACCGTTCATAGGTTTTTCGTGATTAAATGTGGTCATGGATAAAATTGCGTACGCCCATCAACCTAATATGAGCAGTAGCGATGGGCAAATGCGTAGATCGACATCCTCGATCCTGTTGATCATCGTGCTACTGATGGCCGCAATGACCGGCATGCAGGCGGGAAAAGCATATGCACGGGCAAGCTTGGCAACATATGTAAACAATCCACCAGGCGCATGGGAACCCAGCGGGTATAATATCAACGGCACTGCGATAAAACTGGCCGTGGATACGCTCGGCTGGAACTCGACCCGAATCATGGGAAACGTTGGTATGGGCGACGGGTCGTTTTCAGCATTGAACCGCTTGAGCAACCCAAATGTAAACTTTACTCTAAACAACTTTATGGCCGGCGATGTCTCGGAAGCCCCATGGGACCCGCGACGGATCACAGGTTTAACTAGCAGAGGTCTCGAAAACGAGGAAAATAATTCTACAAAAAGCATACCGGACGCGATCAATAAAACCGACGACAGCAAATCGGTTTCCGAAGTGAATAAAACCGAGCCCACGAGTGATATCAGCACGGGACCGATTTCCGCTCAGATGGCATTGAACGATCCTTATCATGCCATACTCCTTGGCAGGCCCGTCGATGACCTGCTATACGAGAATCCGTTGGCGATCTCCGGCACTGCTTATTTCCGTTTAGTGGGCTTGCAGATACCGGGGGGCGATTGCCTGAATATCGGCATGAGGACACTGGCAACCGGGTATTAGGATTCAAATAATAGCAACAGCCACCTATCTTTTCCATTTTTGATTAGTATTACGATTAGCAGTCAACCTAAGGTGTCAATGAAGAAGTAGGTACGGTTATATGCAAAATTATCCGCCATATTTTGTTTCATCGATGGAAGGGCAGGACTCACAAGGTCCGGGATGTCACCAGTATTAATTGATGTTTGATCAAACGTCGCGATACCCGCTGTCTCAGGGCTGGAAATCTCAAGATTTCCGATATGGTTTTCAGCATAATTTGTCTGGTTGAACTCCGTGATCGTCAGACTGGCAATTTCAAGCGGCTCCACAAAAATGGTCGAATCTGTCGTGATGAAGGGAGCCGTCATCTGAGTCAAAGCCGCCGCCGGCTGGATGAACATGATGAAAGCGACCGCTAACACAAGCGCTTTTGCTACATATGCCCTCATACTCAGGTACCCTCCTCTCGTACGTCATAGTTTTAAAACACATGTTAAAATAGATTATTATACATTATATTATATAATTATTATATTGTCGCTTATCGGGCAGTTCGATCATAATAGGCTCGACGATCAAACCTAACGGTTGTACCCAAGGTGAATGGTACATATTTTAAAAAATATTAATATAAAATAGTAATTTTTTCATATTTTTCTTAATAAATGCCTACCTTGGAGGGTGTCTGATTCAGTACCTATCGCTAGACACTTTTGTACGACCTAAAAAATATAACACAAAATATATCTTATCCGAAAGCATCCATTTGTAAAATTGAAGATATACCATTAGGCGGGGTACCAGGTTTGCGGAGGTGAATATGTTGAATCGAAAGATCAGCTCGTTAAAGGACGACATGTGGGATGCGCTTAAAGCGTTCGAGCGTAAGATCGCAGAGTTCGATGCCACTTTCGCCTGCATACCGGACGGCGCATTTATTATTAATACGGAAGGTTCAGTTATCGCGATAAACGACACTGCCCTTAATATCCTTGGTATCCAGAGAGATGAAGTTTCACATATGCCTTTCAGGTCATGGATTGAAACATTTAATATACATGGTCCCGATGGGAAGCTTTTATCGCAAAAATCATTACATCTCGATAATAAAATCATAAGTTTTGAAAAAATCTCCGGCTATAATATACGCATTGTTAATAAAAAAGGCCGAAAAAAGATACTATCCCTTTCCGCTTCCCCCATATATGACGATCATAAAAAATCCACTATGGGCACGGTGGTGATCTTTAGTGACATCACGCTACAGGAAACCTTGAACTCGATCCTGCAGTTAACCGTGAACGCGGAGACGATGCGTGACCTGTTGAACGAATCCGCTAATATCATTTCTAATAATTTTAATATTTCCATGCTTGGCATTTACCTCTATGACGAAGATATGGGAACGCTTCGCATACGCGCAAGTAAAGGCATAAAAAAAGACGTGCTGAAAGTCGTCGGGCTACAGTATGTTTCCGAGGGGTGCCCCGGAGTATCTGCGGCGGCTGTCCGCGAAAAAAAGACCATTATCGTTGAAGATGTAACGGTAGAAAATACCACCATGGGCTATAGCAAGATCAACGAGCGCTTAGAGATAAAGTCGGCTATAGGCATACCATTGCTCACCGGTAATACCGTTCAGGGATCGATCACACTGTTGCAGATCGCCGGCGAAGACCTGTCAAACGAAGAGATCCGCATACTTGAGACCGTCAGCGGCCAGCTCGCCATGAGCATCAGTAAGATCCGGGGGGCCGAGGACGAGCGCATATTCCGGGAAGTGCTATCTCGCCGCACGGCAGAGCTCAATGCGATCATCTCTCAGATGATGGATGGCGTGCTCGTCGTAGACGCCCACGGCAAATTGATCATGCAGAACCAGTCCTTACGGGATATGTTAGGCTATTCCTATGGCGATTATGCGAAATTGTATAAAACCCATAAAGAAAAGTGGCTGGAAGCTCTGGAGCCACGGTATCTGAGCGATGAGCCGGTTCTGCCCGACGACTTCCCAATGGCTCAGGCCATCATGGGGAAAACTGTAAGCGGCATGATCTTCAGAGTTAAGACGAAATATGGCACGCCCCGCATCCTTAGTATCTCGTCTACGCCCCTTCTTGGAGGCGATCTCAAAGTGCAAGGCAGTATCGCCGTGCTCCGGGATGTGACGCTCACCGTCACGCTATCGGACATATCGGAGATCATCATAAAATCCTCCGTCTTGAATGATATGCTCAAGGATTCGCTGGATGCGATCATGGACAATATGAACCTGGTCACTGCCGGTATATACCGCTATGACCCGGCAGCGAAAATGATCGATATGGCCGTCTATCGCGGTTACTCAGAAGATGCGATCAGCGTATTCGGCCGCGAAAAGGTCAGTGAGAAGAGCCGGGGCATCGCAGGCCAGAGCGCATACTGGCGAAAGCCAGTCTTTATCGATAACATCTTCGAGGACCCGAAGACAAAGAAATATTCGCTGGACGTGGCTCATAAGCTTGGCATATACACGGTTCTGGCACTGCCTATCGTCACGGGTGAAGAGCTCCACGGCGTCTTGATCATTACAGCAAGCCAGTTTGACATCATTTCCGACGAGACAAAAAATTCGCTTAAGATCATCTGTAACCAGCTGGCATCGGGCATAAACAAGGTCCAGGCGGACGAGAATGAGCGTCGAGCCCGGTTCGAGGCAGAGGAGGCACGCGACACGGCAGAGATATATCTGGACGTCATGAGCCATGATATCATTAACGCCAACCAGGTCAGCCTGGGGTATCTGGAATTGCTGGAGTCAAGCCCTAACATTGGCGAGAATGACCTGGTCATGATAGATAACAGCCTTAAAGCGCTGCGCCAGAGCACGCGTATCATCGAGAACGTCAAGAAGATCATGCGCATGGGCGGCTTGATTACGCTAGACCACATGGACTTAGACGTAGTGATCCGCGATTGTATTGATTGCATACCTATGGGCTTTAAGAAAATTTCTATCGATTATGCCTCAAAGTCTGGCATGATCACGATGGCAGATAGCTCTATAAAAGATATTTTTGTCAACCTGCTGGATAACTCGCTTAAGTTTTCGGGTGATGAAGTCCACATTACCATTCATGCGGGTATGATCGAGCATGAAGGAAAAGATTTTTACTGTGTGACTGTTGAGGATGACGGTATCGGCGTGCGTGACGAGATAAAACGCAGTATTTTCGAGCGTTTCAGGTCGTCCGGCTATAAAGAGAAAGGCCGTGGCCTGGGATTGTACCTGGCTCGAAGCATCATCGAGCTGTACGGTGGCCGCATCTGGGTCGAAGACCGTGTAAAGGGCGATTATCACTACGGTGCAAAGTTCTACGTCCTCCTGCCGCCAGCAGAGTGAACAACAAATACCGCTAATTTTCACGAATTAAATATAACCACGGCGGCACGTCGACACGGCGAATTTATGGTTACGCCTCCGGCGGCCTGGCGACTTATTCTAACCACAGAGGCACAGAGGCACAGTTGACGTTATGGTTACGCCTCCGGCGGCCGAGTGACTATATCTTGTGCGAGGAATTTGAACCCTTAATTTGATAATAATGATATACCAAGCTTTACATGGCCGCCGGAGGCGTAACCATAACGTTAGCTGTGCCTCTGTGCCTCTGTGTTTAATATATAGTCCCAAACACGCCCAGAATAATCGCAATACCTAGACGCAGAAGGCATATACTAAAACAATTTTATGAACTCAGTGCTCTTGGTGTTTTTGTTGTGAAAAACAGCGTACTCCATAAGCTTAGTGTGTGGATGGGAGGGTGATAACGATGCGGGCGCCTTTGGCATAGTTGCCGGGTACGCGATCCTCGATCCATACGCGGCCGCCGAGCTTATTGGCGATCTTTTTTATTAAATATAGGCCCATGCCATGAGGGTTCTTCACGCGATGGCTTTTTTGTAGGCGGAAAACCTCGGATTTGATCTCGTCTGGTATGCCGGGGCCGTTATCGGATATTTCCAGCCGGTTCACGCCGCTGCGGTCTTTGGCGATACGAATATCAACGTCCACCGTGGCGGAAGCCGCATGTACGATGCTGTTGATCAGCGTCTCGTGAACGGCATACCTGAATAGCTGGCCGACCTGTAAATGGTCATGGCCGGCATATTTCACGCTCAGCTTTTTATTCGATGCAGCCGCGAACGCTTCGGCCTCGGGTATGATATCTTTTACGATCTCGTTAAAAGCGAGCGTTTCCCGTCTCTCGCCCTTGCTAAGAGCCCTCACCATGCTGATCGTATGCTCGTTCCATTCAACCGCCTGGATCGCGCTCTTTACCTGCTTCTTCGTGCCTTCATGCGACGATAGGGGTTCCAGGCAGGACTTTGCCAGCGTGTCGTTCTCATGCGTGGCATGCGCGATCAGGTCCACATACAGCCTGGCGTCCTCTGCCTGGGAAACAAGCTCATCCTCTCGCAGGCGCACGTTGAGGCCTACGGCGATCTGGTTACAGATAGCCTGCAGCGCTTCAAAATGCTCGGCAGTCAGCGTGCGGCTGTGAATGACCGTGAGCACGCCCACAAGCTTATCCTGGTCCAGCAGCGGCGTGATGACTAAGAACTCGCCACCCATACGCTCGATGGCAGACCTGGAATCCGGCAGCATATCGTAATCTTCGATGGTGGTGACCATCTGCGTCCGCTGGTACGCGCTGCGGCCTGCCATGCCCAATGAATCCGGTGCGATCGCCTGGACTGAGATGATCGACTTAAGCTTCTCTGTCCAGCCTTTACTGGCAAGTAGCTCAACGTTACCTTCGTGGACAACATAGCCGGCTACTGCGAGATAGGCAAATGTATCCTTGATCAGCCACAAAACTCTTTCAAAATAATCCTTAGGCGTTTTCGTCTGCGTGGACACCTTCGATATCTCGATGATCGCTCTTGTCAGTGTGACATTCCTGAGTCTCAGCTCATCGCAGATCTTTTCTCCGTTCGCGTTATACGAGGGCTTGCATTCCGCCTCAAAATAGCGTTTCCTGCCGACTCTGTCCATATCCTCGAAGATCGTTCCAGGCTTACAATAGTCATATAGACCCGGGAATAGCTGAGCGAACTTGATGCCGGGGACCGCCGCCCGGTGCGAGAACCAGTCTATAAAAGCCGGATCCGCCCAGATGATCGTACCTTCGGCGTCCACTATGCATTTGCCATCGCCCGGAATGATTTCCATACATAAAGACAGGCCACTTAATCCATATTAAAACTATTGAATCTGCATTAGAAAAATGCGTTCATTGATACCGCATGATATTGGGCTCCGGGCATGAGCCCGATAACGATTTATACCGTGCGATGGTTGTTTTACTTGTATGTCTGATAGAAACCTTGCCGGCCGGTGCGGCATCTATTGTGGCAACTGTCCCGTTTATCGTGCCAGTCATGATAACGATGAAAAAGCGAAATTCGACTTCGCATTCTCGACGCGCTGCACGCTTGACCAGGTCAAGTGCGAAGGCTGTGGCTCCTCAGACCGGTTCGAGCTCAGCGAAGGCTGTTCATACCGTAAATGTGCCGAAGACCATGGTGTCGGATCCTGCGGAGAATGCAAGGAATTCCCATGCGGACCATTACAACAGCTATACGGCCAGGATGCCGAGAAATGGAAGGATGCGCAGGAAAATGCTAAGCGCATCAAGGAAGCCGGTATCGATAATTGGCTTGAAGAAATGGAAGATAAGAACCGATGCAAGCATTGTGACAGCAAGCTTCCGCCGGGCGCAAAAAGCTGTCGCGTCTGCGGCGCCCTTGTGATCAGGGATACATGCTAAAATACAAGCTGTATGCCCATATTATCCATGAACAGTATCGACTTTGAGCGATGGAAAAAGAAAAAGCCGTAAATAAATTACAGCTCTTTTAGGTTACTAATATATCTAAAGCGCCGGTCTTCCGGCACGTGCATGATCGCAATGGACCGTATCTCCATCATGATATCATGCTGGACTTTATTCTCCATGCATTCCTGTAGCTTATCAGCGCCCAGCTCGTGTACCTGGCGCATGACGCGGGGCATGTGCTTTTCCGCATAGGTGAACGGGTCGATGAACGCTCGCTCCAGTACCAGGCGGGCGTTGACAGCCACATAGTTTGCCATGCGGACATCCAGTTCCGTGGGAGTCCTACTTAATTCGAACCCGACAAGCTTTA
Organism: uncultured Methanocellaceae archaeon; assembly: GCA_963780665.1. GTDB lineage: Archaea > Halobacteriota > Methanocellia > Methanocellales > Methanocellaceae > Methanocella. The sequence goes on along the minus strand of CAWACJ010000002.1, from coordinate 130,497 downwards.
GCTCCGGTAAATCGACGCCGTTCTCTCGCAGCTTTTTTTCAAACTCCGTATAAATGCGTAACGATATGACCTTGATGAAATTATCGTAAGACCGCCTGTCGACGATCGGCGAAAGGTTCATCTCAAAATGGGCCGTTTCCATCTGCTCCCCCTTGACAGCGGGCTCTTCCTTATCGCTTATCAAGTGGGCCTGCTTGATGGTAGGCTTCTTATGTATAGTCTTCCCCGGCATAGCCGTACCCTGCCAATCCTTTAGTAAGTAAAACCACGTCCACATTTAAGTGCTTTTTGTTCTCTTTCGATTATTTAGCCTCGAAAACTAAGCACACATCGTATCGGAATGTTCCACACGTAAAGAACAATGTTATTGCACAGGCCTTTCTCTTTTTATGCCGATATTTTCGCATCGAACGATAATCGGCCAATGCTTGCCATATGACCGGCTGACAGACATAGGAAAGATATATAAACATTCAGGGGCAACGAATATAATATTTACCTAATAATATCTGTGATGCATTGGGGTAATGATAACACTCGACGGCATCACTGCCAAAAAGGTACGGCGGGAGTGGGGTGACATGCGATTAACGTTGATTGGCTACTGCAAAATAACATGTATCACTTTGATACTTTTATCGCTGTTCACGGTCATACTGCCGCTATCAGCTTACATGGATCAAGAGTACACGATCAATGGCTCGTGCACCATCAATGGTGTGGCAGCCCAGGGAATTAAGCTGGCAGGCCCGTTTGACGCGCAGACCGTAACTTTCCCCGGCGGCAGCTATTCACTATTTGTACGCCTGCCGGAAGGCCATTCGGGGACGATCACGATCACGGCATCGTACGACGGGTATGAGCAATTATCAAAGGATATCGATGTTAACCAGGGTACGTCTCTGGATTTCAACCTGTTGCCGCTCCCAACGGTATATACGATCAACGGCCTGTGTAGCGCGAATGGTACATTATCAGCAGGAGTGGTTATCAAAGACGAGACTTACGGTAACAGCACGGTTTCCGGGCCTGATGGGGCATACCAGCTGAACATATCAGTGCCATCGGGCAGTTCTGCCCAGGTCACGCTGGCTGCCTCAAAATCCGGCTATGAACAGGACTCTAAAGTCATTGACCTTGGCCAGACTACTAGCACTAACTTTGATCTTCCTGCATTGCCGGTAGCGACCGTATTGCCTTCTGTCACCGCCGGATCTACTGCTCAGTCAACCGTGGTATCGAATAACCAGTCAAGCTCTGGCTTTGTCGGCTTGATCTCAGAGAATGTATACCCGATCCTGGCAGTCATCGTTCTGCTGGCCCTGGTCATCGTCGGATCGGCATTTTATCTAAAGAAACGCGCAGGCGGTAAGAGCATGATGAATGAGCCGTCCAGGGAAGACCTGTACAAGCTCGTGACCGGTGATAACAAGCGCAAGCGCAAGCCAAGGAACGGCGAAGGACACACTGGCGGCCATCAAAAGCTAAAGTGACCATTTTTTTCAAAGCTTACCAGTATATTATATATTTTATATGATTCTAAAATGAACAAATTTTTAGTAAATATGTCATTATTGGATAAACATGCATTCGCTGACCAATATATAACCCCTAAATCGAAAGATATATTTATGTCTAAGCTAGATTTTTACCATATTATCCAAATAATGTTTATTAATAGTTTATAAGTATATATTTGCCATAAAACAAAAAACGGCAAATTAAATTGTCAAAACGTAATACATAAAAGGGGGCGATACTAGAAAAATGAGGCGATGTAACGATGAAAGACACACGACCAGGTTTCGTTAAAATGTTAGTAAATATTATTTTTGCATTATTACTATTGTCTATTTTGATCGGGGTCGTATCCCTACATACCTCTGCACAGGAGGATACATCACCATCCCCAACGGATACGCCCACGGATACACCAACACCTACTCCGACGGATACACCAACCCCAACCCCGACGGATACACCAACCCCAACCCCGACAGATACACCAACCCCAACCCCGACAGATACACCAACCCCAACCCCGACAGATACACCAACCCCGACTGCAGATCCTTCAGTTTCATCATCGCCATCCGCAAGCCCGTCGCCAAGCGCCAGCCCTACCGCGACCATTGCGCCGACAGGAACGCCCCGATCTTCGAATCCCGGCCCCATAACTGTCCCAGGCAATATCTATTATCCAAACGGCACAGCCATGATAAATGCCACCGTCACGCCCGATGCCTCGGTAACACCGGAGCCGAACGCGACGGTCACAATACTACCTTTGCTGATCTCGACCCCGACACCAGTAGCATCGAGCCAGCCTGCTTATAATGCGTCGTTCGCCGTGAATGGAAACAGTGGCGGCATCGTAAGCATCCTGAACTCGAACTTCGTCCCGCTCGTGGCGGCGGCTATGTCGCTGATCGTCGTAGTGGGCGGCGTGGCCTACTATATGAGCGATCGGAGCAGGGCGCCGGAAATACCGCTAAACGAGCCAAGCCACGACGATATCTATGGAATGGTGCTCGGAGAGTCGCGTAAACGGACCCGAAAGCCTAGAACATAACAAAAAAATACTGCTGAGGGACCTTCCCCCAGTACTCTTTTTATATTTGCTTTAATATGCCGATCCTGGGCTCATAGCACCGGCCGCTATCCATAAGCGAGTTGATGGCACGCTCTACCTCTTCCTCACTGTAGCCGTGTTTCATCGTCTCATCCAGCAGTGCCTCGTAGCTAACGCCTTCGCCCCGATCCATCCGCCCGATCATATCCAGGATGACCGCAAGCTGTAGGTTATCGCCGGATGGCTGCGCTGCCGTGTCGTCCGGAAGCGATGCGTCCACGATCGTCGTGAGCGCGTCGATGACCATGCGCCGGTAAGGGTCAAGCGCATTTTGGGTCAGCGCATAATGGTCTATCGCCTTCGCGATGCCCGGCGCGTCTTCGCTGAACGCGGATACGTGACGGGCCAGCTCGGCTCCTCGCAGGCCGCTCTCCATGGCCTTTTCCATGACTTTCATTGCCTGTATGCTGAACAGCGCCGTATGGTATATCCAGCGGTTTCGAACGTACTCGTCCACCAGGCTGATCTCCTCTGGCCTGATCGAGACATAGAATGAGCTTTTTTCAGGCGCGAACACACGAGCTTTTCCTACGACGGCCACATAAGCCGGCGTTTTGACGCCCGACAGGAATATGGCCGCAGCAGGCTGGTATTCGCCTGCATACACGGTAAACACGCCGGTAGGGTCCGCGACCCGTGCACGGTACATGCTCTGCCCGTCCGTGCCGATATTCTCCACTTCGGTGAGCACGCCCACGATAAATACGCGGTTGCAGACTACGCCGGTAGGCGTCACGATAAAGTTCGGTGAGCGCTCCAGGCCCTCTCCCTGCTGTAGGTTTGAGTCGTTGAACTCCCGGGCAAATATTCTCCTGGCCACTTCGCGCTGAGCTATGGCGCGTCTTGAGACTTCACGCTGTTCCAGCGGGTGTGTGGAAATGTCTCTGTCACTCATCGTAAGCTCACCATCAGTTCCCTCGCCAGCCTGCCGATATCATCCTGTGGCCTGGTCACCTGGGACGCGATCAAAATTCTTCCGTACTCGCCGCGGGTAACGTTCCCGCGCACGACGAACGGCAGGCCGATAAGTGACATGCGGATCCGCTCATCCGCAGAATCCGGGCCGCCGCTTCGCAGTAGCTCTTCCATCTCAATGCCAATGAGTGCTTTAGTTAATGTCCGGTCGAACACGCAGATCATTGAGCCGGTGCCGTCATCGAGGATCGCCTTGATGCGCATATCCCAGATGCCGTCCACCTTCCCATGCGCCCTGCACTGTCCTTTCTGCATGACGCGGCTGCATTCGGGGCACCGCTCGATCAGCCCCGAGCCGGGCCGGATCGAGACGACGTCTCCTTCGGCCTCTATATCGTATGCGCCGTCGCCGGCGCTCAGCTCTGACAGGCTGCACCGTCGCGCCATATAGCCGGGTATCCGGCCGCCAAACGGCTCGACCGCCGTACGCTCGCCGATGTTCACGCTGGGCATGCCGTGAAAGCTATTTACGTACACGTTCCTGGCCACGATCGTGCCGGCCGTGAACAATTCCTTGTGATCGATCCAGGAAGTGAAGTGCAATTTTGCTGTAGCATCCTCAAGTATGCCATTGATGACCGTGATCGTGCCTTTCGAAGTGGTGATATCCCTGTGCTGCGGTTCGAGGACATTGGCGATCACGGTAATACCACTGTCGCCATTCCTTATGTCCTTCAGCAGCCGTACGGCCTGGGCGCCCTGGTTGGCGCCTTCCGTTCCACGTGCCGTCAGAGCCGCCTCGGTGTCCTTCGAGTCTTCCCCGGAGTGCTTTTTGATAATACTCCGTCTCGCTTCTTCGGCCGGTACCTTGAATTCGATGATAAGTAGAGTTAACTCTCTCGCTAAAGTTTCTTTATCCACGCCAAGCGCCCGGTTTAGTTCGTCTACAATGGGCGCGATTGATTCGTCCATAATTAATCACCGTATATACTGCTTTATAACCCGTCCTACTAAAAAAGTTATTGGCGACCGGACAAAAAAATGCACTTTGATCCTGACAAAATTATGGAATTCATACAAACTCCACATGTCTCATACTCATGAAATATTTTCAATTCTACAGAAAGGATCGGATTATCGGCCTACCTGAGTATCTTCAGGTACCTTGCCATATAGACCAGGTTGACCAGGAATACTGCGATCATTACGTACAGGATCAGGGTATCTAGCGTGTCCAGCGTCTGCTTGAACAACATGTCGTATATCATGAATCCCAGGTACACTTCGACCAGCATGCTGATGAACATCATGACAAAATACATCGAGCTTTGTCCCTGCACATAGCGGTCATTATGCTGGCTGAAGCCGTCGATGATCCTTTTCTGGTCGGCGGTCAGGTGCAGGCTTTGTATATAGTCGTCAAGCTCCTGCCGGTCCAGGTCATCCTCGATCTTCGTCATGTGTATACCTGTGCGCCGCTGGTTGATCTCATCGATCTTATGATTGATCATATCAAGCTTATGCGACGTTTCAGGATCTAGCTGTACTTCCATTACGGTCAATACTATGCAAGTACTGGGGGGATAAATACCTTTTCATCGACCGATTACCAAAAAAGATAGCGGTGGTCACTGCGCAGCAGACTTAATGAACCGGTCCTTGAATACCTGGATCACCACATAGCCGAAAAGGAGAGGGCCCAATGTGAATATCAGGATATAGAGGCAGAGCCCAAGTATTCCGAATATGCCGCTGATCTGAGTGAGCAGGCATAAGGCGAATGCCATCACTAGAAGGAATCCCGCCAGTATTCCCGCATCCTTAAGGTTGAAGATCGTACCTGCCGGAACCTCAGTTTCGGCATCTTTGTCCGGCTTTTTCAGCCACAGCAACACGAAGATCAGGGCATAAAAGCCCAGCGTCAGCAATAATGTGGGCCACGTCGGGATACGCTCCGGGAAGATATAGAAAAACGCCAATAAGTATAATGCAAGCAGGTATAGCGCGTTGAGGGCCAGCCCGATTTTCCCCAGCCTGAGCGACCCTATGGAGAACTGTGCGGCATACTTTTTAGACGCGATAAAATAGAACAGCAAAATAAAAAGAATGCTGGCTACGATCGTAACGACTGAAGATATGACATTATTCTTCGCATTCATGTCCAGTAATGATGCGCCGATGATCATGATTAATATAAATATAGCCCACGTGATACGGTTTTTACCAAGCATCTGTATATGGCCTGGCAGTAGTTTCCTCTCGCCGCTTAGTACCTGGAACGTGAGGATCGGCATGATGAAAGACATAACGGGATGCCAGAATAACACGATGAGCGGAGCCTCGATGATCGCGAATCCAAATAAGGTACCTACTGCAGGGCTCCCATTCATGTAGCCACCCCAGACGACCTTTGTGATCCATGACTCGTAAAGGCCAAAGATCACTCCCCATAAGTATAGCGATGAAAGCGACCTGCGTTTAAAGATCATCGCGAGATTCAGCAAGAGCAGCGCATGAAACATGTATAGCGGTAGCGTCACAAGCCAGGCCCACGGCTGTATGAACCAGAGCACGGAGGAGCCCGAGAAGACTTCGGCGAAGAACATAGATAGTCCTCCCAGCAGGAGTATCAGGATGATCTTTCCTACGAGCGATATCTCATTCTGTGCGGCAGACGCTTGCGGGGCGGCTTCCATAGTAAGCACCAATGGTGTTTTAGGATAAATAACCTGTTGATATCGGAGTATTAAAAGGGCTTTCTTAGTTAGTCAAAAAACTTTGCACACGGATAAATAGTTGCGTTTAATCATATGATGGCCCCATAATAAAATTGGCCGGAGGTTGCCTCCGGCTTATTTCTCGGTCTTTTCCTCCTGTCCCGGCACTGCAACGGCTAATACCTCGACTTTTTTCTTCTTGCCCGGCATCCACCAGTTGTACTTGCCCAGGAGGGACTTGATGGCAGGTACGACGACCAGCATCATCAGGGTTGCCTGGATGAGTATGCCCAGCGTGAGGGTGAAGCCGATCTGGGACATGATCTGCATGCTGGACAATATCAGGCTCCCGAACGCTCCGGCCATGACCAGGGCGCAGATCAGGATGATCGTACCGGTCGAGGATACTGCTTTAATAATTGCATCATTAATGCTTTTGCCTTTCAGCATCTCTTCCTCAACCCTGGAGACCAGGAATATGTCGTAGTCTACGCCCATGCCCATCAATGCGCAGAAGAAGATCATCGGCAGCAGGAAGATCATCGTCTCATTCTGCCAGATCTGATAGATCAGCACGTACGCGGCCATTGTCATCAGGATGCTCATCGAGAGTGTCAGTAGGATACGAACGGGTAGAACTGCCGACCTGAGTAGCAGGAACAATATGAGCATGATGCCCCCGATCACGACGGGCAGTACGACCAGGAACCCATTGGTGCTTGCCGCATTTAATTCATGCATCTGCGCCGACCCGCCTCCGATGTGGAACTCGGTGCCTTGCATCACCCCGCTGGAATTATTCTTGAACATATCGTGCATCTGGTCGATCGCACCGAACGCTTCGTTGGAGTACGGGGACCCGTTGAACGATACATAGATCACTGTCGTACGGTCGTCTTTGCCGGTAGCGTTGTCCATGTATGTTTTATAATACCCCTGCTCAATGGCATTGTATTCGGACAGGTTCTGGTAGTTGATCACGGCGCCGTCGGGGCGAGTCATGGAGTAGACCATGCCCACGTCTTTAATGCCCGATATCATGGCCGATATGTTATCTATCCTATTCATTGCATCCGCTGACCTGTTCCCGGACGCATCGGTGAGGTTCACCGGCAGAGTGACGGTGATCATGGTCTTATCCATCGCGCCGCTGCCCATCGAGTTCTCCAGCACGCTGAAGCCCACCTTGCTTTCGACATTCTGGGGCAGCATCGCTATCGTATCCGATCCCGTGGTCAGCTGCACGGCAAAATAGACCGTCGGTACGGCGAGCAGTATTGCCAGTACGCAGATCACCTTGGCATGCTTGATCGTCCCCTTTGTCAGCCGCTCCCATAATCCCGTTAACGTGCTGTTGCTCTTGATATTATAGAGCTTGTTCGGCCAGAATATCCGATCGCCCAGGAGCGTCAGCACTGCAGGGATCAGCGTCAGGGCGGTAAGCATCGAGATCGTGAGCCCGATCGCCACACCGATGCCCATGGAGATGAACATTCCCTGCCCGGTAAGGATCAGCGCAGCGAAGCCCAGTGCAGCGGTCAAGCCACTTGAAGCGATACTCTTACCCGCGTGCTGAACAGTCATCACAACCGCGCTTTTCACGTCATGGCCTTCCCTGCGCTCTTCGGCATACCGGGAAAGCATGAACACACAATAATCGATACCCGCACCCATCATGATGACGAGCATCAGCATCTCAACGACGTAGTAGATACTTGTCAAGTGGCTGACGAGGGTTACCCCGCCCATGCTGACGACAAGCGCGATGACAATGGATGCCAGGGGTACGAAGGGCGTCAGTATCGACCTGAAGTAAACCAGCAGGAGGACCAGCACGATCCCGATCGTGAACTTATCGATGTTGCTCGCATCGTCCGTAGAGGCGGTCTTGGTATCCGTGGTTATCGGAACACCACCGGTCACATAGACATTGACATCGGTAAAGCCGCCCCCATTCTTCACTTCGCCGATCTTACCCCGCAGCTCGGTCAGGTCATCGGTCACGAGGACAGTGTCATTATTGCTATCGAGATCTGACATCACTATATATAGAGACACGTTGCCCGACACCATCTGATCAGATAGCTGGTACGGGATAATGTCAGGGTTATTGTTATCATGTGTCTCCGCCCAGTTGGCTCCGAAAGTTTCGAGCGAGTCGTTGCTCATGTTCCGGTCCAGGTTCATGACAGCCAGGAAGTAGGAGTCGTTTCCGGTTATGTTCATGTTTTTCATGACTTCCTTGACGAGGTAGGCCTGGATGGAGTCGTTGCTCGCGTTCCTGCCAAGGGCTATGATATCCCTGGTGGCATCCAATTCCGTCTGGTTCATGGATCTGTTTTTCGCGGCCTGTTCGATCACGAAATTCGCAGCCATCGTGTCGTTCAGACCCTGGCCCATATCCCATATTTCCTGAATACTCTGTTGTTCGGAGGCATTCTGGCCGTTCTTGGCCTTGTCCAGGACATAATTGTCAAAGTCCTGCTTGTCAGCCGATGGCCCGATATTCCACGCGTCGTGGATCATATCAGTGGCATTCTGCAAGTCGGCCGCGCTCATGTTCTTGGCACTGTCCGAGCTCTTCAAGGCGGACACAGCCTGGCTCTCCAGGTAGTTACCGATGGCGCCGTCCGAGGGATTCCTGCCAAGATTATAGATATCGCGAACACTACCCTGCTGGTCCGCGGGGACCGATGACAGGATCATATTATCGTACGCGGCGCCCGGTGGGTTCGGGCCCAGCTCATAAAGGGCGGTCAGTTCCGCTCTCATGGCCGGCGATGCCGAGTTCTGCGCCGACATCATCGCATCGATGGCCTGATCCTCGGTCATGCCCGTGCTGATCATATAATATAGGCCATCGTGAGCCTGGACCAGCTGGTCCCGGCCCGAATAAAGCTGCGCACTCGCGCCGATTATCTGCTTACGAGCCTCGTAGAACTGGCTGTTCGTCTTCGTGACGTTATCCCACAACCAGTAAAGCCCATCACTGGCATTCTCGACATCGTCAATGCCGTCATACAGTTTATGATTGACATCCGAGATATTATCCTGCGCATCAACCAGACTTTCGTGCATCTCCGGCGTCATGTTAGACAACATCTGCTGCTGTACCCCGTAAATCGAAACAGTCTGGGTTATATTTTTCATGGCCGTATCGTTTACAAGAGTATGATTTAGCCGGTTGATGAATGACGCAGTAGCAGTCTTGTTGTCCGACTCGACCACAACGACATACTGCGTATTGGATGTGGACGGTAACTGCTTATCAAAGATGGCCTGTGCCATCGACGAATCAGTGCCCTTGGGCATAAAATTAGAGGAGTCATACTGCACTCGGTTTGGCAAATCCATCGCCAGCGGAGCCATTATGATGAGAATGAGGACCCATACGGCGATGATCGCCAGGGGTCTACGTGTAATTAGTACACCTAACTTTTTAAACATGCTGAACACTCGCTTAAGTTGCACTCGTAGCGTGACTCGACACCATTGTGTATCTTTCACTGGCATCGGTAATACCGGTAAACTTAACAGTCATCCAATCTGATACCATGATCGAGCTATTATCAGTAAGCCGCTTGATCATTGCATTCGTTTTGCAATTCATTGTGTCTCACTCCAGCGTGTTGATATTCCTGTGTATGCCGCATCGGCAGACGATATGTCTTTGATATCACGGTTGATGAAAAGTGCTTTTTTCATTTGATAACCGTGATTACTATGTTGGAATAGTAACCGCGATTACTATAAATAGTTTAGGGTTTGAGACTATATAGTTAGGTGCACAAGCAATTTTATTGTAATTTTTTAAGCTGTCTGACGAATTCGTCTTGATTATCGAGAACAGAGAAGAATTCCCTATTAAATTTCGCGACAATCTTTAGAGTACCTTCGATAACCATAAGCCCTTTCTCAGTTACGGCAAGAGATTTCGCCCGCCCATCTTGCGGATGATCCTTCCGGACAATATAGCCTTTCTTTTCCAGCGTCCGCAGGACCTTAGAAACCATCATCTTATCAGCTTTAAGATGATCAGCCAGATCGATCTGAGTGACGACTTTTCCCCCTCTTGTATACATCATCAAACTACCAAGCAGCACTAACTGAGTTTGAGTCAAGTCAAAATCTAAAAGCAGTCCCCGAATATTTTTTTTATAGTTATATGTCACCCGCATCAAATAAAAGATCGGGCTTGAGGATAGTTCACCTATTTCCGGATAAACGGACTCCCAATCGATCTCCTCTATATTTCGAGAAAGGTGCCCCTGATCGAAGTCGATATCCATACCATGATCGAAGTCAATACCCATAATAGGATAGATTACAATAAGATATAAAAAATCTTTTGGATACTGTCACTCTTGGTTGATATCATATTTCATGGCATCACGACCTGATGGGTGAAATGCTCGCTATCAGGATGCAGGAGGCTGGCGCGAAAAGATATAACTGATATCGTGCCATATGTTTTACGGTGAGTCGCCGTGGAGTTTTCCTATTCCCATAAGCTGTCATCGCAGAGCGACGTTCGCTCGATCCAGTCCATGGAGAATAACGGCTTTAGCGGCTGCGAGCTTTTTTTCCCGGACAGGGAAGCCCTGGATACGCAGACCATGAACATGGTGAGCGAGGTCTCGGGTACCACTAGCCTGGCGCTAACGGCGCACATGCCTTTCAAGAATATCAACGTTGCCAGCGTGTACCCGTACGTCCGGGACAGCAGCACCGGGCTTATTCTCAATATCATCGATAATATTTCTGACTATGTCGACATGGTCACGTTGCACACGGGCTACGCTTCGCCCAGCGTCCCCGGCGGCATGGAAAAAGCCATAGATCTCAACATCGCCAGCCTGATAAAAATATGCGACCATGCCAAACAATATGACATCATGGTCGGGGTGGAGAACGCCATGAACGACCGGAACATGGTGGGCAAGACCTTCGGCGAGATGGAACGGCTCCTACGTGGCGTGGGCCGGAACAACCTGGGCATCACGTTCGACGTGGGCCATGCGAACCTGACCCGCAACATCGATGACTATGTCGCGAAAAAGGATTACATCGTCGAGGTGCATGCGCATGACAATTTCGGGTATACCGACGAGCACCTGGCCATCGGCGAAGGAAAGATCAACTGGGGCTCTGTGTATGATCGGATCAAGGACATGAATTGTGCGCTCGTACTGGAACAAAAAACAATGGAAGATGCGCTGAAGAGCTTCAAGTACCTGGACGGCCTTTCGATCGAAGGCAGCGCCTACCAGCGGCTGAACATGCTGCTGCTAGAGATCAAGGCGGAGAAAAGCGCCCGTGATTTATTACCGATAAATAACGATATGACCCGGCTGTGCGAAAGCGTGCTGGCTTTCGGTGCTACGGGCAGTAACATCAACCACATCGTATCATCGTGCCGTGATTCCATGACGTTCCGGGTGGCCGAAATGGTGATCGACGAGATGAGCCCCTCCATGGGGCGGCCACGCCATAAGTTCGCCCTCATGGCCATCGGCAGCTTCGGCCGCGAGGAAATGTCCGTCGAGTCCGATCAGGACACGATCCTGGTGCTCGACGATACAGTGGACGACGCTGGACGGCTTTATTTTAAGATGTTCGCCGAAAGCCTGGTCTCACACCTTTCCTACGCGGGTTTTCCCCGGTGTAAAGGCAATATGATGGCGAGTAACCTAAAATGGAGGGGGACGACGCCCGAGCTTCTCTCACACCTTAGTAATACATACGAGCGGTCGGTGATCATGGACGCTCGATTTATTTTCGGTGACAGGCCGCTGGCTCATCGCTTTCTGAAGATGCTGCACTATAAGCTGAACACCGATCCCTCGTATGCGACGGAGCTGGCCCGATCCGCCGTAAGCACAGAGGTCGGCCTGGAGGGAGAGTCGCTGAAGCTCGAATATTTCGGAGGCGCAGAGGATTCTTTTAACATAAAAAAATATGGGTTCAGGATCTTCAGCCAGTCGATCAAGGCGCTATCCGTCAAATATCATATCACCAGGACCAACATCGCGGAAAGGCTGTGGAAACTGCACGACCTTGGCATCATTGACCGCGAGGCTATTACCAGGTATATGTTCGCGTATGATCAGCTCACGCGCGTCATGATGCTCGGCTTCGTGCAGAATATCAAGCGCGGGATCGTGAGCAACGATTACATCCAGCCGTACCTGCTCTCTAAAAAGGACTTAAAAGGCCTAAAAGAAGCGCTGCGGATCGCGAAAGAGGTCCAGAGCCTTTGTGCCCGTCAATTCGAGATTTCTAAATGATACGGAAATCTATTCATACCGCGCTCTTTAATTTAATAAATCTTGTTCCTTGCCGGTTTGTACTTACCGGTCACTATCATTAGCCTTGCAACAAAATATAGCGTGACAATATCCGTGACCATGACGAAGGGTATTATAATGACCACGATCAGTATCGATTTGTCCGGATCATAGGGAGTCACTAAGGTGATAAAAAACGAAATGATCGTGAATAGCCATATCAGTAGCATTGTAAAGCATTGCACCATTCTCTGACATATTCTACATGACTCTTCTACATTCTCTTTTCTAGCCTTTACAAAATATTTAAAAATATCCGGGTACCTGCTTACGAACGTCATCAGGCCGAACATGATGATGCTTACGACACTCGTTATGATTGATAAGTCGATAAGCTGCCATTTATCGCCGTAGGTATCGACCACGCCTGACAGGCCGATGTGTGTGGGGACAGTTTCAGGCAGATTGCCGATGCCGTAAATGACAATGGCAAGGCCGGCGACTATACCGATCGCCTCTACGATCATAACTGCCATGTCAATCTTCGTCATTGGTGGTCTTACGATGTGCTTTCCCGATTCCGGGCAGGCTACGCGCATAATAATTTCCCTAGTATAAGATCACATAGCAATCGATTAATAATTTATCTCACGATCATTAAACTGTAACAATCGTTACCCTGCGACTCACCGATATATAAAATATGGCCAGCGCTACGACCGTTAGGATGCCTACGGCTCCCATACCAAATATCCCTTTCATCTGTAGCGTTACATCCAGGAAGATCAGGAACCCCAAAGTTCCTGCCGCCAGCGCAAGCTTATGCGTGTCGGACCATGCGGTACCATTGCCGGTCATTTTTAATAATACCGCTGCCAATGCGACGACGGAAAATATCATCAGTAGGATCATGATGAGCGGGTGTGTGCCGGTTTCGGGCACTATCCAGGCAATAACAAAGAATGTCGTACCCCATATAAGGCCAATGACTGCGAACCAGCGCGGCTTTGGCGGCGTTACGGCTTTCGGCTTGAACATGGGATTCGGTAGCCACCGGGCGATCGTCATCAGGATGGCAACCCCCAGTAACGCGAGTAAATACAATGCCGGCGGGACCGGGTACGGCTCAAGCAGAAAATAGCCGATCGCAACGGTGGCAGTCAGTAAGGTGCATAATGCATAAAATGTCCGGCGCCCGACCCATGGCTGCGAGCTCCTCTCCGGGTAAGCGAGCGTCACCAGCAGTATTGCTATCGTGATGCTGAACACGGCATGGAAAATGATCAGCTCTACGGTCCAGGCCCAGTTGATGCCCAGCCACCGTCCGTATGACCCCAGGATACCGACGTCCATCCAGTTCGGGTTAAAGAAGCTCTTTACCATCAAGCCCTCTTCGACGATGCCATATGCGGCGCCCATGACAAGGATCGACGGCCAGCTCTTGTGCCAGCGGAGTGCTAGCTCACGGATGATAATAGCGCCCCCACCATAAAGGAATAAGAGAAATATTAATCCTATCGGATTAAAGAATTCCATCGGAGGGGAAGAGCCTGATAGCAGCTCACCTATGATGGGTGATAAAATGAACAATATAAGACCTGGCCCGAGGTACTTTTTCAAGTCCATAGATTAAAAGAAGAGTTACGGGCTAATCAATATATCCACAGCCTATGCTCTGCTAGCATAGTCTCGTAAGATAAGAGAGCATCGTAGGGAAATTATTTATATTCACTTGAGAGAATTTCTTATGGATATTTTGTCATGTGCCTGTGTTTTTCGATCTTACTGGGCACGGCCTTTGTCATGCGTTAAGAAGGGATTATTATCGCGAGGCGTAAAGTCATCATAGTAGGCGCCGGCCCTGCAGGACTGTTCGCCGCACTCGGCCTGGCTGAGTATGCGGACGTCACCATCGTCGAGCGAGGCAAGGACATTGCGCAGCGAAGCTGCCAGGTGATGAAGGGCAAGGGCTGTAGCTATTGCAACGTATGCAATATCACGGCGGGAGTGGGTGGCGCTGGTGGCATGTCCGACGGCAAGCTAAATCTCAGCTCGCTGATAGGCGGCGACCTCGTGGATTTCGTTGGTGTCGAGCGCTGCGACGACCTGATCCGCCAGGTGGACGACTATTTCATGGAGCACGGCGCGCCACCGGAAGAGCAGCACACACCTCCGACGTCGCTGGAAGCCAGGGCTGCAGCCAGCGGGATCGAGTTCATCCCGATACATCAGAAACATATCGGCAGCGACATGCTCCCTAAAGTGATCACATCCATTGAGGATGACCTGAAGTCGCGAGGCGTGAAATTTTTATTAAATACAACGGTCGAGCGCATATCAATCAATAAAAATAAGGCTGAGGGCGTCGTCGTTAAGGGAAAAACGCTCAAGGCAGACTACGTACTGCTGGCACCTGGGCGGGCCGGAAGCACGTGGCTGGGCGAACAACTGGAGGCGTCCCACAATCCAATCAAATACATGCCCATAGACGTGGGTGTTCGCGTAGAAGTGCCAGCCGTCGTCTACGAGGAAGCCGTGCAGACTAACTGGGATCCCAAATTCCGCATGCGTACGCCTACGTATGATGATTCGGTCAGGACTTTCTGTACGTGCCCTAACGGCTTTGTGGTGCAGGACACCTATGAGGCGGGCGTGGGTGCCAACGGCCATTCGCAGCGTAATTGCCGCTCCAATAATACTAACTTCGCATTCCTGGCCAAGATCGCACTCACCGAGCCCCTTGAGAACACAAATGAATATGGGGCTACCATCGCGCAGCTGGCAAAAACGATCGGCGGGAACAAGCCGATCTTACAGCGGCTCGGCGACCTGAAGAGAGGCCGGCGCTCCACCTGGGAACGCCTCAGCAGGAGCTATGTTTCACCGACCCTCAAAGCGGTGACACCGGGAGATATCTCGATGTCGCTGCCACACAGGATCGTCACGGATATTCTCGAGGGGCTGCAAATGCTGGACCGTGTCGTGCCCGGTGTCGCGTCCGATGCTACGCTGCTCTATGCACCCGAGATCAAGTTTGCAGCGGTACGGCCTGAGACACGCGAACACTTTGAAACTTCTGTGATTGAAAACCTGTACGTTGCTGGTGACGGCGCAGGCGTGACACGAGGGATCGTTCCCGCCGCTGCAATGGGACTAGAAGTGGCAGCAGGGATCATTGAAAAATTAACGAAGTGATACGGAGTATACTGCTTTCACCACGGTGACCCCGAATGTACGGATTTTCATAAAAATCTGTTTAGTATAAGCCTCCGGCGGCCGGGCGACTTAATATTAAACACAGAGACACGGAGGCACAGTTGACGTTATGGTTAAGCCTCCGGCGGCCGGGCGACTATGTTTGTGCGACCAATTGAACCCCTGATTTGAGACTAACGAGAAACCATGCATCACATAGCCGCCGGAGGCTTATACAATAACGTCAACTGTGCCTCCGTGTCTCTGTGTTTAATATATAGTCCCAAACACACCCAGAATAAAGTCAATGCCTTGTTGCCATAGCTATAAAATCTCTATATTCTCCAAGTTCGATACGCCCTTGTGGTGAACATAGTTTACTTTGTGTTTTATTCGAGGCGCGCAAGTGTGCCTAGCTCTTCGATAGAAGACTTCGCCTCGGCCTTTTTACCTTTTGCGCCTTTTGCTACCAGGTCATAATATTCGTTCTTCAGCACCTGCACGACCCGGTTCAGGTGATGCTTATCGAACTGGCCGATATATTTTCGAACCACGTACGTCTTGAAGAGAATATCGGAATACGGATCCGTTTCCTCTGTTCTTTTTCCGGCCAGTATCCATATTGGCACTACGGCTATTAAAACTAACAGCGAAGCTGCGGCAAGGATCGTGCCCATATCTGGTATAGTCAATAAAGAGGCAGCTGCGCCCGGCCCGGCTACGTTCAGTGGCTTGCCAATCACGAACTCGTCACCCACTAGCACTATGACACCCCACAAACCTTCCTGGTTGAAAGTGAATGTGTTGTTCGACACACGATATAGCGTGCCGTTCGGCGATACTGTCATTAGGGATATGCCTTGCTGGCTCAATCCTTCGAATATGGACACGTTGAACGGCGTGGCTATCCCCACGGTAGCCTGCTGCGGCGTGTTCAGCCGGATCGCTCTGTCCAGCTGGGTCAGCACCGTGTGATTACCCGAAAGCACGGAGTATTGTGGTAAGTTCGTCCGGTTATCGTCGCTGGAGAATGTCACCGGCGTACCCTGGGACGAAGGTGCAGTTGTCTCGCCGGGAAGTATTAACTGCAACGTAAAGGGGTCGGTCTGCGATACATAGTTGGCAAAATCGTCAAGGTACGGTTCCACGTTCGTGTTCAGGAGTGTGGGCATGATCACATAATCGTGCGCGCCCGGCAGCGCATTATCCTCGCTAACACTTAAATTGAAAAATACGATCTTTGAGTCTCCGGGCTTTAGCGTGAATGCGGTCACGCTCAAGTCCAGCCAGTTGATGGCAGACGGCTCGCTCACCGAGACACGGATGATATAGACACCGTCCCTGTAGCCGTCATTGAACACCACGAACGAGCCGTTATAGCTATAAGGCAGGCTATCCGCAATGATTGTCGTCTGCGCTGGCATGTATGCCTTAATGCCGGTCCCATAGCAATATGCCGGTGCCGTGGCAGATACCAGCGCAAGCGCAATAAGAATGAATAATATGATCTTTACTGATAGCCGCATCGATAGGTCCTCATATTACTATGAGAACGATAATGTATTAATATATTATTATAATTATTTACAAAAAAACGGGCGCCAGCCTAATCGCCGGCGACCCTGACGTTCTCAAACTTTATGCTTGGCACATAGCCGGATGCCGGCGACATGGAGCCGACGAGCTTGTAATTATTCGCAAGCACAGCATTCTTCAGCATCTCGGGCATATTCCCGCCGATCATACCGCCCTTCAGCGGGTATGCGATCTCTCCGTCTTTTATGGCATATCCGCAATATATGGCCACGGAGAAGTCGCCGCTAGCCCGGTTCGCCGTATGGGCGCCCAGCACGTCATACACGAGCACGCCGTTCTTTACGCCCTTGATCATTTCTTCCTCCGCCATGGTCTCCCCTTCCAGTATGATGTTACGCGCACACGTCGAAGGCGGGACTTTATACGAAGTGCTCGATTCCAATCGCTCGGCGCGCATGGCGTTACCGGTAGACTTCGCGTTACTTTCCAGCGCTGATAGCTGATCGTAGAGGAACATCCGGAGTACGCCGTCCTTGATTAGCTCATTACGCTGGCTCGGATGGCCTTCTTCATCGAAAGCGTACGTGTTCAGCCCTTTATTAAATGTCCCATCGTCGATCATGCTGAATGATGACGCGGCTACCTGTTTATCAAGCTTATCAGCGTACATGGACTCGCCTTTCTTCACGGTCGATCCATACAGTGCCGAAAGCACAGTATTAGTGATGATGTCGAACGCTGCGCTCGGCCGTAGTATGACGGTCATCGCCCCGGTCTCGATCCCTTTTTGCCCTAGCTGCGAGATCGCGTTTTCCGTAGCCTTATGCCCGATGTCCTCAAAGTTAAAATCAAGGGACCTCGAGCTTTCAGACTCATCGCCATTGACCACGGCTTCACCCTCTTTTATGATGGACATCATGCTTGCGCCGATCTGTGTTCCCTCATCGTAGGCTGCTACGCCGTTGGAATTGGCGACGGCCATGGAAGATACCCCGAAGCCTATTCCGCCCCGGGCAGGGTTCGCTCTTTTATCATAAGTCGCGCTTTCCATGATATCCCTGGCCAGCCTTAATCCGTCCTCCGGCACCAGGGACGCGATCTTATTATCGAATATCGACCTGGTGTTTGAATAATCGTTATTGTCATGGAATATGTAATTGCCGGGCTTGCCGAAACGGGAGACAGCAATGGCATTCTTGAGGCCGAAATCGAGCGTATCCGCTGTACAGAATGCATAGCCGATACGCCGGTCTTTGATAATTCGGATGCCGACACCATAGTCGCCATCCAGGGACCCGAAGGAGACTTTGCCGCCCTCGACGGTGATCGATGTCGACTTGCTTTTTTGTACGAACGCCTCGCACTGAACACCCAGCGCACGCCCTTTCTCCACGGCGTCCTGGGCTATCCCGACCATTTCCTGCTTCATGTTATCGCCCTCCGACAACACATTTTGATATTCGTATATGTGGCCCGCCATCGCCCACCGGAACGGTCTGCCCTTTACCGCACAGGCCCGGATGGCCTAGCTCAAGGTCCCCGCCCACGAGGTCGATGAGCTTAAGAATGTCAAGCGTGCGCCCCGATAAAGATACATCACGCAATGGCTTCGTGATCTCGCCATTCTCGATCAGGTACGACTCTTGCGCGTTGAACTGGAAGAAACCCTGGGCGGTGTTGACCTGCCCGCCGCGCGTGCCTTTCGCATATACGCCCAGCTTTATGCCTTCCAGCATCTCCTTGAAGTTCGAATCGCCCGATTCAATGTACGTGTTGCTCATGCGTACGATAGGCCTGCCGTGAAATGACTCCGCCCTTGCGCCGCCGTTCGCGACCATTCCCAGCTTACCTGCGGTCTCGCGGCTCTGGATATAATCATTTAAGATCCCGTCCTTGACGATCACTTTGGTCTGGGTCTTGACACCCTCATCATCGTAGACGTAGCTGCCGAACAAGCCAGGTATGGTCGCATCATCTTTGATCGTGACAATCGGGTTGCCGATCTGCTTGCCGATCAATCCTTCGAAGCAGGAGTCACCCATGGCCACCAGGTCGGCCTCGGACGCATGGCCGCACGCTTCGTGTGCGAAAACTCCGGTCAGGTCCGGGTCAGCTATGACTGGCAACGCCCCGGACGGAGGGGATTTTCCGCTGAGCAGCGCGACAAGTGAGGCCGCGGCGTCCCGCGATACCTTAACGTTAAGGTCATTATCAAAAGCCTCGTAGCCGCTCGTATTGCCGATACGCCGCCGTATCGACTGCATATTGTCCTCATGTCTGCCCACGATCTCAAGCGACCACATTACACGAGGCGTCTTTTTAACCAGCTGAGTCCCTTCGGACGACCGGAACTCTTCCACCGTATACGTATCTTTGTACGTACTGGTCGCGCTTGCGATGAAATCATAATCCTTAATAGATTCATAGGTGGATTTTAGCAGGCCGATCTTGGAATCCATGTCCATGTCCAGGAAGCTCTTCTTCATGGGGATCTCCACGACATCCTCCGTCACCTTCACGGGCGCAAGCGTCACTTTCTCCTTCACGTTCTCGCTGATGCCCTTCGCCATCTTGGCCGCCTTGTCGGCCGCATCTTTAAGTAAAGGCCCTTTAATGTCCGGAGTGCTGGCAAATCCCCAGGCGCCGTGGTACAGGACACGGACGCATGCACCGCCCTCCTTTCCAGAGATCGCCTTAGAGACCTCGTTATTCCTCATCTCCAGCTGCGTCTGGGTCACGTCGAGCACACGTACATCAAAGTAATCAGCCCTTCCTTCCAGGGCATCCTGAATCGTGCGGAACAAAAAATATCACCAATGAATATGTGCATATAAATTCACATATAACTTTGGTACATTTTTTAAGACTCTAAGTTCTGAAGAAGGCACTACCCACGAAGATTATTAAGGCAATAGACGGTTTCTCACAAAGGCCTTGAAGGTCACAAAGGTCACGAAGACTATGGTTTAGATATGCCTCCGGCGGCTAAGTAACGTAAAACAAGTACTATTCTCATTGCGAAATTGATGCCTTAATTAGAAGTTTAGGTTAATCTTTGATTCTTCAATCCCATCAACATATTTCAAGATAAGAACGGCTCCGTGGTCCTGCGTATTTATAAAAATCGTCCCATTTTGGGATATCGGCATGCTTCCATTATAATAATGTTTTTCTCCGGAATAATCCAAATTTTCTTTTACCTGGTATGGCGTGCCATTTTTAAAATTTGTGAAGTTAGTGCGATCTAAAACGATAGGGTAAATTTTAGCTTCAATGGGCTCGAATGTCATATTAAGCTCATATGAGGGTATCCAGCTAGTTAATAATATATTCCACGAAGACCCCGGGGGTAATATTACATACCCATATTCAGGATTACCCCTAAAATCATTTACTATAAGCTGCACACAGCTGTTACTATTAAGATCGACCAGTCCGTCAACATTATTCCATGCCACAATCTCGCGCGAACCATTAACAACTCTAGAAACTGTTAATGTCATTGGAACGAGAGCTGTACAGGCAGATACATTACGATCTTTCATACTCCAGGGGTATGAATTTGCATCGACAAGGATGACATCATTAATACTATATGAGGTATTGGGGCGCGTAATAAGCTCTGTTACAATAGAATCGTTGATGATTACGTTAATGGCATCGGCTTTTTGGGATGCGGTCAAACCATTAGTCTCAAGATAATTATTAGCACTAATGTTAACGTTTTCATATGGATTATTTATTTCAGAAGAGATATTAGCGGTGCTTCTGATCTCTTTTCCCGATATGCAACCGCTTATAAAGATAAGGCTGACAAGTAATAGTATAGTTAAACCATATTTTATTATTATCCACTTTACCATACAATTACCTATTTGATAATTGATTTTTGCATATATAACGTATCTCTCAGAATCCGTAAACAAAAAATTTAGTTATGTATCCCTGTATCATAACCAACTAGACCCTCTGCTGCACGTATATCCCGCAAGGGACGTATACAATAAAAATGGGGTCACCAGGCCGTCGGAGGCTTAACTAAAACAAGCTTCGCGACCTTTGTGACCTTCAAGGCCTTCGTGAGAAACAGTATAGTGCCTTTATTCACTTTGTGGATAGTGTCTTCTTAAAAGGATAGTGTCTTCTTAAAAGCTTAGAGCCTTTACATTTGCCTGGTCATTTCTTTTATGCCATTGAACAGTGAATCGCCTAATTTATCGGCAGTTTCGACGTTGACCATGCAGCAGCCCATTTTCTCTATGTTGTGCCCGAACTCCTTCATCGTATAGCCGCCGCTTTTTTTGAACTTGCGAGCATCATCGGTATTCAGCTGGATGTACAGGACTTTGACTTTTCTCGACACCAGGTACTTGATCTGGTCGAGGGTCCTGACGTTGATGAGCACGTCCTCGGAATAGTCACTTCTGCCCATCTCCGGGATGCCATCAGTCAGGATTATGGCAATTTTCGTGCCCATTTTTTTGTACCAGCTATAGTCGATCACGGACTGCAGGGCAAGGTCGAGGCGCGTGCCGCCGCTGCCGTTGTGCGCGATCAGCTGCTTATACATGTTCGTGTTCACACTGAAAGGGCCGTCTGCGGCGGCGCCGAACGTCCAGAGGTTAATGTCCACGTCTCTGCCAAGCCCTTCCATCAGCGATAAACAGGCAAGCTTAGCATAGGACTGGGGTGCCTGGGCCTCCGTGATCTTTTTCGGTGCGAACTTATTCCTGTACCAGGCGGTCATGGAGTCCGAGTCATCGTAAATAATGGCCACGTGAAGCTTCTTCACGTCCCTGACGCGGTAGCGGGATATGACGCCGTTCAGCGATTTACCCCTGGAGCTGAATTCCGTGACAGTCTTATTAAAAGAGATAATGCCCGAGCCGCTATAGGGTGCGTAGACCATACGCGTGATTGCCGATGGCATGAGGCTGTATAAACGTAAAAGATTCTTGCCGATGTTCCGGCAGCCCATCATAAGCTCGTCGTACGCTTCCACGTCGTTAATGTCCTTCGTGCATCGAGCGCAAGCTTCGAGAAGCTTATGCTCATCCGCGAAAAGCATGTTCACAACCTGCTGGCGATCTTAAGCGCTAGCTCGTTGATCGTTTGAATGGATGCGTAGTCGGTCTCGTCCGCGATCACGATACCCTGGTGCATCGCCGAATCGGTGAAAGCTGTCCTGCCATCCAGGCCCTCGGAAATCGAAAGGTCGCAATAGCGGGTCATCTTGATCACACCATCCGTAGATAAGCCCTGGGGCAGCGCTTTTTCTTCCTGCCACAGCCGCCTGGTCTCCTCCGCGAAGTCCAGTATCGCCTTGACGATCTTTTCGTCAAGCTTCGGCGCATAGGCGCGGATGACTTTTTCTTCGGTAAACCTGTTAACATAGCCGATGAAGATCGGTATGAACCTTCTTTTCAGCGCGGCGCTCATCTTGAATGTGCCCTCGTCGCCCAGGTTAGCCGTTACGATGATCACCCAGTCTTCCGGTTTTTTCAGCACTGTCTCGCTATGCTCGACGGGCAGCAATCCTGTGGACAAAAGCATGAACAGGCCGGAGTATGCGGTCGTCGGCGCGCGATTGAACTCATCGATGAGCAGGTTCTTTTTCTCTTGAAGGGCCCTGGTGATCACGCCGTCCTTGTAAATGAACTTCCTGGAAAGCTCGGGGTTCCCGGACATGGATAACGGGTGGAAGCCGCCGATCGTATGATACTCGGTCATGCCCTCCGTAGCCTCTATCCTGTAATAGTTATCGCCTTTAGAAATGTAACGCAGTAAATGTTCCGCGATCGAAGTCTTACCGTTTCCAGGCGGCCCGTACAGCATGATCGGATAGCCAAGGTTCACATACATAAGGGCCCGTATGATCGCCTCATCCTGGCCTTTGATCTGGCATGTCTCAATGATCTTGATGATATCGTCGCGTTTTAACAGCGTCATTTAACCCAAACACCCTAATACTTTTTCATGAACTCTTGGTCTATAAACTTTATTGTCCTTTCCGATTCAGACTTTGACCCTTCGTTATACTTAGCAGAGAGTGTCTGGTACTCATTCTTGAACCGGGCTATGGTCTGCGCTGCCTTGAGCCTGTCTACCTGGTCCATATACTTGCCGAAAACCTGCATCTCATTTAAAAGGCTGGCGTAAGGGTCGAACTTAGGCTTCGGAGCTTCCGGCTTAACCTCTACTGCCGGGACGATCTTAATGTACTGGATGCCCTTCTTGGAGACAACGCGCTTCATGCTTAACAGGTGCATTAAGAAGTTATGCGCGACGAACATGAGCGAGACGATGATGACCGTGAATAACAAATATAGCCATAATACTCCCAAAAAGAACCCGACGACGTTCGTGATGTTATCAGTCAGGCCGGAGAATGCGCTCATGTCTATGCCCCTGCCGCTTTTGCCGAACACGGATATGATCGCTGTGACCACATAGATCGGGTACGTGAGCACCGCAGCTTTGAGCGAGATTAATACGTTATCCTTGAACGATGTCTGTTCAAGCACATGGTCCTTCCATATGTAGACCCAGACCACCGGTATGATCGCCCATAGGACAAGGCCCAATAGGACAAGGTCGAACCTGCCGTATGTAATGTACGTAAGAACGTCACAGAGAAGCACGGCGAAGCCGGTTCCTGCGAACATGTAAGCGTAATTATCTTTCTCGATATAGGTGATGAGGACTGCGATCGTCAGCGCGACCGCAAGGATAAAAGCCGGGAATATCTGGGGGAAGTACGGTTCTACGATAGCCGCTGCAAACGTGCCTGTAGGTTCCCATAGGTTATATGATACGCCGACCCAGGTGAAAATGATCAGTCCCATCAGCGTATACGAGACCGTCTTGACGATAGCATTCTCAATCTCACGTATCTTGGGTAGCAGCACTATGGCCGCTATAGATATTATAAGTATTACTATTGACACTAATATGCGAAACAATAGTGGCAAATCAGAGAGAACTTGCATAACCCCACCGATAATTTATTAATTATTAGTCAACTTTTCTATACTAAGCGTTAACCCCTTATAAATCTTTCATATATAGGGTCAAAAATTTCGCATATATTCATTAAAAAAGGTAAATAACAGAAATTATTTTTCGATAATTATATTTATATTAAGGATAGTAAATGGTATCAATCTGATAGCTTGAGGATTAATCCCTTGATCACGTTGAGTGGTGCGTCTGTCTTAAAGCCCACGCCGGAAAAATGGGTCCGCGATGCCCGATACCCGCGCTCCCTGATCGCATCCAGCAGGACCTCGATATCGGATGGCGTGGCTTTCAATTCCCTGCATAAAACGTGCTGGTCATAGAAGAATGGCACTTCCACCTCATTTTTTATGAGGTTCAGCATGCGTATGGCGTGCTCTTTCTGGCCGAAATGCCCGTTCTCGAGCACCTGGATGACCTTTTCTACGAACGTCTCATTCTTTGTCGGCCCCAGCCATAGCGGCCCGGCCAGTTTCATATGACTGCCGCATACAGGGCACTTTTCAGGCGCCTGAACGGCAAGACCATACAGGGGGAAACGGTTCTTGCAAGAGAAGCAGTGTGCCAGAAACCCCATGCTCTGCATCATTTTATCAGCGAACGAAACGCCGTGTACCACGGATAAATAAAGCCTGATATAATGCTGCGTGGCATGGCATAGCAAAGGCTTGACCTCGCGATCATACTTTGCTTCTTCCCGTACGACCTTCCCCATCAATATGCGGAGGCCTATTTCAGAATAGTAGTCGGTCTTCACGGGATACGCGCCATAAGTCCTGATGCCGGCTTTCAGGTGTGCCCCGCATAAAGGTGCGGTGTCCGTGGCGGTGACGCCCATCGCCCGCTTGGACGCCCTGCATACCGCATCGATATACGGCGAGGGCGTGCCGAACGGGTCGATGTCGACAAAATCATACTGCGTTGAAGATAAGAGCGTATTCGCTCCTCGATTAGAAACATTAACGGAAACGTCATTCCGTGCGACGTTCTCTTTTATAAGCTCATATGCGGGCACGTCCCAGTCGTTTATAGTAACGTCCAGCTCACGGCTCACCTCTTTCCGGATCCTGATCCCGCGTATGCCTGAAGCGGCCATCGCGTCCACGTAGGACACGACTTCGGGCAGGCTCTCTATGACCGCGACAGTGATATCGCGATTCATCTCCATGCGCGGGTTATAGAAAACTTTTCCCCGCATCTCGATCCTGACACTGCCCTCTTCGATCATCAGCACCTACATATGCCATCTCGCTTATGAATGTTTTGATATATGGCCCTAGTTATGTGCTATCCGATCCTTATGGATTGACACATCCGAATAATTTAAATATTTTGACTCTTCTGCGTTTTTTATATAATTTTTTGTTCATTATGCGACTCACGTACATCTCATTGCCCAGAACACAAACGCATGAAATCCCATGAACACATGAAACTTTTTTTTAGATTTTTTCACAAATGCATGAATGCACTACGGCACAGCTAATGCACAAATGCTTGAAAGCATGACTAAATGAAATAATTCTCTAAGGCACTGCCTTAAAACAGAAACATGCGACTCAAATGCACGAACGTCACTAAATTAAAACTGAAACGTACTTTGTCTAATGTTGCTGTTTATAATCGAAGACAACCTATCCTCTAACTTCACAAGGCCTAACGTTTAATATGCCTAAAATTAAGTGGCTCAGGCTCGGACTACAAATAAATTTTAATAATACCAATATCGAGGAAGGTACATCAAGAGTGATAAGTTAGAAACACCCACCTGTAAATAGATTAAGCAATAAAAAAGACATACATTTTTGTTTTGATTTTGTGCCGGTCGTGCATTTGAGTCACCTATTACTGTTTTAATGCAGTGATTTCATGCGTTTGTGTTCTGGACAATGAGATGTACGTGAGTCGCATAATGAACAAAATATCGTCCAAAAAACGCACATGCACCCTAAATATTTTTAAACCGAGCGTAAGGTTTTAGCGTAGGGCGGTACTGTGTATGTCTATGAAGCCTCGATTTACCCCCTGGGTCATCGTGCTCGGGTTCCTATTGCTTGTGGAGATCGGCTCAGTCTTAGGTATTATACCCATTGGCATTATGGACGTATTCTGGCTGGCCATTACCGTAGCGTGTATATGGGCGATCATGAAATTTTTATGGCCAAAAAAAGAAGCCCCTAAAAAATAGGCTCGTTTTTAATAATTCTATTCGATGCGTGGGCTATTATGTCCGGCATCCAGTACTTTCGAGATCATGTGCCCGGCGAGCATGCTTGCAACGAAGACAGGATCCGGCTTCAGGTAGCTAATGCGTGCATATGGGATCATTGTACGCAGCCATTTAACCGCACCATCCGGGCTGATGATCGACAGCGGATGCCTATGTAATAATGCAGGCACTCCTGTAACGACAATATGGCTGGCCCCTTTATCGATCAGGCGTAGGGCAGCATCTTCGATACCAGGAGTGGCGAAATCTATGAAGCCTGTCTCCACAGCCGAGAAACCCCTTGACTGCAATTTAACGGAAACCTCCTGCATGAAATCCAACGTCTCGCTGCAGACACCCGCATCGTGCCATCGGCTAGAGCGATTTGAAAGCATGGCCGCTGTACGGGCAAATTCGGATGTCGCGTCCTCATAGGTCCGGATACTGTGGTCTGGGGCGCTTATGAGAACGGTGCTTAAGTCGTCGTGTCGGACCATATCCCAAGATCGCGCTGCGACTTCGGAGCAGCTGCCGAACGCCTGTTCTATCGAATGCTGCACAATGCCTGCGGCCATATCCGTGTCCAGCCACGGCCCGGTATACTTGATATCCAGTGCCGGGCTTTCGTGCTGTACCCGGAGGAGCTCACGAGGCACGTGTTCTAATGTGCCATGGCCGGGTATCATCAAGCCTGCGACGCCCGCGCAAATGATCGTCTGCGAGCCTTTTGCCGCCGCGCTTGTGATCGCCTGCATGATGTCAGGCTGTCCGGGCTTCAAGTACGATATTTCGATTCCTTTGAAACAGCCAGTCATTGAGGATGCCATCGAATGGCTGAGCAGCCCGAGATCATCATTACGCAGGCGATCATGACCGCCTTCAGGATCATGCTCCATTGCTGCAAGGCAATCTTCGTATAATTTACGGTTCTGAAGATCGGTGAAAAAGTTACCGGGAAAGTCGCCGTGACACATTAACAGCAACCCGGGCTTATTGTCGGCCATCGCGCATCTCCATCTATGGATTCGCAAAGCTGACACTTATGCATGACCGAATGAAAAAGCGAACATCTTATAAATAAATAGACGATCCTTAACGGTGTAGAGCTGTCTTGATCATCTTGATAATGCGGCTTTTTATGCCGGTAAAAATGAACTCCACGGCAAAATATGCTAGCGCAATGATTGCGAGCGCATAGGATGTTAAGGCAATCAGGTCCGACATGCTCATTACTCCATTGCTATCGATGTGTGTGCTCGCATTTAACGGTTATGGCGTGAACTACCCCGCCCTGAATGGCGGGGCTTCCTGCTTCATTGCTAATGCTTGCTCCGCAGTTAGGCGGCGTAGAGGCTTTAGTTCTGCAGGCTCTTCGGGCTGTCCCAGCCCTGCAATGAGTATGTTCATCGCGGCGTTATAGTCCCTATCGACTTTTAGGCCGCAATGAGGACAGTCGTGAACCCTGTCCTTCAATTCCTTTGGTACATCGGTTCCACATCTTGAGCAGCGTTGGGTTGTTCCTCTTGCTTCTACCTTGATGAGTTTTCTACCAGCACTTTCAGCCTTGTAGTCAATTATCATGATGAAGCGTGCCCACGCTGCATCGTGGATATTCCGATGCATGCCTTTGTTATATCCTTTCTCTTTCAGTCCCTTCACGTCAAGGTCTTCCACGCATATCGTGCCGTACTCATTGACATAGTATCGTGATACTTTGTGCAGGAAGTCATTGCGCTGATTGTTTACCTTGTAGAATAGCTTTGCCAGTTTTGCTCTTGCCTTACCACGGTTGTTAGAACCCTTGGTCTTTCGTGATAGGTTGCGCTGTGCGACCTTGATGCGAGCGTGCGTCTTCCCGAGGTAGTGAGGATGGTCGAATGTGTTGCCATCGCTATCCACAGCAAAACTTCGTAGTCCTACGTCTATACCCACGACAGCATCGTTCCTTGGCAATACGTGTATCTCCGTATTCATTTGTACGACGGCATACCATCTACTTCCTTCACGCTTGATTATGACAGCCTTGACCTTCCCATTTATAGGGCGATGAATCTTCACATGGACGTCGCCGATCTTCGACAGATGCAATACGTCACCGTGGAAGGCAAATCCGCTCTGGTTGTAGTTCAGTGTTTTGTACCATCCGGCTCCCTTGAACCTGATATGACCAATACACCTACCGTTCTTCCTTAGCTGCGATAGCCCACGTATGTTGCCCCATAGCGTGTAGTTGACCATCTGCAAGACCTTCGAGTACACGTTATTCAATGCCGGATATTCTTCCTTTAGTCGTGGTATGCTGTTTTGCATATCGTACTTGTTCAGCGGCTTTCCGGCTTCTCGTGCCTTGCTGCTGTCTTCGAGTAGCCTGTTGTATAGCCATCTGCATGTTTCCAACGCTTCCAGTAACTTCACCTCTACCTCCCTGTTCGGGTATATGCGATACTTACTGGTCAGCGTCTGCATAATCATATTACTATATTATCGGTCACTATACATACTTTCGGCAAACGCGTAACGAAAGTATTATACTAAAGATACGAGGGCACTGCGTTAATCCCCATGCTAAAGGATGGGAACTTCCCGCTTCGCGCTCCGCGCTCCCGCAGTTAAAAAATGCAGCGGCGAGGTTTTATTGAATATGTTTTAAATATCTGGTCAATGATTATAGCTTGGTCATACTATGGGAGAAGTAGTGCCGGACGTCCATCTGGTTGACGTCTCCGTCGGCTGTAATACATACGTGATCATCGATAACGGGATCACGCTCGTCGATACGGGGCTGCGTGGCAACGTGGCGAAGATATATGCATATATCGAAAAGCTCGGATACACGCCCAAGGACATTAAGCGGATCATCATTACTCACGCACACCTGGACCATATCAACTGCCTGCATAAGCTGAAAGAAGATACGGGGGCAGAGGTGATGGTCGGAGAGAAAGATGCCGATATCGTGAGCGGTAAAAAGCCGCTACACAGGATGAAGGGTGCGTTCGGGCTTATCTCTAACATGCTCAGCGTATACTACAGATATATGCCAGTGAGCCCGGATCGATTATTGAAGGACGGCGACACGATCGATACACTCGGCGGGCTCGGCGTTGTCTACCTGGGCGGACACAGCGAGGGCAATATCGGCCTTTACAGCGCCTCAAGGAAGCTGTTCTTCTCCAGCGACTCGATCCGTGTGATCGACGGTAGTCTTGCTGCGCCGCATCCTCGCTTTACGGAGGATATGCCAGGCGCGATCAACGCCATAAAGCGCATCTCGGAGCTGGATTTTGAGGTCATGCTTCCGGGCCACGGCGCGCCGATACTCAAGGATGCTTCGACGAAGGTCAAAGACCTGTACCATGAGGTCAAGCACTATTAGCGGACGCCTCAACGAACATAAGCTTGATATATCTGCCTACGTATATACAAAAGTGATATTCCAGACGGAAGCGTAAAAGACCAAGCAGCTGTCCATTATTAACAAACGCAAGGGAAGGATTCGCTCAAAATTGGGTTTTCTTTCGAAAAACCAAACTTTCTTTATAATGAAAAGAAAAGAACTAGGGATAATTAGCAAAGTATTTATCATACTAGGTTACATATTAAAATCTTGAGCGGGTGAAATGCCGTTTTTATAACTGCACAATCCAATCCATCCCCTACCAACCCGCTCACCCTATTATTATATCATTTTTAATCCATGCAATAAAAACCGGCGAGCTTTGCCGGTGTTCTTAAAGTACTATAAACTATATAATACTTTGAACAGACTTATTTACGGCCTGCCACATAATATTAAAATTCAAAAAATAGGCTTGCGAACGCCGATATTTCGGCATTTGTGGCATGGCTCAGATTGGTGATGACATGACTGCCAGGGATGCTTCGATGACGCTCGACGAGTTCAAGCTTTATTGCCAGAGCCATCGCGGTGTCGTCTCTTCCATAAAAGCGTACGACGCGGCCGAAAATAAATGGGTAAGCATGAACGATCTTTTCACAAAACCCGGCACATATACGCTGATCGTGGTAAAATTCAAGAACAATACTTTCCTGCGCATAACCGTGAAACCCTCCCTGACCATACGGATGAGCACGGAGACCTATGCCAGCCCCGCCACCTGGAAAAATCTGGGCATCGATCTCACCTATGAAGAAAAATCATTTTTACAGACGCTAAGCGGAGACCTGTCGCTTGAAGAGATACTATCCGAAGTGTCCGCTTCATCGTTCGAGGGAAAAGATACACTCGCTAAGAAACTTAAAAAAGCCGCCGGCAGAATATAAAAGGCGTTTTTACTACGGTCGCTTCATGAATATCTCTATGGACGAGACCTTGATCATGTCGCCCTTCTCGCTCTTGAGCTCTTCCGTGCCGATCTGGATCTTATCGATGGTGACGTCCATCAGAAACCTGTTCTTGACGACTTCCGCCGTGTCGACAGCCCTCGAGATCGCTCTGCCTCTCGCCTTTATCGTGACGTCTTTTGCGCCCTCGTTGAATTGAGTGACCGCAGCAAGCACATAGTTCATCACCGGCTTGTTGCCCACATAGATCACGTTGTCATCTGGCATCTCTGTACCCTCGCATTGAACGCTCGGTAGTCTTACCTTATATTACTAATGACTCTCTGCAATATAGCTTTTTCTGCATACATTTCTTTTTATAATTCTATTGATTATGAGTGCGTCGACGTTATCTGATCATAAAGTCACTATCATCTCGAAAAATTTAGTAATAATTCAACTTTTGTTATTTTAAGAAGACACTATACGTTTCTAAACTTAGTGTGCCGGGGATAGCAAATTCTATAAATCATAAGGTACTTTTTCGTCTATTGCCTGGTGAGATGTTGATCGACCCAAAGCTCTCTATTAAACGCATGAAGGAATATGTCGGTGGGAAGAGCATCGAAGAGGTGGCCTGCTCCTATGGTATTGATGAGCAAAGCATCATCAAGCTCGGCTCGAACGAGAATTGCCTGGGGCCCAGCGCTATGGCCATCGAAGCCGCTAAGCGTGCAGCGAATGAGATCCATCTGTACCCGAGCGTGGATGCCATTGAGTTCCGCGAGGAGCTGTCAAAGCATTATGGTTTTCCCGTGGAGAACATCGTCGTAGGGGCTGGCATGGACGGCGTCATCGAGACGCTGCTGCGAGTGTACCTTGATAAGGGCGATGAGTCTATCATCCCGCTTCCGACGTTCTCATATTATGAGAACGTGACAAATTTTAATAGCGCGAACCCTGTATTCGTGGACAGGAAAAAGCCGGGCTATGGCCTCGATGTCGATGCCATCATCGCAAAAGCCGGTAAGAATACTAAATTTATTTTCATCACGTCACCCAATAACCCGACAGGGAATGTGGCGGCAGAAAAAGAAATAAAGGCGATCGCCGAGTCCGTTGACGGTATCGTGTTCGTGGATGAAGCCTACGCGGACTTCTCCGGCGGCTCACTACTGGACATGGCGAAAAAGTACGATAATATTGTCATAGGCCGCACCATGTCGAAGGCGTGGGGACTGGCGGGACTCCGGATCGGCTATGCTTTCGTGCCCGGCTGGGTTTACAAGGACTACATGAAGGCGGCTACGCCGTTCAGCCTTAACCGTATCTCCATAGCGGCGGGTATTGCGGCATTACGCGACAAGGCGCACTATGAAAAGTCTGTATCGACCATCAGGTCCGGTAGAGAGTACCTGATGAAGAATCTGCCGTTCAAGGCGATCCCGTCCGAGGCTAATTTTATACTGGTCGACGTGTCGCCCCTAAAAGCACATTATGTTGTCAGCGAATGCATGAAAAGAGGTATCATCCTGAGGGATTGTAGCTCTTTCCGCGAGCTGGGTGAGACTTATGTCAGGATCACGGTCGGCACTCCGGAGCAGAATGAGCGCGTCGTCGATGCGCTCAGGGCCATCCGTGGTACGCCATGAAGATCGCCCTTACCGGCACCCCTGGCACTGGTAAGTCCACAGTCGCCGAAATGGTCGGCCCGGGCTTTACGATCGTACATGTCAACGACCTGATAAAAGAAGAATACAATATCGGCCTGGACAAGGAACGCAATTCCTGGATCGCCGATATTCCCCGCCTTTCCCGTCACGTAAAAAAACTTGAGGGCGATATTATCCTGGAGGGTCATGTCTCTCATTTATTGCCTGTGGACATCATCATCGTGCTGCGGGCTTCGCCTAAGACACTAAAGGAACGCCTTACTGCAAGGGGCTGGAGCGAGGCAAAAATAAGAGAGAATATAGAGGCCGAGGCACTTGACATCATTCTTTGCGAAGCGATTGATACGAACAAAAAGGTTTATGAAATCAACACGACCAATATGACACCAATGCAAGTCAAGGAAGCGGTGCTCGAGATCATCAAGGGCACTGATAAATACCAGGTCGGCGGAGTCGATTTCAGCGAGGAGGCATTCCTGTGACGCTGGACTCATTCAGGTCAAAGGCCGTCAAGCTCATAGACCCGTTTATCGGTGTTTTTAGCGCATTGCATCTCACACCCAACATGCTCAGCGTCACATCGCTGTTCGTAGCGCTGGTAGCGGGAATATGCTACTACCTGTCGCAGGGGAACACAATAATATTATTCATAGCGCTCGTCATGGTCCTGCTGAACGCGTTCCTGGACGGCGCCGATGGCTTAATGGCCCGAAGGCTTGGCATGGCATCCAAATATGGCGACTTCCTGGACCATGTGATCGACAGGTACGCCGACTTTTTCATATTGACAGGCATTTGCCTGGGTGGATATCTTCAGGCAAGCCTGGGGATTTTCGTGATCGCGGGCGTGTTGCTGGCAAGCTACCTGGGCACGCAGGCGCAGGCGGTCGGAGTCGGCCGGATCTATGGCGGCATCATGGGGAGAGCGGACCGGCTGGTCATCCTGCTGCTTGCAACCTCACTGAATATCGCTTATACCGGGTCCATAGGCCTCTGGGGCTTTGAGCTACCCTTACTGGGCTGGGCACTCGTCGTCATAGGCCTGGGTAGCCATATTACTGCATTCCAGCGCATATGGATGACAAGAAAGGCATTACTACAAAACAAATAAAGTTCATTATCTTTTTCTATCTAGAATTTTTGTTACAATCCGGTCTCCGTTCCGATATGTTAAGCAAGACAGGGACTCTAACGCAAAGGCGCGAAGGCGCAAATTGTTTTAGTTAAGCCTCCGGCTAAGGAACTAGATTTGTATATACAAATTATCGGTTTGGGCAACAATACTATACTGATATAATAAATAAAGGATTTTTCATTGTGGTCTTTACCTACATACAATAAATCGGTTTGGGCAACACGAATGGAAATAAAATATGAAAACACGAATTTTATTTTAGATTTACGGCACTAATTAACTAATTGACTATATGTCCACCGTTAAATGACTTAATTGACAAAATCATGATTAAACGAATTAATGGCACAAAGCCACGGCTATTAAAACAGTAACAGGTGCCACAAAAAACGAACCGCACTAAGATTAAAACAATGAAAGTGCTAGCCTTGAATGGTGCAACCCCTTACATTGCTTTTGATCGCATAGCCTCGATCGACCAACGATAACCCCTATTCATTCAATAATCGATAATATTGTTTGTCGCTATCATAATAGCACTATAGGCTGGCACTTTAATTGTTTTAATCTTGGCGACATTCGTTTATTCTAGTTATTAAAAAAAAATCCAACAACACCACTACAAGCTAGCACCTTAATTGTTTTAATCTTAGTGAAATTCGTTTATTCATGGAACTTGTTACTGTTTTAATAACAGTGGCTTTGTGTGGTTAATTCATTTGATCATGGTTTTGTTAATTAAGTCATTTAACGGTGAACATATAGTCAATTAGTTAATTAGTGCCGTAAATCTAAAATAAAATTCGTGTTTTCATGTTTTTATTTCCATTCGTGTTGCCCAAACCGATTGACTGTGCTGCGAGAGGACAGTAACAAAACATACAATAATTAATCTTAAACACAGCAGAATATAAATAAAAAAAGGTGTAACCCTGACGGGTTACTTGTTCTTTCGGACGTTGATCAGGTCGCCTAGTGTTAATCCTCTGGATTCGCCGCGGCGCTGGTGGGATTCCAGATCTTCGACACCTTCGGTCAGCTTGATATCGAGCGTACGCTCCAGTTTTTTAACAAGACCCTCTTCCGGCACAAGCTCGCCTCTCTCGACCTTACGAATGACGTTAGCCTTCTCCAGGATCTTCCCCGCAAGGTCTTCCTGCGTCATATGACGGGACTCGCGGGCGTTCTTGATGGTATCCGCGTAATTCTCGATCAACTCGTCCTTCATCTTATCAAAGAGGTCTCGCCTTGGCCTTCGAACGACTGGCATCTGACCCAGCTCGACCGGTGCCGACCCACCCCTGTATGTGTGAGCAACGGGTGTCCGCTTCTCCACTTCTTTGCCGAAGTTCTTACAACGGTCGCACACTTCCATTTCCGTCCTATCGACGAGAACATGGTGCGATTTTCCCGAGATCTCGGCTCCGCATATTTCACATTGCATATGTATCTGATAGATAGTGACGCTCAGAGTGGATAAATTTTCCGATGACTCCACCAAATAATATTTTTATATAAATGCCAACGGCTTGTATATCGATAGAATTCCGGGAATCGCATAAGATAAGCATATATATAAGAAAAATTAACTGTCTAATTGATTCATATGGCAGACGGATCGGGCGTAGACATCACGGAAGACGTTCCAATTAGTGACTTTTCGAAGTATCTTCTGGACAGAGTTAAACAGCTTGAAGAGCGTAACGTGCGCTTGAAGGAGGAGTACCGGAAGATAGAGCTCGAGAAAAAATCCGTTGAGAACAAAAAAGTTCAGTATGAGCGGGAGAACCGAAAGCTCACGGCTGAACTAGATAGACTTAAAACTCCGCCTTTGCTTGTAGGCACAGTGCTGGACATCATGGGCAATAATAAGCTCGTCATAAAATCATCGAGCGGCCCGAAGTTTGTTGTGAACTCTTCGCAGTTTATAAACTCAAAAGACATATATGCAGGCGCAAAAGTCGCGCTTAATCAGCAGTCGCTCGCAGTGATCGAAGTATTGCCACCGGTCAAGGACCCGATGGTCCTGGGCATGGAGGTCATCGAGGCTCCCAACATAGACTATAACAATATCGGAGGCCTTGAAGAACAGATCAAGGAGCTGAAAGAGGCAGTAGAGCTGCCGCTGCTGAAGCCGGAACTCTTCGAAAAGGTAGGCATCGAGCCCCCCCGAGGGGTACTCTTATATGGCCCGCCGGGCACAGGTAAGACCTTGCTCGCCAAGGCTGTGGCGCACAGCACCAATGCATCGTTCATCCGGATCATCGGCTCGGAGCTGGTGCAGAAATACATAGGCGAAGGGGCTCGTATGGTCCGTGAGCTGTTCGAGCTTGCCAAGGAAAAATCTCCCTCGATCATATTCATCGACGAGATCGACTCTATCGGGGCAAAGAGGCTTGACAGCATCACCTCCGGAGATCGTGAGGTGCAGCGTACCTTAGTGCAATTGCTCGCGGAGATGGACGGATTCGACCCGAGAGGTAACGTCCGTATTTTAGCGGCGACCAACAGGCCGGACATACTGGACCCGGCATTATTGAGGCCGGGCAGGTTTGACCGTATCATCAAGGTCCCGATGCCGACTGCAGAGGCACGGACGGAGATCCTTAAGATCCACGCCAGGAAGATGAACCTGTCACCGGACGTGAACTTGAAGCACATAGGCGAGATGACTGAAGAAACAAGCGGCGCAGACCTTTCGGCTATAGTCATGGAAGCCGGAATGTTCGCCATCAGGGCGGACCGCGGCATTGTCACCAATGAGGACTTCTTAAGCGCAATGAAGAAAGTACTTGGTGATCGCAGTAAGAGCCTGGCCGAGATGAGCACAGTAATGTTCGCTTAAGGAAGACTTAGTGTCTTCCTTAATATTCTATTTTCATTTTATATTCTAGAAGCTACTTTTTATCCGTACGTGATATCGACTTTATTTTGGGCGTGTTTGGGACTTTATATTAAACACATAGACACAGAGGCACAGCTGACGCTATGGTTATGCCTCCGGCGGCTATGTGATGCATAGTTTCTCAGTATTATCAAATCAAAGGTTCAATTTGCACGCACAAAATATAGTCGCCCGGCCGCCGGAGGCGTAACCATAAAATCAGCTGTGGCTCTGTGTCTCTGTGTTTAGCCATGAGTCGCCCGGCCGCCGGAGACTTTTACTAAACAATTTTCGCGGCTTTGCGGCTTAGCGTCTTTGCGTTAAAACGTATAGCGGCTTCTTAAAGTCTTTTCTTCCTTGACTCTTAGCACCTTACCAAACCGTAGTAAGTCTTGCAAGTTAAGTAAGCATAATTAGATAGGGCATTCTACATACGTCATGAAATTAATAAAAGCATTATTATTGATAAATGCCCTGAATATCGTTTTTAGACGTCTTTATTTTCTCGGTATGACTGGCGATAGATAGTCTTTGAGCTCCGGCAGTGTGTTGATTATATCATTGATCTTCGGATAGATATCGTGCCTAGAGCTGACGATGATCACATGCGCAGGCGGATGGATCCTCCCCAGCACGTCGATTGCGACGCCCGCATCCTCAGTTAGTGCGACAAGCGCTGCAGCCTTACACGTTTTCTTTAGCGGTACTTTCATAACATCCGTAAGTATCTTATCCGCAAAAACCGGGTCCAGTTCTCTCGGCGGTGACGAGAACGATAAGCCTCCATGTCTTTGTAGATCGGATAGCGCAGTGTTTAGTTTTGCCGGGTCATCTGCCCTGATAACAGCAAAAGATTCCATTTTTACCCCTTACTCCCTCGAATTAGACATTGTTTAGTAATATGAGATAATAAACGTATCTGTCAACAGGCCTATATCAGCATGCAGAATGCTACTTTTCAATACATTTTTATGCTTCCGCCGATATAAGTTCTCTCGTGATAGGCACAGATATCGCCCATGCGGCACAGATATTGAGGAGCGGCGGTGTGATCGCTTACCCGACGGAAACAGTATACGGGGTCGGTGCACTGGCAACGGATACCGGCGCTATACGGCATGTGTTCGAGATCAAGAAAAGGCCGCTGACACAGCCACTGTCAATCGCGGTTTCCAGCATGGAAATGCTTAGAACGGTCGCAAAGGTCGAGTGTGAGGACTTTATCCTGCGCTTCCTGCCGGGGCCGGTCACAGTCATATTAAAAAAGCGTGATATACTCCCGGATATCCTCACGGCAGGCTCAAAATACGTAGGCATCCGCTACCCTGATCACCCGATGGCGCTCAAGCTCATCGAATTGTCTGGCCCTATCGTTTCTACGAGCGCTAATCTGCATAGGGGACCTGACCCGATGGCTGCCGGGGAAGTCACCGTGCCCGTCGATTATATCCTGGATGGCGGCCGAAGCAAATACGCAGGCTCATCCACGATTGTGGACTTACACGAATACCGCATCGTGAGGAAAGGCGCCATGTATGAAGAGGTAAGGCGATACATGTACGGATGCGGATGTGCCACAGAGGACTGATCGCATCGAACATTCAAAAATGATCTGTAACAAAGATATTTTTATACCTTATTCGATAAATATGAATCCAGTGTTCTTATGCACGCCGAACTTTCGCATGAAGTAGTCGAGTCTTATGTTTTAGCGGGAGAGATACATAAAAGGATCCGCCATTCCATAATGGGTCATATTAAACCGGGCGCAATGCTGCTGGACATAGCCGGGCAGGTGGAAAGCGAGATAGCGGCGCAGGGTGCGAAGCTGGCATTTCCATGCAATATTTCTATCGACCATATTGCTTCACATGACACGCCGTCGATAGGCGATGAAAGGATATTCATGAACGGAAACGTCGTCAAGCTCGATTTCGGCGTCTGCGTGAATGGCTATGTGGCCGATGCTGCGTTCACGGTCGAGGTCGGTACCAGGGTGCAGGAGAAATTGATCAACGCTGCCGAAAGCTCTCTGGCTGCAGGGATTTCAGCCGTAAAGCCCGGGGCGTTCATACGGGACATAGGGCGGGCGATGCATGAGGAGGCGGCGTCTGAAGGATATCGCACGCTGAAAGACCTGCTTGGGCATAGCCTGAAGCGAAACTGCCTGCATGGCGGGCTCACGATACCAAGCTACGACGATGGATCGTTCCTCCGGGTCCGCGAAGGCGACGTGCTAGCGATCGAGCCTTTCTTGACCTCGGGCAGCGGCGCTATCATCAGGGCTAACAGAGGTAATATATACCAGCTGATAAGAAATGAGCCGATATACGCGCATGGCGCGCTTCAAAAAAGTCTGCTGGCGCAAATTTCGAAAAACTATCAAAATTTCCCGTTCGCGGAACGATGGCTTCCTGACCCGGAAGGCCTGAGCGGCCTTGTGAGGTCTGCCTGCCTGTATAATTATCCCGTGCTGATCGAGGCGGATATGAAGCCCGTGGCACAGGCGGAAAGCACGGTCATCGTCGAGCGGGAAGGGTGCAGGGTCATCGCATGAAAGAGTTTCGAGTTAGGCTTAGGGATTTTATAGAGACAAAGGAGCACTGGGTGTTCTCCGTCGTTGATTACTATGATGCAGAAGGCGTCCGATGCCTTTTACGCTACATTCCGTCCCCTGACGGGGAGCGGGAGAAGGACGGCATCAAATATAAAAAAATGGGCTTTGACGAGGCGTATGCATTTATACGAGAGCATAAGCCCGAGTATATCAATGGTGTCATGGTCGTCCCGAAAAAAGATGTGGTCGAGCATTACCAGCCGCACGAAGGGCTGATGCGGATACTGGATTATGACCCAAGGGTGCGGCAAATGGTACATGCGCTTGCGAACATAGACATCGAGTCTATCGGCATCACGGGCTCGAAGCTCGTGGGCCTGGGCGCGGATTCCTCGGACAATGACTTCGTAGTCTATGGCGACGCCTGGTACCTGGCTCGCGATGAGCTGCAAAGAGCCATCGCTGCCGGGTTAATCGATGGCATAGATGAGGCGGGCTGGGAAAAAATATACAAGAAGCGCAAGCCTGAGCTGACTTTCGAGGAGTTCTACCTGCATGAGAAGCGAAAGGGTAATCGCTGCTTGCTAGACGGTGCCCTGACTGACCTGCTATTCGTACGCTCCTGGGACCAGATCGGCAAGCGTGTGCCAATCGGCAAAGACCTGGGTGTTCGAACGATCACGACTAAAGTAACGGACGCCACATTCGCCTTTGACAGCCCGGCGATCTATGAAGTCGACCACCCGGAGATCAAGCGCGTGCTATCCTTTACCCATACATATGCAGGACAGGCGCTGTCGGGCGAGACGATCGAGGCACGAGGCAAACTTGAGGAGACGCCCGAGGGAAAACAACTGGTCATCGGCACGTCTCGCGAGCCGAAGGGCGAATGGATCAAGTCTCTCACTCTGCTTGAAAAAACAGGCATTAAATAATATTTTTTTAGGCAATAACTTTTTATGATAATTGCATATATTATTATATGCAAAATAATGCAAATAAGTTTGTTCGTGTCTCCGACATTGCCACCTTTTACTTCTGCTCAAAGCTTACATATTTCAACTTACGGCGAGTGCACGAGCTTCATGCGCCCGAAGTAAGGGCGGATATCTTCAAGGCGCTGTCCGCATCGCTCATTGATGCACTATTGTCCGATTCACCTGAAAACAGCCTGGAAGCGGCAATCCGCATCGCCTGCGATGACGAACTGGTCATTCATGGCGAGAAGATCGCAGATACGGTTGAAACAGTCCGATTAGAAGCTACCGGGCTTATCAAGGATATCATAGCCGGTTCGCTCAAGGATAAACAGCTTCTGGGTGACCGGCGATTCGTGCAGTTGTTATCGCCGATTTCCGTAAGCGAATCCATATTCTCTGACCATTTACGCATATCGGGCACTATCGATCGGATCGCTCGTGTGGATGGCGAGCTTGTGCCGGTGGTCATCTCGACCTCGACGCCTCCGCCATACGGGATCTATAGCCGCGAGAGAGTAAAGCTTGCCGCATATTCTTTGCTAATAGCGGAAAAATATGCCGAATCGGTGACATCCGGTGTGGTCGAATATATTACGGCAGGGCAGCTACGCGAAACCATCATAAGAAGTGATGATAAGCGTAAGGCACTCTATGCCCGCAACAGGATACTGGAGATGATCCATGGGAAAATGCCCGACTCCCGTAGAGGTGAATGGTGTAAGCGATGTGTATACAACGATTCATGCACAGTAAAAGTATCATTCCTGGATAGCCTGTTTAAAAAGTGATCACAGGGTATTTTTACACGTTTTATTTATTTTTATTAGGCTTCTGAAGAGGAGTATTTATTGGGGCAGCACCGGCATTGCCTTTGTTCGCATTTCCTCTGGTGAGGTTATCCGCCAGTGAGCTGGCTTTATTAATATTTACGATCACCGGGTCGACAGTTCCTGAAGCATCATGCCCTTTAAGTTTTTTCTCTTTTTCCTGTAGCTTATTCGAGGATGCCGCTATACGCCCAATGCTGTTTTTTGTCGCATTCAGCATGGCGTCTAGCCGGTTGCCTGGTATTAGTCCACGATTGCTATTATTATCCAGTACTTCCAGGAATGCCTGCTTTTCCAGGGCGGCAGCGTTCAGCTCATCGTCACGATCTTTGACGATATTTGCTTTTACAACTTCACTCGTCGTATGATTAAACTCATAGTCAAGCATCCTGTCTCTTATGTCCTGCTCATGGGCCGATATGACATTTTCAATGATCAGAGATACCGGCAGCGAATCGGAATCTGCCGTTCTCTGGGCAGAAGCGGATGCTGTCGCCATGGCTACAACTGCAGCTATAACGATCACTATGAATATTGCAGTGAACCGGGCGTCATGCTTCGACATATATGACCACTAATACTCCCATAGTCTTCCTACGATATAAATACTAGGAAACAGACATAATGTCCAGCAGGGCATATTATAGCAAGTTTTTACCTATCTATTAATAAATATGGCATACTTGTATAATTATTTTATAAAGCTAAGCCTTTTTTTAAAAATAGATAAAATAGATATAATCAGCAATACTAATAACTGATTGATAAACATGGACATAGGCTGGATATTATTACTCATCGGAGCCTTGCTCCTGCTGGCTGAAGCAATACTCCCGGGTTTCTTCATCATCGTACCGGGTACGATACTGATCATCATCGGCGGATTCATCATCCTCGTGCCGAACATACTGTCGTACTCGTGGAGCCCGCTGCTTTTCGCAGTCATCACCATTGTCGTGGGCATACTGACTATCATGTTCTATAAGCGCCTTGCACCTGTGCACAAGCCGTTCACCACCAGCAGGGATAACCTTGCAGGAAAAACGGGCGAGGTACTGAAGGCGATCGTGCCAGGTACGATCGATGGGAAAGTAAAGATCAATCAGCAAGTCTGGAGTGCAACGTCCGACGAGCCGATCAGTGCCGGTGAAAAGATCGTCATCGATCACTCCTCCGGCGTACACTTATTTGTTAAGAAGGTGAAATGATGTTATTACAAGTTGTTCCAGGAATCGATTTGTTGTTCGTCTTGATCACGCTGTTCGTGATCGCAGTGATTATATTCATACTGGTATCCGGTGTACGTATCATACAGCCGTACCAGCAGGGACTGTGGATTTTACTTGGCCAGTACCGTGGCCGACTCAATCCGGGTTTCAACTGGGTAGTGCCATTGGTGAGCAACGTCATCAAGCTGGACTTGCGTACACAGGTGCTAGAAATCCCTAAGCAGGAAGTGATCACCAAAGATAACTCGCCGACAAACGTGGACGCGATCATATACATCAAGGTGATCGACCCGGAGAAAGCATACTTCGAAGTGACCAATTACCGCATGGCGACCATTGCGCTGGCACAGACGACGTTACGTAGCATCATCGGTGACATGGAGCTTGACGAGGTTCTGTATAACAGGGACTTGATCAACAGCAAGCTCAGGGACATACTGGATAAGGCTACCGATGCGTGGGGTGTAAGAGTAGAAGCGGTCGAAATAAGGGAAGTCGACCCCGTCGGGCCTGTAAAGGCCGCCATGGAAGAGCAGACCTCCGCAGAAAGGCGAAGGCGTGCCGCTATCCTTTTAGCCGATGGTAACAAGCGTTCAGCGATCCTGGAAGCCGAAGGTATCAAGCAGTCCATGATCCTGAAAGCCGAAGGTTCGAGGCAGTCGAAAATACTGGAAGCCGAAGGCAGCAGAGTTGGAAGTATCTTACAAGCCCAGGGGCAGGCTCAGTCACTACGGCTCATCGCGCTAGGATCGGCGCCGTTAGACAAGAAAGCCATCACGGTGCTTTCGCTGGATACGCTTGCTAAGATGGCAAACGGCCAGGCGACCAAGATCATCTTCCCGTTCGAGATATCCAAGCTGATCGAGCAGTCCGCGAAATATCTTGGCGCATCGGAAGAGAACGTGACAGAGCTCGGCAAAGCGACCGACATAGAGTCTCTAGTCGGAAAGCCGGAAGATGTCCTGGGCAAGATCCCCAACCCGGATGAGCTACGCGCCCAGGTGGAGAACATCGAATTCGAGCTGCAAAAAGACCTTGACGATACGTCTAAGAAACTAAAGGATATTAAAAGTAAAAAGCTCGACGTAGATAAAGACGAAGTCCCGCCAAAATAGGCCTCGGATATCGACGAAAGAGAAGGCTTAGTCTTCTCTTTTCACTTTTTTTTAATTATACGCACTTATACTCTTGCACCTTCACAATGAAAAGTGGAGAATTAGAACAACTTCGTGTCTTTTTTATAGATTAGCATTTTTAATTCACGTGTTTCTATATTCATGGTGATACGATGTACAGGATGGAAGAACACCCGAAGGTAGGCTCATTGGCCCCGGATTTCGCGCTGAAGGACGAACACGGGGACGAGGTAAAGCTGTCAACCTATCGGGACCGGGTGAATGTGCTAGTCGCATTTTATCGTGGCCAGTCTGACCCTTACAGTATAAAGTGGCTTTCACAGCTGACGGACGATTACCTCTACTTCAGGGGGCTGGACACGGAAGTTCTCGCGATAAGCCCGGACCGCGTGGAAGAAGCGCTGAACACGAGCACGCTGCATAAGATCCCGTTCAAGCTTTTATCGGACCCAAGTAATAAGGTGATCGATGAGTATGGCGTACGGGGCGCCTTTGACTATGGTGCTGAAGCTTCTGTCTTCATCATTGATATGGCCGGAAAGGTACGCTATAAGTACATCGGAAAGGTCCCTCAAGACATCCCGTCAAATGAGGTACTGTTGAAAATCATACGGAATATGGCGTAAAGGCGGCTCATGTTTTTCATCATGCGCGTCTTTTCCTTCATTAAGTATGAAAGAGGATTTCATGCACAAGTATGAGAAGCTTTTAGTGGAACCGGGTTATAAAGCGCCGGACTTTACACTAAAAGACGAGAACGGCCGGGACGTATCTCTATTTGATTTTATCGACGGCCACCTGACGGTTTTGTTGTTCATCAAAGGTATCGCTAACCGGCATATACGGGAGCAGCTTGACTTTTTGAAGGATAGCTATGATCGTATAAAATTTCATAACGCTGATGTGCTCGTAGTATCGTCCGGCGACCCGGCTTTCAACAAGTATCTAGTGGACGACTTGCACCTGCCGTTTCATATTCTTAGCGATGCCCGTTTCAAGGTCTTAAAACTATATGACATCTATAATAAGTTCGATACGCTGATCGGCCCCGCATTATTTATCATCAACTCGGCCGGATTGATCAACTTTTCTTACGAAGGCAAGAATCCGGAAGACATTGTAGACACGGCTGACGTGATCCGTATGCTGCACCAGCTGGACGAGAACGATGCGCTGATCTTTGGCGGTATCGCAGAACGTATTCTCTGACTTTTAACCGATATGGATATATCGCCGCAGGCGATTATAACGCTATATCATGTTAACGCTGGGCCTCTATAACACGTACGATCAGATCAAGGTGCTTGATATTCATTATAGAGGTATCGCACGAGGGGCGCCCATCGCCTACGCTTTTGGATTTAATCTCGCGCTCGTGGGATTTCCATACGAGTTCAGCCAGCAGGAGCTGGTGGAATTCGTAAAGGATAATACGACCATCGGGGAGTCGGGCGCTTACCTGCAAAAATTAAATGAGGAAAAAAGGCTCTACGTCATGGACATACCGCCGAAAGGATTTCCTGCGCAGTTTGGCTCGCTGGTGGTCACGTCCAGTCACCCAGACAAGAAGAAACTGGTCACCTCTGACCAGGTAGCCGATATGATGGCTCGCAACAAGCCGTTATTTATACTTGTGGGGCTGGGGCGGAAAGGGCTGCCAAAGGAGTACTTCGAGATGGCCCATTATCACCTGGACATCACGGACGGTAAAGGCATATCGTTCGAGACGTGCACCGC
The DNA here is from genome assembly GCA_963780665.1 of uncultured Methanocellaceae archaeon. GTDB lineage: Archaea > Halobacteriota > Methanocellia > Methanocellales > Methanocellaceae > Methanocella. The sequence continues at coordinate 85,547 of CAWACJ010000002.1, read as the reverse complement.
TGTCGGCGCCATTGCTGCGCGGCTTTATACGCTGGCGGAATTAAAAAAGAAAACGATAAAAAAGTGATGTATCTTTAATTTTTATTCTTTTTGAGGAACTTATCCGCCCTATCCGTATGTACGTTGAGGCTCCTGTAAATCTCCATCATCTTCGGGTCGTCGCTGTATATCGTCAGGTTTCTTTCCCGTGCCAGCTCCAGTGCGGCCGCATCATATGGCTGCATGTCATACTGGCGCTCAAAGCGTTTCTGCTCGTTAAGTTTCTTAACTTCACGAGGCCTGATCCTGTCGCTACCCTTGAACGCGGGAATATCCACGTTATTTGGCCTCAATGCCCTCGGCAGGCGCGATATCTCTTCTATGCTGGCTTCCGACAGCAGGAGAAGAGCCGACGCATCGAATATGACTGGCCTGTAGACCAGTGGCGGAAGGACGAAGAGCGTGATGATCAGCAGCAGCGCCAGTATGGTGAGGATCACTGCCCAGTCGGCGGTCTGTGAGAAGAACGACGAGACGTCGATGGGCGCAGACTCATGTTGTACGAGTATACGCTGATATGCCGTGCCAGATAAGCCATCGCTATCATAGTATTCTGCCTTCAGGTAGTAGCGGCCGTTCGTCTGCGGCAAGTCCCAGGTATAGCGGGCGGTATTATCCACGATGGATGACCTTCCCAGGTATGTCCAGGACTCGTTATCCCGCGAGCTATAGAATACTACGAACCCCGAAGCCTGTGGGATCGTTATCCATGCTTCCAGTGTCGTATTATTCGTATGGATCGTCGCGTCCGGCTTGGGCTCGACAAACTCAATCGATGGTGCGACGTATGGCTGTGCCGTCGCTGTCGGGTGCAGGACAGCCGTAGGGCCGGTCGGCACATATGGATACGATATGGGCCCGCCAGACCCGCCTCCGGATGACGCCTGAACCGTGATCGTGAACGGATCGGTCCTTGCGGGCGTCAACGGTAATGACGTTCCCTGGACCGTATACGGTATCATGTATGCCAGTTTCATGAAATACGCAGGTATATGGTCATAGGTGTCTGTGAGTGAAGCATCCCATGATTCACCCGGCGTCAGTGCCATATCCGGGGAGTACTCGTGTATTGAGGCCATGTTGAACGGGTCGTCTACGTTCGAGCGATAGACCGATATACCGGTCAGCTCCATGTTGAATTCGCTGTCGTCTGGCACGCTTACGCGCACGTTCCAGATGTTCAAGCCCGGGTGAGATTTTTCGATAGAGAAGCTCGTGACAGTACTGCCCGAAAACCCGAAGTTACTGTTGGCAGACGAGCCACTTGCCGTATACTGGATGTATGCCCCCGGCAAATACAGGGCTGAGGAGGGTGTCACGCTGAATGATATGTTCATACGGCAGGTGGCCGACGGCGGTATGCTGTCGATCTGCCAGGTGATATTGTTATCAAGAGCCAGCACGCCTTTATCGTAAGCGTCCCCGGCGAGCCCGAGACCAGCGGGGATAGTTTTCGTATAATTGAAGCCAGTCACGTCATGAGAGGCTATGTTGGTGACTTCCACGGTGATGTTGATCTGCTGTTGCAATCCGGAGGTAAGCGAATTGGGCGTGATCGTCTCCTTAACCATCAAGGGTATACTGATACTATTGTGAGCCAGGTCGTATGCGCCCGAATAATCGGTTAATGGTGCGATATCGCCGATAAAGGTTGAGCTGCCCGAGTATGGCATCACGTCCACGGCGATCAGCGGCGAAGTAGAGGCCGGATTATTGACCGTGTAGAAGCCGTGGCCGCTGTCGTATGTTACCGTTCCGTTCGAGTGATAGACGATGTCGCTCACATAATCGATCGTATCGATGCCTACGCTATAGCCGCTAGCTGCAGAAGCTATCGGTACAAAGCAAAGTAAAATAAGTGCGACCGAAGCTAGCGTTGCCAGCGTCATCTTATACGTGTGGGTCCACCCCCACTACGTACATATCTGATACATTGTAATTACCACTACCCTGAGCAGTATAGGTAATCGTCTTTGATTTGCCCGGCTGTAAGTCGAATGGCCCAAAAATGTTGATATTTCCGGATAGCAATCCGTTATTGACAGGTACGACATTTACATGAGGATCGCTAAAACCACTACAGGTAAATCCGCTTGAGTAGAAATCATATCCGTGGACGCCCTTCACAGTATGAGTCGTGTCCAGGTTCGTTAATATGACCGTAGCAGTAAAACTATTGCTTCCTGATGACACAAAAGATTTAGATGCGGTCACATGTATCGGATAGGAAATAGATAATGTCGTACCCGATATATCTGTAACGCCATTATCCTCGGTAGCGTTCACGACGAAATAATAATTGCCGGTATCGAGGCTGGATAGCAGGTTAACGTCATATTCGAATTTTTTCCACAGGCTGGTGCTGCCGGAGATACCTGCATCTATGCCCACCTGGTTCATCGTATAGGGGCCTAGTACCGTGTTACCGTTACTATCAGTAACATTTAGTCTGGCACTGCTGATTGATTGAGAGCCGAAAGGATCTGTCACGTTAACGAATACTTTTACAGTGGAAGGCGGCGTAGTGCTGGTGATCGGATTATTATTGGTGTCGTTAACGCTTACGCTCTGTATGTTGATATAGCTCAACGTATCCATATCGATATGTGAAGGATAAGCCGATGATTGATAGAGCGTTAATGCTTTATTGGGCTTAAGGTCCAATATAAGCTTACTACCGGCCGGGATGTTATAGCTCGATAAATGAATATTGAACTTAAGCGTATATGTTGATTTTTTCCCGATGGTATACGTGCTAGTTACGGTACCCAGAGTAGTAGTCGTAGAACCCATTGAATATTTCAAAGTAGATACTATATTACCCGTAACGGAATTACCGGGATTATAAAGGTAAAGTGTTACGCTCGGATCATCCACCATAGTGAAAGTATTAGCAAAAGCTAATGATTGAGTAATTATCGTATCTCTTCCGGATGCCATGGATAATGTCGTACCCGTACTAACTGACGACGTATCAAGATAATTTCCCAACGCTGTAGTCGTATGTGTATAAAGCGACTTTACAACAAAGTTCGTATTTATGGATAAGGTATCCGTAGCCGTAGACGAGACGGTTTTACTATTGGAAGATCGGGCGGTCACCTGAACTGCATCCACATCGCCCGAGTTTGCATATGTCGGCACACTTACCTGTACGACAATATCAACGCTATCTAGTGGCGCGACGGTCCCGGTATCAGGTATTCCATCATTGTTTGTATCCGATAGCAGTGTCACCCCATCCGCTTTGAGGAGTGTTACGGACCATCCGGGAATTGAAGAAATATAACTTATGTCAAATACATCACTATTGAAGTTATTCAGGTTAGTCACAGTATGCTTAAAAGTCCATACCGTATTTGGCGTGCTGACCTTTGTATTACTTGGAGTGATTAATACCGCCGGCGTGTTTGATTGTAGTATGATCTGAGTAGTTTTTACATGGGTAACACCGTTGGACTCATAGCCCGTCACGGTAACCGTGTAGACACCGGATGGTAAGTTAGTACTTAGCGTATATGCCGGATAATCAAAGAGTTTCCACAATGGCGGCGTGGATGTATCAGTCGCCGTATTCGTCATTTGTTGGTTGTTCACGAGGACCGTTCCCGTCGGGCCTATGACAGATATGGTCGCGCTCGGTATGTCATAGGCACCGATCGGGTCACTTACGTTCGCAGTTACATGCAGCTTGTCGCCCGGGGCGAAATTGGATGATAATGTCGCTCCGTCATAGGTATTAATGGTATTTACATGTACATATGTGGGCGTATTGACCTGGACGCAAGTTTTATAGTTACTTCCATAATATACCGTCAGCGTCGTCGTCTGGATATTGTCGATTTTTAACACAAGGTAGGAGCCTGCCGGGACGACTACGTTCGTATTAATAGGCGTGAAAGTGAACGTATGCAATGCAGGAGTGCCTGTCACGGCAGTCAATGTGTCAGTTGCCGATCCGATTTGTGTTGTACTGCCTGCACCATTCGTATAGAATAACGTAGCCGTAATGGGCATTGAACTGGCTGCTGTATAATATAACTGTATGTTAACATTACCGGTTATGTTAAAGTTGTCTGCGAACGCAGGCGTCTGCGACCACATCTGGAAAATGGAAGTGATCGGTATGGTCGTCGATCCTGCCGCATCGACGGCAGTATTCATCGTTTTCGCATGGATGTAGAAGGTTTTACCGACGGCCGATGGGAATGGAGTGTCTGTCTTTAATGTCGCTACCGAACTGATCAAAGGCTGTCCTGATTGGTTTATCGATAATATTGTCGTATCAAGAGTAGCGGCATCAGCATTTGTTGGCACTAGCTTTTGCACTAATATGTTATCATTTGTATTTGATTTTAGAGATATGCAAGGTAATCCGGTAACGGGATCTGCGTAAAGTGTATTTACCCATTCCCAGGTTCCGTCTCCGTTATCATCATAGGCCAGAGGTATGGTGGTATCTTTGTAATAGAGGTATGTCGGCCATTGAGCCGTCGAGGCGGATGCGGTGATATCAAAAGTCCTATCCGGGCCCATATTCGCCATCGTCAATGGGTAGAATATGTTATCACCGGGATTGGCATGGCCCCATTGGCTCTGGTAAACACTGAAATCGCTTACATTCACGACAATGGACTTCATATCGTTGGCGCTATTTTGGTCCAAATTATGACCATTTGCATCCTTAAGTTGTGTATTTACACTGATCGTATAGGCACCAGGCGTGACACCGCCGAGGTTCCATGAAAAGGAAACTTGTGACGTTTCAGTATATGGTATCGATAATGCAGTAGTTGTCGAAGTAGTGTAAACAATTTTACCGGTACTATCCTTAATGTTCAGCACAACTGTCGGGTTTTGATCCGTTACGCCTACGTCCATCGCTGTCGCGTTAATGGTTACGGTGGGAGTGGTCAATGAGTCAACGCTGGCGCCATTAGACGGTGACGTGATCCCTTTTATCCCAACATCATATACATTGTTCGTAATTGCATTGTTAAGCGTATTCGTAAAGGAGGCAGTTGTCGATCCCACCGCCCATATCACAGGCACTACCCAGGTCTCGCCTGTTTTCAGTGTACCGTGATCCCATGCCAGGGCCATGCCCGCATCGATGTTATTCGTACTGGTCCCGCTATTAAGAGTGTCCGCCGCGATCCGATTCCATATCGTTCCATACTGATCTACATCATGTTTGGAGCTCTGCAAAATCGAACGGTATCCACCCACATGAACACTGTTAGGGTTCTGGTTATTTTCATAACCATAAACCAGATCATTTGTCGGATCATAGAAATCATCATCGCTAGTGAACTGACCATTAAAGTTGAAATCAGATCCCTCGAAAAATCTGAAGTTATTGATATTGCCGGCGCCAGTATTTGTTATATAATAAATCGTGGCAAACCAGAGATTATTATTTCTGATAATCGTTTTCTGCGTTATCGTTACATTAGAAGGCGCGCCGGTTACTTGCGGTGTTTTATAGTTAGATAAAATCACGCTTTCGACAGATCCATCAGGTACCGTATTAAATCCAATTGTGGTTGGCGTGCCGATGTCAGTATATTGATTAGCACTAGAACTATATGTATGATAGCTTGTCCCATCATTGCCAAACATTATTAGACTATTATCATTTACATTGTACATTCTTACGGCAGTCTTCGTCCCCGCATCGCCATCGATCTCATTGGCATAGCTATCTCCCGTGCGACCGAGATGGTCGTTACTTTTAATAGTTGTACTAGTATCCGTTTGACTGAATGGATATACGATCGCCGATAGCTGGCCCCCGTTAACGAGATTTACAGCGAGCGAATTACTAGCCATCGGGGGCTGAAGTGTAATGTCATAGCCGTTGATAGGGTCATCGTAGAAGTACAGCGTGCCATTATCGACATACCAGTTCACGTCGTTCTTCACCACGGCGCCGGTCGAGCGATCGATCTGGACATCATTTTTTATTTCTATTCCGTCAGCCCGGACGATCTTATCGACCGTATATCCGGCCGGAATACTGACTGACATACGATACCAGCAGCCGTCGACTTTATCATTCAGCGATACATGGGCTTGCGTCCCGTCTGCCGAGATCGAATCGGACATGGTCGCTTTCGAGATATCCTTAGAGATGTTATAGCGCTGAGCGATCGTGCTCATGCTTCCGTTATCCGCCGGCACGATGACTTCTATCTGCTTACTCTCATCGCTTTGAGCAACACTGGTTGTCTGCGACGCTGCGCTTGACTGCATGACCTTTACGCCTTTTACCGCCAGCCCTTTGATGGCGGGCGTATCATTGACAGCCTTTTCCGGCGTCACAAGCGTATTCGAGGCCATGCTGGCCTTAATGACAAATGCTTTCTGTACCGGGTCATATGCGACGAGCTTGACGCTTACGCCGTCGCCGCCGAAATTATCGCCCAGCGTTACGTTGAAGTATGCAGTCGTGTACGTATACGTGCCATTGCTGTTCACGGCAGCCGTCGCGGTATAGTTGCCCAGCACGACCGCCTGGTCGAGGCCGTATACACCATTATAAGTATCATTCTGCCCACTCGAGAGAACGACCTGCCTGGTCTTTCCTGCGGGATCTCTTACCGTCAGCGTCGGTACGCCGGCGTTCGTGCTGACAGTGAATCCGGTATGATCGCCGGGGCTATATGTGGACTGGGAACTGGTCAGGTACAGGTAGAGTGACGTCGCAGACGTATTTTCCTGCGGCATGGTCGCGTTGTCCGCCAGGGGCGTAACTGTGACCGATCGAGAAACTACTTCAAATTGATCCACGATGATAAAGCCCGTGGCGTTATCGATAGCCTGTACCGTATAATTCGAAAGCACGATGCCTGAGGTCAGCTCGTATTCGCCAAAATAAGCCGAATCGTTGACTTCGAGCATTGTAACATTATATGAATTCCCCGACGGATCAATGATCGATACAAGAGGCGAGGTCGCATTATACACATAAATGCCGACATTATCGTTCGGATAATAAGTATGGCTGCCCAGCGATAAGACCGTTGGCGAGCCATTCGAGATGTCCGCTAAGGGATGGTTTCCTGTGTCATTTACAATGGGGTTGTTGCCCTGCTGATCGTCGGCGAGAACCTGCCCTATCCCGGTGGTTCCTGCGATTATCAATATCGCGACCAGTATGGCTACTATGCCCTTTATACGAATGAATTTGCCCCCTTTTTTATTGCCAATTTGTTGGCTTTATTTCTTTTTTGGCCTGGTATAGGTCCATACGACCCAGGCCAGACATAATATGATGATAATACCCCAGAATATCATACTGCTACTGAACGGCAGTACGGGGATCGGCAGCATGGAATACTCCATGTTAACGCTCCACGGGTTTGACTGATCGACATGGTCGTTCTCCCACGTATATGTGCCATCAGAGCTGACCGGCATCTCGCTGAAGTACGTGGCATGTCCGTTTTCGACCGTGGCCTCGACGATCGCTTTATCCGTCGGTACGTTCGATGACGAGAAGGGGTATTCAACCGTATTAAAGAGGATTCCCTTATCAACGATGTCCGGCGAGTTGTACTCCAGTATGACCGTGAGCGTGCCGTTCGCCTCGATGGGCACCCAAGCTCCATACAGGATAATTGTGGCATTTTCCGTCTGCGTGACGTTTATGTCTGTAAGCGTAGAGCCGTCGCCGAGCCTGGCGGTTACATTCGTAACGCTCAGTGGCTTCAATGTATCTGTGAACGGAAGCGCGATCGGGCCGATCCTTTGCGGCGACATCTTTTGTAGCGCTATGGAGATCTGTCCAGGTACGACCGCCTTATCAATATGATTCTGAATAATAAGTGTTCTCGTGACATGCGTCGTATCGCCGATGTCAAGGTGCACTTTATCTTCTTTAAACGATTCTACCACGACGAGAGGCTGGCTAGCATGTACTGGCAATGATGCCATTAACAGACAGACGACGATAGAAAATACTACAAATAGCCCTTTATACGTTTTGAAACCTCTAGCCATAGTCCACCATTAACCGGATAGCCCTAAGTGTTTAAATATATTATGATAAAGGGGTTATCCCACCCCTTTATCAAAATTTAGAGGGCTTTTTTTTAAGAAGATAGGATTAGAACCTTCTTCTAACTGTACCGATCATACCTATCAGGACTAGGCACAGTGCGCCGACAGCCATGACCGATTCTAGGTTCGAGTTAACGACCGTCGCATTGGTCTGTAGGTTCGGTGTGGACTGTAAGTTCACCGATTGTGCGGGATCTACACCGATCAGGAAGATATCTGATATCGGATAATCGCCGCTGCCGGATACTTCGTACGTAATTGTCCTAGTGTCGACTGGAGATATGCTACCCTGTGGACCCAGCGGACCTACATTCCACCAGTACGCCATGCCGCTCATGCCCGGCGTTGATACACTTTGATGGTTTGCTCCGGGATCCGGATTCATTGAGCCAGCGACTACAGTAAACGTCGCTGTAGGCACTATATCGTAGACCAGTACATTATCTGGCGTCTGCTTTGATCCGGTGTTCTTTACTGTGATGGTGATCCTGAAATTATCACCGTCTTTCGTAATGGCTTTGGTCACTTCAATATTATAGCCACGGTATACCCATATTTGTTTGACCAAGCTGACGCTGCCTGACGGGTCATTCTGTGAGACATACGTTTTCGGCATCTGTGTCGAGTCATCCTTCACAGTCAGGTCAGATTTTATAAAGCCGGCCGGTGTGGTCCCGATATCGACACTTATTGCCGGGTTAGTCCATGAGCTACCCTGGGATAGGTAATAGTTAAGTGGCGTAAACGTCTGAATCGTTGAGCTCACTGCGGAATTGGGGTCGCTGTTAGGCGTGGCCCAGAATGTGACTGAGTTCAGCGTGAAGGTGACATCCTCAGCATTCGAGTTTGTTACTTTAGGTGTGAATGACCATTGAGTGCCCGATACATACTGCTTTGCGAGATTGGATGTAACGCCTGTTGTCTGTGCGGATGGCGAGCCTGAGACCGATACACTAGCCGCAGTATTAGTAGTGCTAGTCACTGAGTATTGGATAAATGACGTGGCCATGTCATATATCTGTACATCGCTACTCCCGTCAGTGTGTGCTGCGGAGTTAGCTTCGGTTGCAGTGAAACCAAGCGTATCTTGGCTGTTGGAGCTCGTCAGATCTGCAGGTGCCCAGGTAATGCTTCCATCGGGATTAGTCAGTACGTTTGAGAACGTCCAGTCTTTAACACCCAATGTAGTTGCCGGTACGACATGTACAGTAATACCCGTAACACTGTTGGTTAACACGCTATTATCTTTGGTGATTACCAGTTGAACATTAGTGCTGCCACCAATGTTAACCTTATTGTTATCATACGTGACAGATAGTTGTACAGGTAGTTTTGCAGCGTTCGATATCTGGTAATTGAGCTTAACGAAACCCTTCGGAGCCAGATGAGGTATATTAACGGTCTGGACTAATCCGCCATTTGTAATCGATGCAGAAGCGCCCGAACCATCTACGCTCCATGGGGTGAACGTATTTCCCGTATTAAATTTGACGACCACATTATACAAGTCCGTCGAGGTCAATTCGTTAGTTATTATGATTGATCCGTCGCCAGCTGTCGTAATCGGGCCGATATTACCGCCCGGCCCAGGGTTAGTGGGTGTATATGTGCTCGAGCTGTCCATATGCTCGGTGACCGAGATATCAAGAGTACTTTTCTCAGCGCTCGCCTGCAGAACAGGCAATAGCGCAATTAGCATTATTGAAATAATTAAAATCTGCACTAATCGTCTTGGAAACATATTACCAATGCCCCCGACTAACCATTACATGTATAACGGTTGTCGGTTATAAATAACCCATTCTTGTATATATCTTTTGTTCTAACCCGTCAATATTCTGCAATAAAATGGTCTAATTGTAAATATATAACAATATTTGCCCATTTTTTCATATCTATAGTAAATATTTTCTTTATCGTTAATATAATTGATACTTTTGTTCTCTGAAACAAGCTTTAAAACAATATAATTGTATGAAGATAATAAAATATAAAAATACAAAAATATTATTAAAAATAGGATGGTGACAGCGGATCCGCTGTCACTCTTAGTAGGTCTTGGCGATCAGGATGACCTTATTGGCAGGCTTGCCGCAAACAGGGCAGACGCCTGAGCCGTGCATGCCCTGTGGCTCGCCCAGGATCCTGGCATCCGTGGCGTTTTCCATCTTTAAGCCACATTCTTTCTCGCCGCACCACATGACCTTCGCGATACCGCTGCCGACATACTCTTTCGCCTCATCCAGGGTAGCGCAGGCCTTGACATGCGACATCATCTCTTTCCGGGCATTTTCCAGCAATTCAGCCTGGAAGTCCATGATCCTGCCGCGCATCGATTCTACAAGGCCGTCCATTGAGACCGATTCCTTTTTGCCGTCCCTGCGCACTAGCATGACCGCGTTGTTCTTCAAGTCCCTCGGGCCGATCTCAATGCGGAAGGGCGTGCCCTTCATCTCCCACTTATAGTACTTGGCGCCAGGGCGCTCGTTCGAGTCGTCGATGACGGCCGTGATCCCGGAGTCGCAGAGGATCGACTTGACCTTCTTGCACGCGTCTGCTACATCTTCTTCGGCTTTCTTGAACACGATAGGTATGATGACGACCTGCGTGGGCGCGGCGTTAGGCGGAAGTATTAACCCTTTATTGTCGCCGTGGATGCCGATGACCGCTGCGATGCATCTTTCGGATATGCCATAGCACGTCTGGTTTACATACTGCTGCTGGCCTTTGTCGTCCTCGTATGTGATCTCGAACGTCTTCGCAAACTTCGTCCCCAAGTTATGTACCGTGCCGATCTGGAGAGTCTTACCGTTAGGCATCAAAGTGTCGAATGCCATCGTATAGTCGGCACCGGGGAACTTGTCCCACTCCGGCCGCATATTTATGATAAATGGTACCGATAATTTTGTGAAGAACTCACTATATAATATCATAGCGTCCTGGATCTGCTGCTCGGCCTCCTCGTAGGTGGCATGGGCGGTATGAGCCTCTTTAAACGAGGTGATCTCCCGGAGACGGATGAGCGGGCGAGTCTGCTTTGTCTCATACCTGAACGTGTTGACGATCTGGTATATTTTTAGTGGCAAGTCAGCATGTGACCTGATCCAGAGCTTGAACATCGGGTAAATTGCCGTCTCGCTCGTGGGCCTGAGCGCCAGGGGAACCTCCAGGGGAGTTAAGCCGCCGTGGGTGACCCAGTACACTTCATCCTCGAAGCCCTTGATATGCTCCGATTCCTTTAGGAGCTCCGGTTTCGGGATGAGCATCGGGAAGTAGCATTCCTGGTGGTCCACATCCATGAGCGACCGCAAAATATTGTATACCTTCTTCCTGATCTGGAAGCCGAACGGGTACCACACGTAAACGCCCTTGATCGGGTAGCGCACGTCCATGACCTGCGCCATCATGAGCAACTCGTTGTACCATTCGCTAAAATTGTCCTTAGTGGGCAACGACTTTGATTCCTCTTCCACGATATCATCCTCGATTTACTTGTAGGCTTAGTACGGCCGATATTATTAAAGTTTGCGTCATATACAAAACAACAGCGAATGGGCTGAAGGCTCTAAGTTTTGAAAATAAGGCGTTATCAGGATATTGACCATTAAAAATAAAAAAAGAAAGTAAGGCCTTAATATCCGTACATCTCGGCCTTGATCTTTTCGAGCTGGGCGATGCGCTTCTCGATTGGCGGGTGTGTGGAGAAAAGCTCCAGTACGTGGCCCGCGGTGGGTGATATGCACAATGCTTTTGCAGAGTCCAGCGCCCTTGCCTCTTCCTTTGGTACGTCAGTGTTCGAGATCTTCCTGAGCGCGCTGATCAGCCAGTCAGGGTTTTTCGTAACGAGCGCGGATCCGCGGTCCGCCCCATATTCCCTGTATCTTGAGACGGTGTTGATGATGATCAGGCCGATCGTATTGGAGAGGACCATCGATATCATCCATGCAGCCATGTTCGCACCGAAGCTACGGTCGTCACGTGCGATGAACGACGCGATGACCATGTACACCAGGTAGCTCAGTATTGAGACGATGAAGCTGGCGAATGTGACCACAAACATGTCGCGGTTCTTGATGTGTGTCATCTCATGCGCCAGGACACCCTGAAGCTCATTATCATTAAGCCTTTTGAGAATGCCGGTCGTAACGACCACGACGGCATGCTTACGATCACGGCCGGTGGCGAACGCGTTCGGCATGTCATTCTGCATGATCCCGATGCGCGGCTTTGGCAATCCCATATCCATTGCCAGGTTCTCAATAATTCCCTGGAGCTTGGGGAATTCCCCTTCATTGATGATGTGGGTCCCTGTGGACCACAGCACAAGCGTGCTGGAGAAGAAATACTGTATGAACAGGAATCCGCCCGCAAGTAACGCGATCATCCAGCCCTGGACTCCTAAAAGGTATAGGAATGCCATGGCCAGCATGAATAACATGAATAAACCACCGTAAACGATGATCTTTCTAAGGGTCATGCCCCAATCTACTACCATATGGAAATCATCTCTTGGAAATAATTGTCTTACCTGGCGATATATACTTTATGATTCAACAGCGGACCGAGAGCCCGGCAGACAAAAAAATATCGTAAAAAAAATCATGATTTCTTGCAAGCCGCGGAAGTAGGGATGCCCGAATAAGGGTCAAAAAGATAAACGATGCGGATACATGAGAGCCGGACCAGACAGAATTGCCTAATTCACTTCCTTCTTCTTCCAGACATGCATGACCCATAATAAAGACGCGGCGGTGGCGGCGACGGTCGATATGACCAGTAGCGGGACGTACCAGACTGGCTGTGCATGTCCATCCATGAATATGCCACTTCCGGCGATCGTCGCGATGGTATTCGGGACCAGTGCGGCTGTGCCGAGCACCGTCAGATATGCAGTGACGAGCGCAAACCGGTTGTTCAAGGTCTGTAGCTGATTATTATAGATACTCTGCATGACTTCGAGGCCGGACGTGAGCACATTTGACATTTGTTCGGACAGCTCGATATGGCGGTCGATGTTGTTCGATAGTATGCCGATGCGGGCCAGTAGCTTGTCGTCGTCGGAAACAAGGTCAGCGTCACCGTATTGCAGCGAGTCCACGACATCCTTGATCGCCCATAGGACGTTTAAATAATTAATGAGCACATGCTTTACATTGTATATCGACTTGGCAAGGTCCTTCTTGTTCGCGTTCTCGTTGATGAGCTGCTTATTGATCTCTTCACCATGCTTCTCGATTTCCCGTAAATACTCGAAGTTACGGTCGTTATTCTCATCGATGATCCTCTCGAGAATAAGGGTCAGGCGGTCGGGCACCAGGTCAGCTTTTAGCTTTTTGAGGAATGTTTGCGCGTATCGCGAGAACTTGACCAGGCCTGCCACGTTTTCATTGTGGACAGTAATGATGAAATTGCAGCGCATCAGAATGATGAGCTTATCGACCGTCATATCAAAGTGATCGACCTTGACCAGAGGGAGCATAATGCCGAGCTCTGTATCGGAATCCTCGTAAGCAGAGTCTAAGCCGGACATCAGCTTGGGGATCGATAATAGAGTGAATCCCATAACCTGGGCGATCCGCTCGATCTCTTTTTCCACGTCCTTTGTCGTATAGTCGATCCACGCCACGTTTGCGTCCTGCGTGAACGCGAGGTATTCTTCCAGCGTTTTATCCGATATTTTATCGACACGACCGTCGGCTCTCTGTACGACACAGAAATTTAGCGGTGCTTTTACCTGTACTGTCTGCGCTGGCTGTAATACCTGGTTTTCCAAACCGGATCCCTCCGAATATTAAATCTAGGTATCCTAAATGATTATATACTTATTTGTCAGCCGATTAAGATAACGTCGATGTTATATTCATCGGATATTATTACAAATACGCATGATGGAAAGCCCACTAATTAGAAAGGCTGTGCGCGAAAAATTCATCCACATGCAATTTTTTATGTGTTAAGACCGGCATGAAGGTGTGATCTTGCCATACGATAAGATGAAAAGCGCTCTGAAGAGCGCTATACAATGAGAGTAATAGCCTATAGACCAACCATTAAGCGCTAAAAGTATATGTATTACGTGAACATGAGGCGTCAAGTATTTTACATGACAATTTTTATATGGTAACAAAATTTTTAAAATCCAGTGAAAACCAGATCATTCACAAAATAGAATCATTCACATTCAGGAAGGAACGTCGTTGTACAGGATCATCGCTAAAACAGAACTCGCTACCAATACGACGCAGTTCGAAATAGAGGCGCCTGACGTGGCCGCGAAAGCCCGGCCGGGTCAGTTCGTGGTCGTCCGCGCGGATGATCACGGAGAGCGCATACCGCTCACCATAGCGGACTTCGATGCGGCAAAAGGCACCGTGACAGTGGTCATTCTGGCTGCCGGTAAGACCACCAGGCAGCTCAGCACGCTAAAGGAAGGCGACTCTATCCTCGATCTAGCCGGCCCGCTGGGCAACCCGGCCGAGATCATCGAGAACGGCACCGTCATCTGCATCGGGGGCGGCCTGGGCATCGCACCGGCATACCCGATCGCCCGTGAATTAAAAGCGCGTGGCAACAAAGTGATTTCGATCATAGGCGCACGTAGTGCATCCCTCCTGTTCTGGGAGGATAAAATGAGGGCGGTCAGCGATGAGATGTTCATCGTGACGGACGATGGCACGAAGGGCAGAAAGGGATTTGCCGTGCACCCGCTGATGGAGCTGATCAATAGTGGCGCTAAGATCGACCGGGTCATCATCATCGGCTCGGCCATCATGATGAAGGTGACGTCCGAAGCCACCAGGCCATATAAGATTAAAACGATCGTCAGCCTGAACCCGATCATGGTGGACGGCACGGGCATGTGCGGCTCCTGCCGCGTGACCGTGGGCGGTAAGTCAAAGTTCACCTGCGTGGACGGCCCTGAGTTCGACGCCCATCAAGTCGACTTTGACGGCCTCATGTCCAGGCTGCGCATGTACTTGAATGAGGAAAAGATCGCAGTTGAAAAGTATGAACACGAGATCCAGGGGGTGCCGGCATGCCTAAGTTCGCCCCTGCAAAAGTAGACATCAGGAAAAAGGTCCCCGTTCGTGAGCAGGCGCCCGCAGAGCGGATCAAGAACTTCAACGAGGTCTCGCTTGGCTATAACGAGGAAGAGGCAAAGAAAGAAGCACTGCGATGTCTGAAATGCGAATCGCCCCATTGCATCGACGGCTGCCCTGTCGGCATCGATATCCCGAAGTTCGTGGAAGAGATCGTGAATGGCAAATACGACGAAGCGATACGCACGATCAAGGATAAGAATAACCTGCCGGCCGTGTGCGGGCGCGTGTGCCCGCAGGAATCTCAGTGCGAAAAGTGCTGTATCCTCGGGAATAAGTGGACGCCGCTGGCCATCGGAAGGCTGGAGCGCTTCGCGGCAGACCATGAGACGAATGGCGTCAGGCCGGAGGCTGCAGTGCCGGATGGTAAGAAAGTCGCGATCATAGGCTCGGGGCCGGCAGGGCTGACGGCTGCGGCAGACCTGGCGAAGATGGGCTACCGGGTCACCGTGTACGAGTCACTGCATAAGGCGGGCGGCGTGCTTGTCTACGGGATACCCGAGTTCAGGCTGCCCAAAGCCATCGTCGAGCGCGAGGTCGAGTACATCAAGTGTTTCGGCGTAGAGTTCAAGCTAAACGAGATCGCCGGAAAGACGGTCACAGTGGACGACTTATTCAAGCAAGGATTCTCGGCGATCTTTATAGGCAGCGGCGCAGGGCTGCCCTCGTTCATGGGCATCCCCGGAGAGAACTTATGCGGCGTGTATTCGGCAAATGAGTTCCTCACGCGTGTAAATCTCATGAAAGCCTATCAGTTCCCCGAATATGATACGCCCATAAAGCCCGTGAATAAAGTCGCGGTCGTCGGAGGCGGGAACGTGGCAATGGACGCCGCGAGGACGGCAAAGCGCCTCGGCGCGGAGCACGTGTATCTCATTTACAGGCGCGGCGAAGAGGAAATGCCCGCCCGGCGCGAGGAGCTCGAGCATGCAAAAGAGGAAGGCATCGAGCTCAAGCTGCTTATGAACCCGACGAAGATCATCGGTGACGAAAAGGGATGGGCAAAGTCAATTGAGTGCATCTGCATGGAACTGGGAGAGCCCGACGAAAGCGGAAGGCGAAGCCCGGTCTGTAAGGAAGGCTCCGAGACTACGCTGGATGTGGATACCGTGATCATAGCGATCGGCACCGCGCCGAACCCGATGATCGTCCGCACGACGCAGGGCTTAAAGACCGGAAAGCATGGGGTCCTGGAAGTCGATCCCAATACGTTCATGACGTCGATAGATGGCGTATTTGCCGGAGGAGATGCAGTATCCGGTGCAGCTACTGTCATAAGCGCCATGGGGCAGGCAAAAGAAGCCGCGAAGGCTATTGACGAGTACATAAAAGCAAAAAATAATAAAAATTAGGGCCTGGACGGAGATGCGCTAAGCTGCCGGATCATTTCTGGCTTTTTATTTTTTCGAGAACCATCTGTCGTTTTGTCATGGTCGCTTCTAGTAAATGATCGTACATCGCGGGTATTTCTCTGTTTATTACCTTCACGCCCTCCTCAGTAATGCCGCCCTTCGTGGCGACCTCTTCGACGATCGCCTCAAAGCCGCACCCGTCCCGCACTAATAGTTCGGCGGTACCTGCGAGCGTTTCTTTAACCAGGAGCTCCGCAAGCTCGACCGGGACTCCTTCCTTTCTGACGGCCGCCGCCGCGAACTCTCTCATCATGGCTGCGATGAATGCGGGCGCACAGCTCGTAAGATCCGTCAACAGCGCGAGGTTTTTCTCTTCTGTCTCCACCGGCTTACTAATGTGTGCCATGAGTGACAGGATAAGTTTCTTGTCGTTCGTCGTGACATTTGTCCCAAAAGAGACCAGAGAGATCCCCCTCCGGCACTCCGATGTAACACTCGGTATGATCCTGGCTACCCGGGCATGTGATAATGATCTGAGATCGTCGATCGTTATGCCCGAAGCGATGGATATCAGCAATTTCTCCGGTGTCAGGAGGTCACGGACGTCATGTAAAATACCTTTTACATCCAGAGGTTTAACACAAAGGAAGATAACATCGGACCGCTTAACAACTTCGCCGTTATTATCGCTAATGGTGATACCGCTGTAATGCGCAAGGGACCTCAGCTTATCCATAGAGCGATTATGAGCGGTGATGTCGCTTGCATCTACCGCGCCAGTTTCCGTGAATTTTCTTATGAACATTCCGCCCATGCTGCCGGTGCCGATGATGCCGATCTTCGTCATATATACGCTCTCCTGTCATTCCGTCTATGATCTGATATGTAATAAATTGCCAGGTAGGCAATATTTATTATCATGTATTGGCGAGATCATGACCGTTAGCTAGCGGCTCTCCAATAATAAGAAAGTATTTGTGTAGCTCGCCGATATCATGTTATTAGCTTTGTCCGTGCCAGTATTCAGGTGTATATGACCGTAGAAGACGTTTTAAAAAGAAGGTTCTCATCGATACTGTTACAGGAAACGCCCTATGTACTGGAAGAAGCGCGCTTCGGCATGTTCGACATCGCCGCTTATGTACCCGAGGATTCCGCCTTCGAGGGGCTGGCTGAGAGCAAGAAGCTCAGCGCTCTACGCACCTGCAATAAATACCAGCTCGACGGCACCTGTGCTGACAAGCAAAAAGAATTCTTAAAAAATTTCGAGCCCGTGTATGACGATCATTGCCTGCTGTCAGGATTCCGGGATAAGGAGAAGGACATCGTCATTTCAGAACACGATTTCAACATGCTGATCGGGGATAAAAAAATCGTCAAGCATATCATCAATTGCGATGTGGACGAGGACGGCAAAGGCTGCGAGCTTTTAAAAGATCGGCTGCAGTGGGATAAAGGCTTTTTAGCCGGCTACGGCCTTAAACAAGGGCTGCACCTGCTGGAGTTCAAGAGTGACCACGACAACGTAAACCGGTTTTTAGAGCAGTTACCTCACTATTCCATATTCGCGGACTATATCTGGCTGGTCATAGGCAGCACCCAAAAAATACCGAAATGGCTGCCCTCGTATGTAGGTGTCTACCAGGAGAAGGACGAAGGGTTTGTCAAGCTAAAGGAAAGCGCTTATATCCAGAGGCTGCCGCCGATGAGCCGCGCAGTATTGCGAGAATGTGGCATCCCGGACGGTGCGATCGATGATAAAGCGCTCTATACGTTCATGAAAAAATGGTTCATAAACTCGATCTTTTATAGGGGCAACGGGCTTGTCATGCCTATGAACGAGCTGGATAAGCTGTTCAAGGCGTTTGACGAGAATAAAAAAGCTACGAAGCAAAGCACGCTAAAATTTTAATATTCCTTTATCATACGCGACTGCCATGGTGACTCGGGCCATCCGGGCCGTCCCCGTAGCTTTGCCAACCCGTCATAGTATGATATGATCTCATTTACCGGGTGGCCAAGTGCTTTCAGCACACAGCCGATGACGGTGCCGGTCCTGCCATTCCCGCCATAGCAGTGGATGATCACGCCATTACCATTCTCGAGCAGTCCGAGCACTTCTAAAGCAGTCGCCCTGACCAGCTTCTCTTCTTTGTCAGGATCGCCCGGCTCATTCCCATGGTGAATATCTTCCATGTCGATCTTATGATGCTTCAGCGGCGCCGGGTCATAGCCAAGCGTCTCGCTGGCTAAGCAGAATACATGCGTATAGCCCGATTTATACAAAAGGTGCCAGGGCATATGAGTGTCGGGGCGGTACATCCCGGCCAGCAGCGCGGGCGTATCAGTCACAACGTAGAATTTGTAAGGTATACTGAGGCTGTCGACCGCAGGCATATCCTGAACGCGCAATAGTCGACCCATAAAAATTTAATGGGGCCTGCGCTGCATCATCTCACAATAGTTGCAGAGCGTTCGGCCCTCCAGGATCGTCGTGCCGCATAGGCGACAGGTATTGACCGGGTGGTTGGGTGCTCCGGGATAAGTGGCCATGCGCTTGCCATCTTTATCGACCATGCCAGTTTCTCTCGTGCCGCCTTCTTTCATCATCTTAACCATTTTCGCCTGTTCGCGCACGATGTATTCCAGGTACCGGGCAATGGCGAAGAAATAGACTGTGTTCATGCTGCCGGTAACGAAATAGTCACCCTCCATCGTTGTTGCGATAGAGTTTGGCACCCCGTCGAATTTTTTATTTAGCAAAAGGTTCCCGTTCTTATTAAGGATCCATATCGCCTTATCTGAGGTCGCCGCGAACACAAGGCTGCCGTCCGGCGTCACTTTGACGGCTTCTACAGGGCCCGACATGGTCTGCTTCCACTGCACGTTGCCGTTCTTATCAGTAAAATAGACGTAAGAGTTAACGAAGCCTAAGGCGACGAACCTTCCATCCTCCGATATAGAGATGTCGGTCACGCGCTGCGAATACGACTTGACGGAAAGCTCTCCGCCCCTTTCGCTGAGCTGATGCAGCGTGTTATTGCTGAACTCGAACACGTAGCTGAACTCGCCGTCCGCAGACGTGTACACGTACAGGACAGGCGATTGTGCAAGGAACTCCCATCGAACCTGGCCATCCCTGGTGAATAAATAAGCCTTATTATTGCTGGCGCCCGCTATGATCAGGCTGCCGCTGGAAGATATGCATACAGAGTTGACCGGCTTCTGGCAGTCTTTGCTCCAGACCACGATCCCTCGTTCATTAAAAGCCCTGATCACTCCGTCGTCTGATCCGGTCACTACGAGCTTGCCATCTGGCGTCATGTCCATGGAGTTGATCCGCTTGCCGATGCGGAACGACCATAGAAGCTCCCCGGTCTTATTAAAGTATGAGACGATGTTATCCATCGAGCAAGCCGCCACGAACAAGCCATCGTCGGAGACTTTAACGAATTGCACCGTGTCCCCGGTGGTGCTTGCCCACAGTAGCTTACCACTATAGTTCATCAAGTATACGTCATGGTCCTCGCAACCCGCCGCTACGAAAGAAGCGTCGGGCGTCATGGAGATGGCGGACACGTTACCGTTCGTCCCCCGTTTCCACTCAGGACCCAGAATTGTTTCAGGCTGCATACCATCTCCCTCCCTACGATATGAATAGTATTTAGGGCTTAACGATAAGCCCTCTATTATTTAACAGGCGAAAGATAATCAACTTTTTCGTTGACATCTTGTAATATTGCTATAATTAGAATATAATATCTAATGCTAAATTCAGTCAAGTGGATGTAAAAAAGAAAAATACTTGATCGCACAGATCAAGAAATTGTTGTTTAGATATACCGTGCTATCATCGTATATTTTATAGTATTTTGATTTGAGGGCATGTAAGCGATATTAAAAATATTAGAGCATTACAGCCCTTAATTATTTCATGTTAATTTAGATCATTTCTCCCTCTTAGTCACGAGATATGCTACCCCGGAGAGTGCTGCAAGCACTAGTATGATCCCGAAACCAGGCGATTGGGTGGTTTTCGTTGCAGGCCCCGGGGTTGCGGATGCGTTTTGTGCGGACAAATCACTAAGGTCGGTAGTGTTCCCTAGATCCTGGTTTTGTGAGGAAGAGTTACTCGTAACCGATGGTTGTACCGACGGAGTAGGAGTTACAGTTTGAGAATTCCCTGCGCCAGTATTTGCATATGGACTAGAGGTTTGGGTGTTTGAAGTCGGAGTGGCTGTAGCCGTCGGAGTTGCAGTAGCAGTCGGCGTGGCTGTCGGAGTGGCTGTCGGCGTTGCAGTGGGTGTAGCTGTCGGAGTGGCTGTCGGCGTTGCAGTGGGTGTGGCTGTCGGAGTGGCTGTCGGCGTTGCAGTGGGTGTGGCTGTCGGGTGCTGTCGGCGTTGCAGTGGGTGTGGCTGTCGGAGTGGCTGTCGGCGTTGCAGTGGGTGTAGCTGTCGGCGTTGCAGTGGGTGTAGCTGTCGGTGCAACAATATTGATGTTTTCCGTTTGGAAACCGCTGGAACCAATGGTGAACGGTCCTGAAGAACCCGTATGCCCCTGGTATGATGCGGTGATCGTGACCGTGCCAGGTGTTACGTCAAAGGTATATTTTCCTCCGCTATGCGTAACGTCGCTACCACCACCGCCAGATACTGACACACCGTCTGTGGGGACACCATTCACAGTGACAGTTCCGGCCACGGTTGCAGGCGGTGCGCTCTGCGTCATGGCTACAAATGGCATTACTGTCAATATTATCAAAGCTGCTATTACGTAAAGGCAAATATTAGATAGTTTCATTATATACCTCCAAGGTTAAGCTGTTCTGTCGCCGTCGAATTAAGGTAAACAAAGTAGCCTTCACCAGGCCTCACATCAAAATTCTTATCCGCACTGCTGAACCCTGCAACATACGTGTCATAGGCTCCCGTAGTGTTATTATACCTGCATAAACGCTGGATGTCAGTCGATCGATTACCTATATCGCTGGCTTTTACCGTTGATAGATCACTCCAGCCTAGAACATTCCATCCCGGAGTGACAGTGATTGTGTGAGGCTGATTCAAAACCCCATACAAATTAAACGACGTATCATTCAGGCAACTCACGTAATAGGCCTTATCCGGCAGGATTTGAAAATCCTTATCAGCAGAGCTAAAGCCGGGGACATACGTGCTGAAGTTACCCGTACTGGTATTGTATGCTGACACTCGTTGAACACCTAATGCTCCCAGCTGGCTTGCCATTATGGTATTATTCACCAGTGGCAGCGAGATCAAGTTCCAGCCCGCTTTTAAGTTAATTATGTAAGATGTCTGGTTGGGGCTAGGCGATGGCTGGGGGACGTTCAGCTGGCTTAACGTGTAGAACTTTAGGTTGTTATCCGATGCGTATTTCAGTATGGCCTCTATCCGTGACGGTGTCGTAACGTACGTGCTTTCATTCGTCTGGTTAATATTATCGGCGTATAAGACCAGCACTTCATTATTTTGCTTAGCCGTCTGCAGCGCATCGAAGTATTGCTGATCGGTAAAATTAAAGATATTATCCATGCAGACTGCACCGATCAGGCTTGAATTATCAAACTTGTAATACGCCTCGGGGAAAGTGGCGGATGTGATACGCAGATGATTGAAATACGGTAAAAGCGCCGCATTAGTCGTAGCATTATAGCTGCCGTACGGATATGCGAAATCCGTCGGATGCAAGCCATTAGCGTCCATGGCAGTGATGGCTGGTGTGATATCATACGCTAGATATTGGTCCATTGTATGGTTGCTAAGATACTCGATCGCGTCGGTATGATTGTACCCATGGCATGCGATCTCGTTTCCATCGTTTTTTAAGGTAATTAATTGTTGTATTTCAGCTGGGCTCAACTGGCTAAACTCGGATACGTCAAAGGTCGCCGTTGCATTGTATTTCTTTAGTATGCTTTCGAGCGAAGACCATTGCGAAATATACCGGTCATCGAATGTGAGGGCAACGCCGGATAGATTGGCCGGAAGTGGTGTCGGTGTCGGTGTCGGGACCGGTGTCGGTGTGGGGCTTGGATATGTCGCAGGGGCGGGAGGTGTATATGGAGTCTTAAGATCGCTCATCGTGTAAAACGTTAAGTTGTTATCGACCGCATATTTTAGAATGGCATCCAATCTTGATGGGGGTGTAATATAGTCGCTTGCAGTTGATTCAATGGTTTCATGCCCATATAGGATGAGTACGGACTTATTTCCCTTAACCGTATTCATCAAGCCATAGTATTGATCCATTGAAACATTGAAGATATTATCCATCCCGATGGCGCCCAATACCGTTTCATTATTAAAATTATACCACGCCATAGCGATACTTGGATCGTCAGGAGCTTCCGGATCATTATAGTCTGAAGTGATCCGTACATGGCTGAAGTACGGCGTGAGCGCTGTGTCGAGAGCATCGCTATAGCTGCCGTATGGATATGCGAAATCCGTGGGGTGCATGCCCTTCGCATCCATTGCGGTGATTGCGGGCGTGATCTCGGATGCTATGTATTGTGCCATCGTATGATTAGTGAGATATACAAGCGCATCCTGATGTCTCAGGGTATGGCACCCAAGCTCATCCCCATCGCTTTTTAGCGTGGTCAGTTCCTGGATCTGGGCGGGGGTATACAGGTCGAAATCGCATAAGAAGAAAGTCGCTTTGGCATTATACTTCTGCAGAATCGGCCGGATGGAGTACCATTCGTCTATATATTCATCATCGAAACAAATACAAATGCCGCTAATTGATTGATTCGGATTGGTCACAACAGGGGATTGTGGGGACGAATTCGATATACTTGTACTTGCGTTCGTTGCGCTTACTTGAGCAGTAGTTCCTATAAAAAACAAACCTGTAAACAACGACAATACAATTAATGTAACAGGTATTGAATATAAGGATCTCATAGTTGAGTCTTTCTTTCTTTTTTCATCTGTGCCTATCACTAGAATACCCCACATAATATAATATTTTATTAATACAGCATAGACTATCAAACATTTATAATAATAATGCTTGGTTAGCAATCTATTAATATCACTTCATTTGCCGCAATAGCGGAAACCCCGGGCAATAAGCGATTAAATAGCGCAAACACACCGACACAAGACGATTATAGAGTGGTTTTTATATTGAATTGTGAATTCAATCACTATCGGCAATTTAGCCCTTTGCACGATCCCTGACGAGAGCTCATTCTAGTAAATATCGAGACCATTTGAAATGTATAGGTCAAGATCCCGGCAAAGCCGATCGCAGCGTTGTGCCGGGATATAACCGATTACCCCACAAAAGAAAAAAAGTTACTTCTTTTTCCCGGTATTGTTGTAGACCAGTACTGCCCCAACTACGATAAATACTGCAAAGATCGATCCGAATATATACAAAAGGTTCGTCTTTGCATTAGCCGTACCCGGCGACGTGCTATTTGTGGCAGGCAGCTGCGGGGAGGGATCGCCCGTAGTGGGAAGTGCCGGGCTCGTTCCCATCAGCATATCATGATATTCGCTCACGGTCATGAACTGATATTTTTTGCTATTGTTCATATCATCGAATAATTTGCCCAGATCGTCTATGGAGTTTCCGGATCCCGGGGCGAAGTCCTGAATGTGATATATGACGAACACCACATTACTGTTAGATCTGTCGATCTCATCCATTAATTGGTCCGGAGACTTCATCGCATAACTTCCGGCCGACGTCGTATTTACGCTATCGATCAGCGGGACATAAGAGTCCGTGACCAAAAATCCGGTACTCGCATTAGTCGAGTTGACCAATGAGTTATTCCAGCTGTACAGGACGAGATTGTTAAAACCGTGATCCTCTAGTATTTTAACCGTATTCTCATTCGCAGCCCCGTACGGGGGAGTGAAGGTCACAGGCTTTATACCGAGTGATGCAAAGAGATTCTGACCATTTTCAATGACTGCTTTTTGGTCATCATAGCTTAAGTTTTCCATTTGCTCCGTACTGCTATGGGCCCATCCATGCTGGGATATCTCAAGAAGGCTGCTGTAATTATTATATACGTCTTTAATATTGACGGGCATATAGCCGACCCCATAACTACTATTGTTGAGGTTATTCGGGATAACCCCCAATACCGCCGGCATGTGCTTATCGATGTGCAGGTCGATGAGGTCAATGCTGGTAGGCTCCAGCCAGCCTGCCTGAAGGTCATCCAGCTCGAAGATCACTGTTTTCTTATTCGCGAAAACGTCATCCGTGTGGATAATATACCCGGTGTTGGGAGCGGCTGCAATGATCCGGCTGATCGACGCAGTCGGCGGGTTACTCGAAGAATACCCTGTGTATATGCCGACCGTCGCATAATACTTCGCAAGCTCTGAATACTTATTCAATAAGTTAGCCTGGGTCTCCTTTGACCCATCGAATAATATGACCATGTCCCTGGTATCGTCAGGGAAGTGTGTATGGTCCCCGAAGTACGTGAGGAATAATTTGAGCCCAGAATTATGGCTTTTTATCTCGCTCAACCACATATCCCGTTCCGCATCGCTAACGCTCTGAGGGTTTCCGGATTCCTTCCACTCAAGATCGACGTTGACCCCGACGATACACGTATGGTTGCCATATCGTGTCAGGATCGTGTCGATCAGTTCAGTCACGTTCGCATTCAAGGGCTGGATCGAGAGTATGACCTTGAGGCCTTCGGAGTCGAACTTTTCCAGGTATGGCTCCATAACGTCATTTTGGGTTACATTATATAGCGAATAATTGCCATCATACGGGAATGGTAAGGCGATCTGTCCATTCTCGCGCGCCTGGGCGACCACGATATCCACCAAGCCACTCTGTCCCCCATACGTATGCGCAGCTGTCGACCAGTCATCGGCCGATTCATTGAACTTAAAGTTATCCCAGACCCCTACATAGTAGTTCGTGGTGGTTGTATTTCCAATGTTTGCCGCCGAGGCTGAAAATACAAGAGACGGGATGGTAAGTACCAATCCGATGATAATGAAAATAATGGTTACCTTCATAGTGATCAACTCGCATTAATGACCTGTGCGCCAAACTTTATCGTTACTCCGCCTCCGGTGATATACCGGATATATATGTAGCTAACGACCAGCAGCTTCAACGTTGTATATAATATGATATACGGTATGAGCGCCATTATCAGCTTCTTCTCCTTCAGGAAGAACGGTGCCATGCAAACGCTAAATATGGCGATCGGAAAGATGATATATGGCAGCCCGTAGGTCAACACACGTACAATGTCGCCATAGCTTAATATCAGGATCGGGAGCGTTGCCAGGAGGACGATCGAGCTGAGGCTGCTGATAAACCCAAAATAATTGAGCAGCAGCCAGGGGTTCTTTCTGGCCCATGACTTATGGAGCTTCCATATCTGAAGGTTGCCGAACCACCATCTTTTCCTTTGCTTGTACCATTTCGAGACCGTGTCGGGCGGAGTCGTATAGACTTTAGCCTCGGGCGCCCAAACGATTTTCATGCAGTGCTTAAGCGCCTCTACGGTGAAATCGGAATCCTCGACCACCGTCCGGCTGCTGAACTGGACTTTTTCCACTACCATTCGCCTGACCGCGAAAAGCGGGCCGGGGCATACCTGGATCTTGCCGCTTAAGCTCTGAAGGTAACGATTGATATCCTGCTCGATCCTGTATTCGATCATCTGGAAATAACGGATGAGCTTTCCTTTTCGATTACTTTCGTCGACAAAGACATTCCCGGCGACGATCTGGGCATCCGGACATTCGTCCAAGCGTTTTACGAGGGATCTTATCGCGTCGCTTGCCAGATATGAATCCGAGTCTGAAAACACGAGGATAGCCCCGTACGCATTTTTTATCCCTATGTTTAGAGCATTAGCTTTGCCCACATTCTGCTTGAGGTCAATGAGCTTCACAGGGTATTTCGAAATGATCTCGGCAGTCTTGTCCGTCGAGCCATCATTTACGATGATGATCTCCATTTTGCCCGCATAGTCTTGATTTGTCACCGATTCCAGGCATTTTCCAATGACCTTCTCTTCATTATATGCCGGGATTATGACAGAGACCAGCCGCTTCATATTAGTGGATTTTAGAGTCACACTACTTTTCCCGCCCATTTTATTCTTCGCAAAAATCCGCCATATGATGAAAAACGATAGGGGCAAGAAAGCGATCAAGGCAAAGTACCACCAATAAATTTTCATTATTCCATTGACGCTTAATCCGAAGATCGTGGCATCATTTCCCATCGAGACTCCAGCAGGCGAGACGGCGTAAACGACCTGGCCGACCGAGGGATACTGGAGTAAGCTCGTCATGTCATTCACGCTTTCCGATGGCATGTTCACCCCTATACCATCGATCCTTACCAGGATATTCTTTTGACTTGTGGTCGCAAGATAGTTGCCGATTAAACTTTTCAGGCAAGGACTCCAATCTTGCGCAGTTAGAAGTATAGAAGTTGGCTGGTCCTTCGCGATCCTCTGCGACTCGGCCGCATACCGGGGATCTGAAGTGCTCTTCATATCCTGCCAGCCCTGCCCATATGCGATCAAACTGGAATCACTGGCCTGCAGAGTCGGTAATGCTAATGGTATCCCCGTGCTAGAGATCGCCTCTCTTGTCGATGGCGTCAATGACCTGATCGATACGTCAGGGCTGATGAATACTGCCGGTGTCAAGCCGGATTTATTGAAGACAGCCATCCCGCTGATGATCGTTTCCTTAGCCTGAAGCGGAGTAAGGTTCGAATAATCCTCATTTTTCCACCCATATAGGCCCATCAAGACACCCTTGGACTGTGCGTCCTGTAAAGCTTTACTCAGCGCCGAATCATCAGCTATTGTTACATTTCCATACGTGTTATTATTATAGCCGTCTATTAATGTAGGTATGTAAAAACCTATAATAGCTGTTATAATAAGTGCTAGTATAATTGATATTATTTTTCCAGGCATAGGAATCCTCAGTAACAAACTTATAAGGGGGCAAGTCATTAGCCTATAATGCCTAGCGACCTAAGCATTTATTGATATATGATTATTAAAACATTCATATAATTAATACGCATTTTCAGCGAATATAGCTCAATTAACTTTATTATAACCGATTATACGGCAAACACCTATTGAAAAAGCGATGTATCATTGTTTTGCCGTAAGATATGAACGGCGTTTCGATGTATGTCATAGCGATATTTGTCTCAGGGCCATATATGCGCATCTTGAAAATTTCTCTGGCAAAATACAGATACGTTCTATCGTAACGTCTTGGGCTTATCCCATGATCTTTAAATAAATGACAGAGTGTATCATAAAATTTATAATATAACAAATAATATTAATAATAGTATGCGCATGTCTATCAAGCGAATAACCGCAATTATTGTCATTGTAATATTATTAGTCATAGTTGTTTATGCATTCGAATCTTCGGCATTCAACAATCTATTGCATAGAAACACATCTACGGTGACCACTGATCTGAGCCGTGTAAACTTATCATTACCGGACGATCGATTACAGGCAGGGTTCAGGGCGTCGCAGTATGGCGTGACGCCATTCCCCGACCCGGCATACTGGTATAATGTCGGCAGTAACATATCGTCTAAATTCGAAGGCTCGGGCATCGGAGGCGTATGGGTCGTAGGCGAGGCGGGAGACGACGGCGGATGTATTTTAGACTTTCCGTCCTCCGGTAATTACCAGAACATCAGCTTCTCTGATGCAGATGTGAATGAAGAATACTTAAACTATTTTGACCAAAAAGGAATATCCGTATACCTACAGGTCGAACCCGGCAACGCTAATGTGAGCGACCTGATCAAGCTGGTACTTGATAGATACTCGAAACATCCTTGTGTCGCGGGCTTCGGCATTGATGTGGAATGGTATCAAGATAAACAGTATGAGAATGGTAAACCCGTATCAGATGCAGAGGCATCGGCATGGTACGGCCAGGTCAAATCCTATAATGAAAGCTATAAGCTATTTTTAAAGCACTGGCTGGTGGAAAAAATGCCGCCGACATACCGGGACGGCATCTACTTTATCGATGATAGCCAGGGCTTTAACTCGCTAAGTGAGATGACCGATGAGTTCGAAACGTGGGGTAGCAGTTTCCCGGATAATCCCGTGGGTTTTCAAATAGGCTATGAAGAGGATAAGGTATGGTGGGGAGCTTATGACGATCCTGCCGCCACGATCGGTCACGACCTGATCAAGAACATAAAAAATACGAAAGGCATATACTGGGTAGATTTTAGTATAAAGGACCTCTACCCGTAATCCTTTTAAAAAGAAAAATAAGCATAGAATGATAAGTGCGATAAATTATGCACTAATTACATAATAGTAAATAGTATATTTCGATGAATGTCGGTATGAAATTGTTCATGGATTAACTAGAAAGCTCGAAATATTTGACTTATAAAAACATAAGGACGGACAATCTACTAAGATACAATAGATAGGTATATAAATCGGAAGCTTGACACAAATGAGTAGGGCAAAAAGGGGGCAAAATGAAAGAAGTCTACTTAAAGGTAACGAAGTCGTTACCTGACGACTTTGGCCGAGGCATCGCGCGCATAGATACGCCAGCATTCCCGGAGCTTAAGCTTTCTCAGGGTGACGTCATCGAGATCACAGGCAAGCGCACGACGGTGGCGATGGCGATGGGCGCAGAAGGCGAAGGCGAAAGTCACGAACGCGTTCGCATAGACGGTTTTATCAGGCAGAACGCAGACGTAGACATCGGCGAACAGGTAAAGATCCGTAAAGCCCAGGTCCATGAAGCTAAATATATCTCTTTTGCGCCTCTGGAAGGCACGGCGATCCAGTTTAATGACGATATAGTGGAAATGATAAAAGATCAGCTCAAGAACCGCCCCATCATCAAAGGAGATGCGGTACCCCTGATGAGCGGCTCGAACCCGTTCCTCAATGGTGAGCAGCCCAACTGGGCAGTCACACTCATAGCAGTCAGCATCGACCCGTCAGGCCCCGTCATGATCTCTGACAGCACCGAGATCGATATACGCTATAAGCCCGTCAAGTTCTCAAAAGGCGAGGAAAGCATTGAACGATATGCCGGATTACGAGAAAATGCCAGGAGACTGCGCGATATCATAGACCTGCACCTCAGGCAGTCGGAGCTGTTCGAGCACATAGGCATCGATCCGTTCAAAGGCATATTATTATATGGCGCCCGGAGCACCAGCAACAAGCGATTTGTCGAAGCAGCGGTGTCTGGCTCCGATTATCCGGTTTTTGATGTGAACTGCCACGACCTGATCTCTAAGTATTATGGGCAGAGTGAAGAGAAACTAAAGGGTATCTTCCGTGACGCCGAGGAGCATGCGCCATCCGTTATCATGGTTGAGAACCTGGACATGATAGCGCCGCGCATGAAGCGCGATCTGAGCAGTGAAGCGCAAAAGCTGCTCGCGCAGTTCATCTCGCTCATCGATGATCTTGAGGACGGCGTCCTTGTCATAGGAATGGTCGACAACATTAACGACCTGGACCAGGCGCTCCGCGCCAGCGGCAGGTTCGAGATGGATATCGAGATCAAGGCGCCGGACGAGAAAAGCCGGCTTGAGATCTTGAAGACACTTACAAATGGCATGCCCATGGATAACATAGATATGGTAAGGGTCGCAAAAGAAACGGAAGGATTCATTGACTCCGACCTGGAAACGTTAATAAAGAAGGCGGCGCTGAACGCACTGTTCCGAAGCATCCCCCGCGAAAGCCTCGATAAGCCGATGCCAGAGGACATGGTCAATAAGATCCGCGTTAAGATGGATGACTTCAACGCCGCGCTGGAAGAGGTATTCAAGCATAGAAGCGAGCCCCCAAAAGAAGTCATCGAACCACCGAAACAATCGAAGGGTTTCGACGTGGATAAACAGCGCTACATCGAGTCCATCACCGAAGTCCCCAAATAAAAGGCTCGCAAACACACCTAAGTTTACTGTTTTTCAACACAAAGACATGGAGGGCACGATGGGCACAAAGATGTTTTTGCATATGCCTCCAGCGGCCGTGTGTTGCATTTATTTTGTGCGTGTTTGAGACTTGTTTTTAACCACAGGGTACACAGGGTACACAATGGCTTTGACACAGAGGGATTCTAACCACAGGGTACACAGGGCACACAATGGAACGAACACTGTAGATGTTTTAGTATAAGCCTCCGGCGGCTATGTGATTATTAGTTTTTACTTTTCTCCAATTCAAGTTTGCAAATGATAGAAATAAATAGTCGCCCGGCCGCCGGAGTCGTAACAATAAAACCATTGTGACCGTACCATTGTGTACCCTGTGTACCCTGTGGTTAACAATAAGTCACCCAGCCGCCGGAGGCTTATACCAAAACATCTTGGTGTTCTTGGTGTCCATGGTGCTCTTTGTGTGAAAACGTATAGTGTCTTAGTTATCTTTGTGGATAGTGCTTTCTCAAAACTTAGTGAGCTTCAGGCGGCGAAGAGGTCTTTTTTTGTCACTTTGAAGACGCCAAGGCGTACTCCGGCGTCAAGCCATGCATGGCCATAGCTGAAGCATACGAGCGCGTTCACGAGATCGCCGATATCTAAAAAATGACTGCCGTCCTGGTAGTAGCTCTGCGCCATCTCCAGGTATTCATCGGCAATATGGCCTATTTCGGGGGTGAGTGAAGGCGCTTTTTTTACATCATCAAGCGCTTCACGCAGTAGCCTCTGGTATCGCATGGTTTTTTCGCTAAGCTCTGCAGGCATACTATCGCTTCCCGAACATTCGGTGGAAGAGACTTTCCGTTAGGCCCTTCGGCTCGGGCTGCACTAGCGGCGCTTCGGGCTCTTCGACGATCTCTGGCTCTGGAGGCCGCTCATCGTCGGATATTTCTTTAGATACACCGCCATGCTTGCTTTTCCTCACACGCACCTGCACCATGACAGCCCTGGGAATATCGGGGCTCACGAACAGCGCGACGCCCGGAGGAAGATGCTTGATCTCCTCCTCTAATTCCGAGCTGATACCCTCCAGGCTTTTTGAGATGGCTTTCAAGTCGTTCGGGTTCGTCACCCGCATAATGATCTGCGTATTACATTGAGAAAGCACGTTCTTATCGATCTTAGCCGGGCGCTGTGACACGATCAGAAGGCCGAGGCCGAATTTCCTTCCCTCCGAGGCAATGGTCCTGAGCGCATCGCTGCTAGTCGTCTTCATGAAGCCTTTTTCCGGACAGAAATTATGCGCCTCCTCGACGACGATCATGCCTGGCGGCACGGTGCCGGCCTTGCGGGCGTCGAATAAGTTTGAAAGTATCTTCGCGACGATCGTCTGCTGCACGTCCGGGTGAATACCTTTCATGTCAATGATGCTGGCCCTGCCTTTCACGAATAATTCCTGCAGAGAAGTAGGCTTGTCGGACAGGAATTGCGAGCTCAACAGCGGCTCCAGCTTATTGATGACCCCCCACTTCATTGCACTATGAGTAGACTTGATCTCGCTGACAACGTTGCGTATCGTATAATGGACATGGTCATTCTGAAGCGCGTTGACCGCCTCGTATATCAGGCCGATCTCCGTGTTATTCAGGTCATCCGGGACATAGTCGATGATCTCCTTCGGCTTTAGATCCACGCCGTTCAGCCTGAACAGCTTATCGGCGTATTCGCACAGCTTGAGGTCGCCCGGCGTATAGATGGTCACATTTTCATAGCCTTTGGGTAGCACTTTGAACTTCTGGCTGAGCGTATCTATGTCCGCGTCATCGTTGCCGTGCTTCAGCGACGCGTACTCGCCATGCGGGTCGATGATCAGCAGCGGTACATCCCGCTCCAGCATCTCTTCCATGATGACCGCGGCCGTATATGACTTGCCACTCCCCGTCATCGCCAGGATGCTGCAGTGTTTCTGGATCAGCTTATTCCGGTCCACCGTGACCGGTATGTCCGTACCGTCCAGCAGTCCAAGATACGCGCCTCCCTGCGAGAGGCCCAGCGTACCGACGATAAGCTCGTCATCCGCACTGTACACGCGGTCGCCGGGCCTGAACGGCGTCTTAGGGATGCGTAAAAGCCCCTGGCTGTCCCTGGCACCGATCACAGTCACTGTCGCCACGATGTGGTCGCTGCCATGGTCGATGTCCGTCGCCATGATAGCGTTACTGGCATTGTGTATTTCCGATGACCGAGTCATCGCCATGACCTGGCTCAGTACCCACCCGTCTGAAGAGTGCCAGACTTTCACGTAGTCGGTGCGCTTAACTTCTGACGGATCCGTGACGGCGAATTTGAACTGAACTGACCCAGTCTCTCCGAATATTACCCCTACCGAGCCCTTCATTAATTGTACTAGTGCATCGCACATTATATAACCTTGTTCTTGGTTAGCGTGCCGGAAATAATACTTATTTACCCGAAATAGAAACCGGTACAAAAACAATTTTGGAAGAGCTGTTTTGTATTACAGTAGCGTGGATGATCGGGGCGGTGGCGTTTTTGCCACCACTTAACCAGAAAGCCTCGCCATAGTGACCCATATTATTTGCAGATAATGGGAGATAGGGCAAACAATTATTTGATAAATTATATATATTTAATCATTAAATGATCCATTAGAGAGTATAGTATAACTTTATTTAGCGAACCATTGGAAAATTTGGGTGGGAATCATGAGGGTAAATAGGATCAAGGTCATATTAGTGATCGCATGCACAGCTGTAGCACTAACTACCGGCGTACTCCCGGTATATGCGCTCACATTGCCCACGGGGCCCACGGGGCCTTCATCCCCGCACACGTTCTTCCCGGTAGATATGTTCTCGGAAGATATGTCGTCCGCATTCTCGTTATCCGGCGGCGAAAATGCTCCAGTTACGTCCGGTAACGCAAATCTGGATCACTCATTCATGACACAGGCATTGAACATGGTACCGGCAGGCGATGCCCAGACTAATGCACAGATGAACGCGATCACGTCGATGGAGCAGAATTATCATCCGACACATAAGACTGTACAAACTTCGCCAAGCTGGATGAGCCAGTTCGCGCAGCCGACAGCGATAGACGGAAGCTCCAACCCCGCGCAAAGCGCTTATTCGACGTTTATCAAGGGCATGCCGAACATGACTGACATATACCAGAGCTAAGGCTGGTAACCAGCCAGGTCCGCCAGAGCCTCTTCCTCCAGGAAATGCAGCGTAGCAGGCACCACCATGATGTGGAGAGGGCCGCCGAAATCGTATGACTGCAGTTTCCGGATCGGCCCGGCTTTCACACAGGGCTCCGGTGACCCGGCTCGTGCTATGCCGACGCAGATGGCGTCGTTCAGGACACCCTCGTTCCGCTTTTCCTCGACGCTCAAGAGCAGCTCGATACCGCGATTGATGGTCATGTAGCCTTTTTCCCTGTCGATGTCCAAAAAGATCAGGCTGTGCAGGCCGTTCGTCTTGTTCATTTTAATGGTATCGTAAGGCGTCTCTGATACGATGTTCTTATAGGGGAATGCGACGGTAGCCGACTTACCGAAGCGATAGTTTTGCAGGCCCGTCAGGCCACAAACGGCCGAGGATATGGAAGACCCGTGTACGATCCTGGTCTCGATCCCCATCTTTTTCGCCCTTAAGCGTAGATCGACGTGCGTGGTCGCGACCATCGCATCTCCGCCGGTGAGAAAAACTACGTTTTTATCCAGCGCGTCCCTGAGCACGGTGTCTTTCGGATGTTGTTCTACGTCCTCGCGCAAGAGAACATTCACGTGCTTGCCATACAGCGCTTCCATCTTTTCGATGGTAGAGCCCATGAGCCGAGACGTATAGAATTCAGCGTATACGACGTCGGCGTTCTTGATCGCATCTAGCCCTTTCAGCGATATGTCTTTCTCATCGTACAGGCCCAGGCCGATAAAAGTCAACATGATGTAAGTCCAGACCCATAATTCGTGAAGAAAGATATATTCTTTGCTATCCGCCCGCCCGGAGAAGTCGTCGGAGGACGATAGTCTTCTACAGATAGCCTTGAGCCCCTAAGGATATTTGTTTCGAATCGATTTTATAGGGCCCATTAAAAGCTACGCAGCTAAATAAGCCGTATTTTAAATTATTTCACCATTCAAAGGATAAATAGTAGTTATTATGGCATTATGGACAAAATTGTTGAACATAAGTCAATAATAACCATTATTTAATCGATTTTTGTGGTTTAAATATTGTTAAAGCTTTAATACGCATTGAAATGGAATAAAAATGGCCTGTTGCATGTTTATTCAATCACTAACATACTAGTCATCGCCTACAATATCCAGTGTTCAGAGGAGGGTAATCATATGAATACAAGATATGTAGGAATTATGGCAATGCTGGCTCTCGCCTGTATTGTCTCGGCATTTCCGGTGTCTGCCAGCCTTGTGGCGACATCATTCGGTTTCCCGGTGATCATCCAGAACGCAACGACAACCGCATTTAACCAGGACACGGCGTTTGCGCAGGACCTGGAAGACGTATCGATCAGCTTCCCGACAGGCACCGAAGGCACGGATTCGTTCGGCGCCGTAAACCTGGCATTCCCCACGATCAGCCAGACCGTCGATAAGGTACAGGCGACGACGTCGACGAGCTTCAGCCAGACTAGCGAATTTTCAGAGTTCGCGTACCCGTTCACCAGTGTCGGAGATACTGGCGTGGCATCTCTGGCCAGCCTGGGATTTTCGTTCTAGGCGCATGCCCACAGGAGGAATAAACATGATAAAGATCAGTGGAGCGGCCATATTATTGGCCATTGCCATTAGCATGGCGTTCGTCGTGCCCGCCGGCGCGACATTCATCGGCACCAGCATACCGCTCAGTAAGACCCTGAGCGGTTCAGTCGATGTTAATCTCGGCAACATATTAGCCGGTGACAGCAATGCATACGGGCTCGCCGGCATGGACGTGGGCGTAAACTGGGGCGTTGGCTATGACCTGAATACAGTCGCAGGCTACCCATATGGATATGGCGGCATTGGCGCAGTGACCACAGGCGACCTGGGATATAACCTGGGGCTCAGCCTGGATTCGGTGAGCGGCTCAGGCTTTGATGGCTCAGAGTGGGGAATTCCGCTGACGCAGCAGGGCGTGACGACGACGCACCTGGACAAGAGCTGGGCCACCAACCAACAGATCAATAACGTTGCAGCGATGCTTCTGTAGGATCTTTCGGGAGATGAAGAATTAAGCCTCAATAGTCATTCACCCGCTAGGAGTAATACACCCCGGACTTTACCCGGAGCTATCCTGCGTACTCAGTATGAGGATATTGCCCCGGCCTTTTTTTATCTTTTTGACTATGCCGCGGCTTTCCAGATCCGATATCATCAGGCTTACCTTGGCTTCGGAATATGGCAAAGACTTGCGTAGGTCTAGCTGCGTCATGCGGCCGCCGTGCTTTTCCATGATACGGATGACTTCTTTCAAGTCGTCCGGTAGCGCGTAATTGTCCGAGACCGATGGCTTTGAGGGGACGGGAGACGGTGGAGCGGACTCTGTCATGTCAGGCTGCTGGTCTACTGCCTCTTCGAACGGCGCTTCCGGAACTGCCACAGGCTCGGCGGCCTTACTGGCAGGTGCGGCTTTCTTTTTCCGGCGCATCAACAAAAAAGCGCCCGCAGCTACGGCAATGATGGCGATGGCGACGATACCGGCGATCAGCAGCAGCGACGATCCCTGGCTGTCGCCCGGCTCATCCGGCGGGACTGCCGTGTAGTTTTCGTCGAACGTGGAAAGGTCCCCTACACCCGTGGACGGTAACATGATGAGATCGATGACATAGTCGCCGCCATCCTGGTCGATGGTGACATTTTCCCGGGCGTACAATGCATCAGACGTGTTGGCGCCGCTGACGGCGATGATCGCATATGTGCCTTTCGACAGGTTAAAGGAATATGCGCCGTCGACCGAGACCATCTTCTGGACGGGCACCGAGTTCACGACCACCTCGACGTTCTTCATCGTGTCGAAGGACGACCACTGGTAGACGTTCCCGTGCACGACGCTGCTCGCCGAAGCACTCACAGTAGAGGCAAGGAATACCAGGGATAAGCCGACCAGGGCGACCATAAAAGCTGTTGCAATCGCCAGCGGCCTAGTCTTCGCTCCTTGCATATGAAAGCATAATATGTCCCAACCGATATATACTTTTTTTATTCGGAAACAAGGTAGAATAAAGTTTTATGAAGCGAAATCAGCCCGAATTATCTCCGGATATATATCTTTTTACTCGATAATGGAAAGTATCCTTAAATATTATAGCGATATACAACCCTATGTAACGTAGCGAATGAAGTGGTAAGCATGTTTGGGAAACAGGTAAAACGGTCACTGGCATTAATCATCGTGATAGCGCTCTTTTTCACGACTATCGCGCCGGCGGCGGCTTTAGGCATACGGCAGCCGGCATCCGTAGTCCCGGCTAGTGACACCATTACGCTGCCACATGTTATCGCCTCGAAGACGAGCTTTTCATTTCCATTCTTTAACACCTCGTTGCGCGACCTGCGCCTCCAGACTTCAAGGAATTTCGGCGTCAACGGCGTGAACCGTATCTTGAACGCCATTAACCTGGCGAAAAACCAGGTACAGGGCTCAAAGCTCCAGGATAATGAAAAAGCGGTAGTCCTTTCGGAGATCAACGCAAACATCACCTGGTTCGAGACGAAAAAAAGCGAGATCCAGTCCGCCGCGGATGTGGCAACGGTCAAGGCGATCGGTAACGACGTGAACGATCGTTGGAACACTGAAAAAGTCGCCATAAAAAAACAGGTCGGCGACATCGCGTGTGACCAGTATGACGTGAATATCGCACAGGCAAGGAATGCCTCGTCTATAGCGGCTGAAAAGATCAGCTCGATCAAAGCGCAGAGAAAGGACACCACGGCTATGGAACAGAAGCTGGCCAGCTACAACAAGCATGTGAGCAACGCGGCTAACGATCTAGGAAATGCCCGGGGCGAGTTCGATAAGATCAACGAGCCGGCGCTGGTAGACGTGCATTTCTCCGTCGGGCTGCGACAGCTGAAACTGGTAGATAACGAGATGAACAGCTCCTACGCTGACCTGAAGAGCCTGTACAGCATGATCTACAGGAATGGCACGACAGCAGCGCCATAATATCCCTTTTATCGTACTGATCTCTCGGTTCCTTTTTCTGCGAAAGCTTAAAATTTAAGTTGATTTTATCTAGGAGATAGACGTTTAAGCATCATACTTGTGGCGGTAAATCGTGTTGCGTTCAAAATGCGTGAAAGTCCCTAAGACGGAGGGCGAATCCACTCGAAAGGCGCTCGTCGAGGCGGAGCTGATCGATAACCGTCTTAAGATCCGGTCCGATGAGTCGTGCGTCTATTTGCCAGTGATCGACAGCCTGTCCACTGAGATGATATCAAAGATCAACAGCAGCCTGTCCCTGACGGAATGCGACTTCATCGAGAACGAGCGCGTCAACTCCATCGTGGACATTATCGGCTTCGCGCCTTCCTTTGAGGTGATCGGGGACATCGCAGTCGTCACTGAAGAGTACGATAAAAAAGTCGGCGAAGCCATCATGGCGGTACACAAGAACGTGAAGACCGTGCTGGTGCCGACGTCTTCTGTTACCGGCGAGTTTCGCGTCCGGGAGTTCAAAGTGTTGTGCGGCGAGAACAGGACGACCACGACCTACAGGGAAAATGGCATGGTTTACGAGATGGATCTGGCGAAGGTCTACTTCAGCCCCAGGCTCTGTACGGAGCGCAAGCGTGTATCCGATCTCGTGAATGACTCGGAACTGGTGCTGGACATGTTCTGCGGTGTCGGGCCGTTCGCCATTCCGGTAGCGAAGCATGCCATGTACGTGGTGGCGGTCGATAAAAACCCGTACGCCATCGAGTACTTGAAAAAGAACATGCAGATCAACCACGTTACGAACATCGAAGCGATCAATCTCGACGCCCGCGATATCGAGGTAATGCAGCCAGTCGATAGAATCGTCATGAACCTGCCCCATACGTCATTCGACTTTCTGGACGTCGCGTTCAAATGCATCGCTACGGGCGGTATCATCCATTATTATGACATCAAGCCTGAAAGCGAGATCTTTGATGGCATTATAAAGAAAGTCAGGGATAAAGCCACCGAATGCGGCTGCCTCATCGAGATCGCGGACAAGCGCATTGTACGCTCCTATTCGCCACACGAATATAATATCGTGCTCGACATACGTGTCGTTGGAAAGGATGAGCAATGAGTGGCGAGTGCTACGAAAACGTCCCGATTAAAGATCTGACGATAAAGAATATTGATGCAGTGCTGGCTTATCTGCCATATTTTGAGAATGCGAAGAATGTCTTTTTTACCACATCCGATGCGTGGATCGACCCGTATGATTTTTCACCGACAGTGCTGGACTTTATACAGACATTACATGACGAGTCGTTTATCGGGCTATACGACCTTAACGCATGGCAGGGCGAGGCGGTAAAATACTACAAGGACCCTGCATTACTTGATACGGCAGACCTCGAAACGATCCGCAAGTTGCTAACGCTTCATGTGAGAAAAGACCGGTTCTGCGGCGGCCACCTGGCCGATATGATAGAATGCGGGCATATTCTGGCGATACTGAGAAGGCTAAAATCTATCAGAGAAGTGATGATACCAAAACAATAAAACAGGGCATACATTGCCGTATAAATTAGTTCTATAAACGGGGGAAATAATTAAATATATGGTATGTCCATTAGATGATTCGCAAGTTCTTGTTCGATATATGCCGTCGTGGCTTAGCCCGGCAAAGCGGCTGATTCGTAATCAGCAGATCGGGAGTTCAAATCTCCCCGGCGGCTCTATTCTATTTTAAAACCAAATATATGCTTTATTTGTTAAAGTGCCTTATTTTCAAATGCTGACAGTTAAAGCCAAATTAATAGTCGTTTGGCCTCAACTGCTGACTATACGATTTTGAATAGTAAACTTAGCCATTAATGATATAAACCTTTTGTAAATTGGTACCTTTATCGCTTGTTTTATTATTTAAGAGATTTAATTACAAATGGGTACTTGTAAATGTCAGGAACTGATGATATAGCAGAATTGCGCAAAGAACATCAAGTTGGTACATATTTTGCGATAGTGGGTATCGCATTAACAGTTATCTTTTTAGGTATTTCACTAATAGCGCTATCTTTGGCCCCTACGCAATCGTTTACTATCGGTATCATTGCATATTTTATCGGTATCATTGCATATTTCTTTGTTTTTGGAATCGTAACCGTCGGTGCAATTTTTCTTTTTCTAAAGATTAAAAAGAAATAAATTTTTTTATTCACGGATAGTGTCGTCGTCTACCAGGTCGGCCATATTCTCTTTTCCCCATTCGTACAGCTGCTCGACGATCGGCATCAGCGACATATACCGCTCTGTCAGCGTGTACTCTACTCTGGGCGGCACTTCCGGGTACACCTTTCTGACTACGAGCCCATCGTTTTCCAGCTCGCGAAGCTGCCTGGTGAGCATCCGCTGGGTGATATTCGGAGTGACGACCGAGAGCTCTTCCTCGATCTGCCCGAACCTGAGCGTCCCGTTCCTCAAGGCCCAGAGGATCAGCGGTTTCCACCTGCCGCTGAGAATATCTACGGTCGCTTCGACCGGACCGTGGTAATTTTTCTGTCGCATGGGCATAGTTCCCCTGTCATTTACCAATATACAGGTTGATAGTATATATCATAAGTGTATTCTGTTCAAGCTAAATATTGTCGACGTATATGTATGCATGGCAGCGGAAGATCAATCATACGCTGTCAGACGAAGCATGAAACAAATGAGTATACGCATCGAAAATACAACTAGGAGAAATGAACTAATGCCTATAATTACACTAGAGATCGGTCCACAGTCGACGGAACAAAAGGAAAAGCTGATCGTCGCACTCACGCAAGCTGTCTGCAATGTGACAGGAATGCCGCCTGAGGCAATGATGGTGCTCATACATGAGCTCAGTCGTGATAACATGGGATTGAGCGGCCAGCAGATGTCTAAAATGAAGTTTTAGGGTATTCTGGGAGACAATCGCATGGTCAAGCTCACGAATGAGATCAAGGACACACTGTCCGCCGCGAAGTACGTCTGGCTGGCCACGGCGTCGAAGGACGGCACGCCCAACGTGGTCGTCGTCGCGGCGATCCGGCTGCTGGACGACGAGTCGCTGCTCATCTCGGACCAGTACTTCCTGAAGACGCTGGCGAACCTCGAGGAGAACTCGAAGGTCGCCATTTCCTGGTGGGGTGACAAGGGTGGCTTCCAGATCAAGGGTACGGCTGCCGTCCACACCAGCGGCCCCGTCTTCAAGGACAATGTGGAATGGATGAAGGTCAAGTGGCCCAAGTTCACGCCGAAAGGAGCCGTCGTGGTGAAGATCACCGACGCCTACGTGCTCAAGGCCGGACCCGACGCCGGGAAGAAGCTGCTGTAACTCGATCCAGGCTTTAATGCCCGGCAGGCGTTAACGTTATCCCGGCGGCTCCCCCTACCGCCTGCTCTGGTTATGTACCAATGATAAGAAAATAAAACCACAATTACTTGATTTATGAAAAATCGCCGTTTATCACCGATTCATAATCAGCAGATCAGGGGTTCAAATCCCTTAAGCGGCTCTTTTCAATTTTAAAACCAAATATTGCTTAAATCATTCCAATTTTTTTAGTGTCATCACTTACTCTTATCGTTGTCCTTTTTCACCGCTACACCACTATTTTACATTCTCCACATATTTTTATAATGATTGTTTTTATATAATATATTGTAGTTCTTATAATAGGGGAGTGTTCAGTGGAAGCAACTGTTTTGGGCATTAGCGGAAGTCCTATAGAAAATAGTAATACTGACAGGCTGATACAGGAAATAATGAAGGCCACTGGCTGCCGATCTGAATTCGTTAAATTATCGGAAATATGCGTGGCCCCGTGTACGCATTGCAGGAAATGCGCTTATACAAACGAGTGCGTCACAGGCGATGATTTTAAATGGTTATCGAAAAAAGTGCTAGAAGCCGATGCAATAGTGATCGGATCGCCAACGATATATCAGGCTGCCAGCGCCTATACAAAAGCATTTATCGAGCGGCTTTACTCTCTCCGGCATGTAAAGCTATTGACGAAAGATAAGATCGCGGCGACAGTCGCTATCGGATGGGTGGGACAGGAACAGGTCAACGAATGGCTACAAACCGTCCTTAAAATGGGAGGCATGGACGTCGTCGGCGGCGTTACGGCCCATGGTACAACCGGATGCTTTGTTTGTGGGCCGGGTGAAACCTGTCTATACTCCATATGGAACTTTTTCAGCAAGGAAGTATCCGGGAAGGATTATGGCATGAAAAAAATCTACGAGGGATACCTGGAAGAATTACCAGATAACGAGCCTTTAACTAACCCTTCGTATAAAGTGATCAAATATATCGAGATCGAAGACCAGCCAGAAGTAATGGCTGAAGCTAAAAGAATAGGAGAAACAATCAAGAAAAAACTGGAAAAACGAATACCAATAAAAAATCGATAATTGAAAAAAAAGAATTAAAATATGAATGGTATCAATCTCTTCGTCCTCTTCATGTACTGGATATAATCATCGCCGAGTTCTGAGACCAGTACATTTTCCTCGATATGCATACGGTATCCGAAAGCTATGCCATTCATTACGATTAATACGAGAATTCCGCCCCATGAATGTAGAGCTAATCCGATTCCAATGACGATAAGGAACAATCCTAGATATGATGGATGGCGAATATATCGATATGGGCCGTGATCTATTACCTTCTGGTTCTCTTGCACACTTACCGTTACAGTGAAAAAACGTCCAAGAACAAAAATAGCCCATTGCCGCACGATAATGCCGATAACCATTAGAAAGATGCCGGGATAGAAGAACCAGTTCGGCAGCATGGCTATGTTTTTTAGGTCGAACAAGATCGCAATTAAAACTGAAACGTACATCAGCACACGTATCAATAAGACTGAACCATTATCTTTTTTCTTTGTATTCCCACCACTACGACGCAGCATTGGGATGATACCGCCGCCTATAGCCTCAGACAAAACCCAGAGCATAACTACTGCACTGAATAGAATTGTTTCAAAGTCTGTAGGAAATAGCTGCACAATAAGCATCCTTTATTATTGTAGGGTAAATAGTTTCGTAATCAGCAAATCAGGGGTTCAAATCTTCCCGGCGTCTCTGAAGAAGGGATTTTCTTCTGACATATTAAGGGATTAAAAAACTCCCACTCAAGTTCGAACAGAAATTCCCCATCACTTCTTCTTTCCGGCCGAGTTAAAAGCGACGGCAGTGCGGATTAGATCCTTGAACGCCGATTCGTTTATCTGATCGTCTTCATGGATGTCGATGGCGCGCCATGCATTCCCATCCAGGCTAGCATTGAATAAACCTGCGGGATCTTTAAGCGAGGCACCCTTGGAGAAAGTGAGCTTCACGTGGTCCTTATAAGATTCGCCAGTGCAGACGAGACCATTGTGAGACCAAACAGGAATTCCCCTCCATTTCCATTCTTCTATGATCCCTGGATCCGCTTCCTTGATCAGTTTGCGTACGCGGCGAAGCATGTCTCCGCGCCAGTCACCAAGTTCTGCAATTCTCTCGTCGATAAGATGAGAAGGTGATTTTTCTTCGGGTACTGTATCGGCTTTCTTCATCGTCAAACAATAAAAAGTAATAACTTTATAACATTTTCGCTCAAATTAGCAAGCATACTCGGAAATAGGGCCAAAGCTATTTGATTTATTGAAAAATTGCTCAATTCTGAGACTTGTAATCAGCAGGCCGTGGGTTCAACGTACAGCCCGGCCTTACTCTACTTCGCCCTGTATCGTGATCGTCTTCTCACTAACCGGGATCTTCTTTGCCGACCGCTCCAGCGCCCGGTCCACGACAGAGCGAACGCCGCTACAGCACGGGACTTCCATGTGGGCGACCATGATCGAGTTGATCTTATGTCTTGAGAAGATCTCCGCCAGTTTCGCGATATATCCTTCAATGTCCGAATCCAGCTTCGGGCAGAAGATGATCACGATCTTATCACGGAGGAGCTCCGTATGGAATCCTGCATAGGCGAACGGGACACAGTCCGCCGAGATCAACAGATCAGCATTGTCAAAATATGGGG
The DNA here is from genome assembly GCA_963780665.1 of uncultured Methanocellaceae archaeon. Taxonomy (GTDB): domain Archaea; phylum Halobacteriota; class Methanocellia; order Methanocellales; family Methanocellaceae; genus Methanocella. The sequence goes on along the minus strand of CAWACJ010000002.1, from coordinate 41,809 downwards.
CTGCCGAATTCAGGAGCTTGAGCTGTACCGGCCACTGTCGAAGCTCGGATTCGGCCTTTTCAGATGGCCGTCGGCCGAGAGCAGAGCCGTTTCGCGGAATGCTCCTTGCCGCCGATCCCGGACAGGCTGCATGAGGCACATCATGCACCACATGAAGCGGCAAACGACCGGCGTGCATATTGCCAGGAATGTTGATCTTGTGCTCCTTCAGGTATTCAATCGCCTCGTTATACAGATCAGTCTGCCCATGGCCGGCAAGGTGTTCGAGATGGGCTTTAATAACGGGTGCGCCCTGTCGTACGATGTTCTCCATAACCGTCTTTTCATCATAAGGGGCGGCTTCGCGCTCGATGACACAGATCGCGCCCTCGGGGCAGGTCCCGATGCATGCGCCCAGGCCATCGCAGAATAAGTCACTTATGAGCCGCGCTTTACCATCTATGATTTGAATGGCTCCCTCCGGGCAGTCAGGAATGCATTGCCCGCAGCCAGTGCATTTATTTTCGTCGATGCTAATGATCTTCCGTTTCATAATCTCGTCTAATTTATTTCGTATGGTTACGAACTTAAAAAAGTTTCCGGTCCGCTTAAACGGAAGCCAATATCAACGAGCGATCGTTGAGAACAACCGCCACGTTATTCCCAAATCTCCCCAAAGACTTGTTTTTTACTTTTTAAAATTGAGAGACTCATTCAACCTGGTACCGAATGCGTTCGAGCCTGCCCGGTATACCATTTGTCACAGTCTCCCATGCTTTTTTGCGATATGTCTCAAAGGACCTGAACCTGCAGGGAAGGCCGATGGCTGTAAACGGGTCATCCCCTTTCATCAACTGGAAGTGGAGGTGAGGACCTGTCGTGTTTCCTGAATTACCGACTTCGCCAATCTGATCACCAGTTTTAACATGCTGGCCTTCCGAGACTTTCACCGAGCCGTTGCGAAGATGCGCCAGTAAAGCTGAAAATTTCTCCGAGCGAATGATGACATAATTACCGGCCACGGGTCGGAAATCGTGGCCGTTAATTTTGGGAGTCCGAAATACCAGGTTATAGCTATCCCTGAGACTGTTGAGCTCCATGATGTCGGGCCAGCCATCGCGCATGGTCACGACTTCTCCGACACACGGAGAATATACGGGCTGGGACCAGCCAAAGCAGTCTTTTACCGATACATGGCCGAACACATGACGTAGCACGTTTTTCGAAGAAAGATACCTCATCGGCTTCCGGCTGATCCTTATGAAATCGAAGGCATAACGTTGGCCGAGCATATTTGTTCCATGGCTGGGTATGCGGTGAGCAGGTGTGTTAATAGCTGTCCATTCGCCCCGCAGTGGAAACTCGACAACGTAATCTTCTTCTGCTTTAACCATTGATATCATTGATAATAACGATACAGTAGCTATTAAGATTATTCTTTGTCGTGCTGCAATGTTGAATATCAAGCGTTTTCACATGAATTAGTTGAGCATCCCCGGCGACTCTTTTCATTTTTTAATACAAAATATATTGTTTTTTTGTCGAAAGCCTCTATTTTCGAATGCCGACATATAAAGCCAAAATTATTCGTATTAGATACCAAATGCTGGCCCATACAATTCCAATGACGATCAGGAACAATCCCGGATATGACGGATGGCCCATTAGCGCTCTAATGAAAGAGATTGATCGAAAGCTATCGTGCCTATCCTTTCAAAGACTAATCTGACTCACTGATCATTCGATATGATATCGAGCTCATGCCAGAAAAATAATATTATTTATCATATTCAAAGAATATGTTGCCCCCGATATTTTGCACGTTTTTAAGTTTATTTCCACCTAAATAATATACTATATTCCCAGCATCGGTCTGCTGTGTTGTTTGAGAGTAGAAGAAATTCTTACTCCGGAATTCCGTTGCCTTACCGATGGGGTTAGGGATCTTACTCGTATCCCCGGACATGACCTTTTCAGCTAAGTCCATTGCGTTTTGCCAGGCCTTTGAATCAACGCTCGGCACATATGCATTTTTATTATCGCCATCATCTTTTAAGCACTCGTAGGTACCGGGTTTGAATACGTTTGTCCTCAGGTCATCGATGGACTTTATCCTGTTGATCGCCGTCCAGGCTACGGCACTTTGTGCATCCGGATAAACCGATTGCTCGCCATAGATCACCCTTGCCAGCAGCTCAAGGTCCGAGAGCTTCTGTAAATCCTCCCAGTTAGCCACTGGTTTGCCCGGTAGCTTATCCAGATCATCTTTATACTTGCTTAAGATCTCGGCGATCTTATCATAGTAATCCTGCTTTACGCCGGCGAGGCTGCTTACGATCCCGGAAACATCTACCGGAAGCTTTTTTAGCTGGTCTTTATAATTGTCCATGATCCCATCGATTTTATTCTGGTATTCCTTCTCGATGGTATCATAGCTATCGGAAAATTTGGGAAGGTCAACGGGGTTTTCATCTTTTTCCGCCTGGCTCTTAACCGTATCGAGCTGACTTTGATAATCGGTTATTGTCTGGTCGAGTTCGCCCTTATACTCATTATTGACACTGTCGATATCACTGGAATTGCTATCTAAGTGATCGCCGGAAAGTTTCTCAAATTCGTCGATGAACGCATTGATCTCATCGATTTTATCCTTATACTGATCCATTATCCCGTTGATTTTCCCTTCATATGCCTGTTCATTATTTTCACTGTTTTCCATCGATGTCGGATTGCTCACATCCATGCCGTAGCTTTCAAAGGCTTGTCCCGTGTTCGCCATGTTTTCCATACCGGCAATCGTAAGGTCATCAAAGAAAGCGCCAGCTTCTTTATAATTATCGGGAACTTTTTGGTTGGCGTTTGCAAATGCATTTGCGAAAATCGTTGAATTATATCCATCTTTACAATTCTTGATGGCGCTAATTTGCAAACTGGCACTCTCCGACATTAGTTTCCCGATATTTTTGAGATTTTCCGCTACCTGTTTCTGGGCGTTCTCAACAATTTCCTGGAAGGTGCCGATCTTATCGCAATTCTCCTTCACCTGTTCCTCTGCATTCGTAGCGGCCTCTTCAAGCGTGCCTATTTTTTCGCAGTTTTCCGCAACCTGTTTCTGTGCATTAGCAACGACTTCGCTTAACGTGCTTATTTTTTTATAATTCTCCTGCACCTGTTTCTCTGCATTCGCAACGACATCGCTAAAAGAAGGCATTCCGGAGCTTGGCTGAGTTGCGTACACCTTTCCCATACGGCTGTACAAAGAAGATATCATTTGCATATTTGCCTGGAATTTGGCCCTGGTATCATTAAGAGAGGATTCATCTTTTGAGTTATCCGACTTTTTATCGTTGTTTGACGTGTCGTTTGCAGGCATACTAAGTACTCACTTTCTCATTCCTCTTATAATTTTTTCAATCGCTTACAAGACGTATCTTGATTGTATCATGTGCTATGAAATCCGAGCTACATCCATGTGCCGGACAACATTTCACAGATTGACGTCGGACACTACCGAAGATATGCGGCAGCTGAAAGATACCACATCGGCTTCCGGCTGATCCTGATAAAATCGAACGCATAGCGCTGGCCGAGTCATATTTGTTCCGTGGCTGGGTATGCGGTAAGCAGGCGTGTTAATAGCAGTCCATTCACCACACAGAGGAAACTCGACAACGTTATCTGCTTTTACATCAACCATTAATATCACCGAGTTATACGGATCGATTATCCACAAAGATTTTTCAATGTTATGTCGCTGCCCTCCGGAGGCTCTTGCTCTTACCATTTCTTTTTCCACACCATCATCCAGCCTGCGATCAGAGAAACGATCACATTGGATAGAAGCCACGCATAGCCGATCCCGATCAGGCCGACTTTGAGCAGCAGGATGAAGCCCAGGCACAACGTCAGGCCCGATCCGGCCAGCCTGATGTAATTTAACATCAGCATCTTTTTTTGGACTTGCACGACTGTGATGAATACCGTGTAGGCGGCATAGAAGAAGCTGGATATGGCGAGCAGCAGTAGCAGCTGGTGTGCCGCAGCCAGGTATTCGGGGCTGACCAGAAGCAGTATCTTATCTCCGAAAATTACGATGGCCAGCACCATAGGGGCAAGGAGTGCCAGGTTAAATTTGAGCGCCTTAAAAGCCGTAGCCTTGAGGGGCCGCTCATGCGAGCCTTCGACGAACATCGATGCTGCGATGGAATCCGGCACCATGAAAAGAAACGTGGCGATGGTATAAGCGATATAAAAATAAGCCCCTTCGGCGGCTCCCGCCACGTTTACGATCAATATCGGGATGAGCGTGATCGGCGCCGTGGCTATTGCCGTAGACGTATAGCTGCCAATCGAGAAAAAGACGGTTTTTCGGACTTCACCCAGGTTGATGTGAAGATCGCGCGATATGCGCATCTTATACACGAGGACTACGCCTGCGGCCATTGAGATAAAGTAAGAGATATCCATCGCCATGAAGATTCCAAGCGCACCGAGCGATCCCAGGGCGAAAAGCAGGGGTATCCTCAGGATCAGGATGCCGTATTGCAGGAATGCCAGGTCCGCCCTTCGGATCGCTACGAGGGCCGTGCCGATCATATCGCATACGGACGTGAGTATGACAAACCCGATGAATAGCAGCGAGTATTGCCACCTGCACAGGAATAATAGCGCCGGCGAGATGTAAGGCAGCCCCAGGAAAAATCCGGCGATCACAATGGCCGTTGCCAGTATCATGATCACGATCAACGCATTGAAAAAACCGAAGGGATCTTTGGATTGTGGAAAGAATCGCGTGAGGCTGTCGTCCATGCCCAGCCTGGAGAGGGCGACGATCATAGCCGCGGCAGATACGGCTTCGGCGGTCAGCCCGATGCGATCAGCGGAAGCCATATGGCCTGCGATGAGCCAGAATATGTAGTTAAAAATGGAAAATAGCCCGGTATTTAGCATTAAAAACAGCGAGTTACGGTATAGTGGATCAAGAAAATATTTTGTTAAGCCAGGCATCAATACAGCACAGTATAAAAGTTATTTTAGGCACAGTAATACCTATCCCCGGAATTATTGGGAAGGGTTTTAAAATTCTTTATGGTAAGGAAAAACGGCTTATGGCATACCGGATTATCAAAACTCGCCACATCGGATGTTGATAAAAAAGAATGATTCGACCTGGATTGGCATAAAAGAGTTGTAGGAATGGCGGGCTTTGCTGCCCGCACTTACCTACACCCGATCTAGGTAGAACTCACCGGATAGATGTCACTTACGCTGAAATCTACCCAGTATATGCCCTTCGTATTATTGATGTTGTTAAGCAGGTTATGCCCTATCGTGCGTAAGGGGTCACTGTACTTTCCCCACCAGCTTTTATCGTCCGGATACCCGATCTGGAAGCCTACCGGATTGTTCGGGAAGCTCTTCCCCCAGTTGACGAAGTCGCTGGTCATCTCACTGAGTGAGGAGAAACCCTCGCTATCATCTACGAAATATACACCTGTCCTATAGGTGGGCGGCATATTTCCCGGGAGCCAGTGTTTCAGGAATAGCTGATAGCTCTTGTTATAGGAGCTGATCTGGCTATACCAGCTGGCTGCCTCTTGATCTGTTACTGGCTTGCCGTTCGTGTGGCTTGTGAACTGGTACCATTCATCGTCTATGCCGAACCCGACCACTGAGGGATGGTGCGAATACCGGTCCATCACCAGCTTGATCAGGGTGCTGACATTAGCGTTACCCGGCTCGACCTGTAAGTATACCTTCATTCCTTTGCTATCGAAGTAGTTCAGGTATTGCTCATTCTCATCGGTTTTCGAGAACTGTATGTTTGAGTAGCTAGTCGATGACGGGAAATTCAGATAGCATTCTCCGTCGTCCCAGACATACCCGATCACTAGTACGCCTCCCGTGCCTGCATCGGTAAACTTACTCGAGGCGTTCGCCGAGACATTATACCAGTATTGTGGTGACGGGAACGGCGTTATGCCATATTGTGATGCCCTGAATCCCACCGTTAATCCGTTCGATGGTGTCGGAGTGGCCGTGGGGGTCGGAATCGGCGTCACTGTAGGCCGTGGGGTTGCTGTCGGAGTGACCGTTGGCTTAGGCGTAACCGTCGGTGTTACAGTTGGCGTAACAGATGGCTCCGGAGTCACCGTCGGAGTGACCGAAGGCTTCGAAGTCGGTGTCACAGTTGGCGTAACAGATGGCTTCGGAGTCACCGTAGGAGTGACGGTTGGCCTAGGCGTAGCCGTCACGGTAACCGTCGGTGTTGCACTTGGTAAAACAGAAGGCTTCGGAGTCGGTGTAGGCGTTATCGAAGGCTTCGGAGTCGGCGTAGGTGAAGCCGATGATTTAGAAATGCGTATCATATCTACATAGAAACCGGCATAACTCACCGCTGCATCTGACTTTAGGCCAAATCTGACCTTGAAATTGCTCACCGCATACGAGCTGTTAAGCACCACCTGATGGGCGGTCCAGCTGGAATCAACGTTCCCTGATGCCGAATATACTATGCCCCACGTGGCTCCGCCATCCTTACTGACCGCTACGGTCGCGAAGTCCTTGCCCTGCTGTGTCTTGAGCCATTGCGTCCATGTAAGTTTTATGCTGCTGCCAATGGCGCTGCTCAGGTTAATCGCCGGAGAAGTGAGATAGCTATTCTCGTTATTATTATAGTTCCCGCTCAGGTTCGTTGCCCATACCTTGCCTGCGGAATATGACTTGCCGGGGCCATTTTTCGGGGTTCCCCACTGCCATGAAGGGTTGGTCCCGCTAACCGTATAGTTGCGGTTATCCCTATTAAAATCCTGGTAAATGATCAGTCTGTCAGACGACATATGGTTTGCAGAGGACGAAAATCCAGTATCGGCCCATAAGCCATCGTCGGTACTGGCAGCCGCATTACCTGCCATCGCAATGACGGCCACCGATGACACGATGATCGCCACCATCAACATAACTACAAAATGTTTTTGCATTTTTATAGTATCTCCCTCCAGGTTATTATTGAATAAAAGCTGAGTAAGCAATGTGTTAGTCTAGTTTAGCGTGCGATATTATAGTATATATCATTTTCTCCCTAGTTGCAATTTTTTTAATTTAAATACCAAATATAAGACAATATCAACACAATTTTCATATATCATAGATCATGGAAAAATACGCGCAAGAGTCGCTCATAGCGGAATGAAAATATTTTATGTGTCAGGCATCAAAACACTTTTAAGGCCACCTGATCGGAAATTTATCGTCCATGATCGATATGTATAATGCCAATAATTACTAACTATGCTATATTGTTAAAAACTCATTTTTTTACGTTTTGTATTGTCGCGAAGCTTCCTAACCGCTTGTATAATAACCCCACAGCTGTCCGATATTAGAGAAACTATTTAACGGATTATTCTAACAGTCTTAGCTAGACAATCCCATTCCCTTTAAATGGCTTGTCTGATATGCGCGGCATAAAGTAATAACCCCTAACAATTTTACGTCATGCCGCGTACTATCCATTTATCCTTAATAATTGGCTCGCCTTGCGGATACCCTAAAGAAAAGTAAAGCCATAATACGGGCGTATCTCATCTATTTAGCTCATTTTAGGCCAATTTTAACATAAACCACCAATAAGGTTAAAATCTTCATGCGCTTACTCTTATTTAGTGATGAAGGATGACCGATATTCTCTATATCGTAGACGATGCGGACATTATTCATTGGAAGATCTACGATCCGGACGACCAGTACAGCATTAACGAGGTCAGGGACTGGGTGACCGACATGAAGCTGAATGGCTGGCCTATCCATACATTTCTTAAGGACGCCGACGAAGAGACGTTAGAGGACCTGGGTATTTATTTATTCGACATGTTCCATACGTCCGACACCGCCCTGACGGATTATCTGCTGGACAGGTTTGACCATAATGTGGATGACTTCGTGGATTATCTTGAAATGAATTTCAAGCGCGAAAGCCTTAGAAGCATAAGGGATAAGCTCACGAGAGCGCTCGAGCGATAGAACGGCAGATGGATACTTGCATTTCTTTTATGAGCCAGAGATTGGTCGTCGGGCAGACCTGGCTTTAGTTTTGTTCGTGGTGCTTGCCGCTGATCCGGTCGATGGCCATTTCTATGACACAAGTCCCATCGATGGTCGTCGGGGACATTTTACCGAAGAGGCCTTTAAAGTATTTTCTGTTCAAGAGCTCGAGGCCTCGCGTTTTATCGTCACGGCTCTCGAGAATTCGAGCAGTACCGGTCGCGACTACGCTTCTATAGTAAGTCCAGCTATCGCAGGGATTCATTTTGTTCAATCCGATCTGTAATAGCTCGTACGTCTCGAAACAAACGGAGGGCTTCGATCGTATGTGATCGAGCTTCTTTCCCTGGTTTAGCCCATGAAAATAGATGTGTTCGCCGTCGAAGACGAAATGAACAGGCACTACATATGGCATACCGGAATCGTCGACAGTTGCGATATGCCCGACTTCCGCTGTTTTGAGCAACTCCAGAATGCCGTCCTTATCCATCGAGCGTCTGTGCTCCAGGTCGATACGCATGGTTAGTAAGTTGAGTTGTTAGAATAATAAAGATATCTAGTATAATATTTATCGTCATATAACGTAAGACTTTTTTTGATGATCCTATGACAGGAGAGACAAATATTGATAAAAGCAAGACTGCCATCGTAGTCATTGACCTGCAAAAAGGCATCGCGGCTGCGCCTGCCAGGCCGTATCCCGCGCAGGACGTGATCGCGAACGCGGCAAAGCTGGTGAACGCGTTCAGAAAAAACCGGATGCCGGTATTCCTGGTACACGTGAATCCGACAGCCGAAACAGCGCTTCATCCGATCAGCGACGATGTGCCCGCCAGGCCTCAGGCGATGGCCGGAGACTGGGCCGAGTTCGTCCCGGAGATGACACCCGAAAGTTCGGACATAGTGATCACGAAGAAACAGTGGGGAGCGTTCTATGGCACCGACCTGGACCTGCAGCTGAGGCGAAGAAAGATCGACACGATCGTGCTTTGCGGCATATCCACCGACTTCGGCGTCGAGAGTACGGCGAGGTTCGCCTACGAGTATGGGTATCAGATCATCTTCGCGGAGAATGCGATGTCCTCGCGATCCGATGAGCAGCACAATGCGGCGGTCAACTTTATATTCAAGAGGATGGGCAGAGTCCGAAAGACCGACGAAATACTAAAAGCGATCCTGTGACCGGTGATCTGATAGTCGATGTAATTTATGATCTGATGTCGCGATAGGCCTGCACGAAAGGATTATAAATGGTCATGCCATAACCTAGCAATCATTAAGGTTGAGGTTTAAAAATGTTATACAGGTCCATGAAAAACTCGGATAGAAAGCTTTCTATACTGGGATTTGGCTGCATGAGGCTCCCGGTTCGGCAGGATGGCCATGTGAATGAGGCTGAATCGATCAGGATGATCAGGCATGCCATCGATCATGGCGTTAATTATGTCGATACTGCCTACCCATACCATAACGGCGAGAGCGAGATCGTCACCGGAAAGGCGCTACTCGACGGGTACAGGGAAAAAGTCTGCCTGGCCACGAAACTTCCCACCTGGCTCGTCCAGACCCGGGAGGACATGGACAAGTTCCTGAATGAGCAATTACAAAAACTGCAAACCGACCATATCGACTATTATCTGGTCCACGGCCTTGGGGCGGAACGCTGGGACAATATGTGCAAGCTGGGTATCGTAGAGTTCCTGGACCATGCGATCGCGGACGGCCGCATCAAGTTCGCCGGATTCTCGTTCCACGATAATGCGGATGCGTTCAATTCGATCGTGGACGCCTATGACTGGACGTTCTGCCAGATCCAGTATAATTATATGGACGAGGAATACCAGGCAGGCACGGCCGGCCTAAAATATGCGGCCTCAAAAGGGATCGGCATCGTCGTCATGGAGCCGCTGCGAGGCGGAGCGCTAGCCGGGCACCTGCCGGAAGTGGATAAGATCTGGGCGGAAACCGGTATCAGCTACAGTCCCGCAGAATGGGGGCTTCGATGGGTCTGGAATCATCCCGAGGTAGCGGTAGCGCTAAGCGGCATGAGCACGATGGACCAGGTGAAAGAGAACCTGAAGATCGCGGATTCCGCGGTCGCGAATTCGCTTACTACCGCTGAGCTCGATGCTTACGGGCGCGTGATAAAGGTCTTCCGGAGCCGCATGAAAGTAGGCTGCACGTGCTGCGACTATTGTGCGCCATGCCCGAACGGCGTACAGATATCATCATGTTTCTCCATGTATAATACGGCGGCCATGTTCGACAGTCTTGAATCCATGAAAAAAGTATATGGTATGTATATTGGCGACGCAGGCTGTGCCTCGAATTGTACGGGGTGCGGAGAATGCGAGGAGAAATGCCCGCAGCAGATCCCGATACCAGAGAAGCTGAAAGAGGTTAAGGAACAGTTTGGGAAATAATAGGGGCGCTGTATTTTTTATTAACGCCTTTTTTCTGGATTATTTTTATTGATTTTACTCATGATATTTTAGCATCTTTTGTTGTATTATGAACGTAATGTCATCACATTTTCGCTTTCATTTAAGATAAAACAACGGAAGGCTTCAATAACTAAAACTGTATTAATTACAACATAATAAGGGATTTGAAATGGAACAATCAACTTCTTCGTGGCTGGCCGTCAACGAGTTTTCAAAAAACGTCTGGCATATCGTGAATAACGGCATGGTGAGCGAGTACCTGGTGGCGGGTGAGGAAAAAGCGCTGCTCATCGACACCGGATGGGGTATCGGCAATCTATCGGAGCTCGTCAAGAGCCTTACTGCACTCCCGGTCACGGTGATCAATACTCACGGCCATCCTGACCATACCTGCGGCAATTACCAGTTCGATCCGGTGCACATACACGAGGCTGACGTGCCGATGCTGAAGAAAAATTTCAACCCTGCCATGCGGTTCAATTATATGAAACGGTTCGAGGGACAGGTATTTCCGGAGGGCTTCTCGCAGGATGCGTGGATCCACGCCAGGCTGAGCCATTTTACCCCGTTCAAAGGTCAGATGAGCTTTGACCTTGGCGACAGGACCGTCGACGTGATCGAGACGCCCGGCCATACGCCCGGCAGCATTTGCCTGCTTGACTGGAATGATAAGATATTGTTCACCGCGGACAACGTATCCGAAGGAAATACGCTACTGGTCATGGATCAAAGCATGCCGCTGAGCACCTACCTGGAGAGTGTAAATAAATTAGTCGCGATGAAGGATAAGGTAGAAACGCTCATGCCCTCGCATGGCAAATCGCCACTCGATCCCGACATATTAGTCGATATGCAGGAGGGAGTGGAAAAGGTACTGTCACGTAAGCTGAGGGGAAAACCAAGCATGACACCGTTTGGTAACGGCCTTGCCTGCCGGTTCGGATCATGCGGGATCGTGTACCGCGAAGATAAACTGTAAAATTATTTTTTTACAGAGTCGCTACACAGGAAGGCGTAGCGGCCGGATCTCTCGGTACGGATCTTTTTTTAGTATCATATCATTCGGTAAGTCTTTTTTATAATATATAATTCAATTTGGCCCCGGTATAGTTTAATATCAATAATTTTTAATTATTAAAGAGATTTAAAGCAAATTAAACCTATAAAATAAAATTATATCTTTGATAAAGCTTTATTTGATAAACAGCCGCAAGTATACTTTTATATTCCGCTGCCCCAGGATGGCTTGTAGTGCGGCGGGCAACTCTCCGCAAGAGTAAAGGATTGAATAGAAGCGGCAAAAGATCATAACTCCCCCTATCTCAATACACACCCATCATCTGCCCGCCGCCTGCATTATTTTTCCGATGCCGGAGATGGCAAAGATCGTGGAACGAAAAGATCATATCAACAAGGCAATTGCCGCGCTGGCTATTGCGCTGGCGACAACAACGATCGTTAGATCATATCTATCGATCGTCTCGCTCTACCACGCGCTCTCTCTAGTATTATTAACATCGGGATCGACAACCAGGGAGGTATATCAGAATATGTGTAACAGTGCAAAAAAGCTAGGGATTTTGACGGTGGCGATGCTCATGATCGTTGTCGCCATATCAATGTTCGCATCAATAGCGAGCGCAGCGACTGCAAGCCCGAATGACCAGCAGGCCCTCCAGGCCAGATATGACCTCGTGAACGCACACGTAGGGTTCATGACAGGAGTCATGAGCGATATCGTATCATTAGTGCCCCAGGCAACGAACCTGCAGGCACCCTCGGACAAGCTTAACTCCGATATGTCCGCATTACAGGGCTTCGTATCCAGTTCTGATAAGGACGGGTTCAGCAACTATGTCAAGAGCGCAGTCCAGCCGGATGTACAGGCTGCCAACGATGCGCTCAAGGCCGACAGGCAGCAGTATAAGTCCTGGAACGTCACGGCGGCGACTGTCCAGCAGCTGAAGACCGACTACCAGGACAGGAAGGCGACATATGATGCACAGGTCAACAGCGCGAACGTCGAGCTCGGCAACGCGGTGCTCAGTGGCTATAGCACCGTCCTCCAGGCCCATGATACCTTGATGAATAACATGAGTTCGAAGGGCTTTGACGTATCCGGCATGCAGGCGGCACAGAGCGATGCGCAGGCCAGCGTGATCACGCCGCTACAGAATGCCCTGGGGACCCAGAATGGCACTACAGTCAGGAATGCGCTGAAGTCCGCCAGCCTTGGCAACGGCGCCCCGTACAGCGATCATTATTACGCGAAATTTGACCTGGCGAAGCTTAGCTCGGTCAGCGCGAAGATCGCAGCTTCGACCAATAACTCCACCGTACAGCAGCAATTGGCCGACGTCAACTCACAGCTGAGCAGCTCTAGCGGCACGCTCGGCGCGGTAGGGACCAGCCCGTACACAGGTTCGCAGCAGGACCAGGTCTGGAACCCTATGAAGAGCGCGGCAAGTGAGCTTAAGACGATCATTAGCGAATTAAAAGGGAGCCACAGCACGCAGGGGTAATAATATTACCCCTGTTTTTTAGATCGAATTTGTTATATTCGTTTCGAGGTGAATTAATGAAAAAAGTCCTAGTAGTCATCGTGATACTGATCTCCTGTGCAGCCATGCTTACGCTCGGCTGTGCCGGAAAAATCAATAATAGCCCGACTGCACAGATACCTTCGGCGACACCGGAAGCAAGTGCAGCCCCCGTGACAGTAACACCGTCACCTATGGCAGGGATAAACGATTCGAGCGCCGGCTCCATCACAGTCACGCCCGTCCCGACAATGGCAGATGATTCGAACATTTCGACCTTCGACGATTCGCTTGTGAACGTGTCAGGCGAGGATGACGAGTCACAACCTGAAGACAATATTCCTACGCCTGACTCGGGATAATGGGCTGGCAGAAATGCCATTTACCCAGGTTACATTTTTTATATTTTTAATCGCAGTGAGCGTATTTTGAATGAAGGATTGCTGTCCAGGATTTTCCGGACAATTTAAGACATCATTGACATACGCCGATTTTTTATATATGGCATGAATAGCAGTAGAAAACGCTTTTTATTGCCGATAGCATTTGGGCATTTTTCAATTTTTCCGGGAAGAACGGCACAATGTGATATTTAACTGCCATATATAAATTGCACCCTGTATGCAGGATCAGCCTGCATAGTGGGGGTTCCATATGAGCGGTGTGATGTGGGATGCACCGGAACTGGCGGAGCGCTACGACCGGATAAGCGACTCTCAATTCCAGAGCGGGTGTACCCTGGTGGACAGGATGAATGTAAAGAAGGACGATGTCGCCCTGGACGTGGGCTGTGGCACGGGGCGCCTTGCTTTACATGTATCCGGCATTGTCGGGCCGTCAGGCAGTGTCATAGGTATCGATCCGTCCCCACACCGCGTCAGGATAGCGGACCGCAAACGCAAGGGCCTGGCCGCTAAAAGTATAACGTTCATGATCGGCCGGGGCGAGAACCTCGGGGCTTTTTCAGAAAACGCTTTCGACCACATATATTATAGCTCGGTTTTCCACTGGATAGCGGAAAAGGGCCTGGCGCTCAGAGAGGCGTATCGAGCATTAAAGTATGGTGGGAACGTAGGCATCACCACCGTCGATAAGGACCGGCATTATGCCATGAAACAGGCAATGGACGACATATTTTCAAAATATCCTGCTACGGAGGATATGAAAGCCGAAGATTTTTCAAAGATGCTTGTCAGTAAAAAGGAGCTGGAAGAAATGCTGGCCACCGCAGGGTTTCGGGACATTAAAATGGACATCGTTGAAGAAAAACAGTATTATTCTTCGCCTGAAGCATTCTTGCAGTTCATCGAAGCCAGCTCTTTTGGGAACTTTCTGAGGAATGTGCCGGAAGAGCTACGGGCTAGTGTAAGGCAGGACCTCGGGAAGGAGCTTGAAAAAATGAGGACGCGCAAGGGGATCGAGCTTCAGATGGATATCATGTACGCGATCGGCACAAAGCGTTAAGCGATCGTGCGAGTTTACATTATTTTTTAAGGCATAGGCGAATAGATATTTACCACATAATGCTGTAATTGCCCTTAAATGAAGATACATGACATTTCAGTAAGCCTCTCCAATCAGATGCCCGTTTACCCCGGCGATCCTGTTTTGAGGATCACGCGCGAGCATTCAGTCCCTGAAACAGAGTTCAACGTCTCAGACATCGTGACAGGTACACATATCGGTACGCACATCGATCCTCCTTTTCATTTTATAGAGTCCGGCTATACCGTCGACCAGATCCCGCTGGATCATCTCTATGGCCAGGCTGAAGTCGTCGACCTTACGCACATTACAGGACAGGTCACTTCGGACGACCTTAAGGGCGTTGCGTCGGACATCATATTACTAAAAACGCGTAACTCGGCGCTGTGGGAAACGAGCGATTTCACCAAGGATTACGTGTCCTTAGACGAAAGCGCTGCCAGGTGGGCGGTCGATAACCATGTCAAGACGATCGGCATCGATTACCTATCGATCGGGAGCTTCGAGGATGGCGCAGGAGTACACCGGATACTACTTGGCGGCGGCGTGACCGTCGTCGAAGGCCTTGACCTGAGGAACATTACGCCTGGAACATACATACTCGCATGCCTTCCGATAAAAATAAAGGACGGAGACGGCGCTCCGGCCCGAGCTATACTGATCGAAAAATAAGCGAAACCAGGATTGTAGGCCCGGTTTGTATCAGTAACCGTATATTTTTTTTATCAGGTCCCATTTATCCTCGATCTGGACATGGCTGTGTAGTTTTTGCCGGATATCCCACTGGATGAGGCCTGCGATCAAGCCGGTAAAGAAAGCAAGCAGGAACGCCATGCCAGTATAGGACACCGTAGCCTCCCAGCCTGACATCACCGTGGCCCCAAGCTCCAGGTCGATGATCACGATCAGGCAGCCTGACAGCAGCGCATTATAAACTGCTAAGTCCCACATATGCTCGTCGATTAAAAGGGCGGAAAGAACAATTGCCACTATCAAAGGGAACATCGTATCGAATACAGACAGGAATATAATGGCCATGCTCATAACGATCAAAGTTAATACGTACGTATTATCCATTTAGTACAGTATATTCGATTATACATTTATACATTATATAATAAACGACAGCGAGATATAAAAATGACCAAGTCCGCTCTGATAGGTCACCTGTCATGGCTTTAGTGCCGTATCAGCCTGTCCCTGGTCGAGTAGATGTATCCCCTAATCGTTACATAAATGATAAATGTATTTTATCGTGCGCGTCGAACGGTTTATGGGATGAGACGTGAGAAAAATAGGTATCTTGACCAGCGGCGGGGACGCACCGGGCATGAATGCTGCCATCCGCTCCGTTGTCCGCATCGCGAATTATAATAATATCCGGGTCTTAGGCTTTGAAAGAGGCTGGGAAGGCCTCATCACCAACCGTTTCAGGGAGCTGGACCCTCGTTCTGTCAGCGGGATCCTGCAGCTCGGCGGCACGATACTGTACACGTCGAGATGTCCCGAGTTCGAGCGGGAGGAGGGCATCAGGAAGGCGGCCGTGAACCTCGGCCTGAATGATATCGAAGGCCTGGTGGTGATCGGCGGGAACGGCTCTTTTAATGGCGCGCTTGCGCTGAGTAAAGAAACGGATGCCAGGATCGTTGGTATCCCGACCACGATCGACAATGACGTTTCCGGGACGGACGAGACCGTGGGATTTGACACGGCGGTGAACACGGCGGTGGAAGAGATCGATAAGATACGGGACACGGCAGTCTCGCACGACCGGATATTCATCGTCGAGGTCATGGGCCGTAACCGGGGATTCCTGGCCGCAATGGTCGGCTTTACGGTCGGAGCCGAGATCATCCTGGTCCCTGAAGTCAAGCCCGAAGTCGAGAACATTTGCAGAGGCCATAGAAGAGAACGCATTGAAGGGAAAGCGATCGGGAATCATCGTCGCAGCAGAGGGTATTGGCGACACCCGCGCGCTCGCAAAGCATATAGAAAAGCATACCGGGACGGAGGTCAGGCTCAGCATACTTGGCTATGCCCAGAGAGGCGGTAGCCCGACGGCCCGAAGCCGATATCTAGCCAATAAATTCGGCGACGAAGCAGTCCGAATTTTATCAAAAGAAAAGGGAAATAAAGTGGTCTGCCTGCAAAATAGTAAAATAACCAGTATAGACCTCGCGGAGTCATGTCAGGTGAAAAAGCCGCTAAACCTGAGCTTATTGGACCTGGCGAAGATCCTCGCGACATAGCCTGGCTCCCCAATATACAGATCATCGTGTGGCGGTGGGTTTTGCCGAAGCTTTAAAGCGCTCCTGCACCTCATTTTCACGGATGTACTCGTATTCCAGTGTCGTATCGTCGATACTGACGACTCTGGCATACTCTTTGTAGACTTTCTTTCCGCTTCCACCGGCTTCCTCGATGATGTCCCCTGCTTTCAGGCTGTCGACGGCATATCCGCCCGATTTGCCCTTTGCATCATAAAAAGCGCGGCCAAGGAAGTCGCGGTTCAGCCCGAATTTCGGGTCAAGGCCGATGATCTTGCACATCCAGTGTTTTTTAGCGATATCCACGGCGTATATCTCTCCTGACTTTATCGCCCGACCTTTAGGCGTTTTAACCACTTCTATCTTCATGTTTTAGCCCCAGTTCAAATGGATGACCATTATATAAGAACTTTTAGTACTTAATGAATGTAAAAACCATAGATGCTAATGGATATCATCTAAAAATATTCATGGAGTTGACTGGCGTATTAAATTAAAAAAGGATGGGTAGTATCACCCATCCCGAATGGTCGCACTACTAATGTTTAGTCTTGTCTGACCCGGCATTTGCCGTACCGGATGCTTTGTTGCTGCTACTCGTATGTGAAGCAGGCGCTGACGTCGTATGCTGTGGGGCTGCAGGAGCCGATTTTACAGTTTTTGTTGTCTGTGGCGCATTATTTGTGGTTGTCTTGGGCGCGGATGCCGCCTGTGTCTTAACAGGCTGCTTCGCCACGGTCTTTTGTGGAATTGGCGTAGACACAGACTTTGTCTGCGGAACAGCCGTAGCCTTAACAGGCTGCTTCGCCACAGTCTTTTGCGGAACTGGCGTAGACACAAACTTTGTCTGCGGAACAGCCGTAGCCTTAACAGGCTGCTTCGCCACAGTCTTCTGCGGACTCGGCACTGTCGTCGCTTTAGCCGTAGGATCCGACGTTGATTTTGTAACCGGTTTTGCCGTCGGCTTAGCAGTCACCACAGGCTTCGTATCCGTCTTCACGGAAGAGGGCTTCGTCGGGCTCAGGCTACTCCTGGGCGACGGCGTCGCACTCTTAGTCGTGACTGCCTTAGGCTTCGCCGTTGGCTTAGCAGTCACCACAGGCTTCGTATCCGTCTTCACGGAAGAGGGCTTCGTCGGGCTCAGGCTACTCCTGGGCGACGGCGTCGCACTCTTAGTCGTCGGCGTGGGTGTCTTTACCGCATTTAGGCGATTATCTTTTCCGGAGGCTGCATTTTTGCCGTAATTTGGGCCAATCCCGGATGTCGTAGCCGAACCTTGTCGGTCGGGATTGCCCCTGCCATGCTGGTCGGCACTGAACTTTGCGGGAACGTCTCCGTGCGTGTGCACCTTATCAGGCACTCGCAATGGCCTATAGTGCGACGAGTCGTAAGACTGTAGCGGCAATGGATCCGTGTATGGAGCATAGCCACCATAGCCACCATCATAGCCGCCATAGCCACCATAGCCACCATAGCCACCATCATAGCCACCATAGCCACCATAGCCAAGCCCGCCTATGTTAGCCACATTGGCCATATTGACCACATTTATCACGTTCACCTGGTTGACCACGTTCACGAACGTGTTCTGCTGAACGGCTGCATAGTTCTGCTGGAACAGGTTTGCCAGCTCGGGGTAAGCATACGTGGAGAACCGCGAGCTGCCCGGATCGTATATGGCTTGCACCGGGGCGGGAAGAGCCAGATCGTCCTGCACGCCATTCGGCTGTAGCAGCGACATGTCGGAGATCGAGAACTTTACGTTCGACGAGTCCGTCGTGTCCACTGACATCACCGTGTTCAGGACCGCCTGGTCACTGCTCTGCATCAGTACCTTATTCACGTCGCCGACATCGATGACCTGAATTGAATCGATCGCCTGAGGCAATTGCGAGAAGTCGATCTGAAGCGTGTTCTTCTGGCGGTCGATGACCCCTGCCATTGGCGTCTTGAGCGTATGCAGGATCGCATACTGTGATTGCGAGTTATAGACGCAGAATGCCTGGACCTGGAAGTTGATGTCATTGTCGTTCTGTGACATGACCTTGATCGCGTAGCTGACGTTGTTATCGCCAGCGACCAGCCCTTTCATGTCCATTCCCGGCACGTCGATCGCCTGAGGCCAATCCGAAGGTAACGATCCTTGCGTATCTGATTGTATTATAGTGTCACCCGATGGCACGTTTGTCTGTCCTACGCTCTGTCCGCTGTCCTGCCCGTACGGGGCATACTGGTATTGTCCCCCTGGCGTATTTGCGTAGCCCCCCCACGTCTGGGCGGTAGCTAAGCCGACGCATACAAGGAGAATCAAAGCGGATACTATCAAGACGTAAGTTTTCCATCCGTAAACTAACCCTACGTTCTTTGATTTTCTCATATTACCATCCCCAAGACCTACAATTAGACGGGTTTTTATATAATTATGGGACGGTTTTACTCAATAATGGCATGATTTCATACCATAAATGCTAGATTCAGGTCGATAACGTCTTACTGTTTGACGATCGCTCCGGATAGTGCAAGTGTATTTCCCGGTGCCGACAAACCTGCATATGAAGAGTATTGATCCGATGATCACGATACGAAGGCCCGATGAGATATACCAGGCAAGCGGCGAGATAGAGAACGGCACATTCCACGGCCGCTGGCATTTCTCTTTTGATGATTATTATGATCCGGAGCACATGCAATTCGGGCCGCTGCGCGTTTTTAACGACGATACGCTCTCGCCCGGCGCCATCTGGCCTTTACACCCGCACAAAGAAATCGAGGTAGTCACATATTGCGCCGGAGGCGAGTTTCGTCATGCGGATGAAACGGGCAAAGGTGGCATACTGCAAAAGGGATGGGTACAGCATACGACCGTCGGCACCGGGATGTATCATTCGGAGCTTAACAACCTGAAAGATACGCCGATGCGATTCATACAAATGTGGTTTATGCCCGCCGAGCACGGGCTGAAGCCGTCCGTAGAGCAAAAACAGGTGGATAAGTCCGAGAGGACGAATAAGCTGCTGCCGCTGGTCGCAAACGACATGCATGGCGCATTGAAGATTCGCCAGGATGCAAAAGTATTTTCTTCGTTCCTCGAGCGTGGCCATTCCATCGGCCACTCGATCGACGATAAAAGAGGCGTTTACCTGTATGTCGTGGAAGGAGGGCCTGTCGAGGTGAACGATAATAAAGTCCCGGA
The DNA here is from genome assembly GCA_963780665.1 of uncultured Methanocellaceae archaeon. Lineage (GTDB taxonomy): Archaea > Halobacteriota > Methanocellia > Methanocellales > Methanocellaceae > Methanocella. The sequence goes on along the minus strand of CAWACJ010000002.1, from coordinate 21,858 downwards.
GTTCGGCGCATCACAGGTAAAAAATGAGAAAGAGATAACAATTAAAGCCTTAGAAAATGCTGAACTGTTACTAATCGATGTGTCGTATACCGACTAATAAAATGTTTTTTACCCATATTTTCGTTAATTTATTCAAGTCGTTAAAGTTCACTAACTGCAACATTTTCCTCGTCGTCAAAATTGAAGAGTTCATCTAGCGTAGAGTTAAGGGCTTTAGCGATATCATGAGCCAGCTTAATTGATGGATAATACTTGCCGTTCTCAATGAATACTATGGTTTCACGTCTCACATTCACCTTTTTCGCCAGGGCGTCCTGTGTCAGATCATAGCGGGCCCTAAACTCTTTTATTCGTGTTCTCATGGATCAACACGGCCTTTTAAGTGATAGTATATGCACCAGCCGAAAAAGGGCATTACAATGATCGCAATAATTATAGCAAGTAGTTCAGACGCAGATATCTCGGGTCCAATATGCCATTATGAGTAATATCTCAAGCCCTAAGATACAGGAACATTGTCGTATATATTGTGTTCAACGCTGCATTTGCGTGTATTATTACGGAGTCTTTCATCCGCGTACTTTCTTTTTTCAATAAGTAGCCATTGATTGGCAATAATGCTAACGAATAATATAGCCCCAAATAAGGCTATAATGTCAATGCCCACTCCAAATATCTCGATTAGCAATACGAATAGAAGCAGGAATGCACCAGCTTCGATAATTAACTCGTACTTATAGGTCAATTCGATTAAACGATCATTAAATCCCATTACACGATCTGCCATATTAGACATAACCTCCTTTACAAGACTAATAAGTTACTTTATAGCAACAATATGTTAGCATAACATAACATAATGTTACTTATTACTAACAAGATATATAAAACTAATGCCCATGAAATAAAGATATTACGCCGATTTTAAAACCAAATTATGCTGCTTAAACGGCAAGCATTGATCATATTGTGTAAAAACTTATAGAAAATCCATTTCCCGTAGCCATCATAGTTTAGGCTTCGGTAACTGCCACCTGTACTGTATAGCCAGCAGCCGCAGGATCAAAGTCGCGATAAAGGTGATCATAGACGCGGTCATCACGTCGATCGAGAGCCATTGAAGGATATAGAAAATCAGCCCTCCGATGATGGTAGCTGTTGCATAGAAGTCGGCCTTCAGCACTAACGGCACTTCACCCGCCAGTATGTCACGGATCATGCCGCCGCCCACGCCGGTGATCGCGGCCAGCATGATGATGCCGAAGGCGTTAAGGCCTGCGTCCGAGCCTACGCGTGCGCCGAGAACAGTAAAAGCTGCCAGGCCCAGCGCGTCCAAATATAAAAACGCCTTGCCCTCCGGGTTCGCCAGCTTATGCACCTGCTGCCGGGAAAACCATCTTGAGAATAAAACGATAGCACATCCGATCAGCGCATATACAGCTGGTGTTATATCGATGAACGCCGAAGGAGTTCTGTGTACTAGCGCGTCGCGGATCAGGCCGCCGCCCAGCGCGGTAGAAAATCCCAGCACAAGCACGCCGAACACGTCTAGCTCATGGCGTATCGCCTTGAAAGAGCCGGACATGGCGAAAGCTATCGTACCAACGGCGATAAAGCTCTCCAGGAGGATCTCTTCGAACATGATATGGTCACTGCTTTTTCGTTTGAGTTTTCAAGCCTTCGGTAAATCATGATCCAATTGGCCTTAGACTTTGTAAGCATGGATACATATAAAAATATCTGCACGATCAAAGGGCTCTTGATATGGCCGTTGTTCATGCATGGTCATCGATTAGCCAGATGAAATAATGAAAATAGGATATTACCTGATATGTCATTGCAACATATCGCCCGCGATGGTACAGCAAGGTCATTCACTCGGCATCGAGGACAAGACAGGCTATTTTGAGTGCGAGAACCTTTAAGGCAGATTACCTTGAGCGTCCCGAGATGAAGAGATGGCCCGTTAACGCCTGGGAGGATGCCGCTTCTCTCGATCTAGAGCCAGGTCTTCACATGGGTACAGGCAGGCACGCACATAAGGCCCTTTCGCGTCGCGGTCAACGGACGCCGGCCCGCCCTTGCGTTCCTCGCTGCGCTCGCTTTCCGCATGGCTCTCGATCCCCTCGAAAATGTCTTTGTCGCCCACACTTTTTTCAACTTTGTAGATAGTTCTTGTCTATATCGTTTCCTTCCGGCATAGTCATCAAACGGGATATGAGGATAGGGCTGAAAAACACTGTCCTGCGATTTCCGCGGCATGACGAGAATTTATCATCCTTGGGAAACAATCACCTAAAGCCTGATATAGCCCGAAATTACAATCGGATTTTTGCCGTCGGCAGAATATTGTGAGGCAGATGGCTTGAAAGGCAATATTAACCGCGCATTAACATAAATATGGCGGGCATAAATAGAGGATGTGTGGAATTTATGAAGAGATCATTATCGTTCATCACGCTGGGCGTCGTATCTACGCCAATGGCGGGTAAGCCGGGCATCATCGATGCGCAAGTAGTCGACTACGGCCCGAAGAGCGGCAAGATCATGATCGGGGACCGCGTGGACGGGTTCATCGCGATCAAGAACACGGGCAGAGTGCCCATCGAAAAGGTCACCATACACATCAACCTGGAAAAAGACCTTCCTGTGACGGGCATGACATCGTTGTTCAAAGGCGATTTCCAGGAAAGGATGCACATAGAGCCGGGCGACACGAAAACCTACAAGAGAGGGGGCGTGATCCCTGAACAGTTCATGGAAGTCCCCTTATTCGGTACCTATCGTATCAACCTGAGCTTGCTGATCGAGGATTTCGAGTTCTGCAAGATTGAAGAGATCATTCAGGTAGAGCGAAAGTAGACCAAATAGCCTGCCGGCTGATCGATCATATTTTTAGTTACTTTTTTAGGCCATTCCGAATTGTTAGATCATAGCGATTTTCGGACGCGAGAAAGCATATGCGCCCTGGGAATTGATCATAGCATAAGCGTATGCCGTTCTTGCGATTATGGAAAAAGAGGAAATATATAGCTATTTGATGGAAACAGAAAGGCGACCATATAGTAATGAAAGCCTTTCTAGCGAGAATGGCATGGAATGGAAGTGACAGCTTGTTTAAAAAATTTTTATCATTATTTATAGCTCAGGCGCCATGGCGCTTCGTATATGTGGTGCTCATCATCAGCACCATCAGCATGGGCTGGTTCGCATACGAGAACGCCGGCGATGCGATCGGGCTGAAGGCATCTGCGGCCAGCGATGTCGCCTTTACGCAGGATAACGCTATGCAGACGGCTAGCAACTGGATATACGGGCAGACATACTTCGGCGACCGCGTGACCGCCCTGAACCTAACATGCACATATTCAAGTCCGGGGTCATATGTCGCTCATGCGAACTTCACAGTGCTCGACTATAAGATCGACACGACCGGTGCGCTACATCATCTGCCGTCGAACCACGTAGTCGACATGAAGATCGTAAAAGGCAATGTCGTCTCCGTAGTCGAAGGGTATCGCGATATCATAAGCGACCCCCAGACAGGCCCGATGATGACAATGGAAGAAAGCGTCTGCTAAACGTGAAGCGATCCTCGCCCATGCCTCATTTTTGAGACAATTCCGCATGTACGGCTGACTCGATAGGCCGCATTGAAGTATGATGCGCCGAATGAGAGTCCCCTGAATAATATGGTATCCTGTGACTGTGGCATGGCGCACAACAGCAGCATCCTGACACCGATAAGACTGCGAGCAATAGCAGTATGGCTATGATCCATCGAAGTTTCAAGCAATTCCCCCAGTAATGTTATTTTCTGCGGGGGAATAATCATATGCAGAAAAAAGTGTCTTATTTTCCAGTGCTACCCATGTCTCGCGATAGCGAAAAGGCAAATATCGCTGTTTTATACCGGGGACTGCCCCCGGGAATGAAAACGTTAAATACGTGTAGAAGTATAAGACGAGTCACGCAAATGCTGCTGATCGCCATATACCGTAGATTAGAAAAATCTTATACTGTATAGGGCATAGATATTATGATAGCATTCCCGTCTATTTTTACGCGGAGCATGCGAGGAGATAAAGAGATAATGCCGAACTTTAAGGTAGTGCTGGAAGCCGCATGGATCGTCATGGACGTGGAGTCCGTGGACGATGCGATGAGCGTAGCTATTTCAGAGGCGGGAAAGCGCCTGAACCCGAAGATGGATTATGTTGAAGTAGAGGTGGGTGCAACGTTTTGCCCGTTCTGCGGCGAGCCGTTCGACAGCGTATTCGTCGTAGCCAACACGGGCATTGTCGGCCTGCTGCTCGAAATGCGGGTCTTTAATGCCGAGACCAAGGAGCATGCGGAGCGCATCGCCAAGAAAGAGATCGGAAAAGCCCTAAAAGACGTGCCATTAAAAGTCATGGAAGTCAGCGAGATAGAGCCGGAGAGGACCAAAGACGGCGAATGATTATTTCACGCGGATCCGTGCCCGCGCCCGCATGCCCCGGCTGAAGTTCTGGGGAAAGAAAGGCAAGCGAAGAGGAATGGAAGAGCAGCTTGCCAGCTATGCTGACTATATTTTCGAGGCGCCGGACTATAAGGTATCGGGCTCGTTCATCGTAGCATTATCTATTCTTATAGGCATCGTCGCTTTCCCGTATGGCGGCGTGGCGAGCGTGATAGCAGGCGTACTGCTATTGGGCGTTCCGGCGCTGCTGGCGGCCGCAGTCACCGCCCCGATGGCCGGCGTGTTCGGCAAGAACGTCACGTATAACCGCTCGACGCTACTTTCATTATTTTCACTGATCATCATCGCGCTGGTAAGCCTGGTATCATGTGCCATTTATTATATAGCGCACGCGCAGTTCTCGTTCCTTGGTTTCGTACTCGCCCTATCATTAGTGTTCGCGCTGCGTATGCTAGTGCTGCTGGGCATTTCGGTGAACAGCCTGCCCAAGGTCATCATGCCGGCTTCGCTGCAGACATTGTTCAGCGCTATCGTGCTTTATTATTATACGCAAACTCCCGCCATCTTCTATGACCTGGCCATATCGAGCATTATCTTCGTGGCTTCCGCCATCATTTTCGTCAGGTATGTGGACTACCCGATGGTCAAGTCCTTTGGCGTGAGCAGCTTTGATTTTATCCAGGATTTTATTGCGCATCTGACAGAGGGCTCTCCTGCAATGGAGGAGTTCTTCGAAAAGATCGGCGAGTCCATCGACGCGCCCGTTAGTGTCCTGAGCTTTAAGCGCATGGACGGCAGCACGAAAGCGCTGATCATAACGCCGTACGTGCACCCTGGCCCGATGGGAGAGATCGGCGGCGGTAACCTTCCGTCCATTGTCTCCGACGCCTTTACCGAGGACGGGCTGGTATTCGTGCCGCATGGCACCGCATATCATGACTTTAATCTCGTGTCCGCGGACGAGTCCGTAAAGATCATAGCCGCAGCGAGGCGCGCAATAGCGAGAATGAACCATAAGACCATGGCCACGAAGTCCACTCGAGTGGTGGTCGGAAATACAAAGATGCTCGGCCAGAGGTTCAACGACTCCGTATTTCTTGTATCCACCCAGGCCCCTACGTCGACGGAAGATATCGAGTTCTCGGTAGGCTTTACCGCTATGGCCGAGGGCCGTGTGGCAGGGGCCAGGAATGCGACGATCATCGACTCGCATAACTGTACGGAGCCCTTCGCAACGGCGATCGAGCCCGGCACGAGGGATTCATATAATATCATCCGCGCCTCCGCAAGCTCCTCTAAGACGCTCTTATCCATGCCGGCCGGCGAAATGAAGCTTGGCGTCGCTAATTCGCCGCCGATATGCACCAGGCTGGAGGGCATGGGCGACCAGGGCATCAGGGTGGCCATCGTAGAGGCCCTGGGCCAGCGCACGGCGTATATCGTCATCGACGGCAACAATATGATGCGCGGCCTGCGAGAGGAGATCATGGAGCGGCTGCCGGTGGATGAGGCGGAAGTCATGACTACCGACACGCACGTGGTCAACACGCTCTCGGGTGCGAACTACGTGGGACAGCATATGGACTGCGCGCTGCTAAAAGATACGATCTCGGGACTGGTGGATAAGGCAATAAAGGACCTGGAGCCGGTACAGTCTGACATGGAGATCGAGATCGCCGAAGATGTGCGCGTGTTCGGCTCTCACAAGATCGCGAAGCTGGCCAGCACCGCCAACGCAATGGTCGCAATGGGCGGGGCTTTCGCCGCCGCAGTAATTATCGCGGCGTTGTCGTTAACGGCGCTGATACTCATACTGATACATTAAAACGTAGTAACTTTCTAGCTTCCGGCGGCTAGATGTTGTGTTTATTTTTGGCGTGTTTGGGACTATATATTAACCACAGAGTACACAGAGGCACAGTTGATTTTGTGGTTACGCCTCCGGCGGCTGTGTGATGCATCGTTTTCCGTCGCTCTCATATATAAGGTTCAATTTGCTTGCACAAAACATAGTCGCACGGCCGCCGGAGGCGTAACCATAACGTCAGCTGTGCCTCTGTGTCTCTGTATTTAGAATGAGTCACATGGCCCCTGGAGGCGTAACCATAACGATCTTCTTATACTTCTATCATCAGCCTGCTACTGAGTTTGATAGGTATCAAATAGTATCGGGTGCTTATTTTTATTGATAACATGGACCCTATGGTAGAGATCTTAAACCAGATCGACGACGTGCTGAACTGCCAGCGCTGCGACCTGAAACTTTCGAGAAAGAACGTGGTCGTGGGAACGGGAACTCTAAAGGCGAAAATCCTCTTCATAGGCGAGGCGCCCGGAAGAAGTGAAGACCTGAAGGGCCAGCCATTCGTAGGGTCGGCCGGCCGCATCTTGAATACTTTATTAGAGCAGAACGGCATGAAGCGGGAGGATATTTACATTACGAACGTGGTCAAATGTAGGCCGCCGGAGAACAGAGTGCCGAAACAATATGAGAGAGATGCCTGTCATCCCTATCTGCAAAAACAGCTCGAGGTCATCAAGCCGAAACTCATTATTCTTTTAGGTAAAACGGCTAGCGAGACGATGCTTGGCAGAAAAGTGGATATGAGTAGTGAACATGGCAGGGTAGCCGAGTACGAAGGCCAGCGATTTATGGTCACTTATCATCCCGCGTCGGTCATTTATAATAGAAAGTTACTTCAGACGCTGGAAGAAGATTTTAAAAAGATCAGCGCTTTTGTGGCGGGCTAATAGCCTCGGGTGAAAAACCTGGCCGGTCCATGATGACCGAGGTAGTCGGGTATGGTATGTCGATCTTTTCCGCGGCAAAGCGCTTAAGCGTCTCCCTGTAGATGCGATCCGGGACTTCCCAGGTCATCTTATAATTCTCCAGCCAGACCTGCATGAGCAGGTTCACGGAAAAATTGCCCAGGTCAGTGACATACACTTTTGGCGCCGGGTCTTTCAGGACTCCAGCGGTGCTGCCGGCAATCTCTAATAGTATTTTTGAAGCGTTCCCGACATCGGCGTTATAGGATATGCCGACCCTGATATCATAGCGCAGCTTCGGGTCCGGCTGCGAATAATTGATGACCATGGACTTCGAAATGTCGGCGTTCGGTATCACGGTGATACGCCCGTCCAGCGTTTTTACCCGGGTGCTCCGCAGCCCGATCTCGACCACGTCGCCCAGCAGGCCATCCGTCATAGCGATCCTGTCGCCGACCTTATAGGGCCGGTCCGATAGGATAGATATCGCGCCGAAGACGTTCGAGAGCATCTCCTGCGCAGCCAGGGCTACTGCAATACCACCCACGCCCAATGTCGCAATGAGCGGCGTGATCTCTATGCCCATCGCGCTGATGGCCATGAGCGTCGCCAGAATGAAAACGGTGGCCCCGACAGCCTTGCCCAGGAAGGGCATGAGCACATCATCAAGATCGGAGTCCGTGTGAGGCGCTATATCATTCTTATACCAGTTGATCAGCCCGCTGGCCAGGTTCGCCACCAGGTATCCTACGATGTAGATCAGCGCAACGGTGAGAAGCATTCCCAGGTTACCGGAGATGATGCCGGGGAGATGGCTGAGCGCGGCTACCGCCATGTAGACGCCTATGGCCACAATAAAGACCTGCAGCGGGCCGTTGATAGCCTTCAGGATCTCGTCGTCGAGCGTGGTCTCCGTCTTCGAGACCAGGTGCGGCGCAACGTTGACGATTAAGAACTTTACGAATTTAGCCAGAATAATGGCAATAATAACAATAACAATGGCGGATATGATGTCGGCTGTGCCTGAGCTAAATCCGGTCGCCTGCTCAATGCTAGATTCCAGGCCCTGGATCAGTGTCGAGTTACTGAAACCCCCTAATATGCTTGTACTGTTGCCGGCCATGCCGGAAGTAGATATAATTTCCACGTATTTATAATTGGCGTAAGCTCTTTTACCGCTTTTTGGCCATCATAAAAACGAGTGGATCAGGCCCAGGGATAAGGAAAAATTGGTAAAATATTTACCTGATCTTATCGGAGAGCTGCCGGAGTTTTTCGATGTTCTTGAGAGAAGCCTGTGCCTCTTTTCGCTTGCGCTCTTCTAATGTGGTGATGATACCCTCGATGCCGACTGAAAGCTTATAGCACTTTACCGGCCTTCCCTTGCCTTCCTTCTTGATCTCGCGCTCACTTACCCATCCCTGGTTCCTGAGCTCGTGCATGACCAGGCTGACTTCTGGCTGCCGGAGATTCGCACCGATCTCGATATCCCTGCTGACGGTCTCTTCGACGTTGGCCAAATACACTAGCGTCTTAGAGGTGTTCCGGTTTAAACCCACTTTCACCAGAGACTCTACGAATTCCTTATCCTTATCATCAAGCACTGGTACAGTAAGTTTTTTCATATATTGCCTCCTAATTTTAATAAATTTTGAATACCACATCCACAGCTAGTTATAACTATCTTGTGGCTGTATCATCCAACTATGGCCTAAAAGGTTGTTTTACCCGGTCATTATTCTCCAGGCGCCCTGGCGGCGGCCATATTATCATAAAGTAGTTAAATGAGCTTAACGTATAATCATTTAAGGAAATATCGATTATATTCTCCGACCTGAGAATACCCGTAGTTATCAGACGCTAGTGCCATAAGAATCCGGAATTGACTACATATGTATGAATACCTTGCTTTCCTGCCCATCATATTGCCGATAGCCGGAGCGATCCTGACCTATATTGCGAGCAGATTTTCGGCGAAGCTGATGGATGCGTTCCTCATTGTTTTCTCCGTATTATTGTTCGTTTTTTATACCGCATATTTCATAGGGATTCAATTTTACACCGTGACACCATTGACCCTGAACTCGATCACGTGGGACTCAGTCTCTGCGTTCATCGCCTGCCTCACGTCGTTCATCGGCATGCTGGTCATCTTTTACTCGTTCGTCTACAAGGATAAGCCCCACTACGGCAGCACGTACTTTATCATGTATTTCCTGCTGATGGGCATGATCATCGGGCTAGCCAGCACCTATAATGTCGTGGTCATGCTCGTGTTCCTTGAAGCTGCTACCGTGATCAGCGCCGTGCTGATCCTGTTCGGCCGCACCAAGCGGGCGATCCGGGCGACGTACATATATCTGGCGATCAGCATCGTCGAGGTCATCCTTGTAGTCGCCGGCGCATTCATACTTTACAACGATGCCGGGACGCTGGACTTGAGCCAGTTGCATGCTAACGTGATCAGCCAGAATGACATGTTTTTACTGGCTTTACTGTTCTTATTCGGCTTCGGCACCAAGGCAGGCTTGCTGCCGCTGGGCATCATCTGGCTACCACCGGCCCACTCCGATGCGCCGCCCCCGATCAGCGCCACCATGTCGGGCATCCTGGTCATGGCCAGCGTGATCGCCATGGTCAAGGCGATCTACCCGTTCTTCCTGATCTCCGACGTCGGGACGCTGATCATCGTCATCGTGTGCTTCGGTGTGCTGAACATGCTCGCCGGCCTGATAGGAGCACTCTGGTCAGAGGATGTCAAGCGCCTGCTAGCATACAGCACCGTGGCTTCCATCGGCTACATCATCCTGGGCTTCGGCTTCGCCACGCCTACGTCCATTTACGGCGCGCTGTCTTACATCACCAACCACATGCTCTTTAAGGGCGGCTTATTCCTGATCGCCGGCGCCCTTATCCTAAGAGTCAACACGAGGCAGATGCACAAGATGGGCGGCCTCCTCAAGCAAATGCCATTGACTGCGGTTTGTTTCATGATCATGGCGCTGGCCATCTCGGGCGTGCCGCTATTGAACGGCTACCTGAGCAAGGAACTCATCTACCAGGGCGCAGTGCAGAAGGGATACCCGGTGTACTTTTCAGCGTTCGGCATAGACTTTACGATCTTCGCCATCGTCGGATGGCTTGTAAGTATTTTCATGCTATATTGTTTCATGCGCGCATTCTACCTGATATTCCTCCGCAAGCCGAAAGAGGAGCACACAAATGTAAGAGACCCGCCCGTCAGCATGATGCTGCCCATACTCATCATAGCCGGCCTATGTGTCATCATCGGGATATACCCTGATCTGCTCTCCGGGGCGTTACAATATGTCGCGAACACGCTATTCGAGCTCACGCACATTTAGAATATTCGAAAATCGCTCACGGCAAAAACAGTGGTAATATAAACGGAAATAATAGAATAGAAATTTTTTTAGATATTTTGAAAGAGCGATTATGCCTTTTGCTCTTCCTCGATCTCTCTGGCGAATCGATGGATAGCCGCTTTTACAGCCGCAGTATCAGTGTCCTGGCCAAAATTATCTTTCATATAGCTTCTGATCATTTCGAGACGCTGTATTGTGGCCTCATCGAAAATAAAGTGGTAACGCTGTGCCTTTTGACCCATTTTTTCACCCATCGTACGCTCAACATCGCAGGATTCTATGCTGCTATCATAAGCATAGTATGCGCATAAAATATTTATCCTAAGTGTGATAATATTACCCATTATATGTGCATATTATGTGCGTGAAGTGAGTATATGTTGAAGATCAATGAGGAGAACTTAGTCAAGGTAAGGACCACTGTGCAAGGAAAGAATAAAACACCTTATATATACCTGGTCAAAGCGCTATTCGAGAACGGCCTGGACGTGAAGCCCGGCCAGGAGCTGGATATCTACCAGGACAAGAAGAGCAGGATCATATTTTTCAAGTATGGGCAGGCCCGAGACGATACGGAACAAGAGGGTTAGATCCTGAGAGGGAAGGCTAATGGCTTGCATCTTTTTCGGCAGGAAAAATCACAAATGCAGCAATCTTACATGCATACATTATGGCGTTCGATGCCCCTATGTTTATGTGCCGGACTGCCCGTCGGGCAAATCGGAAGATCCGGAGACGGATGACGGTCTAGCGCGATAAATTATAAAAAATCTCCTATTCTGCCAATGGCTTTTCTAGTCGGTTGGCTTTTTGTCCGGCAATATCGTTGACCGTTGCATAGGGATGTGGATATCGCTCATTATTCTCCGTATATGACTTCATGTAGACCTTGGATTTGATCTGGACCGAGTTCCTGGGACAAAAGTTGACACATGCGTAACAGAAATAGCATTTGATGTCATTTTGCCACACGGGCTTTTCATCGGCTACTCGGATCTTTCCGGAGGGGCAGACCTTTTCACATGTCCCGCAGCCGACGCATTTTGTATCGGAGTAAAAATAATTATTAGCGCCGGTATGCTCGACAAAAAACATTCCGGCCAGAGCAAGGCGTTCGATAATAAAATTGGCTGGATAAATAACGCTATCTCCGACATTTTCCCGGACATTCACTTTGTTGATGATGATTTTTTGTATCATATCGAGCCTGTTCATGGCTTCCGATTCAAGCTTCGCCAATTCTTCCCGCGTCGGCGGCCGCCAGTCTTTAAATTTCGGATCGTTGCTTGCCATATTAAGGGTAAAACATGAATTAAGGCTTTTATCGCTTTTCTTCAAGATCTTATCTATCTCGATGAATGCGTTATGGGTGGTGCCGGCGCGAGTTGCGATCGCAAACAGGTATTTAGTAGAATTTACGTTAAGTTTTTTAATGAATTTTTTTACCGGGATCGGCACTGTCAAGCCATGTATGGGAAAAACGAAGCCCACGATATTTGCTTTGGTTTTGATCGCATCTTTATTTAGAAGGCTGACGATAGGCGTTAGATCTGACCCGGGAATTCGCTCATGCAGCTCTTTTGCAACGTGAAGCGAATTACCGCTCCCGGAAAAATAATAGATCTCAACTTTACTCATGATTTTCAACACCATCATTTCGCCTTGCGGGGTAACTGGCCACGGTCCGATAGTGCGCCCTTGATGATAAACACGAGGAGAGCGATAGGTATGACTCCCATGATGAAAAGCATGGCGGAGCTTGTATCGATCAGTGACCCGGTCAGTACGGCTCCGAGCATGGCGCCGACCGGGACTGCGACTAAGAGTGCGCCGATCTGGAGGAGTAGCCCTACGCTAGCCACGTATCCGGCCGCTACGCGTCGCCATAGCAGAATACCGCCGATGAGAAGTGCCGGGCATTCCACGACAAAGTCGACGATCCAGGTGGATTGCTTCTGAATGTCGACAGGTGCATTGTTGAGAAGCGCGGAGATAACAGCGTACGCATCTATCGCGATAAACAGGAATGCGAGTGCAATGAGAACTCCGCTAACCGCCCTCCGTGGCACGACGCCTGCGAGCTGTTGCCTTACAGCATCGTCGTTAATACTTGCGGCTAGGCCGATGATCGTATATGCACTCAGTACGACGAGGATGACGTACGGCAGGAAGAGCGCTGTGACTGGCAAGCCGATAATATTGAAAACATAGATATATAGCACATAAAAAAGCGCTCCAGGCCATAGAAGAATGCCGATGAGGCTGCCACGATGTGCAAGCCACATGGAAATCAACAGAATCGGCAATATGGCTATAAGATTAAACACATCCGAGCCGACGGACCCTACAGCTTGCGGTGCAGGATAAATAACGTCCCAGTAAAGGATACCTGCTATGGATACGACAGCCGTTATGATGGCTACCACAAGTGAGCTCAAGTACATGAGCTTGAGGTCATGCATAATAAATCCCTGTAAATCGTTCATAATATTCTCCCTGTAATGTGATCTTTTTACTACCGCTCCTCGAAAAATCATATATCAAATTTACTCATGATTGCCCGCTTATGGCTCGAGCATATCCGCGAACGATCGGATCTGGGATTGTGCGATCGTTTCATTGCGACTTAAATCCATTGGCTCGCCATAGCCGAAGACGAATGCCTCAAAGTACCAGTAGACCAGGTACGATATGAATAACGTCGACATTGCCCTGGGATCACAGGGCTTGATCTTTCCTTTCTCCATGAGCTTCCTGAACAGTATTTCCGTCTCGTCGACAGGCCTTTCGAACAGTTCTCTCTGCACATAATCCCGGATCTTTTTGTTGTGGTACATCTCTATGACCATGATGCGCGTGATCCTGCCCAGGTGCTGGTCGGCCATCATGAATCGCGGTATGCTTTCGAGTATTTCCCGGTATGAAAGCGAATCGACGAGGGCATCAATACTAGCCTCGGGGGCTTTAGGGTATATCCTGCCTTCGACATATGCAAAGATCGATTCAAGGATCGCCTCTTTGCTTGCGTAGTGCTTGTAGACCGCGCCCTCCGAGACACCGACGGCCCGTCCGATGTCGCGGATAGACACGCCATCGTAGCCCCTTTCTGCGAACAGGTCGACTGCAGCATCAAAGATCTTTTCCTTCGTGCCCTTTTCTCCCGGCACTTTTACAGGCCGGCCTGTCTTTCCCGCACGACGTTTTGCGCTCATGCCTTTGCCTTTGCGGCCACGTCCGCCGCCCATTTGCGGATAGCGACGAAATCCCGCGTATCATATGGCTTACTGGTATCCATACCCTTCTTTTCCAGATCTTTCTTCATCGCGCCAGCCATGGGCCTGGCGAAAAAGGCCGGGTGCTCGAAGTCGACGAGACCGCCGAAGTATGCTAAGGCTAACGGCTTGATCATAGGGAATTTCGCCGCCGTCTTTTCGATGCTCTTGTTGGCCTCATCGATCCTGGCAGGGTCGCCGCCCAGGAGGCCTGACGAGAACAACGCGACGTTCTTACCGGCTAGCTTTTTCGCGTTCCTCTTGAGGAAACGGTTCGCCTGCCACTTCCACATGGTAGCCCAGACCGAGCTGCCCGTCACGATAAGATCGAAATTATTCACGTCGAAAGCCCTTGATCTTCTTGCGTCCCCCACTGTCACCGCGAATCCTTGCTCGCCCAGTACTTTTCCGATTTCATCGGCGATCAGTTTTGTCGCGCCGCCCCTTGTGCCATAAATCACCAATGCTTTCATCCGACATTCATCCTGAATTATGTAAGTAAACGTTAACTTACTTTTCGAATATAAAAATATGCGCATACTATATAAACCTAACTTTTACTACTTGTTAGCAAGCGTCAGAAGTATAGCCATTATCGGACGTAAACAGTAAAAAAGGTAATTAAAATAACTTACTGAATTGTTCTACTAAATCATTGATCGTCGTATCTCGTGCTCCGCCCCAGGGGATAATTCCGGTTCCTACGACAGTCCCGCCTTTTAATTCGACTGCACTTCTAATCTGCGATATTGCATGATTACCCCCTGTCCATTTGAACGGTAAGCCTTTAGTAACGAAGCATGCGACCTTCTTTCCATTAAGTGACGGAAGCTGCGGCAGATATACCTTCATTACGGGCGATACAGAAAAGGCCTGCACTGGTGCGGCAAGTACTAGCGCATCGTATGGGCTAAGATCCGGGAGCTTTTCGATCTGGACCTTTTTAGGGTCCGTTTGTTTCGGGTCGACAGGTGAGATCTTCTCTATATTGGCCGAATGGCCTGCGGCGGTAAGTTTTTCCTGAAGCTTCTGAGCGACGGAAAGCGTATGGCCGGTTTGGGAATGGACAATAATGCCTATTTTCATAATCATATAATTACATCGTATGATATCATTAAATTATTCTTCAGGCTACTGCTACGTTAAATTTTGATAGTAATCGATCTTATGAATAGATGATAGATCACTGATCAAACGGTTTAACGATTAGCTATATGTATTAGAATATGCTAATAGTCTTATGATGAAAAAGCCACAGGGATTTCCATGGGAGGATATTGGAAAGCAAATGGTAGAGGTATTCAAAGCATTGGGCGACCTCAACCGGATGAAAATCATCAAGATACTCGCATCGAATCCCGACGAAAGCCTTTGCGTGACTGAGCTTGCCGAAACACTGGGTATCACGCAGTCGGCAACGTCCCAACACATCAAGGTACTGAAAAGTGTAGGAATACTAGCGCCAAAACGCATCGAGAACAGGACGTATTACGCGATCGACGCAGAGGTATTGAAGAGTTACCAGGAAACCATTAACGATATGTTCCAGAAAGCTTTCATCAGATGTACCCACAACGGGGACTGTAGCAGCTGTCCGAAGAAGGAAAAATGCACAGCGGATGCGCGCGCAATGGTTTAAGAACCACTTTTATGGTACTATTAATAAATTTGAATGAAAAAACATAATAAAAAAGGAGACAATAATGACCAATCGAAAAAATGAACCGGCCAGCTGCAACGGGCATTGTTCAAGCTGTAAAGATAAAGCAAGTTGCACAACTAATTCTAAAAAAATGATCATGCCACCCACTTATTTCATTGTATTATTAGCCTTATCCATCGCGCTAAACTTTATTTTTCCGATCAAGGAAGTTCTATATGCGCCTTTTACATATCTAGGGATCATAGCAATAGGATTCGGAATTGTGATGAATCTATGGAGCGTCTCTTTGTTTAAAAAGAGAAACACGACGGTAATCCCGCATGGAACGCCAACTTCGCTAACGACATCGGGGCCGTTCCGGATCACCCGTAATCCTATATATCTAGGAATGACGGCCATTTTACTAGGTATATCGATATTTTTAGGATCTCTCGTGACATTCGTGTTCCCAATTATATTCGTTGTAATAATCCATACCAGGTTTATCCCTATGGAAGAAAAGAACCTTGAGAGGATATTCGGGAAAAAATACAATGACTATAAACGCAAAGTCAGGCGATGGATATAACCACCAGTCTTTTATTTAATTTTTCAATTAGTTAAAAAAAGATAAATCTAGCTTACATCGTTTGATTGTTCAACCTTTGGAGCATTTTGTTTTATATTTATTTCACCGTTTTCAAGTTTTACCACGGGTGAAAAAGCTACTACATTTCCACAAATAGGACACGTATATTTTTCATTTGGCATATAAGCGATAAGAAACTCTGGAATAGGATTTTGTGGATTCCAATCAAAATACTTCGATGGAATTTTAAAAGAAGGTATAGCAATAGCACTATTGCAAGTCAAACAAGAATGGATTGTGAAACATCTAAATGATTCTAGCTGAGCGCTATCAAAAGTAATTGGCATAGGTAATTTGGCAATTATTTGGGAGGTAACCGGAGGAATGCTCATATCTGAAGTCTAGTAGTGTGCTATTAATTAAACGTATCGTTAATCGACCCCAAATAATTCTGTACTAAGCTTAATAAAAAAAATAAGGGGATTATACCCCCAAAGTTCCATAGTCCCGTCCGGATTCGAACCGGAGTCTTCGGCTCCAAAGGCCAACAGGATTGACCACTACCCCACGGGACTGTTTTTCATACCCATTCGATGGGTAATCGTTCTATACGGGTCTGATTATTTATAGGTTTTTGTCGCTATATTGGTGTGTCGACCCCGCTTCTTAAGCATGACTCATCATCGCAAGTCAAATAAACGTTTGATGTATATTTTATGAAGGTGACTCGTATCAGCGCTTTACGGCTCAGTATCGTTGCTGTAATATTGATCATTGCGATGTGTGGCACGACACTCTGTACGCAAAAGACACCATCACCCGTATCTGCGGAACCAGTAACGCATGTCGATACGGCAAAGAACACAATCCTGGGTTTTGCGGTATCGCCGGCACATTTACCGAATCCGGGCGAACAGGATATAAACAATTTTTTTGATCTCACCGCGCAGGAAGGCAGCCATGTGACGCTGATAACAGAGTGGAAGGATGAAATGCCTGATGATACGATAAAAACGCTCATGGAAAAAGCGAAAGAGAAGCACCTGGCTTTCCACCTCTATCTCAGCCCGATCTCGCTGGACGGCGGTCGAAAGACTCCTGCTATTCCGGCATCTGCGGGAGGGACAAGCTTTACGGATGAAAAAGTCAGAGCCGCATTCAAGGCTAAAGCACTGGATCTGGCGGCGCTCAAGCCGGATTACCTGGGCCTGGGGACCGAAGTGAACTTCCTGGAGGAAAACCCGGCTGAATATGCCGCGTATGTAAGCCTGACGAAAGAGACATATCAGGCGATTAAAGAAAAATATCCTTCACAAGTCGTGACCATCAGTTTCCAGTGGGACCAGATGCTGATCAATAAAAAATTCGGCTCGCTGGACCAGTTTAAATATAGCCTCGACGTCTACTCATTTACCACATATCCTATTTTGTTCGGCGATCCTGCCACGATACCTGTCGATTATTACTCCTGCGTCCGAAAGCTACTACCGACGCAGCGGTTAGGGTTCTCGGAAGTAGGCTGGAATTCGGAGGCGGGTAGCAGTGAGGATATACAGGCAAAATATTATGGCATGCTGCCAGGCCTGATGAAGGATGCAAGGCCCGAATACGTGACCCTGGCGCTCATGCATGATACGTCCGGGTTCGGTTCCGGGCTTAGCGCGCTCAATTCCGTCGGCGTGAGGAAGATCGACGGGACGCCAAAGAAGAGCTGGAATACGATCGCAAACCTGACATTCGACTAAAATTGTCCCACAAATTCTGTTAAAAAATGAATAAAAACAAGTGGGCCCGGTGAGATTCGAACTCACGACCTCCGCCATGTCAAGGCGACGTCATAACCGGCTAGACCACGGGCCCGGTATCGCGCACTATAGTTGTGCAATATCTGATATTAAGGTTTCCCTCATTGCGGGGAGACATAGTAAAAAGCACACTCAGGGTAGATATATTTTTGTATAGTCGTCTTATAGCCAGGCACTCGCTGAGACTTAGGGCAATCTGGAATATGTTACTCAATAACATTTATGTCGTATAAAAAGTACTTGTTAAGTTAAGAGTGACGTAGATGGAATGTCATACTTACGTGGGCGGCGTTAAAGTATTTTATCAGACCGAAGGTATGGGAGAGCCGGTCATATTGATACATGGCAACGGGCTTTCTCATGGGCAATGGAAGTATAATATAGGGACATTGTCAAAGTCCCATAAGATATACGCACTCGATCTGCCCGGCTTCGGCCTATCTGATAAGCCGGAAGTAAATTATGGCGTCCAGTATTATGTGGAATTCCTGCGATCGTTCATCGATGCGCGGCATATCTCTAATCCGATCATCATCGGGCATTCGATGGGCGGGGCGGTCGCAGCCGGGCTTGCGGCAAAATACCCGCAGGAAGTCGCCGGGCTCGCCCTGTCCGACGCGACGGGCATCTCGCCCGTTGGCACGTTGTATAGCAAAGAATTATTCGATGTGTTTTTCAGCCTGAGCGCGAGGAGCAGAAAGCTCTTTTGCCGCTCGATGTTCTACGATGGCCCCGCCAGCTCGCTGCTGGATGATATCATGCTCGTGTCGGACAATAAAGAATCCAGAAATGCGTTCATAAAAAATTGCCGGGATATGATGATGTACGACTCATATCGCATCAGTTTGCTGAAGTCGATAACGGCGCCGACGCTGATCATGTGGGGGCGGAATGACATGCTTTTACCGGTATCTGATGCCCAGAAATACCATGATTCAATACCTGGCTCGTCCGTAAAATTATTCGATAAGTGCGGCCACATTCCCAATGTCGAAAGATATGAAGAGTTCAACAGGACGGTCGATGAGTTCCTCTCGGCCAGGTGCCATTTCTAAAAGTTCAAATGCTTATAACCATAATATTCATGGCATCGCGTGATAATGAGGACTTGAAATGCCTGCGGTAAAAGTGAACGATATCAACATGTACTACGAGATCAGGGGCGAAGGCGAGCCACTCGTGCTGATCGCCGGGCTCGGCACTGATCTGACCATCTATGAGCCCATCATAGCCAGGCTCTCGAAAAAGTACCGTGTTATCGCCTTCGACAACCGTGGAGTGGGGCGTACCGATAAGCCGGATATCCCCTATACGATAGAGATGATGGCGGATGATACCGCCGGCCTTTTAAAAGCTATTGGAATCAAGCAAGCGCACGTGCTCGGCATTTCAATGGGAGGGCGTATCGCCATGGCGCTGACTTTACAAAACCCGGACCTTGTAAAAAGCCTGATATTGGCATCAACGTACGCCAGACAGGTGAAAAATGCGCGGCCGCCGCTCTGGCTCCGGCTCATGAAATATTTACCGATCAGGATGTTTAGAAAATACCCACAGCAAGGCTATGCATTTGCCCGCCAGCTTAAAGCATCCCGCAGCTACGACTGCAGTGACCGGCTTGATGAGATCCGCGTACCGACGCTGATTCTACATGGCACTAAGGATAATCTTGCCCCCCTTTCGCGGGCGGTTGAGGTGCAGGAAGGGATCAAGAGTTCGAAGATGATTACCTTTGAAGGCGGACACACCTTCTTTTTCATGGGGATACTGGAGCCGTTTTGTAACGCCGTGCTAGAGTTCCTGTCAAGTGTCGATGAAAAGTAGGTCGAATCGTTACTTTCACGACGCACATGACAAAAGCTTTAAAAGAGCATGCAATTAACGTTCTATGATTATCATTGCTTGATAAGGGCAGACTGGATGCGGCTGCCGGCCGCCTTCGCGTACGGGAAGAAAGCTGGAAAGAATATGATATCGTAGAGAAGGATTCAGCCCCGGCTACCGGAGATTTCATGCCCTCCTGGCTCTATGGCGAGGATTACGCCGAGGGGCTGCGAGTAAAAAAAGAATACCTGAAGCGGTATGATGGTGTAAGACTCGAAGAAGCGATCAAGGGAAAGCCCGTCCACAACGAGATGGGCGAATGCTACCTGGTCGAGAGCTCTGCCGGGTTCTCGCTGAGTAAGATCGGTAAAGAAAAAGCCCGAACAGCGCTTCTTTCCAACCTGAGGCTATTAAGAGGCATCGGCCAGGGTACCGAGAGAAAGCTGAGATCCGGCGGGTATCAGACAATAGAAGACCTGACCCGGCACTCTCGCTGGAAAGACCAGGCCGAGCGCCTTACGGATATCATAGACTCCGGCGATGCATGCCGTATCCAGGAAGAATTATGGCACTGGCTCCCTAAGTCACACCCGCTGAACCTGCATTTAAGCGCGTTCACCGATATCGACAGGCTGGTCGCACTCGATATAGAGACCCTTGGCCTTTTTTCGAGGCCCATCATCCTGTTCGGCGCTGTATTCGCCCGCGGCGATCAGATATACACAAAGCAATATCTCGCCAGGGACGTTAGCGAAGAAGCGGCGGCCATCAGCGCATTTTGCAGCGAGGTCGAAGGCACGCCGCTGCTCTCGTATAACGGCCGCTCGTTCGATGTACCGTATATTAACCAGCGCCGCTGGTACTACGACATGGGCGGCGACATAGACAACATCCACTTCGACATGCTCCCGTTCGCCAGGCGCTCGCTCAGGCCGACGCTGCCCGATGTAAGGCTGACGACCGTTGAAAAGTATTTGTTCGGGGAGGACAGAAAGGACGATGTGCCCGGCGCGCTCGTGCCCGAGTTCTATGAGGAATACTCGCGCAGCAAAAATCCAGGCCCGCTGGTGCCGATCGTGGAGCACAACCGGCAGGACCTGATATCGCTGGCCAGGCTATTCTCAAAATTCTGCGAGGACTGCGGCAATGGGAGCTATTGAAGAGTTCATCAGGGACACCAGGACGTCCGATAATTATGAAGGCCAGATCGTCCACATCGAGGAGATCGACGAGCGTGAGCCCTCGTACGATGACGTCAATCATATTTTAAATGCGAAGCTCCGTGAATACCTGGACTCTCAAAAAATAAGGCTTTATTCTCATCAGGCAAAGGCCATCGACCTGGCCCTGGACGGTAAAAATGTCATCATCACGACGCCTACGGCGTCCGGCAAGACGCTTGCCTTCAACGTGCCAGTTTTCGAGGCCCTCTTAAATGATAAAAAGGCCACTGCGCTGTACCTGTATCCGATGAAGGCACTCTCGAACGACCAGCTAAAAACACTAAAGGTGATGGATACTGCTCTTGGCGCGAAAGCGCTGCCCTCGATCTACGATGGTGATACTCCTCAGTCGGCCAGGGCGGGTATACGCGACAGGGCCAGGATCATCGTAAGTAACCCGTATGCCATACACCGGTATCTTTCATGGCATGACCGGTGGAGGCAGTACTTCTCGGGCCTGAAGTACGTGGTCATCGACGAAGCGCACACGTACAGAGGCGTGTTCGGCTCGAACGTTGCGATGCTGATACGCAGGCTGAGGCGGATCTTGAAGCGATACGGCGCCGACCCTCAATTTATATTATCGTCCGCCACGATCGCGAACCCCGAAGAGCTTTCATATAAGCTTACGGGGAAGCAATTCGAAGTTGTCTCGAAGGACGGCTCAGGGCGCGGAAAGAAATATTTAATGTTCTGGGACCCGCCCCTCGAGGGAGAAAAGCGAGGCTCCACGCACCAGGAGACCATGCGTTTAATGGTCAGCCAGCTGGACCATGGGCTGCAGACGCTTTGCTTCACGCCCTCCAGGCGTATGGCGGAGCTGATCGCCAAATGGGCACGGGAATACGACAACAACCGCTACAGGAATGAGATAGCTCCGTACAGGGCG
>CAWACJ010000001.1:0-15572 GCA_963780665.1 uncultured Methanocellaceae archaeon | reverse complement strand
TTTTTAAGAAAGCGTTCATAATCCTCGGGCACGATGTCGAGATCTTTTGCCCGCTGGATGCTCGAAATATAATTAGCCACTTTAAATGCGGGCACATCAAGCTCTTTATACATCAAGAACTCGGCGTTGGCATCGTCCAGTACTTTGAACTCTTCAGTGATGCCAGTCTTATGAGAATGATTTTTTAGAAAATCAAAACAGAATGAGTGGAAGGTGTTCGCATTAATATCCCTGGCTTCGGGTAATATCTTGACGACCTCTTCTTTCATATGAGAAGCCGCATCATGTGAAAAAGTCAACATGATCAGCCGGTCCGGCTTTAAATGCTCTGCCTGGATCAGGTAAGCCGCTTTAGCCGTGATCATTGTCGTTTTACCTGTGCCCGCACCTGCGACGACGAGCACGGCGCCCTTGGTCGCCTTAACTGCGTCCTTCTGTTCGTCGTTCAAGAAGCGCCTATCCTTCTCATCGCCGCTCCGCTCGGCGAACCATTCGAAAAAGTCCACCCAAACATCCCCATGTACGCCAATTGCTAATTCTTTGTATATATTCGAATGTGGTATTATAGCTTATGGGTCTATGGAATTTCACTATAAAATATATAGAAGTCGGCCGCTGTTCCTGAAAAGGCTTTTTATAACAGTTCTAGTTTATATTGAGTTATCTTATGAATAATTTAAGGCATGATAGCATATTTTCATTGAATAACATCAATAGCACCCGCCTTTTTGTCGTCTTTATGGGGTTGCTTGCCGGCTTTACGGGAATGATTCATGGCTTATATGAAACCTTCCAGGGAAATACGCCTACCGGGGGCAATGTAGTAGCATCATTTGGTGTCTTTACTCTGATTCAAAACTATCTCTTTACCGGCATCGCCGCGATCATCGTCGCTTTAACATTAGCCATATGGACCATCGGCTTCATCCACAAGAAGAACGGCCCGATCGTTTTCCTGATCCTCGCAATATTACTCTTTTTAGTCGGTGGCGGCGTAGCCATAGTCTTCTTTACTCCTGTGGTCTGGGCTGCCTCGACGCGTATCGATAAACCCCTGACCTGGTGGAGAAAAGTTTTACCTGAAAATCTAAGAAAGCTATTGGCGAGATCCTGGCCGGCCATTTTCATCATCGGTTCCATATGCTTATCCATCGGTATCGGCATCTGGCTGTTCCTCACGCCGCCAGGCCCATCGTATAAAGACCCTGTCCTTCAGTCTATCTGCTGGATATTTATCGGTCTCGGGTTTTTACTGCAAATGCTGACCATTGTTTCCGGGTTCGCCCGGGATATCGAGAGACAAAAAAGTATAGTTATAAGTCAAAAGCATTAAACGACGGTAGTTAAAATGCTAACTAAACAATATTTCTCAGCCTGACGTCCGTTTCCTTTTTGACCTTAATTTTTCATCTAACATTCGAGAAACTTTTTCTGCCGCATCCCGAGTCAAGAGGATAGAACCGTCGATTGGCATTCGGATCATTGCATCTACACCACTATCAATGACCCCTTCTTCCGCATCCTCGCCGAGCCTCTTTTTTATTAGTTCCTTTTGCTCTTCTTCGCTCAACGGATTTTCCGCCTGCTTGAAGCTATGGGCTAAAGAGGCGATCACTAAAAATTTCACGATGTCACTATCGGCCAGCTTGAACGTCTTGAACTTACCGACCGCCTTATCCACGACCACGATATTGCTCTGGATTAGTTCGGGAATTTTCTGATTGACAGTCGTTCGGGACAAGCCTGTGTTTTCGCTGATCTCGGTCTGGTTGTACGATCTGTCCATATTATCGGCCAGAAAGTCGATGACCTTGATCTCGGATGTTTGTCCCAGGAAATCCTCTAATGCCATAAGACCACATTAACAAATACATCTGTTATATATTTAAATATATTGTACATATTGTTCAGTTATTTTAACATATTATTTTCTATATTATGAACATAAGTTATATCATATATCCATTGATATTCATAGATATGACTTGTGGATTCAGCGAATATGAGCTTTATATTATCTGGAAAATATGTCATCGCAACCGATGGTGCGCTAAACACATTAGCCGCCATGACCTTGTAAGTGGAAGGCCAAGCGATAAGATCGGCATGTATAAAGATGCCATCGATAGCCTCGTTGCAAAGGGAATTTTAAACTCATATCATGCACAAGGCAGAAATGATGTATGCATCCCCAAGCAGCATCGAAATTTAGCGCTAGAAGCTTTAAAAACACATCAGAGCGATTATGCTTTTATCGTTTATCTGGAATTTGTTAGTTAGATACGGATTCGACGCCCTTCACCCCATAATATTAATTTTAGCCTCTATAGAATATGGCAATGGATTTTTATATATAAAAGATATACTTGTATATACATAGGATATGAATTGCTTATTCATAATATCCTAGGTTATTAGAAAAATGCGACCTTGCGTTAG
This sequence comes from uncultured Methanocellaceae archaeon, assembly GCA_963780665.1. Taxonomy (GTDB): domain Archaea; phylum Halobacteriota; class Methanocellia; order Methanocellales; family Methanocellaceae; genus Methanocella. Next base: position 13,133 of record CAWACJ010000001.1, on the reverse strand, counting down.
TGCAAATGAGGAATGTAAATGAGTTCATGTCCAATATGCAATACTCCGATGAAAAAGGAGCGAAGGGAAATTGAAAAAGGCATCTACGCCCAGGTTGAAGTATGCCCGAAGTGCCAGGATGAGTGGTTAGACCTTAAGGCATACGATAAGTTATACCAGTATTATAATCGAAAAGCCTTTAAAATCGGCGGAAGCCTGGCGGTCAGGATACCAAAGCAGTTTGCAGACATCGTAGGCTTAAAAGAAGGCATGAGCGTTAAATTTGAGATCAAGGACAATAAAATAGTCATGGAAGCTATCGGATAAGATCGCACATTACACAATTATCTCCGTTGGGCATATCACATCTTTTATCATAATATTAAAAAAATAGAAAAGTCGGCCTGCGCCGACTTTTTACTCATAATTCATCCAGACCTCAGCTTTACAGCCCGGCATCTTTTCTCACTTTGAAATCCGCCACTGCGATCCTCTCGCCTTCGCATACAGGGCATTTAACCCTGGTCTTAAGATACCACCCGTCTTCCCGTACCAGCATATCGGTAAAGCCAATGATCCCGCAGTCCAGACATTCTACATCAACGATGATGTTGATCAGTCCATCCGGTAAAGAGACAAATTGGTCGGGTCCTTTCGGCATCTCATCAAATTCATTATCCGTTCCATCCACTGTAGTGTTATATTCATTATAACTCTCTAGCAGGAACCGGATCTTCTCTTCTGTCGATTTGCCCGGCATCTTGCTGTGCCATAATTCCCGACGCAGTTCATCCGATATCCAGGTGCGCGCTTCGCCTGCATTTATTGCATTGCAAGCACCGTCATGGTCATCTTCCATGCCGTATCGCCTCCGTAGAGTATTCTATCGCGTCGATTTTAATCCCCTCTAGTTCTCAATACATAATTCATTAATAAGAGCCCATTGCCTCGATTTAGCGGTCCTGGATATATTGGGCATGATATTACCGGAATAGGGTACTAATAATAATTATAAATATATTTGAATATTATACATGATTTATTATGGTAAAAGAATTATCAGCGACGAAGCGTGATGATTCCTATAATATCAAAACTCAAGAAAATCAACATCAGGCATAAGGCGTACTTATCGTTGAATATAGAAATTACCATTAAAAAGATTTATGTATTATTCAATATATTGTAAATTAGTAGTTAAGGGCGTATTGAATTGGATAAGAAGCCTAAGATCAATTTAAACAGAATTAAAAATTTTATGGCTAAAGATAAGTTCATTATTTCAATACATGCAAGAGAAAGAGCATTTCAAAGGAATATTTCAACTGATCAGATTATTTCTGCAATATTAAACGGTGAAATAATAGAAAAGCATGAGGAATTAAACCCTTGCCCAAGAGCGCGTATACTCGGCTATATCGATGGTACGCCTTATCAAGTGGTGGTCGCGCAGTGCGAAGACAATGTCATAATTGTCACAGTTTATATATCAGAAGATAGTAATTAAATTATTAAGTTGAGGAACCGTGAGATGGAACAAGATAAATGCTGCTTTTGTGACGGAAAAATGAAGAAAGGAATCACTAATCTTGTCATAAAAGTAGACGAGGAAATCATTTCAATAAAAGACGTCCCCGCCCTTATTTGCGAGAATTGTGGAGAGAGATATTTTACTCCAGAAGTTTCAAAGAAAATAGATGAAGTCATGAAAGAATATTACGAAGGAAAACTCTCATCTCGTCCTATAAGGGCTAGAGAAGTAGAATTACCTGCTTAAGGAACTTTGTGTTAAAGAAATACCGTGACCATTATCAACATATTTTTAGGTCATCTCTTAAAAGATATTTTTTCGCTACTTCAGGGTCCCAAATTCAGACAATATATCTATTCCGGTCCATTGCGATCTTATTCGACTCAAAAAGATATTCTATTGTATTACTATACGTTTGATACATCATTTTTTTTAGGGAGGTGCTGCCATAGTGCCTTTTTCTTATATTCTCCGCTATGCTCTTTTATGAACGTTTCAACCATCCGTATAGTGTCCAATTTTGGTTGATATCGTTGACGTATTACAGTTTTATCCTGGAGTTCTAACATGCCCTATACCCGATTAGTTATATTAATTAATATAACTAATCCCACTTTAAATTTATTGTTAAAAGATTACATAATGGGGACAATAAAATAATCCTGGAAGCCATTGGATGTGATAGGTTTAAGAAACAATAAAATATATTAAATAATCATAATTAAAATTAACAAAAGCTATTGATAAGATACATGGCTTACATAACGTATAGCATTTGGTCCGCTAATATGGAGTGATATCATGGAAGACTGGCAGGAAATGGCGATCATCGTAATAGTCATTTTACTCGCAATGATAGCCTATTTCGTCTATCTTGGCACACAAATGATGTCGTTAAAGGATTCTATATCCAATTTATACAACACGGAACAAACATTCGGCAGCATAAGCGGCTCGCAGGGATCATCGAGCCCCATATCGCCGTTTTACGGGATCATAGGCGGCTTTGGCCGATAAGACGCTATCATAATCCAGTATAAATCTAATTTTAGGCTAAGATGAGGCTGGTTTTACCAATAAATATATCATAAATCTCTACCAGATATAGTTTATTTGCATATAATCATTGACTTGACAAACCTCGAAAAAGAAGGCTATAATCATGAGTTCGCTAACCTTTGAAGACCTGAAACCCCTGGCGGAAACTTTCATCGATCAGCTCTCCAGGGCTGATTTCGCCGCCGCGACAGCCCGTTTTGACACTGCAATGAAAAATCTGTTCACAGAAGAAAAAATGAAGGAAGCCTGGCAGCAAATGACCATGATGGTGGGCGCTTTCAAGCAGCAGTCCGTCGCTCACACGATGGAGTTACATGATTATAAGATCGTGATCGTCGCCTGCCAGTTCGAGCGGGCAGTCATCAACGCTCAGATCGTCTTCAATGACCAGGGACAGATCAGCGGCCTTAACTTTGCCCCGGCACAACCGGCCGAGGTGCCATATAACGCGCCCGCCTACGTAAACCAGTCTGCCTTCCACGAGAAAGAACTGACCGTCGGCAGCGGCGAATGGGCGCTGCCCGGCACGCTTTCCATCCCAAATGGCACAGGGCCATTCCCGGCAGTAGTTCTGGTGCACGGCTCCGGGCCTAACGACAGGGATGAGACCATCGGCCCGAATAAGGTCTTCCGGGACCTGGCCTGGGGCTTATCCTCCAATGGTATCGCCGTGCTGCGCTATGAAAAGCGCACGAAAGCTCATGGTATCAAATTTACGCCGGAGATCGTCTCCAGGCTGACCACTAAGGAAGAAGTCACCGATGATGTGCTGACGGCAGTGGAATTACTCCGCCATGATCCGAATATCGACCCGAAGCGCATCTTCGTCCTGGGCCACAGCCTTGGAGCTACACTCATGCCCCGGATCGGCAAACAGGACCAGTCGCTGGCCGGATTGATCGTCATGGCCGGGATGGCACGCCCCTTTGAGGATGTGATTCTGGACCAGTTTACGTATCTCTACAATCTCGGAGGCGCGCTGACGGAGCAGCAGAAGGCGAGCCTCGATCTCTTGAAGGTTCAGGCGGACCGTGTGAAAAGCCCGGATCTTTCAACCGAGACGCCTGCGAAGGACCTGCCGCTTGGAATGTCGCCCGTCTACCTACTGGACCTGCGCGGCTATCAGCCTGCCGAGGTCGCGAAGTCCCTTTCAATGCCCGTACTGGTTCTCCAGGGAGGACGCGACTACCAGGTTTCGGCGGCCAAAGACTTCGAGATCTGGAAGGATACGCTGAAGGATAAAACGACCGCTACGCTGAAGCTTTTCCCGAAGCTGAACCACTTATTTATTACCGGCGAGGAAAAATCGACTCCGCAAGAGTATAACGTCGAAGGCCATGTTAGCGCCGATGTCATAAAAGAGATCGTCCAGTGGATAAAGAAAATATAGTTTTAATATTAGCGGGGCAGCATGTCATGTGATCATGCCTGCTCCGAGCTCTTTACATTAGCGGTTATATATCTTCGTGATATACGGGATCTTAATGCTGAACTTTTTATCCAGCACTGCCATCGTGCACCAGGGCATGATGTCCAGGATCGGGATGAAGTCCCACACGGCCCCGAAAATGCTCTTTATCGCAGGAACGCCTAATGATCTTAAAAATAATGCTTCGGCCGCGATCAATGGCAACTCGACGACGATGCCGATGCCGGACAGGTCAAAAGGTATCATCGTGATAAGATCGATGACGATCGCGATCCCCAATAATGTGTAGCTAGACGCAGAGCTGTGTGGTACGGCGATTTTAGTGTATTCTGATGATACATTTGGTTGAGCTTGCTCGAAAGACATGTATAAACGGCTATTTCGCCCGATATGTTATCAACTTTATCCTCATATCGAGCCGCATATCCGGTATTTCAACCGGCCCCCGGCAAATTTGTTGCCTCATTCTTATACCAATGCGAGAGAACCTGGCCAAGGGCTTTTAATAATTCAAGATAAAACAACAGACTGCACGTCATTTATAAATACAATCCTATCAATAATAATTATTTATCTATTATTCAACATGAGTGAGCCTTGCGAATATAGATAGGACCAGTATGCATGATCCGGACAAGGATAAGGGAAACTGTCAGCCCATGGATGGAGCTTTGCACAGTCGTGAGTCGAGGCTTTGCGCTATCCTGTTAGATGAGGCTCCGTTTGCAGCTTTTATTTTTAAGGACGACAAGATCTGTTGTTACGCTAACCATTCGGCCGAGTTACTTACCGGATATAACTTGGAAGAGCTATTTAATATGAAATATTGGGATTTTGTCCATCCTGATTTTCAAGAGCTGGTAAAAACTCGGGGGCGCTTGCGACAGTCGGGAGTAAGCGTCCCGTCCAGGTATGAGATAAAGATCATTACCAAAAACGGTGAAATTCGGTGGGTAGACCTAAACGCTACGGCCATAAGCTTAGAGGGAGACCGGTTTGTTTTAGTCACCGGGATAGATATCAGTGATCGTAAAAGTTTTGAAGGTTCCCTGAAGCTCGCGCAATTCGCCGTTGAGACATCCGCCGATGCGATTTTTTGGATTACGCCTGAAGGCCAATTGTTTCATGTAAATAAGTCGGCCTGCAAAGAATTAGGGTATACGTGGGACGAGCTCTTCGAACTCCACGTTTGGGATATTGACCCGTTGTATACACGGGAAAAATGGCTTGATGAATGGAAATACCTAAAAAAGAATCTGAGCCACAAGTTCGAGACGATACATAGGACCAAAGACGGGAAATTGATCACCGTAGAGATCCAGGCAACTTATCTGAAATATGATGACACGGAGTATTCGTGCGCCTTTTCAAGGGACATCACCGAACGTAAGCGTATAGAGAGGTATTTAAAGCTCACTCAGCTTGCGATGGATAAATTCGGCGATTCCATCATCTGGCTCTCGGCAGACGGAAGAATAGTTTATGTGAATGAAGCTGCCTGTCGTACCCTGGGATATGCCAGAGATGAGCTACTATCCATGCATGTATGGGATATCGACCCGGATTTTCCGCCCGAGAGATACTTGAAAGGCTGGCGGGAAGAGTATCGGCGAGGGGTTCTCCTCAAATTTGAAACAAGGCACATTGCGCGTGATGGCAGGACGTTCCCGGTAGAAGTCACGGCCAGTTACATCAAGTACGAGGACAATGAGTTTTTGATCACATTTGACAGGGATATCACCGAGCGAAAGCATGCAGAGGAGACGCTGCGCGAGAGTGAGGAGAAGTTCAGGGTCCTTGCAGATACGTCTTCGGCTGCAATTATCGTGTTCCAGGATAAGTGGATGGTCTCGCTGAATAAAGCGACGGAAAGTATAACGGGATATTCGAGGGACGAGCTTTTACGGATGAACTACTGGGAAATCGTACATCCCGAGTTCCAGCAGCTTGTTAAGCAGCGAAGCCTTGCGAGGCAGCGAGGCGTACCGGAACCATCGCGATATGAGGTAAAGCTACTCACCAAGGGCGGAGAAGAAAAATGGGTCGAGATCACAGCCGGGCGTATCATATATATGGGAAAGCCCGCCGGAGTGGCGACACTTTTCGAGATCACGAAGCGTAAGCGAGCTGAAAAAGAATTAAACGAAGCTAAAGAACAGGCAGAATTGTACCTGGACCTGATGGGCCATGACATTAGCAATTTTAACCAGATCGCGCTCGGATACCTGGAGCTGGCCAATGACTTGATGATATCCGAGGGTAAGCTTGGCAAGGCTCAAAGAGAGCTCGTTGAGAAGCCGATCACAGCGCTGAAAAATAGCTCGAAGCTCATAGACAATGTGAGGAAGCTTCAGAAAATGAGAACGAAGGACCTGAGGCTGAGCCGGGTGAATATATGTGATGTTTTATCTAAAATAAAAGATCATTACACGCATATTATCGGAAGAGATATCACGATTAATTATATTCCCCCTGATGAATGTTTGGTCGTGGCTAACGAGCTTATCGATGAAATATTCACGAATCTCGTGGAAAATTCTATAAAACACTCGTCTCCGGATAAGCCTCTGGTCATAGATATCATACAATCTGAGATATGTGAGGATGGCAAGGAATATGACCGGATATCGATCGAAGATAATGGCCCGGGCATACCGGACGAAGTAAAAGAAAAATTGTTCCGGCGATTCTATAGAGGCCGGACGATGGCAAGGGGAAAAGGGCTAGGGCTATATCTGGTAAAAACGCTTGTGGAGGAGTTCAACGGCAAGGTATGGGTGGAAGACAAGGTTCCCGGCGATCAATCTAAAGGAGTAAAGTTCATTGTCATGATACCGGTAGCTGACCAATAGTTTTTTGAATCCTTTACGACATTTTGTATGATTTTTCATAGAAATTAAAATTAATTGAAAGATCACTAATGAAGAAGCGATTATATCAATGACGATCAAGAGCTGGAATTTACGAAGCTGATAAAATATAGATAGAAGTTTTACAGATGTAAAAAAGAGGCACTGTTGTTATTAGTATTTTAAAAATAGCGTTAAGTTTAAATGATTTCCGACCAACATTAGCTAAATGCTTAAAAACCTGATGATTTGGGCTAAAGAGTTCAGGCTTTTATTCCTGCTATTTGTCGTCTTGCCGGTCACACTGGGCGCTGTCATTGCCTTCAAATATGACCCGGAGGGCTTCAGCTGGCTTTATTTCGCGCTTTCCATCGTCGCTATCCTGCTATTGCATGCCGGCACCATCGCGCTGAACGACTACTTCGACTATAAGAGCGGCAACGATACCGCGAACACGAGCAGGACGAAGTATTCCGGCGGCACAGGCCTTGTGCCTGACGTGCTGTCGCCGTCGACCGTATTCGCGGCGGGGGCTTTATGCTTTATTGCATGTATCGCTATCGGCCTCTTCATCGTTTTCACACGCAGCTTCATTCTTTTACCGATCGGCATTATCGGCGTCGGTATAGGATATTTCTATTCAGCGCCCCCCCTAAAGCTGGCTTATCGGTTCCTGGGAGAATTATCCTGGTTTGCCTCCATGATCCTTATGAGTCTCGGCTCGTTTTTCGTTCAAGTGCCGGTCAACTCGTTCGCTGATCTATCTCTATCGCTCGGCTCGATCGAGACAGTCATCGTCGCTTCCCTGCCGCTAGCGTTCATGGGCACTGTAGGTATTTATGTCCTGGAATTCCCCGATTACAATGCGGACCAGATCGCCCATAAGTGGAACCTGATGACCCTTTTCGGCAGAAGATACGGGCTGTATATATTTTTGTCAATGAGCGCGCTGTCTTACATATCCTTGATCGCGGGCATATTGGCCGGGCTTATTCCCTGGATAGCGATTTTCGCGCTGATCACGATACCGCTGGTGATCTTTGCATCGCTCGGGCTGAAGCGGTACCGCGGCGGGCCTAAAAATATCGTGCAGTTCATCGAGATGGTCATCATCACCAATGTCGTGGTCGGCGTGATCATGATCGTCGCTTTCCTGATCTAATATTAGTGTCCCTAAAATAGTTTCAAGTCATTCTTTCTTATGTGGTACTATTGGCTTGTACTAAAAAGCCGGGAGCACTAGTGATATGGACGATTCGGGCGCGCTTAATGATCGGATGAAAGGTCTGACCGATGCGGATGTTGAAGAGCGTCGGGCCCGTTATGGGTATAACGAGGTGCCGGAAAAGCGCCCGGACAAGCTCTTGATGTTCGTAAAAAAGTTTTGGGGCGTCACGCCCTGGATGCTTGAAGTCACGATGGTCATGACCTATATCATCGGAAAGCCGTACGATACTGTGATGGTAGCTTTTTTATTAGTGTTCAACGCCATCCTTGGCTTTTTTCAGGAAGATCGGTCGAACGCTGCACTGGAGTTCTTAAAGAAAAAGCTGAGCGTGGAATCGCGTGTCTTCAGAAATAACAAATGGTTGCTATTACCTGCGTGTGAGCTAGTTCCCGACGATACGGTCCGGCTCCGCGCTGGCGACATGGTGCCCGCAGACGTGAAGATCGCGGAAGGTAAGGCGGAAGCTGATCAGTCGGCGCTCACCGGCGAGTCTTTTATCGTGGAAAAAAATGCGGGTGACATGCTGTATTCGGGATCTATCATTCGCCGGGGTGAAATTACCGGAGTCGTCAGTTCTACCGGTACGAGAACCTATTTCGGTAAGACCGTCGAGCTCGTAAAAATTGCGAAGCCGAAGCTGCACATGGAGGCGGTGACCGCGAACGTGGTCAAGTGGATGCTCGTGATGGTCTTTATATTGTTGTTTTTCGCCACTGGCTTCGCGATATTGAAGGGCATGGACGTCCTGGCGCTCATCCCCGTCGCTGTCATGCTGCTGATCTCGACCATACCGGTCGCGCTGCCCACCATGTTCATCGTGAGCACGGCCCTGGGCTCGCTGGACCTGGCGAAGAAGGGCGTCCTGGTCACCCGGCTGAACGCCATCGAGGATGCGGCTACCATGGACATACTATGCGTGGACAAGACCGGGACGATCACGCTGAACAAGCTAACGATAGCTGAGACGATGGCTATGGGGAGCTATACGGAAGCAGATGTTTTGCTCTATGGGACGCTTGCTTCTCGAGAGGCTAACCGGGATCCGATCGATATGGCGTTCATCGACGCCGCGAATAATAAAAAGCTGATTCCCGGCGACTATTCGATAAAAGAGTTCGTGCCGTTCGACCCGTCCACTCGCAGGACGGAAGCTGTCGTCGAGCACGATAGCTATCAGTTCATGGTAGTAAAGGGAGCGCTCGGCACGGTCTCGCCGCTTTGCAAAAATGCGAAGGAAGACCTTGATCGACTGTATATAGATACTGAAAAACTGATCTCGGCGAAGGGATATCGGGCCATCGCCGTCGCAAAAGGCGATAATAAAGAAAGCTTAGAGCTGGCAGGGGTCGCGTTCCTCTACGATATGCCGCGACAGGACTCGCCCCGGCTCATAAAAGAGCTGATGGCGCTGGGCATAGAGGTGAAGATGCTGACGGGCGATGCACTGCCTATTGCCAGAGAGTCTGCGAGAGAAGTCGGGCTGGGCGGAGAGGTAATAAATGTGCGAGAGCTGGCAGGGGTCGACGATAGCGGACAAATGCTACGGCAAATAGAAAAGAGCGACGGCTTTGCCGAAGTATTCCCTGAAGGCAAGTATCTTATCGTCAAAAGCCTGCAGGATGGCCGCCATATCGTGGGGATGACAGGCGACGGCGTGAACGACGCGCCAGCCTTAAAACAGGCCGAGGTGGGAATCGCCGTTAGCAGCGCGACGGACGTGGCAAAAAAAGCCTCCGGCATAGTCCTTACGAGGGAGGGGCTGGTCGGCATCGTCGACCTGGTGACGAGCGGACGGCAGATATACCAGCGTATCATTACGTGGATCCTGAACAAGATCGTCAAGACGTTCCAGGCATTGATCTTCATCATCCTATCGTTCATCTTAACGGGCCAGTTCGTGGTCTCTATCTTCAGCGTGATCCTTATGATGTTCCTCACGGACTTCGTCACGCTTTCCTTATCGACGGATAATGCGAAATACTCAAAAAAGCCGGATAACTGGGACCTGTCAGGGCTGATCAAAGTGGCCATACCGCTTGGCATCCTGATCGTGCTGGAATCGCTGGCGCTATTGTATGTGGGCTTTCACTGGTTCTGCCTCGGCAATGACCAGGAGCGCCTCTACACGTACACGTTCGCCATGCTGATGTTCCTGTCGCTTTCCGACGTGCTCATCGTAAGAGAAAGAGGCCATTTCTGGGAGTCCATGCCCGGGACCTTCCTGCTGCTCGCCATTATCGCAGATATGCTGCTAGTGTTCGCGATCTGTGTGGTAGGCATACCTGGCCTGGCCCCGGTCACCATGCCAGTAGTGGCCTTTATACTGGCTTCGTCGTTGATCCTTACTTTCGGTCCGAATGACCTTTTCAAAGTTTTATTAGTCCGGGCATTCTGGAAGGAGAGCTAGGAATTGCTAGCAAACGTTTATTATATTCTGCTCTAAGTATTGATGCGTAAAGAGCGGTGTAACATGGAGGATATGAAGAGTCGACTGATACTGATGTACATATTAATGCTCATAGCGCATCAGGCTCAGATATTCGAAGAGTTATGGAACCATTCCATACTGGTGACATCCCTGGGCGAGGGCGGCTATATCATGCTGAACTGGATACTCTTCTGCATTCCCATGACAATGCTATATTTCATTTTTGTCGATAAAAAGTGGGCTTATTATTTGAGCGCAGTATATACGATCATCATGATGTTACAGGGCGTGGAGCGCATCATCATGTCGGCCGCGCAGGATGCTTTGATAACGACCCTTCCCATTGTTTTGACGGGCGCGATCATTTATCTGATCGGCATACCCATGGTCTACTACATTTACAAGAATGTCGAGCGTATCGAGCATCAAAGTGTGCATTTGAAGCGATATAAGAACTATATCAAGACATAAAATGCCTACCGCTCAAATGCAAAATGAAGAAAACCTCATTTTACAAATTTCTGAATAAAATTCCAAAAAAAAGGTTAGGGGTGCGTGTAGTACGCCACGACGATCCCATTGATGGAGTCGATACGCACGAACCCGAACCGCTCGAACTGCACGACATTGTTGAGCTCATTGTGTATACCCCGCTCTGCTATGCCGTGGAAGTCGCCCTCCGGGCCATGTACAACAACGGTGAAGCCATCCATTGGCGCCCAATGAATGATCTTCGCGCTGTGCTGTTTTATGACCGAGATATCGTTACCGATATACTCGGCCTGCAGCGGATCGGTACTGGTGATCCTCACGTTATACAGGTCCTTCAGCCTTACGATGTCCCCGACCTTCATTTCTTTCGAGTCGAAAAGCGGTACGAGTAGCTCCGGATCCTGATCCACGGAAAGTTCCCTGAAGCCTCTTGCGGGGTCCTGCGGATGCAGCGGCGCTTTTGCAATTGTGGCGGGCGCATTTAAAATGTTCAGCGCGACCGGGTTGTTCACGAAGAAATATCGGTTAGCCTTTGGGTCGATGATCTTGCGATTCTCGGCATACAGCGTGTCCATGCTGAACTCGATGTCGGTCTCCGTGACACCCATGCTGACCATTACGTTGCGGATGGCTTCCGGATCGAATCCTCTTCTTTTAAGAGCTGCGACAGTGGGCAGCCTCGGGTCGTCCCAGCCGGTAAATTCGCCGGCCAGGATACCTTTTTTCATGACGCTAGTGGAAAATTTCCCGAACCCGAGCAGCCGGACGCGGCCCCAGTGGCTGACGTGCGGGTACTCCCAGCCCAGGTATTTGTACATATACCGCTGCTTATCCGCGGTTTTTATTAGATCCTTACCGCGAATGATGTGCGTAACGCCCAAAAAGTGATCTTCCATTGCGGACTCGAAGTCCAGCATCGGCCAGACCAGGTATTTATGGCCCGTCCTCGGGTGTTCCTCGCGTACGATGCGGAACGCAACATAATCCCTTAGTGCCGGATCTTTGTGCGTGATATCCGTCTTTATTCGTAAAACGACTTTCTCCTCGAAGTCGCCGTTGAGCATGGCCTTCCAGTTCTTCATGTTCTCTTCGGGCGAAGCGTCCCTGTGCGGGCATGGCTTGCCGGCGTCCTTCAGCTCGTTGAAGGTCTCTCCGGAGCAGAAACAAACATAAGCCTTGCCCAGCTCGATGAGCTTTTCGGCATACTCATAGTACATGGGTATCCGGTCCGAAGCGATGTACACCTCGTCCGGCGGGCAGCCAAGCCACGTCGCCTGCTCCACGTACCAGCGGTACGCCTCGAGCATGGGTTTTTTGATGAGCGGATCGGTGTCGTCGAACCGCATGATGAATTTACCGTTGTACATACGCGCGTATTCGTGATTGACAATGATGCCCCTGGCGTTACCAAGCGATGGTGGGCCATTCGGGTTCGGGGCGATGCGCAGCGTTACTTGCTGCCCTGGCTGGACTTTCGAGATATCCAGTTCCGGCAGCCCTCTTCGCACTTCTTTTTTTACCGATAGTTCCTCGATCAGCTCAGGTGCGATCGCCTGAAGCTTCATCTTGACCTCTTCCGGCGACATTAGCTCGATCTCTTCGAGGACTTTTTTGACGATCGGCATGAGCTCCTTAGCGCGGGGCTTTAATTCCGGATGTGTGCCCAGTAGTTTCCCCGTGACCGCCCCGACCTGGGGGACTTTCCCATATTTATACGCGTTCTGGAGCGCTAACTTTTGAATGATGATCTCTAATTCTTGATTATCCATGTACAGATGCTCCGTAATCCAGATAAGACTGATTTGCGACGGACTACAATATCGTGATTGTAATACTTATTATTTACTATAGCTTTAAAAAAGCTCAAGGCTTTTTATAGCCCCAGATATGCAGCGACAGGTCGACCAGCAGGTCCGTCGCAGCTTCATCATCGATCATGGGCGTGGGATAAATTAAATTCAAGATCAGGACACCTTTGATCGCGATCCCCCAGTTCATTAGAATTTCCATATGGTTTTTATCGCTCATGTCAATGCCTTTGAAACGGCCGAAAAATTCCGAGATGGCCATGTAGTCTTTGACGTCCAGGTTATCGATGTCCCTTGCCATCTCGCCATCAATCAGGGAAGCGAGAAGTA